>CAVUCH010000019.1:0-219371 GCA_963739995.1 Vicinamibacteria bacterium | reverse complement strand
TATATGGACTCCTCCCGATTGTCACGAGATTCGTCGCCCAGTGTCCTTCGAGTCGGTTGCGGTCGTATATCCGGCCTGTCGGAGGAGGGTTTCGTCCTCCTGGCCATCATGGATAGTCGCGCACCGCGGGCCAATCGTGGCGTCGGCGTCACGCGCCAGGGCTGCTACCGGCCTGATGCGGTGTCGGGGAGACCGAAGGGCCATGGGTTTCGTCACTCGCTGCGCACTCCGGAGGAAAGGGGTTATAGTCGGTTACGCCGCATCGGCTAGCGTGTACGGGACATCCTTCGTCCAGACCGCCCAGACGATCCGTCCCAATTTGTTGGCCACCGCAATCGTCGCCTTGTTGTGGCCGCGCCGCTCGCGGAGGTCCAATGCCCATCGATGCAGGGCGGTGCTGGACGCCCCCCGGCGGCGGTGCGCCGCAAGCAGCACCGCGCGGGCGCCGTGCGTCAGCAGGCAGCGGAGGTACACGTCTCCCCGTTTACTGATACCCCCGAGGCGCCGGCGCGGGCCACTCGAGTGTTCCCGCGGCGTCAGCCCCAGCCAGCTGGCAAACTGCCGCGCCCGGTGAAACGCGTGGATATGGCCGACCGAGCCGACCAGTGCGGTCGCCGTCAATAGGCCGATCCCGGGGATCGTGCGCAGACGCGTCACGACCGGATCGTCCGCGGCCAACGACGCGAGCTCCCGTTCGAGCGCGGCGATGCGTCCCTCAATCGCACGCACTTCCTCGTGCACGTCGGCGAGAACGCGACGCAGATGCGCGGGCAGCAGGGTCGCCGCGTCCAGGACGCTTGGGATCGCCTGCAGCGCGGCGCGCGCGCCGGCTGGCAGCAGAATCCCCTGCTCGCGGAGGATCCCGCGCAGCGTATTGATCCGGGCGGTACGGGTCGTCATCCACTGCTCGCGTACGCGGTGCAGCGCCACCAGTGCCTGCTGCTCGACTCGCTTGACGGCCACGGTCGGCACCTGACCCGAGCGCACCGCTTCCAGGATCGCCGCGGCATCGGCGCGATCGGTCTTATTACGCCGCACGTAGGGCCGCACATACCCGGGGGGCACCAGCGTGACGCGGTGCCCGTGGTCCTGCGCGACCCGGCCCCAGTAGTGGGCGGTCCCGCACGCTTCCATCACGACATGCGTCGGCGGGGTCTCGGCGAGGAAACGGGTGAACCCCGCGCGGTTGAGTCGTTGCCGTCCCACGAGATGCCACTGCGCATTCGCCAGCGCGAGCTCGAACACGGTCTTTGCGAGATCCACGGCCACTGTCGTAGCATCCATCTCGGCCTCCTCCTGGTTACGCTGATGGCTGTCAGCTGATGCGGCTCATCATGCCGCATTGGAACCGGGAGGAGTCCATACCATCATGGTGAAAGACCGGCGTCGCACCGAGGGCGCGGAGGCGCCCCGCCGGCAAGGCGCGACGACCGAGAATACCGGGCAGTATTTGAGGAAGAAGCAACGCAGCCGGCGGGGATGCATCGGCGGCCGAATGCAGCTGGCCTTTCACCACGGGCTGCTAGCGGCTGCGGCTCACCCGCGGCGGCCGAAACAAGTACCTGGAGGTACTTAGACCCGAACGGCCGCCGCGGGTAAGCCGCGTGTTAGAGGGGCGCAAGCATCTCCCGCGTTCTTTACGGCACTTGAAACGTCAGTTCGTTCGACTGAACGGTGCCCGTCCAGAACTTCAGCAAACCAATGTCGAATTTCGAGTACCTGTGCTCCGCGGGCAACGAGACGCGCGACCACTGTGTGCTCTCCTCTTAAGAGCCTCAGAGGAATTTGCTTCGTCGCCGCGGCCCAATAGTGGCTTAGGTCGACAGCCATTGTGTACGTAGTGCCCGGTCGGAGCGGCACAACATAATCATCCACCTTCCCGGACAAGCGGCGCCCGTCCGAAATGAAACTCAGTTCGCGGCCGACTTTCTGCGAGTCCGTGATAGTGAGAAACAGCGCTGTCGGCAACAAGACCTGGCCGTTTGCCATCATCAGTCCCATGTTGAGAACAGCGTCCTTTTCCCCGGCGTTCTCGATTGCCACACTGAACTGTGCTGTCGTGGCCGTCGCGGATAACGGCGTCCTGGCAATTGACATTCGCAGGCCATCCGTGACAGGACCCCAGGAGAGATCGTGTGACCGGTCCTGAGCATGAGCGGCCGGCATAAGCGCTGCCAGCCAGACCACGGACAAGAGAGCCAGGCCCACGCCAATTGCGGAGCGATTAGGCATCCTGCATCCCTTGTAGGTTAGACACCGCCCGCGCCTAACTGATAGTGGACCGACGTGCCATATCGCGTCCGACCTAGCGAGGCTCGCAGCATAACAGGCGGACATCACCGGCCAGCCCGGAGTGCATCGCGAATCTCCCTGCCATGGAGCAACCACTTTTGCTCAAGCGTCGTCATACGCGAGAGAGGTGGACAGCTCGCGGTGGGCCTGGGCCTGGGCGAGAAGCGTATTGGCCTTGGCCTCAAACGTCTGCATGGCGTCGGCGCCGGCAGCGAAGCGAGTGGGCGGATCCTGAAGCGCGACGAGCTCCACGAGGGCGTCGGCGAGCTTGGCGGGGTCGCCACCTTGCTTTCCGTCCATGCTCTTCCAGGCCCCGACGATCTCCTTCGTCTTCTCGGCATAATCGTCGATGGAGGGCTTGGCGTACGTGGTCGAGTCGTTGGTAAGCAGCTCGGTACGGAAAAAACCAGGCTCGACCAGCATCGTGCGGATTCCGAAGGGCGCGATCTCCGGCGTGAGAGATTCCATCCATCCCTCGATGCCGAACTTTGCAGCGGCATAGGCCGTGCAGAACATTTGGCCGGCGATGCCCGCGGTCGAGGAGATTGTGAGCAGGAGACCAGAGCGCTGCTTGCGCATCACCGGCAGGACGGCGCGAGTGACATTCATCGGGCCGAACAGCAGCGTCTCGATCTGATGGCGGACCTGTTCAGGGCTGAGCTCCTCGAAGAAGCCGGCGAAGAAATTCCCCGCGTTGTTGACCAGGACGTCGATCCGGCCGAACTTTACGACGGCGGCCGCGACTGCAGTTTGGGCGTCTTGGGGGCGGGTGACGTCGAGCCTAATGGCCAACAGGCTGTCGTGGTCGCCGACCGCCGCCGCGACCTTCGCACCATCGCGGCCGGTGGCGACGACCGCATGTCCGGAGGCCAGGACGGCCTTTGCGATGTGGACGCCCAAGCCACGGCCTGCGCCGGTGATCAGCCACACTCTCTTCTCAGTCATGGCATGTTCCTCACTTGGACATCGAGTACGTAGACCACCTGCACGAGCACTTCGTCGATCCCGTGCGCGTGCTGGGCGGTCGATACCAGCTGCCGACCGCGCCCGGCTACAGCGTCACGATGAAACCGTCGTCCATCGCCGAGTTCTCGTTCCCGGCCGGCCCTGCATGGCGGTGACGGCCGGACCCGGCGTCGCGACAGGCCCGGCTCGAGAGACAGGAACTCGCAGGAAAATCGGGACTGTCGCCGCGGCGGAGACTCCTTGACACTACGGCGTTACACAGGATCCATTCAAGCCTGGCCAGCCTAACTTTCGCGAGTTGGAGCCGCATTTGCGAATGCCTGAGGCGAGTAAACGCATTCCGGACCACTACTGCAGCGCTGCAGCCTTCGCTTGGACAAGCAGCCGGTCGAGCGCAGCTCGGTCCAGGAAACGTCCGGCGGACACGACGGCACGAATGCGGCGGACGTTGGCGATGTCCTCGAGCGGGTTCCCGTCCAGCAACACCAGGTCGGCCGATTTTCCAACTGCAATCGTCCCGAGCGTCATCTCCCGGCCAAGATAGCGCGCCGGATTGATCGTGGCCGTCTGTAGCGCGGCCTGTGGGGTCATGCCCGCGGCCACCATTGCGGCCAATTCGTCATGCACGCAAAAGCCCGCAATCATTGCGTCGCATCCCGCAAGGATACCGACACCGGCCGCAGCCATGTCGCGGGTCACGACTTTCGCGACGTCCGCCAGGTTCTTCATGATGCCAACGATTTCGGGCTGCTTCACGAAGAAGCGTTGGTTGGCCGCGTGCATCTCGAGAAAGGCCTTGTTCGCGTACGCGAGCTGGTCGCGGCTGATGGCCGAAGCGGGCGTCCCGATCACTGCGAGCTCGGACAAGGCGACGAGTGTTGGCGTCTGCCAGACGCGCCGATGCGCCAGCCTTTCGAAAAAAGGGCGGCACGCATCAGGACGATACTGATCGCCTCCCGAACACGCTTTCCACACCCTGCCGCCTTCCGACATGTGCTCGATCGTCACCATGCCGGCATCGACGCCCTCCGGGATGGTCACCTTCAACGGCACGTGTCCCGCGACGGGGATCTGCTGCCGCCGCGCCTCGTCGACGATCGCAAAGAACACATCTCGCGGCGTGAAGTTGTGCACTTTGATCAAATCGATGCCGCGACGCTTGAGCAGCTGAACCGCAACCCGGCCTTCATCGGGGGTTCGCACGCGGATCCTGAACGGCCAATCGCCGGGCGCATCGTCGAGGATGGGTCCTGCCGCGACGATGCGCGGGCCGAGCACGCGCCCGGACGCGGTGGCTTGTCTGATGTCGAGGATGAAGTCGAGGTCCGCACCCATGTCGCGGATTCCGGTGACACCATTCGCGATATAGAGCGGCAGCCAGCCTTTCTCATTCACCTGGACGTGCGCGTGCATGTCCCACAGTCCGGGGATCAGGAATTTGCCCTGACCGTCCACAACCTGCGCGCCGGCGGGAGGAGCGCCGTTCTGATCGACACTCGAGATCGTGTCGCCGGCAATCGTGACCGTGCTGTTTGTCACAATCCGGCCGGCGGCAACGTCCACAACGCCTATGTGCGTGATCGCCAACGTCCGCGTCTGTATTGTCCCTGCGACCCCAGCGATCGACATCGCTGCGGAAGCAAGTAGGCATGTCACGAGATTGCGATCAGGCATGGTTTCCTCAGCGGCGGCACCCATCGTCACCGTTCAATCGGTCGCCCGACGTCGGTCCGCGTTCCGCACTGTGTGAACCTCGTACCAATGGACGTGTCACGCCCTAGGGAGTCGGGCAGCTATCGTCCGCGCGCACGCGAAGTGTCGCGGTTCGTTCTGGCGATGGGCGCACGCCCATCGCCCATCGTTTGATCTACCTTCGCGGCGTCTTTCGCTCAAGCTCGCGCAGTTTCGTCCGCGCATCGGCAGGAAGCTCGGTCGCCGACGATCGATCCAGCGCAATCGCGCGGCGCAGCTGCGCGATCGCCGCCGCAACATCTCCTTTTGCGGCGTAGCCATCGGCGAGCCTCGCAACGGCTCGCGCGGATCCAGGATGCAGCGCGACGTTGCGCTCGAGAATTCGAACCGCAAGGTCATCTTTCTTCAGCGTGCTCCTGGCGAAGCGCGCCGCGCGTTCCAGCGCACTCTCCGGCAGCGCTTCGGGGAGATGCAGCGAGCGCGCGGCATCAGAATATTGCGCTTCTGACGTTGCCAACGCCGCCATGACCGCCGCGGCATCGACGCCCTCGGCAAGCTTCGCAATCGGCAGGCGCTGAAGTGAGAGCGGTGCGAAGACGAAGCGGAGTCCGTCCGGCAGCGCCGCAAGCGGCACGAGGGCGTGCGAATCGTCCGGGTAGCGGCGGCTCGCGAACGCCACCGTCGAGGATTTCGCCTCCTCGAGCCGTCGCGAGAACTCGGTCGTCGCGGCATCGATGTCCGACTCGAGCCCGCCGTATCCGGCGAAGACGCGTGTGCCCGCCGGCGAGCGCGCAATGGCATCGGCGTAGAGCCGTGCCGGCGCGCCGTCGTTGAACCAGATCGCGGGGTCCATTGCGACGACGCCGTTGAACCTGCCCGGCCGCGTCGCGGCCATGTCCAGCGCGAACAGCCCGCCCGCCGAGTGACCCGCGAGGATCGTTGTCGGCAGCGTGCGGTAGCGCGCGCGGACAGATGGAAGAACATCGCGCAGCACGAAGTCCGCAAACGCGGACGCACCTCCGGCGGTCTTGAACGCCGCCACCGACGAACCGGTTGGCGTTGGCGTCATGTCGTGAATACGATCCTGGCCGTTGACGATCCCAACGACGATCATCGCCGGCACGCCGTCGCCGTTGGCGCTGAGATAGGAAATCTGCGCCATGGCGAGCCGCAGCATCGGACGATCCTCGGCGTCGAGCATGATGAGCACGGCGTAACGATCGGTGCCGCGCGCGTACTCGCCGGGCGTTGCGACGCGGATGGTGCGTCTCCCAATCGCGCTCGACTGCACAGCGATCTCCGTCCACGGCGCTGCCGCCGCGGCTTGTGCGGCAGCGGACGCCGCGAACATCAGGAGGACGCCGGCAGCCAGGCACGCGCGGCCCAGAGCGAATCCGAAAATGTGACGGTCGAGCATGACGCGAATGTATGCCGGCCGGCGCCCGTTGTCTTGAACGCTAGAAGCCCGTCATTCGCCTGCTCGGGAATCGCGTTGCCTGCGTGCGCTCGCGGTACCAGCGCGGCGTGCAGCCGGCGACACGCCCAAACGTTCGCGTGAAGTGCGCGTGGTCCGCGAAGCCGGAGTCGCATGCGATGGCCGCGATGCTGTCGCCGCTGATGGCGAGCCGTTCGCAGGCCCACGCGATACGCCGTCGCCGCAGGAATTCCCCCATCGAACATCCGAACCGGCGTCTGAAGAGCTTCGCCAGGTGCATTGGGTGGACGGCGGCGACACGAGCGACCTCCGCAAGCCGATGCGCAGTCGTCGGGTGTGCGCGCAGATACTCGAGACAGCGATCGAGGCGCGCGTGCGGCTCGAAGACGCCGCGCGCGTGAGCGGTGCGAGTGGAGCTGAACAGAAGGACGGATGCTTCTTCGACGCCGAGCACGGCGGTCGAGTCTGGCCGGTGGAATGCGCGCCAGACGCGCAGTGCCGGCCACTCGATGTCGCCGCCGAAAACGCGGCCGGCGATCTCGGCGAAGCTCGGGCCACCGCCGGTGAGCTCGCGCCAGAGCTCTGGATCCAGCTCCACGTTCAGCGACGCGGTGCCGTCACGCCCGACTTCGTTCGTGTGCGACTCGTGATCGTGAAAGATGACCGTGCCGCGGGAGCAGACGCGCTCTTGCCGTCCCGCGCGCTCGACGTAGCTGCCGCCAAGCACGTAAGTGAAGAAAGGTCTCCCGTGCCCGTGCTCCGGCAGCTTGGCCACGGGCTCGTAGACGGCTTCGAACGCGTGCAGTCCGGACTGTGTCACGACGCGCCGGACGCGCCGGGCCGATGGCTCGGGCGCGTCGGTCCGGTCAGACTGTTGAGCCGACGAGGGCCATCGCCAGGGGCTTCTCGGCATGAGACCAGTGACGGCCTTTAAGTGTACACGGGCACGACCTGAACCAGGTGACGACGGCGAGCGCTCCGCTCGCAGCCAGTCCACGCGGTGTCGCCGCTGGTCTCGAGACCCTTCGCGATGATTGATACGGCCACTTGAACGCGCAGCGTGGCGAGATTCTCACAGGCGTCCAACAGGTTTGGCAGAGCCGGTACCGGAGCTCGCGTGCGTCCACATAGATGCGCCGACACGCGTAGGAAATGCGTCGTGCCGGAGTCCGGGCACGCTCGCGTCGTTCTCGGGTGGGGTCGATAGCTTCTTCTCGCTGTTGCGGCACCGGCACCGCATCACCCATCTCGTCAGCGTCGCGGGGTTCAACACGGCCATGGACGACGTGGCGCCGATGTGCGAGGTTCTGGCCCGTGTGGCAGCCGTTTTTGGCAAGCGGCACGTACCGATTGTGACGAACGTGCGCTTTGGGAAGAACCCGCCCACGCCGTACTCGATCAACGAGCTGATGAACAAGTTCGCACACGGCTGCCTTCTGGCGGCGCTGGCGCACCTGATGGACGCGCATGTGGGCACCTACATCATCCCGGCATCTTCCCCCTACGCGCACCTGCACCCCTGGGGCTCACACCCGCTCACCGATCCGCTGTTTTCTTCAGCTGCCCTTGACGTCGTGCACGACGGTGCCGCTTTCGGTCGGCTGGACCGGACGGCCCGCGTCGCAGCGTCGGACGCGGCACTTTCGTCCCTCCATGTCTGCTTCAACGACTTTGCCGCGGGCAACTGCTCCTCGTGCCAGAAGTGCCTGCGCACGATGGCTACCCTTGACCTCACGCCGAAGAGGAACCCGGCAAGACAAGCGGGCCGTTGACGCCGCGACGCCGAGGCCGATCGACACCTTCCTCTTCCCATCTCGTCCTTGTCATAAAGCGTCATCAGCCCAGCCCAGATCTCATCAGCAGGCATTTTTCTTGCTCAGCACAAGCATAAGGAATGGGACATGGATCAGCTTGTGTGGCTTCGTGTCGCCGCAGTGCTCACTATTTGTGGCCTGGTGCTGGTGGCGTGGAGATGGATACCAGACGCGGCGTTGGCCCCCGACGAGATTTCCGCGTGGACGGAACCGCACCGCCATGCCTGGTACGCCCTGCCGATCGTCATGCTCGCGTTCATCGCGCTCGGCCTCGCGCCCGTGTTGCTGTTGATCACGCTTACCGGCATTGCGTTCGGCCCCGTGCTCGGACCGATCTATGCGATGGCCGGATGCCTGGCGAGTGCCTCGATCGGCTTCGGCATCGGCCGCTGGTTGGGCCTCGATCGTGTCGCGCGGCTAGGCGGTGAGCGGGTCACAACCGTGACACGCGCGCTGAAGCGGAACGGCACGCTCGCCGTCTTCTTCGTGCGCAAGGTGCCGGCGCCATTCATGCTCGCCAATATCGTGATCGGCGCCTCGACGGTACGTTATCGGGATTTCCTCCTCGGCACCGTGCTCGGAATGGGCGCCATTGTCATCGCGCTCGCCGGCTTCGGCTCTCAGCTCACGCAGGGGCTGCGCAATCCCTCGCCGGGCACGGCGCTCACCGCAGCGGTGGTTGTCGGCGTGCCGTTGACGGTGGCGTGGTTCATCAACCGCGCCCTGCGTCGTGCGAGGTCCGCCGAATGAGTGGTGTCACGCAACTTGCCGGGTACGTCCCGAGCACATGTCCTGAGGGCACGATCATCCAAGCCAGACGGAACTGCTGGCGGCTCGACCGCGCGGACCGCTTTTACTGTATCCAGGATGCGGCTCGCTATTTTCAGCTGGTGAGACGGGCGCTGCTCGAGGCGCGCAACACGGTGTTCATCCTCGGTTGGGATATCGCGTCGACCATCGACCTCGCCCCCGGGCTCAGCGGTGCCGACACGCCGACGCGGCTCGATGCGCTGATCGCCTTCATCGCGAAGCGGCGTCCGCACCTGCGTATCTACATCTTGATCTGGGATTACGGTTCGCTGTACACGCTCGAGCGTGAACCGCTGACACGGTGGCGGTTGCGATGGCGTATGCCACGCCGCGTCCGCTTCGGATTCGATGATCACCATCCAGTAGGCGCCAGCCATCACCAGAAGATCGTGGTGGTTGACGATCAGCTGGCCTTTTGCGGCGGCATCGATCTGACGGGACACCGTTGGGACACGAGCGACCACCGGCTCGAAGAGCCGGCGCGAAAGACCATCATGGGCCTGACGTACGGCCCGTACCACGAAGTTCAGGCCATGGTGAGTGGACCGGCCGCGACCAGTCTCGGCGTGCTCTCGCGTGATCGCTGGCGGACAATCGGATATGACCACCTACCGCCGATCGGCACGGCGACCGACGATCTGTGGCCATCGGACATCGCGCCCGATCTGACCGGCGTCGACGTCGCGATCTCGCGCACGATGCCGGCCTCGGACGGGCAGCCGGCGATCAGGGAATGCGAGGCATTGTTTCACGATTCAATCGTGCGCGCGAAGCGGCTGATCTACATCGAAAACCAGTACTTTACCGACAACACGCTCGCCGGCGCACTGGCCGCGCGGCTGACCGAGCCCGATGGCCCCGAAGTCGTGATCGTGGTGCCGAAAGAATGCCACGGCTGGCTCGAGCGGCAGTCGATGGGTGCCTTTCGCGATGTTGCCTTCCGGCGATTGACGGACGCCGACACCTCCGGTCGGCTGCGGCTGGTCTATCCAATCGCCTCGCAAGCGCATGACGTTCCGACCTTCGTGCATTCGAAAGTGATGATCGTGGACGACGCGCTGGTGCGGATTGGTTCAGCCAACTTCGCACGACGTTCGATGGGCATGGACAGCGAGTGCGATCTTGCGGTGGAGGCGGGCGACGATGCGCAGGTGCGTGCCGGTATACGGCGCATTCGCGATCGGCTGGTCGCCGAGCATCTGGGCCTTGCCGTGGATGCTGTGTCGCTGGAGATCGAACGCAGCGGATCGCTGTGCGCGCTGATCGATGCGCATCGAGGTGCCGATCGCACGCTACTCCCAATCGAACCGGTGACCGATCAGGTCGCCGAACCGTCGACGGTCCTTCGAGCTACCATCGATCCCGGCGAGCCACTTGGCTTTGGCCCGACGCTGACGCAAATGGTGCCGCCAGTCGACGCAACCGGCGGAAGCACTCCGCTGCGTCTGTGGATCCTGCCCGCGATCGCGCTCCTCGCCGCGCTGGTGACATCCGCCGCGATCAACACGCGACCGGAATTCCAGTCGGTCCGGGAAGCGCTGCACGGCACAGCGCGTCTGCCATCAGCGCTCTGGATCGGCACAACGGCGTTTGTGATGGCGGGGCTGTTGCTCGTCCCGCTGGAATTGCTGACCATTGCGGCCGCCGTGGCGTTCGGCGCGGTGAGCGGCGGACTCGTGGCGGCCATCGGCTCGCTGGCGCTGGCGGTGATCGGCTACGTGGCCGGCCGCGCGATCGGCGCTTCTGGTGTGGCGCACTGGGTCAGCCGGCGATCGTATCGATCGGTGCGCCAGCTCGGCGCCCGCGATGTGATCGGCGTGCTCGTGCTGCGCCTGTCGAGCGTGGCCAGCACCGGTGCGGTTCATCTGCTGTGCGGTGCGGGCCGCGTCCCGTTCACGGCGTACATGGCCGGCACGATCATCGGCATGGTCCCGGCGATCGTGGCGTTGAGCGCCTTTGGGAGTGTGTTCCGCGACGCGCTGCTCGATCCGTCGCTGTCGAACGCGCTCACCACGATTACCGTGGCCGTGCTGCTCATCGTTCTCGCGAACGCTATCCGCACGCTGCTGCTGATTCGCCAGTTCGCACCCTCGGTCGCCAGGCATCGGGACCGCGCGGAGTTCGGGTGATGAAATCGCCGCCGCCGAACCTTCGCGTCGCCACCTACAACGTCCACGCGTGCGTCGGCACCGACGGACGCCACGATCCCGATCGCGTCGCCTGCGTCGTCGCCGAACTGGAAGCAGACATCATCGCGTTGCAGGAATTCACCTACCCCGCCAGCGTCGCGATCGAATCCCGCATGCCGGTGACACTGACGATGCTGGATCGGTACGAGTGTGTGCTGGGGCCGACCCGTCACACCGTGACGGAATGCTTCGGCAACGCGCTGTTCACCAGGCATCGCGTCGTCGACGTGCAGCGCATCGATCTGTCGATGGAGCGCCGCGAACCACGCGGGGCGCTGGCGGCGACCGTCGAGGTCCGCGGCACCGTCGTCCATGTGCTCGCCGCCCATCTCGGCCTGCGGGTCCATGAACGGCGTTTTCAGGTGCGCCAGATTCTGGAGTATCTCGAATCGGTCCGCCATACCCTCGTGGTGGTACTCGGCGATTTCAACGACTGGCTGCCCGGCCGATCGGTCGTGCACGTCCTCGACGATCGTCTCGGACGCCCGCCTCGTCCGGCATCGTTTCCGGTGTTCTGGCCGATCGTGGCGGTCGATCGTATCTGGGTGAATCCCATCCGTGCGCTGCGAGGCCTCTTCACCCACACCACGCCGGCGTCACGCCTGGCCTCGGATCACTTTCCGGTGGTCGCCGACATCGACGTCAGCGTCAATCAGGCCTGAAGTGTATGTTATGTGCAGCTTGAAAGCGGTGGCGGATACCTTGCGATGGATCGATGACTGGATAGGGAGAACGGTGGGCACAGGCGAGTGGGTGCTGAACGAGAAGGGAAAGAGTGTGCCTGTGGAGTTTCGTTCGAGTCCGGCGACGAAGGTGCCGGTGAACTCGGGGAGCTGCTCAAGAAGGAGCAGGCCGCACGCCTTATATCGGTGAGTACTTCGAGAGGAGGACCTTGCGGGAACTCACGGAACTGGTTCGCAGGGACGCCGGCCTGACGCCGCGACCGTAAGACTCATTGCCATAGCCTCATCACGTCTCCACGCCTTCGACAAGCTGCCAGCCGCCGCCCTCGGTGCCAAGGGGCGGGACAGCCAGAGCCCGCATCAAGCCCATCCCATTCCCTCGAACATCGCGCGCGTGTCCGCAATCGCGCCGGCCAGCTCCGCCTGCTCGTGCGACCAGAACAGCCGTGTCTTGTGCAGCTCCCCGTCCACAGTGAGCACGATCTCCGCTCCCACGCCTGCACAGCGGCTGCATGTCCGCCCTTGTGCAGCGCCCAGACCCGCTGCGGCATCAAGTCCGCCCGGTCGGTGCGTGCCTGGACGACGCGCGACGCGGTCTGACGTTCAGATGCACGACGTTCATCGAAACCTATTTGCAGCGGTGATGATCGTCGCAAGGATGGAAGGCGACTTGTCGCTGAACCGCTACCACGCCGTCGTCAGCTGCTGCGACCAGACGACCTTCGCGCCCTTTCGGTTCGTCTTGAACTCGAACTTCGTCGCGCGCGGATCGCTCTGCGGCTGCCATGCCACGCGGTAGCGCGAATTCAGGATCGCGACGAGGCCTGGCGCCTTCGTGACGACCGCGGTGGCCGAGAGCACCGTCTCGTACGACCCGGCTGTGTGCTCCGCGAGGTAGGTGAGTTCCGTTCCGACGCGTCCGTCCCGCTCGCCGAGGATCATCTCAATGCTGACGAAGGTCGGACGCATCGACGTTGCGTTCAATGCTTCCTGGACCCCGCGCCCCGCGTTGTCGCCGATGCTGCCAGAGGTCAGAACGATCACCGCTGTCCGACGATCCTCACCCGACGGCAGCGCCTGTGAGGCCGCCGCAATCGTATCGAGCAGCATGTTGGTCCCGGAAGCCGCAATGCGCTTGACCGCTGCTTCCACCGCGGCCCGGTCCGATTGCGCGGTCACCACGTGTGTCGGCCGATCACCGGTTGACCAGACATCGAGAACCGTGCCCTGGGGCAGCGCGTTCAGCACCGCCACTGCCGCCGGAACCACGTTTTGCATGAACGCGGTGCTCAGCGTGCCATTGCTGTCGAGAACGAGCGCCACCGACAAGGGCCGCGTGTCGAGCTCAGCGCGGATAATCGTCCGGCTCTGCCCGTTTTCCTTCACGTCGAATTCGTTCGGGGCGAGATCGGTGAATGGGGCTCCCTTCTTGTCGACGACGCGAAGCGACGCGACGAGCTGCTGCGGCACGGGCTGTTGCGCCGCCACTGGGCACGTTGTGAACGAAAGGCTGGCGCCGCTGAGACCGCGACAAGCGCTGCCGTACGGCAGTCTGAAATCAGGACGTGGCTGGACATGGCAACACAATACGCCAGAACCCTGACTTTATACCAGTCCCACTCCGGGCATTTCAAACAATCGGTCTTCGGCGCGCTGACGAGCGATCGGGTCGCGGGAATCATCAGACCGACCCGTCGGCTCCTTAGCCCGCGCATCAGGCGATCTCGTGGCTGACAATCCTGCCGTCTTTGCTCCTTCTCACCCAGTGGCCTGCCGTTGAAGAGCGGCAACCGGCCCCTCCCGAGGGAAAGCGCTGTGAGGGTCCCAAAGAAGCCGCGCGGAGGGGCGTCGGGCTCTATCTCGGCTTCCCGTTCCTGCTGATCCGCGATCCGCACGGCAACACCACTGAACAGCTGGTTCAACCGTGCCCGTCGAACTGAACCTTCACTTCGGCGTCTCGTGGTTTGTCGATTTGGATCAGGGCACCGTGGCGCCGCAAGAACACGTCGGACTCCCAAAACGTGATCGCGCGAGTCACGACGTCGCGCTCTTCGCCGTCAGGCCCGCCTTGTCCGGCATTGAGAAGTGCGCGCGACAACTCGTCCGGGACACGTCTCCCCGCGCGTGCCAGGGCGTCGAGTAGAGTCCAGTTCACTCCGCGAACAACGGCGTGAATGACCCGATGCCCGTCCATCGGAGTGGTGTCGTTCAATCGGAA
Source organism: Vicinamibacteria bacterium (assembly GCA_963739995.1). Lineage (GTDB taxonomy): Bacteria > Acidobacteriota > Vicinamibacteria > Vicinamibacterales > JAENWD01 > CAVUCH01. The sequence continues at coordinate 205,272 of CAVUCH010000019.1, read as the reverse complement.
GCAGGCCGAAGCCGGTTGTCGAACCAATCGCCAGCCGCAATATCGAAGTGATAGTAATACGCGGGCGCAATCCCCTCAAGGTGAACCTTCGGGCGCCGCGGCCGCACCACCGCACCTAGGTGAACTTGATAACGCGTCTGGTGTGTCGGGAGCAGAACGAGATCGCCCGGGTCGATTTCAACAAACTGCTTGAGAAACCGTAAGGTGGTGCTCCTTCATCATACTTCCGTACACGTGCGGGGCCCGGGCGCGCCAATTGGTTTGTCTTAAGTCGCCTGCAGCCGGCTAACCCACGCGTGCGAACCCCTTGCACAGGCACTCGTCGCGATAGTTGAACTCTCGCTTTGGAAACTGAGGCGGCTCACCTGGTACGAACCGCGGCGTGCCCGGTTCGTTGTGCGCGGTCTCACCGTTACACCGTATAAACCAAACATGCATGTTGTGAGAGTGCTAACTACACTTTGAAGTACAGCATCGTTCGCTGATGCCTGTAACGCCCCTATAACATTCGGGCGGCCTGAGATTACGGCTGAGGCGACGCGATCCGCAAGAAGCAGCTGCCACGTATGCTCGGCGCTATATTACAAGCGTGAAGCGTGCACGTTATGCGCGCACCCTCGGGCTAAAGACTCATTGACAATCAGCGACGGACGGGTGTAAAGGGAAGCCCACAGAACATCCTTCCACGACCTTTCGCGGGTCGGCGGGGCACGAAGGGTGGACTTCCCAGGAGGTGCGTGTGCGAAAGACAGAGGTAAACTTCGCGTCGCTGGTCGTGAGCATCGTCGCTTCTCTCTTAGTCGGCGCGTTGAACACGAAGCCGGTCCTCGCGGACGACAACAACCGCAAGATCGCGATGCGGGATGACTGCCAGCCCGATGCCGACTGGGGGCCGGGTGGATGTTTGCTGAAGGAAGGGGACGTCACGCGGGCGGAGTTCTTTCTCGAGGCGGAATCTCCGCTTGCGCCGCTGTCCGTGATTGGACATCAGGCCTGGTGGAACGATCCCCCGTACCTCAAGATTGCGCTGGGTGAGTCGGTGAGGGTCAAGAACGAGGGCGGCCGCACGCACACCTTCACCGAGGTCCTGAACTTCGGCGCAGGAAGGCCCCGGCCTCCTGCGACCGAGGTCCTCAACAAGGGTCTCATTACCGCGCCGGAGTGTCTGACGTCGGCCGATATACTTCCGGGCGCAAGCATTGAGCTGAGAGACCTTGGGCCCGGCAATCACCACTTCCAGTGCTGCATTCACTCGTGGATGCGAGCAATGATCAAGGTGACGACGGAAGGCGAGGACCACGACGAAGAGGAAGAGAACTAGGGTGCAGGTCTGACACCGAGAACGGCTCAGTAGCCAGAGACGGCACGAGCCACATCAGCAAGATGCAGCCGAGCTGCCCACTCGGCTGCAGAATACGCCGCCCTTCACTCCCCCGTCATAATTCCACCCACGCCGACATGCCCTCAGTCCCGGCTCCCGCCGGGATGTCGACGAGATTTGTGCGCCCGGACCGGTTGCTGCGGCCGCGACGTCCGGCCTTGACGGGCGCGTTGCCGAGATGTATTCAGAACCCGACCACTCCCGGAGCCCGCTATCCGTCACCGCGGTAGCCGCGCACGCCCCCACAGTTGAGCGCGCCGGGATCTCTCGGCTGAGCCGCTCCTGTTCTGGCCACGGCGTATAATCCCGCCCACTCCAACGTGCCCCTCGGTCCCGGCTCTCGGCTCGACGCCTACGAGATCGTGCGCCCCCTCGGCTCCGGCGGGCATGGGCGAGGTGTGGCTCGCCACCGAGGTGCGCCTGGGCCGGAAGGTCGCACTGAAGGTCCTGCCTGCCGACCTCACCCGCGACCCCTCCGCGTCCAGCGGTTCGAGCAGGAGGCGCGCGCCGCGTCCGCCCTGAACCACCCGAACGTCTGCACCATCCACGCGCTCGGGCGAAACCAGCGACGGGCCAGCACTACATCGCGATGGAGTACGTCGAGGGCGAGACGCTCCGGCAGCGGCTCTCGACGACGCGAGCTGTCGATCCGCGAAGCGCTTGACTTCGCCATTCAGGTGGCGGCCGCTCTGAGCGCCGCGCACGCCGCTGGCATCGTCCACCGGGACATCAAGCCCGAGAACGTCATGCTCCGGCCCGACGGCTTCGTGAAGGTGCTGGATTTCGGCTTGGCGAAGCTGGCGCCCGCGCCCGCGGAGATCGCCGGGGCGGACACGCACCCACATGGTGCTGAAGACCGAAGCGGGCGTGGTCGTAGGCACGGCGGCGTACATGTCGCCGGAGCAGGCGCGTGGGCAGGAGGTGGACGCCCGCACGGACATCTGGTCGCTCGGTGTGCTGCTGTACGAGATGGTGGCGGGGCGCTCGCCGTTTGCGGCGCCAAGCGGGACCGAGGTGCTCGCGGCGATTCTGGATCGCGATCCGCTGCCGCTGGCGCGCTTCGACCCCGATGTTCCAGCCGAGCTGCAGCGGATCGTCACTAAGTGCCTGAAGAAAGAGCGCGCGCTCCGGTATCAGGTCGTTCAGGATCTGGTGCTCGACCTCGAAGCCTTGCGCGACGACGTTCACGCGCAGGCACGATCGGACAGTGCTTCCGCCGCGCGCGAGCCGGTTCGTGTCGGACCCAGCGGCCTCGCAGGGAGGGTGGCAGGGCGTAGACGACTCGCGCTTGCGGGGACGGCCACCGTGCTGATAGCGGCGACTGCCGTTGCCGTCTGGTGGTGGAGAGCGATTCACCCGGGCAGCGGGCCATCCGGGGCCGCAGCCCCGGTCGAACGCACGCTGACGCGCCTGACGTCTGCACCAGGACTCCAGACAGACGTGACCTTCTCACCGGACGGGCGCTTCATCGCGTACGCCTCGGACCAGGGCGGCAACTTCGACATCTGGGTGCAGCCCGTCGCGGGCGGCGGCGATCCTGTGCAAGTGACGAAGTCACCGGCCCCGGATACCGAACCCGACTGGTCGCCCGACGCCAGCCAGATCGTCTTTCGTTCGGAGCGGGATGGCGGCGGGCTGTACCTCGTGTCGGCGCTCGGTGGACCCGAGCGTCGTCTGGCCGCGTTCGGGGTCCGTCCAAAATGGTCGCCTGACGGGTCCACAGTCCTATTCTCCACGGCCCCGCAGGGCTACATAGGTGGTCCGCTGTTCGTCGTCGCGACCGACGGCTCGCCGCCGCGGCGCGTGCTTGAACGGTTCACCGACGAGGCAGCGCGCATCGCGAGTTGGGCGTGGCACCCCGACGGTCGCAGGATCTCCGTGTTGGCCCAAACCATCAAGGGGCCCGACAGCGCGCTCTACACCGTTCCGCTTGACCGAGGAGCGCCGGTCCTCACGACGTTGCCGCCGCCGCTCAGAGGCTTCAGCGCTGTTGGTGAGTTCGTGTGGGCGCCGTCAGGCGATGCGTTGTACTTCGAGCACAAGGTCAACCTGATCTCGAACCTGTGGAGGCTGGGCGTCGATCCTGGGACCCTGGAAGCCGGCGCGTTCGTCCGATTGACGACGGGCGCGGGACACGAGACGAGGGTGGCGATCACACGCGAGGGCCGTAAGCTCGCGTTCACGATCAAAGCCGAATCGATTCGCATCTGGGCGTACCCGCTCCATCGGCTCGACGGGCGAGTGACGGGTCCGGGGGAGCCCGTCACGGACGCAACGGCCGCCAGGCCGGACACGGCCGCTCTTTCGCCCGATGGGCGCCACCTCGCCTATTCCATCACCGGCGTGGGGACTGGAAAGTGGGAGTTGTGGATGGCGGACCTGTCGACGAAAGACAGACGCCTGCTCGCGCGCGACGACCACGCCCGCAGCGATCCGAAGTGGTCCCGGGATGGCAGGCGTCTGGTCTACCAGTGGGTTCGTATGAAAGGAAAAAATGTGTTCGAAGTCTCCCTGGGCGTGCGCGAGACGTCCGGCGCTGACGAGACGCTCCTGTCCACGCCCGCGGAGCATCTCGTGCAGCCGCACGAATGGTCGCCGGACGGGACGTCGATTCTGGTCAGTTGGTACCGACCGGGCAGGCAGAGCCTGCTGGCGCTCTGGCCGCTTGCGGCTGCACCGCGCGCGGACGCTGCCGCGTCGATCGTGACGGAGGATCCGCAGGGGGGGCTGTGGCAGGGCCGCTACTCGCCGAACGGGCGTTCGATCAGCTTCACAACGGCCCCTTCGGGCAGAGCCATCGTCTGCGTGATCCCGAGCGCCGCCCGTCGGGTCGGCCTCGACGCGTGGCGGTGCCTGACGGACCCGCAGGGCTGGGCGGACAAGCCGCGCTGGTCGTCGGACGGGAAGCTGCTGTACGTCTGGCGCAGGGGCGGCTCGCTGATCAACGTGTGGGCGTTGCCATTCGATGACGCGCGCGGGACGATGACAGGGAGCCCGATTCAGGTAACCCGCTTCGACAGCCCCGCGCACCGCATCTGGGCAGACGACCTCGGGGCAGCGGAGCCGTCGGTGGCGCGTGATCGCATGACGTTGCCCATTGCGCAGGCGACCGGCACCATCTGGATGCTCGACAACGTGGACAAGTGATGGCGCTCACGCCCGGCGCCCGGCTCGGCCCCTACGAGATCGTCAGCCCCGCCGGCGCGGGCGGCATGGGGGAGGTCTACCGTGCGCGAGATACGCGCCTGGACCGCACCGTCGCCCTCAAGGTGCTCCCGCCTGACCTGACCAACGACCCAGCCGCCCGCCAGCGGTTTGAGCGCGAGGCCCGCGCCGTCGCGGCGCTGTCACACCCGCACATTTGCACGCTCCACGACATCGGGCAGCAGGACGGGACGGATTTCCTCGTCATGGAGTACCTGGACGGGGAGACACTCGCGGCCCGCCTGGCTCGTGGGAAGCTGCCACTCGACCAAGCGCTCCACTACGGCATCCAGATCGCCGATGCCCTCGCGGCCGCGCACAAGGCCGGCATCGTCCACCGGGACCTCAAACCCGGCAACGTGATGCTGACGAAGGCGGGGGCGAAGCTGCTGGACTTCGGCCTGGCGAAGCCACGCGAGCATGCCAGATCGCGGGCTCGGGCATCACGCAGCCTCGTGGCCGAAGCCCGCTGACCGGCCACGGGGACGCTCCTCGGCACGCTGCACTACATGGCGCCGGAGCAACTGCAAGGGGCCGAGGCTGACACGCGCACGGACGTGTTCGGCTTCGGGTGCGTGTTGTACGAAATGATCACGGGCCGGCGCGCCTTCGCTGGAGACACGCCGGCAAGCGTGATCGCTGCAGTTCTCGAGCACGAACCAGCTCCGCTCCCCGCCAACTCGGACCAGGTCACCCATCCCGCACTCGACGCGTTCATTCGGACGTGCCTCGCCAAGAACCCGGAAGACCGTTGGTCCAGTGGCCACGACCTGTGGTTGGCACTCCGACGGCTTGGACACGCCGGCGGAACCGCCAAGCGCCGTCGCACCATCGAAGTCGCGGTCACGTCGAGCCGCGATCCCATGGGTAATCGCCGCGCTATCTTTGGCCACCACCATGGCGGCACTCTACCGTCTCTCCAGCCGTCCGCCAGCAGCGTCTGCAGCACCTGCCGTGCAGTCGTTCATCGACTTTCCAAACGCGTGGCTGGTGAATCCGATGCTCTCGCCGGACGGACGCTACCTCGCACTGTACTCGTTCTCTGGAGTTGACCAAGAGGGACGCCCGATCCTTGTCCGCCGACTGGCAGACGGCGAGACGACATGGCTGGCGGGCACCGAGCACGCCCAGCCGCTGACATGGTCGCCTGACAGCCGTTCTTGGCAGTGATCGCCGATGGCGAGATCAAAGCCGTAGACATCGCCACCGGCGGTATTCGCACGATCGGACGAGCACCAGACGGCGTGTCGTGGCTCTTTGGCGGTGCCTGGAGCGGCGACGACATCCTGCTCGGCGGGCCACGGCTGCGCCGGATGTCAATCGCCGATGGTCATGTGACCGACGTATATCCAGCCGATCCTGACGTCTCCCTCCAGTCTCTCCCCTCGTTCCTGCCTGATGGGCGAAGTTTTCTGTACTCGCAGGAGAGCAGCAACCCGGCGCGACGAGGCGTGTTTTTGGGCACGCTCGATTCTTCCGCCGTCACTCGCCTGCTGCCAGAGCCAGCGTGGGCGATAGTCTCTCCGCGTGGCTACCTGCTGTATGGCCGCCAGGGCACACTGTTCGCGCAGCGGTTCGATCTCGAGCACCATCGCCTGGTGGGTGATCCAGTCAGCATCGGATCAGGGATCGAGTTTTTTGGCCCGTACACCGGATTTGCCGTGAACGGCGACACCCTCGTCTGGTCCAATGGCAGCGTGCTCCCACCAGCCAGACTCACATGGTTCGACAGAAACGGCCGGAGGCTCGACGAAATCGGAGATGTTCGACATTATCGACCAGATCGCGCTCGCACCGGATGGGCAGCGCGTCGTCTCGGAAGAGATCGATCCCCGAGTGGGCAGTGCTTTGTTCGTGATCGAGCTGACTCGGCCCATCCACGCGCGACTCACGACAGGAGACGACGCAGAAAGTGATCCCGATCTGGTCGCCAGACAGCCGTGAAGTCGCATTCATCTCCGTGGATGGTGTGTACAAGCGGAGAATCGATCAGATTGGGCGCACAACGCTGTTCGCTGGAATTGCTACGGGCCTGGAAGATTGGACTCACGATGGGCGGTTCGTGATTCTTGGGCTGGGTATGCAAAACGTCTCGGCGCTACCGCTCGGCGGAGATCAAAAACCTGTTTCGCTCATTGAGTCGTTGTCGCTGGTGGACGAGCCTCATGTCTCTCGTGATGGCCGATGGCTCGCGTACAGCGCCAACGACACCGGGCAATGGGAAGTTTACTTGCAGCCGTTTATGAGACCTGGGGGTCGCGTGCGCGTCTCGACCAGCGGCGGCAGCCAACCACGCTGGCGCGCAGATGGCAAGGAGCTCTTCTATCTCACTTTGGACGGCGCGATGATGTCGGTTGACACTCGCGATCCGGCGAACCCCGGTGCTCCACGCAAGCTGTTCGAGCCACGGTTTTGGGTCAACCCTGTGGAGGACCAGTACGACGTCACGGCTGACGGGCAGCGGTTCCTCCTGATTGTACCCGAGGGCCAGCAGGCCACGCGATTGACCGTGCTTACCAACTGGCCGTCCGTCTTGAGCGGACGATAGCTGCTTGTCGCAGGACCATTCGGCCGGCTTTTTTCTCACCGACGCGGTTTTCAGAACCCGCCCACTTCCCCCCGCGCATCCTGTGCCTTGGGGCGACGAGCTACTTCTTGCGTCCGGCTTTCCGTCCGGCTCGTCTTGCGTCCGCCGGCCTGCTTCTCGGCGCGTCTCGCCGCCCAATACGCCCGCATCCGTTGGCCGACGGCCTTCCGGGCCTCGGCGGACATGCCCTTGCGCTTTGAGGTGCGTTTCGCAGTAGCTGACGACTCAGTTGCTCGGTCGGCCGTGGCCGCCTTTCCTCCCGCCTTCTCTCCCCGTCGCTTCGCCTCGCGCCCGTCGCACGGGTGTTGCACTGCCGGCCGATGTTGGCAGGAAGCCAGCGCGCTGGCACTGCGCTACAGATTACGTCTTACGTGAGTGGTGGCATCCGAGGGAGAAGTCGCTCCGAGACCCGCATCGGCGATCTGGGGGCCGGCTCAGAATGGGTTGATTGTGAGCCATGAAGTGGCTGCGTCGTGGGGTCGATGGAGTGACACACACAATGCCACCTCCACCGAACACCTTGGACCCCCAGAGCACGTGGGGACGAGACTTGTTTCTACTGGGTTCCCATCGCAGGCGGGTCGGTCTGTTCGAGGACTTGCCAGATTTCGGTGCGGACAATCTTCCGCGCGGCGGCCGTCTGCTGCATCAGCGCATTCGCGTCGGCTTTCGGATTGGCCTTCTGGAGAAGTCCCTGCCAGTCGGTTTTTGTCCCGTCCGGCCATCCCCGAAACGTGGTAACCGTCGCATAAACCGGCCCATTCGACTCATCGCCCGGCAATGTTTGAGCGATTGTGGCCCACGACTGAATCAAGCCCTCTTTGATGCGGAGAGCGTGCATTGGCTTCCACGACTCTCGCTCCAACTTGAGCCAGTTTTCTTCCTTACCCTCTGGCACCTTCATGAACTCCACCTGCATGTAGGTGGCTTGCTTCGCAGCTGAGGGCGGCGACGGCGCGGGCTTCGCGGCTCCTTGAACCTGTGTTCCAACGGGAGTGATAAAAGCTCCTACGCAGAACGACACGACGACTGCTCCGGTCAACTGACGGACGGAAATGTTCATCGAAACTCCTTTTGGTGAGGAGCGGAGTGTATGCGGGGGCACTGGCGATTACAAGGAGTATCGCGCATCATGCCGCAAAATACGTCATATTCCCGGGCACCACGGCAAAGTCTCAGCGCTTCATGATGTTCCCCCCGCACCGAAGAGGACGAAATCTGGAGCTTGGTGGAGAAGAATGCTGCACGGCACGTCAGTCTTCCACGGGCTCAGAAGCCGAAGCTGGCGGTGCTAAATCCGGCGCAAGCGAAGAAGCTGGTGGCAGCCGCCAAGAAGACGCGACTGGGCCCGCTGTTCACCGTCGCCGTCGCGGTCGGCCTCCGCATCGGCGAGGCATGCGGCGTTCGCTGGGCGGACGTTGACATCGACAGGGCGACGCTGCGCGTCCACCAGGCGGTGCAGTGGCACAGAGGTAAAGCGTCGTTCGTTGAGCCGAAGAGCGCGTCCAGCCGGCGAACCGTCAGATTGCCCCGATTTGCCGTGCAGGCTCTGAAGCGTCATCGCACCAGACAGAAGAAGGAGCGGCTCGCAGCCGGCGACCGCTGGACCGAAGCCGGGCTGGTATTCACCAGCACCATCCGGGACGCCGCTGGACTACGCAAACGTCCGCAAGGATTTCGGAACCCTGCTCGACGTGACGGGGCTGCCCCTTTTGCGTCTCCACGACCTCCGCCATACATGCGCGACGCTGCTGATGGTGCAGGGGACGCCGGCCAAAGTCGTAATGGAGACGCTTGGCCACAGCCAAATCAGCCTGACGGTGGACACCTACTCCCACGTCAGCGCCGAACTACAGGCCCAAGCGGCCGACGCGATGGACGCCATGCTGCAGTCGGCCTAGTGGTGGTCAAGTCGGTGGTCACCGCAGCCATTCTGACCGGCAGGCCAAGGCCGAACCACGCAATTCATTGAATAAAGTTGGTGAGCCCGGAAGGAATCGAACCTTCAACCTACAGATTAAGAGTCTGCTGCTCTGCCAGTTGAGCTACGGGCCCACGAGGAGGGAAGGACGAATCGTCTCTAGCTGTCCAGCCTGGCGTGTGCTGGTCAAACACGCGAAAGATGGTGCGCCCGGCAGGATTCGAACCTGCGGCCTTTGGCTCCGGAGGCCAACGCTCTATCCAGCTGAGCTACGGGCGCATTTCGGTCGTCGGTCGTTGCCTTCGCAGCTCGCGTTGGCTCAGTCGTCGCTTGCGGTCGTCGCGTCGAGAACAGCTCGCTTGCGGCGGAAGGCCTATAGTGACACCGTCGCCGAGACCTCTCGAAGACTCGTGCCCGCTCGCCTGCACGGTCGGCCTCGCGCGAAGCGGGGCGATGTGCCTCAGTCCTGCCGGAACACCATCGCACTTGCGCGATGGCGCGCCCGGCAGGACTCGAACCTGCGACCTACGGATTCGAAGTCCGGCGCTCTATCCAACTGAGCTACGGGCGCACGAACGGCAAGCATAACGCGACGACCGCGGACCACGCAAGCTGATGACTGCCGCCGAACATCGAGAACCGCGAACCGCTGGCGATGAAGCAGTATACGGTGTGAACCGCACCGTGGGTTCGGTGGGGGACTCTTGAGATCGACGGCCCGCGCGCGCTGGGGCCGATGGTCTGGTGTTTGCTCCGGCCTGCGCGCAGGAGACACAGATGCCCAAAGACGAACTGGACAATAACCTCGACGCGCTCGCCGAAGACGACGACGTCGTCGACGAGGCCGACGACGATGAAGACGACGAGTTCGAAGATGACGAGGACCAGGACGATGAGGAGGATGAGGACGTCGAGGACGACACCGACGTGGAGGCGCGCGGCAGCCTGACGCACGAAGTCGGCGACGAAGGCGGCAGCCCGGGCGAGGACATCGAGATCTCGCGCGCCGTGAGCGGCAACACCCGCGGCAGCGAAGGCTCCGAGACACTGCCCGGCGGCAAGGGCTCGTAAGACCTCAACAGCCTGGAGCCAGGAGCCCGGAACCGGGAGCCCGGAGCCTGAAACTTATGTCCCTCCCGCCCGAAAGCCGATCGCTCTGGATCGCCACTACACCCGAGACGTCCTATCCCGCTCTGGCGGGTGACCTCGAGGTGGACGTCGCAATCGTCGGCGCCGGCCTGACCGGGCTGGTCGCCGCGTGGCTGCTCACCGAGGCGGGGCAGCGCGTCGCGGTGCTCGAACAACGCCGCATCGTCTCGGGGGAGACCGGCCACACGACGGCGCATGTCACGGAGCTCGTCGACACGCGCTACCACGTGATCGAACACGACTTCGGACACGAGGGCGCCCGCCTGGTGGCCCGGTCGAATCACGAGGCGATCGACTGGATCGAACGGACGTCCAGCGCGCTCGCTATCGCGTGCAGCTTCGAGCGTGTGCCCGCCTACCTCTACACCGAGCGCGCGAGGGACACGGGACTCCTGCGCAAGGAGCTGGCTGCGGCCGAGCGCGCAGGTGTGCCGGTGGAGTTCGTGCACGACGTGCCGTTGCCGTTCCGGACGGCCGGCGCCCTGCGCGTGGCGCGGCAGGCCCAGTTCCATCCACGCGACTTCCTGCTGCCGCTTGCCGATCGCATTGCGGTGCGTGGCGGACGGATTTTCGAGATGACGCGGATGACGGGCGTCACCGACGGCGAGCCGTGCGAGGTCGAGACGTCGAACGGCACGGTGCGCGCCCGGGATGTCATCGTGGCCACGAACGTGCCGGCGATCAACTGGGCCGCCCTGATCACGAAGCTGCCGGCGTATCGCACCTACGCCATCGGCGCACTCGGAGGCCCGGCGATCCCGCGAGGGCTCTATTGGGACACGGACGAACCGTACCACTACACCCGCACGCAGGCGAGCGCTGACGGAGAGGTGCTCATCATCGGCGGCGAGGATCACAAGACCGGCACCGAACCGGAGACGCTGCAGCGCTTCGAGTCGCTGCTCGACTACGCGCGCTCCCGCTTCGGCGTCGAGCGCGCCGAGTACCGCTGGTCCGGGCAGATCATCGAGCCGGTGGACGGGCTGCCGTACATCGGTCTGAACACCGCGTCCGAGCACGTCTATGTGGCGACCGGGTATTCCGGCAACGGGATGACATTTGCCACGGTGGCGGGCCAGCTGACCAGCGATCTGGTGCTGGGGCGGCCGACGCCGTACGCAGACCTCTACAAGGCCACACGCGTGAAGCCGCTCGCCGCGGTCAAGGACTTCATCACCGAGAACATCGACTTTCCCAAGCACTTCGTGCGCGATCGCAGCACCAATGCCGACGTGCAGGAGGACAACCCCGCGCTCGTGGCGAAGGGCACGGGCAAGCTGATGGCCATCAACGGCGTGAAGTACGCGGTGTACCGCGCGGAAGACGGCCAACTCCACAGCCTTTCGCCCATCTGCCCGCACATGCACTGCGACGTCGCATGGAACAATGCCGAGCGGAGCTGGGACTGTCCGTGTCACGGCTCCCGGTTCACGCCGACCGGCGAGGTGCTGAACGGGCCGGCGGTCACGAACATGGTGCCGCTGCCGCTGCCTGAGACAAACGAGAACCTGTAGGGGAGCGCTGCGACTTCGACGGGCGGAGGGATGGGTTCGTGTCGCCGACGTCGGACGCACCCCGGGCGGTGGAGGGCGCGCTGCGCGGCGCCCGGAGCGGAAAGAACACGTGCACGATGATTGACATCAACGAACATCTGCCGGCGCTGCGTCCGGTCATTCTCGACATCGACGGCACGCTCGTGGACAGCAACGACGCTCACGCGCACGCATGGGTCGATTCCCTCGCCGAAGCGGGTCACCACGTGACGTTCGAACGCGTGCGGCCCCTCATCGGCATGGGCGGCGACAAGGTCTTACCCGAGCTCGTGGGAATTGAAGAGGACTCGCCCGAAGGGAAGCGCCTCGCTGAACGTCGCGGCGAGATCTTCCGGGAGCGGTACCTTCCCGCCGTGCAGGGGCTGCCCGGCGCGCAGGAACTGGTCTCGCACCTGGTCAGCCAGGGGCACCCGCTCGCTGTCGCCAGCTCCGCGCGCAAGGAAGAACTCGAGGGGCTGCTTCGGTGCGCCGGCGTCGAGCGTCTCATCCAGCGGCGGACATCGTCGGGTGACGCCGAGGAGTCGAAGCCCGACCCGGACATTGTCCAGGCGGCGCTCGACAACCTGGGGTGCGCGGCGTCGGAGGCTGTCATGGTCGGTGACACGCCGTACGACATCGAGGCCGCCAGGCGCGCGGGGGTAGAGACGATCGCGTTTCGCAGCGGCGGGTGGAGGGATGCGGATCTCCGGGGGGCCGTCGCGATCTACGACGGGCCGGCGCATCTGCGGCGGGAGTACGGGAGATCGCCGTTGCTGCGGCACCCTGTGCGCCGCCGGGACTGAAGTCCCGGCTCCACAAGCGCCCACTGCCCACCGCCCAGCGCCCACCGCCCACCGCCCACCGCCCACCGCCCACCGCCCACCGCCCACCGCCCACCGCCTACCGCCCACCGCCTACCGCCTACCGCCTACCGCCTACCGCCTACCGTCCGTATCGTTCCACCGCTCTCAGGCTCACACCCTTCGACTTGCGAAGCGGGGCCCACAGGTCGCCGACCTGCTGCAGGCGTACCGGGAGCGTGCGGATCGTGAAGTCACGGCGATCGACGCCCCCGTCGATCTCGTCCCACGTGAGCGGCGTCGAGGCGCCGGCGTAATCGCTCGCGCGGGCGCTGTACGCCGATGCCAAAGTCTTGCCTTGGATGTTCTGCAGGTAGTCGACATACACCATGGCGGCCCCGCGCGCGCGGACGGCGCGTTCCACTGTGGCCGCCTTCGCATGCTTCGTTGCTACCATCGTCGCGACGATCTGACAGTAGATGAGGCCGGCCTCGTACGGCGTGCCCGGCGGCAGCGGAATGAAGATGTGGAGGCCGTCCGCCCCGGACGTCTTCGGGTAGCCGGTGGCGCCGAGCGCAGCCAGTTCGTCGCGTACCCACCGCGCCACCTCGAGCACCCGAGAGAACGGCGCATCGGGCATGGGGTCGAGGTCGATTGCGACGTGGTCGGCAACACCAGGCGACCGCACGCGTGAAAACCACGGGTCCTGCGAGATGGCCGCGAGCTGCGTCATGTAGAGCAGCGTCTTCAGCGAGCCGCCGATCAGGCGGCTGGGCACCTCGTCGTCGCCTTCCACCGCCTCCACGCGCACGCCGTCTGGCACGGGATCGGGCGCGCGCTGCTGATAGAACGCCTTGGCCGCGATCCCGTTCGGATGGCGCTTCATGACGAGCGGACGGTCCGCAACGACGGGCAGCAAATGCGGCGAGGCCTGCACGTAGTACCGCATCAGGTCGCCCTTGGTCAGGCTGCCCTCGGGCCAGAACACCTTGTGCAGGTTGCTGACCTCGAGGCGCTCGTCTCCGGGGAGGTTCACGATGCCGTTCGCACGGCGTGTCTCGAGGTCCTGCAGCTGGTCCAGCAACGGTTGAAGTCGGGCCGGAAGGCCGGATTGCGCCGTGCGCCTCGGCCCGGCGGGCACGCTCACGGTGCTCGCGGAGAGCCCGGGGCGCGTCGCCACGGCCACGGGACGACGGGCACTGCTGCCGCGGACCTTTGCCGCGGATCGTTGGGAGGGAATGTTCGGCTCGCGGCGGACCTGCGACGGTTGGACGTCATCACGCAGGCCGATATACGTGGGGTGCCGCAGCTTGCCGTCGGCTGTCCACTCCGTGAACTTGACTTCCGCGACCAGCTGCGGCCGTACCCAGTGCGGCCGCTCGTTTGGACGCGGGCGCACCCGGAACGGCGACTCCGGCGTTTCGAGCGGCGTCAGCAGCGCTGCGACGCTGCGCAAGGTCTTCCCGTCGAAGCCGGTGCCAGTGTGGCCCACGTACTCGAGCGCGCCCTTCTCGTATACACCGAGCAGCAGCGCGCCGAAGGCGGATCGGGCGCCGCGCGGCTCGGTCCAGCCCCCGATGACGAATTCCTGCGACCTCACCAGCTTCAACTTGACCCAGTCCGGCGATCGCTTACCCACGCGGTAGCAGGAATCTGCGCGTTTGCCGATCAGCCCCTCCCAGCCCTGCTGCTTTGCGCGCTCGAACATCGCGTGTCCTTTGCCGGTCTCCACCTCGCTGAGGCGGACGAGCGGCCCGGTACGCTTCGCCAGCCGCTTCTCGAGACGCGCACGCCGCTCGGTCAGCGGCAGGTCCACCAGATCGGCGTCACCGTCCCGCAGGATGTCGAACGCGATGAACGCGACATTCTGCGATGCTCCGCCCGGTCCCGACGCGAGGTGGATGCGGCCCTGCAGCTGCTGGAACCCGGCTGGCTCGCCGCGCTCGTCGAGCGCCACGATCTCCCCGTCGAGGATCACCGGCGCGCGGAGGCCTCGACGCACGCCGTCGAGCGCCCGCACGATTTCCGGGAACTGCGACGTCTTCTCGTTCCCGAGCCGGGACCAGATGCTGGTCGGCCGCCCGCTGGACGGCGGCCCTATCTCGATCAGGGCACGGATGCCGTCGTATTTGGGTTCGTACACGAAGGCCGGATCGTCGAGCGGATGCTCGGCCAGCGTGGCGAGCATCGGCCTGGCGGTGTGGATGTCGAGGGACGGCATGAGGGAGGATAGTCCCTCTCAGGACCGGGTCCTAAGCCGCCTTTTTCTTCCGTGGACGGGTCCGATGCGTCTTCGCCGCGGCGGCTGGCCTCTTCTTCGCGCCGGCGGGCTTGGCCGCGGCCTTCTTCCGCCCGCCCTGCGCGCCCTCGAGGCTTCTGCGCAGCCGCTCCATCAGGTCGACGACCTCCGCCGCGTGCGGCTCCTCCGTCATCGCAAGCTTCGGCGCCCGGCCCTTCATCTTGGCGCGGATCACCTTCAGCAGGTTGTCGCGGTAGTCGTCCGTGTACTTACCGGGATCCCAGTCCGCCGCGAGGTTCTCGACGAGAGCCCGGGCCATCTCGAGCTCCGGCGGGCGCACCCCGCCGGCCGACGGGAACGTGAACGCCGTGATGTCGGCGAGCTCGTCGGCAAACCGCATCATGGTCAGCACAAGCGCCTGCCCGATCACCTGCAGCGCAGCGAGGTGCTGTGTCTCGCGGAGGATGATCTTCGCGATCCCGATGCGGTCCGACGACCGGATTGCCTCGCGCAGCAGGGCGTACGCACGCTCGCCCCCCTTGGCGGGCAGCACGTAGTAGGGCGTCTCGAAGAAGCGTTCGTCGATCTGTTCGGACTTGACGAAGTCGAGAATGTCGACTGTGCGGGACTTCTCGAGTGCGGCCGCCTGGAAGTCCTCCTTCGTCAGGACGACGAAGCGGCCCTTCTCGTATTCGTAACCCTTGACGAGATCATCCCAGGCCACGGGCGTGCCGTCGCGAGCGCACACGCGCTGGAACTTGATGGGGGACTGGTCGCTGGCGTGGAGCATGCGGAACCGCGGCCGGTTGTCGCGCACCGCGGTGTGCAGCTCAATCGGGATGTTCACCAGGCCGAAGGAGATCGCTCCCTTCCACAGCGCGCGCGACATGCTCGTCCTCCCGGGAGACACGTCTCCCCATGACCTCACGAGAGCAAGCACCAGGCCAGGGTTGCGAGGCTGCGCTGCCCCCGAGGGCAGACGGCGCTGCGAAGAGCACCTCCAGGCGGTGCTCAGCCGGAGATGACACGAACGTGGGGCCGGCGTTCAGCTCTGCTCGAGATGCTGCGGCGGGAGCGGGAATTCGCGACGCACGTCAGCCATACACCAAGGCCCTCGCCTCCGGTGTGAGCCGGTCGAACACCAGCGTACAGAGAATGTGGAGCCGGGACTTCAGATGTAGAGCCGGGACTTCAGTCCCGGCGTCACTCCGAAATCGATGCACCCTCGCCGAATTCCGGCAGACCACCGCGGACGTCGGGGGATACCTGCCCGACGTCGTGTGCTATGCGCCGACGAAGCGCTCGCGCAGCTCGCGTTCCGCCGTCAGCCAATCGGCGAACGGATCACCAGGCTGCCGGTCACGCTCGAGGTAGAGGTGGTACGCGCGCTCCGCGATCTGATCGTGCGAGAGCTGGACCGCGGCAACTTCGGCGACAGTCGTGAACGACGGCGCGGCCGTGCGGGGCTGACCCTCGTCGCGGGTTGTGCTCGCAGCCGTTGCGGCCCTCTCAACCGCGCCTTCGGCTGGCATCCGGGTCACCTCGGTCGCGGGGTCGGATTGCGTCGCGGCCGGAGCGACGGACGCGGCTTTCCGGCGGCTGCGGGTGGGTTTCGGGGCGGCGGCCGTGTTGGGGTCCGTCGGCGATGCCTCGCGGCTCTCGGGGGTGCTGGCGATCTCGGGGTCGGTCTTGCGGGTGTTGCGCTTGGCCATTACTGCTCACTACTCCTGGATGGAACCTGCCGCAGAGCTCCTGCGACGAGGGTCCATTGTAGCAAGCCCACCCGTGATTCAGAACAGGTCCGACCGCCCGGAGCGTGTGACCCTGATGAGCCACACGCTCGCGGTTCCGCCACGTCCGTTGAAAAACCGGAATATCGACAGCCGTTTAACGCTTCCGCCCGACCGTTGCGGCCGGCATTTCCTCCTCTTCCTCGTTGTCCTCGCCTTCCTGCTCGACCTCGTAGTCGGACGCGAGCTGCTTCAACAGATCCAGCGCCCGCTCCTCTTCGTCGAGGTTCTGCTGGAGCAGGTCCACGGCCTCATCCATGCCCATGTGCTGGGCGGCTTCGATCAGCCCTTCGTAGGCCGTGATTTCGTAGCGCTCAACCTTCTGCGCCGCGTGGAGGTTGTAGAACCCGAGGATATCTTCGGAAGGCTTCTCCTTCGAGAAACTCTTCTTCTCCTTGATCAGTCCCTCCATGCCCGCACACGGCTGCCCCTCGGGCTTGAGGCCGAGCGTCTTGAATACCTTGTCGAGCCGCTTGATCTGTCCCTGCGTCTCTTTCCTGTGCTGCTGGAACATCTTCTTGGCCTCGCGGTCGGTGGCCTCGCCGGCCATCTCGTCGAGGGAGTCCAGCAGGCGCTGCTCAGCGTAGTAGACGTCCTTCAGGTTGTGTTCGAACAGCTCATCGAGCGTGGTGAGTGGCATGCGCATGCTCCCTTCGAAGTATCGTGAACGCACCTCATGGTGCAAAGGAGAAGAACCGTTCGGGCGCGGTCGCCCGGTCTTCGCGCAAGATTGCAAGACAACAGCCAGTGAGGCGAGGCGGCGGTGACCGGACTACGCGGTAAGAACAAGTGCGCCCGGCCGTTCGAATCGGACCCTCACGACATCCTGCGCGATCGTCAGATCGAGGGGGGCGCTGTCGTTCGCGAATGCCGGGCTCTCGGTTGAGAGCGCCAGCGCAAAATGGTCGTCCAGCGACACGACCTCTCCTGTGCCGCGCGCGAGAGTGACGCTCCCCCCGCCCCGTAGTCGGACGATCGCCAGCACCGCATGGTGCTGATCCACGGTGTCGCGGCGCACCGCCAGCGTGTCGTCGTCGAGCACGTCGACGCGCACCGTTCCCTCCGGGTCGGAGAGCGCCGCGGCGGTGCGTCGCAGCGTCAGCAATGCTTCGTACAACCGAAGCACGGAGGCGTGCGGCTCGCGTCCGCGCTCCGACCAGCGCAGGCGGCTGGCCTCGAAGGTGCTGGGCGCCTGTGGATCCGGGATGCGATCGCGCAGTGCCGGTTCCCGGAATTGCCGAAAACTGCTGAACTCGCGCCGTCGTCCCTCAGTGACGAGCCGCCCGAGCGCCTCGGCGTGATCCGTGAAGTAGAGAAACGGCGTGGACGCGGCCCACTCCTGTCCCATGAACAGCAGCGGGGTTTCCGGTGCGCACAACAGCAGCGTGGTTGCCGCGCGATAGGCGGCCAGATCCACCTGGTGGTGCAGCCGTTCGCCAAATGCACGGTTGCCTACCTGGTCGTGGTTCTGAAGACAGATCACATACTGCGACGGCACGCCGCCGACCGCCGGATCGGCTGCGGAGACTTCCTCGAGTGCGTTGTCATCGGTCCGGCGGACGAACCATCCGCAGGCCACGGTGCGTGCGATGTCCGGCACGGTGCCGCTGTACCTGGCGAAGTAGCTCTCGCGATCGCCGGCCAGCAGCCGGCGCACCTGATGGTGGAAGTCATCGGCCCACACCGCATCGAAACCCCAGCCTCCCGAGGTCGGGGAGCTCACGATGCGGCGCAGCTTGCGTTCGTCTTCGGCAATCACGATCGCGCGGGGATGCACTTCGCGAACGCGCGACACCAGCTCGGCCAGGAAATGATGGCGACCGTCGTCATAGATCGTATGCGTGGCGTCGAGGCGAAAGCCGTCGACGTGATACTCGGTCAGCCAGTGCAGCGCGTTCTCGATGAAGAACGCGCGCACGTGCTCGGAGTGCTCACCGTCGAGGTTTACGCCGGCGCCCCACGGGGTCCGATGACGTTCGGTGAAGTAATCGCGAGAGTACGCGGTGAGGTAAGCACCTTCCGGCCCCAGGTGGTTGTAGACGACATCGAGAATCACGGCGAGCCCCAGCGCGTGCGCGGCGTCCACGAGCGCGCGCAGGTCGTCGGGTGTGCCATAGGCCCCGGACGGGGCAAAGAGATCGACGCCGTCGTAGCCCCAATTGCGCGCGCCCGCGAACTCCGCCACGGGCATGACCTCGATCGCCGTCACGCCAAGCCGGGCCACTTCGTCCAGCCTGGCCGCTGCGCCGGCGAATGTACCGGCCGGCGAAAATGTGCCGACATGCAGCTCGTAGATGATCAGGTGCTTGAGCGACGTCCCCATCCACCCCAGGTCTGTCCACGCGAACGCCTTCGGGTCGATCACCTCCGACGGACCGTGAACGCCCTCCGGCTGAAAGCGTGACGCCGGGTCGGGCAGCGTGCGGTTGCCATCGATCCGATACCAATACCGATCGCCCGCGCGCACGTCCGCCACGCGAAGCTCCCAGTAGCCATGGTCGCCGCGTGCCAGGGGCTGGGGGGGCGCGTCCCCGCCAGCCATGACGAGGTCGATCGACCTCGCCGCGGGCGCCCACACCCGAAAACGACCGGCGTCCCCCTCCATCCACGCGCCGAGCGCCGGACGCCACGCGGCCGGAGCGTCATCGAGCGACCTGCTTCCGATGGCCTCCACATCGTTCCCCATGATGCACTCAGGTCTCCGAGTCGTTCTGCTGCAATCGCGCGAGCGCGGCGAGCGGGATGTGCGCCCATTCAGGCCGATTCTGCAGCTCGTTACGGAGCTCGCCGGCCGCGCGCTCGATGACGAACAAATCGAGGAGGGCGGCGAGGTCCTCTTGCGCGGCGGGCACGAGCGGTGATCGACCAAGCGTCGCCAGATAGTGGCGGAGGAATGTTGCCGCCATCCATCGCTCCCAGAGCGCGGCCCAGGGCGCGGCGACCGGGTTGGGGTGCTGGCGCGTGAAGGCGATCAGTCCGATGCCCGTCGCATAGCCAAGCGAGCGGACCATCGTCGCGATGTCTACCAGCGGCGACGCTTTGCGGCGGCGTTCATCGATCCGCCGCGACGGGTCGCCCTCGAAATCCACGATGATCACGTCCTGCTCCGACCACAGCACCTGCGCGAGGTGGTAGTCGCCATGGACGCGGATCGCCCGGCCCCAGCCGTTTCGGGAGACGCGCGGTGCCACCCGGGCCGATACCCCGGAGCGGAGCACCGCTTCCGCAACCGGAATCGTGTCCTCTGGCAGTCGATCCCCGGCAGCCTCGAGCTCTACCAGAACGGCCTGTACCTGTGTCCTGCACAGCGGTGCTCACCGCGCTCAGGGCCGCATCGTCGAGTGGTTCAGGAGCAAACGCAGGATCGTGCGTCTCCCGCCCAAGTGCCAGGTGCATTTCCGCTGTGCGGCGGCCGAGCACGGCTGCTCCCGTCAACGGCACGCCGATGGCGGCCAATACAGGCTCCGGCGGTTCGTTCCGCGCGAGCGCGAGGAGACTCCCGTCAGCGATGCCCGTCGGCGGGAGCGCTCCGCCCGAGGCGACGCGTTCGAAGTAGCGCCCGAGCTCGTCGAGCGTCCGCTCCCACGTTTCGCCCTCGTTGTGCACGAGGCCCTGCAGCAGGCCCAGCGCCATATGGTCGCCGCCGGCGGAGTGGTACTCCAGCCAGCCGACGAGCGGTGGCACGCGGGTGAAGCCGGCGCGCGTCAGATAGTTGCCGATCTCGATCTCCGGGTTGGGCCCCGCATGGAGGCGGCGGAGCAGCTTGAGGTGCTTGCGCTTCCCATACGCGATCGAGCTGTTGGGCCGCTCGGTTGCGGAACGGCGGATGGGATGCAGGGTCGCCGGGTCGTCGGGGAGCCATGCCTCCGTGCGCACCGCCCGAATCGTGCCGTGCTGCCCCGCAAGCGAGCGGCTGCTCGCCAACACCTCGAGCAGCAGGTCGCACGCGCGGTCGTCGACGACGGCATCGACGAGCAAGCCCTTGCGGGCGCCGGTAATGCGCGCGAGCACCTGGCCCGGCGCGGTCTTCGCGATCCGGTCGGCGTCGGCGCCGGTGACCGTCGCGAGCGGCAACAGATAGTGCCCGCGGCGGCCATCCGCGCGCTCGGCCTCGATCAGCGTGAGGAAGACAGGCTGCGGGCCGGCGCGCAGGATGCCCCAGTCGGTGAAGCGCGCCGCTTTCAGCTCGCCGCGCGCGCTGCCGGACCAGCGCTGCGCCTCGAGGAACCCGAGCAGGGCGTCGCGCTCGAGATAACGTCGAAGGGCGCCGTCGAACAGGGTATCCCAGGCGACGCCGGCGAGCAGGGCCGGCCGCGACTCCACGGCGACGACCGGCTCGGGCGCGGTCGCCCGCGCGGCGACCGAGATGACGTTCTGTTCGAGACGGAACAGGAAATAGCCGTACGGGCCAAGTGAAAGCGGGTACGTGTCGTCGCCGATCCGCGGAAACTCCATTTCCCCCATCATCTCCACGGGCACGAGTCCCTCGAACTCGGCGAGCGCCAGGGACACTGGCTGCGCCTGCCGTGACAGGCTGCCGACCACGAGCACCGTCTCGTGCTCGTCGCGGCGGACGTACGACAGCACCTTGCGATTGGCGGAGCCGACGAATTCCAGAGCGCCGCGGCCGAGCACGCTGTGCTGTCTCCGCAGAGCAATCATGCGCTTCATCCAGTTCAGCAGCGAGAACGGATAGCGCTCCTGGGCCTCGACGTTGATGGATTGGTAGCCGTACACCGGGTCCATGATCGGCGGGGCAAAGAGCCGTGCCGGATCCGCGCGTGAGAACCCCCCGTTCCGGTCGCCGCTCCACTGCATGGGCGTGCGCACGCCGTTACGGTCGCCGAGGTAGATGTTGTCGCCCATCCCGATCTCGTCGCCGTAGTAGACGACGGGCGTGCCGGGCAGCGTGAAAGCAGCACGTTCAGCAGCTCGACGCGGCGGCGGCTGTTCTCCATCAGCGGTGCGAGCCGCCGGCGGATGCCGACGTTCAGCCGCATCATGGGATCGGCGGCGTAGGCGTCGTACATGTAGTCGCGCTCTTCGTCCGTCACCATCTCGAGCGTCAGCTCGTCATGGTTGCGGAGGAAGAGTGCCCACTGGCACGACGGCGGGAGCTCCGGCGTCTGCTTGAGGATGTCGACGATCGGGTGCTTGTCCTCCTGCCGCACGGCCATGAAGATGCGGGGCATCAGCGGAAAGTGGAACCCCATCTGGCACTCGTCCCCGTCGCCGAAGTACGGGCGCACGTCGGCAGGCCACTGGTTCGCTTCCGCCAGCAGCATCCGGTCCGGATACCGCGCATCGAGCTCGCGCCGCATCTGCTTCAACACGGCGTGCGTCTCGGGCAGGTTCTCGTTCGTGGTGCCCTCGCGCACACAGAGGTACGGCACCGCGTCGAGCCGCAGGGCGTCCACGCCGAGGTCGAGCCAGAACATCATCACGTCGATGACCGCGGAGACGACCTCCGGGTTGTTGTGATTCAGATCGGGCTGATGCGCGAAGAAGCGGTGCCAGTAGTACTGCCCGGCGACGGCGTCGTAGGTCCAGTTCGATTTCTCGGTGTCGGTGAAGATGATGCGCGTTTCGGGAAACCGCTGATCCGTGTCGCTCCAGACGTAGAACTCCCGCTCGCGGGAGCCACGCGGCGCCCGGCGCGCGGCCTGGAACCACGGGTGCTGGTCGGACGTGTGGTTGACGACGAGCTCGATGAGCACCCGGATGCCCCGCGCGTGCGCCTCCGCCACCAGCGCCCTGAAGTCTTCGAGAGTGCCGTAGCTCGGGTGGACATCGCAGTAGTCCGAGATGTCGTACCCGTCGTCCTTGAGCGGCGACGGGAAGAACGGGAGCAGCCACAAGCACGTGATGCCGAGGTCCTGCAGGTACCCCAGCTTGCTGGTGAGGCCGCGAAAATCGCCGATGCCGTCGTTGGTGCTGTCGAAAAACGACTTGACGTGCGCTTCGTAGATGATCGCGTCTTTGTACCAGAGCGGATCGTCGGTGAGCTTCATGGCAGCAGTGTGCGGTGATGCCGGCATCAGGAGCGAGCTCCCGGCGGGCGCGGTCACGTCAGGAGGTGAACGGACCTTTGCGTTTCGTGTGCTCGCTCTGGGCATCGCCGGCCGCAACCGGTTCCGGGTCGGGGACTCCCGCCGGGCCCGGCACACTGGGGGCCTCGTGTCGCGGCCGCTTCGGCGTGGGCTGGGCGGCCTCGGCCTGGGCCCATGCCGCCTGGGCGAGCGCGGGCTCGAGCGGTGTGGCCTTCGTCATTTCCACGTCCGACTTGCGATCGCCGATTCGCGGTACGACCTGCACCAGCCTGAAGAGTGCGACCGACCGCCCGACGGTTGGATAGACGGTGCCGCCTTCCAGGCGGTCGGGCGGCACCTCCGCGTCGCTGGTATCCATGAGCCGCTCCCAGCGCTCGTCAGGGTCTTCCACTGGCAGCGTGAACTCGATGAGGTCGTGGTGCGCGTTCAGCAGCATGAGCAGCGTGTCGCCGGCGACGGGCTGTCCGCGCTCGTCGACCTCGTCCATGGCGTTCCCTTCGAGTCGCACCCCGAGGCATCGTACGAAGCCCGCATTCCAGCTCTCGTCGGTCATCTCGCTGCCGCTCGGATCCAGCCAGGCAATGTCCTTCACATCCGCCCCGCGCACGGCGCGCCCCCGGAAGAACCGGCGTCGCCGGAGCACCGGGTGATCGTGGCGAATGCGAATGAGCCTGCCCGTGAAGTCCAGGAGCTCACGCTCGGCGGGCGTCAGGTCCCACGAGGTCCACGAGATCTCGTTGTCCTGGCAGTAGGCGTTGTTGTTGCCGCGTTGCGTCCGGTGGATCTCGTCGCCTCCGCTGAGCATCGGCACGCCCTGCGAGAGGAGCAGCGTGGCCAGCAGGTTTCGCTTCTGCCGCTCACGCAGGGCGTTGACGGCTTCATCGTCGGTTTCCCCCTCGACGCCACAGTTCCAGCTGAGATTGTGGCTCTCGCCGTCGTTGTTGCCGTCGCCGTTCATTTCGTTGTGCTTCTCGTTGTAGGTGACCAGATCGTGCAGCGTGAAGCCGTCGTGTGCGGTGATGAAGTTGATGCTCGCATACGGGCGCCGGCCGCTCGGCTCGTACAGATCGTTGCTGCCGGCCAGCCGGCTTGCCAGCTCGGAGACGACGCCGCCGTCGCCCCGCCAGAAGCGGCGCACCGCGTCGCGGTACTTGCCATTCCACTCGGTCCAGAGCACGGGGAAGTTGCCCACCTGGTAGCCACCGGCGCCGAGGTCCCACGGCTCGGCGATCAGCTTCACCTGCGACAGCACCGGATCCTGATGGATGATGTCGAAGAACGCTCCCAGTCGATCCACTTCGTACAGCTCGCGCGCGAGCGCGCTCGCCAGATCGAAGCGGAAGCCATCCACGTGCATCTCGAGCACCCAGTACCGCAGGCTGTCCATGATCAGCTGCAGCACCTGCGGGCTCTGCATGTTCAGCGTGTTGCCGCACCCCGTGAAGTCGAGATAGTAGCGCGGGTTCTCCGCGAGGAGCCTGTAGTACGCGCTGTTGTCGATGCCGCGCAGCGACAGCGTGGGCCCGAGGTGATTGCCTTCCGCCGTGTGGTTGTACACGACATCCAGGATGACCTCGAGGCCGGCGTTGTGCAACGCCCGCACCATGCGCTTGAACTCGCGCACCGTGCCGGTGGGGGTGCGATCGGCCGCATAGCGGATGTTGGGCGCAAAGAACGCGAGCGTGTTGTAGCCCCAGTAGTTCGTGAGGCCGCGCTCCACCAGGTGGCGATCGTAGGAGTGGTGGTGCACGGGCATGAGCTCGACCGCCGTGACACCAAGCTTCAACAGATGGCTGATCGCGCTGTCGGTCGTGAGCGCCTCGTACGTCCCGCGAATCCGCTCAGGCAGCCGCGTCTGCAGCTTCGAGAAGCCGCGCACGTGCATCTCGTAGATGACCGTCTGGTGCCACGGCGTGCGCGGCCGGCGGTCGTCGCCCCAGGTGAACGCCGAATCCACCACCGCGGCAAGCGGGGCGAACGGGGCGCTGTCGCGAGGATCGAACACCAGGTCCGCCTGCGGTTGCCCGATGGTGTACCCGAACATCGCATCATGCCAACTGACGGGCCGGGCGATCGCTTTTGCGTACGGGTCGAGCACCACCTTGTTCGGGTTGAACCGGTGACCGTTCGCGGGATCCCAGGGGCCGTGGATGCGATAACCGTAGAGCTGGCCAGGCCGGACATCCGGCACGTAGCCGTGCCAGTTCATGTTCGTCTGCTCGGGCAGCGGGATCCGCTCGCTCTCGGTCGTTGCCTCCGGACTATCGAAGAGGCACAGGTCCACACGGGTCGCGTGCTCGGAAAAGATGGAGAAGTTGACGCCGAGGCCGTTCCACGTCGCGCCGAGAGGATACGGCTCGCCCGGCCAGACGCGGATGGGGCTATCCGCGGACCGGGCGGCAACGCGCTGGGGGCCGTGAGCTGTCATAGATGCTCAGCTGCACGTCGCACGAAACATGCCAGAGGACGGTCGGCGGTGGGAGGAGGCGGTGGGCGGTGGACGGTGGGCGGTGGGCGGTGGGCGGTGGACGGTGGGCGATGGGCGGTGGGCGGTGGGCGGTGGGCGGTGGACGGTGGGCGGTGGGCGGTGGGCGGTGGGCGGTGGGCGGTGGGCGGTAGGCGGTAGCCGTTGGCGGTGGACGGTGGACGAGTTGGCCGTAGGCGCTGGGCGGTAGGCGAGGGGTGAGGCAAGCAGGCACGCAATCACAGAGTCAGCGGCCGTTCGAGTACCGGTCGTTCGCCCACGGCTCCGCGGTATCGGAGTAGCCGCGTTCCTCCCAGAAGCCGCGCTGGTTGTGGTCGAGGAACTCGATTCGGCGGATCCACTTCGTGCCCTTCCAGGCGTACAGCTTCGGCGTGATCATCCGGCACGGGCCACCGTGCGAGCGGGGGAGTGGGTGGCCCTCCCACGTGTGGACCAGCAGCACATCGTCTTCCACGGCGCGCGCGAGCGGCAGGTTGGTGGTGTAAGGGATCGGTGT
Organism: Vicinamibacteria bacterium; assembly: GCA_963739995.1. Classification (GTDB taxonomy): domain Bacteria; phylum Acidobacteriota; class Vicinamibacteria; order Vicinamibacterales; family JAENWD01; genus CAVUCH01. The sequence continues at coordinate 179,638 of CAVUCH010000019.1, read as the reverse complement.
CCCCGGTGCCAGGTCGTGCCCCGTACACAGGACGAACGCCGCTTCTGGCTTTGGGACCGCCAGCTCCGCGATCGTGCGGAACCGCACCCCTCCCCACCGGTTGTCGAAGCGGCTCCACGTCGTCACGCAATGAAAGTCGCTGACGTCTTCGGCCTGCGGCAACGCCAGGAAACGCTCCCAGGTGAGCGTGACCGGGTTCTCGACGAGCCCGCCCACCTCGAGTCGCCAGCCGCTGGTGGGTACGTCGGGCACGTCGCCGAGATCGAGCACGGGCCAGTTCTTCACCACGTGCTGGCCGACAGGCAGCTTCGGCATCCCGTCCCGATTCAGGGGACCGCTGCCGAGCGGTACGAAGCGGCGGACGTCCACGTTAACGGTGTCCGCATGGAGCTGGCGCTGGCGGTCGATGTAGCGAAGCCGCCTGTCGACGAGGTTATCCGACATGCGTGCTCACGCCGCGCGGACGTATGGCCTGCCACATCGTGCGTGCACCGGGCCTCCTGAATTGCATCCCCGCCTTCAGCTCCCCTCGCGCCCGACCGCCACCTGCGCCGGCCGCAGCACTTCGTCCCCGATTCTGTACCCGCGCCGGATCACGCCGAGCACCTTCTCGTCGTCTTCCGATCGGGTGGCGGGCACCACGGCGATGGCCTCGTGCTGTGTCGGGTCGAAGGGCTGGTGCAGGGGCTCGATCGGTTGGATGCCAAAACCTTCAAGGCGTTGCAGGAACTGCTGCCGCACCATTTCGACCCCGTGCACGAGCACGTCGACGTTGCGGGCCTCCTTTCCCGACTCGATCGCGCGGTCGAGGTTGTCCACGATCTCCAGGAGGTCCACGAGGATGGCCCGCTTGCCGCGCTCCACCTCCTTCGCGACGTCACGGCGCGCCCGCGCCCGCGATTCCTCGAATTCGCCGGCAGCCGCCTTGTACTGCTGAATGTAGTCCTGCAGCACGCGATCCTTCTCCGCCAGCCTGGTCTCGAGCTCCTCGACATACGTGGGCTTCGCCGCCGGCGTTTCGGCAGTGTCTGCGCTGTCGCCCCGCGCCCACCAGCGGCGGTCCACCACTTTCATTTCGGGCGCGCGTGCGCCTTCCTTCGGCAGATCGTCATCCGGTCGATCGTCCATGTCGATCACGATAACACTGGCGGGTGGCGGCTCGCAGGCCCGCCACAGGTATCCCAGCCGTTCACTTCCTGCGCCGGCAAGGGGACTAATCCTTGCACTGTCGCGCTCTCGAGCGCGCGATTCCTGGGAGAACCCGTATCAACGGAACGCCAGCCGTCTTGGCTCGTGCCGCAATCGACCATCACCTGTCGTGGAGTCGCACGCTCGAGCCACACCGAGTCGCCGAACTCGTGCGTCCGGTATCCGCGAGCGTTGACCTCGGAAGCCATCTGACCCAGCACGTCGTCATCCTGAAACGCGCGCAGCAACTCGTAATGGCTGGTGCCTGGTTCGTGTGTGCCCGACACAATCGCATCCACGCAACGGAGCACCGAGAGCCGGCCGATGCGCTGTGTCGCGATCCCCCTGCCAGGCCGAACGCTGCCGTTGGCGCGCGACGCGTGTTCCAGCGCCCGCACGACCGTTGTGCCGATCGCGATCACGCGGCCGCCGCGACTTCTGCACGCCTCGATCGATGCCGCCGTCGAGACGGGGATGTCGTACGGCTCGTCGAGCGGCAGCAGCCGATCGAGCTCGGCATCGCCGGTCGAGGAGATGCCTGCGGCGTGCGTGAGGGTGGCAAACAGCGCGCCCCGCGCGCGCAGCGAGCCGATCACCGCCCAGTCGAGGATGAATCCTGCCGAGGGCGGTTCGAATGCGACCGGAAGGCCGGCGATCTGCGTCCACGTATCCCAGATCGCGAGCGGCTCCGGAACGTAGGCGTACTGGATCGGGCGCCCGTGACGGGCCAGGCCCTCCCAGATGTCCGGCACCGGGTTCTCGAAGCGCATCTCGATCAGACGTGGATGTGACCGCACGCGGAGCACGCTCGCTCGCAGCGGACCCAGCCGGAGCGCGTCGCCGGGGTGCAGGACCGGCGGCGGCGCCCGGTGTTCGGTCGGAGTCCGGAAGTCGCCGGCGCCAAACACGACTGCGGTGAAGCGGCGCACGTCACGAGGCCGCAGCGAATCGCGTCCCGCAAGGCGTATTTCAATCGCGGCGCCACTCGGCACGTGCACGCCGGCGAGGCTGGCAGGCAGCGTCGCCGCGTCGTTGGCGACGACGACGTCGCCTTCGCGGACGAGCTCTGGAACATCGGCGCGCGCACGATGCGTAATCGCGCCCTCGTCATCGATGACGAGCAGCTTCGCGTCCACCGGCCGCTGCGTCGCCCTGCTGGCCGGGGTCATTGAAGGACCCCGTGCTCCTGCGAGACGACGGCGGCGCCGCGCATGTTCGCAGCGATCAGATCCGCAATCTCCCCGGCTGCGGCGTCCGGACTCTTCAGCGTCGAGCGATCGGCGTCGGGGACCGCAAGCGCGTGCAAGGGGGTGTCCATGTCGCCGGGATCGACGGAGACGATCCGGATGCCTTCTGACGCGAGCTCCTCGTTCCAGATCCGGCTGAGATGATGAAGCCCGGCCTTGCTCGCGCCGTATGCGCCCCAGCCGGCGTACGCGGTGACGGCCGCGTCGCTCGATACGTTCACCACCAGCGGGCGACGTCCTTCACGCGCCGACGCGGCCAGCGAGCCCAGGAGCGCCTTCGTCAAGCGGAACGGACCGACAAGGTTGGTCGCGAGCGCGAGCTCCAGGTCTTCGCAATCGGTGTCCGCGAGGGAGGCGAGCGGCACGGGACCAAGTGACGAAGCGTTGTTGACGAGCACGTCAAGCCCGCCCAGTGCGCCAAGCACCTGAATCGCGATCGGATGGATATCCTCCTTGCGCGACACGTCCCCGACGATACCGATGACACCGCGCCGTTCGCGGGCGACGCGCTCCACGTCTTCGCGGTGGCGCGCGACGAAGGCGATGTGCGCTCCGCGGCTGTTCAGCTCGCGGACCAGCGCCAGCCCGAGGCCCGATGTTCCACCGGTGATCGCGACCCGCACTGGCGGCTGCTCTCTTCGCATGTGACCCTCCGTGTCATGAGCGCGTTGACACAGGTCATGCTACAAGTTAAAGTTAACTTTAAGTCAAGCCGGATCTTTCAGGGCCGTTTTCATGCGCGATCTCCTCACCATCACGGACATATCCCGCCGGAGCGGTGTGGCATCCTCCGCGCTTCGCTTCTATGAAAGCCGCGGATTGATCTCATCCGAGCGGGCCGGGTCGGGCCACCGCCGCTATCCGCGCGCGGTCCTCCGGCGCATCGCTTTCATCGTGTTCGCCCAGAAGATCGGCCTGTCGCTCGAGGAAATCGGCGTCGAGCTCTCAAGGCTGCCCCACAATCGCGTGCCGGAACGCGGGGACTGGGCGAAGCTGTCAGCCGGCTGGACCCGGCGCGTCGATGATCGCATCGCCGAGCTTGAGCGGCTGAAGGCGGGGCTGACGCAGTGTATCGGCTGCGGGTGTCTGTCGTTGCAGCAGTGCCGGCTCGCCAATCCCGAGGATCGTGTCGGGCGAGCCGGTCCAGGGCCGCGGTTCTGGATTGCCAGGGAACGAAAGCAATTCTAGAGAACATTGGAAGCGGGCTCCGAGATCCTTGGGCGCGCATCACGGCCAGGCAGACGGCTGGCGGAATTTTGGGCCAGGTCAGGCACTTGATCGTGACGGCAACCGGCTGGGGTCTCAATCCCGACAAGGACGCCATCTATCTCAACATCACGCCAGCGAGGAACGACGTCAGCAGCCAGTTGCGAATTCCGTCCCTGACACCCAGCCACTCTCACTCGCTGCGCTCACTCAGTGGCTGGTCGGCCCGGCTTCAGGCACATCTCGACTCGCCTTCGGCTCGTTGAGGATCGGCTCCAATCACTGCCACCCTCCGCAGGTGCCCTCCAGATCCGAATCATTCCTGATCTGAAGTCAGGCTTCCCGATCGCGACACGAAAGGAGTCAGAGATCCGTGCTCGAGCCGGACCTGTGCGACGCGCACGTGAGCCTCGTCGCCCATGATGTAGAGATCGTCCTCGGCAGCGAGCTCCACGTCCGCGGCGGGCGACGTCATGGTGCGCCCTTCGCGTCTGATCGCGAGAATCGTCGCACCAGTACCAGCGCGCAGGTCGATGGCGCCAAGCGTGCGTCCCACGCTCCACGCCCCGGCGGGCAGGCGGAACAGTGTGACCGGTGCAGCGGTCAGCTCCGCGGGCAGCGCATCGAACGGGACGGCCGCTGCCCGTGCGCCCCGCGCCGGCTCGGCATAGGTCGCCTGGCGATAGGTGCCGAGCAGGACCTCGGCGATGTTGCCGGGGATTTCCAGGCGGGCGAGCAGCTGCGCGACTACCTCGAACGACGCCTCGATCTCCTCGGCAACCGCCACGGTCGCTCCGGCGTGCCGCAGGCGCTCTGCCTCGAGCCGGTAGCGGGTGCGCGCGACGATTGGCACCGTGGCCGATACGGTGCGGATCGATCGGACTGCGCGCTCCGTCGCGTCCGGGTCCGACAGTACCGCCACGACAGCGGCAGCGTGCGCCACGCCCGCGCCTTCGAGCGCGTCGGGCGCAGTCACGTCGGCGTACACGAGCGGCTCGCCGGCGGCCGCCGCCTGCTGCACCGTCTGGCCGTTGAGGTCGAGCGCGACGAAGGTGACGCCGATATCGCGCAGCGCGCGGGCGATGACGCGTCCTCCGGCGCCGTATCCCAGGATCACGACGTGGCCGCTCATGTGGACGCCCGCTGCAGGCTCGTGGCGTCCTGCGCCCCTCCACCAGCCGGCGACCCGCGCACCGGCGGCGGGTGCCAGTGCCACCAGGCCGGGCGCGGCCATCATCGTCAGGATCGACGCGCCGAGCAGGGGCTGCCAGTCCCGGTCGCTGATCAGGCCGGCCGTCCGCGCACTGCCCCCGAAGAGCAGCGAGAACTCGCCGACCTGCGCGAGCGCCACGCCTGCTGCCGCCGACACACGAAGCGGTGTGCGGGTGATGACAAATGCGCCCGCCGCGGAAATGCCCTTGACGACGAGGATGAGCGCCGCGAGACCGATCAACAGCGGCACCTGGCTCGCGAGCGCGCGTGGGTCGACGAGCATCCCGACAGAGATGAAGAACACGCTCGCGAGCAGGTCGCGCAGCGGGCGCACCTCTGCGTGTACCTGGTGGCTCACCTCGCTCTCCGCCAGCACGAGTCCCGCGAGAAACGCGCCGACCGCCATGGAGAGGCCCGCCCGGGAGGTGAGCCACGCGGTCCCGATGCTCGCCAGCAGCACCGCGAGTGAAAACGCCTCGCGTCCGGTCGTGCTGACCAGGCGCACAAGGGCCGGGAGCACCAGGCGCGCGACCAACGCGACCCCGGCGAGCACCGTCGTCACGCGAACCAATGCGCCGGTCAGGGATTCGCGGTGGAGCCCCGTGTCTGCCCCGAACAGCACCGGCGTGAGCACCAGGAGCACGATGACGGCGAGGTCCTGGAGCAGCAGCACACCAATCGCCAGCTGCCCGTGCGGTGAGTGCGCCTGGTTGTGCCGGGTCAGTTCCTTGATGACGATTGCGGTGCTCGAGAGCGCGACGAAGATGCCCAGCACGACGAGCCGGCGGAACCCGGACTCGCCCAGGGCGACCGCGATGGCCATCACCACCGCGGCGGTCACGACCATTTGCGCGGCACCGCCCATCACGACCCGTGCCCACGTCCGGCGCAGCCCCGTCACCGAGAAATCGAGTCCCGCGGTGAAGAGCAGCAAGGCGATGCCGATCTCGGCCAGCACGTCGACGTCCGCCTGCGTGTCGACAACGCGCAGTCCGGCCGGGCCGGTGATGATGCCGGAGAGAATCAAGGCGACAATCGGCGGCACCCGGAGACGGCCGGCGACCAGCAGCAGCAGCAGCGCGGCGGCGTAGACGATGACGAGTTCCTGGAGCAGGGAGCCGTGGGCCATCGTGTCAGCCGATCGCGGGGTGACCGTTCACTGTGCGGCGCATGCCCTAACTGTAATCGGTCGCGCTCTGGTTTCGGTCACCGGTGTCGGGATGAGTTCTGTCGGCCGGGCTGAAGCCGCGGCTCCACACCGGCGCCCGGCGCCCAGGCCCACGCCCAGCGCCCACCTCTAGCGCCAGCGCCCGCAGGTGTGTGCGATAGACTGTTCCGCCATGCCGTCGCCAAAGAAGATTGTGCTCGCGTATTCCGGTGGCCTCGACACGTCCGTCATCCTGCCGTGGCTGAAGGAGCGGTATCCGGGTGTGCGACTGGTCGCGTTCGCAGCGGAGCTGGGCCAGGGATCCGAGCTCAAAGGCATCGAGCGCAAGGCGAAGAAGAGTGGCGCCGACGAAGTCGTCGTCCGCGATCTACGCCGCGAGTTCGCGGAAGAATACTGCTTCCCGATGCTGCGGGCGCATGCCACCTACGAATCGGACTACCTGCTCGGCACGAGCATCGCGCGGCCGCTGATCGCCAAGGCGCAGGTCGACGTGGCCCACGAGACGGGGGCCGACGCGGTGGCGCACGGCGCCACGGGGAAGGGCAACGACCAGGTGCGGTTCGAGCTGACGTGCATGGCGCTCGACCCGTCGCTCACGATCATCTCCCCGTGGAAGGATCCCCGTTTCCTGGCCGACGGCCTGAACGATCGCGAGACAGCCGTGGACTATGCCGTCAGGCACAGGATTCCCATCACCCAGACGAAGGAGAAGCTCTACTCGCAGGATCGCAACCTGTGGCACATCTCGCACGAGGGCGGCGAGATCGAGGATCCCTCAGAGGAACCCCTCGAGCGCGTCTACACCATCAGCCGCCCCGTCAGCGAGGCGCCGGACACGCCGGAGTACGTGGAGATCGAGTTCAAGAGCGGCAACCCGGTGGCCGTGAACGGCACGCGTTACGCCCGCGCGGGGCACGAGCTCATCGCTGCGCTCAACAGGATCGGGGGCAAGCACGGCGTCGGGCAGATCACGATCGTCGAGAACCGCCTGGTCGGCATGAAGAGCCGCGGGGTCTACGAAACCCCCGGCGGTACGATCCTCTACGAGGCACACCGCGCGCTCGAGCAGTTGTGCCTCGAGCGCGACCTGTCGCACTTCAAACAGCAGGTTGCGCACAAATACGGCGAGCTCGTGTACTACGGGCAGTGGTTCCACCCGCTGCGCGAGGCGCTGCAGGCGTTCGTGGACCAGGCGAGCGAGGTCGTCACGGGCAAGGCCCGCGTGAAGCTGTTCAAGGGTCGTGCGACGACGGTCGGCGCCCGCTCCCCCCTCTCCCTGTACGACACCAGGCTGGCGAGCTTCGCGATGAAGGACTACGACGTCACCGCCGCTCGCGGCTTCATCGATCTGTTCGGGCTGCCGATGAAAGTGCGGGGGATGAAGCAGGGGAGGAGGAGGCGGACGAAATAGAATGCAGAATGCACAATGCAGAATGCACGATGCACCACGATGCACCACGATGCACCACGATGCAAAATGCACGATGCAGAATACCCGATCCAGAATGCACACGGCATGAAGGCGCAACCGCGCCGTCGTAGACACGTGTGCATCGTGCATGCTGGTATCAGCGTGTCGCGCGCTCCACCTGCTCCTTCACCACCTTCTCGTCCCCGACCACCACGAGCGTCATCTCTGCGGGCTCCAGGTACTTTTTGGCCATGTCCGTGACCTGCGCCGGCGTGACCGCTTGTACGCGATCCACATACTTCACCAGGTAATCGTCGCCGAGCCCGTGCAGATCGACGAAGGCGAGCTGTCCGATGACGCCCTGGCGCGAGGCGTTGCGGACCACGAACGTGCCAGCCATGTTCTTCTGAATGCCCGTCAGCTCCTCGGCCGGCGGGGCGTCCGTCCGCAGCCGCACGATCTCCTTCCTGATCTCCTCGAGCGAATCGCCCGTGTTCGCCGTCGTGACATCTGCTGTCTCCACCCAGTGCGCCGTTCTCAGGTTGTTGGTGATGGAGCTGTACGGTGAATAGGCGTACCCCTTCTGCTCGCGGATGTTCGAGGTGATGCGCGAGGCAAACGAGCCGCCGAGCAGGGAGTTCATCACGCTCATGGGAATGGCGTCGGGGTTCGACGGGTCGGGAACGCGGGTCCCGAGGAGGATCGTTGACTGCGGCGCGTCCGGCCGGTCGAGGAGTGCGAAGCCCCGTGACTGTTTGGCCGGGGGAGGGGGGGCGCCGGCACTCTCGATGCGCTCCCACGATCCGAACGCGTCGCGGATGGCGGCCTCGAGCGTCGGCGCGTCGAAGACGCCGGCGACGTACAGGCGCGCGCGGTTGGGGCCGAAACGGGACCGGTGGAACGCCTGCACCTGCTCGAGCGTGTAGCCGCCGAGCATCGCCTCTGTCGGGAACGTCCGGCCGTAGGGGTGGTCGCCGTAGACCAGCGCGGCAAAGCGCTCGCCCGCGATTGCTTGCGGCGTGCTCTTCTGGATGGCGAGGTCACGCAGCAGCCCGGCCTTCACGCGGGCGAAGGCCTCCTGCGGAAGCCGCGGCTCGCGCGCAACCTCCGCGACGAGGCGTGCGCCTGCCGCGCCCCGGTCGGCAAGAACCTCGGTGGTGATCGAGGCGGTGTCGGGGCCGACCGACACCGCCAGCTCACCGCCCATTCCGGCGAGCTCGCGCGCGAGCGCGTCGGCCGCGCGAGCCTTGGTCCCTTCCTCCAGCATCCGGCCCGTGAGATCCGCCAGCCAGACCTGGTCGGCGGCTTCGTACAGGTTGCCGGCATCCAGGACCAGGCGGATGGCCACCTTCGGCACCTGGCCGAACGGCACGAGCGTGACCGCGAGACCGTTCGGCAGCGCGAACCGCGTCGGCTTCGGCAGGGTGAAGTTCCGGGGTGTGCCGGCTGGCGGTGGCGACTGGCGCGCAGGCTGGGCCGACACGGAGCCCGCGAGGGCCGTCGGGAACAGGCACAGGATGGTGGCCAGGATGCGGGAGTGAGCTATCAGGATGCGCATGGTACCTCGCGGTTCACTTCGGGGCGTCCGCCGCGGGCTTGGCGCCGGGCGTCACGGTGTAGATCGTGCGGTTGCCTGGGCGGAGGTACTCGCGTGCCGTCTCCTGCAGCACGGCCGGCGTGACTTTCGCGAACTCGGCTTCCAGGCCGTTGATGCGGCCCGGGTCGTCGTCGAACAGCGCCAGTGACGCGAGCAGGTTCGCGCGGCCGAACCCGGCGAACGACTCCAGGCTCGCGTAGAGCGCGGACCGTAGCTTCACCTGCGCCCGATCCAGCGTCGCCGCGTCCACCGGCTGCGTGCGCAGCTGATTGACGGTCGCGTCGAACGCCTCGACCAGCGCATCGCTCGCCGTGCCCGTGTCGTGGAAGAACTGGGAGATCCACAGCATCGGGCCGCTGTAATCGAGCATGTTGCCAAGGCCGAAGTTGATGCCCGCCTCGACGCGGGTCGTCAGGCCGCGCTTGCGGACCATCTCATCGTAGAGCAGCGAATCGGCGCCCTGCCCCAGCAGTTGATCGATCAGGCCGAAGGCATACCACTGCGGTGTGTTCCGCTCCGGGACGTGGTACGCGATCCCGAGCGCCGGACGGGTGGCGAGCGGGTCGACGCGGCCGGCGCGCTTCTCCTTTTCCTGTCGCGGCTCGCGCAGGTCTGGCGGCGGCGGCAGCGTCGCCGACGGGATCCCGGCGAAGTACTGCTGCACCCACGTCTTGGCCTGCGCCGCCTCGAAGTCGCCGGACACGACCAGCACGGCATTGCTGGGCGCGTAGAACGTCTTGAAGAACCCTTCCACATCGGCGATGGTGGCCGCGTCGAGGTGTTCGAGGTCGCCGTAGAAATTGTGCGCGTTGTACCAGTTCTCGTTCGCGGCCATCGGCAGGTCGATCCACGGAAACCCGCCATACGGCTGGTTGAGCACGTTGACGCGCACCTCGCTCTTCACGACGTCCTGCTGGTTCTTCAGGTTCTCCGGACTGATGTCGAGGCCGCGCATCCGATCGGCCTCGGCCCAGAGCACGGTCTCGAGCACGTGCGACGGAATGACCTGGAAGTAGTTCGTGAAGTCGAACCGCGTGGAGCCGTTCAGCAGACCGCCATTCGACTCGACGAGCCTGATGAACTGCATCTTTCCGAGATTGGCGGACCCCTGGAACATCATGTGCTCGAACAGGTGAGCGAACCCGGTGCGGTCCTTCGGCTCGTTCCGGAAGCCGATCTTGTAGTACACGGCCACCGCCACCGTCGGCGTCGTGGTGTCGCGCGAGAGCACGACCTTGAGGCCGTTCGGAAGCTTGTAATACTCGACCGGCACCTGCAGGCGGCCCTGTGCGGGTGTCGGCTGCGCCTGGCGTGCGGCGAGTGCGGGCGCGAACAGGAGCGCGACGCAGGCCGCGAGCGCGAGCGGTACCGGCCGCATGCGCGCGGTCGTGTTCGACGTGGGCTGGGCCGCCCGATGCATCTGCATGCGAGATCTCCGGATGGTGCGCGGCGCGCGCGTGAAGTTCAGCGTCCGCTCAGGATACGACGACTACGCCGCTCCCGTTCAAACCCGGAGGGACATGAACGCGGCTCGTCCCCCGGTTCGTCCCAAGGCTGCCTGGAGAGGGTGGGACGTGCTCGGCGGAGTGTTGCGTAACCGCCGGTCTACCTCCTCGTCCGTGCGCGCCACTGCCGCACACCGGCGGCGGCCAACCCGTGGCGAGGAGGAGAGGAAACGCGACACCTGGCTGGCGCGGACATCGAAATGACTGGAAGAACCCGCGGGTGGTTACGCAATGCGAATCGGCCCGCCTCGGCGGCGAGCGGTGTCGTCGCTCAAGTTCCGGCCGAACACCGACGCGCTATGCCGAGGGTGTTCCGCGACCCCTCAGCGCCTCACCCGCCAGGGCCCTTGGCCCGGCCCGATACAAGCCTGTGATGGCTACCCCCGTCGGCGCAGCCAGCGCAACCCGCCGATTCCGGCCAACCCGACCGCGAGTAGAGCAAGACTTTGCGGTTCGGGCACCGCTGCGACCCGGAGGTTCGCGCCAAAATAGCTGCCAGGACGGCCCGTGATCTCCGTGGGGAAAGTCAGAACGTCCGTGTTGACCGCGCGACTGTCCGTCCACGTTACGAATGGCGAGTTGGTCACCGTTCCGAAGGCTCGGTAGTAGTCGGGAGCCCGAAGCAGGCCTGCGACGACATAGCTATGCCCGCCCGCGAGCAGGACGGGGCTGATTGCGGCGAACCGAAACCCGCTATCGAGCCCATCGGCTGAGCCCACGGTTGCCATACTCAGGAGGCTGCCATCGTCGGTCCAGAGTCCGACTTCCGTGACGGCGGAGAACCCATCGCCACCTTCATCCCACATGCCGAGAGCGCCGGCGTGCAGGTCTGTGTTTGCGGTGAATTTCCACCCGATGACGGTGTCAAAATCTGTAAGGGTCGTAAACCCGCCGGCGAATGTCACACCGATGGTGTCGGCGTAGGTTGGCTGGGCAAAGGCGAGTACCGCCACAACGCACAAAGCTCGGATCATCGCGTTGTCCTCCGTTCGTTGCAGTTGCCGTCGGTGGCGTGGCGCCACAATCGCCACCGCGCCTCCAAAACCAGCGCGGCTGGATTGCAAGACTTAAACCCATGCATGGTCATCGGAGCGAACCTCGACACGAGCACACGGACGCGGAGAAATGAGCACGCGGCGATCCCGCCTCAGGCTTCGCGACGGTCAGCGGCGCGGGAAGGCAGTTCGGCTTTGAGCGGCTTCGGGTTATTCGGAAGAGCACGTCGCTGCTCCTTCTGCCGGCGCTCGGGATGCGACCAGATGTGGTCGCACGCGTCGCACCGGAGGTAGAAGAACCACTCCAGAACGGTGGCGAGGCGGGCCTGGTTCCCCGCACAGGACGGGCATGCGAAGCCGCTCACGAGAGGGTGGACGTCTGGAGGCCGTGTTCGACGATCCATTCGGGGTGCGCTGGATGGTACGCGGATCTTGATGAGGAGGCAAGGCGATTCGGGGCGCGATGCGATGCCACTCGCACATTTGTGTGCATGGTTGGGAATACGACCGAAGCCATGCAGCAGGCGGGCATTTGCCCTCGCGAGCCGCGCAAAAACCGCAAGTTGTTGGAGGGGCTGAAGAACGAGGTTGGGGTGAGTGGCGGGTGACCTCGCTCGGCCCGCCACCGTACGCCGGCCGGCCCTGCCCTGATCCGCGAGGCCGCCGTTCCGCTCGCGTCAGCGTCGCAGCTGGGCTATGCTCGACCGAGCACCACGGCGATCTCCTCGCCGTCGTCCCCTCTCGGTTTCCCACCATGCGGCGACGGCATATCCATACGGGGCTCCTCCTCTGCCTTCTGTTCCTTCCGCCGTCACCCGGGACCATCGCCGGCGCGGCCCCGGCCGATCCGGCGCCGGCCGATGACGCTAAGGCCGCCAATCCTTCCGGGCGGGCGCGCCCGCCTCGGATCTTCAACGCCGTGCGCCTCCAGGGACCCGCGCCGAAGATCGACGGACGGTTCGACGACGCCGCGTGGAACGAAGGCGGGTGGAGCGGCGACTACATCCAGCAGTTGCCCGTCGAGGGCGCGGCCCCGTCGGTCAAGACGGAACTCAAGATCCTGTACGACGATCGCAACGTGTACATCGCCATCCGGGCGTACGACGATCCCGCGCTCATCCACCGCTACCCGTCGCGGCGTGACGACCTGGCCGGCGACATCACCGGCGTCTGCTTCGACAGTTACTTCGACAAGCGATCGGGGTTCGAATTCGACCTGACCGCGGCCGGCACCAAGATTGACCTGGTGCTTACCAACGAAGGCTGGGACATGAGCTGGGACGCCGTGTGGCACGGCAAGGTCGGCCTCGAGGCGGACGCCTGGACCGCGGAGTTCCAGGTCCCGCTCAGTCAACTGCGCTACGGTACGCAGGAACAGCAGGTCTGGGGGCTCCACGCGTGGCGCTGGGTGGACCGCAACCAGGAAGAGGATCAGTGGAACCTCATCCCGCGCAACAGCACCGGCCGCATGCAGAACATCGGCGAGCTGCACGGGATCAGCAGGCTCCCGCGCTATCGCCACATCGAGTTGCTGCCTCACACCGTCGGGAGGGTCGAGGGACAACCGGTCGAGGAGGGTAACCCCTACCGCGACGGCGCGCGCGGCCATGGCACCGCCGGCCTCGACGCGAAGGTCGGGCTCACAACCGACTTCACGCTCGACGCGACGGTCAACCCCGACTTCGGACAGGTGGAAGCGGATCCATCCGTCGTCAACCTCACTGCGTACGAGACGTTCTTCGAGGAGAAGCGGCCGTTCTTCATGGAGGGCAAGAACATTCTGACGCTCAACCTCGATAGCGTGCAGGCGACCGGCGACGTGCCGGTCGATGCCGGCACGAACGAGATGATGTTCTACTCGCGGCGCATCGGCCAGGCGCCGCACTACGTGCCCGACGCCGCCGCCGGCGAGTCGGTCGACATGCCCGACAGCACCTCCATCATCACGGCGGCCAAGGTCACCGGGAAGACGCCGGATGGCTTGTCGGTCGGGATCCTGCAAAGCGTCACGAGTGCCGAGCACGCGCACGTCTCCCTCGACGGCATCGAACGGGAGCGGCCGGTCGAGCCGACGACGAACTACTTTGCGGCCCGGCTGCAGAAGGACTGGGCGAAGGGCAACACGGTGCTCGGCGGCATGCTCACGAACACGCACCGCTGGATTGGCGACCCCGCTCTCGAGTTCCTCCCGGGCGACGCGCTCACCGGCGCCGTGGACTTCGTCCAGTACTTCGCGAACCGGTCGTACGTTCTCGAAGCGAAGGGCGCCTTCAGCCGGATCGCCGGCGACACGGCCGCCATCACCGAGCTGCAGCGGAACCCGGTGCACTACTACCAGCGGCCCGACGCGGATCACCTGGGAGTGGATGGAGCGGCGACCTCTCTTTCCGGGCACGCCGGGACGTTCCGGTTCGCCCGGTACGGCAGCAGCAAGTGGCGGTGGGCGAATGCGACCCGCTGGGTCTCGCCGGGCTTCGACCTGAACGACATCGGGTTCCTCCGACAGGCCGATTTCATCGTGAACGAGGCGTCAGGCGGTTACCAGCAAACCGATCCCACCGGGCCGTTCCGGACATGGGGAGTCACCGTCGAGCGCCAGGACAGGTTCGACTATTCCGGCACGCGTACGGACGCCGTGACCGGCGTCCAGGCGAGCGGGACGTTCGACAACAAGTGGACCGTCTCCGCCTCGGTCGATGCCATCGAGGAACCGAACGACACGCGTCTGCTGCGCGGCGGTCCGTCGATGCTCACGAGCGGGTTCTGGGGTACCCTCTTCTCCGTCTCGACGGATCCGTCGCGGCGGGTCGTCCTCGGCGGGCAGCTGCGCCGCCACTTTGGCGCGGAGGCCGGCACGCACGAGTCCGAAGTGTCCGGATCGCTCAGGTGGCGAGTTTCGCAGCGCCTCGTGCTGCAGCCCGTCGTCGGGTACGCCAAGAACCTCGACGACCTGCAGTACGTCGCGACGGCCGAGACCTCCGGCGGCCCGCGCTACCTGCTCGGCCGGATCGACCAGGACACGCTCGCGGTCACGTTCCGCGCGGACCTGCAGATCACGCCCGATCTCTCCATCCAGTACTATGGCAGCCCGTTCGTGTCGAACGGCCGGTACACCACCTTCAAGCGAGTGACGGCGCCGCACGCGGATGACTACGCCAATCGTTTCCACGTGCTGACGAACGACGAGCTCGCCTACGACGGCACCTCGAACCAGTACACTGTCTCCGAGGCAGGCGCGACGTACACGTTCGCGAACCCCGACTTCAGCTTCCGCGAGTTCAGGTCCAACCTGGTGACGCGCTGGGAATTCAAGCCGGGCTCGACGATGTACGTGGTGTGGGCGCAGGGGCGCACGGCGGGGATCGACCAGTGGGACGAGTCGCTCGGCCGCGCGTTCAACCAGCTGTGGAACACGCCCGCGTCGAACGTGCTACTCCTCAAGGTCAGCTACTGGCTGTCGATGTAGCGACGAGATCGCTGCGAAGCTCCCACTCTGGCTCGCTGGCCCTTCGCGGGAGGATGCCTGGGGGCCTCGATCCGGCTCCATGCGCCTGACTGAATTGGAGAAAGGTTTTGGGGTGAGTGACGGGGTTCGAACCCGCGACTTCCGGAGCCACAGTCCGGCGCTCTACCACTGAGCTACACCCACCATCTGCAGGGGCTCCAAGTGTAGCAGACGGCCCGTAAACGCCGCAATTTCTGATCGGGAGGCCGCCGGATGCTTGAGCGCCAAGCGTCAGGGAGCTTCGTCGCGCGGGATCTCCACGAGATGTCCGTCCTGGATCCGGACCCGTGTCGTGAAGGCATGGCTCGCGCGCTCCCCCTTGGCGCCGTACATCAGCTTGTCGGCCCGCTTCACCAGCTCGCTCGCGAGCTTGCGGGCGATGGAACGCCGGTCCGAGACAGGACCCATGAGAAGGCACACCACGCCGACATCGACCTTGACCGGCTGCACCTCGAGGCGGGGATCCTCAGAGGGCCAGTCGTGACGTTCCACTGCGTCCCGGAACCGCTCGGCGATCAGCCAGGCGACGCCGTAGTCGGCAAGGTCCGGAATGAGGAAGCAGAACTCGTCCCCGCCCAACCGGGCGTGCAGGTCCCGCGAGCGGCCCCGGCCGGTCTCCTGCGCGATGAGGTCGTCGGACCGGATCTGCTCGCCGAGAATCGTCGCCACCCGCTCGATGATCCGATCGCCGACCGCGTGGCCGAGCGCGTCGTTGTACCACTTGAACGCCGTGATATCGACGAGGCCGACGGCACACCACCGGGTGCGCTGCTCGAGCGCAAGGAACGATTCGAGCTGCTCCATGAACCGTCCGAGGTTCATCAGCTTCGTTTTCGGGTCGCGGCGCGTCTTGTCGGTGAGCTCGCTGACGAGACGTTCGAAATAATGGGAGATGTTGCTGACCGTGGTGTCGCGCTCCATTATCTCGTGGCGCAGTGCGGCCATGCGCTCGGCAAAGCCGGCGAGCAGCGCCTTGATCGCTTCGTCCTTCGACGCCTGCCAGAGGCGCTCTTGACGCGTCATCACCTGATCGATGACGGCGTTGAGCTCGGCCTCGGCCTGCCGCGGAAGGCTCAGGCGGGCGTGGATCCACGACTGCAACTCGGCCCGAGTGCCCGGCCGCTCCGATTCAGCAGGCGTCGACCCAGGCGACGCGGACGTCGTCACCTGTGGCGTGTCGCCAGGAGCATTCAACATCGGGTCTCCAGGGTTGCCGGGCAGCTGCTCTCCTTAGTCTACAAAGGCTATGCCGCCTCGACCATCCAAAGGGGTCGGCGCTCCTAGCGTGTGCAGCTGGTCGAACGCGCCGTCAGCGTCTGGACCGTCAGGATCGGCGCATTCCCGGCCAGAACTGCGCCCGGGGCTGATGCCGCCTCCCCACCCTGAGCCCGCGGATCCTGTGCAAGGAGGCCCTTGATCTCCACCGTATGCCCGAGGTGGGCGGCCAGATCGAGTCCCTTTGGCGCGCGCAGGCGATACGAAGCGGATGCGATTGCTGCACCGGCTGTGTTCGCTCTTCCAACAGTTCCGCTCGTGCCGGTTGCATTCTGTCCCTGGTTGAACGTTGGCGACGCGGGGTTCGCGCTCGTCCCCGGCTCGCCCACGGGTGGCGTCGGCACAGCCGTTTCGGTCGCAGTCGTTCCGGTCGGCGTGTCGGATGTAACCGTTCCACTCGGAGCATCGCCGGTGGCGGAGGTGCCCGCTGCAGAACTGGTCTGCGGTGACGTCACCGCGCCCGGCGCACCCGCCTGTTGCGTCAGGACGAACCCCTTCCCGTCTGCGTCACGCGCGACACACCCGGTGAGCGTGATGGCTGACGATGGGGGAGTGCTCGACTCGACGGGGCGAGACGCCTGATTCTGTGTGGCGTTCGTGGCGGCGACGGAGACGAGTGCCGTTGCCACGGCAGCCGCGAGTGTGCGCATCATGACGGTTCCTCCACCGCTCCGCGCTGCACAAGAAGGGCCAGTCTCCATCGAACATAATCGTCGGACCTGTTCCGTATGAAATCAGGCCTGAGCGGTGATAAGCGGGAACAGCCGATCGAAATTGCCGCCGAGGATGAGATCGACGTCTGTGGCTTTGAGGTTCAGCCGATCGAGCGCTTCCACCTGGGTGTCGAATACCGGCCGCTGCCACCCGCGGGGGAAGAAGGACGAGTCGGTCCCGAACAACAGCCGCTCCGGCCCGAGCACCTGGAGGGCATGCCGGAAGACGACCTCGAGCGTGAGACCGGGGACGTATTTCATCCAGCGATTCGAGCTGGACGTGTCGAGACAGATGTTCGGGCACATGTCGGCGGCCATGAGCGCTTCACGGAGGAAGCCCGCGCCGAAGTGCGGGATGATGAACGGGACCTGCGGCCATGCGGCGGCGAGCGTCTGCACGTCGAGCGGCTGTCCGAATCGCGCCTCGAAGCGGCTGGGCAGCCCCAGCGTCTTTCGTGCGCCGACGGAGAGCACGCCGCAGTGGACGAACACCACCGCCGATGGCGTCTGCGCCACCAGGTCGATGATTGCGGCCACGCGCGGGTCCAGCAGGGAGTATCGCTGCATGGCCGGAAACAGGCACACGCCGCGCAGGCCATCCGCGAGCGCCTGTCGCGTCCGATCCACAGCACTCTCCGCAAGCGGGTTCACCATGAAGAACCCCACGAAGGCCGCCGGGTGCGCCGCCAGCGCCTCCACAACCGACCGTTCGTCCCCAGGCACGCTCGCAATGAGCACGGCGCGCTGCACCTGATGCCGATCGATTTCCGCCATCCACCGGTTCGCGAGCTGCCCGGTAGTGCCTGGCGCCTCCCACCCGAGAGCCGCCGGGACTGTTGCCGCGGGATCGCTGTCGAACCGTCCGCCGGCATCGCGCGCGAGCGTCTCGAAAAACCGCGGCGAGAAGAAGTGGCAGTGCGCGTCGTTCAGGGGCATGCTCAGGCTCCGTGTTCAAACTCTCCGCGCTCCAGGCTCGGGCCCCGCGCGCTCCAGATGCTCACGCACGTGGAATCCGGCTTATGGTGACGGCCGCACCGTCAGCGGCCGGTTGTCCTCGACGGATTGTGCCGCGGCCCGCCCGTGCGATCAACGCGTGCCCGCCGCGTTCGGCCGCTCGGCAATCCCGACGGCGGGTTTGGTGCGTCCGCCGCCGTGCGGCCTATCATGCGGTAGCGCAACCCGCCGGTGGCCGTGTCCAGCACGCCGGAGGACGTCCGTGGCCCGCTCTGCCGTCCACCCGCGCGCTGGCGCCCTGGTTGGTGCCGCCGTGGACCGGAAGCGAATTCTGTGAGATTGGCTCGCCCCGTGCCGGCGCGCCCCAGGGCAAGAAGGCTGAGCGTCGCTGAGACTCGATGCGGCATGGTGTGGAAGTGTAGCGCGAGCTCGGCTGTCGGAGGAGTCCGGCTGAAGGCGGATGGTCCGCCAAAGGAGTCGCATGCGTTCAGCGTTGATCACCTGCGCCGTTCTGTTCACCGTGGCCGCGCCGTCTGCACAGCAGGAGTCGCCCGTGAAGTACGTTCCCGCATCCGATATGGCCGCTTTTTTTGCGAAGGGTGGCACGGTCACCCGCGGCGCGAATTACACGGTGATGGCGGCGCAGCGCACGGGGCGAGGCGAGGCCGAGATGCACGATCGCGACACCGATGTGTTCAGGATCATGACGGGATCGGCCACATTCGTGACTGGCGGCCGCATCGTCGGCGCGCACACCACCGAACCCGGCGAAACGCGGGGCACGGGCATCGAGGGCGGCCACACGCAGCAGCTCTCCGCCGGAGACGTCATCGTGATCGAGAAGGGGCTGCCGCACTGGTTCAAGGAGGTAGAGGGCCGGCTGGAGTATTTCGTCGTCAAGGTGAGATAGAAGGGAGGGTGTCGCGGGCCGAGCTTGATCCCGGGGAAGCAGTCGTCCGAAGATGCGAGCCCAGCAGGGGATTCGGGCATGCGGGCGTACGCTCAGGCTGCCGCATGCAGACTACAGGCTGCGGGCCGTCTCGCCGCACGCCCGACGCTGCAGCCGGATGTCATGTCAGGGCTGAGAAAAGACACACCCATGACCTACGACGAGACCCTCTCCTTCCTGCAGCTGCGTGAGGCGAAATTCAACCGCCACGACGCGAACGCTCTCGCCGCCGATCACACCGACGCGGGCATCGTGCACAGCCCCATTTTCCCGCACATGCAGGGCGTCGTGAACATCCAGCGTTCCTATCGCGCGCTCTTCACGATGTTCCCCGACTGGCATATCACGTTCGAGGTGCCGATCATCGATGGGGATCGCGCTGCGCACCCGTTTACTGCCCGGGCCACGCACGTGGGCGAGTTCCTGGGCGTGCCGGGCACCGGGCGCAAGTTCCAGATCGTCGGCGCGATGATTTACCGGTTCGAGGATGGGCTGATCGCGGAGGAGCGCCGGATCTACGACTTCACCGGGCTGCTGATGCAGGTCGGCGTGTTGAAGGGGAAGCCTGGACCGCGCGGGGGGGACGCCGGGTGAGGCGGTTCAATGCACAATGCAGCGTGCACGGGCACCACAGATGCGCGTTCTGCGCAGTGGATGCACGCCGGTCGACGGTGCCGGCCGGGGTCCACCATCACTGTCGGAGACGATCGATGCGAACAGCAGCCATCACAGCCTTCCTCCTCCTGACGGCGTGCGGCCTTGCGGAGGCGCAGCACAAGATCCCGCCAATTCCCGAAACGGCGCACGCCCCGGTGGTGTTGCGCTCCGGTCTGAAGTACATCGATTTCAAGGTCGGCACCGGCGTGCCGGCCGTGAAGGGCCGCATGGTGCGGATCGCGTTCATCGGCTGGGTCTCGAAGACGCAGTTGATGTTCGACTTCCGCGACGCACCGGGCCCGCTCGCCTTTCGTCTCGGGACGCCTGACCCGAACGTCGTGCCCGGCCTGAACGAGGGAGTCTCGGGCATGCGCGTCGGCGGCAAGCGGCGCCTGATCGTCCCTGCCCGACTGGGCCACGGAGCACAACGGACGAAGCTGATCCCGCCGAACAGCGAGCTGACGTTCGACGTGGAGCTCGTGAGCGTCTCGAAGCCGGGCGTCTGAGCGCCCGACCCATGAGCGTCGGCCATCGCCCGTTGTTCCATCGTGTCTTGCTCATCTGGGTCGCAATCGGCGTGGCCGGAGGCTGCGGCGGACGCGTGCCCCCTGTCGCTGGCCCGGGCGCGCAGCCGACGCCCTCACCGATCACGCGCGACACGCACGAGGATCTGCACGCCGTCCTGTGGATGCAGACGGCTGCCGAGTACCGTGCCCTCGCGACCGCGATCTACGCGCGCGCGGTGCCTGCGCTCGACAGGGCACTGCAGGATCCGGCGTGGACCGCGGCGGTGGAGCAGACCGGAGAGTACGCGTCCCTCCCGCCTGCCGTGATCGTCGATCTCGACGAAACCGTCCTCGACAACAGCGCGTTCCAAGGGCAGCTGGTGCGCGACCGGACGTCCTTCACCGAGGCCGCGTGGGTAGACTGGGTGCGCACGCGGCAGGCAGGCGCCGTGCCAGGCGCCCAGACGTTCATCCACGCAGTCGAGGAGCGCGGCGTGCGCGTGTTCTACGTCAGCAACCGCGCAGCGGCACAGGAAGAGAGCACCGTGGAGAACCTCCGCTCGCTCGGCCTCGAGACGGCCGGTGATCGTGTGCTGTTGCCCGGCGAGCACGGGTGGACGACCGACAAGTCACCGCGGCGTGCGTTCGTCGCGGAGCACTACCGCGTGCTGATGCTGGTCGGCGATGACCTGGGTGACTTCGTCGCGATTGCACGCCTGTCGCCGGCCGAGCGCGGCGCGCTGGTCGATCGGTACGCGGACCGGTGGCTCGAGCGCTGGATTCTGCTGCCGAACGCCTCCTATGGATCGTGGCTCCGGGCGCTGACCTCCGGGCTGTCCGGCGATCGCGAGGTTCTGCAGAAGAAGCTGACGACCGTCGGCGGGTACCGGTAGTGCGCGCCTCCGCGATACCTTGACCCCGTGCGGCTCACCGGGTGTACTAATGAACACTCGTGCGGCCGCCACGTACACTCCTCCTGGAGGCACACCATGCGACGCGCTGGCACCCCGACGTCCAAGATTTCCCGCCGCTCGTTCCTGACCACCGCCGCGGCGCTTGCGGGCGCCGGATCGGCGAGCCACGTGCTGGCGGCCGCGGGGCCGGCGCGGCACCAGGCGTCTGCGTCCGACAGCGTGGCTCTAGCAATCGTCGGAGCGGGCGGCCGGGGCGCCGACAACATCAGGGAGGCCGCGGCCGCGGGTGCGGCCATCGTCGCCCTCTGTGACTGCGACGAGCAGAATGCGGCCGAGTCGTTCGCGAAGTATCCCGACGCGCGGAAGTATCGCGACTGGCGCCGCATGCTCGATACGGAAAAGAGCATCGACGCCGTGCTGGTGGCAACTCCCGATCACTCGCACGCCATCGTGTCGATCGCGGCGATGCAGCTGGGCAAGCACGTGTACAGCGAGAAGCCGCTCGCCCGCAGCATCTGGGAAGTGCGCCAGATGGCGAAGGCGGCCACCGCCTCGCGCGTGGCGACGCAGATGGGTACGCAGGGGCACGCGTTCGAAGGCACGCGGCGGGCTGTCGAGGTGCTTCGGGCGGGGGTGATCGGCGACGTCACCGAGCTGCACGTCTGGACGGATCGGCCCGCCGGCTGGTGGCCGCAAGGCGTGCTGCGGCCCACCGACACGGCGCCGGTGCCGCCGACGCTCGACTGGGATGTGTGGCTTGGCCCCGCGCCCGAGCGGCCGTACCACCCGACGTACGTGCCGTTCAAGTGGCGCGGGTTCTGGGATTTCGGCACCGGCGCGATCGGCGACATGGGCATCCACAACCTCGACACCGCGTACTGGGGTCTCGAGCTCGGAACGCCCACGCGCGTGGCCGTGCGCGACTGCGCGCCGGCGACGAGCGCCCCCGAGACGAAGGAAACGGCGCCGCTCTGGAGCATCATCGACCTGGAGTTCCCGGCACGCGGCAGCCGTCCAGCCGTGAAGATGACGTGGTACGACGGCGGCAAGCTGCCGCCCCCGGAGCTGTTCCAGGGACAGAAGCTCATCACCAGGGATGGCGGCTCGCTCGTCATCGGCAGCAAGGGCACGCTCTTCACGCGCACGTGGCACGGTGGCGAGAATGAGAAGGACTGGTTCGTGCTGCTGCCCCGCGAGAAGTTCGACGGTGTCCCGCCGCCGCCCGCCACGCTGCCGCGAACGCGCAGTCACCATCAGGAGTGGCTGGACGCGTGCCGCGGTCAGGGGAAAACGCAGTCACCTTTCGAGTACGCGGCCGTGCTCAGCGAGTCGTTGCTGCTCGGGAACATCGCCCTGCGCACAGGGCAGCCGGTCGAGTGGGACGCCGCGCAGATGCGGGTGACGAACAACACGGCGCGGAGCCGTTCGTACACCCGGAGTTCAGGAAAGGGTGGAGCCTCTGACGGCCGTCCGCCGGTTCCGGGCGCGTCATTACCACGGACCGGGCGCAAAAAGTCTCCGCCCCCTAGGATTTCCCTAAGGCTCGGGCTTCTCACGCTGTGACGAAAACAGCAGACCGCGCCGTGCTGCCGCGCTCGCAAGCCCAACATAACGATGCGATTACCTGTCGAGCCGCGGTCGTGCAGCGAGTCGCCCTGAGACGTGGCCTGATGGCCCGGCCCAATCAGCACGCCACTTGCTGTCGCATGGCGTACGTCGGGCGCGACCTCACTCCAGGCACGCGTTGCACTCCTTTATCTCGAGTTGCACGCATTTTTCTGTTGCACTCGAGCTGTTTTCAGCATAGATTCGCACCCCAGTCCAGAGACGTCAATTCGATAGATGCTCCGTCGCGTCCGCCAAGGCTCTTGTGCTCCCGGAGGGCGCCGCGGAAGGAGTTCGTAATGATCCGCCGAATTAGGAGAATTGTGTGCGCCACCGCACTTGCTGCCGCGGTCGCTTGGCTGGCCTTCCCCGCCGCGGCAAGCACGCCCTGGGGACTGGGGTATCTATTCATCGGAACCGGAGCCGGCTTTTTCCAGGTGCGGAGCAACGCCAACCCAGGCGCCCTGCAGGAGAGTATCGCCGCGGCGCGCACCAGTGACACCGCTTCCGGCGTGACCGGCGGGTGCGCCGTCGATGGATCTTTGAATGTGTCCTTGGTGAACACGACGCAGGCGCGAGTCATCAAGCGCGCGCTCGCCAGCCCACACGGCGTGCTTCAACAGCTTCAGACCGGGCTCAATCCGCAGTCGGTCGTCGTGGCCAGTAACGGGGATACCATTGTCGGGCATAAGGGAGGACTGATTCAGCGTTACAACAGCGCGGGGGAACTGCAGTTGCCCTCTATCACCGTGCCTGTCGACACGAATGACTCATTCTGGATGGACCTTGCAGCCGACGGGACACTGTTCTACACGTCAGGCGGCCGGACCGTTCGGCGCACGTCGCTGGATGGAACGGTGCAGGGGACTTTTGCCACTATCTTCCCGGCAATCTGCCTCAGAACAAAGCGTCGGCGATACGGCTGCTCGCTCCGTTGTCGGGGTCGGGCTCAGGCAACAACTTTACGTGGGGTATCAGTGGGGCGATCGTTGCAGATGGGCTGATCGATCAAGCGCCTGATCAGTGCGGGGGCCCGTCGTCGCGACCTACGATTTCGGCTCGGGAAGCAACGATCTTAACACGTGGGTTGCGCTGGGTCTGGATCCAAAGGATGTCGACGAACTTGGGGCCGACCGCGCGTTCTGGGCCGGAGACTTCGCGACTGGTCGGGTGTTTCGGTTCAACGTCTCGTCTGGCACTGTTGAAGTCGGAGGGACAACCCCTGTGTCGGTCGGGACCAACGCGCTGAGTGGGATGTGCCTCAACGCCGAACCAACAGTCGGCCAGTTCACCGGAGTGATCAATCTCACCCCCACGACACCGAGTGGCACGGTCGTCTTCGCGACGGGCACACCAGCCGTGGAGGAACATTCCTTCGGGATTGCGTACGGCACCTTGACCAATCCGGTGTTGACCGCTCCGGTGAGCGTTGCGGTCAACGCGCGCGAAGTCGAGAGCGACGGGGTCTGCACGAGCGGTCTGGCGACGGACACAACGGACGTGGACTGCGGTTTCAAGACGTACTTCTCGAGCGATCCCCAGCTCCCGAAAGGCGCTGCATATGCTCACGGCCGATCCGTGTACTACAGGGCCATTCCGTCATCAACCACCCTCCCAGAGGCTGTGGTGACGATTTCGTCAGAGAAGTCGTTCAACACAATCCTGACCGCGGCCGGCAATTGCATTTTCGACCCGCTCCCGAATCCGGATATCGTAACCGGACGCGCGATGCGCATCCTACGCGACCCGGTCGGCACTGCTGAGGATCAGTTTCAATTCGACGTGCTGGAGTCGTTCTTCATCGACGAATTTGGCGGGAGAACGAAGATCAACCGGTTCATGGCGGCGTTCCGCTGCAGCCAGGGCTTCTCCGCGATACAAAAGCCCCCTGATGGCCGCACGTTCAGCAGTAAGAACTCAATTCCCATCCAGGTCTTTATCACGGACGCAAACCGGCAACCAGGTCAACTCCGCGACGACGGCGCCCCATCACATGGTCGCGACCGTCGGAACGGTTGGGCAGGTGCTGTTCGCGCTGGGAACTCCAGGGAATTCGCCGAATTTCTTCAACTCGATCGGGAATGGCACCTATATCGCCAACCTCCAGGTGAAGGGGCTTGCACCGAGTCCCCACGATCCCGTATGTGTTGTGCATCACCGATAGTATCGACATCGATCCACTGGTGACGGTGCCGCCGCTGCCGCTGTATCCGCAGCAGTGTGTGACCTTCTTCTTGAGGTAAGCGCGATACGATGAGGCCAGGTCGGTTCGCCCGCGCCTGGCCTCAACCGCTATTGGGTAGCGTTCTCCAGGATCGGCGCGAGGTCGGCTCGCTTCGCGACGGCCTCGCTCTTACTCTCTTGCTGAATCTCCTGAAGGCTGCGGCGCGCTTGCTCCGTATGGCGCCTCGATTCAGCTTCGTTGCCGGTCTGCCTGAGTGACTCGGCGAGAAGGTAATGAGAGCGGGCAACGAGCGCCCGCGCGCCGAGTCTGTCGCTTCGACCCAAAGCCTGCTCGAGCACCTCTCGCGCACGGTCCTGATCGCCTTTCTTGAGCAGGACCTCGCCCAGGTAAATCGAGCTTTCTACGGCTAGATACCGCAGTCCGAGCGCGTCCACATCCGCCGCCAACTGACTGAAGCTTTGGATGGTCTCCTGCGGCCGTGGTCCTCTCGTGTCCGCTTTCGCGAGATTTATGCGCGAGAGCAGGATGAAACGCCGATCCGCCCCACCGCTAGCCGCCTGCAGACCCTGTTGGTAGAGATTTCGAGCTTGCTTCCAGTCGCCGCGATAAAAAAGGGCGTCGCCTTGAAAGTTCAGAATCTGCGAAATGACCGCATGGTGCCCCACCTGCCGCGCCGCAGCTAACGCTTCGTTCAGAATTTTATCTGCGTCGGCGGTTCGGCCCGCCTGACTGAGTGCGCTGCCGTACTGCCCAAGGATTGCTCCCAGCCAGAACCCGGACTCCTTCAAGTCGCGCAGGGTTTTGACGGCCTCCTCGTGTGATGCGAGGGCGGCTCCGTACCGGCCCTGGTATTCGTACACGACCCCCAGGCTATACGATTCCATCGCGGTGCCCCGGCGATCGCCGGCATGCCTCCGGAGCTCCAGCGCGCGGAGATATCGAGCGATCGCCTGGTCGAAGTCGCCGGAATTCGCGGCAGTAACCGCCAGGTTGTGCAGAGTGTCGGCCATCGGGCCGGGGAGCTTGATCGTCTCGTGCAGCGCGAGGGCCTGATCGAAGTACGTCCGTGCCTCGGCAAAATCGCCTCTGTTAAGGTAGATTTGACCGACGTTGTTGAGGACAGCCGCCTCGTCACTCTTGCTGCCGACCTCCCGGTATATCTGCAGCGCCTCCCGGTAGTTCTTGAGTGCCTTCTCGTAGTCGCCGCGCTCATCGTAGAGATAGCCCACTGACGCCATCACATCGCCGATGCCTTCGCGGTCGCCGATCTCGCGGCGCATCTTCAGGCTCGCATCGTAACCCTTGAGCGCCAGCTCCGCCTTGCCGAGCCCGCGGTCGATGCCAGCGATCCCATACAGGGAATCGGCGATCCCGGCTTTTCGCCCGAGAGTTTGTTCGATCGTCAGCGATGCCTCGTAGAACTGGCGCGCTTCCTCCAGCTTGCCGAGGACCTGGTCGTAGGCTGTGCCCAGCGCTCTCCGGGCGGAAGCTTCCTGTGGCTTGTTACCGAGCTGGATGGCCAACGCGAGTGCCCCATTCAAGTACTCCAGCCCGCCCTGTGCGTTGCCAAGGGTCGTAGCGACACGGCCCGCTCCGATCAGGGCATCGACACGCTTCGGATCGCGTGCCAGGAGCTTGGCGTACCGATCGCGAGCCCCGTTGAAGGAACCGGTCTCCTCATCGAGCCGAGCGAGCTCATAGAGCACGTCGTCGTTGCCCGGCATCGCCTTGTCAAGGTTGGCGTAGTACTCGATGGCTTTAGGCTTGTCATTCACAATCCGGGCATGGGCTGCCAGAACGAGGTAACGCTCCTGCGTGGGAAGCCCATCGCTCAAGCCGACGGCTCTTCGAGCAAGTCGTTCGGCATCACCGCGTTCTCCGAGCGCCGCGTAGCTCTGGGCGAGTTTCGAATACGCGAGCGCGAATCGCGGATCCTCCTGCGTCGATGCCTCGAACTTCTTCAAGCCATCAGGGTGCTTGCCCTGACGGCTCAGCTCGACGACCCTCCGTTGTAGTACCGAAGCGCCGCGACGTTGCTGGTGGACGGCTTGAAGGACGTTGCCGCAAGCTCCTTAACCGCAGCTTTCGAGAGCGCCAGACTCTCGCGTACCGACGCTCCCAAACGGTCGATCGAAGTGGGCAGATCACTCTCGTTAGCCGCCTGGGTCTTTAGCGGGATTGTTCGCTGGTGCTTCACGTCCTGCAACGTCGCGTCGATGCGGATTTCGTTGCCGAATTTGACGTATTGCCCCCATATCACGGTATCGGCGCCGCTTAACTCCGCAAGCCGGCCGAGCGCGGCAGGATCGAGGTTCGAATCGGGCGTGATGCGGAGGTCGCCGAGGATCTGCGCCACCCGACCCGCGGGAATTGTCTTGAGCGCTGCCGACTGGCCGATCGCCGTCCCGAGCGTCTCCGCCACTGTCGGACCCGAGGTAGTCGAGGGAGTTGTCGCCCGACGCGTTCCGGAACGGCAGGATTGCCAGGGACACCGATGCGGCCGTCGGTGTCGATACGCTCGCGTTTGAGTTGGCCGCCTTGGGCGTTGTCACGGCCCGATAAACGAGCAGTCCACCCGCAGCTGCCAGCAAAGCGAGAACACCTGCCGCAATCCAGTTCCGCGAGCCTTTCTTGGACAGCAGACTGGGCAACGCAATGGTGATCGTCGTCGCCCGCGGCTGCATGGGCGGCGCCGGAGTCATGTGCGGCCGTGTCGTGGTGGTAAGAGTCGTGCCCGGCGCGCCATCGCCCGCCGCCGCCTCCAAATCGATCAGCAGCTCCTGGGTGCGCTGATACCGGAGCGCTGGATCGGGCTGAACGCACCGCCCGACGATGTCTTCGACCGCCTGCGGGATCGCCGGATCGACGGAACGGAGTGATGGGGCCGGCTTGCTCAGACGATCGAGCAGTTCCGCAATTGCGCTCTCACCGTTGCCCACCTTGCGCCGGCCGACGAGCATGTCCGACAGCATCCAGCCGAACGCGTAGATGTCGGCGCGATGATCGGTCGCTTCCGCGCGCGCCTGTTCCGGGGCCATGTAGTCCAGCGTACCGACGACGGTGCCCACCACCGTGCCGCCGCCCGGACCTGAGACCGAACGCGCAATGCCGAAATCCGTGATCAACGCGTGGTCTTCTTCGTCGAGCAGGATATTCGCGGGCTTCAGGTCGCGGTGCACGACGCCGGCGTCATGCGCTGCCACCAGCCCTGAGGCAATCTGCCGGGCAATCGAGAGAGCCTTGCGAACGGGGAGGCGGCCTTCGCGCTTGAGAACGGTCGCCAGATCCGAGCCGTTCACGTACGGCATCGTGATGTACTTGACGCCGTCGATCTCGCCGAGGTCGTGGATGCGGACGACGTTCTTGTGCGTGACGTTGCGCGCGAGGAGCAATTCGCGCTTGAAGCGGCGTTCGAGATCGCGCGCGACGGCCGGATCGGCCATCGCCTCGGGGCGTATCACCTTGATCGCGACGACAACGGCCAGCTCGTCGTCCCACGCCTGGTACACTGCGCCCATTCCGCCAACACCGAGCTGACGGATGAGATGATAGCGGCGCCCGAACCGCGTGCCGGTCTGGAAGGTGGCGGTCGCGGAGCCCGGATCCGGCGATGCAGCCTGCCCCCCCGCGGTTGGCTGATCTCCGGCAATGACCGCGGGTCGCATGTGGGTGTCCGGCTCGGCGTGAGAAACCGGCGGAACAGTCAGGCTCTCGTCGTGCTCCGAGGATCGGTCCGGCAATGGGGTGGGTGTTTCAGGTGCCGCCGTCAACGACGTCAGAGCACCTTCGGCCCCGGCTGCGGTCACAGCACTCCCCGAGTGGCCGCACCGGGAGCAGACACGTTGCGAGGCTGCCATGTCGGCGCCGCAGTGCGCGCACGCCATCAACGCGGACCTCCGTTGCCGGAAAGAGGTAAGAGGCCATTATTGCGCGGTTTAGGAGAAATCAACAACCCAGCATACTCCCTGCGTTGCTTGCCGGGCTCACCCGGGCAGAATCCTCACCGGTGCGGGGAGGCTGCCCCCCGGTTCCCCCACACGTGCTCTGCCTTGACTCTTACGCGATCCAAGTGGAACGATGCGCGGGATCGAAGCTCGAGGCCGCTGTATGACACACCAGCACAAGTCGGGGTGCAGCCGGGTCGCGGGCCGTCACCCGTGGGCGACGGCGTTTCTGGCCGGACTCCTGACGATCGGGTGGCCGCGCGCGGTGCCGGTGGACATGACTCCTGACCAGCCGGTCGTAGCCGCAGCGACCCAGGCCACGGCGACGCCGGCGCCCCACGCGCTCATTCCGCTGCCCGCTGTCGTGACGCTCACACCCGGCCAGTCGTTCGTCGTCGGTCCGCAGACCGCGATCTATGTGCCGCCGGGGTCCGACGATCTGAAGCGAATCGGGGGTTTCCTCGCGGACCTGATTGGCCATGCAACGGAGACGCCGGTTGAGGTGCGGCCCGCCGCGGCACCCCCGGCGTCTGGCGGCATCTCGCTCGTGCTCGACGCGTCCCGCGACGCGCTGGGTGACGAGGGATACGCACTGACGGTTGTGACGGATGGCGTGCGAATCACGGGGCGCACGCCCGCGGGGGTCTTCTACGGCGTCCAGACGCTGCGGCAGCTGATGCCCCCATCGATCGAGCATCAGGCGGCGCGCCCACATCCGATCAGCATTCCCGCCGCGCAGATCGAGGATCGGCCACGATTCGGGTGGCGGGGCGCCATGCTCGACGTGGCCCGCCACTTCTTCGGCCCCGCCGAGGTCCGCCGCTACATCGATCTGCTCGCGCTGTACAAGATCAATCGCCTGCACCTGCACCTGTCGGACGACCAGGGATGGCGGCTCGAGATCAAATCCTGGCCGAACCTCACGGTGCACGGCGGGAGCACCAAGGTGGGCGGCGGGCCGGGAGGCTTCTACACGCAGCAGGACTACACCGAGCTCATCGCCTATGCGCGTGATCGCTTCATCACCGTGATCCCCGAGATCGACATGCCCAGCCATATCAACGCCGCGCTCGCGTCCGTGCCGGAGTTGAATTGCGACGGCGTGGCACCGCCGCTCTACACGGGCATCGAGGTCGGATTCAGCAACTTCTGCGTGGACAAGGAGATCACGTATAAGTTCATCGACGATGTGGTACGCGAGATCGCGGGTCTGACGCCGGGGCCGTACTTCCACATCGGCGGCGACGAAGTGAAGAAAATCACGCCGGCCCAGTACCGCGCGTTCATCGAGCGCGTCCAGGGCATTGTCGCCTCGCATGGGAAGACGGTGATTGGGTGGGATGAGGTCGCGGCGGCGACGCTGCTGCCCTCGACGATCGTCCAGCAGTGGCGCCCCGCGGAGAAGTTTCACGTGCCGCCCGCCACGAAGGTCATCCTGTCGCCCGCGCACAAGATCTACCTCGACATGCAGTACCACACCGCGACGCCGATCGGGCTGCACTGGGCCGCGTACGTGGATGTACCGGAGGCGTACGGCTGGGACCCGGCGACGGTGCTGTCCGGCGTGAACGAGGCGTCCATTCTCGGGGTCGAAGCGCCTCTCTGGTCCGAGACGCTGACGACCATGCGGGATGTCGAGTACATGGCCTTCCCCCGGCTGGCGGGTGCGGCCGAGATCGCGTGGTCTCCCGCCGCGACCCGGACGTGGGCCGAGTACAAGGGCCGCCTCGCTGCCCAGGCCCAACGCTGGTCCGCCCTGGGCATCAACGCCTATTGGTCCCCGACCGTCCCCTGGCGCCACTGAACCGAGAGAATGAGATCGGGAGGTGTTTCTCACATTGGTGAGAATGAGATCGGGAGGTGTTTCTAAAGAATCAGATCAGGGAGGAGTTTGTTCCTCGAGAGGCGAGACGACGAAAGCGAAGGGGACCGATGCAGATGACGAGTGGACTGAAGAACGGGCGCCCGGCCTTCCTCGCCGGCCTGGCCGTCGGCCTCGGAGTGTCGATTGCCGGTGCAGCCGCGTGGTCACAGACAGGCGGCGGGCCGGCGGCGCAGGCAAAACCGGCGTACACGACCGTGCTCGAGAACGAGCGTGTGCGGGTCAGGGACGTGACGTTTCCGCCGGGCGTGCTCGACACGGGCATGCACACGCACGCGTACGCCCATGTCGGGATCATTCTCAGCGAGGGTGCGCTGCAGTTCACGGATCCCGGCGGCAAAACGGATCGCGTCGAGTTCAAGGCCGGCAGCGTCGGCTTCCGGGAAGCCAACGCCACCCACCAGGTCGGGAACCCCGGACGCGCGCCGATGCGCGTCATCGAAGTGGAACTGAAGCCCTGACCGCTCGCTGCTCTACGCCGCGCGCCCCTTGTTGCGAAGCTTGGTGAGCGCGCGGGCTTCGATCTGCCGCACGCGCTCCCGTGTCACCGACAGACGGCGGCCAATCTCTTCGAGCGTGTACTCGCGATCCGTGCCGAGGCCGTAGCGCAGGCGCAGCACTTCCTTCTCGCGATCGCTGAGCGGTTCGAGCACGTGCTCGATCTGGTCCGCCATATCGCCCCGAATGGCCGCCTCCTCGGGCGAGCCGATCGTCACGTCCTTCAGCAGGTCTCCCAGCCGCGTTTCCTCATCGCCGGACTGAATAGGCGCGTCGAGAGACGCGGGCTGGCGGGCGGCGTCGAGCAGCAGTTCGAGTTTTCCGAGCGGCAGGCCCATCCGCACGGCCAACTCGGCCGGAGATGGATCGCGTCCCCGCTCATGCGTGAAGTCCCGCCGCTCCCGCGTGATCTTGTTCAGCGATTCGACCACGTGGACGGGGAGACGGATCGTGCGGCCGTAGTCGGCGATGCCGCGCGTGACCGCTTGCCGGATCCACCATGTGGCGTACGTCGAGAACTTGAAGCCGCGGCGGAACTGGAAGCGATCCACCGCCTTCATCAGGCCGATGTTGCCTTCCTGAATGAGGTCGAGCAGCGACAGGCCGCGATTGAGGTAGCGTCGCGCGATTGAGACCACGAGCCGCAGGTTGGCCTCGAGCAATTCGCGCTTCGCATCGACCAGCGCCGCTTCCGCCTCCTCCACGGCGGCCACACCCCGGCGGAACTCGGCCGGCGCGATGCCGATCCGCTCCTGGAGCTCACGGAGGGCCGCGTCACGCGCGGGAGACGCGGGCGCGGCCTCGAGCTCGGCGAGCCGCGCGGCCGTGCGCTGCAGTTCGCAGCGGACCTCCTCGATGAGCGCCGGCCGAATCGGCAGCTCCCGGAGCGAGGCCGCGATCTCCTTCTGCGCGCGCGCGACGTGCCTCTCGCGCGTCGGCGCGTCGTGCGCCTCGCTCCGCCGCCAGCGCGCAATGCAGCGCTCGAGGCGGCGCATGCGCCGGAAGGCTTCGAGCGTCGGTGCCGCCTTGTCCGGGGTCAGCTCGCCTCCATCGGGCATCAGGATCAGCTCGGCGGCTGGCGCCAGACCCTTCCGCACGTGCTCGGCGAGGCTGACGATTGTGCTGAGCGCGCACGGTAGGACAGCCAGCGCGGTGAGCAGGTCGGCCCGGCGCTGTTCGATCCGGAGCCCAATCTCCTGCTCCTGTGCAAAGGTCAGCAGCGGTCGTTTGCCGAGCTGGCTGAGGTACAGGCGCACGAGATCCGCATCCTCGTGCGAGACGGGACCGGCCTCGAACACCTCTTCGGGCTCGGCGGTGGACTCCTCCTCCACCTCCTCGTCGTGATCCTCATCGTCCTCCTTCCCGAGCACGGCCTGGTCCGATAGCGACTCCGGCTCTTCCTCCCGAAGCAGCCGTTCCGGCGACGTGCTGGCGACCGGCAGCCGTTCCTCGTCGGGACCGACGGGCACCAGACCGAACTGCTGGGCGCGCTCACGCCAGTCGAGCACACGCAGGTTGCGCTCGGGCTCAATCCAGTCAATCAGCGAGTTGTCCTTGGAGGTGGCTCTCGGACGAGGTCTGGTGGTTCGAGGCGTGTTGGTTGACATGATCCATTCCACGTATCGCAAGAATGTTGCCTTCTCGCCGCGTTCCACTGGCCGCATGTCGACGAAGCCGTCGCGGCGCCGATTGGGGGACGGATCCGCGCCAACGCCAGCTATGGATGCGGCCCCGCCAGCGAACGGGTCGCCTGGACTATTCCAGCGACGACCTGCGCAAACTGCGGATACCGCAGCTTGTCAGGCGTATCGTGCAGCGTATGGTAGTGGGGATACCGATACGGCGCGGTGTCGGTCAGCATGACGGCGGGATACCCTTCCTGCCAGTACGCCCAGTGATCGGACCAGCCGACACCGGGCAGCGAAGCTGGAGCAACGGCTGACTGAATGGGAAACCGCGTTGCCGCACGGAAGGCCGTTGCCACGCGGGTGAGCAGCTGGCGCGACCGGAGGTTGCTGACCATGCCGATGAAGTTACCCGTGCTGGGGTACAGCAGGTTGAGCGGTGCCGGATACTCCTGCGTGTTCGCCGCGTCGGTGTAGTAGCCGATCGTCTCGAGCGAGAGCATGCCGACGATCCGCTCCCCGCGAACCCGCGATCGTCGCGCGGACACGACGCTTCCCATCTGCGGACCCTGGAAAAACGGCGGCTCTTCATTGACGAACGCGACGAACCGAATCGTGCGCTGCTGGCGGGACGCCTTCAGGGCCCGCGCCACCTCCAGCAGGGCAGCGACGCCCGAGCCGTTGTCGTTCGCACCAGGGCAGCCCTCCACCGAGTCGTAGTGCGCACCGAGAACCAGGATTTCGTCGGCCCGGACGGTCCCGGTCAGCTCCGCTTCGATGTTCCGCACGTCGCGTCCGAATGCTGTGAACGATTGGGCGGCCGGCGAGAACCCGCTGGCGACCAGATCCCGGGTGATATACCGCGCTGCCGCCTCGAGCCCCTCGGGACGAAACACGTTCCGCTCGCCGATCCTCCCGGCGAGCTCCTGAACGTGCTCGCGGAGACGGACCTCCAGCGTCGCGATGTCCGTGTGCGCTGCGCTCACTCGCTCCACCCGGCCGGAACACGCGACCGCGACTGCGACGATCCCGAGCAGGAGAGCCGAAGCATACATGCTCGCATGCGAGGCCCTCATGCCAGCCCTGATGGCGTTCCCGAATCTCGCGGCGGTGCTGGGGTCGCTCCTGTTGCTCCTGCGGATACAGAGAGAGGTCTCCGGGAGAACGGATCCTCGCGGGCGGACGCTGTCACCGGCTCGCGGCTGAACCACACGCGAACGAATTCACAGCGCCGCGCGGCCGCTGGTGGATGGGATCCGGCTTCAGCCGGCTGCGCGGGCGCGTGTTTGCGGCTTGCCCTCCGCCGGCGCTTACTTCCCGAGGATCCCCTCCAGCTCCTCGCCATGGGCGGCCCGGCCGGTAGCCTCCGTCCGATCGATCTCCCCTTGCTGCACGAGACGCGCGAGCGATTCCTCCATCGTGAACGAGCCGGCCTTACGCGTGATCGTGATCTCCTGGTGAAGGTGCTGCAGGGCGTTGCGCCGCACGTGCTGACGGGCGCCATAGCTTACGAGGAGCAGCTCCGCCGCGGGTACCCGGCCGGTGCCGTCCGCACGCGGGATCAGCGTCTGCGTGAGCACGGCCGCAAGCGCCATGGCCAGCTCCTGGCGTACCGCCGCCTGGCGTTCGGACGGGAAGGAGTCCACCACCCGCGACACGGCGGAGGACACGTCGGTCGCATGGAGCGTGGAGAGCACGAGGTGTCCCGTCTCCGCCGCGTTCAGGGCCAGGCGCATCGTCTCCGGATCCCGCATCTCGCCCACGACGAGCACATCGGGTGCCTGCCGGACGGCTGCGCGCAACGCACTGACGAAATCGGGTACATCACTCCCCACCTCCTGGTGTTCGATGAGGCTCAGGCCGTGCTGGTGCTCGTACTCGATCGGGTCCTCGATCGTGACGATGTGCCGTCGCTCGCGCTTGTTGATGTCGGCCACGATGGATGCCATTGTCGTGGTCTTGCCGGATCCCGTCGCACCGCAAATCAGCACGAGGCCGCGCGACAGGCGCGAGAGCACGTCGATGGGCATGGGGAACTTCAGCGATGCGAGCGTCGGGACCTCGGTGGGCAGCGCACGGATGGCGGCCGCGGCGCGCTCCCGCTCGCGGTGGAGGTTCACGCGAAACCGGTGCCGCGCGTCGATCCGCAGTGACAGGTCGGCGGAATGACGCTCGCGATACTGCTTGACGTGGTAGGGGGAGAGGGCTGGCAGCACCGCGTCTTCCACGTCCTCGCCATCGAGCGGTCCCTCGTCGAGCGGATGTACGGCCCCGTTGATGCGCAGCGACGGCGGGGCGCCGGCGATGAGGAAGAGATCGCTGCCGCCTCGAGCCACGAGCGTGCGGAGCCAGGCGTCCAGCCTGGACGGAGCCTGTCGCGCCGGTGCGTCTGCGGCGACGGTGTCGTTCAGGGCCTCGACGAGCCGGTCGATGTCCTCCTGCATGCGTCCGAGATTATCCGCGATTCGCCGGCGAAACGGTGCAGGCTGCCGGGCTTGCGACCAGAGGGCGCCGGGAGCCATCATTCACGGGTCCTGATGGTTGTCGGCGCGGGCCGAATACCACGTATAGCCGTCCGCCGGGACTGAAGTCCCGGCTCCACGTTCATCGCACGTCGGAGATATCATGCAGCACGCCAACGGGCTTCACCACATCACGGCCATCTCCGGACCGGCGCAGGAGAACCTGGACTTCTACGCCGGCGTGCTCGGCATGCGCCTGGTCAAGAAAAGCGTCAACCAGGACGACCCGGGGACGTACCACCTGTTCTATGCCGACGCGGAGGGGCGGCCTGGCACCGATCTGACGTTCTTCCCCTGGGAGAAGCTTGCGCGTCCTCGGATGGGACACGGCCTTGCCCACGAAGTCGCGCTCGAGGTGCCCCTGGAGAGCGTCGACTACTGGGGCACGCGCCTGCACCAGTACGGCGGGCGCATCGAGCGGCGGGAGAGGCGCTTTGGTGATGACACCATCGCGCTGATCGATCCACATGGGCTCCGCCTCCGGCTCGTGGCGCGTGGCGCCGCGCGGAAGTTCACGCCATGGGAGGAGAGCCCGGTGCCGCCCGAGCATCAGATCCGCGGACTGTTCGGCGCGCAGATCTGGGAGCGCGAGGCAGGCACCACCGCGTCGTTCCTCACGGGCGTGCTCGGCTTCGAGGAGGTGGGGACCGAAAACGAATGGACGCGCTACGGGTTTGCGAACGCCGCCGGCGTGGTGGACGTGAAGGAGACGCCGAACGTCAATCGTGGCGCGTGGGGCGTCGGGGCGGTGCACCATCTGGCGTGGCGCGTTGACGACGAGCAGCATCAGCTCGCGCTGCGGTCGCAGGTGGCCGCGGCCGGAGCACGCCCGACGCCGGTGATCGATCGCTTCTGGTTCAAGTCGGTGTACTTCCAGGAGCCGGGGGGCGTCCTCTTCGAGCTGGCCACCGACGGTCCCGGCTTCGCCGTGGACGAATCCGCCGACCGACTGGGCGAGACCCTCGTCCTGCCGCCCTGGCTCGAATCCTCCAGACCCGCCATCGAAGCAGCGCTGCCCGTTCTGAGCAATGAGATCGGGAGGAGTTTCGACGAATCTGCCACACCCGGCGGCATCCCGCCAGGCAAAATCTGAAAACACCTCCCGATCTCGTTTAGCAAGACCGGCGACTCGCTGGACTATCATCGCGGTGAATGCCCCCGCGCTCACCCATGCTTCCCGGCCGGCAGGCCGTGCGTGTCGTCCTCTCGGCGACGGCGCTGCTGTCGTTCATGTCGGTCTGGAAGGCCGCGGCGCTGGCCATCGCCGAACTGGGCGTCGGCGCGTTCTTCGTCGTGGGCCTCGCACGGGCGCTGGCGGGGGACTGGGCGCCGTGGATCGTGCTTGCGGCGGGCGTGCTGAGCCTTCTGGCGCGCGCGGCGGATATGGAGAGCTGGGCCCTCTTCATCCCCGGTGGGCTGATCGGCCGGGCGGACCACGCGTTCGGACCGCGTGCGGCGCCGGTCACCGCGGCCGCCATGCTCGTCGAGCGTCTCATGCTCGCGGCCCTGGCCTGCGTGCTCGTCGGTCATCACGTGGCGGACTTCGTCGTCGCGGCGGTCGCGGGTTGGCCGGCGACGGCCCGTCTCACCTCAGAAGAGGTCGCCGGTGTTCTCGCAGTCGTGCTGCTGGGCGTGCTGTGGCTGCGCACGCGGATGGGGCAGGACCTGCCTTCGCGCCTGGTCGCGCGCGGCGTGTGGGTGGGCGTCGGCATTCTCACGGGAATCGTCGTGTGGGGCGCGATCAGTGTCGTGCGCCATCACATCCCGCTCGATGCGGTGCTGCCGGCCGACGCGCCGGCCCTCGGGGGCTCCGGCTGGTGGCTCACGGACGCAGCCCTGACCGCGCTCGTCACGTTCGCCATTGCGGTACCGCTGCTGGGCGGCGGGGAGGCGCTCGCGCGCGGTGCGCACGAGTACCAGCCCCCCCGGATCCAGGCCCTCCGGCGCACCGGCACGATCGTTTCGATTTTCACGCTGGCCGTTGCCGTGCCGCTCGCGTTTCTGTACGTGCTGCTGGTGCCGTCGAGCGCACAGGCGTTGTGGTTCACCACGCCGCTCGCCGGGCTTGGCCAGCACCTCGTCGGACCGCCCTGGACGCGCGGCATCGCGGGGATCCTGATCGCCGTCACAGCCGTCCTGCTGCTGCTCCCTGCCGCCCACGCTGCGCTTGCGGACGCGGAGGTCCTGATGCGGCGCCTCGCATCCACGCACAGGCTCGCCGAGCGGCTCGCGCAGCAGCATCCGCGGTTCGGCACCTACGCATACGCGTCCGATCTCGCCGCCGCGTCGACGGTCGTCATCATGCTGGCTGGTGGCGGCCGCGTGCCGTGGATCGCGCACGCCTACGCCGTCGGCGTCGGGGTGACGCTGCTCATCCGGCTCACGGCGCTGGTGCGCCTGCGGACACGTGTGCCGGGGCCGCGCCCTTTTCGCGTGCCGCTCGACATCCGGCTCGGTCGGCTGCGGGTGGCCGGAGGCCTGGTCCTCGTCGGCGCCGTTGCGTCCGCGGCGCTGCTGGCGCTGGTGGCAATTGGCGATCCGCCAGCGATTGCGACGTGCGCGCTGCTTGGCGGCGTCATCGTCCTCCTGACGTTCAGCCCACGGCTGGCGGAAGCCGACGTCAGCACCGAGGACCTGGACACCTTCGAGCTGCTGCCCTCCCCCGAGCTCGCGGTGGGGCACGTCGAGGCGCGTCCCGGCAACGTGCTGGCCGCGGTACGCCACCCTCATTCGCTCTCCCACGTCGCCGCGGCGCTTCAGGCGGCCGGGGATCGCGACGTCGTCGTCATGACCGTCCGGCTGCTTGGCGTGGACGTCGAGGACGACGGCTCGGCTCATCCTGAGCCCACCGCCGCCGAGCGCCGGCTGCTGTCGCGCGTCGTGGCGCTGGGGGAGCGGTATCACCGGCCCGTGCACCTGCTGATCGTCCCCGCCCAGAACGTCTTCGATGCCCTGGTCACGACCATCACCCGTCTCCGCAGCTCGGAGCTGTACGTCGGCGAGTCGTCGCTGCTCTCCGCAGACGACCAGGCGCGGCTGCTCGGCGACGCATGGGAACGCGCCGAGAGGCCGGAAGGGATCGACGTTCGGCTCGTCATCCACCATCACAGCGGCCGTGACGATGCCTATCACATCGGTGCGCATCCGCCGGCGCTCACGCCTGGCGACCTCGACCTGATCCATCGCGTGTGGCTCGACGCCGTGAAGGCGATAGGCCCGCACGTGCATCACCACGACGTAGTCAGAGCGGCGCTTACGCAAATGGAACAGCAACTCTCCGGCCCACAACGCGACGAGGCACTGGGCACGATCCGTCAGGTCGCGCGGCCTGCCGACGAGCTCGCCGCGGCAGTGCACCAGCGCGATTTCTCGCGGCTGCGCGACATGGTGCGCAACCGCCACGCGGGCGACCTCGCGGCGGTGCTCACCGAGCTCGCCATCGAAGACCAGGTCGTCGTCTTCCGCGTGCTGCCGCGAAAGGATGCGGCGGCGGTCTTCGAGTACCTCGCGCACGAAGACAAGGAAGCGCTCCTCAAGGCCATGGCGCAGGAGGACATCGCCGCCCTGCTGAACAACATGGCGCCGGACGACCGCACGATGTTCCTCGAGGAA
Organism: Vicinamibacteria bacterium; assembly: GCA_963739995.1. Lineage (GTDB taxonomy): Bacteria > Acidobacteriota > Vicinamibacteria > Vicinamibacterales > JAENWD01 > CAVUCH01. The sequence continues at coordinate 140,763 of CAVUCH010000019.1, read as the reverse complement.
CTGCCCGCCACCGCCACTCGGCAGCTGCTGTCGCTGCTCACGCCGGCAGAACGCAGCGTGGCGGTCACGCTCCTCGGGTACCCCGAACACTCGATCGGGCGTCTGATGACGCCCGAGTATGTGGGCGTGCGTGAACACTGGACCGTGCGCGAAGTGCTGGACTACATCCGCGAGCACGGCCAGGACAGCGAGACCCTGAACGTCGTCTACGTCGTGGACGAGCAGGGTCTGCTCATCGACGATATCCGCATCCGCGAGTTGCTGCTCGCCCCGCTCGACAAGCCGCTCGCCGACCTGATGGATCGGCAATTCATCGCATTGAAGGCCACTGACGATCAGGCGACGGCGGTGGCAGTGTTCCGGGAATACGACCGCACCGCCCTGCCCGTTACCGACACGGCAGGGATGCTGATCGGCATCGTCACCATCGACGACGTGCTCGACGTGGCCGAGGCGGAAGCTACCAAGGACATCCAGCGCATCGGCGGATCGGAGGCGCTCGACGAGCCGTACATGGACGTCGCCTTCTCTACGATGCTGCGGAAGCGCGCCGGCTGGCTCACCGCGCTGTTCCTCGGCGAGATGCTGACGGCGACCGCGATGGGTGCCTTCGAGCACGAGATCTCGCAGGCGGTCGTGCTGGCGCTGTTCGTGCCGCTCATCATCTCGAGCGGCGGCAACTCGGGGTCCCAGGCTTCGACGCTGGTCATACGTGCCCTGGCGCTCGGCGAAGTCGGCCTGCGTGACTGGTGGCGGGTCATGCGGCGGGAGATCCTGGCGGGCCTCGCCCTGGGCACGATTCTGGGCAGCATTGGCTTCGTCCGCATCACACTCTGGTCGGCGTTTTCCGACATGTACGGCCCGCACGCGACGCTCCTGGCGCTCACCGTCAGCATCACGCTCGTCGCCATCGTGCTCTGGGGGACGCTCATCGGATCGCTGCTGCCCCTCGTGATGCGGCGGCTCGGGTTCGATCCCGCGACATCATCGGCGCCGTTCGTGGCGACACTCGTGGACGTCACAGGGTTGATGATCTACTTCAGTGTCGCGCTCGTGGTGTTGCGGGGGACGTTGCTGTGAGGTCGCCGGACGGGCGGCGCGGCGACCGGCGGTGGGCGGTGGGCGGTAGGCGGTAGGCGGTAGGCGGTAGGCGGTAGGCGGTAGGCGGTAGGCGGTGGGCGGTGGGCGGTAGGCGACGCACACACACATGCACATGCACTTGAGAGCCCTGGGACCGGGAGCCCGGAGCCTGCCTGGAGCCTGGAGCCTGGAGCCAGGAACCTGAAAGGAGCCACTCAATGATCGGTCGTCGTCGACTACTTGGCCTGCTGGGCGCCTCCGGATTGCTGGCGGTTCCGAAGACTGCCGCGGCGCAGCCGGCGGCGGCGCGTCCGTTCAACGGGCTGACGACGGGAGTGGGCGATCTCCACCGGCTCTCCCGCGCGAAGACGCGCTCCATCAGCCCGGAGAACTTCACGGGCGAGAAGGGCCGCGGCGGGATGGCGACCGAGGGCACCGGCGCTCAGGCTGCGCGCGATCTCGGCGTTGGCTGGAAGATCTCGCCGTCGGTCCGCATCGAGCCGAAGCAGGTGTTCACGCTCGCCGACATCAAGGGACCGGGTGCGATTCAGCACATCTGGATGACGCCGACAGGGCACTGGCGCCACTCGATTCTCCGCATCTACTGGGACGGCGAGACCTTGCCCTCGGTCGAGACCCCGGTCGGCGACTTCTTCGCGTCGGGCTGGGGCAGGTACGCCCAGATCAACTCGATCGCCGTGGCCGTGAACCCGGGCAGCGCGTTCAACTGCTACTGGGTGATGCCGTTCCGGCGTTCGTGCCGCATCACGATGGAAAACATCGCGCACGAGCAGATGACGGTCTATTACCAGATCGATCACACGCTCACCGACATTCCCGAAGATGCAGCGTACCTCCACGCGCAGTTCCGGCGCGTCAACCCGCTTCCCTACAAACAGGATTACACGATCGTGGACGGCATCAAGGGCGAAGGCCACTTCGTGGGCACGCACCTCTCATGGGGAGTGAACAGCAAAGGCTGGTGGGGTGAGGGCGAAATCAAGTTCTTCATGGACGGCGACACCACGTATCCGACGATTTGCGGCACCGGAACCGAAGACTACTTCTGCGGGTCGTACAACTTCGAGAACCAGGAGACGAAGAAGTATCAGGAGTTCAGCACGCCCTACTCGGGCCTGCCGTTGGTCGTCCGCCCCGACGGCCTCTATGATTCGCAGCAGCGGTTCGGGTTGTACCGCTGGCACGTCATCGACCCGATCCGCTTCGAACAGGACCTCCGTGTGACGATCCAGGCGCTCGGCTGGCGCGCGGGCGCTCGCTACCTGCCGCTGCAGGACGACATCGCCTCGGTCGCGTACTGGTATCAATCCGAGCCACACACCCCGTTTCCGGCGCTGCCATCGAAGGATCAGCTCGAGATTGTCTGAGTTGGCAACCCGCGTCACGCCGCCGCAGCATACAACCCGCCATGGCTGAAAACGCTGGCCACATGGACGCGGCGCTACGCCTGTCGGCAATCGTCGAGTCGTCCGACGACGCGATTGTCAGCAAGGACTTGAACGGGATCGTCACGTCCTGGAACCGCGCTGCCGAGCGGATGTTCGGCTACACCGCCGTGGAGATGATCGGCCGCTCCATCCTCGTCATCATCCCTGACGATCGCATCGGGGAGGAAGCCTACGTGCTCGACTGCGTGCGCCGGCGCATCGGCGTCGATCATTATGAGACCGAGCGCCGCCACAAGGACGGGCACCGTGTGTCGGTGTCCCTGACGGTGTCCCCGATCCTGAGCCCGGACGGCAGATTGCTCGGCGCCTCGAAGATCGCCCGCGACATCAGCGAGCGGAAGCAGCTCGTCGCTGAACTGGAGCGTGCGAACCGCGTAAAGGACGAGTTCCTTGCCACCTTGTCACACGAGCTCCGCACGCCGCTGAATGCGATTCTCGGCTACGCGAGACTCCTCCGAGGCGAGATGATCGAGGAGGCCGGCCGCGCGCGTGCGATCGAGACGATCGAGCGCAATGCCACCGCCCTCGCGCAACTGGTCTCCGACGTGCTCGACGTATCGCGGATCATCTCCGGCAAGATGCGCTTCGACGTGGAGCCGTGCGATGTCGCCGCGATCCTGACCAGTGCCACCGATTCGATTATGCCCGCCGTGCGGGCCAGGCGCATCGAGCTGCGCCAGCAGCTCGACGCGGATACAGGCCTCGTCGTCGGGGATCCCAACCGCCTGCAGCAGGTGTTCTGGAACGTGCTGTCGAACGCGGTGAAGTTCACGCCCCCGGGAGGCCGGATCGATGTGCTCGCGACGCGCGCCGGGCCATCCGTTCGCATCACGGTCCAGGATACGGGGCGCGGGATCGATGCCCGCCTGTTGCCGCACGTCTTCGACCGCTTCCACCAGGGCGACAGCAGCACCACACGCGACGTGGGAGGGCTCGGGCTCGGCCTCGCACTCGTGCGGCATTATGTCGAGATGCACGGGGGGCGTGTCTGGGCGGAGAGTGACGGCATCGGCAAGGGGGCGACCTTCACGGTGGAGCTGCCACTCACGGCGTCGGCACGCGACACACCCGCCGGACCCCGACAGGCATGATTCAACCGCTGAGTTCACCGAACCCCGGCCGGCAGCGGCTGCAGTAACTGTGGCGGAAGTCCTGCGTGGTCCGTGTCAGTCCCGCGGCACGCCGAGCGGGATGCGTTTGACGATGGTCTCGCTGGTCGCGCCGGCACGGTCCTCCCGGCTGACGAAGTACACGGCGTCATCACTCACGGTGAGGGCCGACGGAGCTGGTATCGTGACTCCGGAGGCCAGCACCTGCGTCGTCCGTACGCGGCCTGTCGCCGGGTCGATTCTCACGCGCAGGATGCGGCAGGTTCCATCCTCGAGCCGCTCCACTCCCAGCAGGGCGCCGGCGTCCCACCGCAGGCGCGCGAAGGCGGGCAAGACGATTTCACCGGACCGCACGGAGGCAACGCGGCCGGACCGGGTGTCCACCCGCGACACGCCCCCCTCGTGCGCGACGTAGACGAGGTCATCACCCGCGGGAGCAATGCTGGTTGGCCCCTGCACGTCGAGGCGTGCCGCGACGCTGAGCGTGCGCGCGTTCTGCCGCATCGAGAGCAGCCGCCGGCCGGCCGCGTCGAGCACGTAGACGACCCCGTCGCGTGTGACCGCGACGTCGACGAACCGTCCGGGCGTGAGACCGCCTGGCATGTCGAGGCGGGCGAGGGGCCGGCCCGAGACCATCTGCACGTGGTGCAGCGCCGTGGCGCCGGTCGTCCCGTCCGCGCTCACGACCCACAAATCGCCCCGACGTGCGTCGATCTCGAACGCGGTGATGTCATAGAAGCCTGCGGATGCCTCCCGCACGAGGTCGACGACCAGGTGCATGCGCTCGTCCACGATCACGAGCTTGCGGCCGGCGGCATCACCGAATACGAACCGCCCCGAGGCGCGATCGTGCGCGAGGGCCACGGGCGTCATCGCCAGCGACGGGACGCGGAGCGCGTCTTCCATGAGGCCCGCACCGGGTGCCGGCATCAGCATGGCTCCAGCCGCCCTCGAGTTCTCCGGTGTGCCGCCGCCTCCCGAGGCGGGAGCGGCTGGTGTGGTCGACTCGATGGCCGGTGCTTCCGCCGTGGGTGAGGTCGGATCCTCGGCGCCACGCAGGCGGGCTTCCACATCGGGCCACTGCGGCAGCCGCCGCACCGCCGCGAACTCCTCCTTGCTGGCCGCATCGGTCGTGATGCCGCGATCGGCCAGGCGCAGCAGCATGACCAGCGCATCGTGCGGGCGCCCGCTCAGGCACTGCGCGCGCGCGAGGAGGTACATCAGGGATGCATCCTGTTTCGGCCCCTTCTGCACGGTACGCCAGGCAAGATCGTGAAAGGCTTCGTACTCACCCTGTGCAGCCGCCTCGAGGGCGCGCTGGTGGCATTCACGCCAGTCACCACAGTCCGCGCTGCCCTGCCGGGCGGAGGCGTCGTGGCCGTTCAGCATCGTGAGTAGAAGGACCAACACCAGTGACATGTGGATGAACATTGTACCGGTGGCAGACCCATGCGCGTACGTGGTGTGCGGCTTCAGCTGCCCGTTCCCGCCTCTTCGCCCCGTCATGTATATTGCCCGCATGTGCCCGCGCCCGCTTCGTGCGGTGCGGTCCCAAGGGTTGCCATATGCACGACACACCCGCGCAGCACCGATGCATGCGGCGGTTCCACCGCGCCGCGACTCTCGCCGTCACGTCGTGTCTCGTGGCCATCATGCTGCCATTCGGGCACGCGCAGTCGCCGACTACGTACAGCAACCCCGTGCTGCCCGGTGACTACCCCGATCCGTCCGTCATTCGTACAGGAGATACGTACTGGGCTACCGCGACAACCTCGCAGTGGGCGCCGCTCTTTCCACTGCTGAAGTCGACCGACCTGGTGAACTGGGCGCGCGTCGGCGCCGTATTCCAGGATCCCCCCGCGTGGTCGGCGGGCAGCTACTGGGCACCGGAAATTGCGGAGGACCGTGGGCGATTCTTCGTGTACTACACGGCGCGCCGGAAGAACGGCCCGCTGTGCGTCGCCGTGGCCAGCGCGAGCCGGCCGGAGGGACCGTACCGAGATCACGGGCCGCTGATCTGCCAGGAGGCCGGCTCCATCGATGCAGCGCTGGTCGTGGACGAGGAGGGTCAGCGGTATCTCGTATGGAAGGAAGACGGCAACAGCCGCAAGATGCCGACGCCCATCTGGACGCAGCCGCTCTCCCCAGACGGTACGGTCCTGACGGGCACCCGCCGCGAGTTGATCCGCAACACTGCGCCGTGGGAGGCGCACCTGGTCGAGGGCCCGTACATTCTCCGGCGGGAGGGGTGGTTCTACATGTTCTATTCGTCCGACGCGTGCTGTGGACGGGAGTGCAACTACAAGCTGGGGGTCGCGCGGGCGCGTCGCCTGCTCGGCCCGTGGGAGCGGAACCCCGCCAATCCGATTCTGCAGGGGAACCAGCATTGGAAGTGCCCAGGTCACGGCAGCCTGGTGTCCGACGCAGATGGCCGCACGTTCCTGCTGTACCACGCGTACGATCCCGAGGACTTCCAGTTCGCCGGGCGCCAGGGGCTGCTGGACGAGGTGACGTGGACTGCGCAGGGCTGGCCCGAAATCAACCGCGGTCAGGGTCCGAGTGCGCGCGCGGCGTCGCCGTTCGGGGTGGTGGAGCGCGCGACGACAGGGTCGTTCGTCGACGAGTTCGATCGGTCGGCTCCCGATCCCGGGTGGCAGTGGCCGTGGCAGCACAAGCCGGAACTCGCCGTCACGAACGGTGCGCTCGTGCTGCGCGCCACCGACGCGCCTGGCGACAACCCGGCCGCCACCGTCATTGCGCATCAGACGGTCGCCGGCGATTACACCGCGACCACACGCGTGCTGACGGGCGGACTGGCACCAACCGTGATGCCGGGCCTTGCCGCGTACGGCAACCAGGAGAACGCCATCGGCGTATCGTTGAGTGCGGGCCGGGCACTGCTGTGGCGGCGCAAAGCGGGGAAGCAGGAGACGATCACGAGTGTGACGGCCACGTTCGGGGACGCCGTGCTGCTGCGGATGACCGCGTCGGGTGGATCGCGATTCCGATTCGCGGTGGCAACGGATACGCGGAAGGACCCCGAATGGCGCCCGATCGGGGAGGAGGCCGAGGGCGGCTACCTTCCGCCGTGGGATCTCGGTGTCCGGGTCGCGCTGACGATTGCCGGTCCCGCCGGCTCGGAGGCGCGGTTCGACTGGGTGAAGATCGAGCGGAGTCGGAACTCCCGGGGGGCCGAAAAGCAACCAGCCAGACTGAGCTCGTGGCCTACTTCTTCAACCCTGCCGCCCAGTTGAGGACGACCGAGGTGGGCTGGACCGTGTCACGCCCGAGCGCGGCGAGCACGAGGAACCGCTGGCCGTCCGGCGTGGGCCGCGCGTGCGCGCGGGCCAGCCGCGTGGAGAACCGCGTCTGGAAGAGCACTTGCGGCGTGCCGGCAGTGAAGCCATTCGCCGTGGACACCGGGACGGCGATCACGCGGCCATCGGCGGTGCCGTAGAACAGTTCACGGCCGTCCGCGCGCCAGAACGGCTCGGTGCCGCCGGCGCCCGAGACCTGCACCTTGCTCTGCGGCTCGGGAAACTCCTGCACGTACACCTCGCGGCGTCCGGAGTCGGTGGACGAGTACGCGACGTACTTCCCGTCGGGCGACAAGGTGCCGAACAGCTCGGAGAAGTTGGTCTGCGCCACGGCCACCGGCTTTCGCTCGCCATAAAGCGGCAACGCCCAGAGGTCCCATCCATTTTCGCGCCCACGGCTCACGAACAGGAGCCACTTTCCATCGCGCGACCAGTCGGAGGCGTACTTCTCTTCGGCGTTCACGAGCAGCGCTTCGGGTTGTCGTGTGCCGGACGCGTCCTTCACGTACAGGTCGCCGGCACCCTTCGCCTGGGACGTGAACACGACACGCCTCCCGTCGGGTGACCAGATCGGATTGCTTTCGTCGGCCGGGTCGAACGTGAACCGGGAGCTGACGCCGCGCGCCAGGTCGCGAATCCAGATGTCCGCCCGCCCGCCCGCCTCGCTGAGCTCATACGCCAGCCGCTGTCCGTCCGGGGAGAGCCAGGCGCCGCCGTACTCACCCGGTCGGTCGAACGGCGGCGACTCCTTGCCGGCGCGATCGAGCCAGAGCAGCTGGTTCAATCCGAGCTCACCCGCGCGAAAGATCAGCACGCCCGTGCGCGATGCGCTGAACGTCGCGAGCCCCAGCGCATCGACGCCGAGTCCCTCGCTGACGGGCACTGCCTCACCGGTGAGCTCGAACGTGCGCGCGTCGAACGGGTGTGCCACCAGTGTTCGCTCGCGCACGTACAGCAGGAACCCGGGCTCCGCGTATACGGCACGGGATTGCGTCTTGAGAACCACCTTGCTCTCGGCGCTATCCAGCGTGCCGACGTTCACGGTCCGCTCTTCGGGGCTGTCCCCGTAGACGACATACAGGAAGTGCCGCCCGTCGGGCAGGAACTCGGGCCAGCCCACACCCGCCACCTTCTTCTTCGGGTCCGCGACGAGGAGCGGCCGGGCGATGCCGCCCGCCGCCGGCACCTGCCAGATTGGATCCTGTGAGCGTCCATCGAACAGGATCGTCCCGTCGCTGTTCCATGTCCCGTCTGAGCCGAACGGCGCGTCGCAGATCGTCTGCGGAGGACCGCCCGAGACGTCGACCTTCCGCAGCTTCCCTTCGCCGGCGTACGCGATGAACCGGCTGTCGGGCGACCAGAACACGCTGCGCCTGGCGCCCTCCGTGCCGGACAACGCCCGGGGCTGTACCACGTCCAGAGGCCGCACCCATACCTGGTTGCGGCCCGATGCCCCAACCGCGGTGAACGCAATCAGCCGGCCGTCCGGCGAGATGGCGGGCGGTCCGATGGCCGTGCTGCCGTCTGGTGCGGGCACATCGAAGCGAACGACGGGCGGTGGTTGCGGCGCGCGCCTGACCCACGCCACCGCAAAGGCGGTCGCTGCGATTGCGGCCGCCGCGGCCACGCCCCAGGCGAGGCGCTCACGGGTGCGTCGGCGCACCGTGACCACAGCCGGCAAGCCCACGCGCGACCCGCCCTGTCCAATCCACTGGAGCTCCGCTGCCACGTCCTTTGCGCTCTGCCAGCGATCCTCGGGGTCCTTGGCCAGACATCGCATGACGACCCGCTCGAGTGCCGGTGGTGTCAACGGCACGAGCTGCTCGATCGGTGTCGGCGTGCTCGCGAGAATGGCGGCGATCACGGTGGAAGCCGACTTGCCGTCGAAGGCGCGCCGCCCCGTGAGCACCTCGTACAGCACGCAGCCAAACGCGAAGATGTCCGCCCGTCCGTCCACTTCACCGCCTTCGATCTGCTCGGGCGCCATGTACTGCGGCGTTCCGACGACCGTGTGGGCCCCGGTGAGGGCCGCGATGGTGGCAAACTCCGCCGCGCTGCCCGCAGGGGTCACCGCTGAGACGGCGGGATCGAGTTTCGCCAGGCCGAAGTCGAGCAGCTTGATGCCCTGTTTCGTCAGCAGGATGTTGGCGGGCTTCAGGTCCCGGTGCACGATGCCCTTGCGATGGGCAGCATGCAGGGCATCGCAGATCTGCACGCCGTACGCGAGGGTCTGCGCGACCGGAAGCGGCCCTGCAATCGGTTGCCCCTCGAGATATTCCATGACGAGGTACCCGCTGCCATCGTGCTGGCCGACGTCGTACAGGGTGCAGATATTCGGATGATTGAGCGACGAGATCGCCCGCGCCTCGCGCTCGAACCGGTCGGTGAACGGGCCCCTGATCGTCTTCAGCGCCACCTCGCGATCGAGGCGCGTGTCACGGGCCCGGTACACCTCGCCCATGCCGCCGGAGCCAAGATCGCCCGTGACCTCGTAAGGCCCGAGCCTGGTGCCTGAATTGAGAGACATTGGGGCGAAGTATATCGCTATTTGGCTGAGCTGGTGTGACCGACCGGCGATCCCGGCGCGTCGGCGGTCAGCCGGTCAACGGCTGCGGACCGTACGTCACCGTGCCCGTGGATTGATCGATGGTCACGAGCGAGTCGACCCGCGTGATGGCGTACGTGACGGTCAGCCCGTTCGCCCACCGGACTTCGAGCTTCTCGACGCGTGCCGCGTCGCCCAGTCCCACGTGGACGCGGAGGTCGGACTGTGAGACCTGGCCGCGCCCGCTGGCAACTTCACCCCGGACGCGGCGTCCACCGGCCGTGACGAACACGACCGAGCCGATGGCGTCCCGTGGACACTTCTGCTTCGGATCGCCCCGGAGCGCGACCGTCAGCCAGTGCCCGCGCCGTCCCTCGTTCACCGCCAGCATCGGCGTGCCGTCGACGTTGTTCACGACGACATCCACCCCGCCGTCGTCATCGATGTCGCCGACGGCCGAGCCGCGCGAGACGTGCGGACGCGTGAGCGCGCCGGCGGCGGCACCCACGTCGTCGAACCCGTGCCCCTTCAGGTTGCGCAGCAGCAGCGCGCGCTGCGCGTAAGTCGTGTTCCAGGGCAGCGCATCCACGCCCGGGTAGACGTGGCCGTTGACGACGAGCAGGTCGAGCCAGCCGTCGTTGTCGTAGTCGAAAAAATTCGTGCCCCAGCCGAGAAACGGGATGGACACCCGCGCGATGCCGGTCTTGAAGCTCACGTCCTCGAAGCTCATGCCGTCTTCGTTCCGGTAGAGCACGTTGAAATCGTCCGCGAAGTTCGTGATGTGTATGTCGTCACGGCCATCGTTGTCGTAATCGCCGATGGCCACCCCCATGTGCGCCTGCTCGCGCCCGTTGCCGTCGAGCGCGGCGCCGGAGGGGTAGCTCACGTCACGGAAGCGGCCGTTTCCGAGGTTGCGATACACGTGGTTCGGGCCCGAGTCGTTGGCGACGAGGAGATCGAGCCGGCCGTCGTCGTCCATGTCGAACCAGGCGACGCCAAAGCCGTAGAGTCCCCTCGGATCGTCGACGCCAGCCTCCTTGCTTGCTTCGGTGAACGTGCCGTCGCCGTTGTTGCGGAACAGGTGATCGCGAGCGCCTTTGAGGCCGCGCGGGCCGCACATGACGCGCTGGCCGCGGTAGGTGCAGACCGAGACGCCAGCCGAGTACGACGCCCCCATGCCAACGCTGCCCGCCGCCGGCTCCGCGGGCGACGGCGCTGACGACGTTCCGCCTTTTGCCGGACCACTGGGCGAGGGAGGCAGGTTGGCGAGATCCAGGGCAACGTAGCCGGCCACGAACAGATCGAGCCATCCGTCGCCGTCGTAGTCGCCGAAGGCACACCCGGTCGTCCAGCTGTCGACGGCAACACCGGCCTTCTCTGCAACATCATCGAAGCGACCGCCGGCATTGCGATACAGCCGGTTCCTGCCGAAGTTCGTGACGTAGACATCCTCGGAGCCGTCGTTGTCGACGTCGCCCACGCAGATGCCCTGACCCCAGCGCTCGTTCGCGACGCCGGCATCTACCGTGATATCCGTGAAGGTGCGATTGCCGTTGTTGCGGAAGAGCGCGGCGCGCGGAGCGGCGGCACCCCGGCGCACGAGATCGAGCGTGGAGCCGTTCACGAGATAGATGTCGAGGCGTCCATCATTGTCGGCGTCAAACAGGGCGACGCCCGACCCGGTGGCTTCGATGATGTAGTCCTTCGCAGCGGACCCGGACACGTGGCGGAAGCCAGCGATGCCTGACGCCGCAGTCGCGTCGGCGTACGTGACGCCGGCCGCTGCGTTCGATGAGGCGGGCGGCACGTGTACGGTTGGCGGCGACGTCTGGGCCACGATCGCCGTCGCCGACGCAAGCGCGAGGGTGGTCAGCAGATAGGTCAATTCACGACGAGGCACGAGTGGCCTGTCCCTCGTCATCTGTGGAGCGCCTGTCGGGCATCCCGACTGAGGGCGTTGCTCGTCGGCGCGAACAGTCGCAAACAAGTTGGGCAGTCAAATGGCGGCGTCAGGGCGACGGCGGCACGAACTCAACAATCCGGACGAAGTCCTGCGCCCGCTCACCGCGCTTCTTCTGCAGCGCATCGAGGCGTGCGGCCTGTTGGTCACGCCGCGGGTCGCGCGTGCGGGTGTACAGCGCCGTGAGGTTCACGGTCGCCTGGTAGTTCTCGGCGTCGAGCGAAAGAGCCTTCTGCAGCGACTGCTCTGCCTCCGCATACTGCCCTGCCCGCGTCTGCAGCAGCCCGAGCTCGGCCCACGCATCCGCGTAGGCCGGATTTGCCTGGATCGCGCGGTCCACATGCCCCCGTGCCTCGCCGAGCCGACCGGACTGGCGAGCGATGCGCGCCAGGAAATAGTTGGCGCCCACTGCAGTCTCGACCCGCTCCGCCACCTCGGCGAGGTCACGCTGTGCGCCGTCGAAGTCCTTGCTGTGAAACCGCGCGAGGCCCAGCGCAAACCGTCCGCGCGCGTCGTTCGGCTCCAACGAGACGTACTTCTCGAAGTACGGTATCGCCTCGGACGGGTCGTGCCGATGCAGGCTGACCGCGCCCATCATGTAGTTCACGCCCGGATTGTCGGGTTCGAGCAACACCGCCTTCTTCAGCGATTCGTAGGCCTCGGCGCCAAGTTCGAGCTGGACGTACACGAGGCCGAACAGAAAATGCACGGCCGCATTCTCCGGTTCCAGCGAACGGGCATGCGCGAGGTAGCCCAGCGCTCCCTGATGATCACCCGTCTTCTCCGCGGCGCGTGCCAGGTCCAGCAGGACGGGAACAGTGGGCTTGCCGGCCGCCACGACCCGTTCGAGCGTCTCACGTGCGACGGCAAACTGCCCGCCCTGCATGTGGATGGCCGCGAGCCGCCTGAGGAGGTCCGGAGTCAAGATGCCCCGGCGATCGAGCGCGGAGAGGAGCCGACCGAGGATCACGTCGCCCTGCACGTGCTCGAAGGCGGGGAGCACAGCGAGCACGTCTTCGGGCGCGACGTCGGGGTGCGCCGCCAACGTGTCGGCGACCGCTGCCGCGGCGCCATCGCCGCTGCCGGCGAGATCGGCGACGCGGACGGCGAGCGCCTGGGGCCTTCTCTGCACGTCTTGTGGCAGCCGGTCGAGCAGCTCGCCCGACGCGGCAAACTCGCCAGCGCGCGCGCGCAGCAGCGCCGACTGGAAGAGCGCTTCGACGTTCGCCGCGTCCACCGCGAGCAGCGCGCGGTAGACCTCGAGCGCCTTTGTCGCCGCCTCGGGATCGACTGCCGCCCGTTCCTGGTACAGGCGTCCGAGGTTCTCGTACGGCGGCACCGCCCGCGGCGCGAGGCGGATGGCCGTGCGAAAGTGCCTCTCGGCAGCCTGCCAATCGCCGTTCTGCGCGGCAATCACGCCGGCGAAGTTGTTCAGCGCGGGATCCTCCGGCTGCACACGGAGCGCGGCCTCGAGGGCCGCCCTCGCGCCGGCCGTGTCTCCCCGCTCGAGTGCTGCCTGGATCTGCCCGACCGACACCGTGCGGTCCTGAGCGGATTCGGCAGCCGCGGCTGCCCACGGCCAGCTCATGGCCAGCGCGAGCAGGACCCCCACGACCCTGTGCAACGTCCTCATGGCGTCGTCGCGCCCGGCGACGATTGGCGCAGTTGCTGGAACCTTGCCAGTGCCGCGTCGGCCTCCGCCGTGAGGCCCTTGCGCCGGTAGATGCGGGAGAGCGCAAAGTGTGGCTCGGCGTAGGTTGCGTCGGCGGCGGCGGCGCGCCGCAGCATCTGCAGCGCATCCTCTGTGCGCTCGGTCTGCTCGAGCACCGTGCCAAGGTTGTAGAGCGCCGGCGCGAACGTGGGATCTGCCTCGAGCGCCTCTCTGAAGAGGGCCTCGGCTTCCTGCATCTCGCCGCGCTGCTTCAGAAGGATGCCGAGGTTCACAAACGGCCAGGGCCACTTCTCTCCCGTCTCGCGCGTGCGGCGAATCGCCTCACGGTACTGGCGGACAGCTTCCTCGGGCTGGTGCTGCGCCTGGTAACAGAGCCCCAGGTTGTCGTACGCCCGAACGAAGGCGGGCTCCCGCTCGACCACCGTCCGCAGCCGCGCGATCGCGGCGTCATAGCGTCCGCGGTCGTAATCGAGACGGGCGAGCCAGTACGCGTACACGGTGTTCAACGGCTCGGCCGCCGCCAGCCGCTCGAGCTCGGGGCGCGCCCAGTCGCCGCGGCGCATCGCGATGTACGCGAGCGCGAGCTGCAGGCGGGTCGGGGCGTCGAGCGGGCCGAACGTCTCTGCCTTCTTGAGCGCAATGGCCGCGTTCAGCGGCTTGCGATCGTTCATGAACACGCCGGCCAGCATCTTCAGCAGGTCGACGGGCTTCGGCGTGCGTTCGATCTCGGCGACGAGCAGCGTCTCGGCACGGGTCCAGTCGCGGGCCTTGACGGCGCCGTCAATCTCGGCGCGGCGCCGCGCCGCCAGCTCCGCGAGGGTAGCATCGTTGCTGGTGGCCTCTGACGAGGCCTCGAGAGGAGGGCGCTGGGCGGCGGCCTCCGTCCGCACACCGGCCCCGAGCATCAGACCACAGGCGAGGGCAGTGAGTGAGCGGAACATGCTGCTTGCGGCACCATCATCGCCCGGCACGGCGCCGCAGCGATGGCGGGTCGGATCGAGTGTAGCGGCACTGCCGGCACCAGCACCAGCTCCGCCGCGTCCCAGCGTCCTGCCTCGGGACTGACCCTGGCAACGGCGAGTGGGATACCCGACGGCGGCGACAGGCGTCCGCCCTCTGCTGGACACCGCGCGCCGACTGATGACCCGAAGACGAAAATGGCGCCGCGTTCGGCCGTGGGGCCGAACGCGGCGCCAGTCCTTACCCGACCTGGAGACCTAAAACTCGAATCGGATCCCCAGCTGTATCTGCCGTGGTGCCGTAACCGCGCCGCTGCTCCAGGTGCCGAAGTTCGGGCTGGAGATATCGTTGTTGAACGCCTGGTCGCCGAATGCGCCACCACCGCTGAAGGTGTGCCAGTTCCACATGTTGAACGCCTCCAGGCGGAGCTGCACGTTCGTGCCGCCGGGCAGCCGCGTGTTCTTCATCAATGTGAAGTCCTGGTTCTTGTACGAGAAGCCGCGGATGCTCTCTTCGACACGGTTGCCCGTGCCAAAGTAGTAGTTGAAGGCAGTGACCGGCTCAAAGGCGTCCTTGTTGAACAACGGCCCCAGCGCAGGGTCGAAGCTGCTCTTGTCCTGCGCGAAGACGTTGCCTGGGTCGATGACCGCCGGGATGCAGGCCGCGCGGAACTGACCGGGCACGTTGCAGAACTCTGACGACCGGAAATACATCGGTGGGGCAGACTGGAACTTGTAGATGGTGCTGAGCTGCCAGCCGCTGACCAGCGCGTTCACCACGGCGCTGCTGGTGTCTACGAATCGCTTGCCCGTACCGAAAGGCAGCTCGTACACGAGCGCCGCCGAGAAGACGTGGGGCGTGTCACTCTGCGAGACCGTATACTGCCGGTCGCGTTGGAACGGCGAGATGACGGCGCTGAGGATCATCGCTGGCCCCTCGCTGGGTGTTGGGATCCGCGCTCTCCTTCAATTTCGAGAGCGTGTACGACACGAGGCCGTAGACACCCTGTGAGAACCGCTTCTCGAGCTTCAGCTGCATCGAGTTGTAATGCGACCGGCCGACGTTCTCGTTCAACCCCTGCAGGTTGTCGCAGTACTGCGGATACGGCCGCAGCGCCTGTGCGACTGACGCGTCGCACGCAGTCATCTGCTCGACCCAGCCCGGGTAGGGCAGCGGGACGCCGTTCAGTGAGGTCATTCCGGGCTGAAAGACGTCGTTCAACCGGTCGCCGAGCGAGAGGTGGCTCGGGTCGATGGCGTTCAGCGGCTCGATGTTCGACGGCAGCCGGCGGCCGGCGCTGCCGACGTATGCGACGCTCACCGAGAACTGGCGGCCAAGCTCGCGGTCCACTGTGATGTTCCACTGGTGCGAGTAGGGCCGCTTGTTGGATTCGATCGGGCGATAGCCCGTCCCGTTTATCTGGCCAACGAAGAGATCCTGCCCGTTCTTATAGTCCGAACGGATGTCGGGCGGCAGCGAGAAGTTGCCAATTGGAAACCCCTCGTTCAGGTACATGGCGGGGTCGATCCCACCAAGGCCACTGCTAACGCTTGGATCATTCGAGAACCCGAACTGGCTGATGCCGCCGCCCCACCCGGGGTAGAACGCCTGGGTGTAGAAGATCCCCCAGCCGCCGCGAAGCACCGTCTTGTCGTTGAGCGAGTAGACGGTGCCGAGCCGGGGGGCGAAGCCGCCATACCAGTCCTTCTCCGGGTACCGCGCGCCGTAGCTGGCCTCGCCGTAAGCATCGCCCGCGAAGGCAATCCGGCCAGCACGGCCACCCGCGCCCGGGTTGGCGCCAGTCGGATCGAAGAATGACATGCGGTCATACTTCTCGGACGAGGGCGAGTAGTAATCCCACCGGAGGCCGTAGTCCACCGTCACCTTGTCGTTGACGCGCCAGGTATCGCCCGCGTGCAGGATCCAGGCGTGCTGCCGGGCATACCAACTGGGCACCGACCGATACGCCACGTTTGCGCTGTCGGCGGCCCCCAGCAGGAGGCTGGCCACGGGACTTCCCGAGTTGACTCCCAGGATGCTCGTAGCACCACGGCCGAACGTGAACGTGCCGGCCTCGTTGCCGTTCGCGTGGATGTTGCCCATGATCTTGCGCCATTCCATGCCGACCTTGAGCGTGTGCGTGCTCTTCACCCACGTGACCGCGTCGTTCACGATGAAGGTCGGGCGCGTGGTGATGTTCCCGACGTTCACACCGGCGTTGCACCCGAAATCTTCGAACTCGTCCATTACCAGCGTCGGCGGCACGTTGTTGCCGGCCACGCCTGCGATCTGCGGGAAATCGCCCGCGAAATCCTGATTGATGCAGCCGTACCCTTCGTTCCGGTTCAAGTAGCCGGCTGCCATGTGGTTGACGAGGGTGGACGTGAGGATCTTGTCGAAGTTCATCCGGTTCACCCACGAATTCTGTGGGTCGGAATACGTCTCGGTGGCAATCGCCTGCGGCAGCTGTGAGTAGAACTTCGCCGGCGCCCGCTGGTGCCAGAAGCTCGCGAACACGTGATTGCTGCCCGCCTGCACGTCCACCCGGCCCATGTAGTAGTTGCTATCCCCCAGAATGGTGTCGGGGATAGGCGGCGCCAGGAAGTTGTTGAGCGCCCCGGGGCTCGTCGGCGTGGGCAGCGCCGCCAGCCACGGCGCCACGAGCGGGTTGATGCGGTCGGGACAGATCACGTTGGGCGTGTTCCCGTCGCAGCCCATGAACTGATCCTTGATGAAGCCGCCCCTGCCGTCGGGGCGCAGCGTGGCGGGGTCGTAAATCGGGATCAGGTTGCCGCTGGGGTCGCGCCAGTCGCGGAAATCGCCCTGGCGCTCCTGCATCGACGGAATCGAGAGCACCTCCCGAGACGCGCCTCCCAGCTGCCGGTACCCCTCGATGTCGAAGTAGAAAAAGCTCTTCCACTTGTCGGTGGTGAGGCCGGGCACCGCGATGGGTCCCCCGATGTTGGCGCCGAAGTTGTTCTTGTTGAACGTGGCCTTCTCGCCGCCCCACTGGGTTGCCGTGAGGGAATTATCCTGGTGGAACTCGAAGGCGGAGCCGTGGAACTTGCTGCCGCCGGACTTGGTGACCGCCATGATCTGGCCGCCGGTCGAGGAGCCATACTCGGGAGCATAGCCGGACGTCAGCACCTTGATCTGGCTGACCATGTCGGGCGACATCGGGAAGTCCTGGAGAATCGACACCATGCCGCCCTGGCTCATGAAGCCCTGCTGCATGCTGACGCCATCGACCGACGCTTCGTCGCCCGACTGCAGGCCGCCGTTGACGCGCGCGTCGAACGCGTTGTTGCCTGCACCGGTGCTCACGCCGGGCATGAGCAGCGCAAACGTCGCGGCCGCGCGCGGTCCGGTGCCGAAAAGCAGCGGCAGCTGGTTGAGCGTCTCGGGCGCGATGCCGTGCTCCTGGGTGGCGGTCGTGCCGAGCACTGACGAACCCCCAGTCACCTCCACGGTCTCGGCCACCCCGCCCGCCTTGAGATCGACATCGACACGCAGCTGCTGGCCGAGCGTGACCACGACGTCGGGCAGCGACACGGGGCTGAAGCCGTCCTTTGTGGCCTGCACCTCGTACGTCGCAGGCGGCAGGTTGCGGAACGCGTAGTTGCCCTCGGCGTCCGTGACGGTGGTGCCCACCATCTCGTCGCGGGCGACGTTGCGCAGCGTGACGGCCACGTCGGGCACGATGGCGCCGCTCGTGTCCTTGACCACGCCGATGATGGCGCCGTTGACGGTCTGGGCAGACGCCCCTAAGGGTGTCAGGAGGGAAACGACGAGCACGAACACAAGTTCCAGTCGGCGGACTCTACGCATCGGCCTTGCTCCGGGACAGGTGAGTGAGCAAACAGCGCCGGGGCTCCGGCGCGGTGGACATGCCGTCTAGCCCTCGACGTATGCTGCCGGGCGCAAGCGCGCGGCAAATGTCGCACTGGTAATACCAGCAGCACGGGGCGCACGTCAACATGAATATGCGTGTGAACTCACCGTTTTGCACCAGCTGCCGGCGCCGGGTGGGCGGCGAACGCCGCCCGCCGCCCACCTGTGAGGTCAGACCGCCCCGTGTATCGCCTCGGCGACGCGGTTCGCTGAACGGGTGGCCGCTTCCATCCCCCAGTTGAGGTTGTCGGCGTAGGCGCCGACGAAGTGGACACGCCCTTCGGGCTCGATCAGCGTCGGCCAGAACTTCCGCAGTTCGCCAGGGCCGTAAGAAGTGCGCTCGCAGGCCGACGCCCAGGGGTTGGCGGCCCAGACGACGAGATCGGTGTGCTCGATGTCCTCGGACTTCCCGGGATAGTGCCGGCGGTACGCTTTCAGCGCCGCGTCAGCGGACCCCGCGCCCTCTGCGGTGCCCACCACCAGGCCGCGGGTCGTGTCGACGTCTTCTCCCGTGCTCCATGCGTGGACCAGCGCCGGGTCGCCGAACTCCATGTTGGGGCTGACACCATCGCGCACCCAGAAGCGGGTGCGCGACTGCAGGATGACCCGGCTGTCGAAGTAGTACGGCACGTGGTTGACGGCGTACGCCTTGGCTGGCGGGAACGCCGGAGACACTTCGATCTGGCTCAGCATGACGGCCGACATCGCGCACACGAGATAGTCGCCATCCACCGGCACGGACCCCCCTTCGGTGCGGCAGTGCACGCGCACGGAGTCACGGGAGTGCTCAATCCTGGTGACCGGACTCTTCATCCGCACGCGATCCCCCAGCTTCGCCGCGAAAGTATCTGGCAGGATCTGGTTTCCGCCCTTCAGCCGGTAGACCTTCGGTGGGAACAGCGGCACGCCCCGCTTCTTCAGGATGGCCGCCTGCCACACGGCCTGCAGCGCTGATCCGCCACCGCCGAACAGCGCCAGCGCGCGCTGTGAGGCCCCGTCCTTCTGCAGCAACTGTGAGAGCGTCATCGCATCGAGGTGATCGAGCCTGGCATCGAACGGCTTGTACTCGTCGGCGAACTGGTCGACGTAGGGCCGGTAGTACAGCCAGGGCAGCTCGGGCAGCGGCGACTCGGCGAGCACAGCCATCTCGCGGGCGTTGAACCCGAGCTCCTGCAGTACCTGCCGGTCCCGCAGCATCTCCTCGGTGTACATGCGCCCCGAGATCCACCGCACGACGTGCTCGCGCCGCGGGTAGTAGAGAAACGGCAAGTCGAACTCGCGGACGTACTCGCGGTATCGCTCGTAGCCCGGGATCGTGAACTGCTCCGCGCCGGCATCCACGTACAGGCCGTCGGCCAGCCCCTGTCGATGCGTGTACACGTGACCCCCCGTGCGGTCGGAGGCCTCGAGCACGACGACATCGTGGCCGCGGCGCATCAGCTCGTACGCGCAGCACAGGCCGCCGATGCCGCCGCCAGCGACGATCACGCGACGGGATGCGCGCGGCACCAGTCCGGTGAACGGTGCCACGGCGGTTGCGGCGCCAAGCTTCAGAACGTCGCGACGGGTGGGATCGGAGCGAAAGGGCATCGGTACCTCATTTGAGGGTTGATGGGTCCGAAAAGCGGCAGCCGCAGCATACTACCGCCCTATGAAGCAGATCGCTCTCGGCTCAGCGCTCGTGGTTCTGCTGTCGATGGGCGCAGGCGCCCAGGACCTCCCACGCTTCGACGAGTTGTTCAACGGCCGGGACCTCACCGGGTGGGTAAACGTCAACACCGCGCCCGAGACGTGGAAGGCCCGGAAAGGCGTCCTCGTCTGCTCGGGCCGTCCGATCGGCGTGATGCGCAGCGCGAAGCAGTACGAAAATTTCGTGCTCCACATCGAGTGGATGCACATGGAGCCCGGCGGCAACTCCGGCGTCTTTGTCTGGAGCGACGCCGAGCCCGATCCCGAGAGCCGCCTGCCGAACGGCGTCGAGGTGCAGATGCTGGAGCTCGAGTGGCCAAACCTGAACAGGAAGGATGGCGTGACGCCCCCGATCGCGTACGTGCACGGCGAGCTGTTCGGTGTCGGCGGAGTGACGACCGCGCCCGACAACCCGCGCGGCGAGCGCAGCAAGTCGATCGAGAACCGCGCGAAGGGCAGAGGGCAGTGGAACACCTACGATGTGGTGGCGGTGGACGGCGTCATCAAGCTCGCGGTGAACGGGAAGTTCGTCAACGGCATCTCGCGATCCACGAAGAAGAAGGGGTACCTGTGCCTCGAGTCCGAGGGCGGCGAGATCCACTTCCGGAACATCCGGATCCTCGAGCTGCCGCCCGGGACCGCGGAACAGGCGACGCCCGCACCGCAGTGAATCCCTGACAGTGGGCGGTGGGCGGTAGGCGGTAGGCGGTAGGCGGTGGGCGGTAGGCGGTAGGCGGGGCAGGATGCGGTGGGCGTGCACAAGGCACACCGACCGCCCACCGCCCACTGCCCACCGCCTACTGCCCACCGCCGACCGCCCACCGCCCACCGCCTACCGCCTCCTGCCCACCGCCGACCGCCCACCGCCGACCGCCCACCGCCCACCGCCCACTGCCCCCGCCTGATAACCCCGGGCGGTCTCCTGCGTATTACCGGGTGTAGGCCACGTTCGAGCCCTCGCCTGTCGCGAGGCGCCCATGGGCCGCGGAGCACCCACGTATGATCGCGATCCTCAGACAGGCGGCGGCGACGGCTCTCGCGGTCGTGATTGCCTCGGCGTTCCCGCTGGCACAGGGACCAGCACCCTCTTCTGCGACGGGCAGCCCGGCTGCCGGCGCTCCCGCTGCCGCCGCGGCCGCGCCCGCTCCCACACCGCCGGCGAACCCTGCGGATGCCGATCAGACCCGCGCGCAACTGCTCGAGATGCTCAACCGGCATCCGCCCTCGCTCGGCAATGTGCTGCGGCTCGATCCGACGCTGCTGACCGACGCCGATTACCTGGCCCCGTACCCCGAGCTGGCCAGCTTTCTGGCGCAGCATCCCGAGGTGGCGCACAACCCTGCGTACTACGTCGGCACGGCCCACGAGTCGCCGTGGGACCGGAATCCGCAGGCGACCGCCCTGCGCATGTGGGAAAACGTGATGCAGGGCCTCATGGTGATGACCGTGATGCTGCTGGTCACCGGTGTCCTCGTGTGGCTCGTGCGCACCCTGATGGATTACCGCCGCTGGGTTCGGCTCACCAGGGTCCAGACCGAAACACACACGAAGCTCCTCGATCGCCTGACCAGCCAGGAGGATCTGCTCGCGTACATGCAGACGCCCGCCGGGCGGCGCTTCCTCGAATCGGCGCCCATCGCGCTCGACCCCGCGTCACGCCCTCTCGGAGCGCCCCTGAACCGCGTCCTCTGGTCGGTGCAGGCGGGCGTGGTGCTCGCACTCGGCGGGGTCGGACTGCTGTTCATCAGCAGCCGCGCCATCCCTGACATCGCGCAAGGTCTGTGGGCCATCGGGATCCTCGCGCTGGCGCTGGGCGCCGGGTTCATCCTCTCGGCGGCAGTCGCGTATCTGCTCTCGAGCCGCCTCGGCCTGTTCGATCAACGGGCGTCCACCGGTGGCGATGCGCCCGCGGGCGCGCCCTTGCCGTCGGGGCGCGACTGATTCATGCTCGTGCCGTAATGCGCCCAGGGCTCGCGTACATGGATGCCGCCGTGCCGGTGACCGCGGATGCCGCGCCGGTCATGGACGAGGACGCCTTCCGGGCGTTCTATGAGCGGACGGCGCGCCAGGCCTGGGCCTATCTGTATCGCGCGACGGGCGACGCCGCCCTCGCCGACGATCTCCTGCAGGAGACGTACTACCGCCTGCTGCGGGGCCGCGCCATCTTCGACAGCGAGGACCATCGCGTCCACTACCTGTTCCGGATCGCAGCAAATCTGCTGGCAGACACCCATCGCCGCCGGGCCCCCGAGCACGTGCCGTTGAGCGACGGCGATGGGCGCGAGGATGCGGGACCAGACACCGCACGCGCCCTGGAGCAGCGGACTGACATCGCACGCGCGCTCGCAACGCTCGCTCCGCGCGACCGCGACATGCTGTGGCTCGCCTATGCCGACGGCGCGAGCCACGCCGAGATCGCGAGCCATCTTGGCGTCGCGCGGCCGAGCGTGAAGGCGATGCTGTTCCGCGCCCGGCGCCGGCTTGCCGCACGCCTGCACAGAGTCAATGCCGCGTTCGGCGGGCGGGGGAGGTGACCGGTATGAGCCGGCCGTGTTGTGCGCGTGAGGCGGATGTCCTCTGCGCGGTCGGGCGTGGATGGCGCGACGGGGCAGATGCAGAGGTGGCGGAACACGTCGTCTCCTGCCCCCGCTGTACCGAGGTGCGGGCCGCCGCCGAATTGCTGTGCGCGCAGCACGTACGCGATACGGTGGCGGCGCGCGTGCCGTCGTCCGCTGTCATGTGGTGGCGCCTCGACCGCCGCCTTCGCGAGGATCACGCGC
The DNA here is from genome assembly GCA_963739995.1 of Vicinamibacteria bacterium. GTDB lineage: Bacteria > Acidobacteriota > Vicinamibacteria > Vicinamibacterales > JAENWD01 > CAVUCH01. The sequence continues at coordinate 118,291 of CAVUCH010000019.1, read as the reverse complement.
GGCGGCTGCAGCGGATCGCGCTCGCCACACAGGCCGTCGTCCTTGCGGCGGCGTCGGGCGGGGCGGTGGGTGTGCTGCAGGTTGCGGCCCCGTGGCTCCCGGGCCCGGGCAGCGTCGCGTCAGACACCTGGGGCGGGGTCGTGTGGTTGCTCGGTACCTGGGCGCAGGTGACAACATCCTTCTGGACACTCCCGGCAGCCATCGTCGCCGCAGCCTGGCTGCTGCTCGTGCCCGCCGCTCTCTACCTCGGGTTCGCGGACGAGTAGCACGGTCGTGGGCGGTAGGCGGTGGGCGGTAGGCGGTAGGCGGTGGGCGGTAGGCGGTGGGCGGTAGGCGGTAGGCGGTGGGCGGTGGGCGGTGGGCGGTGGGCGGTGGGCGCTGGGCGGTAGGCGCCGGGAGTAGAATGGCCCTACGGAGGCCCGGCATGCCCATGCTTTCGGTTCCCGACCACACAGAAGCGGCCGAGGACCATTTTCTCTACATCAACCAGGTCGCGGGCACCGATGCCCTCGAGACCCTCGAGGCCCAATCGGTCGAGACGCCCGCCCTTCTGCAGGGCATCTCCGAGGAGCAGTCACGATACCGGTACGCTCCGGACAAGTGGACGATCCGCCAGGTGGTGAGCCACATCAACGACACGGAGCGGCTCTTCGTCTTCCGCGCGTTCTGGTTCGCCCGCGGCCTGACGGAACCGCTCCCCAGCTTCGATCAGAACATCGCGATCGCGCATGCGGCGGCGGACGAACGCTCCCTGCGCAGTCACGTCGACGAGTTCCGCGCCGTCCGGAGTGCCACGCTGAAGCTGTTCCGCGACCTCCCGCCGGAGGCGTGGACGAGGCGCGGCATGGCCAGCGGGAATCCCTTCAGCGTTCGCGCCCTCGCCTACATCGCCGCCGGACACCTCGCGCACCACATGGCCATCCTGCGGGACAAGTACCTCGCACAACCAGCGTAGCGCCCTGCTTCAGCGGTGGAGGCCCGACTTCAGGGCGTTCCCGCGCGGCGGGCCAGCCAAATCGATCCGATCCTCGCGCTGCGCTACGAATACGGCGTTCGCTGGACGGCCGCGGTGGTGCACGCTTTGCTTACAAGCGACCCAATTCGTCCCGGTCGAACCGGTCGGGCTTCGCTTGTCCTGGCTGCCGACTGGAAGTGGGGCGCTCCACGCGCCGATCGGGAAGGGAATCCGCCGGTCTGCGGATGAACGCCGGGAACACCCGTGACGCTCAGGAGGGAACCATGAGCGAACTGAGTAACACCCCTTCGCGCCTGCGCGGTGACGGGACGGTGGAAACCTTACGCACCGTGCAGCGATACGCCGAGGCGCTCATTGCCGACGCCAGGCGGGTGCTCACCCGGTGTGTGAGCGGGCATCTCGATACGCACGCCGTGGCCGAAGACCTGCACGCCATCGATCGCTCAGCCGCCTCGATACGCGTCGAGATTGGCAGCCTCGAGGGCGATTCTTCCCGGTGATTGAGGTGGCCGGGGCCGCTTCGGCCCGGGGTTGACTGCTCCAACGGCCCGGGTCCCCGGGGTCTGCCCTTCAGAGAACAGCCCAGGTCACCGGGCCTGCGCCCTCCAAGTTCGGCCGGGTTACCGGGCCCATCATCGTCAGAGAACCCGCCGGAGGTCCGTCTCACCCCGCAACGGCGCCGCCGCGGGGTGAGAATAAGTCGGTGAATACTCCCGGCGCCCGCCTGTGCGCTCTCGTCGTCGAGGACGATCAGGCGATTCGCGAGATCCTCAGCCTCCATCTCGGTCTGGCGGGGTTCGAGATCGAAGGCGTGGCCGATGGGCGCCAGGCGCTCGACCGGATCCGGCAGCAGCGGTTCGATTTGCTGCTCCTGGACGTCATGCTCCCGGGCCTCGATGGGGTGTCGCTTTGCCGTGCGGCGCGGAAGGAGGGACCCAACGTGGACACCCCGATTCTGATGCTGACCGCCCGCGACAGTGAGTCGGACACGGTGGTCGGTCTCGAGAGCGGTGCGGACGACTACCTGACGAAGCCGTTCGGCGTCCGCGAACTGCAGGCGCGTATCAGCGCCCTCATGCGCCGGCACCGGCGCTCCGCCGACGCGGTGCCCGGCGGCGCCACGCGGCTGACACGGCGCACCGGTGCGGGGCAGGTCAGCATCGACGTCGAGCGGCGGGAGGTGATGGTACGCGGCGAGCGCGTCGAACTGACGAAGCAGGAGTTCGACGTGCTGTATCAGCTCGCGTCACGGCCGGGCGTGGTGTTCCCGCGGGCGGCGCTCCTGCAGAAAGCGTGGAGTGACGACACGTATGTGACCGAGCGCACCGTCGATACGATCGTCAGCCGCGTGCGGAAGAAGATCGAACAGGACCCGCACGATCCCGAGCTGATCCTCACCGCCTGGGGTGTCGGCTACAAGTTTGCGGACGTCGGCTGATCCGGCGGGACCGCGTTGGCGCCCTGGGGCAACGCGACCGTGAACTCGGTTCGTCCCGGCTCGCTTACCACACGTACAGTGCCGCCGTGGCGTTCAACGATCGCCTTGACAATCGACAGCCCGAGGCCGCTGCCCGCGGTGCCGCCCGGCCGCGCGGGATCCACCTTGTAGAACCGGTCGAACACGTGCGGGAGGTGTTCCGGCGCGAGGCCTTCGCCCGTATCGGCTACCGTCAGTAATACAGCGTCACCGGCGCGCCTGGAGCTCAGGGTGATCCGTCCACCCGCCGGCGTGTGCCGCAGCGCATTAGCGACGAGGTTGTCGATGACCTGATCGATCCGGTGGGGGTCGGCGAATACCTGGTCCGCCATCCCGGCGACGTTCGTGGCGATCGTGACGGAGCGGGCATCGGCGTCGCGTTCGCGGCGCGCCGCGACCTGCTGGAACAACCGCTCGACTGAAAAGACCCGCGGCTCGAGCGTGCCGACGCCGTTCTCGTACCGCGCGAGATCGAGCAAGTCGCTCACGATGCGATCCAGACGCCGGGTCTCCTGCGCGATCGTGTCGAAGTAACGGGCGCGCCGCTCGGGGTCAGCGGCTATCTCCGGCATCTGCAGCGTTTCGATGTAGGCCCGGATGGACGTGAGCGGCGTCTTGAGCTCGTGGGAGACGTCGGCAAGCATCTGCCGCCGCAGCCGATCGGATGTGCGCAACGCCTCCTGACGCACGGCGAGCTCGTGCGCCATCCGGTTGAACGCCTGCGCGACACGGGCGATCTCGTCCACGCCGTCTTCAGGCGCGCGTACGTTGAGGTCTCCTCGGCCAAGTCGTTCCGTTGCGTGTTCCAGCGCCATCAACCGGCGGCGGGCCGGGGCGAACACGACCACGGCCGCGAGGATCGTGCCCGCAACGAGCACGATCGTGCCCGGCCAGGAGAGCCAGCGCCGGAGCGTCATCAGCACGCCGCCACGCCGCGGCGGCAGCACGACGAGCCCTTCGAGCTCGCCATTGATCTGAATCGGAGCCGTCACGACAGGGCCGGTGAGCCGCGGCAGGCGCCTCTGCATTCGGGGGCTCGCTCCAGCGAGTACCGGCTTCCGCCGATCTGAGAACTTCCGGCGGCAGCCTGCCGATGCCGTTGCTGGCCACGCGGCCATCGCGGGTGACGACAAACACGCCGTAGGGCCCGCGTCCGTAGCGCGTCTGGAGGTGCGCGGCGAGATCCAGCTCGCGGTCCGCTTCGAGCGCGGCACCCACGTCGGCCGCAGCCGCGCTGGCAACGTTCTTCGCCGAACGGCTCGGGTCCTGCGCGTTCCAGCGCGAGATCATGTAGCCGAACATGAGGCTCTGCGCCACGATGACCGCGAGCATCACGAGAACGAAGCTGGTGGCGATGCGCCAGTAGAAGCTTCGGAACCAGCGCAAGGATGCCGGCGCGGACGTGAGGCTCATGAGCACGCGTGCATGCCGCCTTTCCCGGAACGTCTCAGGTCGAGGATAGGCGATCACTCGAACCCCAGCGCCTCGATAGGGCTGAGACCAGCCGCCTTGTTCATTGCGTTTTCCTCTCCCGTCATTGAAAGGGAAGGCGGTGAAGAGAGCGTCGCAGAGATGTGAAAGAAGTGTGACGCCGCCGGAAGCGTCCGCCGGACTGCCGTTTCAGCGTTATGAACAGCTGCCGGTGTATGGAAGTGAGACTGAGCATTGGCTGCTCGGCCGTAAGCGTCAACGATGAGCTGCGCTGACTTGCGGCACCCGCGTTGCAACGTATCGGGGTGCTGGGCCTCGCCGCTTACGGTCCAGCCATGCGCAGCTTACGAAGGAGGATACTGATGAAGAGACTCATACTGGCAAGCGCTGCCGTAGCGTGCTTCGGTACTGCGATGGCGGCACAGACGCCCTCAGGCTCTCAAGCGCCTGCGACGTCATCCGCGCAGACGTCCGCAGCCGCTGAGAAGGGCACAACCGTTCTGACCGGCTGCGTCTATCGTGAGAAAGACGTTCCTGGCCGCGCGCCCAATCCCGCGGAGAAATCGGGTGTGCTCGAGGACTACATCCTTGCCGATGTGAAGCCGAGCGCATCCGCCAGCGCGGAGTCGACGACGGGCACGTCCGGGACGACGGGCACTTCCGGGACGGCGGGCACCTCGGGCACCGCGACGGGCAAGAGTGGCGCGATGTACAAGCTCGAGAAGATCGCCGACGAGCAGCTGAGCGCAGCGGTCGGCAAGCGGGTGGAGGTCACGGGGCGGATCGACGCCGAACCGGGCGACGCCAAGACTGCGACCGGCGCTTCCACGACTCCGACCGACCGTGCCGTCGGACACGATCGAGTCGACCTCCCGGAGTTCGAGGTGAGCTCCATGAAGCAGATTTCGGGTAGCTGTCCAGCAACACCGTCAGGCGTGTAGCGCTGACGGACGGGAACACCCGCGGGGCGGGGAGCCGGACGAGCGGCTCTCCGCCCCGCGGGAACTGCGGTCCGCCGATTCGCGCATCTGTGATCGCGTGCATCGCTTCGCCACACGAGGCCTCGCCCAGACGCAATGCGCGTTGCCATCATCGCTCCTCCGTTCATCCCGGTGCCGCCGCCAAAGTACGGCGGAACGGAACTGTTCATCGCGCAGCTCGCGACGGGGCTGACCGAGCTCGGTCACGACGTCGTCGCGTATGCCAACGGAGAATCGCGCCTTCCGTGCGAGGTGCGCTGGCTGTACCAGACGTCGGATTGGCCGCTCGCCGATCCCGGCAGCGGGACGCTGAAGAGCCTCGTGCACACCGCCTGGGCGATGCGTGACCTGGGCGACGATTTCGACGTCGTTCACCTGAACGATACGCTCGCAACGATGTTCACCCCGTTTGTGCGCGCGGCCGCTGTGAAGACGCTCCATCATCCGCACGAGGCGTCGCTCTCGGCGGTGTACGAGCAGTACCCCGATATTAACTACGTGGCCATCTCGGAGTTCCAGCGGCGGCAGCATTCGATGCCGCGGCTCTGCACCATCCGTCACGGGCTGCGTGTGACGGACTACACGTTCGAGCCGCACAAGCGTGATTACCTGTTGTTTCTCGGGCGCATTGCGCCACTGAAGGGCACGCACCTGGCCATCGACATCGCGCGGCGAACTGGTCTGCCGCTGAAAATTGCGGGGGAAATACAGCCCGCGTTCCGCGAGTACTGGGAACACCAGGTTGCGCCGTACGTGGATGGCGGCCAGATTCAGTACGTCGGCGAGGCAGACTTCGCCGCCAAGAACGAGCTGCTCGCCCATGCCCGCGCAATGCTCTTTCCGATTCAGTGGGATGAGCCGTTCGGGCTGGTCGTGATCGAGGCCATGGCATGCGGCACTCCTGTGCTCGCGTTGCCGGGTGGCTCCATGCTGGAGCTCATTGAGAATGGGGTAAACGGCTACTTGTGCGCCGATTCGGCAGAGATGGCGCAGCGTGCGGTCCACCTGGACATCGATCCGGCGCGCTGCCGCGCGTACGTGGACACTCATTTCGGACTCGACGTGATGGTCCGGCGCTACGAGGCGCTGTTCCTCGCAGCGGCCCGTGGCGAGATGCCGGAATGCGTCGCACGGCCGGACGACGCACGTGGAACCGGCGGCGCCGCGGGAGCCCGATCGTCCTAAGCGCCCACATCCGCCCGGAGAATCGATCGCCGTGGATGACGTCATCCAGTATCACGACCAGTTCTACATCCGTGCGACTTCGTCACTGCTGCAGGAGCGGCGGCACGTGCTGAAGGATGGGGACAGCTTCGCCGTGTTCGACATGCAGGGGGATGTCGCGCCCTTCGGGGCCGGGGAACAGGGGTACTTCCACGGGGGCACGCGGCACCTGTCGCTGCTGCGCCAGACGATCAACGGCCAGCGTCCGCTGCTGCTCAGCTCACGCGTGCGTCAACAGAACGACCTCTTCGGCGCCGACCTGACCAATCCCGACCAGGTAAGCGACGGCGTGGTCCTCTTCCCGCGCGACCTGCTGCACATCTATCGCTCCCGATTCCTCTGGGAGGGGCAGTGGTACGAGCGGCTCCGCATCGTGAACTACGGCGGGGCAGCGACGACAGCTACGCTCATGATGGAATTCGGGGCCGATTACTCGGACATCTTCGAAGTGCGGGGGCTCAGACGGGAGCGCCGCGGACGATTGCTCCCGCCGTCGGTGACTCCGGATGGGGTGCGGCTGGCCTACGAAGGTCTCGACGGCGCGCAGCGCGCCACCGTTCTGATGTTCGATCCGGCGCCCACTGCCGTAACCGGCGACCATGCCCGGTTTCATCTCGAGCTTGCGCCGCACCAGGTGCACACGCTCACGCTGGCGATCCGGTGCGAGGGCCCGGAGGGCCACGGTTCCACACGGACGTTCGACGACGCGTGTGAAGCCGCCGCCGGAAGCGGTGCGAGGCGGCGCGGGGAGTGGTGCACCCTGTTCACCGCCAACGAGCAGTTCAACGAGTGGAGCAACCGGTCGGCGGCCGACATCCAGATGATGACCAGCGACATGCCCACCGGGTCGTACGTGTATGCCGGTGTCCCGTGGTTCAGCACCCCGTTCGGTCGCGACGGCATCATCACGGCGCTCGAGGTGCTCTGGGCGAACCCCGATCTGGCGCGCGGCACGCTCGCGTACCTTGCGGCCACACAGGCACGGGTTGTCAGCGAGGAGCAGGACGCCGAGCCCGGGAAAATCCTGCACGAGACACGCAGCGGTGAGATGGCGCGTCTTGGCGAGGTGCCCTTCGGGCGGTACTACGGCAGCGTCGACTCGACGCCGCTGTTCGTCATCCTCGCGGGCTACTACTACACGCGCACCGGCGACCGGGAGTTCATCGCTGGCCTGTGGGAACACGTGGACCGGGCGCTCTGGTGGATCGACGAACACGGCGACCTGGACCGCGACGGCTTCGTCGAGTACGCACGCCGCAACCCGACCGGGCTCGTGCACCAGGGATGGAAGGACTCGAGCGACTCGGTCAGCCATGAGGATGGCACGCTCGCGGACGGGCCGATTGCGCTCTGCGAGGTGCAGGGCTACGTGTTCGAGGCCAAACGACAGGGGGCCCGGCTCGCGGGGTTACTGGGCTTCGACGACCGCGCCCGCGCGCTGGCGCGCCAGGCCAAGGAGTTGCGCGAGCGGTTCGAGCGAGCATTCTGGTCGGACGCTCTCGGCACGTATGCGCTGGCGCTCGATGGGACGAAGCGTCCGTGCTGCGTGCGCGCCTCGAACGCCGGCCATTGCCTGTTCACCGGCATCGCCCACCCCGCCCGCGCGCGCCGCGTGGCCGAAACGCTGATGGGAGAGGCGTTCTTCACGGGATGGGGCGTCCGGACGCTGGCAGTCAACGAGAGACGCTACAACCCGATGTCGTATCACAACGGCTCGATCTGGCCGCACGACAACGCCATCATCGGGGCGGGCTTCGCGCGCTACGGCATCCGGGCGCCGGCCGCACGCCTCCTCGCCGGACTCTTCGATGCCAGCCTGTTCGTCGACTACCGCATGCCTGAGCTCTTCTGCGGGTTCCACCGGCGGGCCGGGGAAGGGCCGACGCTGTACCCCGTGGCGTGCTCGCCCCAGGCGTGGTCGGCCGGGGCCGTCTTCATGCTGCTCCAGGCGACGCTCGGGTTGTCCATCGACGGCGCCGCGCGTCGAATCAGCATCAACAACGGCTTTCTGCCGGAGTTCCTGCCGCAGGTGCGGCTCGAAGGCCTGCGGATCGGGCAGGGCTCGGTGGACCTCGTGCTCGAGCGGCAGCCGCGCGATCTCGGCGTGCGTGTCGAGCGCAACGACGCTAAAGCGGAGATCGTGGTGATCAAGTGAGGCGCGGCAATCGAGGTTCGCGACGCCGCGAGCGGCGATCGCGGACGTCCGGCCGTGGCCCGCTCGGACGCGGCGGTCCGCGGTGGATCCATCAACCGCCCGCCATCGCGCCCACCACGAGCAACGGCTCCGACCCGTTGACGACCGCCTCCGGGAGCGGTGTGTCCGGCGGATCGTGCGAGAGATCCTCCTCGCACGCGAAGAACCGCAGAAACGGGCGCCGCTGCAGCGTGGCATGGTCACGAATCGTGCCGCGAAGCACAGGATAGCGGGCGTCGAGCGCATCGAGGACGGCGCGTATGGTTGCCGGACCTTCGACGTCCAGCTGCACGGTGCCGTCGACGCGCGCCAGCGTCCGCAGGTGCGCGGGAAGCTCCACTTGGATCATGACGGGTCTCCTCTGCTCAGGCGACAGGCGGCGGGCTGTCAGCCTGCAGGCCTGCCGGGCGTCAGTATGCGTCCCAGCGCAGCGCCGGAGCGACCGGCAGCCATGAGGCAGGCCGCTAGCCTGTATGCGCCTAAGCCGTCAAGATTCAGCCTCAGCTCAACGTCTGGACCTCCACCGAGAGGACCGGCGGCAGATCCCTGACGATCGCCCTCCAGCTGTCTCCGCCATCGGGCGACCCGTACACCTGGCCGCCCGTGGTCCCGAAGTAGATGCCGCACGAGTCGAGCGTATCCACCGCCATGGCATCGCGCAGCACGTTCACGTAGCAGTCACGCTGCGGCAGACCGTTCGTGAGCGCCTCCCACTCCTGTCCCCCGGTGCGGCTCCTATATACCCGCAGCTGCCCGTCAGGAGGGAAGTGCTCCGAGTCGCTCTTGATCGGCACCACGTAGATCGTCTCCGGTTGGTGCGCGTGCACGTCGATGGCGAAGCCGAAATCCGTCGGCAGATTTCCACTCACCTCGCGCCAGGAGTCGCCCGCATCGTCGCTCCGCATGACGTCCCAGTGCTTCTGCATGAAGAGCACGCCCGGGCGCGTCGGGTGCATGGCGATGCGGTGGACGCAGTGGCCAACCTCGGCGTCTGGATCGGGGATGCCTTCCGATTTCAGCCCCCGGTTGATCGGCCGCCACGTGGCGCCGCCATCGTCGGTCCGGAACGCGCCGGCGGCGGAGATGGCGACGAACATCCGGTTCGGGTTGGCCGGATCGAGCAGGATCGTGTGCAGGCAGAGGCCGCCGGCACCAGGCTGCCAGTGCGGGCCCGAGCCATGGCCGCGGAGGCCCGCCAGCTCGTGCCAGCTCCCGCCCCCGTCCGTCGATCGGAACAGCGCCGCGTCCTGGACGCCCGCGTATACGGTGTCGGGATCCGTCAGCGACGGCTCGAGGTGCCACACGCGGGCGAACTCCCATGGGTGCGGCGTGCCGTCGTACCACTGGTGCGTGCCAGGCACGCCGTCGTAGACGAACTCTTTGCCGACGGGCTCCCACGTCTTGCCCGCGTCGTTCGATCGCTGAATCAGCTGCCCGAACCAGCCGCTGCTCTGTGACGCGTACAGCCGATTCGGATCAGCGGGTGATCCTTTCACGTGGTAGACCTCCCAGCCCGCGAAATGAGGACCGCTGACGTCCCACCGCTCACGCTTCGCGTCCGACGCCAGGACGAACGCGCCTTTGCGTGTTCCGACCAGTACCCGTACTCCGCTCATCGCACCTCCTCGTCCGAACGCCAATCGCCGGCGTGAAGACCGCTTTGCTGGGCGCATGCGCCAACGTCATCGGTCCACACTTCAGCCGCGCCGGTCCAACAGATTGTCGATCAGGCGGGAGAGTTTTCGACAGCGCCCGACCAGTTCAGCCGTCGGCTCCCGCGTCCGGCACGGGCGGCCGAACGGCGCGGGCCAGGAATATACACAGGATCAGGGCGGGGATGCCCACCAGTCCCGCACCGATGAAGAACAGTGCGTAGCCCTCGAGGAGGGTCCGTCCTTCGGCGAGCCGTTCCACCATGACGCCAGAAAAGCCTTTCGCAAACTTGCCGACGTAGGCATAGGTCGAGCTCAGGAGGGCATACTGCGTCGCCGTGTATCCGACGCTCGTGAGGCTCGACATGTAGGTGACCAGTGCGACGCCCGCGAAGCTGACGCCGAAACTGTCGACTGCCATGACGGCACCGAAGACACGTACGTCGGGGCCGGCATACGCCAGGATGGCGAATGCCGCAATCACGAGGCTCTGGAGGATAACGCCGACGATCAGTGTCCTCACGTAGCCGAAGCGCAGCGCGCTGAAGCCGCCCGCCGCGATCCCCAGCAATGAGAAGCTGAGTCCGAACGTGCCGCGGACGGCACCTACGACATCTTTCGTGAATCCGAGGTCGTGGTAGAAGGGATTCGCCATCGGACCCATGACGAATTCGGGTAGCCTGTAGAGGCTGATCATCGCGAGCATCAGGAGCGCCAGCCACCCGTGCGTGCGGAAGAACTGCGCGAAGGGTCCGACCACCGCGTCGAAGAATCCCCGGCCGGTCATGAGGGATCTCGGCGCGACCGATCCTTCGACCCGACCCGTGCGCAGCGGCTCCACGGCCAGGACGCTGGCCGTCAGTCCCACTCCCATCAGCACGGCCATGGCGGCATACGAAACTGGCCATCCAAGATGGCTCGCCGAGATGAGAATGAGGGCGTCCGTCACGAGCAGGGCGGCACGGTAGCCGAGCTGATAGGCCGCCGACAGGAGACCCAGCTCGTCAGAGTCGGCCGCGGCTTCGATGCGCCACGCGTCCACGACGATGTCCTGTGTGGCGGAGGCGAACGCGACGAGCAGAGCGACAGCTCCGATGCGCGCCAGGCCGGCGTCGAGTCCCATGATGGACATGCTCACGAGCCCGGCGGCCACCAGCAACTGGGCGAGAACCATCCAGCCGCGTCGACGGCCCAGCCGGCCGAACACCGGAGCGTCAACCCGATCGATCACGGGCGCCCACAGAAACTTCAGCGAATAGGCGAGCCCGACCCAGGAGAGGAACCCGATGGCTTTCAACGTCGTCCCTTCGTCGCGGAGCCAGTAGCCGAGCGTATTTCCGCTGAGGAGGAAGGGCAGGCCGGACGAGAACCCCAGGGCCAGCATCACAGCCACCTTGGGCTGGCGAAGCGATCCGAGGACGTCGCGCTTGCGCCTGCGAGTCGCCGTGGTGACAGTCATACGGTTGGGCTCCGCTCGGAGGATCGTGTCAGAGCTTAATTCAAGGGCCGGCGACCTTGCCCGATGGCATCAAGTTCGCACCCGCGGCAGCGTGTGTGCCCAGCACGCCGTGGCGATGGTCAAACGAGTCCTCGCTGGGGCGGCGGCGTTCTCATGCGCGCTTCTGCTTGCCAATTCTGCGCACGCGGATGCCTTTCGCTGGCCCCAGCCCGAGGGTCCGGGCACCGCGGTCCTGCTGACCTACAGCTTCAGTAACCTCCTGGATCGAGCGTTCCCGGGAGCTCTCACCGAGAGCGATATCCGCGCGTCCACGGCAGAGGCCTTCGGCCTGTGGAGTCATTACGCGCCCCTGCACTTCATCGAACGGCCGGATTCCGGTCCTGCGCCCTCGGATCGCGAGTACGCCCGGGGGACACACCCCGACATACGTATGGGCTACCACTTCATCGACGACGGCACGGTGCTCGCGCACGCGTACCTGCCGTCGAACACGGAAGAGAGCGGGCTGTCGGGTGATGTCCATTTCAACGCGATCCGCGGCTTCGCGTGGAGTGTTGGCGGCGGTTTCCCGACCATCGACTTCCTGGAGGTGGTCACGCACGAGATCGGGCATGCGCTCGGCGTGGGGCACATCCTGTATGCCGACGCCATCATGCAGCCGTATCACCACAACCGGTTCAGCGGCCCGGGCACAGCGTATCTGCTCGGACCGGACATCCTGGCGATCCGTTCCTTGTATGGATCGGGCGTCGGGTCGGTACAGCCGATGCCCGAACCGTCCACAATGCTGCTGCTCGCGACGGGATTGGCGGCAGCCCTGCAGCGTCGCCGGCACTTCCGCGGGCCTTCCGTGCAGTGAGACTCCTCGCGAGCCCTCGACAACAGAGACATAGACCGCCCCGCATTCCCCGCATTCGAGATCGGGAGGTGTTTTCTCACGATTGTGAGATCGAAATGAGAATGAGATCGGGAGGTGTTTCTCCGCGATTGTGCGAAACACCTCCCGATCTCATTCTCATATTGTGAGAAACACCTCCCGATCTCATTCGCATTTCAGTCTCACTTAGCCCATCCCACCTTCCGTCCCACGAGATTTCCGCCCGCCGCGAGGGCTTGTGTTGACATTCGACAACACGCGGTGCATGCTGTCGGCATTCGACACGACGACGTACCCCGACACTCCAGGAGCGCACGCATGCCGTCCTCGCGACTCGACCTGCTGCAGGGCACGCTCGACCTGCTGATCCTCCGCACCCTTGCCCTCTCTCCCATGCACGGATGGGCGATCTCGCAGCGGATCCAGCAGGTGTCGGGCGACATGCTGCGCGTCAACCAGGGATCGCTCTACCCGGCGCTGCACCGGCTGGAAGAAGCGGGGTGGATCGACGCCGAATGGGGCCGCGCCGAGAACAATCGCCAGGCGAAGTTCTACCGCCTCACGAAGCAGGGCGAGCGGCAGCTCAAAGAAGAGCAGCGCCAGTGGGAACGCATGACGCTGGCCGTGTCACGCGTGCTGGAAGGGAAGGCGTGAGGCGCATGTCGCGCCGTTCGGGAGGCCGCGAATGTGGACGTGGACGCGACTGAGACGCCGGTTCCGGGCGCTCCGGGCCGGCCAGAGGCTCGACGGGCACCTCGATCATGAACTGCAGCTCCATCTCGAGCTCGAGACCGAGCGCTACGTACGGCAGGGCATGACCCCGGGCGAGGCCCGTACCGCAGCCTTCCGCGCCTTCGGCGGTGTCGAACGCGTCCGCGAGGAATGCCGGGATGCGCGCGGCATCTCGTGGGCTGACGCGCTCACCCGGAACCTGCGCGGGGCGACGCGCACGATCCGGAGGCAGCCCGGCTACGCCCTCGCCGTCGTAGGAACCCTGGGGCTCGGGATAGGCGCCACCTCCGCGATGTTCAGCATCGTCCACGGCGTGCTGCTGAAGCCGCTCCCGTACGCCGAGGGCGATCGGCTCGTGCTGGTGCGTCAGTCTGCGCCGCTGGCAGGGCAGGACGAAGTCGGCGTGTCCATTCGTGAGCTGTACGATTATCGCGAGCAGCTCACCGACTTCTCGGGACTCGTCGAGTTCCACCAGATGTCCTTCGATCTCATCGAACGTGGCGACCCGGATCGCGTGGACACGGGCGTCGTGTCGGCCAACTTTTTCCATGTGCTCGGCATCGCCCCGATCCTCGGCCGCTCGTTCGTGGCGACGGACGAAAACCATGGCGCCGAGGCCGTACTGATCCTCAGCCACTGGTACTGGCAGTCGCGCTTTGGCGGCGATCCGCACATTGTGGGCCGCGTGTTCCAGATGAACGATCGGCCGCACACCGTCATCGGCGTGCTGCCGGCCGTGCCGCAGTATCCGCGCGAGTGTGACGTCTACATGCCCACATCCGCGTGTCCATTCCGGGCGCGGAGCGAGGATCGCATGGCCGCGAACCGGCGGGCGTTCGGTCTGCTCCGGGTGTTCGGCCGGTTGAAGCCCGGGGTGACGCATTCCCATGCGGCCGCCCAGGTCGCGCTCGTGGGAGAGCGTTTCCGGCGCGACAACCCGCAGGTGTACCCGGATGGCCAGGGGTTTCGCGCCACCACGGTGGGCGTGCTGGCGGAGCTGACGCGCAGCGCCCGCCCGATGCTGCTGATGTTGCTCGGCGCGACGGCCCTCGTGCTGCTGATCGCGTGCACGAACGTCGTGAGCCTCACCGTGGCGCGCACACTCAACCGCGATCGCGAGCTGGCCATGCGCACCGCGCTCGGCGCCAGCCGGCGGCACCTCGTGGCGCAGCTGCTGGCCGAGAGCCTGCTGCTCGCGGTGCTCGGCGGAGCCGTCGGCCTGGTGATTGCGCAGCTGACCCTCGGCGGGCTGACGACCTTCATCGGCCGCTTCACCGCGCGCACCGGCGAAGTGACGATCGACGGTCCGGTGCTGCTGTTCACGATGCTCGTGTCGGTGTTGAGCGGCGTGATCGTGGGCGTGCTGCCGGCGCTGCTCACCGGCAATGCCCCCGCTACAGCCTTGAAACAGGCGGGCGCATCGGCCGGGCCGGCTCCCTCACGCCGTCGCGTCCAGCATGCGCTGGTAGTGGCGCAGGTGGCCGTTTCGGTGGTGCTCGTCGCGTCCGCCGGGCTGCTGCTGACCAGCCTCTATCGACTGCAGCAGGTCAATCCAGGCTATCGGGACGACAAGATCCTCTCGGCCGAGGTCTTCGGGAACTTCACCCGCTACCCGACGGCCGAAGCGTGTCTGGCTCTGTATGAGCCGCTGCTCGAACGTCTCACCGCACAACCGGGCGTGGTCTCTGCCGCGGTGAGCAGCGCCGTGCCGCTCGCATCGGTCGAGCCGTTTCTCAACGGCTTCGAGATCGAGGGAGAAGCCCCAGCCCCGGCCGATCGCAGGCCCAACACGGACGTGACCATCGTGAGCCCGGGCTACTTCGACACGCTCGGGATTCCACTGGTGTCCGGCCGCGGCTTCACTCAGACGGACACGAGGGATGCCGCGAAGGTCGCGCTCGTCAGCCGGACGATGGCCCGGCACTGGGCACGTCGATCGCCCCTCGGTTCGCGCGTGTCGGTCGATGGGCGCGAGAGCTGGGTGACGGTCGTGGGCGTGGTGGGCGACGTGCGGCAATACGGGCTCGAGCGGGAGGCGCTGGCACAGGTGTATCTGCCGCTCAGCCAGACGCCGACAGGGCTCGCCGGACGCCTTCTCGTGCGGACGACCGGTGATCCGGGCGCGATGGCGACCGTCATGCGGAACGCCGTCCGCAGCCTGGATCCGAACATCCCCGTCGAGAACGTGCGCACGCTGGAGGAGCTCCGCAGCCGCTACCTGGCCACGCCGCGGCTCACCGCATTGCTGCTCGGGCTGTTCGCCGCCGTCGCACTGATCGTCTGCCTCGCCGGTCTCACCGGGGTGATTGCCACCTCCGTTTCGCAGCGCACCCGCGAGTTCGGGCTGCGCATGGCACTCGGCGCGCAGCCGTCGCGGCTGCTCGCCGACATCCTGCGGCAAGGCGCGGTGCTGGTTGCGCTGGGACTCGCGGTGGGTCTCGCGGGCGCGGCCATCAGTGGCCGCGTCTTGAGCGGCTATCTCTTCGACACCCGGCCGACCGATCCCGTCACGCTGGCCGGCGTGGCGGGCGCGATGCTGGTTGCCGGGGTGGTCGCGTGCATCGGACCGGCACGCCGCGCCACGCGAGTGGATCCGATCCTGGCGCTGAGGGCTGACTGATGCGGCTCGTCCTGACGATCTCGCTCGCAATGGCGGTCATCCCATTGCCGTGGCCCGACGACGCTCCGCTGAAGCCGGCAACGGGCCCTGTGTTCACCGGCGCGGCGCTCGTGCGTCCCGAGGGGTATCACACGTGGCCCCTCGTCGGTGCGTCGCTCGGGCTCTCGTATGCCGAGACGCCGCAGGGCAGCGGCCCCGGCTCGTTCCACCGCGTGTACGTGAACCCCTCATCGTACGAGGCCTACGAGCGCACCGGCACGTTTCCCGACGGGACGATGTTCGTGCTCGAACTGTACGCGGCGCACGAGAAGACCGCTCCGGCAAAGGGGGGATACTTCGAAGGACCGCGCGTCGGACTGGAAGCGTCGGTGAAGGATCGCCGACGATTTCCATCCGGGTGGGCGTACTTCGGGTTCGAGAACGGCGCGCGTTCGACGGCGACGGCCTTCCCCGAGGCCCGGTGCCACTCCTGCCACGTCGAGCACGCCGCGCGCGACAGCGTGTTCGTGCAGTTCTATCCCACGCTGCGCGATCGATAGCGCGTTTGCCTTGCCGGGTCGCGTGCCCCGCGACAGGCCGAGGAGCAGAACCGCGCCGCCTGCCGGTGCCGATGACCGGCCGCCACCTCATCGCCAGCTCCGGAATCGCACACCGCCGTCCCACGTGCGGACAGCGCGCCGGGAAGGACATCGCAAACGCCCGTTGTCCTGTCGTGGCTCTCTGGTATCGGAGTTGCTGTCGAGGCGCACATGACCCATGTCATCGCCGACCTGCGGTACGCCGCCCGCACGCTGCGACGCGTGCCGCTCTTCACGACGATCGCCGTGCTCTCCATCGCGTTCGGCATCGCCGCCAACACGGCCGTCTTCACGCTGGTGGACCAGGTCGTGCTGCGGCAGCTGCCCGTGTGGCGCCCGGGCGAGCTCGTACAGGTCAGCGCCCGCGGTACCGAGAGCTACGGCGGAACCATGGGCGACGGGACCGAGCTGTCGTACGCCATGTACCGCGACTTGCGGGATAACAACTCGGTCTTCGCCGGCCTGTTCTGCCGCTTCCCCTCGGCACTGCACATCACGTATGGCGGGCGCAGCGAGCAGGTGACGGGCGAGCTCGTGTCCGGCAGCTTCTTCCCGATGCTCGGCGTGAAGCCCGCCTTGGGCAGACTCTTCACCGCCGACGACGAGCGCGCGGGCGGCGCGCACCCGGTGGCGGTTCTCGGATTCAACTACTGGAAGTCCCGTTTCAACGGCGACCCGGCGGCAATCGGCCGTTCGATCATCGTGAATGGTCACCCGCTCGAGATCGTCGGCGTCGTCGACGCGCGCTTCCAGGGGATGGACATCGGTCAACCGGTCGGTCTGTACGTCCCCATCTCGATGCAGCCGCAGATGGGACCGGCCTGGCTGCAGCTCGAGGGCCGCCGGTTCCGGTGGGTGCAGGTGTTTGCCCGACTGCGCGACGGCCTGACTGCCGAGCGCGCCCAAGCGGGCATTCAGCCGCTGTACCGATCGCTGCTCGAGCAGGAAACGCGCGACCCGGCGTTTCGTGCGGCCTCGGCCGACACGAGACGGCAGTTCCTTGCCGGCAGGGTCAGCGTCACCGATGCCTCTCGGGGTCACTCAGGTCTCCGGGAATCTGTCACCGAGCCCCTGCTGATCCTGATGGCGGTCGCCGGCGGCGTGCTGCTCATCGTCTGCGCCAACGTTGCCAATCTGCTCATCGCGCGGGGCGCGGCGCGGCAGCGTGAGCTGGCGCTGCGCGTGGCGGTGGGTGCCAGCCGCCGGCAGATCGTTCGTCTGCTGCTGGTCGAGAGTCTTCTCCTCGCGGTCGCCGGGGCCGTGCTGGGGCTCATGCTCGCCACGTGGGGCGCGAGCCTGCTGCTTGCGTACTTCACATCGCCCGAGACGCCGCTGGCCGTCACAGCCGATCCCGATCGACGCATCCTGCTGTTCACGTCCGCACTCGCGATGCTGACCGCGCTGCTCGCCGGCATCGTGCCCGCCCTCCGCAGTAGCGGGGTAGACGCCGCGCCAGCATTGAAGAGCGCGGGCGGAGCGGTCGGGGGGGAGCAGCCCCGTTTGCGCAAGACCCTCGTCGTAGCGCAGGTCGCGCTGTCGTTCACGCTCCTCATAGGAGCGGGCCTGTTCGTACGCAGCCTCAACAACCTGCTCGCCGTCGATCCCGGGTTTCGAACCACGCAGATGCTGACGTTCAGCTTCGATCTCTCGCGGGCCGGCTACGCGGACGAGCGCTCGCATGCATTCGCGACGCGCTTCCAGGATGCGGTGTCCCGCGTGCCGGGCGTGTCGTCGGCGGCCTACGCGTTCCAATCGCTGCTCACGGGCGGTGGGTGGGGGATGGGGTTCACCATCGAGGGATACCAGCCGCGCTCCGGCGAAGACGCCGGTTCGATGTGCAACGCCGTCAGCCCGGGGTTTTTCAGGACGCTCGGGATTCCGCTGCTGGCCGGCCGCGAGTTCACCGACCGCGACGCCCGTGTCGTGCCGCTTCCCGAGGGCTGGCCGTACCGGCTGGCGATCGTCAACCAGTCGTTCGTCGAGCGGTATTTCAAGGGCGCAAACCCGATCGGCCGGCATGTGGGGATCGGTCAGAACCCGGGCACGCCGATGCCAATCGAGATCGTGGGAGTGGTGAAGGACTCCAAGCACCTGGCCATCCGTCAGGATCGCCAGCCCCAGATTTTCTTCCCGTATCTGCAGACGGGACAGCTGGAGAACGTGACCGCCTACGTACGAACGACTCGAGAACCCGACGCGGTCATGCAGGCGGTTCGCCGGCTGATGGCGTCACTGGATCCACGCCTCGCCATCTACGACGTCAGCACGCTCGAGGAGCGCGTCGAGCGGTCGGTGGTCAACGAGCGGCTCATTGCCAGCCTGTCAGCTACCCTCAGCGCGATGGCGACCCTGCTCTCGGTGGTCGGGCTGTACGGCGTCATGGCCTACATGGTGTCGCGGCGCACTCGTGAGATAGGCATCCGGATGGCGCTCGGTGCACTGTCCTCACAGATAGCCCGGGCTGTGTTGCGCGAAGCGGGCGTGCTCGTGGCCATTGGCCTCGCCGTGGGGTTCGGCGCCGCCTGGTGGCTGGGGCGCTACGTGCAGAATCAACTCTACGGGGTCGAGCCCGCCGACACGGCAACGATTCTCATCGCCGCGCTGACGCTCGCAGCCGTCGCGGGCCTCGCGTCGGCGCTGCCGGCCCGCCGTGCCGCGCGGGTGACGCCGATGTCCGCGCTGCGTGAGGAGTGATCGATCTGACCGCCTCCTCGCGCTGGCTCCCACGGAGCCTCCGAGCCCGACCGGCACGTTTTGCGTCAGCCACACCATCGCCAGGCCCTCCCCCCGGAAGCGAACCACCCGTGTGTGCGATGTCTGTCATCATGAGTGGCTTCACGGTAAGCTCTCTTCAAAGAGGCTCGCAGTCTCGCGCGGAAGGGAGAACGAAATGAAAGTCGGCCTCTACAGCATCACGTATCTGGGCGTCTGGTACCGCGGCCCCGCCTTGACGCTGGAGCAGATCATCGATCGCGCGCGACAGTATGGCTACCAGGGCGTGGAGATCGACGGCAAGCGGCCGCATGGCAACCCGCTCGATCTGCCGTCGCCGCGCTGCCGCGAGCTGCGGCTCCGCGCGAACGATGCCGGCGTGCCGATCTATGCCGTCGCGGCGAACAACGATTTCGCCAGCCCGATCCCGGAGCATCGTGAGTCGCAGCTCGCGTATGTGAAGGAGCTCATTCGCATGACTGCGGATCTCGGTGCGCCGGTGCTGCGGATGTTCTGCGCCTGGCCCGGGGTCACGCTCGGTCAGGACGGGGGGAGGTACGATATTGCGCAGCGCGTCTGGCGCATCGCCCAGCACGAAGCCGGTGAAGCGGCGGCATGGGCCCGATGCCGTGAAGGACTCCTCGAGTGTTCGCGGTGGGCGGCCGAGCACGGTGTGACGCTGGCGCTCCAGAATCATCCGCCTGTAATCGCGGACCATCGCGACATGCTCCGGATGATTGCCGAAGTGGACTCGCCCGCCCTGAAGGCGTGCTTCGACGCACCGCTCGCTCACATGCAGGGCGTTACCGACATGCGCGGGGCGGCGGCGGAAATAGGAGCGCGACAAGTGCTGTCGCATTTCGGCGGTGAGTACCGACCGTGACGCCGACGGCCGCATCGGCGGCCTGGTGTGGCACCGCGGACGGCAGTCGCACGCCGGAGCACTTCTACGCCGAGTTCCTGCGCGGCATGGTCGATATCGGCTACACCGGGTACATCGGGTACGAGCTCTGTCACCCGCTGCCGAAGGTGGACGGAAACCCGGCAGGTCTGGAGTTCGCCGATCGCAATGCGCAGCTTGCAGCCGAGTATCTGCACGGACTGCTAACCGACGTCACGACACAAACGGTCGCGAAGACGTAAGAGGGACGGTGGCCGAACCGGGCGGGATTTCCCGCAGCAGGTCGGGGTGGCGGGGAGCCGCGGAACGCCCCTGGTCATCAACTCGCGGGACCCGGGGTCGGCTACCGGGGCGAAATCTCCACAAAGCACAACTTGTTGTTCACTGCTCCGGATCCGCTGCGGAGCGTGAGGCGCCCGTCCGTCACGGTGACCGATGAAGTCCCTTCGACCCAACGCGCAGCGGTGGAGGGTGACCCGTTTACCGTCAGGACGCCCTCGGCGGTTGTCCGGAACACGCCGTCGAAGTACGCGGCGTCGCCGGCGACCGCGCGCACGAGATACGGGCCGTTGGGAACTGCGATCTCCCATATGGCATCCGGATTCCCGGGCTTCTGCAGATGCGTCATGGTGTCGTACCGCTGGTCGGGCGACAGCGCCGAATTGCGGTCGCGCGTGACAGACGTATTGTCACGAGTCCAGCCATACGTCCGGCCGTTGCCGCGGCTGCCGTACACCAACCCGCCGTCGGCAAGATACCCGGACGGGACGGGCGCGGATGCCGGTTGAAAATTGACGCGAATCGATGACGCGGGATACAGCCGGGTGCTTGGGACGATCGCTTTGGGCGTCGACGCGCTGCTCCAGAGTAGTTTCGCCGCGGCAGGGCCGGTCTGTTCGAAGTACTCCATCCGGATCGCATACCGTTGTCCCGCAGTCAGGACGATCGACCCGCTGTTCTCGGTCAACCCGTGCACGGTCCAGTTGTTTACGAGCGGTTGCCCGTTCACCCACAGGCGTACACCGTCATCGCTCTGGGTGTAGAAGGTATACGCTCCCGAAAATTGTGCTTCGACCTGCCCTGTCCAGCGGGCACTGAACGTGTCAGCCCCGATGCCCGCGACCGGGGCGCCCAGGCCCCACGTGAAGTTCACCGTCGGGTCCGTGCGCGCCACGATCGCCCCGCCGAACGTCGCCGTATCGAAGTACGCGGCAGATAGCCCGGTACCCGTGCCCGTGCTGGCTGCGCGGTACGTCGCAGCGTAGGTCGTGCTGGTCGCAGGGGTCGAGATCGTATGCCGTGCCGCGCCGCCGTCCGACCAGGACACGAACGTGTAGGTCACGCCGGCGACACCCTGGGGCGTGGGGGCATCCAGTGTGCGCACGATGCCGACCACTGCGTCGAATGAGAGCGGCGTTGTAGCAGGCTGCCCATCCAGCAGGACCTGCAATCCTGGCGGTGACGCGGCAAGCGTGAGCCGGACCTTGCGCGGGAGCACGTCCCGAAATGTCGTCTGCGTGAGACCGCCCGAGTCTCGAACTGTCAGGATCACCCGGTACCAGACGTTTGCCGATGTCTCTCCCGTGACGGGAATGGTGAAGGAACCGCTGCGCGCGCCTGTCGTCGGCGGAACGAACGGGTGCGCGTGCGCATCGTGGTGGAAGTCCACCCGCCAGGTGAAGGCGCTTGCCGGCAGCGTCCCGTCCTGGGCGTCGGTCGAACTTCCGGCGTACGTGATGACGCTCCCTCCGCTGTAAAGAGTGGCGGCTGCCGGCTGCGTGATTGTGGGCGTCGGGGCCTGGTTCGTTGAGACCGTGAGCACCGCTTCGTTGCTGACGGCGCTCCCGAAGTCGTTGGTGACGACCGCCCTGAAACGGACGCCGTTGTCCGCCTGCACGACGGCTGCGATGGTGTAGTCCTGCGCCGTCGCTCCCGTGATGTTGGTGCCGTTCCGCTGCCATTGGTACCGGAGCGGCGGGGTGCCGGAGGCGCGCACATTGAAGGTCGCCGGGGAGCCGGGTGCCGCTGTCCTGCTTGCCGGCTGCGCCGTGATGCCAGGCGGCGCCGTGCCGTAGGTCACCCGATGCACGGTGCCGGTGGTCCCGCCCGTGCCGCGTGCGAGGTAATACAAGCTGCCGTCGTCTCCGACCTTCAAGTCGACCGGGGAGACGATCCCGGTCGCGAAGGTCACGACAGCGTTGCCCGACAGGTCCAGCTTGCGAATCCAGCCCGCACAGAAGTCGGCGAAGAAGTAGTCCTTGAAGTACTCGTTCGGGAACTGACCCGTGAGCGGGGCGTAGAACGCTCCGCCGGTGATTGCGCATGCGCCGCCAGAGTGACCGTACGAGTATCGAGGTGATCGAAACCTCGGATCCGTCGTCGGGCCCTCGGTCGTGGGCCACCCGTAGTTGGCGCCGGGCAGGCCGTCGTTGATTTCCTCCCACGTGCCCTGGCCCACATCGTTGATGAACAGCTGGGTGCCGCCAGGATTGAACCCGAACGTGAACGGGTTGCGCAGTCCAAGGGCCCAGATCGCCCGGTTCTTGCCGCTGGCCGTCACATAGAAGGGATTGTCCGTCGGGATCGTGCCGTCCTTGTTGATGCGCAGTATCTTTCCCAGCACGTTGCTCATGGACTGGGCGTTTGGGCCGTAGGCGTTCTCGCCCACCACGGCATACAGTTTTCCGTCCGGCCCAAAGTCCAGCGCCCCGCCGTTGTGATTGGTTGCGCTGCTCAAGTTGTCCAGCTCGAAGATGACGACCTCGCTGCCCGCGACCGCCACGTCACCGTTGGCCGTGAACCGGCTGATACGGTTGTGGACGGCCGGCGTCACCGCCGTGTAATAGACGTACAGATAGCGGTTGCTGGCGAAGTTCGGATCGAACGCCACGCCCAGCAGGCCACGTTCCCCGGCGGACGCCACGGTAAGTGTGACGAACGGCGCCGCCAGGAGTGCTCCGTTCTTGATCACCCGGAGACGACCGCCCTGTTCGCAGACGAAGAGCCGTCCGTCGGGTGCGAACTGCATGGCAGTCGGACTGGCCAGCCCGCTCGCCATCAATTTCTCGGAGAAGCCTGACGGCAGCGTCGCACCCTGGGCCGGACGGCCCTGGAAAACAATGCTCACGAGCAGGACGGCGGATAAGAAACGCAGGTTCATCATCGGGCGCCTCCTCCAATGTGCCGAGGTCGACCGGCCGGGCGACTCGGTGGAGGGTCTCCCGAGGATGGAACGGGCCGACGGACGTATTCGCGGCGGAGCGGGTCTGGCCCGCCCGCCCGCCCCGGCTCGTTCGTCGGTTCGAACGACGGCGGCGGAGAACGGATACGTATCTGCAGGCCCACCCGCGTCAGCAGCGGCTTCACCAGCACTATCAGGCAGGCAGCTCGTCTGCTCGCGGTGCGACAAACGTCTCCGCGGTCGCCGATTACCTGAGCTGGATTTGCCGACGGCTGTTCACGCTTGCGCAGTGCAACACAGGGCACACGCTGTGCTCCATCGTGTGCCGTGGTCAGCCCTCGCCCGGGGTGGAGCCAGCCAGGTGCTCCTCCGGTTCGCGCCGTTGGTGGCGACCCGGACCGACCGCGATTGTTCTCCAACTGTGCGAGCTGTTGAGGAAACATGGTCCTGTATGGCGGGTAAAGTAACGCTCTACGTCAGCGATGACGACCTCTGGCGACGTGCGCGCGAAGCGAGCGGACCGGGCGGGCTCTCCAACGCCGTCCACCAATCTCTTCGGGAATGGCTGGAGCGCCGAGACGTGAACGCCCCGCCGCCGTCACTGCTGGAACGCGCGCGCCGGCTGCGGCTGGATGCCGATGCGCTCGTTCGAGCAGTCGAGAGCAAGGAGCCGCGTCCGCGAGCGTCCCGCAAGCGGCGGTGGGGCCATCGCCAGGCTCGCGGCTGATCTCTGTCGTAGCGTCCGTCCCGACCGGCTGACCCCACCGTTGTCGTGTTACGGCAACCCGCCCGCGTTTCCGCACCGCAGCGCAATCGCTCCCAGTCCCGTACCGCCAGCAAATCGTCGGTTCAGATGTCACCTCCGGGGCTCGTGGACCGCCTGCTCGCAATCGGTGCGCCAGATGAGCAACGGCTCACTCGGCTGCGCCCGGCCGGCGGCCGGATTGACCGATGCGCTGCTGCTCGGAGGCAAACGCATCTGGAGTGCCGGCGCCCGCGCGATTCGAACGGCCGGCGGCTACGGCCACGGTGACCGCGCCTTCCGACGGGCAGGGTGTCGTCGTGAGGCAGCCGTCCCCGTTCCGGCGCTCGACGGTGTAACCTTCCGCGTGCGGCGCAGTCTTCCGCCTGTGGCGTAGCAATTCGACTGCGGGGCGTGGAGGATGAGACATGGCGGGATGGCGATCGAACGGTTTCCCAATGGCACCACTGGCCGCGGCGGGTTTCGCCGCCCTGGTGCTGATCGCCGGCGCTCGGGCCCAGGTCACGTCCCCGCAGACCCTCGGCTACTTCGAGAAGAGCGCCGACGTGGGGAGCCCGGCCATCGCCGGCTCGACCTCGTATGACGCAGCCACGCAGACCTACACCATCGTCGGCTCCGGCATCAACATGTGGGCCGCCCGCGACGAATTCCAGTTCGTCTGGCGGAGACTGACGGGCGATTTCATCGTTCGCACCCACGCCAGGTTCCTCGGCGCGGGCACCGATCCGCACCGCAAGCTCGGATGGATCGTCCGCAGCAGTCTCGACGCGGACGCCACCTACGCGGACGCGGCCGTGCACGGCGACGGGTTGGCCTCGCTCCAGTTCCGGGCGAAGAACGGCGGCCCCACGTTCCAGCTGCCGTCGGCTGTGAAGGGGCCCGACGTGATTCAGCTCGAACGGAAGGGCACGGCGTTCATCATGTCCGTCGCACGCTACGGCGAGCCCTTCACACGGACCGAGCTGACAGAACTCGCGCTGGGTGACGAGGTGTTCGTGGGGTTGTTCGTCTGCGCCCACAACCCACAGGTCGCCGAGCGCGCCGTCTTCAGCAATGTCCGGATCGTCGTGCCGCCTCCCGCCGGCTGGCGCCCCTATCGCGATTACATCGGGAGCAACCTCGAGGTGATGCGGATCGACAGCCCCGACCGGAAGGTGCTCCACACCGACCCGGGGTCCATCCAGGCGCCAAACTGGACACACGACGGCAAGGCGCTGATCTACAACGGCAGCGGCAGGCTGTTCCGATTCGACCTGAAAACGCGCACGCCTGCCCCGATCGATACCGCCACCGCCACGTCGAACAACAACGACCACGTCCTGTCGTTCGACGGGGCGATGCTCGGCATCAGCAATCACAGCGCCGATGACGGCAACCGGTCCGTCATCTATACGCTGCCGGCAACGGGGGGCACGCCGACTCGTGTCACGAAGAACTCGCCCTCCTATTTCCATGGCTGGTCGCCGGACGGGACGATGCTCTTCTTCACGGGACAACGCGACGGAGAGCTGGACGTCTACAAGATTCCGGTGCAGGGCGGTGATGAAGTCCGGTTGACCACTACAAAGGGCGTGGACGATGGGCCCGAATCGACGCCGGATGGCCGATGGATCTTCTTCAACTCGGCGCGCACCGGTCGCATGCAGATCTGGAAGATGCGTCCGGACGGGACCGATCAGCAGCAGATTACGGGCGACGAGTTCAACAACTGGTTCCCGCACATCGCGCCGGACGGCAAGTCGATGGTCGTCCTCTCGTTCCTTGCCGACGTGGATCCCGCCGATCACCCGTTCTACCGCCAGGTGTACCTGCGACACATGGACCTGGAGGGCGTAGGCGCACGGGTTATCGCCTACGTGTACGGCGGGCAGGGCACCATCAACGTGCCATCCTGGTCTCCGGACAGCATGTCAATCGCCTTCGTCAGCAACACCGCCCTGCCCGCGCCGCACTGAACGCGCTGCTGCGGGCGCCGTGCGGCCGTCGTCGCGTGCCGGCGCCTCGCTACTCCGTCCTGAGGGCCTCGATCGGCGAAATCGAGGCCGCGCGGCGTGCGGGGATGATAGCCGCGACGAATGCGCAGAGTGCGAGCGACCCCGCGGCGATGGTCAGGGCCAGGGATCCCAGAACGACACTCCGTAGAGCTGCGCTGCAAGCAGCCGACCTGCTCCGACGGCGAGCGGCACGCCCAGCACGAGCCCGACGATCACGCGCGTGAACGCCCCGCGCAGGACCAGGTGGATGACCCTGAACGCGTCAGCACCGAGCGCCATGCGAATCCCGAACTCGTTCGTCCGCTGCGCAACCGTATAGGCGGTGACGCCGTAGAGCCCGACTGCCGCGAGCACCAGCGCGACCACGCCAAAGAGCCCCGCGAGGGTGGCGACCGCGCGCTCCTGAGCGAATGACAGCTCGACCTGCTCCTGCATCGTCCGGACGCTGATGATCGTGAGGTTCCGATCCACGTCCGCCAACGCCTTGCGCAGCATCGGTTCGAGCGTCCCGGGCGTGAGATCCGTCACCAGCATGAGGCCGTCGATGAAGTGAGACTGCAGTTCGACTCGCTGCATCATCTCGTTCTCATACGGGACGGTCTGGGCGAGCGGCACATAGAACATCGGCATGGCCGGCCTGTTCAACCCCCAGCCGGCAAACTTCGCGTCGCGCACGACGCCGACGATGCGGAACGTACTGGCGTTCTCGGGCAGATTGAGGCCGAAGCGCTGGCTCAGGGGATCCTCGCTCGCCTTGAAGAAGCGCTTCACGAAGGCCTCGTTCACGATCGCCACAAGCTCGGTGGTCTCGTTGTCGGCGTCGCTGAACGGGCGTCCCCGGAGGAGGGTCACACCGAAGTGCTGGAGATACCGGGCGCTGACGCGGTCCCAGGAGGAGCCGCCTTCTTCGGTCATTTTCGGCGGGGGATGGCCCGCCACATAAATCATTTCGCCCCAGTTGTTGGTCAGCGGGTTGTAGAGCGCCAGACCCGATCCCCGTACCCCGGGCAGGCGATCGAGGCGTTCTTCGAGCTGGCGGTACACCGCCGCGAGCTGCGGCTGCGTGTACGTGGACGGCGGCGGGTTCAACGAGACGACAACCCGTCCCTGCACCTGGTAACCGAAGTCCTGCCTCTCGAGGTTGCCGAGGCTGCGCGCCAGCATCGTCGCGCCGGCGACCAGCACGACGGACACGGTCGCCTGCACGATCAGCAGCGCCTTGCGAGTAAACGCCCCGTGATCGCTCGTGCCGCGACCGGTGCCGCGCAAGACGGCCACCGGGTCGGTTCTGCGTCGCGAACCATGCCGGGGCGGCGCCGAACACGACCCCCGTGACAAGCGCCAGGGCGAAGGCGAACCCCAGCACCATCCCAGAAGGCGTAGTGCTGATCGGCAGGAACTGTGCGTTGCTGAATGCGAGCGAGAGCAGCAGGCGGGCGGCGGCGACCGCAACAAGGAGGCCGGCGATGCTGCCAGCGACTGCCAGCAGGACGCTCTCGACGAGAGCCTGCAGCACGATCTGCCCGCGCGAGGCGCCGACGGCGAGCCGCACCGCCGTCTGTGCCCGGCGCGCGGCCGCACGGGCGAGCATCAGGTTGGCCACATTGGCGCACGCAATGAGCAGCACCAACCCGCAGACCGCGAGCAGGATTTGCAGGCCCCGCCCGTACTCCTCCTTCATCGCGCCGACACCGGCGCCCGCGGGCACGACGTTGATGACCTGTTTGGGCAGTACCCGGATCACCTCGGACGTCCAATTCGGGGTATACCCGGATTCGAACCGGATCCACTGTCGCAGCACGCCGGTGAGGCGTGGAGCCATGCCGTCGATTGACGCGCCCGGCCGCAATCTTCCGATCACCCGCAGCCACGCGGAGACAGACTGATCCAGCAGCGCGCCGCCGCCCGCCATCAGGGGCTCCTGGTGCAGGGGAATCCAGATTTCAGGCGGGTCGCTGCGGAGCGTCTCGCCGAAGAAACCCGGGGGAGCCACTCCCACCACCGTGAAGGGATGGCCCTCCACGATGAACGTGGACCCCACGACCGACGGGTCGCTGCCGTAGACTGCCTGCCAGGCGTGGTGGCTGAGGACGGCAACCGGAGCAGCCGAGCGGCGATCATCGGCGGCCGTGAACACCCGCCCGCCGAAGGCACCAACGCCGAGCGTCGAGAAGTAATTGCCGGTGACGAATTGAGACCGGAGTGGTCTGGGGGCGTCTTCGCTACCCTCACGCCTCACGCTCGAGCGCGCGCCACCCGCCTGGAAGGCCGCCATCTCTTCGAACTCGGGGGCCGCGGCCTTCAACCGCTCGTACAGCGGGAAGGAAAACATGCCCCAGCGTTCCTGAGGGCCACCTTGGACGCAGCAGTTGTCGCCGTCGCCCACGCGGTAGAGCCGTGCCGGGTCGGAGACCGGCAGCGAGCGCAGCATAACCGCGTGGATGAGCGTGAAGATGGCCGTCGTCCCGCCGATGCCCAAGGCCAGCGTGAGCACGGCTGCTGAGGTGAACACGGGCGACAGCCTGAACTGCCGCACGGCATAGCGGATGGTGTTGGGCAAATCCCTCATTGCGACCTTATCCCCAGATGACGGTTGGACGAGGAACGGCGCCTTGCCGTTCGCTGGCGGGCGCGACGAGGCACACTCCCCGCGCGCGTTTGTGCGGTCGATGTGAGTGTTCGGCTGGCCGACTCGACCGCCTGCCGCTGATGCGGTATGGTTCGCCCATGCACACGCTTGCCGTCCTCCTCGCGTTGACGTTCGTGGCCTTGCAGTCGCCGGCGGTCGTCTCCGGGACCGCTCCGGCCCAACCCGCGGGCGAGATCCTGGCGGCCGATACCCCGCGCACGACCGTCGCCGGAAACACCTTCATCGCGCCGGCAGGATGGCGCATCGAGGTCCGCGGCCCGGCGACGATCCTCGCGCCGCCCGAGGGCGATTCGCACATCGTCCTCGTGGACGTCAAGGCGCCCGATGCCGACCGCGCCGTTGCCGCGGCCTGGGCCGCCTACCGCCCGGACGCGAAGTGGCCGCTCAAGGTCTCCAACGACTTTCCCGACAAGGACGGCTGGTCGAACATCCGCGACTACAACTATCAGACATCGCCGAACGAGAAACGTAACGTCGGGGCGAATGCGCTCCGGAGCGGCGACACCTGGACGGTCGTCCTCTACGACATGGCCCAGGATGTCGGCGAGAAGCGCGGTGCCCAGGTGGCGTTGATCTTCAGCCGCCTGCTGCCGAAGGGCTACACGCGCGAATCGTTCGCGGGCAGGACGGCACAGCGGCTCGATGCGCAGCGGATTGCGGCGCTCACGGCGTTTGTCGAGACCGGCCGCCAGAAGCTCGGTGTCCCGGGCGTGTCGATCGGCCTCGTGCAGGATGGCAAGGTCGTCTTCGCGGGCGGGTTCGGCGTGCGCGATCTGGCCACGAGCGCCGCACCCGATGCGGACACGCTCTACATCGTGGCGTCGAACACCAAGGCCCTCACCACGCTGATGCTCGCGAAGCTCCTCGACGAGGGCAAGCTGACGTGGGACACGCCCGTGACGCGTCTGCTGCCGTCGTTCAAGCTTGGAGATCCCGACACGACGAGCCGCGTCCTCGTGAAGCACCTGATCTGCGCGTGCACGGGTCTGCCGCGACAGGACTACGAGTGGCTGTTCCAGTTTCAGGGCGTCACTGCCCAAACGGCACTCGGCACGCTCGGCACGATCCAGCCGACGAGCAAGTTCGGCGAGCTGTTCCAGTATTCGAACCCGATGGCGGCGGCGGCCGGCTACACGGGCGGCCACGTCGCGTTCCCCTCCCTCGAGCTCGGCGCTGCCTATGACGAGGCGATGCGCACACGCGTGTTCCAGCCGCTTGGCATGAACGAGACGACCTTCGATTTCGCGCGTGCGCTCGCCGGGAACCACGCGTTCGCCCATGCGCCGGACGTCGACGGGCGGCCGGCGCGGGCGGTGATGGATCTGAACTACTCGGTCATCCCCGTACGGCCCGCCGGCGGCGCATGGAGCAACGTCCGCGACATGCTGAAGTACGTCCAGATGGAGATCGACGAAGGCGCCCTCCCTGGCGGCACGCGCTACATCTCGAAAGACACCCTGCTGGCGCGCCGCATCCCGCAGGTATCCATAGGCCAGGACACGACCTATGGCATGGGCTTGATGGTGGATACGAAGTACGACACGCCGGTGGTCCACCATGGCGGCGACCTGATCGGCTATCACAGCGACATGATCTGGCTGCCCGAGCACAAGGTGGGAGCAGTGATCCTGACGAACGGCGATCCTGGATGGTCGCTTCGCAGCTCGTTCAGGCGCAAGCTGCTCGAGGTCCTGTTCGACGGCCGTCCCGAAGCCGACTCGGACGTCGCTGCGCAGGGCAAGAGCTACTTCGACCAGATGGCCGCGGAACGAAAGCTGATGACGGTGCCTGCGGACGCGGCGGACGCCGGCAAGCTGGCGTCGCGCTACATGAACGACGCGCTCGGCGACATCACGATCCGCCGTTCCGGAGGAGCCACCGCCTTCGATTTCGGCGAGTGGAAGAGCGAGGTCGCGTCACGCCACAACCCCGACGGCACCGTGTCGTTCCTGACGATCGCACCGGGCATCATCGGGTTCGAGTTCGTCGTCGGCAGCGGGCCGGCACCCACGCTCATCGTCCGGGACGCGCAGCACGAGTACGTCTTCGCGGCAGATGGGTCAGGTTCGTCGTCCAGGTGAGTCGTCGGCGCGCAGTGTCATGCGACAGCCGTGGGCTCGCACGGGGGGCTGGTCCTACCCCTTCAACGCCCGTTGCACCCGGGCGAGATGGTGATAACTGTGCCGGACGGCGTGGTCCTCGAGCATGAACTGGCAGGTGATTGGAGCGTCGGAGTAGAGCGATGCCGGAGCCGCGCGATCGAGCTCCTCGCTCGAGAGAGCCCGGATCGCCGCCGCTGCCGCCGCGCTGTTGCGTGCGAGCAGGGCCAGCGTTGCCTCTTTCGTGACCTCGTCGTGCTCCGTGGCGTGTGTCGCATTCATCTCGTGCACCGCATCCATGGTCACGCCGACGACCGCCTGACCTCTCGCCAGCGTTTGCGCCAGTTGAATCTCGAGCGGGTACACGCTCGCGACGTGATGCACCACGACCCCGACCGGGCGGCCATCCCCGGGGATGCGGGTGTGCCACTGCGCCTCGGTGAGCGTCGCTGCAAAGCTGGCGAGCGCGCGGGCGCCCTCTTCGAGACGATTGGCAAGCGCGTGCGCGCGCGCGCTGGGTTGTTCGCCTGACGGCGAGGGCGAGCCCGTTGACGAAGTTGGGGGATCAGGAGATGGCGAACTGGTCATACGCGTCCCCTCGCCTTGATGATATCTTCCGGCGATTCCCCATCACAGTCTGGGGTGTCGGATACAATCTCGGACCCAACAGACACAGGAGGATACATGATCAAGTCAGTCGCCCGCACCGCTGCATCCATGCTCGTGGCGGCGCTGGTCGCCGCACCAGCATTCGCGCAATCGCCTCAGCAGCTCGCCGATGATGCCACGCGTTACATGGCGATGGGTGACAGCCTCGCCGCCGGGTTCAAAGCGCAGCCAGCGACGCAGGGGTACGCGTTCCTGCTGTATCAGACTGGCGTGTTCGATCGCATGCCGCACACGCTCTTCAACGACATCGGGGTCGTGGGCGCGACGAGCGGCGACGTGCTGAAGTACCAGGTGCCGCTCGCGTTCATCCCCGCCGCACTCGGCGGGTTCCAGGCGCAGTACATCACGCTCAACGTGGGCGGCAACGACATCGCCGCCCTCCGGGCCTTGGCCGCCACCAATCCGCCGCCTGACGTTTTGGGGGGCGCCATCATTGCCGCCGTGCTGGCATATCGGAGGAATCTTGAGGCCATCCTTGGACAGCTCGCGTCCCAACTCCCCAATGTGAAGATCTTCGTCGCCAACCAATACACGGTACCGGAGATCGAGGCATTGTTCCCGGGGGCCCCCGAGTCGTCGCACTCTTCAACGCCGAGACGGCAAGCGCCGTCGCGGAGGTTCCGAACGCATACCTGGTCGACGTGCACGAGGCCTTCCTCGACCGCAACGGCCTGCTGCTCATCGAACGTAACGGCGCATCGCCTCTCGAAGTCCACCTCACCAACGCCGGTCACCGCGTGATGGCGGACGCCTTTGCCGACGTGATTGCGGCGAACAAGTAGCGTGCGCACGGGGCGCAACGAGGGCGCGCACGGGGGCGGCGGTGTGCCACGGCACACCGCCACGACTACACGTACATGGGCGCACGTGCAGACAGGCGCATCCAGCCCTTGATCACGCGGTACAGCACCCAGCAGCCGATGATCACGGCCGCGAGCCACAATGTCACGAACCCCACCAGGACGAGCATCAACGGCAGCGACAGCAGCGACGCCACGGCGACCCAGAGCAGGGCGTACCAGAAGGTCCGGATCTGCCAGCGGAAGTGTGATTCGAGGAAGGTGCCGCGGACGTCGCCGCGCTTCACGTAATTGAGGATCACGGCCACAATCGAGGGCAGCCCGAACAGGAACGACGTGACGATGAAGGCCGACGTGGCGATGCCGAGCACAACGCCGGCAGCGTGGAGGCCGTAGATCACGTGTGTCCACGTGACGTCGGACGGTCTTGGCTCGATCACGGTCTGGTTGGGCAACGGGATCATGGCTGGCTCCTTCCGCACACCATCATCCACTATTAGACGGACGCCCTGACGCCGGGGGTCCGGAGGCCCGACGCGGTATTCGGTAGGCGGTAGGCGGTAGGCGGTAGGCGGAGGGCGGTGGGCGAGATAGGACAGGCGGTGGGCGGTGGGCGGTGGCGAGTTAGGAGGCTCAGTCGGACTCGCACCGAGCAACAACGATTGCATTGCCGCGGCCGAGAAGAGCCGCGAGAAGCGTGCCCCGGACACGAGACTCGCCGGCACCGAGCGCCAGGCGGATGCCGATCCCGTTGCGCCGCCGCATGACGTAGGATTGGCGAGTGTTGAACCTGATGCGTGGAGCTGCGCCGCCGCGCTCGTCACAGCCGCCCTCACAGCCGTAATCGCCGAGGTCGCCGGCCAGAAGCAGCGCGAACGAGCACGGCGAAGCATGAAACCAATCACCTGCATCGCGGATGTGCCCCCCGCGATCGAGCGCCGTGTGCGCGCGCGGTACGCCGATCAGGCGCACGCGCTGAGCGCGCTTGGATTTCACGAGTTGTGCTGCTACAGCGAGCTGCTCGGTGACTACTCCCTTCTTCACAGCCTCCCGACGGTGATCTTCATGCGGATCAGGCGGGAGGTGCTGTATCGGCGCCCGCGCCTGCAAGCGGCTGCCTCGTTCCTGCTCCTGCGCCACCGGGATCCGGAGACCATCGCGCTGCCGCTCGGGCTGGGCGCGAAGTTCTACACGGGTTACTCCGATGGCACGCTCGTCATCACGGCCAATTTTGTCAGCATGGCCGTGCCGCGCGCGAACACCGGTGTGCGGAAGCAGTCGGAGGACATGTCCGTCGAAACGGCCTGGCGACGGCACCGGGAACGTGTGGCCACGTTCACGGCGAGCGGCGCCACACTGAATGCCGATAGCTTTGCGGTGTACGTCGCCATGTCGCGCCAGGAGGACGCCTCGCTGCAGCCGCGCCCGCCGATTGCCTGAGCCCGCCTCGCCTTGGCCCTGGGCCACGACGGCAGGCGCGTCATCCTCCTGAACCGCGGCTGCGTGTGCGAAGCCGTGCGCCTGTGACGCTCGCAGCTCAGTTGGAACCTGCGAACATCTTCCCGAAGAAATTTCCAGGGTTCCAGGCCGGGGCCACCGGATCGTTGGCGATTGCCTGCACGATGGCCAGATTGGCGCGTGTGAAGCGCTCGACCGCCTCCAGGTCCATCCGCAGCGACAGGTCGTCGCTGGGCCTGTGGTAGTGCGACGCCAGAAATGCTCCGAAGACCTGCTGCCCGTTCACGGCGGGGTCTTTCGCGGTAAACCCCGGCACCAGGTACACGGCCGGCACGCCCCTCTTCACGAAGGAGTACCGATCGCTGCGCACGAAGATGTTCTCCTCGGGCATCGGGTCCGGGCTCAACGTGTACCCGACGTCGGCCGCCGCCTTTCGCACGACCTTGTCGAGCGTCGAGTTCTCGGAGCCGAACGCGACGATGTCGGTGCTGCCGGTCAGGAACACGGGCATGTCGAGGTTCACGTTCGCGACCATCCGCCCGGCCGTGTTCACGGGGTTCTGTGCGAAGTAGTCGGACCCGAGCAGCCCCTTCTCCTCGGCCGTGACCAGCACGACGACGACCGACCGCTTGGGAGGTACGCGCCCGGCGGCGAGCACACGCGCCACTTCGAGCAGGATGGCACTGCCCGTGGCGTTGTCGTAGGCGCCGTTATTGATCCGATCACCGTTGCCCGATGGTTGCACGCCAATGTGATCGAGGTGCGCAGTCAGCACGACGGAAGTGGCCGCGAGCGACGGGTCGCTGCCCTTGAGGACGCCGACGACGTTCGGGCTCCACACACGCCGATGGGACGTCGCCGAGCGCATGGTCAGCGTGGCCTTGAGCGCGGCCGCGCGGGGCGCACTCTTGCGGCCGGCAGCCACGACGTCGGCGAACGTAAGCGGCGTCCCCGCGAACAGGCGCGCGGAGCCTTCCGGGCTGAGGTACGCCCCCGCCTGCAGACGCTTCTCGCTCGGCACCGGTGAGCCGTCCGTGTCCAGCCAGCTCAATGTCGGCCGGCCGTAATAGGCCGCCTTCAGCTGCTCCCAGGGAAAGCGTTTCACATCGTCGGGACCCAGCAGGGTGACGACCGCGACGGCACCGTGGTCGGCTGCATTCCTGAGCTTGTGGTCGACCGATGCGTAATGGGCGCGCGGCTCGCTCGGCAGCTTGGGGGGCGCGTTGAACAGCAGCGCCACTATCTTGCCTTTCACGTCGATTGCCGCGTAATCGTCGTAGCCGAACTCGGGGGCCGTCACTCCGAACCCGGCAAACACGACCTGCGCCGTCACATCGACGGCGGGTTGCACGGCGCTCGGTGCGACGATCGCCTGATCCGGCAAAGGAATGTCGGCCGTGGTGCCGTCGATGGTCACGCGCATCGACGTCGCCGTCGGCGTGCTTTCGAGGAGGGGCACCTGCTGGAGGTAGCTGCCGTCGTCTGCCCCCGGTGCGTAGCCGGCGGATGTGAGTGCGGCTGCGGCGTACCGCGCCGCCAGCTCGTAGCCGCGCGTGGCCGCCTCTCGTCCTTCGAGCAAGTCGTCCGCCAGGAACTCGACGTCGGCGCGGACGCGGGTGGCCGACACCGAGGCCGCCGCAGACGCGGTTTCCCCTTCCGATTGAGCGCTGGAGGTCCACGGAAGCGTGGCAAGTGTGAGGGCGAGGACGAGAACAGCCGGTCGGGTCATCCCTCGATTCTACAGGCCCGAAGGCGTTGTGCCGTCTACGGAATCCGACCGGCGAACCTCTCAGTCACGGGCACCGCACCCTCGCGCACAACAACTGCGATCCTCCCGACATTCCGGGTTGTCACGGCCCGCCTCGGTCGAGGGCACCCGGGCGGGTGCAAAGCCGCGAAGTATGGCAGAATCGCCCCATTCTCCGGCCGACGAGAAGGATGCACGCGATGCCCAGGTTCTTCGACCCCACCCCGTCGCAGAAACAACAACTGGAAGAGATCGCCGCCGCGATTCCTGGCGTGCAGCAGACCTTCGTCGCCAATCACCCGCACCTCACCGCGGCCGATCGAGCGGCGCACCAGCAGCAGATTGCGGCGTCGCAGGTGCTGCTGACGGTCGCCGACGGGTTGCCGGCCGAGCTCGAGGATCTCGGCGTCTTCACTCGCAGGGATGCGACGGCAGGGCCGGTCATCGGGATCGGAAGAATCTCGACCGGCCTCGGCTGCCCGCACGCGGAAACCGACGCCGACTTCCTCGGTCTGATGGTCGCGTTCCGCACGGCGGCTGGACGGCGCATCGACCTGATTACCATCAACGATCCCAGGTCGCCAACCGACACGCCCGAGGAGTTCCTCGCGCTGCTCAAGGCCACGGCCGACGCCGCGCGTGCGACGGGCCTGCTGGCCTCGCAGGCCACGCTGCTCGCGAGTCTGGTGAGACACGCGGGCGTTGGGTCGATTCGCATCGCCGCCCACGTCACCGCGCAGACGAGCCGTACGGTGCGTTCCAGCAGCGCCTATCAGCAGTACTGGACGGGGGTGGTGCGGGCCCGGGACGTCCTCGGCAAGTTCACCTTCGTACCCACCGCCGATGCCCTCGCGGGAGCCCCGCGCGGACCGACCAGGTTCACGCAGGACTGGCGGACCCGCCAGAGCGCGGGTGATGTGCACTTCGACCTCCGGTGGATTCCGTTTCTGGACGAGCGCCGAACGCCGGTCGACGATCTCACCCGTCCGTGGGCGCACGATCACGAGGTGAACGTCGGACGGGTCACGTTCCCCAGGACGGATTTCGATTCACAGGACGCGAAGCTGACGGCGCTGCTGGCATCCGAGCTCGGGGCAAACCCTGGCAACTGGGACGAGATCCCGGGCGGGCGAGGATCGGCCCTCCCGTCTACCCGATTCACCGCCGCCCGGCAGCTGGCGTACCGCGCCAGCCAGGATGCGCGCCACGCATTGCCCGACGACCGCTACGCCACCTTTTTCGAGCGGGGCACCATCGGTCCGGAGCTTGCCGCCGAACTCGTTCGCCGCTACCAGCAGAAGCGCGCGACCGGGCAGTGGGTGCCCGACGTCGGAGAGCTGCCAACGGTGTAGTGGTGAGACGCGACGTTATGAGAGCGTCGGCCTGGCCTGGAGGAGTGTGTCATTCGGATAGAGGTGATCCACGTTCTCACGGGTCACGATCTGATGCCGCACGAACACCGCGGGTGGCACGGGCCTGCGCGCGAGGATGTCGAGCGCCAGCCGGATCAGCCCGTCGCCGTATTTCTCGGGAAAGTACGCAACCGACGCAATCAGCGGCGTGTGTGGCACGCGCATCTCCGCCCGCGCATCGGGCTCGGCGTTCTGTCCGACGATGGCGCAGGTCGAGGCCCGGCCGGCCTCCTGGAACGCACGCGCCACGCCGAGGGCGCTCGGGTCGTTGGCCGCGGCCGCGAGGACGTGTCCGGCTTTCGACTCGCGCAGGTGCTTGCGCACGCGTTCGAATGACACGTTGAACTGCCCGTCGCCATCGAGCGAGACGACCCTGCCGCTGTCGACGAGCTCGGGCAACGCTTCTCGGAGACCGGCAATCACGCCGCTCATCCGAGCGTGCACGAGGGATCCCGCGCGCGCGAGCCCCAGGAGCAGCACCTCATCGATCTTGCCGCCCCACTGACTGCGTCCCCACCGGCCCAGATAACGACCCGCCAGCAGGCCGGCCTGGTAGTTGTTGGCACCGAAATAGGTCGCCCCCGGGTGGGGGATGTCGATGGCAATCAGGGGGATGCCCGCTTCGAGGTATTGAGCCGCGATAGCCGGCGCCACGGCCTCGTCAATCTGGAACTCCAGCGCGAGATCGAGATTTTCGCGCACCAGGTGCAGCGCGTTCTTCAGCGCCACCTTGGGCTGGTAGCGGTTGTCGACCACGATGAGCTCGATTTGCGCTTCCTCTGCGGCGCGCATGAGACCAACCTGTACCTCGCGTGGAAACGACCCGCCCCTGCCCTGGGCCGCGTAGCCAATCCGATACCTCTTGCGCCGATGCAACTCGAAGGTCGGTCGATATCGCGTGACTTCGACTTTTTCGAGGAGCCCGCAGTGGCGGAGCGTGTGGAGCAGCCGGAAGCACAGACCCTTGTTGAATCCGGTGCGTTCGACGACATCGCGGAGACGCAGTACCTCGCCGGACGAGTGGAACGCGCCAAGCACCTGCGATGCATGCACCACGGATTCCACCAGGTACGACTTTCGCGGTGTCTGGGTCACGTGCGTGACTCCTGCCAGCGGCGGCGCTGAAGGTTCAATGGCCATGAAGTTGCGCGGAGCATAACACAGGGGAGACACCGGCGATCGGCAGCCCGGGTGGGCGCCAACTCCGATCCGGGACGAAACAGGCCAGCGCGGGCACGCCGCGGCGCGCGATCCGCCGAAGTGCTCGTTCTACCAGCCGAAACAAGCCTTCGGGTTGATTTGGCGCTTGCATGCGGAGACATGCCCAGGGCAGCCTCTGGTCCCTGTCCGGCAATCTCAGCAAAGGTTCGAGAGGCATTTGTGATTCGTCGTGCGTTCCGCATGTCCATCCACGCCGGCCAGGCCGCCGAGTACGAGCGGCGGCATAACCCGATCTGGGAGGAGTTGCGCGCCGCGCTCGAGGCTCACGGCGTGCGCAGTTACTCCATCTATCTGGATCCCGGCAGCAACGACCTCTTCGCCTATGCGGAAATCGAAGACGAGGAGCAGTGGAACGCCATCGCTGCCACGGACGTGTGCCAGCGCTGGTGGCGGCACATGCGCGACCTGATGCCCTCACATCCCGACGGCTCGCCCGTCTCGCGGGATCTCCGCGAGGTGTTTCACATCGATAGCGCCGCCGCCCGGCCGGCCGTACGCTGACGACATTTCTCTGCTTCGAGGGTCGACATGCTCGGAATGACCATGGACAGGATGTTCGCGCTCGTCTCGCTCGCGATCGGACTCGTGGCCACGGCGCCGCTGCACGGCGAGCAGCGCGCGGCACCGTCACCTGGGGCTGGGGATGGTGTGGAGGTGGTCGACCTGCGGACGGAGTACAAGGTCAATCCGGTGGGGATCGACGCCGTCACCCCGCGGCTCGCGTGGCGACTGCAGGCGACCCGGCGGGCGGTGGCCCAGTCGGCGTATGAGATCCGGGTGGCCGCCGCCGAGCGTGACCTGACGGGCCGTCGCCCGCTGTGGAACTCGGGGCGTGTGGCATCGGGCGACTCGGTGCAGCGGCCATACGGCGGGCCGGCTCTGACCTCCG
The DNA here is from genome assembly GCA_963739995.1 of Vicinamibacteria bacterium. Lineage (GTDB taxonomy): Bacteria > Acidobacteriota > Vicinamibacteria > Vicinamibacterales > JAENWD01 > CAVUCH01. Next base: position 79,595 of record CAVUCH010000019.1, on the reverse strand, counting down.
GCGGACGATATTACTGGCAGGTACGGGTCTGGGACGACACCGGGCGAATGTCGCCGTGGAGCCGACCCGCATTCTGGGAAATGGGACTGCTGCACGCGAGTGACTGGCAGGCCAGCTGGATCGAGCCCTCGGTGGAGCAGGACGCGTCGAAGCCCGCCGCCGCACCGATGATGCGGCGGACGTTCGAGGTGAAGCCAGGGGTGCTGAAGGCGCGCGCATACGTCACGAGTCACGGTCTCTACGAGGCGATGATCAACGGACGGCGCGTCGGAGATGAGGTGTTGACGCCGGGATGGACCAGCTACAAGAAACGCCTCCAGTACCAGACCTACGATGTTACTGACTTGCTGCGCCCCGGCGACAACGCGGTCGGCGTGACCCTGGGCAGCGGCTGGTATCGAAGCGAGCTGGCGTGGACCGGCGGCCGCAACCACTACGGCGAGCGCGTGGCGCTGCTGCTGCAGCTGCGGATCACGTACCGGGATGGTCGCGAACAGACGATCGTGACCGATCAGCACTGGAAGTCGGCGACCGGTCCGGTGGTCGCCTCCGAAATCTACTTCGGTGAGAACTACGACGCCCGGCTGGAGAAACCGGGCTGGAGCGCCCCGGGGTTCACGGACGCCGAGTGGGCCGGCGTCAAGGTGGTCGAGCACCCCAAGGACCACCTCATCGCACCCGAGGGCCCCCCGATCCGTCGCATCCAGGAACTGAAGTCAACCAGGCTGCTCAAGACGCCCGGCGGCGACACGGTCCTCGACATGGGCCAGAACATGGTCGGCTGGGTGCGGATGACGGTGCAGGGTGCGGCGGGCACCACGGTCACGCTTCGGCACGCCGAGGTGCTCGACAAGGACGGCAACTTCTACACAGACAACCTGCGCGGCGCCCGCGCGGCATTCCAGTACACGCTGAAGGGCGGCGGGGTCGAAACGTTCGAGCCGCGCTTCACCTTTTATGGATTCAGGTACGTCGCCATCGCCGGGTACCCGGGGGAGATCACGACCGACAAGGTGACCGGTGTGGTTGTCCACTCCGATATGGCGCCGGCCGGCGAGTTCGAGACGTCGAAGCCGCTGGTGAATCAGCTCCAGCACAACATCCTCTGGGGGCAGAAGGGCAACTTCCTGGACGTGCCGACTGATTGTCCGCAGCGCGACGAGCGTCTGGGGTGGACGGGTGACGCCCAGGTGTTCTCGCGCACGGCCGCATACAACATGGATGTCGCGGGCTTCTTCACGAAGTGGCTGAAGGACGTTGCCGCCGATCAGTTCCCGGACGGCAGTGTCCCGCACGTCGTGCCGAACGTGCTGGCCGATTTCGAGGGGCGCCAGCCCGGGGGTGCCGCCGGCTGGGCTGACGCCGCCGTGATCATCCCGTGGAACATGTACATGATCTACGGCGATCGCCGCGTGCTCGAGACCCAGTACCAGAGCATGTCCCGCTGGGTCGAATTCCAGCGCACGCGGGCTGGCGACGACCACATCTGGGATGGTGATCCGCACTTCGGCGATTGGCTGGCCTTCGCCACGACACGGTCCGATTATCCGGGCGCGACGACGGGGAAGGATCTGATTGCGACCGCGTTCTTCGCGCATTCGACCGATCTGCTGCAGCGCACCGCGCACGTGCTCGGGAAGCAGGAGGACGCGGCGCGCTACAGCGCGTTGCTCGCACGGATCAAGGAAGCGTTCGCCCGTGAATTCGTCAGCCCCAGCGGCAGGGTCGGCGAGAACACGCAGACCGCGTATGTGCTCGCGCTGCAGTTCGACCTGCTGCCGGACGCGACCGCGCAGGTTGCGGCCAAGCGGCTCGCGCAGGAGGTGCGGGAGCGCGCGCACCTCACGACCGGGTTTCTCGGCACGCCGTACCTGCTGGACGTGCTGACACGGTACGGTTACCTCGCGGAGGCGTATCTCCTGCTGAATCGCGAGGAGTATCCGTCGTGGCTCTATCCAGTCAAGCAGGGTGCCACCACGATCTGGGAGCGCTGGGACGGGCAGAAACCGGATGGATCGTTTCAGGACAAGGGCATGAACTCGTTCAATCACTACGCCTACGGCGCGGTCGGCGATTGGATGTATCGCGTCATGGCCGGCCTCGACCTCGATCCGGCGGCGCCTGCGTACAAGCACCTGATCGTGCAGCCGCGGCCCGGCGGAGGGTTCACGCGCGTCAAGGCGACCCACACCAGTCTGTACGGGAAGATTGGAGCTGCCTGGTCGATGGCGAACGGTACGTTCGAGCTCATTGTCGACGTGCCGCCAAACACGACGGCGACCGTCCGCCTGCCGCGCGCGCAGGGCAGCGCTGTAACCGAGAGCGGCCGGGCGCTGGCGGCCGGGAATGGCGTCTCGGCCGTCCGCCAGGATGGCGACGTCACGGTCGTTGACGTAGGCTCGGGGCAGTACCGGTTCACCTACCCGATGGCTGTCCCGGCCCAGACCAGCGCATACCGCCAGAACTCCGATCGCTAGCAGCCCGTGGTGAAGCCGGCGTCGCACCGAGGGCGCGGAGGCGCCCTGCCGGCAAGGCGCGACGACCGAGAATACCGGGCAGTATTTGAGGAAGAAGCAACGCAGCCGGCGGGGATGCATCGGCGGCCGAATGCAGCCGGCCTTCACCACGGGGTGCTAGGTGACCCCGGGCGCTCCATGTGGGGCGGCGCTGGCTGCCTGCCCGCGAGACCTGTGTGTCCGTCGTGTCCTTTCTGTGCTTCGTGCGAGTCGTCGCGACCGACGGGCACGGTGATCCTCCAATCACAACTGGTCCGACAACTCCGGCGGGGTCCCGTCACCACTCCGCGCACGTTGTTGGAGAGCCACGCGTGGCCGACTCGGCTGATCGGCCGAACTCGTTCGTTACGCAGCGTGTAACCTCCGCCTGTACACCCACATCCCGGCGGATGCGCGGTAGCGGGACAGCCCGCGACACTCTAAGTCCGGTCTGACCAGCGAGATAACGCACCCGCTGGCTACGTGGCCACGTGTTCCACTCTGCGGAACATCGCGTAGACCACCGACAGGGCTTGCTCCGCCGTATGGCCCCCGGCAGACTCCGCCGCACTCCTCCGATCGCGTGCTCGAGGCAGAACCGTCAGTGCGGGTGCGGCACCGTGCGGGATCCCTGCTCAGGCACGGCCCGCGGGTTCACACACCACGCTCGGAAGAGGCGCCGATGGTCCACGTCATTGCGAGCCGGAGACACCGGAGACACCCATGAGAAGAGCTGCTTCACTCCTCGCGGCGCTGAGCCTGGTGCTCGGCACGGCAAGTACGCTGCGCGCGCAGACCGCCACCGGCCAGATTACGGGAACGGTGACCGACACCAGCGGCGCCGTGATGGCCAAGGTCAAAGTCACTGTCACGAACCAGGCGACGGGCCTCACGCGCGAGAGTACGACAAACGACTTGGGCGCCTACACGGTGCCGCTGCTGCCCGTCGGTGAATACATGGTCACAGCGGAGCAGGCGGGATTCAAGCTGGCTGTCAATTCGGGGATTCAGTTGAACGTCGACCAGGTCCAGCGGATCGACCTCGAGTTGTCGGCTGGGAACCTCACCGAAACCGTTGAGGTCACGGCCGATGCCACCGTCATAGATTCGGCGACCGCTTCGATAGGCCAGGTGATCAGCGAAAAGCAGGTGACCGAGCTGCCGCTCAACGGGCGGAACTTCATCCAGCTGCTCTTCCTTGGCGCGGGCGCGGTCGAAGCCGCCGGGGAACAGGCAGCCATGCGGCAGGGTGTCGGCAACGCCATCAGCATCATGGGCTCCCGGCCGACGTCGAACAACTTCATGATCGACGGCACGGCGAACGTGGACACGTCGCTCGGGACGCCCGCGGCCATCCTGTCCGTCGACATCATCCAGGAGTTCAAAGAGCAGACCGCCACCTATTCCGCCGAGTACGGCTTCAGCGCCAACCAGATCAACATCGTCAGCAAGTCGGGCACGAATGCGTTTCACGGCTCTGCGTTCCACTTCATCCGCAACGAGAAGCTGGACGCGAAAAACTTCTTCGACGACCACGATGCGCCCAAGCCGCAGCTCGATCAGAAGCAGCCCGGGTTCTACGTCGGCGGACCCGTGCGCCTGCCGTTCTACGACGGCCGCAACAAGACGTTCTTCCTGTTCAACTACGAGGCGGCGCGAATCGACAGAGGGTCCAGCGCCTTCTACACCGTCCCGACATCCCTCTGAGCTCGCAGGACAATTCACGACGACGATCATCGATCCGACTCACCGGCCAGCCGTTCCCGAACAACTTCATCCCGCAGGCCCGCTGGTCGCGCCTCGCGCGTCTGTCCGCGCCGTGGTTCCCTGCGCCGAATACGAACGCAGCGCAGGGCAACTACCAGCTGGTGCGCACGCTGCCGCAGACGCAGGATCAGTTCACGATCCGCGGAGATCAGGACCTGGGCAAGTTCGGACGGTCGTTCGTCCGCATCACGAAGACGATGTACGACAACAGGACCGACAGCAACCTGCAGGAGATCGGCGATCGCGTGTTCGTGCAGGACACGACCAACTGGCAGGCCAACCACACGCTCGCGTGGCGGGCCAACCTGGTGAATCAGTTTCGCGTCGGCCGCGTGTCGGCCCGCGCCGACCAGAAGGGGATCCCCTGCCCGCAGTCGGATGTCGACTCGCTCCAGTTGACCGGCGTGTTCACCAACATCCCCGACGACCAGCGCGAGTGTCCGAGTGTCGGCATCAGGGCTATGCGGGTGTGGGTGGCGCTGTGAATGCCTACTCGGCGAGCAATCAGCCGATGTGGGACATCAGCAACACCACGACCTGGATCCGCGGCAATCACCAGCTCAATTTCGGGCTGAACTATCGGTCCTGGCAACTGCAGCGCGATCTGGCTACCGGATTCACTCGGCGGCCGTACAACTTCAACATCGGCTTCACCGGCAGTCCCGTGGCCGACTTCCTGCTCGGCTATTACGGCAACGTGGGCCTGTTCCAGCCGGCCGCCTTCAGCGTGCCGGGGCAGGCGGGCAATCCCCGCGAGTTCAACTTCAAGTACATCGCGCCGTACATCCAGGACGACTGGAAGGTGACGCCGAGCCTCACGCTCAACCTCGGACTGCGCTGGGACTACCGCAGCGTGCCGTACGAGACGCGGAATCGCATGGCGTGGCGCAATCTCGATTACGCACCCGGCGGACTGCTCGTGGCGGACGAGTCCCTCGTCGCGGGCGGCATCACCGACGGCGCCTACTACCAGTATGCCGGGCGTCGCAATCCCGAAAACCCCGACCGCTACAAGGTGTTTGCCCCGCGCGCCGGATTTGCCTGGCGGCCGTTCACCGACGAGAAGACGGTCGTGCGCGGCGGCTACGGCCTGTTCTTCGATTCCGCGGAAGGCCGCGAGATTGACGGCGCCGCGGACGTGTATCCGTACGTGAGCCGCGGCAACTATCAGCAGTCGCTCGGACAGCTGGCGCCGCTCCAGACCACTGACGTCCTGTTTCCCAGCTTCGAGAGCGCCGGGCGTTGCCACACCTGCCGCCAACACGTTCCTGGCGGTGAGCCAGAGCCCCCAGCCGAGGAATCCGTACGTGCAGCAGTGGTCGCTCGGCGTGCAGCGCCAGTTGACCGGCGCGACGGTCTTCGAGGTGAACTACGTCGGCAACAAGGGCACCAACCTGCTGATGCGGCAGAACGTCGCGCAGTCGCTCCCCTTCGATCCGGCAAACCCCTCTGTCTGTCGAGGAGCGGCGGCCCGTACCCGAACTTCGTCGTCTACATCGACAGCAACTGGGGCGGGCGCTCGAACTACAACGCGTTGAACACGAAGCTCGAGCACCGCGGGCGCAGCTCGCTGCTCACGTTCGCCTACACGTGGGCGAAGAGCACCGATACCAAGTCTGCCGCGGCCGGCATCGGCGCAACCGGGTTCAACGGCTGGCAGGGATTCCTCGACAACAGGGATCCTGATCGCGATCACGGCCTCTCGGATTTCGACGTGGACCACCGCATGGTCGGCAGCTTCGTCTACAACCTGCCGTTCGGCTCTGGCGAACGCTACGGCGGAGATGCGACGGGCGTGAAGAACGCGATCATCGGTGGCTGGCAGGTGAACGGCATCGTCACCTGGCAGCGGGGTTTCCCGCTGACAGTCCAGGCCGACGACCTCGGCGGCCTGAACGACACCTTCGGCGCGAACCGGGCCGACCTGGTGGGTAATAAGGACTCTGGCGGCGGCGACATCGACCAGTGGTTCAACACCAGCGCCTTCGCCCAGCCGGGGTTCGGCGTGCTCGGCAACTCGGGGCGCAACATCCTTCGCGGTCCCACCACCACGAACGTCGATTTCTCGCTGTTCAAGAACTTCGGGCTGGGCCGCGGCACCAACCTCCAGTTCCGGCTGGAGTCGTTCAACGTGCTCAACCATCCGCAGTTCAATGGCGTGCAGACGGACATGAGAAACACCGGCTTCGGGGTGATCAACTCGGCTCGCGACGGGCGCATCAATCAGCTCGGCATAAAATTCGTGTTCTGAGCCGGGCAATATCACCAGGCTGCCGGCCGGCACATGGCCGGCAGCTCGCCTCGACCCGTCCTCCGGCTAACATGGTGCGCCTGAAGGGGTGGCCGGCCGCCCCGATCGGACCATGGTGTGTCCACGGAGCGAGTCAATGGGTGTGAAACGTATCGGGGCGTGGCTTGTCGTCAGCGCCCTTACCGGTGCAGCGAGCGCAAGTGCCCAGACTGGCGCGCAACAGACCACGGCGAGCGCGGCGCAGCGCCTGTACGAGACCGGCGAACGCGCGCTGGGGGAACGCCGGTACGCAGATGCGGAACGGGCCTACGAGCAGCTGCGGCAGCAGCAGCCCGCGGTCGCCGAGGTCCACGCGCGGCTGGGCCTCATCTACTTCCAGCAGGGCAAGTTTGCGGCGGCGGTCCCGGCGTTGCGTCGAGCGTTCGAGCTGAAGCCCGCGCTGCCGAACCTGGATGCCCTGCTCGCCATGTCGCTGTCGGAACTGGGGCAGCATCAGGAGGCGCTGCCGGCCCTGGGGCGTGTGTTTCAACAATCCAGGGACCCGGTGCTGAAGCGCATGGCCGGGCTCCATCTGCAGCGCTCCTATACGGCCCTCGGCAAGGACAGTGAGGCAGTGGGCGTCGCACTCGCATTGAACGCCGCGTACCCGGACGACCCGGAGGTGCTGTATCACGGTGGCCGCGTCTTCGCCAATTTTGCCTACCTGCAGACGATGAAGCTCGCGCGGGTCGCGCCCGGGTCGGTGTGGCTGCACCAGGCGGCGGGAGAGGCGAACGAGAGCCAGGGCCTGTACGACGCCGCCATCAAGGAATATCGCCAGGTGCTGACGCTGGCGCCCGGCCGGCCGGGGATGCATTTTCGCATCGGCCGCGCGCTGCTGTCCGGCGGGAAGGAAGGCACGAGCGCCGGCAGCGCAGATCCGGCGGCCGCCGTGGAATTCGAACGGGAGCTCGAGATCGATCCGACCAACGCCAACGCGGCCTACGAGCTGGGCGAGCTGCGTCGCAAAATGGGGGAGTTCGACAAGGCGATTGCGCTGTTTCAGCTGGCGCTCAAATCCGACCCCGACTTCAAGGAAGCGCTCATCGCGCTGGGGCGGGTTCTGATCGGGACCGGGCAACCGGCGGCGGCGGTGCCACACCTGCAGAAGGCCGTGCAGCTGGACGCGGAAAACATGGTGGCATTCTTCCAGCTGTCGCAGGCCTTCCGCGCCCTCGGCGATGTCGCGGCGCGCGACGCCGCGCTGGCGAGCTTCCAGCGGCTGCGAGATCGGAAGCGCGAACACGAAACCGCATTGCTCGCGGCACCACGTGCCGATGTCACCCAGCAGGAGCTGGAACCGCAGGTGCCGCAGTAGCCAGCGAAAGACACCCGTGCCCGCCGCTCCATGCACCCGCGCCAGCAGGCGCCGCCCCTCGCACCGCATCCTGCCGCCAGGGCGATGTGCCGGTCGGCCACGAACGGACGTGGGCCCTGGCAGCCCGTGGTGGAAGTCCGGCTGCATTCGAACGCCGATGCATCCCTGCGTGCTGCGTTGCTCGTCCCTCGCATATTGCCCGATATTCTCGGTCCTCGCGCCTTGCCCGCAGGGCGCCTCGGCGTCCTCGGTGCGACGCCGGACTTCCACCACGGGCTGCCAGTGACATGAGGCACGTGAGGGTCGGCCTGTTCGGAATCGGCCTGGATGCGTATTGGCCGCAGTTCACGGGCCTCAAGGAACGTCTGGAGGGGTACATCCGGATCGTTGCGGGGCGGCTCGAGCGACCCGGTGTGGAGGTGGTGAACCTCGGCCTGATCGATACCCCGGAGAAGGCCCTCGTGGCCGGCCACCAGTTTCGCCGCGAGGATGTCGACCTCATCTTCCTCTACATCACGACCTACGCACTGAGCGCCACGGTGCTTCCGGTCGTGCAGCGCGCCCGCGTGCCCGTGGTGGTGCTCAGCCTCCAGCCGGTCGCGGCGATTGACTACGCCACGTTCAACGCGATGGGCGATCGCACCGCGATGACCGGCGAATGGCTCGCCTGTTGCGCCGCGTGCCCCGCACCCGAGCTGGCCAACGTCTTCCGACGTGCACGGATCGACTTCCATCAGGTCACCGGCCTGCTGCACGACGACCCCGTGTGCTGGGCCGAGATCGACGCGTGGGTCGATGCCGCGCGCGTGGCGAATGTCATGTCGCACAACCGTCTGGGGCTGATGGGCCACTACTACGGGGGCATGCTCGATATCTATTCGGATCTCACACGCCACTGCGCCACCTTCGGCGGTCATGTGGAGGTGTTGGAGGTGGACGAGCTCGCCGCGCAGCGGCGCGATATCGGCGCGGCCGAGGTGCAGGCCCGGGTTGCTGAATTCCGCTGCCGCCTCGATGTGCAGCCCGATTGCTCCGTCCCCGAGCTGGAGCGCGCCGCGCGCACCAGTGTGGCCCTCGACCGGCTCGTGGCCGCTCACGATCTCGGGTCTCTCGCCTACTACTACAAGGGATCGGGGATGCCGGAGCACGAGGACGCCATGAGCTCGATCATCCTCGGCAACTCCCTGCTCACCGCGCGCGGCGTGCCCGTCGCGGGGGAGTACGAAGTGAAGAACGTCCAGGCAATGAAGATCCTGGACAGCTTCGGGGCCGGCGGCTCGTTCACCGAGTACTACGCGATGGACTTCACCGACGACGTGGTGCTGATGGGCCACGACGGTCCCGGCCACATCGCGATTGCCGAGGGAAAGACCAAGGTGCGTCCGCTGCAGGTCTATCACGGCAAGGTCGGGCACGGACTCTCGGTCGAGATGACCGTCAGGCACGGGCCAGTCACGCTGCTCTCGGTGTACGAAAGCGCCGAGGGCGGGCTGGGGTTCCTGCTGGCCGAAGGTGAATCGGTGCCCGGCCCCACGCTGGAAATCGGCAACACGAACAGCCGGTACCGCTTCCGTATCGGCGCGCGCCGCTTCGTGACCGAATGGAGCGGCCATGGACCTGCGCATCACTGCGCCGTTGGCATCGGCCACGTCGCCGAGCCTGTCCGCAAGCTCGCCCAGTTGCTCGGAGTCCAGGCGACCACCGTCTGCTGACGTTCCTGTGATCGCGCCGGGAGGGCGCGTGTGTGGGCCCCAATCCCTTTGTCGGCGTCCTCTACCACTGGATTGGCGGGCTGGCGGCCGCCAGCTTCTACATCCCCTACCGGGGAGTGCAGCGATGGTCGTGGGAGACCTACTGGCTCGTCGGCGGTGTGTTCAGCTGGATCGTGGCGCCCCTGGCGCTCGCCTGGGCGCTCGTCCCCGGCTTCTGGGAGACGCTGCATGCCGCCCCCGCACGCACGCTGTGGTGGTCGTACGCATTCGGGGTGCTGTGGGGTCTGGGGGGCCTGACCTTCGGCCTGGCCGTGCGATACCTCGGCATCGCGCTCGGCGTCGCGGTCGCACTCGGCTACTGCGCCGCATTCGGGACGCTCGTGCCGCCCCTCTTCAGCGGCGAGATCGTGGCCATCGCGGCGAGTACTTCGGGTCGCGTCATCCTTGCCGGTGTGGCCGCCTGCCTGGCCGGCATCGCCCTCAGCGGCGTAGCGGGCATGCGGAAGGAACGCGAGCTCTCACAGGAACAGAAGGCCGCAACGGTCCGGGAGTTCAGCTTTTCGAAGGGCATGCTCGTCGCAACCTTCTCCGGAATCATGAGCTCCTGTTTCGCCTACGGGCTGGCTGCAGGCAAACCGTTGGCGGACATCGCCCGCACGCAACTCGCCGCGGCAGGGCGGACCGACCTCTGGGAGAACCTGCCGGTGCTGGTGGTGGTGCTGCTCGGCGGGTTCACCACGAACTTCCTGTGGTGCGTAGGGCTCAACGTCCGCAACCGCTCGGCGCACGAGTACCTGGGTCTGCGGCCGTTCGAAGGGGGCACGGTGGGACGCGCTCAGCCCGCATCGCTCGGCGCGGCAGCAGCGCCCGTGCACGGAATGGCGGACGAGATACCGCTCGCCCGCAATTACCTGCTCTCGGCGGCCGCCGGGATCACGTGGTACTTCCAGTTCTTCTTCTACAGCATGGGCCAGACCAGGATGGGACGGTACGAGTTCTCGAGCTGGACGCTCCACATGGCCAGCATCATCATTTTCAGCACGCTCTGGGGCGTGGCCTTGAGAGAGTGGCGCGGCACCAGTGCACGCACCCACCTCCTGATCGGCGCCGGGCTCGCGGTGCTGATTGGATCCACCGTTGTCGTCGGCTACGGCAACTTCCTCAAGTCCGGACAATGACGACGAGCATGCCGCGCAAATCCGTCGCATCGTTCACCTCCGGGCCGGTGCCCGGCAGCTTCGACTGGAGTCATCCGTGAGATCACCGCGCGCCACCCTGCTCCTTCTGACGGTCGGTCTCCTGGCATTCCCCGGGATCGCAATTCGGCCCCGTGCAACGCTCGCTGCCGGCCGCCAGGCAGCAGGATCCGCCGAACAGGGCACCGTCAAGGTGTCGTGGGACACCGTCCTCAACGTGTCGAAGACGACGCCCACGCTGCAGGTCGTCGTCAACCCGCTCCTGAGGCGCGGTTCGCCGATCCACGGGCCGGCCTTCCAGTCCCTCACGGACCTTGGGTGCGACTACGTCCGATACGTGCCGTGGTTCCCGTATCCAAAGCTCGTCGTCGCGGAGCTCGAACCGCCCGCGAACGGAAAGACGTCGTGGGACTTCTCGCTGATCGATCCGATGACCGAGGACTTCATGAACGCGGTGAAGGGCCACTCGGTGATGATGAACTTCAGCACGATCCCGCACTGGATGTTCAAGACCGACAAGCCGGTGGCCTACCCGGCGAACCCGGATGAACCGACGTGGACCTACAACCAGGGCACCGAGCTTCGCGACCCCACTCTCAAGGAGCTCGGCGACTACTTCGGCCGCCTGGTGAGCTGGTACACGAAGGGCGGTTTCACCGACGAGCTCGGCAAACGTCACGAGTCGGGGCATCACTACAAGTTCGACTACTGGGAAGTGCTGAACGAACCCGACCTCGAGCACCAGACCACACCCGAGCAGTACACCGAACGGTACGACGCCATCGTCTCGGGGATACGCGCGGTGGATCCGTCGATCAAGTTTGTCGGCATCTCGGTCGCGAACACTGCCGCGACGGCGCGGTTCTTCGAGTATTTTCTCGACCCGAAGAATCACAAGCCGGGCATCCCGATCGACATGATCTCGTATCACTTCTACGCGATACCGACTGCCGATCAGCCGCCGGAGATTCAGCAGTACACGTTTTTCGATCAGGCCGATCGGTTCCTCGCCACGGTCCGGTACATCGAGTTGATCCGGCAGCGGCTGGCGCCTGAGACGAAAACGACGATCAACGAGATCGGCGCGATCTCGGCGGACGATCTGCTGCAGGGCGAGCCGGGGTTCACGTTCAAGCCGATCCCGTCCACGTACTGGAGCCTCGTGAGCGGGATGTACGCGTATCTCTACTCCGAGCTGGCCCGGATCGGCATCGACATCGCCGGCGAGTCACAGCTGGTGGGATACCCGACGCAGTTTCCCAGCGTCTCGATGGTCGACTGGGATACGGGCAAACCGAACGCGCGATGGCAGCTGCTCAAGCTGATCCACGACAACTTCGGCCCCGGCGATACGCTCGTGTCCACGCAGATCGAGCTCACCTCGAAACAGCCGTACGTCTACGCTCAGGCGTTTCTCACGCGCAACCGGCAGCGCAAGGTGCTCCTCGTGAACAAGCGCAATCGGCCCTTCACCCTCACCGTTCCCGGGGCTCGCGGTCAGGCGCTCGTTCTCGATCAGACGACCGGGGGGAACCCCGCCGTCTCGATGCCGCTCACGGGTGGCAGCGTAACGATCAACGGCCACGGGGTCGTGGTGCTGACACTCGAGTGAGCGGCGCCGCTCGCATCCTGCTGGCCGTCGCCCTCGTCGGCTGGGCCGCCATGACACCGGCGGCCTCAGGGACGCCGGACCTCGCCGCGGTCGGCCTGCGCTGCGAGTACGTCACCGCATCCGCTCGGCATCGACGTCGCAGCGCCGCGACTGTCGTGGGCACTCTCCGGCTCCGCGCGTGGAGAGCGTCAGACCGGCTACCGCATCCTGGTGTCCGGATCGCGGGCGCAGCTCGATCGCGACAGCGGCGATCTGTGGGACACGGGTCAGATGTCGTCGGACCAGACCACGCAGGTTGCCTACGGTGGCCAGCCCCTGACCTCCTCGCAACAGGTCTTCTGGAAGGTGAGGGTGTGGGACAAGGACGGTGCGCCGTCAACCTGGAGCCCTGCCGCGTCGTGGACCATGGGCCTGCTCGAAGCCGGCGCCTGGCGTGCGCGCTGGATCACGGCCCCGTCCGAGAGCGCCACCGTGCTGGCGCGTCGTGAGTTCGTCGTCGGGCCGGGGCTCACCCGCGGGGTCGTGCACGTCTCGGGACTCGGACAGTACGAGCTGTCGGTGAACGGCGAGAAGATCGGTGGGGACGTACTCGCACCCGGCTGGACGAAGTACGACAAGACCTGCCTGTACGACACGCGCGACATCACCACGCAGGTCCGCCCGGGTCCAAACGCGATCGGGCTGCTGCTCGGAGGCGGCATGTATCGAGTGCCCGGCGGGCGTTATGCGAAGTTCACGGGCGCGACGGGCCCGTTGACGGCGATCGCGCACGTGCGGCTCGAGTACGACGACGGCCGGACCGAGATCATCGGCACCGACGACCAGTGGCGGACCAGCCCCGGTCCCATCACGTTCTCCTGCATGTTCGGCGGTGAAGATTTCGATGCCGGCGCCGAGCCGTCCGGCTGGAACCGGCCGGGCTTCGACGAGCGCACGTGGCGTGCAGCCGTGGTGACCGACGGTCCGGGTGGCGTGTTGAAGGGCGCCACCAGTGCCGCACCGCCGATCGCCACGTTCGAGGTACTCGCCCCGGTGCAAATCAGGGAGCTGATCGATGGCCGCGCCGTGTACGACCTGGGTCAGAACGCGGCGCTGATGCCGCGGCTCCGGGTGCGCGGCTCCCGCGGGGCCCGCGTCCGGATCGTGCCGGCGGAGCTCGTGAATGCCGACGGCTCGGTGGATCGGGGTTCCGTGGGCGGGGGCGAGGCGTACTGGGAGTACATGCTGAAGGGCGGAGCAGCGGAGCTGTTTCGGCCGAGGTTCTTCTACCACGGCGCGCGGTATCTGCAGGTCGAACGCCTCCCCGCGAAGGGGGCGCGCGACCTGCCCCACGTGGAGAGTCTCGAAGGGGTGGTCGTGGGGTCGGCATCCCCGCCGATCGGGACGTTCGTCTCGTCCGACGACCTGTTCAACCGCATTCACCGCCTGGTTCGATGGGCACAGCGCAGCAACCTGATGAGCGTGGTCACCGACTGCCCACATCGTGAGCGGCTTGGTTGGTTGGAGCAGTACCACCTGAACGGGCCGTCGCTGCGGTACGAGTTCGACCTGACACAGCTCTTCGTCAAGGGCATGAGCGATATGGCGGACAGCCAACTGCCGAACGGGTTGGTTCCCGACATAGCACCCGAGTACACCGTGTTCGAGGGTGGATTTCGTGACTCCCCGGAGTGGGGGAGCGCCGTCGTGCTGGTGCCCTGGCAGCAATACGAATGGACCGGCGATCTCGACCTGCTCCGGCGACACTACGCGGCCATGGAGCGATACGTGGCCTACCTCGGCACACAAGCCACTTCGCATGTGCTGTCGCACGGTCTGGGTGACTGGTACGACATCGGGCCGAAACGCCCGGGCGTGGCTCAGCTCACACCGGTGGCGCTCACCGCGACCGCGTTCTACTACGCGGATGCGAAGACGCTTGCGCGGGCGGCAGCCCTCCTCGGGAAGTCCGACGATGCGGCGCGCTATGAGGCGCTGTCGGCCGAGATTCGCAAGGCCTTCCAAAAGGCGTTTTACAACGGCGAGCTGAAGACGTTCGCCACTGGTTCGCAGACCGCGAACGCCCTGCCGCTCGTGATGAATCTCGTGCCCGACGGCGACCGCGTGGCGGTTCTCGACAACCTCGTGCGTGACGTCCGGCAGCGTGGGAACGCGTTGACTGCCGGCGACGTGGGCTACCGTTACTTGCTGCGGGCGCTTGCGGACGGGGGACGATCCGACGTCATTTTCGCCATGAACCACCAGGCGGAAAAACCGGGGTACGGGTACCAGTTGAAGCGGGGGGCCACCAGCCTGACGGAAGCCTGGGATGCCGACCGGCGTTCGTCACAGAACCACTTCATGCTCGGCCAGATCAACGAGTGGTTCTACCGCGACCTCGCTGGTATCCGGAGCGATCCCGACGGTCCTGGGTTCAAGAGGATCCTGATCGAGCCGCAGCCCGCCGGCGACCTCACCCGCGTGGAGGCGTCACTCCAGTCGATCCGCGGTCGAATCGTGAGCCGGTGGACCAAGGCTCCCGACAGCTTCACCCTGGAGATCGAAATTCCACCGAACACCAGCGCACGCGTGTTCCTGCCCGCGACGTCCGTGGATGGCGTCACGATCAACGGCACGACGCCGGTGGCGGCTGGCGCGACGTTCGAGGCGGCCCGTGGCGATCGGCTGATCTTCGCCGTGCCCCCTGGCCGATGGCAGATGAGAGCCACCCGATGATCCACCTGATTCGCCTCACGAAGCACAAGGCGTTACCTTGCTGGCTGCGTGGGGCCTGTGAGGTACTGACGAACGGAGTGATGGCACCAAGTCCATACCCGGCGCCTGGCGACCACGCGAGCCGCACACCGTCGCTGAGACAGAAATGGGTTGTTTATGGGCAAGAACGCGGCAGAACTGCAGCACGTCAAGTATCTCTGGCGGGATGAAGACGCCGATCGGCTGTCGGGTGTCGACCGCCTCGTCTATCGATCCAACAGGCTCGGCGACGACCTCACGCTGACCAACACCGGGGGCGGCAACACGTCGTCGAAGCTGACCGAGCGCGACCCGCTCAGCGGCGAGCTCGTGGAGGTGCTCTGGGTGAAAGGCTCGGGAGGCGACCTGCGGACGGCGACACGGGACGGCTTTGCGTCGCTCTATCTCGACAAGGTCCGGGCGATGAAGGCGCGCTACGTGAACAGTCCCGAGCGCGGGCCGAAAACGCCCATCGAGGACGCGATGTACCCGATGTACAGCCACTGCGTCTTCAACCTGAATCCGCGGGCCTGCTCGATCGACACGCCGCTGCACACGTTCGTCCCGTACCAGCATGTAGACCACCTGCATCCGAACGCGGTCATTGCCGTCGCCGCCTCGGTGAACCAGGAGCGGCTGTGCGCCGAGATTTACGGCGATGACGTCGTTTACGTCCCCTGGCAGCGGCCCGGCTTCGATATCGGGCTGATGATCGAACGTCTGATCGCGCAGCATCCGGGCGCAAAGGGTGTGCTGCTCGGACACCACGGCATGAGCTCATGGAGCAACGACGACAAGACGTGCTACGAGACGGCGCTCGAGATCATCGATCGGGCGACCGAGTACATCGAGCGGCACGACCGCGGCGATCGGACGTTTGGCGGACAGAAGCACGCGCCGATCGCCGAGGCGGAGCGGGTCCACATCCTCGCGGAGCTCGTGCCGGTGCTCCGCGGCCAGATCTCGGCCTCGCGCCGGTTCGTCGCCACGGTCCAGCACGACGATCGGATGCTGCGCTTCGTGAACAGCCACGACGCGCCGCGGCTGGCCGCGCTCGGCACCTCCTGCCCGGACCACTTCCTGCGCACGAAGATCAAGCCGCTGTTCGTCGAGTGGGATCCGGCAGGGGGCGACGTCGAGGCGCTGAAAGCGGCATTGCCCGCGTATCTCGACGCGTACCGCCAGGACTACGTCGCCTACTACAACCGCTGCCGGCGTCCCGATTCGCCGCCGATGCGCGATCCCAATCCGACGGTGATGCTGATTCCAGGGCTTGGGATGGTGGCCTGGGGCAAGAACAAGAGCGAATCGCGCGTCACCGCGGAGTTCTACAACTGCGCCATCGAGGTGATGCGGGGCGCGGAGGCCATCGACACGTACGAGGCGATGGACCAGCAGGAGGCCTTCGACATCGAGGTACTGGAACCTCGAGGAGGCGAAGCTCCGCCGGCTGCCGCCCGAAAAGGAGCTCGACCGCCAGGTGATCGCGGTCATCGGCGCCGGCGCCGGCATCGGCAAGGCCACGGCGCATCGCCTGGTTGGCGAGGGGGCACACATCGTGGCCGTGGATCGTGACGCGGCGGCGGCGCAGGCGACGGCCGGTGAGATCGTCACCCGGTACGGTGAGGGCATCGGCGTGGCGGGCACCGGCATCAGCAACTGTGGCCCGGCGATCGGACTCGCGTGCGACGTCACCGATCGGGGCAGCGTGAGACGGATGTTTGCCGACGTGATGCTCGCGTACGGCGGCCTGGATGCGGTGGTCATCACCGCCGGCATCTTCGTACCGCCGGACAGGGACGGACGGGTCGAGGACCAGATGTGGGCGCTCACCTTTGGCATCAACGTTACCGGGGCCTACATCGTGGCCGACGAGGCGCACCAGATCTTCCGGCGGCAGGGGCTCCCTGCCACCATCGTGCTGACCACCAGCGCGAATGCGGTCGTGGCAAAGAAGGGGAGCCTTGCATACGACACGAGCAAGGCGGCGGCAAACCACCTCGTTCGGGAGCTCGCGGTCGAGATGGCGCCGCTCGTCCGCGTCAATGCCGTGGCCCCGGCCACGGTCGTCAAGGGGAGCACGATGTTCCCCAGGGATCGCGTCGTGGCATCGCTCGCGAAGTACGGGATCGCATTTGGCGAAGATGAGTCGACCGACGACCTGCGCGGCCGGCTGGCAGGCTTCTACGCTACACGGTCGCTCACGGGGTCTCCAATCGAGCCCGAGGATCAGGCAGAGGCGATTCTGCTGCTCGTGAGCGGGCGCCTCGCGAAGACCACCGGGCACATCATCCCGGTGGACGGCGGGCTGCAGGATGGGTTCTTGCGGTAGTTGCGGGTCGTGCACACTCGAGTGGTCGTGACGGAGGGATACCATGGCAGCGCGTTTCGGAATCGATGACGAGTACATCGCCTCCGCCAACCAGAAGCTCCGGACCACGCTCGAGGAGGACTTCGAACATCTCGCACGGGTCCTGCGGCGCACGCACATCGATATCGAAGCGCTCGTTGCGCGCGCGGCCAAGTTCACCGTGGCCGTACCGTCCTGGGGCGTGGGTACCGGCGGCACTCGCTTCGCCCGTTTCCCCGGGCCGGGCGAGCCCCGGGACATCCACGAGAAGCTCGACGACTGCGCGGTGATCTTCCGCCTGGTTCGCGCGACACCGGCCGTCTCGCTGCACATCCCGTGGGATCGCACGGAGAACCCGGCTGCGCTGCGGGCGTTCGCGGCCGAGCGCGGGCTCCACTTCGACACGATGAACTCGAACACCTTCCAGGATCAGCCGGGTCAGGCGCTCTCGTACAAGTTCGGCAGCCTCTCCCATCCGGACGTGGCTGTTCGCCGGCAGGCAGTCGCGCACAACGTGGAGTGCATCCAGATCGGCAGGGCGGTGGGAGCGACGGCGCTCTCGGTGTGGATCGGCGACGGCAGCAACTTCGCCGGCCAGATGCACATCCGCGGGTCCCTCGAGCGGTATCTGGCGAGCATGCGCGAGATCTACTCCGCCCTGCCCGCCGACTGGCGGCTGTTCGTCGAACACAAGGAGTTCGAGCCGGCCTTCTACTCCACGGTCGTCAGCGACTGGGGGACGAGCTACTACTGCGCGCGCGAGCTCGGTCCGCAAGCCTGGTGCCTGGTGGATCTCGGCCACCATGCGCCCAACGTGAACATCGAGATGGTCGTCGCGCGGTTGCTGCAGCTCGAGAAACTCGGTGGCTTCCACTTCAACGACAGCAAGTACGGAGACGACGACCTCGACGCGGGCTCCATCAAACCGTTTCAGCTCTTCCTGATCTTCAACGAGCTGGTGGATGCCGAGCTCGAAGGGCTCGAGGGGTTCACTCCCGCGTACATGATCGATCAATCACACAATGTGACCGATCCGATCGAGTCGCTGATGGTCAGTGCCATGGAGGTCGTGCGTGCCTACGTGCAGGCGCATCTCGTCGACCGGGAGGCGCTCGCCGCCGCTCAGCAGCGTTGTGATGCGCTTGGCGCACTGGCGCTGCTCAAGGCTGCTTACCACACCGACGTCACCCCGATACTGGCCACGGCGCGCCTGGCAGCTGGCGGCGCAATCGATCCGGTCGCCACGTACCGCGGGAGCGGGTACCGCCAGCGGAAGGCGGAGGAGCGTCCCACCCAGGATCGCGTTGGCGCGGGCATCGTGTAGCAGACTCCGCAACCACGACTGCTGGCCCCGGCCTGGTTCAGAGGCCTGTCGGGCCTTGACGCTCTCAGAGGGGCCGGCCTGCCGACGGAATCGTAATCGGGCCCCCACATGTGCAAGCGGAAGCGCGTTTCCTGGTCTCGTTCCGTGCGTCCGCTCCCGCCCGCGGTCCGTTCCGATAGGTACGCCCTTTGCCGCCGCTTCGCGGATGCGCATCGCCGTCGGCGTTCTCGGATGCATTGCGGTTCTCCTCGGGGGTACGCATCACGTGAACGCCCAGACGGTCGAGGGACCGCCAGGCGCCGCGTGGGACGCGCTGCGCGCCGGCAACCATGAAGGGGCTGAGCGAAGGTTCCAGGCCGAACTCCGAGCGCGGCCCGCCGATCCGCTGCTCCATCTCGGACTCGGCATCGCGCTGCAGGGACAGCAGCGGAGCGACGAAGCGCGTGCGCCCCTCGCTCGGGCGCTGCAACTCGAGCCGCGTTTCACTGCGGCTGCGGCCCTCCTCGGGCAAATCCTCTACGCGTCGGGCGATCTGGAGGGCGCTATTACCCTCTATGAGCGGGCGACCGCGAACGGGTCCGGCGTGGCTCAGATGCGGAAGCGCCTGGAGCAGTGGCGCGCCGAGGCACGGCTGCATGCCGGGTACGAGCAGGGAGGAGACGGACGCTTCAGCCTCCTGTTCGAGGGACCGGAGGAGCGCAACCTCGCCGCCCGCGTGCATCGGGTGCTCGAAGCGGCGTACTGGCGGATCGGCGCGCGGTTGAACACGTATCCCGGGGAAACCATACCGGTCATCCTCTACACGCAGCAGCAATTTCAAGACGTGACGGGCGCCCCGACCTGGGCCGTCGGCGCCTATGACGGACGGATTCGGCTGGCCGTGCGCGGCGGCCTGCAGGCGCCCGAGGCGCTCGATCGTGTCGTGCTCCACGAGTTCGTGCACGCGCTCATCCAGCGTGTGGCCCCTCGAGGAGTGCCTGCGTGGCTGCACGAGGGACTGGCGGTGAACCTGTCGGAGGAGGCCCCGCGCTGGGCGGACGCAATTCTCGCCGAGTCTCGACATTCGATACCGCTCTCGGTTCTGGATCGCGGGTTTTCCGAACTCGACAGCACGGCGGCTGGCCTGGCCTATGCGGAAAGCGCCGTGGCGGCGGGCGTCGTGATCCGGCGGCTGGGCCCGAACCTGCCGGCATTCCTGCAGTCGCTGGGAGCAAGCGGCACCGTGGATGAGGGGCTGACCAGCTTCGGGTTCACCACGGCCGATCTCGATGCAGCCATCCGGGCGCGAATGCGGAGCCGTTGAGGGCATTCGTGGGCTCAGCAAGTGCGCGAATGATCGCCTCACTCGCGGCGAACGCGGTCCCGTGCCGCATGCCGGCAGGGAACCGCACCTGGTCCGAGATCACGGTCCAGTCCCGCAGGTTGTTCGATCGGATCGCCCCGTAGCGGTGGCGCGTGTATTCGTCGTAGTACAGGATCCAGTGCTCGCCCACCTTCAGGATGGTGGGCCCTTCCACCCAGTCCGCTGAGATCGGAGGCGAGGCCGGTCCGTACGGTCCTCTCGCGCGCGGCGCGCGGGTCACCCGCAGGTGCTTCCTGGCCACCGGGCGCTTCGTTTCGTCCTTCACGATCATGACGAACTCCGCCCCCGCCCTCACGATTGTCGCGTCGATGACGTTGAAGCCGCCGTCGTAGAAGAGGCTCGTCGGTGAATAGGTGACGAAGTCCTTCGTGGTGACGAGGTAGATGCGATGATTCAGTTTCTGCTGGTCGTCCCGTGCATCGCCGCTCTCCTCGGTCTGCGGAAAACGGCCCGGAATGGTGCTCGCCCAGAAAATCAGGTATTCCTGCGCCTGCTCGTCATGGAAGAT
Organism: Vicinamibacteria bacterium; assembly: GCA_963739995.1. Taxonomy (GTDB): domain Bacteria; phylum Acidobacteriota; class Vicinamibacteria; order Vicinamibacterales; family JAENWD01; genus CAVUCH01. The sequence continues at coordinate 58,927 of CAVUCH010000019.1, read as the reverse complement.
TTCCGGCGCCCAGGCGTTCAGCGCCGCAGGTTCGTGCTTCATCACGGGCACCCACTGTTGTTCCGACCAGGAGATGAGGTCGCGCGAATGCGCCAGGCCAATTCCCGTGTCCCACCACCCCGTGGTCCACACCATGTGGAACGTGCCGTCGGGCCCCAGCACGATGCACGGATCCCGCATCAACTTCGAGCCGACCTGTGGCTGTAGGAAGCTGGCGCCGTTCCTGAGCGGACTCCACGTCAGGCCATCGGAGCTTGCGGCGAGGTGTAGGCCGTCCTCGCCGTTGCCGGTGAAGTAGGAGAACAGGTACTGCTGGGAGTCGGGTCGTGCCGCGACGTCTCCGGCGGCGCCGACCAGGAGCGCGATTGCGACGAACGCGAGGCGCCGGCGGAGCGATGCGGTGAGCATGAAGCTCATTCCATCACAGAGCGCCGGCCTACATCGTGGGAACCGCTGTCCGCGTCATGCGGCTCGTGACATCGATATCGAGAGTCACGCGTCCGTTCGGAGAGACAAGGGCGCCCGAATCCGACCGGGCGGCGGACCGGACGGTCTCCCACCAGACCGCCGCCTCACCGGTCGTCCATGGCCGCACCTCGTCGCAGCGGCGCAGCGCGTCCCGGAGCGCGCGCGCACTCGAGGGACGATCGTCGGGGTGCTTCCGGAGGCACTGCAGCAGCAGCGCCTCGAGATCCGGCGGCACGGGGCGTCCCAGCCGCTGCGACGGCGGCACCGGGGCGGTGTGAAGGTGGTGATCGATGATCTCTGCGATGGTGCCGGCTTCGAAGACGGGACGGCCGGTGACCATGAAGTAACCCACCGCACCGAGCGCGTAGAGATCGCCTCGCGGATCGGCCGCCTCGGGCGATCTCAGCGACTCCGGCGACAGGTACAGCGGCGTGCCGGTGAGCACCCCCGGCGTCGAGACGGTCAGTCGCGGATCGTCTGACGTGAACGAATCCACCAGACCGAAGTCCACGACCTTCGCCACATCCGGCTCCCCGCCCCGCTCGGTGAGGATGATGTTCGCCGGCTTGATGTCGCGGTGCACGAGGCCCCGTTCGTGCGCCTCGCTCAAAGCGCCGCACACCTGGTCGAGGATGGCGAGCACCCGCCCTGCCGGCTGCGCGCCGTGCAGCCGGACGAGGTCTTCGAGATTGATGCCGTCGAGATACTCCATGGCGTAATAGAAGACGCCGTCCGGTGTGCGCCCATAATCGTAGATGGCGACCGTGTTGGGATGGCTCAGTTCGGCAGTGATCTGCACCTCGCGCTCGAACCGGAGGAGGCTTGCCTCACCCGCGCGATCGGGCGGCAGCAGCTTGATGGCCGTCGGCCGCCGCAGCATGGCGTGGCTGGCACGGTAGACCACCCCCATGCCCCCGGCGCCGATCTGGCGCTCGAGTGTGTACTGTCCGAGGTGCCGCACGCGCGCCGCTTCGGTTCGCAGACCGAAGATGACGCGGGATCCCACCGTCGCGATCGCAATCGACACCGCGCACCACGTCGTCACGTTCACGGCGCCGGCCGTTGAACCGCCGCCGGCAAATACCAGCGCGGGGACGAGCGGCGCCATGGCCGCGGCACTCCCGAGCAGCGTCCTGCGCGGGGTGCTCGGCACGGTGATCGCCCGGGCCATGACCGTGTTCGCGCAGGCCAGGAGCCCGGCGTAGGCGCCGATCGCCACGTCGAGCCCGTCTATGAGCTGCAACCGCATGAGGTACGCGCCCATCAACGCGAAAAGCGTACAGCCGACGACGAGGGCCGAGAGGTCGAGCCACCGGAGCGTTCGCATCGACAGCGGCACACGCCGCGTGAGGACCCACAGGCCACCGAATACGAGCGAGGCGGCCAGATGATCCAGGTTGCCGGTCTGGAGCATCAGGTCGACCAGCCGGGGCGCGCCCGGGCGAACGAAAGGCGACGTGACCATATTGATCACGTAGAACCCGAACGACAGGATGAATACCCAGGACGCCCACAGGCCGAGGCGGTCCTGCAGGAAGGCGCGCTGCGGCTCGACGTCGGTCGCCCCGGTGGGGAGTGCCCGTGCTACCTCGACTTTCACTCGCTGCTCTGCTCCTGCCATCTATCGCACCTTCGTCATGCAGTCGATCCAGGAGACGCAAATTCGACATAACTGGCGCGGCTCCGCCGAATGTCGAGCTGGCATATCCCCAAACTGCCGCGCGGATCGCCTCCAGCGCCACACGGCGACCCATTCGGGCCGGCGATCCATCCAATGGTACGCTCGTGCGGCGATGATGTGGCCTGGGGTCGGCCGCTTGCTTTTCGGCCGGTTGGCGCGGAGACTAAGGCGCCTCGAGCCGCGACCTCGAGATAGTGGAGGCGCCTCCCGTGATCGGCCGCACAGTTTCCCACTACCGCATCCTGAGCCACGTCGGTGCAGGTGGGATGGGCACTGTGTACCTGGCCGAAGACACCAAGTTGCAGCGTCGCGTCGCGCTCAAGTTTCTCGCTACCGACCTGGCGCGGTCCCGCGACGCTTCAGCACGGCTGGTGCGAGAGGCCCGCGCCGCCAGTGCGCTCGATCACCCGCACATCGGCACGATTTACGAGATCGGCGAGGCGGATGACCAGCCGTTCATCGCGATGGCGTATTACGAAGGCGAGACGCTCGCCACACGTCTCGCCCGCGGGCCGTTGCCGATCGCGGAGGTCGCGCGGCTGGTGGCGCAGGTCGCCGACGCGCTCGACACGGCGCACCGGGCGGGCGTCGTCCATCGGGACCTGAAACCGTCGAACCTGATGCTCACGGCCGCCGGCCACGTCAAGGTGCTCGATTTCGGCATCGCAATGTTCTCGTCCACCGAGACCGAGACGATGGTCCGGCTGACGAGCGAGGGCACCGCGGTCGGCACGGCAGCGTACATGTCGCCGGAACAGGCGGCCGGAGAAGACGTGGACGCTCGCAGCGATCTCTGGTCGCTCGGCGTCGTAGTCCGCGAGATGCTGACGGGCCGTCTGCCGTTCGAACGCAGCAATGCACTCGCCGTCATTCACGCGGTGCGCACCGCGACGCCCCCGCCGATCCGATCGCTTCGGCCCGATGTGGCACCGGAGCTGGAGGACATCGTTTCGCGCACGATGGTGCGCGAGCCGCAACATCGGTCGATTACCGCGGCTGAGATCCGCGACCTGGCGGCATCGTGCGTGGCGCGGCTGACGTCCGGGACATCGCCGATCGCCCCCGTGCGCCCGTCGTCTCGACGCCGGCTGGTCGCGGTCGGTGCCGTGATCCTGCTCTGCGCGGGTAGCGCGACCGCGTGGTGGGTCCACCGGACCGCGAAGGTGCGCTGGGCACGCGAGCAGGCGTTGCCTGCGATCATCAAGCTCGCGGGCGACGACAGATTCGATGATGCGTTTCGTCTGGCGCTCGACGCGCAACAGTTCATCCCCAATGACCCCGTGCTCGGGGAGCAGTTACGGGCTGTCTCGCGAATGGCGACACTCGAGTCGGTGCCGGCCGGGGCGCAGGTGTTCTACCGGCCGTACGGGCGCACGGAACAACCATGGCGGCCGCTCGGCCGCACGCCGGTCGAGAACGCGTCCGTCCCGCGCGGTCTGCTGCACTGGAAGGCGGAACTGGCCGGATACGACGTAGCCGAAGACGTCGGCCCGGGACCGTTCTGGCCCCCGAGCTTCATGTTCCGGCTCGTGCCGGCTGGAACGGCGCCACCCGGGATGGTCAGGATCGCGTCGTCGGACCAGCCGTTTCAACTGTTCATCCCCGGACTCGATCACCTGCCGAAGGTCAGCCTCCCCGACTATTGGATTGACACGCATGAGGTCACCAATCGTGACTTCAAGCGCTTTCTGGACGACGGCGGGTACGGGCGGGCGGAGTGGTGGCGGGAGCCGTTCGTGAAGGACGGCCGCCCGATCGCGTTCGCGGAGGCGATGCCGTTCCTGGTCGACAGCACGGGACGGCCGGGGCCCGCCACCTGGGAACAGGGCGGCTATCCGGTCGGACAGGACGTTTACCCCGTAGGGGGGGTCAGCTGGTACGAAGCCTCGGCGTTTGCCCGCTGGGCCGGCAAGTCACTGCCGACGATCTACCACTGGAGCCGCGCCGCCGATCAGCGGTTGAGCGGCGACGTCGTTCTGGCGAGCAACTTCGGCGGCAAGGAGGTGCTCCCGGTCGGCCGAGCGGGCGGTGTCACGCGCGGCGGCACGACGGGGATGGCCGGCAACGTGAAGGAGTGGGTCTCCAACGCATCCGGGGCCAAGCGGTACATCCTCGGCGGCGGGTGGAACGAGCCCGGGTACATGTTCACGGACGCCGACGCACAATCGCCGTTCGCGCGCAATGGGATCTACGGCTTTCGCTGCATCAAGGTCGATCGGGCCGAAGAGCTTCATGCCGGGGTCACCGGGGACGCAGCGCTTCCGTCGCGCGATCTGCGGCACGTCCCGCCGGTGAGCGATGCGGTCTTTCGCGCATGGCAGAGCATGTACTCGTTCGATCACGGCAACCTGAACGCGAAGGTTGACGCGGTCGATGATTCGTCGCCGGAGTGGCGCATGGAGCGGGTGAGCTACGCGGCCGCCTACGGCGACGAACGCATGCCGGCCTACCTGTTTCTTCCAAGGCAGGCCAAGCCGCCGTACCAGACTGTCGTGTTCTTTCCAGGGTCCGGCGTCATCAACCGGCGGTCGAGCCCGACCGCCGCCGACGTCGAGCGCGTCAACTACATCATGCGGGGCGGCCGGGCGTTTCTGTACCCGATCTACAAGAGCACGCACGAGCGCGGCGATGTCCTCACCAGCGACTACCCGGGCACGACCGCGGTGTGGCGCGACCACATGGTGATGTGGTCGAAGGACGTGGGCCGGTCGATCGACTACCTGCACACCCGGCCCGATATCGACAAGACGAAGATCGGTTACTTTGGCTACAGTTGGGGCGCCGGCATGGCGCCGCTGTTCCTGGCCGTCGAACCCAGGTTCTCGCTCGCCCTGTTGAATGTGGGCGGTTTCTACCTGCAGGCGGCGCTGCCCGAGGCCGACCCGGTGAACTTCGCCTCGCGCGTGAAGATTCCGGTCCTGATGCTGAACGGACGATTTGACTTTTTCTTCCCGACCGAAACATCTCAAGAGCCGATGTTCCGCAGTCTGGGCACACCGGCCGAGCACAAGCGCCGCGTCGTGTACGATGCCTCGCACTCGCTGCCGCGCAACGAACAGATCAGGGAATTCACCGCCTGGATGGATAAGTACTGGGGACCGGCGAGATAGGCCCTGCTGTCCCAGAGCCGTCGTTGCCCGCCCTCCCTTTGTTCCGCATCGTCACTCCAGCTCGCGCAGGTCCGCCTCGCCGGCTCCGACGGCGTGGAGGTACTTCACGGCCCAGTGTCCGGCGTCATCGAGCGCCGCCGCCGATACGACCACATAGCCGGCAATCAGTTCCTTGGTCTCGATGAACGGCCCGTCGTACACGCTGACGCCAACCCGGGAGTTCCTGTAGCGCCGGCCCCTCCTGCTTGGACGGATATTTTCGGTGGCGAGGTGCATTCCACTGCGGGTGGTCTCGTCAATGAGACCCGCGAGCGCTGTGCGTTGTGCCGGGGTCGGCGCCTCGCCAGCCTCCGTCGAAGGGGTAGCCTTGCGGAGCACCATGTAGCGGCGCACGCCGACCTCTGCCGGCGTCGCACTCATGCCGATGTCCCAGGGCTCTGTTATGGGGCGGATGTCGATCTCCACGTCGCCCAGCACGTCAGCCTCGCGCGTAGCCCACTCGATTGCGTCCTCCAGCGAGCGCGTACGAACGATGCTGAAGCCGGCCGCCAGTTCGTTGTCGCCTTCGAATGGACCGTGGACCAGGGTGCGCATGCCTGCCGTAAACCTGAGCCGCACGCCCTCCGAGCTGGCTCGGAGGCCTTCCGCGCCGAGGAGCACACCCGCCGTCGCCAGCTCACCCAGCAGCGTTCCCACACGCGCAATCAACGCCGGGCCCGGGATCGCGCCCGACTCCCAATGCGCGTTGGTGCTGTGCATGATGATGAACCGCATGTTACGGTCGCGTCTCGGCTGAGTGAGTAGCGCCTTTCGGGCTGGGCATGCCGGCTGACGGGGCGGCCGTTGGCCCGGTGATGAATTCGACGACCGCCGGTGCCAGGGCTATCGGCTTCACGTTGTGTGTCTGTCCCGCCAGTTCGCGGTGGCGCGCTGTGGGAATGACCTCCGCGATCGTCCGCGCAGCCTCCCGCAGTCTGGGATCGGTCTTCGCCCCGTTCATGACCAGCGCCGGCACGCCGATCGACGCGAAGCGGGCGCGCGGAATCCTGAAGGCGGTCATCACGGCGGCGTCGTAGGGGAGCGTATGGGCGACTGCTTCGAGCTTGCGCCAGATCCACGGCATCAGGCGCATCATCATGACCAGCGGTGCGGGTGCGCCGACCATGTCCCTCATGAAGTACGTCACCGCCCCGCCGCGGTGTCCTTCTGCGATCAGACGCTCGAGCCGACCCTTGTGCGCGGCTCCGCCGCGTTGACCATGGTCGTCCACGTACGGCGGTTCGTACGCGACCACCTGGTTGACGGCGAGACCGCTGGCAGCGGCTTCCAGCGCCAGCGCTCCACCTGACGACAACCCGAGAAGGCACGCCGAGCCGCCCGCCGCCTCGACGAGCGCGCCAATGTCCTCCACCTCGCGCGCCGGGGCATACGGAGGCGTGTCGCCGCTCTGTCCCCGCCCGCGGCGGTCGTACGTGTAGACGGTGAAGTGGGGGGCCAGCAGCGGTGCGAGCTTCGGCGAAGGGCCAAAGGCTCGGCTGCAGAGCGCGCCGTCCACGAGGATCAGCGCAGGGCCAGTGCCGGAACACTCGTAGGCGATGGTGGTTCCGTCGGTCGACTTCACGTGGTTCATGGCTGCCTCCGATCGCGCCAGGGAAGGAACGCACGCAGCCGCGCGTCGCGCAGCATGAGGCCGCCCCAGAGCAACGCCGCGACGTACGCGGGAAAGAGGACGTGCGTGAAGAGCGGGCTCCCGACCCGCACGTGCGTGGCGACCGCACCGCCTAAGTATCCCGTCAGCAGCACCGCGCCAAATACCGCCGTCCGAGGAATCAGATACGCCAGCACGCACGACAGCAGCGTCACCCCGAGTCTGAAGACAATCTCCGGAGGGTACCCCAGCTGCCTGGTTCCCTCGACGACGGGTTGCACCTCGAGCAGCTTGCCGACGCTGTCGAAGATGAGGAAAGCCGCGGCCAGACCGCTGATGACCCGGCCCGTCCACAGAGCGCGTCTCGAGCGTGCGGCAGTGGTTGCGATGGTGCCCGCAAACCGAATGTCCTCCGCGATTGTCTGCATGTGTCCCTCCACCTGCAGGTCGAATGGCCCGGTGGAGGATCGACAAATTGACATTGGCCGGAAACGCAGCCGCCTGGCCCCGCTGAGGTCCGGCGCTGCGTGATGGTGCGAAAGGGCGGCGGGCGGGCGGGCGGGTCCCACGCAGCTCGGGAACCAGCGCATCCACGCGCGTGCAACGACCCGCCGGCGGTGGGCGTAGACTGCCCTTGTTACCTGTGTGGGGACGAGGAGGAAGCGGGAAGGCCAGCAGTCAGAAAGTACACGCCGGCCTCGGGAGAGACCGCGTACCCTTCGGCGACGAGCGCCCGGTTCCCGCGCCCGGCCTCCGGCCGCGACAACCCGGTCACCCGGGCGAGCTCTCCGCGGACGGTCATACCCGCACCCGCGAGGAAGCAGCGTGCGATCTCGCGCAGCGCGACCTCCCGGTTCGGGCGCTCGCGCAGCGCCCCGGGAAACCGGCCGATGGCGAGGGTCCAGAGGTAGGTGAACGGCCGATAGACGACGGCACTCGGGACGACGATCATGGCCGCCTGGAGCTCGTCGAGGGCGCGCGCGAACACCTTGCGATCGTGGACCCGTGATGCATCCCGGAGGTCCGCCGTGCTCATCTCCCACTCGTCACGGAGCACCTTCAGGATCGCGCGTGCGTCGCGGCTCAGACGTGCCGGCTCGTGCGACCGGCGCACGCCCCAGACAGCGTGGAAGAACGGGACCATGCGCGGCGCCACAAAGGTGGCCTTGCCGCGCGCGAGCTTGCCGTAGTAGACCTTGCCGCGCCCCACGATCTCGTCCTTCAGCACCCAGGCGGCCGAGGCCTCCTCATCCTTCTGCACGTGGCGCGGAAGCACGGCGTCGCGCCGCCCGCACACCGCAACGTAGAGCGAGGGACCAGGCCGGCGGGAGTCGGTCAGGCACGCCGCAAACCCGACCTCTTCGACAAAGCGCTCGGCCTCCGAGGCGGTCTCAATCCGGCGGGTTTCTTCCCGCCGCCACTGCCGATCGCGATGCTCTTCGATCTCTTCGGCTGTCGGAGGCGTGGGTAGCTCAGGGCGGGGCATCCCGGCTGGCAGCGTGGCTCCTCGTTCAAATACTCCCGGTATTCTCGCTCGTCGCGCGTTGCCCGTCAGGCGCCGCGCTCCGAAAGGCACTACTCCTTCAGCCGGGCCCGGCCACTACGATCAGGCCGGCGGCCTCCTCCCGGCCGGACGAATGAACGCCTGACGTGCCGATCCCGTCTCAGTGGAGACGCAAGCATCTCAGGAGCACCTCATGTCGATTTTGAAGAAACTGCTGGGCCGTCGTTCAGAGGAGCCAAAAACCCGCGTCCGAGTGTGTATCGAATGCGGCATGCCGGTCGATGCACATAAGGAGTGGTGCGCCATCCTGCAGACCCAGCATGAGATGGAGCGCAGGCGGGAGTCCCGCTGATTGCCGGACCGCCCGGACGCTCCCTCACCGCCGTTCAGTCCTTCAGACCGGTCAGATCCGCCTCGAGCGGCTTGCCGCTGCTCAGGAGCTCGTCCCACATGACGACGCCGCCCCGGTAGGCGGCGGTGCGCCCGAGAATGGTCACGAGATTGCTCCGCACGCTCTCGGCGACGGTCGAGTTGCGGTAGTCTCGCCGTTGGATGGCGTCGTGGAACGCCGCGATGTTGCTGACCGCCCCCTGCTCGTAGATGGTCGGCGTTTGTCCGCCGCGGTAGAACTGCTTGCCTCTGATCAGCACCTGCCCGCCGTACTCCGCCTCCAGGACGCCCTCGGACCCGAACATGCGGTTTCTGATGCCTTCGGGCCGGGTGCCGTGACCATTGCACTGGCGCGAGCTGAACGTGATCCCCACGTTGTCGGCGTACTGGAAGACGACGCTGAAAGTATCCCAGCACGTGCCCACGGCGCGGAACTTGCGCCCGCCGGTGCCGTACGCTGACAGCGGGGGCTGGCCCATGATCCAGCTCGCCACATCGAGTGCGTGGATGTTCTGCTCCGTGATGATGTCACCCGACAACTCGCGCGAGAGCCCCCAGGCGCGCAGCCGATCCTCGGGGCCGCCGGACCGGGCGTACTCGGCCTGCGCCTCGAACGGATCCTCTGCGTGATATGTCGCCTCGCCGAACGCGAACCGGCCGATCGCGCCCTCATGCACGCGGCGCAATGCTTCGATGAACAGCTCGTTGGTCCTCGTCTGAAAATCGACGAGGAAGCACAGGTGCCCGGCTGTCGCTTTCTCCGCGCTCTCCTGGATCGTTCTGCAGCCCGGTACGTCCACCGCGACCGGCTTGGCCAGATAGACATGCTTGCCGGCGGCGACGGCGTCGGCCGCCTGTGCCGGGTGGAAGAACGGCGGCGTTTCGATCGCGACCGCGTCCAGCTTCTGCTCGAGGAGCCGGCGATAGGCCGAGAGCCCGGTGAAGCGGCGCGCGGGCGGCACGCTCAGCTTGTCTCCCAGCTTGTTCACCCGGTCAGGAAAGTAGTCGGCCGCCGCGACGATGTTGTAGCCGCCATGCTTCTGGAACAGATCGGCGATCCAGCCGCCGCGCCCACCGCAGCCGATGATGCCCAAATCGACCTTGGCGCCTGCGCTCCGCGCCAGTTCCGGTCCAACCACGGAGAGCGCAAGGGCGGCCGTCCCCGCCTCCGCGAGAAAGTGGCGGCGCGAGAAGCCCGGCGCGCCTGACCGATCGGAGTCCGCGGGTGGCACTGACATGTGTTCACTCCAATGCCGATACGGCGGCGCGCAACGCGAGAGTTCGATTGCCTGTTTTTGAACGAGGGGGGCCGACGCCAGGCCGGCCCTTTCGACCGCAGCACGCTTCGCGTTCAGGGGATCAGAACGCCGCGGCGCCCGCCTCGGCGACCGCGTGATCCTGGTCGCCGCTGCCGCCGCTCACGCCCACGGCGCCGACGACGGCGTTGCCACGCTTCAGTGGCACGCCCCCCGCAAAGATCATGACCCTGCCGTCATTCGACGCGTGGATGCCGAAGAACTGCCCGCCCGACTGGGAATGCGTGGCGAGGTCTCTGGTCGTGATGTCGAATGCGCGCGACGTGAAGGCCTTCTTGATCGAGATGTCGATGCTCCCGAGCCACGCGCCGTCCATGCGGACGTGCGCCACGAGGTTGCCCCCCGCGTCCGCGACGGCGATGTTCATGGGCTGCCCAAGTTCTCCGGCCTTCCGTTCCGCGGCGGCAATGACCCTGCGTGCATCTTCGAGACGAACCATCGAGACCTCCATCCTCACCTCCTGGCATTTTCCGCATCGTCATTCGCGAACTCGCCGACGTGCGACACCGCAGGGTGTTGTACCAGGTGCATGTCGATGTCCACCGCATCGGCCCCGAGTCGAATCGAGAACCACAAGGCCAGCCCGACGACGATGAGCGCTGTGAGCGCGACGAGCATCAGGAGATACCACCCGAGCATCGACAGGGGCGCGACCAGCTCCGACTCGGCCTGCGACACGGCTACGACCCAGGGCAGCGCGGGATAGCTCGCCCCGAGCTGGCTTGCGGCCACTCCGACGACGTGCTTCACGCCATCCGGAGTCTGGGCGGTGAAATGGGCGGTTCCGATCGGGCCGGTCGCCCAGAGCGCGTCCATGCGCTGCTTGAGCGTGTCGCTCGCAAAGAACCGCGCCTTCGGGTCGGTAGTGTACCGGCCGAAGACGATCGTGCCGTTTCGACGCAGCAGCCACGCACTGCCGGTCTGACCCAGCTGCAGGTTTCCCACGAGCGCGAGCATCTCGCGGCTGTCGCTCACCACCTTGAGGACGCCCGCCACGCTCTCGTCCCCCAGGCCGCTCACGGGTGCCGAGATCTCGATCGCATAGGCGCTCGCGCTCGGGTCCCAACGCACGTCCCCGATGCTGACCCGCCCGCGCCGGCCGTCGTCGAACGCAGCAAGCCACCAATCCTCGTCCCCCTGAAAGAAGTCGGTCGTGGGGTTGGAGGCGGCGATGAGCCGGCCGTGGCGGTCGGTCAGGATCATCTCGCGATAGATGCGGTCGTGCGCGACGATGTCTGCCAGGTACTGCGAAGCGGCATTCTTGAGAGCCTGGGCCACGGGCGGAGGCTGCTGGCGGGACTGCTGCCACTCCCGGTCCATGGCCTCGGCCGCTGCACGGTCGAAGGGGCGCGTCGAGCCCGCCGTCGCTTCGCGGCGCAGGTCCGGTGTGCGGGCGAGCAGCGAGACGTCGAGAATGCGGCGGTACACGTACGCATCGACCCCTGCCGCGGCCTGCTGGGCCACGTCCTGCAGGTGACGGCCATAGCTCTCACTCAGCCGGTTCTGGCCGACCCTGAGAACGAGAAGAGTGCCAACGATGAGCGCGGGCAGGCTGACGAGAAGAAACACGGTGAGCACGCGCTGATTGAGGTGGGGAATGCGTGCCGTCATGGGGTCCTCCGGGAAAGGCGAAGAACGACGGGCCGGGGAGTACTGTCCATGACTGTGGCGCCGTGAACTGAGGTTGTCAACATCGCGTGTGGGCGGAGCCGCGCCAGCACGGTCGGGCTCAGCCCAAACCGCCCCCGGTAAGCCAGCCCGGCCACGAACGAATCGCCAGCGATGAACCACTGTATCTAGTGTCCCGGCCGCGTGATTCGCGACATAACTCCCGGGCGGGGCATCCCGGCTGGCTGCGTTGCTCATCACTCACTTATGCCCAATAAGCTCGCTCTTCGCGCCTTGCCATCCGGGCGCCGCGCTCCGGGATTTACGTCACGAATCACGCGGCCGGGACACTAGCCTTGAATACCGGGCGTTGTCGGGCCGTGAGCATCTCGACGCCAAGAGGCACGGGTGCGATCGAGAGCGCGTACGAGCAGGCTGTGGATCTTTTTCATGGGGCGAGGTGAGCGCCATCGTACACGAGTTGCATTCCACCCCGGGCGCGGAGATCAGTTCCGCACTGCACTTGACAACCAAGTGAAGCCGGTTCTATGCTGGCGCCGAGGTCCACTTGGATGCCCAGTGAACGAGACAGCCGCGTCGAGCTGCTGCAGGGAACCCTCGATCTGATCGTGCTGCGCGCGCTCGCCACCATGGGCCCGCAGCACGCGTATGGGCTCGCCGGTCGGCTCGCCCAGGTCGCCGACCACCCCCTCAACCTGAATCAGGGCACGCTCTATCCCGCCCTCGTGCGGCTGGACCAGAAGGGCTGGATCAAGGGCGCCTGGCAACGCACCGAGAGCAACCGCGACGCGAAGTACTACGCGATCACGAAAGCGGGGCTGAAGGCGCTCGAAAAGGAGACCGAACGCTGGCGGCGCCTCGCGGGCCTGGTCGACAAGCTGCTGGTCGGCGAGGTGAAGCCATGACGTCCATCAGGCGCTTCGCGCAGCGTATCCTGGCGTTCCTCAGATCGGGACGGGCGGAGGACGAGCTCGCGCGCGAGATCGCGTCCCATCGCGATCTCTTCGAGGACGATCTGCGCCGGCAGGGGCTCACCGACGACGAGGTGCGCGCCGCAGCCGGCCGGGCGTTCCTCGGCGTCGAGGCGGCGAAGGACGCGCAGCGCGACACCAGATCGTTCGCCTGGCTCGAGGATGCGCGGCGCGACCTGCGGTACGCGTTCCGGATGCTCGGCTCACCATTCCGGGTTCACGCTGGCGATCGTGCTGACGCTCGCCCTCGGCATCGGCGTGGCGACCGCCGTGTTCAGCCTCGTGAACGCCGTCGTGCTGCGACCGCTCGATTACGGGAAGCCCGACGACCTCGTGCAGCTCTACGAGACGGGGAAACGCGAGGGCGGGGAGGCCGACTGGGTGGCGTTCCCGAACTTCCGCGACTGGCAGAGCGGCAGCCGCGTCTTCGAGCACATGGCGGCGTACCGGTTTCAGATGGTCACGATGGTCGGCGGCAAGCAGCCGGAGGGCGCCGTCGCGCTCGAAGTGACCGATCGATTGTTTGCCGTGCTTCGCGTCCCGCCGCTGCTCGGGCGTACGTTCGTCGAGGGCGAGGACCGCCCGGGCCAGCCGCGGGTCGCGGTGATCAGCCACGCGTTGTGGCTGCGGCAGTTCGGCGGCAATCCAGCCGCGGTCGGGCGCAGCCTGGCGGTTGACGGCGCCGCTTACACGATCGCCGGCGTGATGCCCGCGTCTTTCGCCTTTCCGGCCACCGTGCCCGGGGAGAACGTCGTGCCGATCGATCTCTGGATCCCGATGCGGCCGCACGACCTCGAGCATCGCGGCAGCCACAACTTCTGGACGATCGCGCGGCTGAAGCCCGGCGTCAGCCTCGAGCGCGCCCGCGCCGAGATGCACACCATCGCAGACCGCCTCGCACGCACGTATCCCGAGACGAACCGGGATTTCGACGTCGCCGTGGCGCCGCTGCGCGAACACGTGGTCGGTGCCGCACGCCCCGCGCTGCTGTCGCTGCTCGGCGCGGTCGGGTTCATCCTGCTGCTCACGTGCGCCAACATCACCACGCTCCTCCTGTCGCGGGCGGAAGCGCGGCAGCGCGAGGTGGCCATGCGGCAGGCGCTCGGCGCCAGCCGGGGACGCCTGGTTCGCCAGATGCTCGCCGAGAGCCTGCTGCTCGCGTTCGGCGGCGCTGCGGCCGGACTCGGCATCGCCTACGCGGGCACGCGCGTGCTCGTCAGCCTGGCGCCTGTCACGATCCCGCGACTCGACGAGGCCTCCGTCGACGGGCAGGTGCTCGGGTTCATGGTTCTGATCGCCACGGCTGTTGGACTCTTGTTCGGCCTGGCGCCCGCGGTGCTCGGCTCGTCGGTGAAGGTCACGCATGCGCTCCGGGACGGCGGCACGCGCGTCGCCGGGGGCGCCGCAGGCCGCCGCGTCCGTCACACGCTGGTTGCAGCCCAACTCGCCCTGGCGGTGGTGCTGCTCGTGGGTGCGGGCCTCCTCGTTCGCAGCTTCATGCGCGTCGCCGGGCTGGATCTGGGAATTCGCGCGCCGCAGGTGCTGACCGCGATGATCAATCTCTCGCCGGCCCGCTATTCGGACGCCGCCCGCCAGATCGCGTTCACCGACGACGCGTTGCGCCGCGCAAACGCACTGCCGGGGGTCCAGGCCGCAGGCGTCAGCCAGACGATCCCATTGACGGGCATCAACGATCAGGGTGGCTTCGCGGTCGAGGGCCGCCCGGATCCGCCGCCCGGGAGCCAAGGCCCGCACGCCAATCGCCCGCATGTGTCTCCCGGCTACTTCGACGCGATGGGCATCCGCCTCGTGAGCGGTCGCCTGATCGACGAGCGGGATCGACAGGACACCCTGCCGGTCGCCGTCATCAGCGACGTGGCAGCCCGGATGTACTGGGCAGGGCAGAGCCCGATCGGGAGGCGGCTGGCCTTGGAGTGGGCAGACGGCCGGCCGGTCTGGCGCCAGATCATCGGCGTTGTCCAGGGCACCCGGCACTTCGGGCCCGAGGCGCCGCAGAAGGCGGAAATCTACGTGCCGGTGGCCCAGTCTCCCGTGCCGTACATGACGCTCGTCGTGCGCACGCAGGGCGATCCGATGGCGCTGGTGTCTGCCGTCCGGGGACAGATCGCAGCCATCGATCCGGAACAGGGCGTGTTCTGGTTCCAGACCATGGAGGAGGTGGTCGCGAGGTCGACCGCTCGCCGACAGTTCCAGACCGCACTCGTGACCACGTTCGCGCTGCTCGCGTTGTTGCTCGCCGGAATCGGCGTCTACGGCGTGATGGGATATATGGTGGCGCAACGGCGGCGCGAGATCGGCGTGCGTCTCGCGCTCGGCGCGAGACCGCGCGACGTCGTCACCATGGTGCTCGGCAACGGCCTGTGGCTGACGCTGGCAGGGGTGGTGGCCGGAATGGCAGGCGCGCTCGCGCTTTCCCGCGTGCTCGCGGGGTTCGTCTACGGCGTATCGCCGCTGGATCCGGCGACCTACGCGGGGGCCGTGGCGGTCCTGGTGGCGGTTGCGGCACTCTCGTCGGTACTGGCCGAGCCGAAAGGCAGCGCGCACCGATCCGCTCGTCGTGTTGCGCGACGAATGAATGGGGGAGACACTCACACGTTCGCGGCGCCCAGATATCGAACGACAACCGCAGTCACGTCGTCGCGTTGCTGACCGTGTTGCGCAAAGGCATAGAGCTTCTCGAGCAAATGGTCGAGAACTGCCGACGCGCTGGCCGTCTGCTGCTCCTGCACCGCGTCGAGGATGCGCGAGTCCCCGAATTCCTCACTCGGATTACCTGCCCTGCCCAGTGCCTCGGCGACCCCGTCGCTGAACACGACCAGCGTGTCGCCCGGCGCCATCGTCAACGACTCCTCCTCGTACGACGCATTGGAAAAGAGGCCGAGAGGAGCCCCCCCTGCGGAGAGGTGCCGAGCGGGCTGGTGGTTCACGAGGATCGGGCAGCACTGTCCGGCATTGCAGTACGTCAGTCGATTGTCGGGAGTGACGATGCCGCAGAACAACGTAACGAACCGGGCTGGGATTGCCCGCCGGCACAACGCGCGGTTCAAACGGGTCATCATGGCCGCCGGTCGGGAGTCCACTTCGGCCTGGATGGCCAGGATGCCTTGCACGACGGCCGCCTGCAGCGCTGCCGCTGCTCCCTTCCCACAGACATCGCCCAGCACCACACGGAACCCGCACTCGGTGTCCTGATAGTCGAAGAAGTCCCCCCCGAGGGTCCGGCAGGGACGCGTCCTGGCCGCCACATCGACGTAGAGTCCGGTGTAGCGCGAGGGCGGCAGTAGCTGGCACTGAATCTTGGCAGCGCAGCGAAGGTCCTCGCCAGCCGTGGGGTGTTTGGCACGCGGCGACCGCGCCGTGCCCATGCCCATGGCGGCGCGAGTCCGTCGATCTGTGTGGCCATAGTGTTCCTCGTTCCAGCCGCTGAGCTCACCAGGTGCTGAACCGTCGCGTGCGTGTACGAGCGCGCCTGCCCTGTGGCGACCGCGCTCACGTCCACGGTAGCTCGCTGGATGGCAAGCCTTTCACGCGGCGGATTGCGTGGCCAGTCGGTTGACTTCACCAGTAGATGGTGTGGGACCGGCAAACATTTCACTCTGCATGAGAATCTGACGTTCAACCGCCGGACCCTCCCGGGCGCCCCCGGAAATGTCTCGACGCGCACTGCCATATCACTGTGCATGGCGAATCGAGTGGCGCAGGATCGAACTCGTTGTAGGGTGGGCACGACTCGGCTATACTCCCGCCACCAGCATCCTGACGACTCCGCTCGAGCCGCCGAATGTCGGCCGTTGGCGTCGAGCTTCTGAGAGGCACGGTCCTCGCGCGAGCCACGACGCCCAGCTCGGCCATGGGAGACTATCCATGGGACCGGCGGCGCTCGCGATCACCAGCACCCGCTCTTCCCTGCGGCTCAGGGCTCAAGTCCGCTCCGGCCGAGCAGCGGTGAGCCCCGAGCCGACTCCAGACACCATTCTCCGTCGCACCCGCAGCAGCTCTCGAGCACAAACGCCCGCTGAACGTTCGCACCACTGTTCGGACGACGTGCCCCCGGGCGAGTGGAAGTGAACAATGACGCAAGTGCTGAGCTCGGATCAATTCGAGGCGCTCCTCAGGCAGCTGAGCCCGGACCGCGATCTCGCGGGTGCGCGGTACGAGCAGTTGCGGCGACGGCTTGTCACCATCCTCGCGCACCGTGGCTGTGCTCATCCCGAGGAAGTCGCCGACGAGACGATGGATCGCGTTGCCCGCCGGCTGGCGCAAGTCGGGCCAGACGCCGAAATAGGTGATCCCGCCCCGTTCATCTTCGGGGTGGCCTGGAAGGTGACGAAGGAGTGGATACGACGGCAACGCACGGTCGCTCTGCCCGATGGCTGGGATCCGGCGGATCCGGGTGAGCCCGACATCCTGTCGCAGGCAGCGGCGCAGGGACACGACTGCCTCGACCGCTGTCTCCACTGTCTGTGTTCGCAGGACAAGGATGTCATCCTCTCGTATTACCAGCATGAGGGGCTGGCGAAGATCAATCATCGATCGATGGTCGCTCGCGAACTGAACATCAGTTCCAATGCCCTGAGGCTGAGAATCCACCGCATCACTCTCCGCCTCCGAGAGTGCGTCTATCACTGCGTGGACACGCGAAAGCCGGGACATATCGAGTTGCAGTGACAACTGGCGGCCGTCTGTATCTGGAAGTGACTTATGCGCGTGAAGCAACGTCGCGACGCGACACTGAAGCGATATCTGCTCGGCGAGCTCGACGAAGAGCCTCGCCTCGAGGTCGAAGAACGCCTCGTGATGAACCCCGAGTTCTTCGAACTCCTCGGTCCATCGGAGGATGAACTCACGGAAGAATACCTGGAGGGTGTCCTGTCACCCGCCGAGAGAATGGCGTTCGAACGGCACTTCCTCATCAACGAGGACCGCCGGTGGCAGGTCGGGTTCGTGCGGTTGTTGAAAGACCGCGCGTCGGCCGCCGGTTTGCCGCCGACCGAGGTGACCGCGGTGACTCGGACCCTTCCGCTCCGCGTCGAGCGTTCCAGTGCCCAGGGGGCTGATCGGACGGATGCACATGCACACCTCCGCGGTCGCGACATGGAAGAACCTGGTGACCACCGACCCTTCAACTCTTTCGCGCACACCCGCTGCGGACAGGCGTGCTCGCCGCATCGGTGGCCATTCTGCTCGCCGGCACCAGCTGGTTCGCTGTTCGCGGCGCCCGCCTCGCAGGTGACCTGGGGCGCCTCCGCACCGAGAACGAGACCGCGCAACGCGAGCAGCATGCTCTGAAGACGCAAGTGGAGGGGCTCTCGTCCGAGGCTCAGGCCGCCCGTCAGACAGAGCTTGACGCCGAAAGGCGGCAGCACGCGAATGAGGCTCTCGCGCCCGACGTGAAGCCTGATGCGGCTGGTGCGGCGCGTCGACCGGCGCCGCCAACGTTCGTGCTGGCTACCGGGCTGCTGAGAAGCGAGGGGGCCGTTACGAGAATTGCCATCCCTTCGGACGCCTCAGTGATTCGGCTGCGGCTCCACCTGGCAGCCGCTGGAAACATGCGGTATCGCACGGTTCTGTACAACGCGGAGAGTGTCGAGATGTGGGCGCAGTCTGGATTGAAGGCTCAGGGCGATCGAGGACGGCGTGCGATCACTGTGATCCTGCCTGCCGAGCTACTGTCCCGAGGCGACTACCTAATCAAGGTGAGCGGAACCGATGGCGAAGGGGAGCCAGAGCCGCTCGCCAGTTACAGCTTTCGCGTGACGGCGCAGTGACGGTGGACGACTGTCTTTACCGCTCACTCCGCATGGAGCTCTCCACAGGCGCACGCGCGCTGCTAGCCGCCCAGGATAGAGGCAGCCGCCTGCAGGACGCGCTCGAAGTCGCAGTCCGTCACTCCGACGAAAGCACGGCGACCGGATCCACCCGCGCCGCGCGCCGCGCCGGCAGGTAGCTGGCCGCGAGGCTGACGGCGGCGAGCAGGGCCGCCGCCGACGCAAGGATGCCCGGATCCGACGGGGCAACATCAAAGAGCAGCGAGGAGAGCGTCCGTGCGAACGCGAGCGCCGCCACGGTGCCTGCCGCGAGGCCGATCGTGACGATGCCCCCCGCCTGACGCACCACGAGCCACGTGATCGTGCCGGGGGTCGCGCCGAGCGCGAGTCTCGTGCCAAGCTCCCGCGCGCGACGGCGCACGCGGTACGCCATCAGGCTGTAGACGCCGATGGCTGCGAGCAGGAGGGCGATCACCGCGAAGCCACCCAGCAGGCGCGTCGCGAGCCGGGTCGCGGCGGCGGATCCTTCGGCGATGTCCGCAAGCGCGCGCGTCTCGTCGACCACCGCAAACGGTTCGAGCCGGCGGACCGCCGCCCGCACGGCGGGCACAATCGCAAGCGGATCTCCGCTTGCCCGGATGAAGAGCGTCGTGGTCGGGCTCATCACGCGCTCGAACGGAAAGTACAGATCGGCGCGAAGGTCATCGGCCAGCGACGCGCGCCGGATGTTCCCGACGATGCCGACAATCTCCGCCTGCATGTCTCCCAGGCTGACGCGATGGCCCAGCGGCTGCTCACCGGGGAAGAAGCGTTCGGCGACCGCCTCGCTGACGATCACGACCGGTGCCCCCGTCGCGTCGTGTGCATCGAAGAGACGTCCGGCCCGCAGCGGAATCCGCAGCGCGCGAAAGTAGCCTCTGGACGCGAGCTGCCAGCCAACCTCCGGCGGCCGTTGTCCGGCAGGGACGGGCCGCTCGACACGCTGCAGCGGCGCGGTCCAGTTGTTCCCCGTCAAGGGCGTGACCATCGCCGCCCCGACCGTGTCCACTCCGGGCAGGGCCTCGATATCGTCGAACATGCGGTTGTAGAGGGCGCGGCGGCGCTCGTCCTCGTCATAGCGCCCCGTTGGAAGCGTCAGCTGCACCGTCAATACGCCGGCGGACGTGAAGCCAGGGTCCACCGCCAGCAGGTTGGTGAAACTCCGCAGCGTCAGCCCGGCTCCGGCGAGGAGGACGACCGCCAGTGCCACTTGTGCCACGACGAGGCCCGAGGCGGCGGCCTTCGAGCCGGGCGTCAGCGTGCCCTGGCGCTCGCGCACTCCTCCCGTGTCGCGACGCATGATGCCGAGGCACGCGACGCCGCCGAAGATCAGCGTTGCGAACAGGGAAGTGCCGAGGGTGAACAGCAGCACGCCGCGATTGACACCGACCGTCTGGAGCCCTGGCACGAGCGACGCGTTCGGCACCATCGCGGCCAGCGTGGGCGCGGCGTACGCCGCCACGACCACCGCCATTGCGCCGCCGGCGAGCGCAAGCCAGAACCCTTCCGCGAGCACGTGCCTCGCCAGGCGACGGCGGCTCGCACCCAG
This sequence comes from Vicinamibacteria bacterium, assembly GCA_963739995.1. GTDB lineage: Bacteria > Acidobacteriota > Vicinamibacteria > Vicinamibacterales > JAENWD01 > CAVUCH01. Next base: position 38,833 of record CAVUCH010000019.1, on the reverse strand, counting down.
CGCCAGCCGCACCGCAAGCTCCTGCTGACGGCCCAGCGTCCGCGCGAGCAGCAGGTTGCCGACGTTGGCGCACGCCATGAGCAGGACGAAGCCGACGGCGGCGAGCAGCAGCAGGAGCGGCCGCCTCGTGTCGCCGACGATCGCCTCACGCAGGGATAACGCTTCGTACCGCGAACCCCGATTCTGCTGCGGGAACTCGATTTCGAACCGCCGCGAAAGAGTCGCCAGCTCCTCGGCAGCCCGCTCGAGGGTCTGACCGGAACGGAGACGGCCGATCCCATAGATCCAGCCGGACCGCCGTTGAGCCGGCACGGCAACAGGTAGCGGCTGAGGGACGATCAGGTCGGTCCTCGCCATCCCGGGAAAACGAAACCCGGGAGGCAACACACCCACGACCATCGTCCGTGCAGGCCCCAGCTGAATCGTACGCCCCGTCGCCTTCGGATCGGATCCGAGCTGCAGGCGCCAGAACTCGTGGCCGACGATCGCGACCGGCGCGGCGCCTTCCCGGGCGTCCTCATCGTGCAGCAGGCGACCGAGCACAGGCTGGAGGCGCAGCGCCCGCAGCGCGTCCGGGGTCGCACTGGCGCCCTCGACGCGAGTCGCCTCTCCGCCGCCGACAAAGGTGGATGAGTACCCGCTGAACCCCGCGAGCGACTCGAGCGACCGTTGGCGTGCACGCAAATCGACGAAATCACCGAGGGCGATGTCGGGCTTGGTCAGACCCGTCGGCACGTCCCGGTGACGAAGCACGACGAGCGCTTCGGCCCCGTCGAAAGGGAGCGGCCGCAACAGGACGGCCTCCACGAGCGCAAACAGCGCCGTGTTCGCCCCGATGCCGAGCGCGAGCGTGATGACCACGGCGGCAGCAAGGCCCGGTTCGCGGCGGAAGATCCGAAGCGATTGACGCAGCTCATAGGTCTGCATGGCTGCCGTATACGGTCGATCCGATGCGGATGTTTTGGGCGGGGACGAGCCGCTCGCTTTCGATGCCGACCGGCGTTGAATGAGGTACCGGAAGGGTGTCGACACCTGCTCGCCGACTAGCAGCCCGTGGTGAAAGGCCGGCTGCATTCGGCCGCCGATGCATCCCCGCCGGCTGCGTTGCTCTTCCTCAAATACTGCCCGGTATTCTCGGTCGTCGCGCCTTGCCGGCGGGGCGCCTCCGCGCCCTCGGTGCGACGCCGGTCTTTCACCACGGGCTGCGCCACCCTGTGCGCGTCAGCCGAGGGCCACGTCCGGGAAACCGCAAGGCGCACAAGAGGGCCCCATGCTGATTCGCATTGGCCATGCTGCTCGAGCTCGTGAAGTTCGCATATAGTGCGCGGCTATGGCTGCGCCCACTCACGCGCGGTATCGCGTCGTTGCCCTCGGCACCACGCTTGCGATGATTATGTACCTGGATCGCGCCTGCATCGCGAGCCTGGCGCCAGGGATCATGCGCGACCTTGGACTGACGACCGTCCAGATGGGTTACGTCTTCACAGTCTTTCAGCTGGCATATGCGCTGTTCGAGATTCCCACGGCGTGGTGGGCAGACCGGAAGGGCACGCGGGCCGTGCTGTCGCGTATCGTGATCTGGTGGTCGTGCCTCACGGCGGCAACAGGCGCCGCGTTCAGCTATCCCGTCCTGCTGATCGTCCGGTTTCTCTTTGGGGCCGGTGAAGCCGGCGCCTGGCCGTGCGTCGCGCGGACGTTTTCCCGCTGGATTCCCCGGCGCGAACGGGGAACGGTCCAGGGCATCTTCTTCGCGGGTGCGCACCTCGTCGGCGGCCTGACGCCGGCACTGGTGCTCTGGCTGCTCCACTTCCTGTCGTGGCGGGCGATTTTTGTCTCGTTCGGCACGCTCGGTTTCGTGTGGGTGGCGGTGTGGGCCACATGGTTCCGAAACGATCCATCGGAGCATTCCGCCGTAAACGCCGCGGAACTGCAGACGATTGTCGCGGACCGTCTCGCGGAAACGGGCCATTCGGCGGGACGTGAGTATTGGCGCGCGCTGGTGGTCAGCAGAAACATGATTGCGCTCTCGGTCATGTACATCCCGAACTGCATGATCTTCTACTTCTGCATCACGTGGCTGCCGACCTATCTGCGGCAGCGGCATGGTTTCGACGCGACCAGTCTCGGCATCTTTGCGGGGTTGCCGCTCATCGTCAGCATGCCCGGAGATCTGCTTGGCGGACTCGTGACCGACCGGCTGGTGTCGCGCTATGGCCTCCGCATCGGACGCTGCGGGTTGGGTGCTGTGGCGTATGTGTTTGTGGGCCTCACGTTGCTGGCCGCCGCGCGCTCGTCAACGCCGGTGGTGGCCGCCGCCCTCATTGCCATCGCGACGGGTGTGACCATGTTCACCCTCGGCGCCGCGTGGGCCACGGTCATCGAGGTGGGACGCAACCACGTGGGCGTCGTGGGCGCGACGATGAACTCGGTCGGGAATCTTGCCGCGATGCTCAATCCGCTCATCGTTGCCTATTCGGTGGAGTGGTTCGGCAGCTGGAACCTGCCTCTCTATCTGATGGGCGTGCTGTTCCTGGTGGGCGCGTTCTGCTGGACAGTCGTGGACCCCAGGCAGCCGATCTTTTCCGAAGGAGGGGTGCAATCTGGCCTTCGGCACGAGTCGAAGTAGCCGTGGGCGAGCGTGAACGCAACGGTCGAGGCTGTCACCTGACCGGAGGCAGGACGTTCACGAGTAACGGCGCAACGGAAACGCTCGACCTGGACCACGCTCGGAGGAGCTTCTGTAGAGTTCATCGAGGCGCGCTGGCCCTGCAGGTCGTGCAGCCACCCGTCGCGATGTACTCGAAGTTCTGCTATTAATACGGGCACCTGAAACCGGGCACCGCACCGGTGGCCGTGTCCGATTCACCTTCGCATCCGGCGCACACGATGGTGCTGTGCCGGGGTGCCGACTCTGAGCGGAGCTTCTGCTCGTTGGGGGACGCATGTTTGACTGGCTCTCGAGCAAACGAGTGATCGCGACGGTTGCCGCGGTCGTGATCGGCACAGGGTGCGCGGCGGCGCCCCGGGAGCGCCCCATCAAGGGGGGCGACGTCGACACCGGTCCCGGTTCAGTCGAAGCAGTCCGGCGCCAGCTCGAAGGGACATGGGATCTCGTATCGCTGGCGGTCACGCCGAAGGGCGGGGCCGCTCCCGTGACGGTGGCGGCCCAGGGCTCCCTCACCTACGACAAGTACGGAAACCTCAAGATCGAGGCCCGCACGAGTGACTCGTACGCGCCGGAGGCTGCCCAGAGCGGGGGGGTGCTCGAGTTCGAGGGCAAGGCTGTCATTGACGCCGCCAACAGCGAGTTGAAGCTGACGGACATGACCGGCAACGTGGATCCGAACGCAGTGCTGTCGCCCGAGCGGCGGCGGCGGTACGCGTTCGAGGGCGATCTGCTCCGGTTGTCGTCGATGGACGCCTCCGGGAACGTCACCGCCACCGCCACCTGGCGACGACGGTGACGGCAACGGGCTCTCGCGGTCGGCGTCCGGCCCGCAGGCGTTCTGGTTTGCGCGGGGACCGGGTGGCCGCGGGCGCGAGGTGCCTGGCCGCGAAGGTCACGTTCCGACGCAGGGCGGCGGGACGTTCGCTATGATCGTTGTTGATAGAGGTCCAGGGCCCGCGGCCACAGGGATCCATCCTCGAAATCCATTTGCTCGTTGAGGATCAGCCCGAGCATTTCGAGATCGTTCACGAGCAAGGCCTGCTCGCAGGGCGACGGCGGGCCCGGCATCGCGTCGACTGCGCGCACGAGCTGATCCACCATGGTGCGGATTCGTCTGTGTTCGTCAGCCACCTTGATGACCATCTGACACAGAGCCTCGCAGGCGCCAGAGTCGAGGGAACTCCCAGGGCGCTCCAGCTTGACGATAGCCGGACACAGGACATCATCTTCGAGCCAGAGGTGCTCCTCGATGCCGTCATCGAGAAGCCCGAATGTGTACGCCAGCCGAGCGAGCTCAGCGTGCCGTACGTCGTGCTCGAACGGACGCATCTGCCTGAGGCGCACCGTGATCGCGTGGGTCCGGTGTCGCGTCGCGCGCCGATACGTCCGGCTCAGGTGGGTGACGAGCTCGGTCAAGGGCCGCGATGCCCAGTCCGTTTGGCACGGCAACGGTGTCGGATATGTGTAATTGCGCATACTTTGGGTACGTCACCGACCGCACGGAACAACCGTGCGGGGCGACTCCCAAAGCTAGCCGTTTAGTGCCATCGCTGTCGTTGATGGGGCGCAATGATGCCGGCGGACCTTCAATCGTTGCCTCGCGCCAGCATTCGGAGGCCTGACAGGTCGATCAACTGTATGCGTCCGCGCCGGGACGTCAGAAGGCCGCGAACCTGCCAGCTGGCGAGCACGCGGCTGACCGTATACAACGTCGTCCCTGTGAGCCGCGAGAGGTCCTCGCGTGTGACGCGCGGCTCGATGACGATCACGGCCTCGTGGCGCGTCCCGTGCCGGGCCGCCAACTCCAGGAGCGCGCTCGCGAGGCGCCGGGGAATTTTCCCTTCGCTGACGGTATGAATCCGCTTCATCAGGGTGCGGACGTTCCGGACGAGCAGCGCGTCGAGCCGGGCGTGAACCTCGGGAAAGCGATCCGCAAGCTGGAGCGCCACCTCACGGTTCCATGCGACGAGTTCCATGGGCTCGGAGGCAACTGTTGTTGCCAGATAGCGATCCTCGGACTCCACCGCGGCTGACTGCCCGATGACATCGCGAGGTCCGATGAAGCCGACGAGGATCTCGTGACCCTGAGGCGAGATCGATAGCACTCTCCCGAATCCGCTGCGCACGTAGTAACAGCGAACCGCCTCCTCGCCCTGTCGCGCCAGGACACTGCCGCGTCGAACAGATACGGCCTGGCCGAGCCGAACGCAGCCCGCAGCCACATCGGCCGGAAGACTCTCGAAGGTCACTGTGCCCGATAGGCCTGCGGCGACGCTCATCTATGGCTGCCAGATCAGGTGCGAATCCTGAAATCAAACAGAGGGTTACATGCAGTGTACCTTACGGCCTGCCACCTGTTCCCGCCGTCTGCTCGGCAGCGGCGCATGCGATGGCCGATTCGTGCTAAGTAGTTAGCACTGCGCCGGGGCGTGACAATCCCGGCCGACCTGTCTGCAAGGGGTGCAAGGGGAGGACGTGGCTCATGTTTGCCAATCTCTGGCAGGACGTTCGGTACGCAAGTCGCCGGCTCGTCGCCCAGCCTGGATTCACGCTCGTGGCGGTGCTGACGCTGGCGCTCGGCATCGGCGCCACTACGGCCATCTTCAGCGTGGTCAATGGCGTGTTACTGAAGCCGCTGCCCTTCGACGAGCCCGAGCGGCTGGTCGGCGTGTATCACCGCGGCGGGGCAGTCAACCTGGCGGTGATGAACCAGGGCCCCGCGACGTACTTCACATACCGCGACAACCAGCGGGTATTCGAGGACATCGGCGGATGGGAGGCCAACCAGGTGTCGATCACCGGGCGCGGCGAGCCGGAGCGCGCCGAGGTGCTGTCCGTCACGCACACGACACTGCCGCTTCTGCGCGTGCAGCCGGCAATTGGCCGCCTCTTCAGCAAGGAGGACGACGCCCCGGGCGGCGCGCTGCGGGTGGTCCTGACCCACGGCTACTGGCAGCGCAAGTTCGGCGGCGCCCCGGATGTCCTCGGTACACCGATCGACATCGACGGTGCGGTCGGCGAGATCATCGGCGTGCTGCCCGCCTCTTTCAGGTTCCTGCGCGTCAATCCGGACCTGCTGCTCCCGATGCAGCTCGAACGCGTGAGCTTCGTGATGTTCGACTTCCAGGCGCTGGCCCGGCTGAAGCCGGGTGTCACGCTCTCGCAAGCCAACGCGGACGTCGCGCGCATGATCCCTTTCCTCAAAGAGGGACACGAACGGCTCCAGCTGCGCCCGAACGTGCGACCGCTGTCCGAAGACGTCACCGGAGACATCGGGCGTGTCCTGTGGGTCCTCCTGGGAGCCGTCGGGGTCGTGCTGCTCATCGCCTGCGCGAACGTGGCCAACCTCTTTCTCGTACGAGCCGAGGGCCGCCAGCAGGAGCTGGCGATGCGTGCGGTGCTGGGCGCAAGTCCCGGCCGCATTGCGCGCGAGCTGTTGTCGGAAGCCGGTACTGCTGGGACTCGCGGCCGGCGTCCTCGGTCTGGCCTTCACCCAGGCCGCCATCGGCCTGCTGCGCAGGATGGCGCCCGCCCGGCTGCCGCGTGTGGACGAGATCGGCATCGACCCGATCGTCCTGCTCTTCGCGAGCGCGATCGCGCTGCTGTCCGGCGTGCTGTTCGGCCTCGTACCGGTCGTGCGATTCGGGGCCCTGAACACCACGACGCTCAAGGACGGCGGCCGATCCTCGAGCGATGCTCCTGCGCGGCTCCGCACGCGCAACACGCTGGTCGTGGCAGAAGTCGCGCTCGCCCTGATGCTGCTGATTGTCTCGGGCCTGATGATTCGGACGTTCGTCGCCATGCGGCAGGTCCATCCGGGGTTCACGCGCCCCGAAGAGGTGCAGACGTTCCAGCTCGCCATTCCGGAGGACATCACCCGCAACGGCGAACAGTTCGCGCGCAGGCACGAGCAGATCATCCGGAGCCTGGAGCAGGTGCCGGGCGTCATGTCAGTTGGTCTCTCGTCTTCGATCACAATGGACGGCGAAGACAACACCAATCCGCTGGTCGTGGAGCATGTCGAAGTGCCCGAAGGTCGGCTGCCACCCTTCCGGCGGTTCAAGAGCGTCGCTCCCGGCTACTTCGAGACGATGGGCAATCCCCTCGTCGCGGGGCGCGCCATCTCGTGGGACGACATCCACCGGGTCCGGCCTGTCGTCCTCATCTCCGAGACCCTCGCACGCGAGTACTGGCGCAGCCCCGCGAACGCGCTCGGCAAGCGGGTGCGTGGATTTGGCCCCACCTGGTACGAAGTGATCGGCGTGGTTGGCCAGGAGCGCGACGATGGCCTCAATCAACCGGCGACCGCTATCGTGTACTGGCCGCTGCTCAACGAGATCTACCCTCGCAACATCATCTCGTACGCCGTGCGGTCGACTCGCGTGGGCTCGCCGGGGTTCCTCGCGGAGCTCCGCAGGGCGGTCTGGTCGGTCGAGCCCGATCTCCCTCTGGCGGCTGTTCGGACCCTCGATGAGATCGTGGCCGATTCGATGGCGCAGACGTCCTTTGCCATGGTCATGCTGGCCATCGCCGGCTGTGTGGCGCTGCTGCTCGGCGCTGTCGGCATCTACGGCGTGATCGCGTATATCGCGGCGCAGCGCACGCGCGAGATCGGCATCCGTCTCGCGCTCGGTGCTCAGCCTGCCGACGTGCTGCGCATGGTGCTGGCGCAGGGGCTGGTGCTGGCGGGCGCAGGCATCGCGATCGGGCTCGTGGGAGCGTTGGCGGTGACACGGGTGATGGGGGCGCTGCTGTACGGAACCAGCCCCACGGACCCGCTGACGTTTGCCGCCGTGGTGCCGCTCCTTGGCGCGGCGGCGCTGCTGGCATCCTGGGTGCCGGCTCGCCGGGCGATGCGCGCGGACCCGATCGCCGCGCTGCGCCGGGAGTGAGCAGAGCCCGGCGGCCGGTGGCGCGACGCTCGGCGCCTTCGTCTCGCAGCGCGGTCATCGGGTCGAGCCGAAGGTCGCGGACATAGCTAGAGTCAGGCAGTCCAGCACGTCTTGGTGGCGGAGCGATCGGCAGGGCCTATGGAGCACAGCCATACACCTCCCGCCGAAAGGGACGAATTGCCGCTTAGACGGGACCGATGCGGGGTAGGTTGTGATAGCACTTCGCGCCGGCACGACGTGTGTCTCCAAGCGCCCCGGTTTCAGCCCATGCATTCCAGCGAAATCGCTTGACTTCGCTGCCGGAATGAGTACGGTCAAACTCGCAGTTTCTTCAGCTCATTCTCAGGCGATCGACCCAACTAGCCCCGCGAGGCGCGGGGCCTTACAGGCGCGCTGCGAGTGTCGGCGAGTGTCTGAAAGCCCACATCTCGCGGATCATCGGGAGACGATCATGAACGAACGATGGCTGCCCGCGCTCGGTCTGACGTGCCTCGTGCTGCTGGCCTCCATTCCAGTGAGCGCCCAGACGCAGTTCGCCAGCTTTACCGGCTCTGTGACCAGCACCGACGGCAACCCGGTTCCCGGCGTCTCGGTAGTCGCCACCAACGAGGCGACGCAGGTCACCTACACCGCCGTCAGCAACGAGCAGGGGCTCTACACCATCGCCGCCCTCCCGATTGGCACCTACAAGGTCCGGGCGGATGCGCAGAACTTCCGGCCGTTCGAGACCAGCGCGATCAGGCTCGAATCGGGGCAGACCGCGCGCGTCGACATCGCGCTGACCGTTGGCGCCACTGAAAACGTCGAAGTGACGGGCGTCGTGCCGATCCTGCAGACGCAGGACGCGGTCGTCGGCGAGGTCATCTCGCAGACGACGATCGAGCGGATGCCGCTGAACGGCCGCAACTTCTCACAGCTGTCGCTGCTGCTGCCCGGGGTCATGACCACCGCGCCCGACACCTTCACCGAGCCGAAGAACTTCGGGCAGGGCCGGCCCTATGTGAACGGCCAGCGCGAGCAGGGCAACAACTTCATGCTCGACGGCATGGACATGAACGAGGCCATCGACAACCTGCTGCCGTATCAGCCCAGCCCGGACGCACTGGCGGAGGTTCGTGTGGACACGAACAACTACTCCGCCGAGTACGGCAACGTCGCCGGCGCGCTGGTCAACAGCACCATCAAATCGGGCACGAACGAGTTCCACGGCAACGGGTTCGAATACTGGCGCGACAGCAGCCTCGCAGCGAACTCCTGGGACAACAACCGGGGCGGCGCCAGGAAGCCGGAACTGTCTCAACACATCTTCGGCGCCACCATCGGCGGGCCGATTATCCAGAACAAGCTGTTCTTCTTCGGCGATTACCAGGGATTCCAGCGCGACCGTCCGGGCCAGCAGATCGTCAGCGTGGCGCCGGTCGCCTGGCGCGAGGGCGACTTCTCGGGTGTGAACGTCGCGATCCGCGATCCTCAGACCGGGCAGCCGTTCCCCGGCAACCGCATTCCACAGGAGCGGTTCAGTCCGATCGCACGGGCGATCCTGGCCGACCAGCAGCTGTATCCGCTGCCGACTCTGCCAGGTACCTCGAACAACCTGGTGACCGGATTTTCCGACGAGCTGCGCGCCCATCAGGGCGACCTCAAAGTCGACGCGAACCTGTCGACGGCCGACCGCTTCTTCGGGCGGTTTTCGTACCAGAGCTACAAGTCCGAACCGGAGCGGCGGGCGCTCGAAAGCCAACTGGTCGGAGCGAACGACTCGCCGTTCCTCGGCCTGGCCTTCAATTGGAACCGCGTGCTCTCGACCACATCGATGAACGAGTTTCTGTTTGGCTATACCAAAGTCAAGTTCGAGACGAGTCTGCTGGACTGGGCGGGAATCGGCGACGCCAACGCGTCGGTCGGCATTCCCGGCGGGCAGCCGATTGCCGGCCTGAGCAACTTCGACATCAGCGGCGGCGTCGGCTTCGGTGACTCCGGCATCGCCCAGTTCAACGACATCAAGAGCTATCAGCTCACCGAGAAGTACTCGTTGTTCCTCGGCCGCCATCAGTTGAAGTTCGGCGGGCGCTGGCTGTACCAGCAGCAGGGCTTTTCGTACTCCGGGAACGAGGGCATCCTTGGCCACTTCAACTACTACGGGCACTTTCACGGGCTTCGGCTTTGCCGACTTCCTGCTCGACCAGGTGTCGCTCAAGGGCCGCGGCGGCGTGGTGTCACCCTTCACCCACCTGCAGCACCGGGTCGGCGTTTTCGCGCAGGACGATTTCCGTGTCCGCGACGATCTGACGCTGAACCTGGGCCTGGCCTGGGAGTACACCTCACCGCTGGTCGAGAAGGACGACCGGCAGTCGAACATCGATCTGAACACCGGCGCATTGCTGCTGGCCGGCCAGAGCGGCAACAGCCGCGCGCTCTACGATCCGTACTACGGCGGCTTCGAGCCGCGAATTGGCGCCGCCTGGACCCCCTCTGACAAATGGGTCGTCCGCGGCGGCTTCGGCATCGTGCAGTACATGGAGGGCACGGGCAAGAACCTGCGCCTGCCGGCCAATCCACCGTTCAACTTCGAGGGCCAGCGATCGTTCGACGCTACGACGGGCGCCGGTACTGCGGCGATCGGCTTCGACGATGTCACGCCGAATACGAGCGGAGGTCCGGGCACGCTCTACCGGATCTTCGCGCCCGAGCTGCGGCCGCAGCTCACCAAGCAGTGGAACATCTTCGTCGAGCGGAAGCTCACGGATTCGCTGTCGGGGCAGATCGGCTATGTCGGCAGCCGTTCGAGCCACATGGTCGTGCCGTTCGATTTCAACCAGCCGGAACCGGATCCCGGTCCGGTCGAGACCTGGCGGCCGCTGGCAGAGCGTCGTCCGCTCCATGCCCTGAACCCGGACCTGGACACGCAGACGAGCGGCACCAACTCGATTGGCGTCGGCAAGTACGACGCCCTGCAGGCCAGCTTGCGCAAGCGGCCGACCGATGGTCTCGAGTTCCTCGCCTCGTACACCTATGGCAAGGCGCTCAGCGACAACGTCGGCTACTACGGTGTGGGCTGGGGCCAGACGGCGGTGCAGGGGTTCTACTACCTGGATAGCACCGACCCGCTGCGCGACTACGGGCCCTCACCGTATGACGTGCGGCACATGTTCAGCCTGGCCGCCAACTACGAGCTGCCGTTCGGCAGGGGCAGGACGCACGACCTTTCCGGCCTGGCCGACCTTGTGCTCGGCGGCTGGCACCTGAACACGATCTTTCAGACGCGCACCGGGCTGGCGTTGACGGTCACCGACAGCACCGGCCGATCGCTCCAGGCGACGCGCTCCAACGAGCGGCCGAATCGTCTCTGCGAGGGAAGCACCGATGCCTCGGGACCGGACGACATCTGGCTCGACATCAGTTGCTTCGCAAGCGCGCCGGTCGGCCAGTTCGGCAACTCGGGCGCCGGCATCCTGCACGGGCCCGGGTACTGGAACGTAGATTTTGGCCTGAGCAAGGACATTCACTTCGGCGACACGCGATACGCCACGTTCAAGATCGAGGCGTTCAACGTGTTCAATCACCCGAATTTCGCGCTCGGCCAGGACGCGGCCAACATCGGCGCGCCGAACAGCTTCGGCCGTGTGCTCAACACTTTCTCGGGGCCGCGGATCGTCGAACTGGTGCTGAAGTTCACTTACTGACGGGCAAGCCGTTTCCGGTGGGGTGCATGGTAATGTGCCCCATCGGGGTGGCACGGCAGATGGCACGGAACGGACTGGTCGCAGCGCGCACGATTGCTGGCATCGCCGCGCTGCTGACGCTCTCGGGGTCGGACCTCGGCATCGCAGGGCTCCACACGATCGGCACCCTCCCCGCCCGCAACCACCTTTCACTATCAGGGCGAGTTCCGCCCGCCGCCGGCGATCGAAGCGCTTCAGCGCCATCTCGCTCCCGGCGACGACGCGTTCCCTGAAGAGAAGATCGTCGACGGCGCTGACTGCTCAACTGGAAACGCTGAGCGCGGCGTTCCGAGAGCGTCCCGCCGGCGCCGCTGACGCCGCGGGGGCACTCCTTGCGCCGCAGTTCAAGGGCGGCCGCCTCGCGGATGGCGAACTGCCAGCCGGGTCGCAGCCGCTTGCAATCGCCCGGGCAACGGGCTCGCCCGGCGCCACCCTGGATCGGGCCTCATTCCAGAAAGAATTGACGGCGCTGACAGGCGCCTTCGCGGCGATCGACGTCGCCGAGTTCCTGATCACTCGTATCGAGACTGAAGCCGCACCGGGTGCCGTGCGCACGACCGTGCGCTTCGATCTTGCGGGCGCCGCAAACGGCGGTGGGCGCGCTGAATGGATCGGCCACTGGCAGGTCCGGTGGCAGCAGGAGGCTTCGCGCTGGATGATTGCCGAGTGGACCGCGGCCGATACGGTGCGCAGCCGTGCGACCGGTCCGATCTTCAGAGAGACGACCGACGCGGCCTTCGCCTCCATTCCGGCATTTGCCGCCCAGTTGAAGCCGGATCTCGATCAGTGGATTACGCGTCTCGACGGCGCGTTCATGCCCGGCGGCATGGGCCATCACGGCGTCTCCGCGGGCGATGCCGACGGCGACGGCCTCGATGACCTCTACGTCTCGCAACCGTCCGGCCTGCCGAACCGGCTCTTTCGCAGCAACGGCGACGGTACGTTCTCGGACATCACCGAGGCGGCAGGGCTTGCCGTCCTCGACAGCACGTCGCAGTCGCTGTTCATCGACGTCGACAACGACGCTGACGAGGACCTGGTCATGGTCGCACGCAGCGGTCCCCTGCTGTTCACCAACGACGGGAAAGCGCACTTCACCCACGAGCCCAAGGCGTTTCAGCTTGCGCAGCCGCTTCGCGGCACGCTGACTTCTGCCGCGGCGGCGGACTACGACCGCGACGGCTTCGTCGATCTGTATCTCTGCGCCTACTCCTTCCTGATCGGCGCCAGCGAGGACAAGGCCGGCCCACCCGCACCGTATCACGACGCGCAGAATGGCCCGCCCAACGTGCTGCTGCGCAACGACGGGCACGGCCGCTTCGTCGAGGTGACCGAGGCAGTGGGACTGCGCGAGCACAACGACCGTTTCAGCTTCGCGGCCAGCTGGGGGGACTTCGACGAGGACGGCTGGCCCGACCTGCTGGTCGCGAACGATTTCGGCCGCAAGAACCTCTATCGCAACCTGGGACCCGTCGACGGACAGGTGCGATTCTCGGATGTCACCGACTCCGCGGGCGTTGCCGACTACGGCGCCGGCATGAGCGCGGCGTTCGTCGATTACGACAACGACAGCCATCTCGACATCTACACCGGCAACATGTGGACGGCGGCAGGCCTGCGCGTGACCGCGCTGCCAGGATTCATGCCGCAGGCGCCGCCAGACATCCGCGCGCTCTATCAACGGCATGCCCGCGGCAACTCCCTGTTCCGCAACCGCGGCAATGGCACGTTCGAGGACGTCACGTTGAAGGCGGGCGCCGAGTTCGGCCGATGGGCGTGGTCCTCGGATGCGCTCGATTTCGACAACGACGGCTTCGACGACCTGTTCGTCGTCAACGGCATGTTCACGCGGGCTGCCGATGAATCCGACGTCAACATCGACAGCTTCTTCTGGCGGCAGGTGACGGCGCGATCGCCGCTCGAGCGCCAGGTCGGCACGGCGTATGACGATGCCTGGCGCGCCACCAATCGTTTGTTGATGCGCAACGGCTCGCAGGCCAGCCACGAACGCAACGTGCTGCTCCGCAACGACGGTCACGGCCGCTTCGACGAGATCTCGGGCGTGGCCGGGCTCGATCTCGATCAGGACGGCCGGTCGTTTGCGGTGGTTGATTACGACAACGATGGCGACGCCGACGTCGTCCTGGCGTCACCGCGCTCGTCGCCGGAACTGCGGCTGTTCCGCAACGATTTCGTGGCCGGCCATCACTCGTTGGCCGTCCGGCTCGTCGGCACGAAGAGCAATCGCGATGCAATCGGCGCGCGGGTCACGGTCGTGACCGATCAGGGCTCCTTCACGCGCGTCGTAAAGGCCGGATCGGGATTCATCTCACAGCATTCGAAAACGCTGCTGTTCGGCCTCGGCAAGAGCACGCGCGTGACGAAAATCGCAATCGTCTGGCCATCAGGCCAGGCGCAGTCGCTGCCCGAGACCGAAGTGAATCAGCGAATCCTGGTGACCGAGAACAGCGACCAGGTCCGCGCCGAACGGTTCGTCGCGGCACCGGCGGCGTTCAGCAATCCGTCGCCGGCTCCCGCGACATCGGCGCCGCCCGACGGCGCGACGTGGCTTTATCAAGGCTACCCTGCGCCCGACTTCACGCTGCGAGACGTGAGTGGCCAGGAGCGTTCGCTCGCGGCGTACGCCGGTCACCCCGTGGCGCTCCTGTTCTGGGCGACCTGGGCGCCACCCTCACGTGCGCTCCTCGACGAGCTCGGGCGGCAGCAGCGCGCGCTCGCGGCCGCCGGGGCTCAGGCGTTGGCCGTCAGCGTCGACGGACAGGACAAGGCCGCCGATGTTCAGGCCGCGTCGAAGACCGTGGGGCTGCCGATTGCGATCGCCGACAGCAGCGTAGCCGGCATGTACAGCCTGCTCCATCGTTATCTCTTCGATCGCCGCGAAGACCTGCGGCTGCCGACGCTCTTCCTGATCAACGGCCGCGGCGAGATCGTGAGGGTGTATCGGGAGGCCGCGGCCGTCGCGGGGATCGCAGGCGACATCAGGAAGATCGACGTGCCGGAGGCAGAGCGGTTGGCCCGGTCGCTGCCGTTCAAGGGCACCTTCTACGCAGCGCCGGGCGAGCGCAATTACTTCCAGTACGGTCTCGAGCTCTCCGAGCAGGGATATGACGCGGCCGCGCTCGTCGCCTTTGAACACGTCGCGAAGGTCGATCCGAGCGCGATCACGTTCTACAACCTCGGCACGCTCTACATGCGCCGCGGACGGTCGGCCGACGCGCAGGCGGCGTTCGAGCGTGCACTGCAGTTGCAGAAGGACTACGCGGATGCCAACAACAGCCTGGGCGCGCTGCTCGCGCAAGGCGGCAACCTGCCGGCCGCGATCGAGCGGTTTCGCGCTGCGCTCGCCGCCAGGCCCCAGTTCGCCGACGCGATGAACAATCTCGGGTTCGCGCTCTTCCAGACCGGCGATGCGGCCCAGGCCCGGGAGCTCTACCAGCAGGCGCTGGCCCTGCAGCCCGAATTTCCGGAGGCGCTCAATAATCTCGGCATCTTCTACGGCAGCCAGCGCGATCTCGATCGCGCCCTGACCTACTTCCAGCAGGCGGTGAACCAACGCCCCGCGTACGGCGAAGCCGCTAACAATCTCGCCCTTGTGCTCGCGGCGCGAGGCGAGACCGACAAGGCAATCGACGTGCTCCAGCGGCTCCTCCAGGTGAATCCGGGATTCGAGATGGGGTATGTGACGCTTTGCCGCATCCATTTCAAGAACGGCCAGCGGCAGGAAGGTACGCAGGTGTTGGAACGCCTGCTCCAGCGCAATCCGACACACCCCATCGGCCTCCAGCTGCTCGAGGGGATTCGCGCCGGAGGATGATGCGGACATGAGGCCCCTCCGGCCGATCCTGGTGCTGTGGCTCGGCGCGGCCTCGCTCTTACCTGTCGCCGCACAGCAGCCGAACCGACCGTCTACCCTGATAGAGCTGCGACGTGAGGCGGTCGAGCTGCTGAAGCGGGCCGAAACGACCGCGCCGACCACGGCAGCGTTCGGGGAAGCGATCGCGGGGGCGGCAGACAGGATCGATCTCATGGCCGCCAAGCTCGGGACGGCCGCCGATCAGCAGGCACTCCGCGATGCCTCGACGCGCCTTCGCGAGCGCCTCCGGTCGGCGCCGAACGAGGCGTTTTCCTCGGCGCCGTTCCTCGCGCTGCTGAATCGCGTCACCGCAGACGGCGACGTCGCCGGTGAGGAACTCCAGTTCCAGGGCAGCTACACCCAACCGACGACCAAGGAGCCGGCCTACGGCGGTCATGCGTCGGCCATGGGGCCGCCGCCAACCGACATGCCGCGAGCGGCCGTCTCGTCGCCCGTGCAGTTCGACGAGGTGCCGTGCCTCACGACGAAGACCTATTGCGGCGGCCCAAACAAGGATCACATCCTCGAATCCGGCGGCAGCGGCGTCGCGATGTTCGACTACGACGGCGACGGGCAGCTCGACATCTATCTGGTGACCGCGTTCGAGCTGTCGGATGCACGCGAGAAGATTCCGCATCGCAATGCGCTCTACCGGAACGAGGGCCGCTGGAGGTTCCGGGATGTCTCCGCCGGTTCAGGCCTGGATGTCGCGGCCTGGGGCAACGGCGTCTGCACCGGCGATTACGACAATGACGGCCGTCTCGATCTCTACGTCACGAACTTCGGCCCGAATTTCCTCTTCCGCAACAACGGCAACGGCACCTTCACCGACGTCGCTCCGGAGGCAGGCGTGGCCTCGCCGCCCTCCGCAGGCGCGACCGTCAGCTCGGGCAAGACGAGCCTCGGCTCCGGTGCGTCCTGGAGCACCGGCTGCACGTTCTTCGACGCCGACGGCGACGGCGATCTCGACCTCTATGTGGCCCGCTACGTCTCGACCAGCTGGTCGGAGCTCGCCAGGGCGCAGCGGACGCTGGTCTGGCGCGGCGGACCGAAAACGATGATTGGCCCGATGGGGCTGCCCGGAGAGGCGGACATCTTCTTCGAAAACGTCGGGAACGGGCGGTTCGTCGATGCGACCGCCGCCAGCGGACTCACCGACACGGCCCGGGGCTACGGCTTTGGCGTGCTCGCGACCGACTACGACGATGACGGCTGGACCGATCTCTACGTCGCCAACGACACCAGTCCCAACTTCCTGTACCGGAATCGCGGCGATGGCCGTTTCGAGAGCGTCGGGCTCGCCGCCGGCGTTGCCTTGAACGGAGAAGGCCGCGCGCAGGCCGGTATGGGCGTTGACTCAGGTGACTACGACGGCGACGGACGGATGGACTTCGTCGTGACCAATTTCGCCCACGACACCAACACGGTGTACCGCAATCGGGACGGGCGGCAATTCGACGATGTGACGTCCGCGGTCGGCCTCGCTGGCGCGACCTTCGTGCGCATGGGATGGGGCACGGCTCTGTTCGACGCGGATCTCGACGGCGACCTCGACCTCTTCTTCGCCAACGGGCACATCTACCCCAATGTCGACGAGTATCCCGAGCTGCAGGAGACGTTCCGCCAGAAGAACCAGCTCTTTCTGAATCAGGGCGCCCAGTTCGCCGACGTTTCTGCAACGGCCGGGGACGGACTGCAGGTCGCCCAATCCAGCCGTGGACTGGCCGTGGGAGACCTCGACAACGACGGCGATCTCGACCTGGTCGTAAGCAACATCGACCACGTGCCGACAGTGCTGCGGAACGAGCAGCGAACCGGGCATCACTGGCTCGCCGTGCAGCTGGAGCAGGCCGGGAGCAATCGCTTCTGCATCGGCGCCCGCATCACTGTTGATGCGGGTGGCACGCGGCAGACTCGCGAGATCCGCTCGGGAGGTGGCTACCTCTCTCAAAGCGACCTGCGCGCGAACTTCGGGTTGGGATCGTACAGTGAGCCTGTGGACGTCGAGGTCCGAATGCCCGGGGGCAGATTCTTCCGGTGGAGGCGGCAGCCATCAGATCGCGTACTCAGGCTCAACCTGACGGAACACGTGACAGCGGAGCCATCCGTTCAATAGCGCAACCCGACAACGCCTGCGTGCGCTCGCCATCGGTCACGCCACGTCGTGCGTGGCCGTGCGCCTGCCCGGCTCGGACGGAGCCTGTCAGACGTCGATGTAGCGCGCGTGCCGCATCTACCTCGGAGTTCAAACGATCAGGCTCCGGGCGTATAGTGGCAGCCGCGGACAGGAGACGAGATGGATCGACGGACGTTCGTTCGCCTGCTGACAGCGGTGCCGCTGGTCACGCCGCGAGACCGGCACGACATTCCTCGGGTGCGTGTGGTCAGCGGGTATGAGGCTGCCGTCACGCCAGGCATGCCCGGCCGCTACCCGGGGACCGTCGTGGCGGTGCGGTCGGAGCGGGTGCTCGATGCCGTGACCAGCGCGACGGCGGCCGACGTCGTGCGGGAGATGATGGCGCGGGGGATGTGCGCGCTGACGCGCACGAGCACACCGGCGGACGCCTGGCGGCAGTTCTTCGGCCCTGCCGACGTGGTTGGCATCAAGGTCAACTGCGGCGGCCATCCCCACGTCGTCTCGGACCACGCCATTGTTGCCGAAACGGCACGTCAGTTGATGAACGTCGGGATACCTGCCGCGCAGATCTACGTCTACGAGCGCTTCCGGCAGCAGCTCGAGGCCGTGAACTACGCACCGCACCTTCCGCCCGACGTCCAGACGGTCGCCGCCGAGCGGGAGAACGCCTACTCCGACAACAGCGGCTACGATCCAGCCACCTATGTCGAGGCCGATCTGTTCGGGGAGGAAGACACCCGGTCGAACATGATGCGGCTGATAACGCGCCGGCTCACGAAGATCATCAATATCCCGAACGTCAAGGATCACGGAGCCACCGGTGCGACGGGGTGTCTGAAGAACATCGCATACGGCAGCTTCTCGAACGTTGCGCGTACCCACTACCACGGGCGGTCGCACACCTACTCGTTCGTGGGCACGCTGGCCTCTGTCGAGCCGCTGAGGTCGCGAACGGTCCTGCAAATCATGGACGGGCTCCGCGGTGTATGGCACGGCGGTCCCTTCGCGCATAACGATCGTTTCGTCTTCTATCCACGCCGCATCTTCTTCGGCACCGACCCGGTCGCCATCGATCGCCTGCTGCTCGATATCGTGGATCAGAAGCGGAAGGCGGAAGGCGCGATCTCGATCTGGGATCGTTCGCCGGCGTTTCTCCGGACAGACGACACGGCCGCGCGAGACAACGACCCGAACGTCAACATCCTCGTGCGCGAGCCGGGGCACGTCGAGTACGCATCCCGGCTCGGGCTCGGCATGTACGATCTGGCGCGCATCAAGGTGCAGCAGCTCGAGGTATGACGTGGCTGCTGCTGCTGCTCTCGCCGATGTGGGTGCAGCCCGGGCAGCACGCGTCGCTGCCGTGCGTGTACTGGGTTCACGCGGTAGACGAGAGCGTGGCCGTGATTCGCGATGCGGGCATGGACCGGCTGTGCGTGCCGCCGGAGCTGGCACAGCCCTGGCGAGCCGCGGGAATCGACGCGGTTCCGGTCAGCGCCGCGGACGTCGCCGCGCGCCAGGTGCTGCCGGCGCCAGGCATCGAGCACCGGGCCGACCTCGTGTCGGCGACGCGGAGCCCGTGGGTGGTGGCGAACGGCTGGCGATCCCTGCGTGCCCCGGCAGGGCGGTTCAGGTACGAGCGGCCACGCGGGACGGGCGCCCTGGCCGCTGCGGAGGCGTTTGCGTACGGCCTGGATGCCGTGCTCTCGGTCGACGCAGCGGACCTCCCGGAGGTTGGCGCCATGCTGGCCTTTCTGCGCGACGTCCGGGCGCCGGGTGCCGACGCGGCACTTGCCGACGTCGGGGTCGTCGACGATGGGTCCGAAGAGATGGGAGAGGTGATGAACCTGCTCTCGCGCCGGAACCTGTTGTTCGAGCTGGTGAAGGCACGCGACGGACGGTTTCCGGTCACCGTAGCTCTCGGCAGCAGAGCATACTCGCGGCAGGAGGCCGCCGATCCGAGCGCGCTTGCGCTCAAGGTGCGGCGCCAGCTGACGGACGGCGCGCGAACGATCCGCGTATACGGCAGCGAGGTCGTGATCTGTCGGGTGACCCGCCAGGCGGACGGCGTGCGAGTGCAGCTCTTGAACTACGGCGGTCGTGAAATCCAGGGACTACGGGTTCGCCTGCGTGGGACCTACCGCGCCGCCGAGGCGCACGTCTCTGGCATCGGACGCGTGCCGCTCGACGAGCTTGCAGTCGTCGATGGCGGCACGGAGTTCTCGATCCCGCGCCTGATGATCTACGCGAGTGTCGAGCTCACCGCGGTGCGCTGACCAGCCGATTAGTTGAGGTAAGCCATCCTCCATCCGCGCCGCGCTGGCAGCAGGAAGTACGCCTCCACGCCCCGTTGCCCGGCCAGGCTCGTCCGGCTGCCGTTCACTCCCCGGACGAACAACGCATCGTCGAGCGCATCGCCGGCTGTGCCCGTTGGGGCCAGGACGGCAACCGTGAGCACATCCTGAACCGGCCGGCCGGTACGCGGGTTCATGATGTGGCCGTATCGCCTGCGTCCGCGCGCGAAGAACTTCTCGGAGCTGCCCGCAACCGACACTGCGCGGTCGCGCAGCGCAACGGTGAAGGCGATACGTGCAGGGTCGAGCGGGTCCTGCACGCTGACTCGCCAGGCGTCCTCTCCGGGAGGCGCTCCGATGCCGAAGACCGTGCTCCCGCCCGCGCTGACCAGCGCGGCGCCGACACCTCGCTCCTTTAGCAGGCGGACGACGCGATCGACGGCGTAGCCCTTCGCGATGCCGCCGAGATCGAGTTCCACGCCCGGCGTGTCGAAGCGGATCGTCCGATCGACGGCGTTCAGGTGCACGTGACGGTATCCAACCCGCCCTCGTACTGCCGTGAGCTCCCGGCCGGTCGGCACGCGGCCGTCATCCTGGAAGAAGCCCCACGCTTTCATGAGCGGACCGACCGTGATGTCGAACGCCCCGCCGGACGTGCGGCTGTACCCGAGCGCCAGGGCGATGAAGTCGAACAGCTCAGAGTCCACCGCGACGGCACCACGCCCGGCCTCGCGATTCAGCTGCGACAATGGACTGTCCGGCCGGTAGTGGCTCATCAGCCGGTCAATGCGATCGACCTCGTCGAGCGCTTCATCGAGGATGCGGGGAAGGCTGCCACGATCGGAGCTGTAGGCCGCGATGGAGTACACGCAGCCCATCGACAGGCGACCCGCGTCGTACCGTTCGAGGTCGCCGCGGGCGGTGACCACCCCGCACCACGACAGGCAGAGACCGACTGCGGCCGCAGCCGTGCGGACGCACCGGGACGCTGACCACCCACGCGCCATAATCGTGAGTACAGCCGGCTGCTCGCGGGCGTGGCCGCGCTACAGCGCGGCGATGCAGTCGATTTCCACGAGCGAGTTGCCTGGTATGCCGCCCGCGGCAGCAATGGTGGTCCGCACACCCGGCTCCGGCCCGAAGCGGCCGAGGAATACCTCGTTCATCGCCGCATAGTCCTTCAGATCGTTCAGGTACACGTTCACCTTCAGGACCTTCTCCATCGAGGAGCCAGCCTGCTCCAGCCGCTTCTTCATCTCGTCGAGCACGTGCGCGGTGTGCGCCTTGATGTCCCCTTCGAAGTGGGCGCCGATGCCGGACACGAACACCAGGCCGCCGTAGGACACGACTCCGCTGAAGAGGGGTGTCTTCTCCGGGCGCGTGCCGCCGTCCCAGTGCACCTTCTTCACCGGCTGTCCAGCCGTTTTCTCCTGCGCGTCCGTCGCGATTGGCGCCGCGACCGCAGCTGTCACCGCCACGGCAGGTGCCTGCGCGAGAAAACTTCGACGAGTGCGTAGCTTCACATGACCTCCTCCCGCCTCACGGCGGAATGCACAAGGCACAAGGCTATACGGGGTGGTTGCTGCTCACGGGCTGGGCGTCGAACCGTAGTCGGGCGGCAGCTCGTGCCACTCCCGCTTCGTAAGCCCGTTCAGGTCGTACACGACATCACCCTCGCGCAGTGTCAGCTCGCACACGAGACGGGACGATCCGCCGAGGCGGGCGCCGTACGAATCGACGAAGCCGAACCTGCCGTGTTCGACGCGCAGCACGGCAATGTCGGCCACCGCCCCGACCGACAGGTGCCCGATGGATGGCTGCTTCACCTCCCGGGCCGGGTTCCACGTGGATCTCAGAACCACGTCGTCGAGCGACACGCCGAGCGCAAGGAGCTTGCTCATGACGTTCAGCATGTCCTTCATGCCGGCGTTCATGCTGCCGATGTGGAGATCGGTCGAGATCGAATCCGGCAGAAAGCCCGCCTGAACGGCTGGGGCCGCCACCCGCCAGAGAAAGCTGCCGCCGCCGTGACCTACGTCGAAGATCACCCCGCGTTTGCGTCCGGCGAACAAGGCGGGATTCAGGTGCCCGGGTCGATCCAGCTCGTTGCGCAGACCCGAGTACACGTGCGTGTAGATATCGCCGGGCCGCAGCTTTGCCGTGACGAGCTCCGCGAGCGGCCGTTCCGGCCGGTTCCGGCCGAAGTCGACCATCACAGGCACGTCGGCGGCGGTGCCAGCTTCGACGGCCCGCTCGACGGGTGCCCATTCGGGTCCGGCGTAGTGCGCCGTCTTGATGCCGACGATCGTGTCGCGGTGGCCGCGCGCGGCGGCCGCAGTGGGCTGCACCTCCATGTCGCCGAGGTCCTGCTCGAACGCTCCTCCGCGCATCCCGTGGCCGACGATGTTGAGGAACGCGAGCACGCGGGTGCGTGAACGCGCGATCACGCGTGACTGGAAATCATCGAAGTTCCGCCAGCCCGAGCTGCCGGCATCGACCACCGTGGTCACGCCGGCGCGGAAGGTGAAGCCGTCGGGGTACACGCTGTTGTCGCCGGCATACGAGCCAGCCTCGCCGGTGCCGGCGTACACATGCACGTGAATATCCACGAGCCCGGGCGTTACATAGAGTCCGCTGACATCCACCGTCTGCGCGGCCTCGGCGGCATTGAGGTCTGGCGCGACCGCGGCAACCGTGCCCGCGCGGATGGCCACGTCGCGAACGGCGCTGATCCCGTTTCGCGGGTCGATGACATGTCCGCCGCGCAGCAGGAGGTCGTATCGCCGATGGGTCTGCGGCTCGCGGGCGAAGGACGGCAGCGAAATGAAAAATGAAGAATGAAAAATGAAACACGCGAGCGTCGCCGCGAGCTGCGGGCCGCGTCGGCGGTTCATTGTCTTCGCGCAGCCGTCCACCGGGCCGCCAGGTACTCGCCCATGTCCAGTGCGCCCGACATGGTGTCGCCCGTCACCGTTCCCGAGAAGGTGAAGCTCAGGGCGTCTCCGTGCTCCTCGCCGTAGGCGCTGCGGATCTGCACTGTGTCGCCGTCGATGGTGCCGGTGAGATCGCGCGTCACGAAATCCCCCCGGTGCGAGCCGTCGAGGGTGTTGCCGCGTTGCCGGAGCGCGAGCGTGTGAGTGGAGGTGCTGGCTGCATACGCGATGCTGATGTCCCATTGACCGGTGAGGTCCACGACCGGGGGCGCCGGCGCAGACGCCGCAGCCTTGGGAGGACTCGAGAGGACCGCCCGGAGCCGGTCGGCAACGATCTTTTCCTCGCCGGCCGCCAGCATGTACGGCGTGATGGTGACCCCGGTCTGTGCCGGATCGTCGACGTGGGCGGCGAACAGGGCGACGCGAGGGTCGCCCTCCAGGAGCGTTTGCGCGACCAGGTCGCCCGAAACGCCAAGGCGTTGCCGGTCCCACAGCACCTGGAGGGACGGCGTGCGGTTCGAGAGCCCCACCGGCTGAACGATGGTCGTCGTCAGTCCGTCGATCGTGGCGACCCGGCTCGCGATGTGATCGAGCCACGCGGTCCACCGGTTCCACTCCGCCTGATGATCGCGCCGCACCCACATCTCGACCGCCATCAGCATGGCGACCGCTTCCTCTTTGCCGACCTTCATGCCCCGTGCGAACCCGTGGTGGGGCGCGCTGTGCACCCATGCCGCGCGTACGAGCGGCTTGCTCCCGAGCAGCAGGCCAGCCGTCTGGGGGCCGCGCAGGCACTTGCCCCCGCTGTACCCGACCAGCGTGGCGCCGTGCTGCAGATGCACGTTCGGCACGGTGAGGATCTCGGCGGCGGCATCGACGAGGATGGGCACGCGTCGCGCCTGCGCCAGCGGGGCGATCGCGCTGAGGCTGAGCGGGCTCTCATCAGCCGCCGGTCCCGCGAAAAGGTACACCAGCGCCGTGCGAGGTCCAAGCGCGGCCTCGAAATCGGCCATCGTCTCGACCTCGAGGACCCGCAGGCCGACGGCGCGCACCGCCGCGTCGTAGACGTTCCGCGAGTGCTTCGGGATGATGGCCTCGTCGCGCGGAAAGCCCCTGAGGTCCGGGATCCGGACGTGGAGGTCGGGATTGCCGCCGGCCACGCACGCCGCGGTGGCGTGGGTGAGCGCCGCGGCGCAGCCTGACGTGACCACGCCCCATTCCGCGCCTGTCAGTGTGGCCAGACGGGCGCCAATGGCGTCGGTGAGCTCGTCGAGATGGACGTATCGCTGCGCCGCCGCAGCCATGGCCGCCCGGACTTCGGGCAGCATCACCGAGCCGCTGATGATGGTGTAGGTGCCGCGCGCGTTGATCAGCGGGCGCACCCCGATCGACTCGTAGACGTCCGGACCGGGGCGAAGGCCTGTCGGGGATGCGGTGGCGGATGCATTCCCTTCCGTTGACGGCCCGGCCCGGAGCAGCATGGGAAGCGCGAGCGCCCCTCCCACATCACCGCTGCGACGAAGCAGCTCGCGCCTGGTGATTGCCGTGTTGGTCATGTCCTCTCCGCACCTGATGAGTGACCCGCGATCCCTGACCCCCGCGCCCACGGGGCGATAGGTCGAGATACGCGCATGCCAGCCGCTGGCCCGGCATGCTAGCACGCCACCAGCCGACTCAGTCCAGGCCTGCACGGCCCCGGCCGCGGTGCGGACAGGATGACGAGCAGCGCACCTATCGCCATGAGGCCAGGTTGGCCACCCTCATTCGTTCAACCGCCGAGCGCGTTCTTGCGCGCGATGTCGCCGAGGAGGCGTGCGCTCGGCTTGACCGTCCGCTCGAAGGTCTCGCGGTTGACCGCCACGAGCCCGAACTTCGGCCGGTACCCCGAGTTCCACTCGAAGTTGTCGAGCAGCGACCAATGAAAGTAGCCGCGGACGTCGATGCCGTCGGCGAGACACTTCTGCACACCCGCGAGCGCCCGCCGGATGTACTCGACGCGGCGCGTGTCGTCCTCGGCGGCGACGCCGTTCTCGGTGACGTACACGGGGACCTTCGCGCGTGAGGCGGCGAAACGGATCGTCTGCTCGAGCGCCTCGGGCCAGAACTCGTATCCCGCCTGGGTGAGCTCGACCCCTGCCTCGGGAGGAAGGTCGCCATCCTTCCCGACCCGGGCGCGCGTGTACGTCTGGACGCCGATGAAGTCGCTCTTCGCGGCAGCATCCAGCCACGGTCCGTACAACGACTCCTGCTTCTCGTCGCGGCGGCTCCCGGCGCCGACGGCTTGCTCGTCCTGCATGGCGAGCGTCACACCAACCGGGTAGTTGCCAGGGCCAGACTTGATGGCCTCGAGCGCGCGGTGGTGCGCCGGGACCATGATGTCGCGCATCGCCTCGCCGTTGCTCATGATGAAGGTCGAGAAGCGCTGCGCGCCGATGGACATCGCGGCGGCCTTCAGCATTCCGTCGGCCTGTGCGAACGGGTTCTGCGGCATGCTCGCGAACAGCCACTTCAGCAACAGCGGGAGGTTCGGCTCGTTGAACGTGACGGCGGTTCCGATGAGATCGCCCAGGTGCTTCGCGGCGCGCTCGGCGTAGCGCACGAAGTGATCCGCCGTGGCGGCGTTCTCCCAGCCCCCGAGTGCCGCGATCCAGCGGGGCGTCGTGAAGTGCCAGAACGTGACGGCCGTGGCGAGCCCGCTCTCGTGGCACGCCGCGAGCACGCGCCGGTAGTGATCGAGCTCGGCCCTGGAGTAGAAGCCCTGTTCCGGCTCGATGCGAGCCCATTCGATCGAGAACCGGAACGCGTTGAGGCCGAGAGAGGCGGCCAGCGTGATGTCCTCCCGATACCGATGGTAGAAGTCGCAGGCATCGCCCGACGGCTCGGCGAACATCGATGGCTTCATGTGCTCGAGCACCCACATGTCGCTGTTGATGTTGTTGCCCTCGACCTGGTGCGCGGCGGTCGCCGCGCCCCAGAGAAACCCCTTCGGGAATACGCCGGGCGCTGGCCCGAGCGCTGCATCCGGGGCAGCCCGTCTGGGCTGTCCCGACGTCAACCCGAGTCCCGCCGCCGCGAGCCCTGTCGAGAGAAACGTCCTCCTCGTGAGCTCGTCCGCTGTGCGTGTTCCCATCGGTGCTCCCGATCCCACGACTCACCGCGTGGCGCCACGAGCATAGTCGAACGCGGTCTCGACGACCATCCCGCGCTGGGCGAGACGAAGGGAACGGGGAGGGGCCTGGAGTTCACCAGTCTTCGAAGGCGAGCGGTCTCGTCCGGTGTCCGGATCGAACGCAGGCGTTCGGATGAGAGGACAGAGATGAGTACGCCGCGCGGACGCTGACCGTATCCTGTTAGGCTTCGTGTCAGAGAAGCGGTTCCAGGAGGCATGTGTGCATCGTGCGGCACAGGAGTGACCGTCGGCCGTGTCGGCTGGGAGAGCCGGGGGCCGGACAGCCAGTGTCGCCCGTATCAACAGATCCCGACGCTCGGCGACCTGCATGAAGGGTCCGCCCCATTTATTGGAGGAACGTGATGACCGGCAATCGATGTGTAGTCTACATGGGGCCCGGACAAGTCGCGGTCGAGGACATCGGCTACCCGGGGTTAGCCTTGCCGGAACAGAACCGCAAGTGCGATCACGGCGTGATCCTCAAGATTGTCGCCACCAACATTTGCGGGAGCGACCAGCACATGGTGCGAGGGCGCACGACTGCCCCCGCAGGGCAAACCCTTGGACATGAGATCACGGGCGAGGTAATTGAGGTCGGTCGCGATGTCGAGTTCATCAAGAAGGGCGATCTGTGCTCGGTTCCCTTCAACATCGCTTGCGGCCGATGCCGCACGTGCAAGGAGGGCAAGACTGGCATCTGCTTGAACGTCAATCCGGCGCGACCCGGCGCCGCGTACGGCTATGTCGATATGGGTGGGTGGAAAGGCGGGCAGGCTGAATATGTCATGGTTCCCTACGCCGATTTCAACCTGTTGAAGTTCCCCGACCGCGACCACGCGATGGAAAAGATTCTCGACCTGACCATGCTGTCGGATATCTTCCCGACCGGATTCCACGGCGCCTACACGGCGGGGGTCGGACCGGGATCAACCGTGTACATCGCTGGTGCGGGGCCGGTTGGCCTGGCGTGTGCGGCGTCAGCACAGTTGCTCGGAGCCGCCGTGGTGATCATCGGCGACATGAATATGGAGCGATTGGGTCAGGCACGCAGCTTCGGCTGTGAGACGATCGACTTGACGCACGACGCTGAGCTGTCCGACCAGATCGAGCAGATTGTTGGTGAGCCTGTGGTTGACGCGGCCGTGGACTGCGTCGGTTTCGAGGCCCGCGGGCACGGCGCGGGCGCAGGCGAAGCCCCCGCCACGGTGCTGAACGACGTGATGACGGCCGCTCGTGCCGGCGCGACCATTGGCATTCCCGGTCTGTACGTGACCGGTGATCCCGGCGGCATCGACGAGGGCGCCAAGATCGGCCGGTTGGGAGTCCGCATCGGTTTAGGCTGGGCGAAATCGCACGGCTTCGTTACCGGTCAGTGCCCGGTCATGCGCTATCACCGCCGGTTGATGATGGCGATTCTGCATGACAAGGTCCAGATCGCCAAAGCGGTCAACGCCACGGTGATTCGGCTGGAGGAGGCGCCTCGAGGCTATCGGGATTTTGACAAGGGCGCGGCCAAGAAGTTTGTTCTGGATCCCCACGGCGTGCTGCCAGCCGCCTGAGCGCGTAGTCGCGGACCGGTCGCCGGCCCGGTCATGTCGCCGGATCGGACGCCGGCCCGGCGCCAAGAAGGTTTGCGCCATTGGATTGGGACGGCGAAAGGCCGACGTGCTCGTGGAAGGCTCGTGCGAGCTCGTGCTGACGCGCGGATCCGGCGCGCATGCGAAACGGTAACACGCCTTCCCGCTCGAGATTGATCAGCACGGCGCTTTGGCGCGGGCTGCGCAAGCGCTGCCCGCACTGCGGCGAGGGACGGCTGTTTTCCGGGTGGTCCCACCTCGAACAGTGTTCAATCTGCGGCTTGGTCTTCGGACGCAATCCCGGTGATACGTGGGCCTTCACCATCATCGGCGATCGGCTGCCGATTGCCGCGATGATCGTCTTGGTCTATTTCGGGATGGTGCGTTCGCACCGTGTCCTGGGCGTCATGATGCTGGTTGTCTTGGCTGGGCTGCTGGTCTGGACCGCGCCCAACCGCTGGGGTGCAGGTATCGCGCTGCACTACTTGTCGCGAGTGTACTGGCCCGATCCCGCTGATCCTATCCCGCCGCCTCGTGCGAGCGGACCTCGTAGTTGAAGCCGAGCGCTGAGGCGAAGCACACTTCGAGCTCTACGATCGACACTGTTCGAGACCCACGGCTGAACTCCGTTCAGCGCGATGAAGCTCCGACGTGCACGCCGGCGCCAGCAACGGAACTCATTCGCGCCGACAGTTGAGAACCCGTCCGCTCTCGTCTACTTCAAGCCAAGCTTCTTTCCAGCAGCCAACAGGGAGATCGATTCACGGATGCGCCTGGCGCGCGTGTCCGGTCGCTTAGCTGTATGAATCCAAACGACGAAGTGACGTCGGTAGACGGGCGCCAGCTCCCGGAAGAATTTCCACGCTCCAGAGTTTGCCCTCAGCGCTTTGGCGATGTAGACCGGTAAGTCGGGGATGACGGGTCGTGACGCGTAGGTCTTGTTCGTTGGTGCGGCCGCGAGACCGGCCGACGTGAGCAGGCCTGCCGCCTTGAGTTCCACCCACCGTTTCCGATTGATCGCCGACCACTTGCTCGTCGGCCGTCGTGGCGTAACCTTGAAAGCGTATCGGTTGTCATCGAGACGTTTGATAAGACTGTCAATCCATCCGAAGCAAAGAGCCTCGCGAACCATGTCCTCGTAGGAAATCGACTTTACCCCTGTATGGGCCTTGTAGAACACGAGCCAGATACCTGGACTCGAGGTGTGATGCTTTGCCAACCACGCGCGCCATTGTCGGCGACTCGTAACGTGCGAGGTCATGAGTTCTGCCGTCATGCTGAATGGCGTCCCGTGCGCCCTTGAACCAGTGATAGCCTTGCCAACAACTGACGTTAAGAACCGGGCTGGTTCACTTCCGGCTGTATGAACGACCAATGGCTCTGGATGATCCTCATCGATCTGGGCCTCGGCGGCCTCAGGCCTCGCGCGCGCATCCCGCCTGCCCCGGCTCTCACGCGTCGCGGATGTCGAAGCGCGTGACCAAGCCATTCTCGATCCTGAAGATGTGACCGACCATCTGGTCAACCAGCACCGCTCCCTGGAGGTCGCGCACTGTCTGGTGGACCTCGACGACGATCTCGCCATCGGCGCCGGTCGAAAAGCGGGTCGGCTCGACGCGCGGGTCGATCGTTGCCCATTGTCGGGTCCAATAGCTCCGCACGGCCTCCCGGCCGTGAAGGTGCCCTCCCTCCATGCCATTGGCCCAGGTGACATCGGAATGCAGTGCAGCGAGCACGGCCTCGATGTCACGAGCATTGAAGCGCTGATAGACCTGCTCGAGAAATTCCACGTCGATGGACATCGGGAGTCTCCACGACTCGTGTGTTGCGTCTCCTCCCTCGGCCAGGACCGGTGGTCGCCAGTCTCCTGTCCGGTGAGCAACGACCGCGCGAGACGCTCTCGCTGGCCGTCCGTGGTGTCTCTGGATTCTGGATCGACTCGTCGATCCCGCATCTACACTGTGGCCATGGCGATGGGAAACGACGGCGGCACACGACGCAGGCGTCGATGTGGGTGGCGACGCAAGACCTGCCGCGAAGTGGATAGGAAGCATTGGCGGGGGGCGGGTTGACGGAAGACCCGTTATGCGGCGTGGGCCCTGATCGTCGGCCCGCTCGTCGGCGCTGTGATTGGCGAGTTCCTGGTGCACCGCGCGTGTCGCGGGCCGGACGAGCGGGCGTCGCCGCGTGGGTCGGATTCGCGATCGGTGCGGCGGTCAAGATTGCCCTTGCGTTCGCAATGGTCGCGGTGTTCGTGGCTGCGCTCGTCCTGTTCTGATGTGTTCGTCCGTCCCCTTGCCTTTTGGGGCGATTCCTGACAGAGTCCGCGCCGAGAGGAGGCGAACCATGTATCGAGCGTGCGTGCTCCTGATTCTCGCGGTCTGCGCCGGTGTGACGGGCGTGTCCGCAGCAGACGATCCGTTCAACGGCACATGGCAGCTCAACACGGCGAAATCGAAGTACAGACCCCGGTCCAACCCCCGACAAGGCTACCGTGGCCATCCAGAGTGATGGGGCCACCATGACGGTCAAGAGTGAATCCTCGTTCGAAGGGAAGCCACTCGCGACGACCTACACGGTGAAGCTCGATGGCACGCCCGCTCCCGTGCAGGGCTCGCCGGTGGTCGACACGGTGAGCGTGCGGAAGATCGATGACCGAACGCGCGAGTTCAAGAACATGAAAGACGGGAAGACCGTGGGTGAGAGCCGCGCCACGGTCTCCGCCGACGGAAAGACGGCCACGGTCACTGGCTCGGGCGTGAACCCCAAAGGCGCGAAGGTCACGTTCACGGCCGTCTACGACAAACAGTAGACCACCCGAAGACGCGGCCCTCGTGGCGGCACCCGGATAGGTCCGATCGCCAGAATGCGGCGCAGACTTGGGGCCCCACTTCGTCACTCAAGCGGATTTCTGGCGCTTTCGCGAGCAGTTTCCGGATCTCAGCGTCTCGCGGCCTCTCGGGTCCCCGCCGCTCGTGGTGTGCGCGGTGGAGTGGCGCGGGCTACGGGGCGACGTGGGTCCGGGCCGACATTGCGACCTGACAACGTCGTCATCTGAACGGAGGCAGTCATGTTGGGCGAGAAGCTTGGGACCGCGACCGGGAAGCTGGTTCTCCGGCGGGCGTTGCCGTCGGCCTTGGGCTCGGCGCGAACGGAAAGCACGCAGCGCGGCACCGGAACGCTGCTCGGCGTCGAGTATCAGGAGACGAGCACCTATGAGTCCGAGCTCAGGCCGGACGGCACCGTGATCGGAACGGGTCAGGGAATCTACATGGGAAAGGGAGGCGAGCTGGCGACCTGGACAGGGCAGGGAGTCGGCACGCTGTTGAAGGGGGGCGGCGCGAGTTTTCGAGGGGCGATCTACCTATACTCGACGTCGGCGAACTGGCAGCGTTTGAACGCAGTCGCGACCGTCTTCGAGTACGAGGTCGATGCGGACGACAACTACAAAGCCACGCTGACTGAGTGGAAGTAGACACAACCGCCCAATCGCACCGACAGCCAAGGAGTCGTGCCCGTTCGCGTGGAGCGGTGCTAAACGCCGGGCGATGCTCATCCCGGCACGGCGCTTCACGTTCCACCAAAGACACCGTGGCGACATTCGAGTCGAGGCTGCCGTCGCTGGCGTTGAAGGCCACGGCGTCTTCGTGACCCGACATCAGGATGTAGGATGCCGGATCAAGAAATCGGCATGTTTTCGACATCCTTCAACTAGAATGTCCGCCCGCTCCGGACAGTCCTGCCCGCGTGCGCGATGGCAGACGTCCCGACGCCAGCACGGCAGTCGATTCGATTCGGCAACTTCGAGCTGGATAGAGGCCTCCTCCACGTCGTCGTCGGCAGTTCAGATCAAGTGGATCCCTGGCGTCGACCTCGGCCTCCGTGCTCACGCGCGACCCACGCACAGCTCGCTGATGCGTTCGATATGCCGGTGATCCGTGCCACAGCAGCCGCCCAGGACCGTAATCTGGCCGAACCGTGATCGGAGTTCCCGATACCGGCTGGCGAGATCGTCCGGATCCCCGTCGTCGAGCTCGGTGGCCTCGTCGAGCTCCGCGTGGCTGCACGTCGAGGCGTTCGCGCGCACTCCGCGGATTCGATTCGTCCAGCGTGAACCGGCCCGCAGCTCACCGGCAAAGTGCGTCGGGTGCGCGCAATTGATCATGAAGTAGGCCGGCGCTTCGTCCGTGGCGGCGTCCACGGCGTCGATGGCGTCGCCGAGGCTCTCGCCGGCCGGCAGCCGGCTGTCGGTCTCCACCGTGAAGGAAATGGCGACTGGCAGACCCGCCGCGCCTGCCGCGCGGACGACGCCCGTCGCCTCGCTGACGTTGGTCATCGTGATTGCCGTCACCAGGTCCACGCCAGCCCTCGCGAACACCTCGATCTGGTCCGCGTGATAGGCCTGCGCCGCCTCCGGGGTCATCACCGCGTCAGCCTTGTAGCCGTCGCCGCGAGGTCCGACGCATCCGCTGATCACCATGGGCGAGCGGTCGGTCTCGAGCTCGCGCCGCAGCTCGTGCAGCAGGTCGATGGCGCGGCGGTTGACGTCGGCGAGAGCCTCCGGTGAGTATCCGAGCCGCGCGCCCCAGTCGGCGCTCGCCCGCCAGGTCGCACTCTCCAGAATGAAGCCCAGGCCGCGTTCGCGCGCGATCGATGCGTGACGCGTGTAGTACCGGCGAAGCGCCTCGACGCCGGCATCCGACTGGAACAGGTGGAACGCCGCAAAGTGGGGCAGCTCGAGTCCGTCGTGGAAGATCAGCGTCGTCTCGATGCCGCCATCCGTCAGGAACACTTTGCCGCCGAGCTGCGGCAAACCGTGCCGATACTTGGCCATACGCCACATTTCTCCTGATTGATGCGCCCGCACGCCCGCCGCGACCGATCATCCGGATCGGACGAGCTGGCGTCGCGTCAGTCGCGTCTGCGGTAGTCTACGAAACCACGATGCATACCATCACTCGCCGCCAATTCGGGAAGAGCGCGGCAGCCGCGTGGCTGAGCACCGCGATTGGCACGGCGCGCGTGCTTGGAGCCAACGACCGAATCCGCGGCTTCAT
The DNA here is from genome assembly GCA_963739995.1 of Vicinamibacteria bacterium. GTDB lineage: Bacteria > Acidobacteriota > Vicinamibacteria > Vicinamibacterales > JAENWD01 > CAVUCH01. The sequence continues at coordinate 6,513 of CAVUCH010000019.1, read as the reverse complement.
CGGGCTGGGGAAGACGATAGCAAGCATTAGCGGGGGGCAGGTTGACGGAAGACCCAGCTGACCACGCGCCAGGTCGAACACAGTGCGGCGAAACGGTTGCAATGCATGAAGGTCATCCGGCACGCTGGCATCAAGGGGAAACCAGAGACGGAACTTCTCGGGCATCACGCCGACGACGGTAGTGCGCTCGCCATGTCGAACCTGGCGTCCCACCCGCGAGGGATCTGCACCAAAGCGCCAGAAGGCCCCACGACAGGAGAATCGCGGGTTCGACTCCGGGCTCCTCGTCGGTGCCGGTGAACACACGACCGTATGCAGCGGTCGCCCTGAGAACGTCGAAGAAATTCGAGGTCACGGCCCGACGCGCAACTGCTCCGGGGAGTCGCCCGTCAGCGTCACCGTGTTGGCCCAGATTGCCCCAACGCTTGTGAGCAGACGGCCACGTCGTACTCCAGCCCGACGATTCCCGACTTCTCGTAGACCCGCCGGTTCCTGAGCGTCAGCCTCGTCCGCTCTCCCGGCGGCGGCAGCAGCCGGCGCGTCGCACACCGTCAACCCCTCGACCCTTGCCCTTCAGCGGTGGCATGTGACCCTCCTGCGGCCCGTCGTGAAAGGAATTACAAGGCTAGTGCTATTCAGGAAATAGGGGTCGGGAGTCATTTTACGCAAACGGATTTCCCGACGACAATGATTGGAGACGACATGACACGCCGCAGCGTCGAAACGTCGCCGCAGGTCTACGCGCGAGTCGCCGGCGCGCTGTATCTGATCATCATCGCCGTAGGCCTGTTCGCCGAGGTCGTTCGCCAACGGCTCGTCGTGCATGGCGATGCCGTGGCCACGGCCCAGAACATCCTGGCTCACGAGCTGCTATATAGGTGGAGCTTCGCCGCCGGAATCATCGTGCTGGTGTGCGCTATACCTGTGGCGGTCATCCTCTGCGAACTGCTGCAGCCGGTGAACCGCTCCCTCACGGTGCTTGCGGTGTTCTTCAACCTCGTGTCGATAGCCATCGAAGCCGGCAATCTGCTCAATCATTTCGCCCCGCTCATCCTGTTGAAGGGCGGAAGTGTTTCGAGCCCAGCTCCAGCAGAACCACTGCAGGCCCTCGCATACGCGTCTCTCAGATTGCAGTCGGTCGGCTACGCGGTCAGCCTGACGTTCTTCGCGTTGTTCTGCGTCCTGATCGGATACCTGATCTTCAGATCGACATTCCTGCCGCGAATCCTCGGTGTGCTGATGGCCGTCGCCGGCGTGTGCTACGCGATCAACAGCTTCGCGATCTTTCTAGCGCCTGCCCTGGCCGACCGTCTCTTTCCCTACATCCTGGTGCCCTGCTTCGTTGCGGAACTGGCGCTGGCCCTGTGGCTGACCGTGATCGGCGTGAACGTGCCCAGGTGGGAACAGGAGAGAACGGGCAACTAACGCGGCGTCGGTGGCCCCCAGTACTTCTCCATCCAGTTGATCACTTCCTTGATCATCTCCCGTCATCACCGGAGATGGTTACGCCGAGAGACGGTTCGGGGCGGGCAGGATCTTCGAACGTGCTTCGACGAGCGCGGCAAACGGCGTGGAGGAGAGCCGTCGCGCGCCTCGCGGCCGCGCCAGTGATCGGAGAACGCTATGTTGACGTTCGACTCTGCGACCGCGGTGGTTATCATGTTCCGCTCCCCGCCCGGTTCGAGGTCGGCAGCGTGTCGACTATCGCGAGTTCTGGCGCTCGTTGTCAAAGCGCGCGAGCGTCAATTTGCCTATGCCGCGACGAAAGGGACACCTTCATGCGTTCACCCAGCGGGCCAGCCATTCCCATGCCTCGGCCTGCATCTGCGGGTTGAATTCGTGCGGCGTGTCATAGAGGCGGCAGCGCTGATGATCGCCTGCGCCGGCCTTGCGGAAGCACGCCGCGATCTTGTCGAAGGCGGCGCCCACACCCTCAGGCGCGAACAGGGCGTCTTTCGAGCCGTTGATGACCAGCAGCGCCCGCGGCGCAATCAGCGCGGCCAGGTCGGGCAGATCGAGATAGCGATAGAGACCGCCGATGTGGAACGTCAGCCCGATCGTGTTCACCACGTGCTTTCTGATCTGCGCGGCGAACGATGTCATCCAGCCCACGTCTACCGCGACCTTGATTCGCGGCTCGAGCGCCGCAAGCAGGAAGCTCCGGTACCCGCCCATCGACAGACCCACGCAACCGAGGCGGGCGGCATCGACCTCCGGGCGCGACGCCAGATAGTCCACCGTCCGCAGATCGTCCCACAACGCGACGCCCGGCCACGTGATGCCGGCAGTGAACAGGCTGCGCGCTACGAGCTGCTCACCCTGTTGCGACCGCTGGTTGAACTTCGACACGTCCTCTCGAGTCATCTCTGACGGCTCGTGATACGACGGGGGATCCTCGTCGAGGACCATCCGGCGTTCGCCCCAGTAGAAGGCATCGATCACGATCACGACGTAGCCGCGGCGCGCGAGCTCGCTGGCGATGCTCCGGCCGTGATAGAGCTGCTGCTTGTATTCCGTCAGCGCCGGATGCTCGCGACCGGTGTCTACCAGCTTTTCCTTGCCCCAGACGTAGAAGCCGCCATGGCAATGGAGTGCGACGACGCCGGGTGCCGGGAGCTTTGCTTTCTCTGGAATGAGCACATAGGCCGGCACACGGATGTCGGGCGTCGTCTGGAACGTGATGTATTCCTGCACGTAGTCGCCACGGTCCTCACGCCGCACGACCTGCGCCGCCGGCGGAACCGGCGGAGGTTCGTACGACAGCTGCCGCAAGACCGTGGCGCGTGCGATCGGTTGCCAGACCGCGAGATCTGTGAAGCGGGAGTGGAGAAACGACAGCTCGAGCGGCGAGCGATCGGCCTGCTGCTGGACGAACGGGTAGAGGCTGCCGATGTCGGAACGTGGAATCCGCTGCGGCGGAACGCTGCCAGGGCTCGCCGGCGCCACTTGCGCCAGCGGTCGGGAACCGCCTATTACGGCACCAGCCGCGATGGCCTCGAGAAATCGCCGGCGCGATGTTGTCATGGCACCTCCATGCTCAGCACGCGATGAACGTGCAGTCGCGGGAGCGGATAGCGGTAATCAGCGTCCGAGCAAGCGCGCGAGCAGTGACTTCGGCCGGGGGCACTGACAGCGATCCTCGCGAGGAACTCCCTTCAGTGCCCGTTCCACGTGTCTTCCGCAGCCGGCCCACGTGGGTTTTCCGCATCTCGAGCACTGGACGCGATGGCACATGCGCCCATTCTGAACGAGAGCGGAGGTGAAGGGGAAGGCGGAACCCAAGGCACATTGAGCCATGCGGGAGAACTGAGCCTCACGACCAGTCGTCCGGACCAGATCTTGCGCAACCCAGCGGCGATGCTAGACTCGCGTATGCCTTTGTTGCAGGTCCGCCGCAAGGGTCTCCACCTCATCTTCGTGTTCGTCGTCCTCACGCCTGCCTTCGGTCTGGCCAGCGATGCGCCAGGCCGTGGGTATCCGATCACTGCGGTGCCGTTCTCAGACGTCCGGCTCACCGACGCCTTCTGGGCGCCGCGCGTCGAGACGAACAGGGCCGTCACGATCCCGTTCGGGTTCGCAAAGAGCGAGGAGGAGGGCCGCATCCGGAACTTCGAGAGGGCCGCCCGCCGGGAAGGACCCTACGAAGGCAAGATGCCGTTCGACGACACCGACGTCTACAAGCTGATCGAGGGTGCCGCCTATTCCCTGCAGAACCACCCTGATCCCGAGCTCGATCGGTTCATCGACGGCATCATCACGAAGATTGCGGCGGCGCAGGAACCCGACGGATACCTCACGACGTACAAGACGATCGATCCCACGAAGAGTCCCGCCGAGTGGTTGAAGCCCGGTCCGAAGTGGGACCTCGAGCTCGAGGGCAGCCATGAGCTGTACAACTCGGGCCACCTCTACGAGGCCGCCTACGCGCACTACCGCGCCACCGGCCGTCGCACGCTGCTGGACGTGGCCCTCAAGAACGCGGACCTGATCGCCCGGACGTTCGGCCCCGGCAAGCGGACGGCCCCGCCCGGGCACCAGATCATCGAGACTGGCCTGGTGAAGCTGTCGGACGCGACCGGCGAGCGTCGCTACCGCGAGCTGGCGCGTTTCTTCTTGGATCAGCGGGGGCGTGCCGCCACGCGCAAGCTCTACGGCATCTATAACCAGGATCACCTACCGGTGACGGAGCAGAGCGAGGCGGTCGGCCATGCTGTCCGTGCCGCCTACATGTACTCGGGGATGGTCGACATCGCGGCGCTCGACGCGGACCCGCTCTACCGGGCCGCGGTCGAGCGGATCTGGGACGATGTGGTGTCGCGAAAGCTGTACGTCACCGGCGCGGTAGGGGCGCGGCACAAGGACGAGGCGTTTGGCGACGCGTTCGAGCTCCCGAACCGGACAGCGTACGGCGAAACGTGCGCGTCGATCGCGAACGTGTACTGGAACCAGCGGATGTTCCTGCTCTCGGGCGACGCTCGCTACGTGGACGTGCTGGAGCGCTCGTTGTACAACGCGGCGCTGGCAGGCGTCTCGCTCCAGGGCAATACCTTCTTCTATCCGAACCCGCTAGAGTCCGACGGCAAGTACACGTTCAACCATGGTTCGCTCTCCCGGAAGCCATGGTTCGATGCCTCGTGCTGCCCGACGAATCTCGCCCGGTTCATCCCGTCGATCCCGGACTACATCTACGCTGTCGAGGGCGAGGCTTTGTTCGTCAACCTGTTCGCAGCCAGCCGCGCGGCAGCGGTCGTGGGCGGCGCGCGCGTGGGGGTGCAGCAGACCGGGGATTACCCATGGAACGGACGAATCGCGCTGACGATCACGCCCGACCAGCCCCGATCCTTCGAACTGCGTGTCCGCATCCCGGGTTGGGCCCGGAACGAGCCGGTGCCGAGCGGCCTCTATCGCTACGCGGATGCAGCGGGAGCCGCATACGAACTGCGCGTCAACGGTGAACCCATCAGCCCCACGCTGCGCCGCGGCTACGCCGTCATCGCGCGGGTCTGGACACCCGGCGATACGGTGACGCTCGTGCTGCCGATGCCCGTGCGGCGGGTGGTCGCCGATGCGCGCGTGGCGGACACGCGCGACAAGGTCGCGCTCGAACGGGGGCCGCTGGTGTACGCGGCCGAGTGGATCGACAACGACGGCTCGGTGCTCAATCTTGTCGTGCCCGACGGTGCCGCCTTCGAGGAGGAGCACCGATCCGACCTGCTCGGCGGCGTCACGGTGGTGCGCGCAGCCGCGACCGACCAGGCGGGCCGCCCGCGCCGGCTCACGGCGATCCCGTACTACGCGTGGTCGCATCGCGGGCCGGGCGAGATGGCTGTGTGGTTGCAGCGGCGTGCCGTGTCGGCGTCCCTGCGGCCCTGACGCAAGCGCGCAGCGCGCGGTCAGAATGCACGCGCGTTCGGCTTACAACGTCACCCCTGATCCTTCGACACTCGTGCGGGCATCCAGCACATCTCCGAATCCCGGCCACCACACAGGACTGCGAATCGATCGAGCGTCTTGCACCGGATCTGTCATCGGTGGGATGCGACCGGTCGTCACGTCCATCGTCGAAATATTCGCTGACGGCTTCGTCGTAATGGACTCGTCGACGCAGGCTTCCTCGAGCTCCCGCTCCGCGCGTTCGATGACGAGGCCCACTTGAGAACCGCACTCCTCCGCCGCGCCCGGCGTCACGTGGCCCATCGACGCGAGCCCAGGCAGCGGTACTATGGCAGGCGTCGATTTACGGGATTCTGAAGCTCGCGCACCGTCGGCGTAACGAGGGCGGGCTGAACGGCGCGGCGGGTGGGAGAAGTCAACGTCGGAGGTCTCGATGGCAAAACCGAAGCTGTTCATTGGTTCGTCGCAGAAGAACTTACGAGTGGCCGGGGTGCTCGCCGAGGCCCTGGAAGAGAGCGCACAGGTACGCGTCTGGAACGAAGGTGTGTTCGGCCTCAACCAGGGCTTTCTCGAGACGCTCCTGAAGCAGCTGGAGGAATACGATTTCGCTGCCTTCGTGCTCGCCTCCGACGATCTCACGAGGAGCGCGGACGAATCGAGGCCGTCGCCCCGAGACAATGTCCTCTTCGAGAGCGGCCTCTTCATGGGCGTGCTCGGGCGGGACCGCGTATTCCTGGTGTATGACGAGGCCGTCAAGCTCAAGATCCCCTCCGACCTTGCAGGCGTGACGCTGGCGTCCTACGACGGAAGTCGCATGCTCAACGAGCCGCAGGCGGCCGTGCGCGCGGCCAGCCGCAAGATCAACGACGCGATCACCGCATCGCGCTACCCGCATCTCATCGGTGATTGGAAATCGGTGTACCCCTGACGTTCGAAGACGGCTGCCCGATGGTCGACGAAGTCATCGAGGTCCGCCCCGGTCGGAACGGGCTGATCTTCGCGACGAAGACCAGTTCGCTCAACGACTTCTATACCGCCTCGGGCTACCTGACGCTCGATCGTCAAATCATGGGCCGGTGGAAGTCTCGTGAGGGTACGAACGACATGGAGGGCGCGTTC
>CAVUCH010000018.1:0-372642 GCA_963739995.1 Vicinamibacteria bacterium | reverse complement strand
CGCCTGGTCGTACCCGCCGGGGGGCGGGCGACGATCGGCAAACGTCGACAGGGAGCCGATAGTGGCCTAATCCTTCCGGCCGCCCGGCCGCCCGGCCGAACGACCGGGCGCCGCGCATCAGCGGCGTGACTGCGCGGGCGCGAGTTGGTCCAATGCGGCCCGCACACCGTGCGCCAGGGTGTCTGCCGGTCCTCGCCCGAAGTAATGCAGGAAGATCAGCGTCGGCACCGTCGAGCGCCGATCGCGCCGCTTGCGGAAATCGCGTCATCACGACACAATCGAAGCCCGGCCGTGTCCGTGTGTTCCTCCTCATCGCGGGACGCGGTACACGGGACGACACAGCTACCCAAGGGAGATCTACGCATGAGCATGAGCCAGGTGGTCAAGGAAGCCATCAACCACCAGATCAACGCCGAGCTGAGCGCGTCCTACCAGTACCTCGCCATGTCGGCCTTCTGTGAGAAGCAGAACCTGCGCGGCTTCGGCCGATGGCTGCGGTTGCAGAGCCAGGAGGAATACGGGCACGGCATGAAGCTGTTCGATTTCATGATCGCGCGCGGCTGCGACGTCGAGCTGCAGCCCCTCACCGCCCCGACCGTGACCTTCTCCTCGCTCATCGAGGTCTTCGAGACCGTGCAGCAGCAGGAGTATGAAGTCAGCGCGCAGATCGACGCACTCTACGAGCTGGCCTTTCGCGAGAAGGCATTTGCCGCGACGGTTGAACTGCAGTGGTTCCTGACCGAGCAGGTGGAAGAGGAACAGTCGGCCCGCGAGATCCTATCGAAGATCCGGATGGTTCAGCACGACCCTGCCTCCATTCTCGATCTCGATCGGGACATCGGCTCGCGCCCGGCGGAGTAGGCCACCGACGCGCCTGCTCTGCATCCCTCGCAGCAGCTCAGGGGGGCGGCGTATCAGCTCGAACCACCCTGATCTCGCGCCACATGCGATCTACGGCGTCGCGCAGTCGATGCGTCGTCATGGCGTATGACGGCTCCGCCAGCGAATCGACTCCGTGCGATGCGCCTGTGGGCGCGAGCACGGGCGCGGGCAACGGGGCCCCGAAGCGCACGGCGACCCGCGGGCGGCGCCACGGCCGCAGCAGGGCCCAATTTATCGGGCGATTCCGTGGCCACAGGGGATAGACACCGTCGATCGCCACCGGCACAATCGGCGCCGCGAGGTGGTGGGAGAGAATGGCCGCTCCCTTCTTGAACGCCTTCACGGTGCCGTCGATCGATCGTTCTCCCTCGGGGAACAGCACCAGCACTTTGCCATGCCGTAGGCCGAACCCGCCCGCCTGCATCGCCGGCACGAGGCTCGAATCAGGGTCCACCGGAATCACCCGCGCGAATCGGGCCAGTCGTGCCGTGAGCGGAGTCTCGAAGTATTCGCTCGCTCCGACGAAGAACAGTTGCCGGAACACACCGAGCGGCAGCACCCCCGCGACGAGGAACGAGTCGATGTAGCTCTGGTGATTCGGGCTGATGAGATATGGGCCCCGGGCGGGCAGGTGCTTGCGCCCGCTCACCTCGACACGCAGTAGCAGCCGGGCGGCGCCAACGAGCAATCGGAGAGACACGAAGAGCAAAAACGTCGCGACCGGGCGCGCCTCGAGCAGGCTCGCGAGGTGAGGATTCGCCGGCGGGTCGCTCGCGAGGATCGTCCCCCACGCGCTTGTCGTCTCCTCCGTAGCGGAGGACGACCCGTGCATGCGGATCGCCTCGACGAGCTCTCGCACGCTGAAAATCCGCGCGCTCTCCTGCTCTGGCACGCGTGCCCGGAACCGCTGCTCCAGCTCGGAGAGCAGCTCGATGCGCTCCATGGAGTCGAGCCCCAGATCCAGTTCCAGGTTCGCGTCCGGCCGCGCGATCGCACCGTCACGAGCTGCGCGCTGGATCACGGCCAGGATCGGCGCAACCTCCGGACGTGCGGCCCACTCCCGATCCGCGTCGCTCACAGCGGCGTCGGGGCCCTGCGCACGCGTATCCGCGGTCTGCTGCACGCGGCGCTCGATCTCGAATCGTTTGAGCTTTCCGGTGCTCGTCCGCGGCAGCGGCTCCATGGACACTTCGTACCCAAGCACCCGCTTTGGCGGCGCGAGACCCACGGAGAGGCCTTCCATCTCGAACCGGATGAGGTCGCCTGCGTTTACAACCTTCTTTTCGCGGAGCGCATCGGCGTCGGGCACGACGACCGCATATAGCCGCTCTGCGCTCGGTTCGCCGGGGCGCGTCAGCCCCAGGACACAGAGCTCCTTGATGAACAATGACTGCCGGTAGTGGGCCTCGATCTCCTCAGGGTAGATGTTCTTCCCGTTGCTGAGAACGATGATCTCCTTCTTGCGCCCGGTGATGGTCAGACGCCCGTCGCTGTCGATGCGTCCGAGATCGCCGGTGTAGAACCAGCCGTCGCGGATTGCTGAGGCCGTCGCATCGGGGCGATTGAAGTAGCCGGCCATCACGATCGGGCCGCGGACCAGCACCTCTCCATCGAGCGCCTCGCCGTCTGCCGTCGCGGGCGCGAGCACCTTTATTTCGGCGTTGGGGAGCGCCTGGCCCACCGAATCGAGGTGCGAGTCGCCGGGCCGCACGATTGTGGCCGCACCGGACGTCTCGGTCAGACCGTACGCCTGCAGGATATTGAACCCGAGGCGGAACAGGTCAGCCCCGATCGCCGGATCGAACCTGGACCCTCCCGTGACGAGGACCCGCATCGAGCCGCCGAGGACCCGGTGCACGCGCGAGAAGAACAGCGGACCCGCGTTCAGCCCGACACGCCGAAGAGCCCCGTTTGCGCGGAGCAGACCCCGGAAGATCAGCCGCTTGGGAGCCCCTGCCTTTGACACCTCCTGCATGACCCGTTGATGGATCAGGTAGAAGAACTGAGGCACGCACACGAAGATCGTCACCCCGCGCTCGGCCAGGCCGCGCAGCAGCTCCGACGTGTTCACCGATTCCAGAAAGATCACGCGGGCGCCCACCGAGAAGGGCAGGAGCAGGTTTGCCATTTGCGCGAGAGCATGAAAGAGGGGCAGTACGCCGAGGACGCAATCCTGTTCGGAGACCGGAACGACGCTGAGCGCGCCCTCCCGCTCGGCGAGAAGGTTCCCGTGCGTGAGAACGACACCCTTCGGATCGCTGGTGGTTCCGGAGGTGTAGAGGATCACGGCGGGGTCGTCGGGGCCGCAGGGGCATGGCGGCACCGGCGGACCGCCGGCAGCAGGCGCCGTGGTTATCACCTCGAAGCTGGCCACATCGTCTGCCGCCCCGTGCAGGAGGACGATGGTGACATCCGTTCGCCCCGACAGCTCGCGCCCCTGCCGGACTGTGGCGAGGTACCGGGGCGACGTGAACATGATGCGCACGCCGCTGTCGACCATCAGCGTCGCAATCTGCGTCGCCTTGTATGCCGTGTCCAGCGGAACGGCCACGGCGCCGAGCCGGAGCACGCCCAGGTAGGCGGCGCACCAGTGCGCATCGTTCTCGGCGAGGATGGCGCACCGATCCGTGCGAGAGATCGTGACTGCCGACAACCAGGCTGCGGTGCGAGCGGCCATGGCGTCGAGTGTGGCGTAGGTGAAACCGTCGACGCGGTCGCGGCCCTGTACTTCGACGGCAAGGCGGTCCGGAAAACGTGCCGTAATCCGGGCGAACTGCTCGTGAAAATTCTGCATGCGGGGGCGGGACGGATCATAGCATCCGCGCAGAACCCTCCTGACGTCGTTGCCCGGCCGAACCCCCGATCGCGTCCGATTCAGGGTCTTGGTTTTCCGTCCGTTATCCAGAGATACAGCGACCGCATGCTGCCGGCGCCGTCGGTGAACTCGTCAGTCTTCTCGGGCGGCCAGTCACCCATCGTGAAGGCGTGTGAGACGATGCGTGCACCGGGGCGCAGCTGCTTCGTGAGAATCGGGCGCAGCTTCACGTTCGACGCCGACAGCAGGTAGAGGGTGACGACGGTGGCAGGTGATACGTCGACCGTCATTGCATCCTGCAGCTTGAAGCTGACGAGGTGCTCCACCCCTGCCGCCTTGGCGTTGGACTCGGATTCCTTGATGCGTTGCGGATCGATGTCGACCCCGACGCCCCGTGCACCGAACTGCTTCGCCGCGGTGATGACGATTCGGCCGTCGCCACAGCCGAGGTCGTATACGACATCATCCTTGGTGACCTGGCCGAGCTTCAGCATCCGGTCCACCACGTCCTGGGGTGTCGGGACGTAGGGCGCAAGGCTTGCCGCGGTGGATGATTGCTGTGCGACAGAAAGACTGGCGGGGACGGTCGTGGCGAACACCACGACGAGAACGCAGGACCACGGAAGACGGCGGCGAGACGAGCTCATCTTGAAACCTCCACGGATGTCGGACCACGTGCCGACGTGATTGTCACGCGGGAGCCAAGCAAGCACGGTTGGTTCCGCCCGGTTCACTCGGGCGATTGAGTTCAGGCAGGGTCGGGTCGACAGTGAGGCAACGTGCTGTTTTGGCAATGACTTACCTTAATAATGTCGAGCCGGGAATGGTTGGGCAGGCGCCCGAATATGGCCTCCAGAAGTCTGGATATGAGTCGTTTCCGGGCATTTTCCGCAGAAAATGCATTGCCCTGCGTCACGGATTTTCATATACTTTAGAGGCTACACACGTCCCGATCTATCCTCACCCTACTCACGCATCGAACGGGGGACACGTGACATTTCAGGTTGGCGACAAGGTTATTTACCCGAACCACGGTCTAGGCGTCGTTGAACGAATTGAAGACAAGACCATCCTGGGTACCACTTGCGGGTTTTACCACCTGCGCATCCTCGCCAACGAAACCACGGTGCTCGTGCCCCTACCCAACGCCGACGGTGTGGGCTTGCGGCGCGCCATCAGCGACGAGGAAGTTGAGCGGCTCTTCGGGTTGCTCAGTGACGGCAAGATTGACGATCACCAGAATTGGAAGGGCCGCTTCAAGGACAACTCCGACAAGATGCGCAGCGGGTCGATTTACGACGTCGCTGACGTGCTCAAGAGCCTCACCTTCCTCGCGCGATCGAAGAGCCTCTCGTTCCGTGAGAAGCGCATGCTGGATCGGGCACGGTTTCTCATCATCTCGGAGGTGTCCGAGGTGATGCACGAGACGTCACAGCAGATCGAAGGCAAAGTGGAGCAGGCGCTCGAGCGCTCGTTCCTGAGCAAGGCACGCGCGGCGCAGCGTGCGACGACCGCCCGCGTGAAGCCCGCACCGGTTGCGGCGCTCAAGGCGCCGGTCACCTCCGTAAAGACGGTGCCGCTCACGCCGCGCAGTGTCGCGGCCTCTCGCCGGACGGCGAGAGCGTCGTAGCGGTTTTCGCCTGGATAGGCCGGCAATCCGCCGGAGCGACAAGGCCCGAATCGGTTTTCCGGTTCGGGCCTTTTGTTTATGATGCCGAGATGCCCATCGACCCGGGCGCCGAGCCGGCGGCCTCTGCGACGGCGCCGCTGAACGCGGCCGCGCCGGCTGCCATCGCCGCCACGGTGCTGGCGGCCATCCGATCGGTCCTCGCCTACCTTGCGATCGCACTGTACGTCCTGCTCGTCGCGCCGCCGGCGCTCCTGCTGGCCATCACCTTCCGATGGAAGAGCCTCCTCTATGTGCTGGGACACTGCGGCGTCCGCCTCGGCCTGCTGCTGTCCGGCATCCGGTACACGGTGAGCGGCCGCGAACACTTGCCGCCGGGCCGCGCAGTCGTGTTCTGCGCGAATCACCAGAGCAACATCGACCCGCCTGTGCTGTTCCGGGCGCTCCATCCGCGGCTGCACGTGCTCTACAAGGCCGAGCTCTCCAGGCTGCCGTTGCTTGGGCGCGCGATGCAGCTGGCCGGGTTCGTACCGGTGGATCGCCGAGATCCCGAGAGGTCGTTTGCGTCGATCGCCCGTGGCGCCGAGTCGCTCCGCGCCGGCAACTCGTTCCTGATTTTCCCGGAGGGAACGCGCAGCAGGACCGACGGCCTGCTACCCTTCAAGAAGGGCGGGTTCATCATGGCCATTCAAGCGCAGGCGCCCGTCGTTGCCGTGGCGGTCACGGGAGGGCGCGCGGCGATGCGCAAGGGGAGCCCGGTGGTGCGCCCTGTCACCATGCACGTGCGAATCGGGGAACCGGTGGATACGATCGGTCTCACGGTCGATGATCGCGATGCTTTGATTCTCGAGGTGCGCAGGCGGGTACAGGCACTGCTCGAGGAGGAGTACGCACACGCCGGCACCGGCCCGCGGCCGTGATGCCGAGCGCGGTCTGCGCTTGCAGCATTGGCGCGAATCGGTGGGAGGAGGCAGAGAATGGACACACTGATCTTCCTGGGTCGCACGCTCGGCTTCTCGTTCGCGGCCGGCATCAACCTCTACGCGACGGTCGGCCTGCTTGGTCTGGCGTCCCGGTACGGCTGGGTGGCGCTCCCGCCCGAGTACGAGGTGTTCGACAACAGCTGGATCATCGGGACGGCGCTGTTCCTTTACGCGATCGAGTTCTTTGCCGACAAAATCCCGTGGATCGATTCCGCGTGGGATACGCTGCACACGTTCATCCGGCCCCTGGGCGGCGCCCTGATCGCCCTGACCGCCCTCGGTGACGCGTCACCCGCGACGGAAACAATGATCGCCTTGCTCGGCGGAACCGTCGCGGCGAGCACGCACTTCACCAAGGCTGGCACGCGGATGGTCGCGAACGCCAGCCCGGAACCGTTCTCGAACTGGTTCCTGAGCGTTGGCGAGGACGTGTTCGTCGTGGGGCTTGGATTTCTCGCGCTCAAATACCCGATCGCGGCCCTGGCGATCGTGGCGGTGCTACTCGTCGTGATCGCGGTGACATTCACCTGGATCCTCCGCGCGCTCAGGCGCCGGTTTGGCAGGCCAGAGGCCATTCCGGGCTAGCCCACTTCTGTTGCCGAGTCGGCCATGATGCTGCACATGCGCACCGCCATGTTCCGCGCCTCGTGGTCGTCTCGCGCGCTCCTCGTCGCCGCCGCGGTTCTCGCGGGGCTGTCGCGCGGCGGCGCGCAGGAAGCGCCTGCAGCGCCGCCAGGCGGGCAGGGGCGGCCGACCTTTCGTGTCGAAGCGAACTTCGTTCGCGTGGACGTCTTCCCCACGGTCGACGGCAAGGCGGTCCGGGACCTCACGGCGGCAGACTTCGAGTTGCTCGAAGACGGCATGCCGCAGAAGATCGAGACCTTCGAACACGTGGACGTGCGGGGGGGCGGTCCGCAGGAGACGCGACGCGAGCCGAACACCGTGCAGGAGGGGCGAGCGGCGGCCGAGGACCCCCGCAGCCGCGTGTTCATCGTCTTCCTGGACACGTATCACACCGCCCTGACCGGTTCGCACCGCATGCAGCGGGCGATCGTCACGCTGCTCGACCGGATCGTGGGCCCGGACGACCTCTTCGGCGTGATGACACCGGAGATGTCGGTGACCGACCTCACGCTCGCGCGGCGCACGGTGACCACTGCGGGCATGCTCGCGAAATACTGGACGTGGGGCCGGCGCGATCGCATCACCGACCGGGACCCCGAAGAGCAGATGTACGAATCGTGCTTCCCCGAGCAGGGCGCGTCGGCGAGCTGCAACGACCCAACGCAGCCGACGGGTGGTACCACGACGCAGTCCGGCAGCACCTACGCGGGCGTAGCAGCCGAGATGATTGCGCGGCGCCGTGAGAAGCGCGTGATCGACGCGCTCGAAGACCTCACGGTCTACCTGCGCGGGGTCCGCGAGGAGCGCAAGGCGGTGCTCCCGATCACGGACGGGTGGCTGCTGTATCGTGAGAACCGCACCCTCGCCCGCATCGGCGTCTGCGATCCGCCGCCGAACCTGGGTCAGATCGGCATCGGGCCCGACGGCCGGATCACCACCGACACCCAGCGTGCACAGGGCAACTACTCGCAGGCCACCTGCGAGCGGGACCGCCAGAACCTCGCACAGCTGGATAACTGGCAGACGTTCATGGATCTGCTGGACCGCGCGAATCGCTCGAACGTGAGCTTCTACCCGATCGACTCGCGGGGCCTGCCCGCGTCCGACGCGCCAATCGAAGCGGACATACCGCCGGCGTTGGATCAGCGCATGCTGACCGCGCGCATCGAAAATATCCGCACTCTGGCCGAGGCGACCGACGGCCTGGCGGTTGTGAACAACAACAACATCGAGCAGGGCATGCAGCGCGTGATCGACGATCTGACGTCGTACTACCTGCTTGGGTATTACTCGAGCAACCGCAAGCTCGATGGCCGGTTCCGCTCGATCAAGGTCCGGGTGAAACGCCCCGGCGTCGACGTGCGCGCCCGGCGCGGGTACCGGGCCGCCAGCGACAAGGAGGTGCGCGAAGGCCAGCAGCTGATGACTGCCGCCCAGGCGTCAGCGCCGCCCAATCTGGTGCAGGCGGCGATCTCATCGCTCGCGGGCATCAGGCCCGAGATCAGCCTCCGCACCCACATCAGCTGGGTTGCCGCGCCCCTCGACGACGCAGTGCCGGGTGCCAAGAGCCAGGTGTGGGTGGTCGGCGAGATGGAAGCCGCCAGCGCGAAGTCGGCCGATTGGGCGAACGGCGGCGAGGCGCACGTGCTGTTGACCGCCGAGGACGGCGTGAAGCTCGCCGAGCTGACGCAGCCGATCCCCCCCGCCTCACGCACAGTCAGCGTGCAGCTGCCTGATGTGCCGCTTGCACCTGGTGAGTTCACGTTGCGCGTGCGCCTGAAGCCCGGCAGCGGCGGCCTGCCGTTCCAGGACACGATTCGTTTCACTGTACCCGAGGGGACGACCAGCGTCGGTCGGGCGCGTGTCCTCCGGAGCGGCCCGTCGACCGCCAACCAGTACATGCCCACCGCGGATCTACGCTTCCGGCGCACCGATCGGATCCGCGTCGACGTGCCGGTGCTGGGCTCGTTCGAGCAGGTCAACGCGGAGGTGCTCGACCGGAACGGCCGGACCCTGCAGCTCGCGGTGGGGTCGGCGCAGCGGGAGGACACGGAACCCTCGCTCCGGTGGGCATCCGCGGATCTCGCACTCGCCCCCTTGGCCCCCGGCGACTACGTCGTGCGAACGGCCGTCCACCAGGGCATCGGTCGCTACGAGACGTTGACGGCGTTCAAGGTGGTGCCGTAGGTCTAACTCCCCCCCAGAGAGAACGTCAGCGTCCAAGGCTGGAGCGGGGCGCCGTCGGTGCCGACGATGCCCTCGAGCAGCTCCACCTTCATGGTGCGGAAGCGCTGAAGGGGGGTCGTGAAGCCGATATCGAGGACACGGCTCCCCGGGTCATAGCGTGGCTCTCCCGTGATCGGCGGGGGCTGCGGCTCGCCGCGTTCCACGGACTCCCCGCCGACATAGCTGATGCGCACATGACCCTTGAAAGAAGCGGGGTCGATATCGCGCGAGAACTGGATTCGCACGTGCGTCGAGAGCGGGACGTCCGTTTCGCCATCGACTGGCACGCTGAAGCGCACCTCCGGAGGAATGAGCGTGGGTGCCGGTGCCGCTTCCGTGACGACCTGCTCCTGCTCGGCAGCCACTTCGCTGATCTCGTCGGCCGCCACCCAGACGAGGCCCCGGGCCTCGTGCACGCCGCCGCTCACCTCCAGCCATCGTTTTGTGTCGATCCTCGATTCCGGGTCCAGTGCGAAACCGCGGCCGCGCGGGCGCTTGCCGAGAACCCAGATTGCCGCGTCGGCCGAGCGCAGCACGAACTCGCCCTTGCTCTCCGCTGCCGCCGCTGGGGCCTGGGGGACGTCTCCGTACAGGTTACGTCCGCGAAACTGCCCACGCACCGTGACACGCTGACCTTCGTAGCGCCACGGGTCGAGCGCGAGTGCCCGGATGCTCGGGGCTCGCAACGACTCGGCCACGTCGAAGCTCGTCGCCCGCAGCAGCACGACATCTCCCTGCCGCGGCCAGCGATCGGCCGCGTCAACCCCGAAAGGGCGGAGGTCTACGTTCGAGAGTCGCGGATCGTCGGGGGTGAGCCGGCCGATGTCGAGAACCTCTCCGCGCACGTCATATGAGCCGGCCGACGGCACGGACTCGCGGGTGAGGAGGCGGATGCTGCTGTCGCCGCCTACGAGTGAGGGGGTGGTATCCGCGCCGGTGAGCTCACCACGCACGAACACCGCCTGGCCATGGTAGAAGGACGGGTGGTTGCGGATGGCGGGCACCGTCGCCACGCGCCGTGTCGTGGTCTGTGCCCAGCCGGTGCCCGCCGTGATCGCCAGCGCGATCGCCCCGACCACCAGGAAGGGATGCTGTTTCACGGCCACTGTTTCGACGTCCCGGGAGGCGTGCCGGCCGTCCCGCGTACATCCGGGGTGATGCCCTTCCGTGAATGATCACGAGAGCAGCGGCGCATCAGTTCAGAACGTCAACCGGCGCAACGCGCGCCGCACCAGCAGCGTGCAGAGCACGCCAAACGCCACCAGGCCGATGATGGAACCCATCGGTTCGCCGATCCGGGCCTGCAGATGCTCGCCGAACGCACCGAGGTTCGTGGGCGAGAACTGGACGATGAAGACGATCAGCAGCCCGGCGATCGATCCACCCGCCACCAGACCTGTTGCAAACAACATCCCGGAGGACACCTCGCTCTCCTCCTGCGTGCCGCGCACCCGGTCGGCCAGCCACCGCATGGCCCCACCGATGAAGATCGGGAACGTCGTGGAAATGGGAAGATATGCGCCGACAGCCCAGGCCAGCCCGCTGACGCCACAGAGCTGAACCATCACGGCCAGGGCGCCCCCAATGAAGATGAAGCCCCAGGGCAGGTCGCGGGAGAGCACGCCCTGGATGATGGTGGCCATCAGCGTCCCCTGCGGCGCCGGCAGCCGCTCGGAACCGATTGGGCCCCACGCGGAGTTGTGCATGCCGATGAGGGTAAAGCCGATGACGGCCACCGACACCAGCACGCCGATGACCAGCCCGAGCTGCTGGTAGAGCGGCGTGGCACCGACGAGGTAGCCGGTCTTCAGGTCCTGGGACGTCGCGCCCGCATTCGCAGCGGCGATACAGACGATCGCCCCGACAGACAATGCAGCGGCCTGTGCGGCGGCCTGCTGGCTCGGATCGCTTGCCCAGCCGGCGACGACGAAGATGAGGCACGTGCCGAGGAGGGTGGCGATCGTCATCCCTGAAATGGGGTTCGAGGACGAACCGATGAGCCCCACGATTCGCGACGACACCGCCACGAAGAAGAAACCAAACACGACGATGAGGAGACTGAGCAGCAGTGCCCACGGGAAGCCTACGGGCATCCTCTGGACGAGCGGGATCAGGACGGCCATGGCGACGGAGCCGAAGGCCACCCACGTAATCGGGATGTCACGCTCCGTCCGCAGCATGCCTTCGCTGCCCACGCCACTACGCAGTTCGCGCACGGAGTCGCGAATCGACGAGTAGATGGTGGGCAGCGTGCGCAGGAGCGTGAGGAGGCCGGCCATCGCGACCGCACCTGCACCGATGTAGCGGACGTAGGCGCGGTAGATCCACGTGGCCTGGTTGTTGGCTTCCATCCAGTCCGGGGTGAAGCCAAGCTTCACGAGGTCGGCCCGCACGGTCGCCTCCGGCACGAGCATCGAGAGCAGCGGGATCAGCGCGAGCCACGACAGGACGCTTCCCGAGACCATGATGCCGGATATACGGGGGCCGATGATGTAGCCGACGCCCAGGTACTCCGGCGTAATCTCGCTGGTCAGCGTCGCGTTCGGGTAGGCGCTCGTCGGCCCGGTCACCAGCACACGCGGCACCTCGCGCCACAACGCCAAAAGCTTGTTCGCGAAGGAGTAGAACAGCGCCGTCCAGAACCCGGCGAAAACCGTCTTCGCCAGCTCACCCCCGCGCTCACCCGCAATCAGGACCTCCGCGCACGCGGTGCCCTCGGGGTACGGAAGGATGCCGTGCTCCTTCACGATCAGCGCCCGCCGCATGGGCACCATCATCAGCACCCCGATGATGCCGCCGACGGCCGCGAGGGTGACGATCTGGACGATGTTGAAATACTCCTGCGCGCCTCCGCTTGCGATGAAGAGGAACGCGGGAATCGTGAACACGACGCCCGCCGCGATCGACTCGCCCGCGGAGCCGATCGTCTGGACGATGTTGTTCTCCAGAATGGTCGAGCGGCCGAAGCGCTTGAACACCGCGATGGCGAGCACCGCGATCGGGATCGACGCCGACACGGTGAGGCCCGCGCGCAAGGCGAGGTAGACGGTAACCGCGCCGAAGATGATGCCGAACATGGCGCCGAGCACCACGGCCTTGACGGTGAACTCGGCGAGCGACGCCGACGCCGGAACGAAGGGCTTGTAGGCGCCCGGAGCGATGGATGGCTCGGCCGTGTGCAGGGAGTCTGCCATGGCCGCGGATTCTAGCATGCCGTTAGGGGCGCGATCGGCAGCGATGCGGCGCATTTCGGGCGGTTGCAGGGCTGTTGCCGCGCGGTCGCGGCGGAGCCCTATGCGATAATTACCAGTCTTGTGAAAGCCGTGAACAAACCCCGACCAGCCCACGAACCGGTCTCCGAGCTCACGACGAACCGCCTCTCCATCTACCTGCGGTGCCTGACGGAGCTCGAGGCTGCCGGCGTGGAGACGATCTCCTCGCAGGGCCTGGCCGAGGGGTTCAAGCTCAATGCGGCGCAGATCCGCAAGGACCTCGCCTGTTTCGGCGAGTTCGGCGTTCGCGGCGTGGGGTACTACGTCAAGGATCTGCGGCGGGACCTGCGCCACATCCTGGGTCTCGATCGCCGCCTGCGGGTGGCCATCATGGGCGCCGGCAATCTCGGGCTCGCGCTGGCCGACTATCATGGGTTCCGTAAGGAGGGCTTCGAAATCGTTGCGCTGTTCGATACACACAACGGGAAGGTGGGACATGTCTCGCGGGCCGGGGTCGCGATTCACGACATCCGTCAGCTGAAGCGCATCGTACGGCAGGAGCGCGTGAGCATCGCGGTCATCGCGGTGCCGGCCTCCGCCGCGCAACCCGTGATCGACCTCGTGGTGGCCGCCGGCATCAAGGCCATCCTGAACTTCTCGCCCGGCGCCCTGAACGTGCCTCCGGACGTGAAGCTGAAGAGTGTCGATCTGACCGTCTCACTCGAAAGCCTCTCATTCTTTCTAGCGCGCGGTGAGGCTTCCGCCGCCCCTTCCGCTTGACAGGGAGACCGATGGCCAGACGAGCGGCGGTGACAGCGGGATCTCCCGAGCTCACACACGTGGATGCGGCGGGCCGCCTGCGGATGGTGGATGTCGGCGACAAGCCGATCACCGCGCGGGAAGCGGTGGCGCGCGGCGCAATCACGGTGAGCCCGGCCGTGCAGCGCCTGGTGCGGAGCGGCCAGCTGCGCAAGGGGAACCCCCTCGAAGCCGCCCGGCTGGCGGGTATCATGGCCGCGAAGCGCACCAGCGAGATCATCCCGTTGTGCCACTCGATCGCGCTGACACACGTGGATGTCGATATTGCCGCCACCCGCCGTGGCTACCGCATCACGGCAACCGCGCGCACAACCGCCCGGACCGGCGTCGAGATGGAAGCGCTGACCGCGGTATCGGCGGCGGCGCTCACCATCTACGACATGCTCAAGGCTGCCGACCGCGAGATGGTGATCGGGGAGATCTGCCTGGTGGAAAAGCGTGGAGGACGCAGCGGGCATTTCCGTCGCTCACGGTGAGCGCGTCAGCCCGCCGTCTCAGAAAATGCGCGCGTGGGGCACAGGCCACCAGCGGACCTGCACCTTGCCAATCACGTACTTCTTCGGGACCATGCCCCAGTGCCGGCTGTCGGAGCTGCTGTTCCGGTGGTCGCCCATGACGAAGTAGTAGCCTTCCGGTACGACCTGCGGACCGAAGTCGTCGTGGCTCCGATAGTCGGGCTGCACGTAGTCGTCGCGCAACGGCACGTCGTTCACGTATACCCGACCGTCCACGATGCGCACGACGTCGTTCTCTTCGGCGATGACCCGCTTCACGAACGACTTCTCGGGGTTGATCGGGTAGTAGAGCATCACGATGTCCCCCCGGCGGGGATCCCCGATGCGATACGCCAGCTTGTTCACGATCAGCCGATCCTGATCCGCCAGCGTCGGCGCCATGCTCTGTCCCTCGACGCGCGCCACCTGGAAGCCGAAGGTCACAATCAGGGTTGCGTACACCGCCGCTGAGAACAGCGTCTTCACCCAGGCCACGAGCTCGTCGCGTACCTGCGTCAGCGTCAACGATGCTTCGGCGCGCCGGCTGACGGCTTCCTCGCGCATTCGCGGTGCGCCGGCTCTCGCGTACGCCGGCACGTACGCCTGTGCATACGGGCTCCCGTCATCGTACAGGCCGGTTGCCGGTGCGGCCAGGATTCTCGGCTCGCCGACCACGTGCTCGTCCGACGCGCGTGTCACGTCGGTCGCGCCGGCGTCGTGCTCGGTTCGGCCAGCATTCACGCCACCCGTGACGTCGACAGCGCGCGGCTCCGCAGCGCTGGCGGCTACAACTTCAGGTAGTCGCGGAGCCGACGCGTCTGCGACCGGCTGACCGGAATCTCCGTGGCTTTCGCGTCCTTCATCCTCAGGATGTAATTCCTGCTGAACCAGGGGACTATCTCCTTGACTTTATTGATGTTCACCAGATGCGACCGGTGAACGCGCCAGAACCGCGCAGGATCCAGCCGGGCCTGCAGTTCGTCGAGGGTCCGGAAGTTACCCGAGCCGTTAATCTGGCTTGTCACAATATTAATCGACTCGTCGACCATCGACGCAAATATGATGTCGTCGGCCTGCACCAGCAGATATCGTTCCCCGACCTTGACCGCCACCTGTTCGCGTCGGCCCTGTCGTCCCTCCACGAGTTGGACGATTCGCTCCAACTGATCGTTCAGAGGCCGTGCCGTCAAGCGGCGCTGTCGCACGCGCTGGACGGCGGTTTCGAGGCGCGCGCTGTCGACCGGTTTGAGCAGATAATCCACCGCGTTTACTTCGAACGCCTCTATGGCGTGCCGGTCGTAGGCGGTGACGAACACGATAGCCACCGGGGGGCCGGACGCGACCAGGCGCCGGGCCACCTCGAAACCCGTGAGTCCGGGCATCTGCACATCCAGGAACACGAGATCCGGCTCGTGTTCGTCCACAACCACCAGAGCGTCCGGCCCGTTCCCCGCCTGGGCCACGACTGTGACGCCGTCCATCTCCTCCAGCAGGTAACAGATCTCCTCGCGGGCCAGCGGCTCATCGTCGACCACCACGGCCCGGAGATCAGGGTCAGGCACTCGCGCGCACCTCGGCCGTAGCGGTGTGCGGGATCTCCATCGTGACGGTCGTACCCCGGTCGAGGGTGCTCTCCAGCCGTATCTGACAACTCTCGCCGTAGATCACGCGCAGGCGTTCGCCCACGTTGCTGAGGCCGATGCCGCCCTGGAACGCCTCGCTGAGCCGCTCCGGCGTCATGCCGAGCCCGTCGTCCAGGATCTCGATGAGGGCGGCGCTGTCCCGCCGTTTCGTGCGGATCAGGATGCGCCCTCCGCCGATCTTGCGTGAGAGCCCGTGCTTGATCGAGTTCTCGATGATGGGCTGCAGGATCATGCTCGGAACCAGCACGTCGAGCGTCGCCGGGTCGATCTCCTTCTGGACGCGCAGCTGCGGCCCGAACCGGATCACCTCGATATCGAGGTATTCGTCGATGGACGATAGCTCTTCGCGCAGGGCGACGAAATGATCCTGGCTCCGCATGAGGCGGCGGAGCAGTGCCGACAGCCGATGGATCACCATCCGCGCGGTCTCGGGCTGGGAACGGACGAGCGAGGCGATGGACGCCAGCGTGTTGAACAGGAAGTGCGGATTGATCTGGTTCGCCAGCGCCGAGAGCCGCGCCGCCATCAGCAGCGTCTCCTGTTCCTGGAGCCGATGCTCGATGCGCGCGTTGTTCCAGATCTTGATGGGCGCCGCCACGCACAGCACGGTGGCAAGGACGATCAGCCCGAGGACCAGCGCGCTCGTGGGTGCCAGGTAGAACAGGCGGTGCGCGCCGAACCGGTGTCCAAGCAGCTGACGCAGCAGCTCGAGGGCGACGGGCGCGAGCAGCAGGATGACCTGCCAGTCCATCTCGAAACGCCTGAACAGCTGCCAGAGGCGGCGTGGCAGGCTCGAGAAGACGAACGGCGAGAAGTGCCAGATGGCCTCCTTCGGGCACAACTCGCGCAACCCTCCCCCGGCGAAGCCGCAGCCGACGGCGAAGGGAAGGGCGATGAACTCGCCGGCGAAGAGTGCGGGCAACGCGACCGCGGCTCCCACAATCGCGCCGGCATACGGTCCGCCGATGAGGCCGACGAGAAAGGCGCCCTCGAGCGTCAGGTCTGCCGCGTCGTAATGCAGCAGCACCCGCGACAGGGCACCCGCGGCCAGGGGAATGCCGAGCGCAAACGCGAAGATCAGGCGATCTCTCAGGCCGCGTCGCTCGAAGATGAGAATGTGCCGGAACCGGCGATAGCGCACCAGCATCGTGGCCAGCAGCGCCATGACCGCCAGCTTGAACACGAGTGTGGTCAGCAGGACCTGCTGCGCCGTGAGGATTTTCGGTTCCACGAGACCAGGGATTGTACCACCCGCTGCCCGGCTGCCCGCCGCATGCCGGAGCCATCTCGCCAGCCCGCACCCGAAGCCCGGCCGGGACCGAATGGTATGATTAGAGCTGTTTTTTCAGCCGTCCGGCTGATGGTGTCGCCCCTGGAGTGCCGTACATGCTGCGCGAGTTCGCGATCGGCTTTGCCACCACGTTCAAGCACATCTTCAAGAAGCCTATCACTGTCAATTATCCGGACCAGAAGGTCCCGATGTTCCCCAAGTACCGCGGCAAACAGGTGCTGATGCGGGACGAGAACGGCCTCGAGAAGTGTGTCGCCTGCGGCCTCTGCGCGGTGGCATGCCCGGCGGACGCCATCTACCTCGAGGCGGCCGAGAACGACGGCTCGGTGCAGGCGGGGCCGCGCTACGCGCAGGTCTACCAGATTCACAAGACCCGCTGCATCTTCTGCGGCTACTGCGAGGAGGCCTGCCCGGTGTCCGCCATCTTCATGGGCAAGGACTACGAGCTGGCCGTCTACAGCAAGGACGACTTCATCTGGGACAAGGCAGACCTGCTCGTGCCGGCCGCCACGACGCCGCTGGCCGCCGCGAAGTAGGCGTCCCCCCGCGCCCAGCAGAGGTCGGAGATATCCGCAGTTACTGCGCTCTCTGCCGGCGGAAGGCGCAGCAGATTATTGGAAACACCTCCCGATCTCGATTGTGGCCTCGGATAACAGATGCAGTTTGGTGTGCTCGCGGATGTGCACGGGAATTTCGAGGCGATGCGCCTCGCGATGAGCTGCCACTCCGACCTGCCGTTCTGGCTGTGCGTCGGCGACTTGGCGAGCCGCGCGGGCATGTACCCCGAGCCGCCGGTGCCGCTCTACTGGATCAAGGGCAACAACGAGAATTTCGAGGAGGTGACCGCGATGGCCAGCGGCTCGCGCGTGATCGCCAACCTGCACTACATCGCGAACGGCACCGCCGCTCGCGTCGGGCCGCTGACGGTGGCAGGGCTGGGCGGCACGTACGCGCCGACGTGGTACCACTTCCACCCGGCAGACCTGCCGTATCCCGGCCACCTCACGAGGGCGGCGGAGGCGACCGGCCGCACGATCCGCAACGACAAGCGCCGCCACTTCGTTCGGGACGAGGTCAATGCGCTGCTGCGGCGCACAGGCGTGGACATCCTGCTGACGCACGAGGCGCCTCGGCCCTTCTACGTGGAGGCCGATGACTATTACGGTGGCGGCCGGCGGCGCGACGCGGGCCAGACCCCGATCAACGAGGTGCTCGCCGCACTGCGCCCACGCCTGCACCTCTGCGGCCACCATCACCGGTATGCCGAAAACCTCTACGGCGGCGTGCCTTCGGTGTGCGTGGATCGCATCTCCCGCTCCTACCTGATCGTCGACGCGGACACGTTCCGCTGGCGCAGGATCGATCTTCCCCAGGCCGCGTGATGAAGCCATTCGTGGAGGCGCTCGAGGGACGGGTGCTCGTGTGCGACGGCGCCATGGGCACGATGCTCTACGCGAAGGGCGTCTTCGTCAACAAGTCGTTCGACGCGCTGAATCTGGCGGATCCCGACCTCGTGGGTGGCGTGCACCGCGAGTACGTCCGCGCCGGCGCCGACGTGCTCGAAACGAACACCTTCGGCGCAAACCGACTGAAGCTCGCGGCCTTCGGGGTTGCCGACAAGCTCCACGCCATCAATGTGGCGGGCGCGCGTATCGCACGTCAGGCCGCGCGCGAACAGGTGTACGTGGCTGGCGCCATCGGCCCGCTCGGCATTCGTATCGAGCCGTGGGGCAAGATCGGCGTCGACGAGGCGCAAGCGTACTTCCGCGAACAGGCCGAGGCACTGCTCGCGGGCGGCGTGGACCTCTTCGTGCTCGAGACGTTCCGTGATCTCAACGAGATCGGAGCGGCGATTGCGGCCGTACGCTCCGTCAGCGATCTGCCGATCGTGGCGCAGATGACGACCGAGGAGGACGGCAACACCCTTGATGGCACGCCGCCGGAGAAGTTCGCGCCGGCGCTCGTGACGCGGGGCGCCACGATTGTCGGGCTGAACTGCAGCGTGGGCCCCGCGCCGATGCTGGAGACGATCGATCGCATCGAGCAGAGCGTGCACGTCCCGCTCTCCGCACAGCCGAATGCCGGCCGGCCGCGGGACATCGAGGGCCGCACGATATACCTGTCGTCGCCCGAGTACATGGCGTCGTACGCGCGACGGTTCGTCGCGCAGGGCGTACGCCTGGTCGGCGGCTGCTGCGGCACCACTCCCGAGCACATTCGGCAGATCAAGCGTGCGGTGCAGGCGGTCGCACACGCGCCGGCGACGACGGAGCGCCCGCCGGGGACGGCGACCGTGACGGTGGAGCCGCCGGCCGCGGCGCCCGTGCCTCGAACCGAGAAGTCGCGGATGGCGCACGCGCTGGCACGCGGGACCTTCGTCCTCGCGGCGGAACTGCCGCCACCCGTCGGCTACGACGCATCGCCGGCGATCGCCTGCGCGCAGCGGCTGAAAATCCGCGGCGTGGACGTCGTCACGATCAGCGACGGACCGCGCGGCGGCGCCCGCATGAGCGCGCTGTCGCTCGCCGTGCTCGTGCAGCAGCAGGCCGGCATCGAGCCGGTCCTGCAGTACGCGTGTCGCGACCGCTACCTGCTCGGCATGCAGTCCGATCTGCTCGGCGCCCACGCGATTGGTCTGCGCAACCTCCTGATCTTCACGGGCGATCCGCGTAAGTCGGGCGATTACTCGGACGCGTCCGTTGTTTTCGACGTCGATTCGATCGGCCTCACGAACGCCGTGTCGCGCCTCAACCGGGGGTGCGACGTGGGCGGGCAGGCGATCGGCGCGCCGACGGCCTTCCACGTCGGGGTCATCGCAAACCCCGGTGCGCCAGGTCTGGACGAGGAAGTCCGGCGGTTCGAGTACAAGGCCGAGGCCGGCGCCGAGTTCGCCGTCACGCCCCCCGTGTACGACCTGGAGGCGTTCGATCTCTTCCGGCGCCGCACGGCCCACGTGCCGGTGCCGATCATTGCCGCGGTGCGGCCTTTCGACAGCCTGCTCCACGCCGAGTACCTCGCGAACGAGGTGCCGAACATTCGGGTGCCCGAGCCGCTGCTCGCGCGCATGCGGCGGGTCGACGGTCAGGATGCGGCCGTCGCCGAAGGCATTGCCATTGCGCAGGAGATCGCACGCGAGCTGCGCGGCCGTGCGCAAGGGCTGCAGATCGGGGGACCGATGGCATCCGTGCTGGCGGTGCTGGATGGGGTGTGACCCCCCGCGCGTGCACCGATCGGATGCACGCGAGGGTCAGAATTGACACCGCGACCGGCAGTGGCGCGACTTGTCCCTGCGGGTGGCGAAGGATATAGTCCGTGCGCGGACCCGCTCGCCCTGGTGCAGGTGGGCGGGGCCGGGCACGCGACTTGCGACTGGCTGCAGGTCAAACTCGACCTGATCAACGCGATGGGAGCTCTACATGGCTTTGTTCGAGCGTTTCGACCGTAGCGGGACGGACGAGTTCGTTGGCGGCGCCGACGCCGCATCTCGCACCCTCTCCGTCACCGCGGTTGAAACCGACTTCGTCGCCGGCGTCTATGGCAAATTGGCTTCGGTCTACGACCTCGTGTTCGGACCGACCCTGCACGCGGGCCGGCTGCAGGCCATGCAGCGGATGGCGATTGCCCCTGGGGACCGGATCCTCGAAGTGGGGGTCGGCACCGGCATCAACCTCGCGCTCTATCCGCGGGATTGCGCCGTGACCGGCATCGATCTCTCGGACTCCATGCTCGAGAAGGCGCACGAGCGGGTGGCCGAGAAGGCAATGCGGAATGTCTCCCTGCTCGAGATGGACGCCTCACGGCTGACCTTCCCTGACGACTCCTTCGACATCGTCTACGCCCCGTATCTGATCAGCGTCGTTCCCGACCCCGTGCAGGTAGCCCGCGAGATGCGGCGCGTGTGCCGGCCGGGTGGGCGCATTGTCATCCTGAATCACTTCCGCAGCGCAAACCGGCTCATGTCGTGGGCCGAACGGATGCTCTCCCCATTTACCGTGCACATCGGATTCAAGTGCGACCTGGATTTGCCGGGGTTTCTCGCGCAGGCCGAGCTGCAGCCGGTGTCAATCGAGAAGGTGAACATCCCGCGGATCTGGTCGCTCGTCACCTGCATCAAGGATTGACGGCGAGCGCCTCGGCCAGCCTCCGCGCGACGACGTCGGCGCCGTCCACAGGTGGACGCTCCGGCGGTGCGGGCTGCGCGAGCACGGCGTCCAGTGCGGGCTCCCAGCAGCCCGCGTACAAGTCTTCATTCGAGATGAACCCGCAGCGCAGGTAGCGCGGCATCTCGCGGACCATGACGTCGTACTCGGCGAAATGCCCGCGCGACGTGTAGAGCAGCGCCGTGTCGTTGGCGATGCACTCGGAGATGATTCCGTACCCCGGCTTGGTGGCGACGACATCCACGGCCCGGACGAGGTCTTCGTAGCGATAGCCGGCCGCGTAGATGGCGCGCTCGTCCACGAACCGCACCGAAGCCGGCAACATCCGTCCGCCGGCCGCCTCCGGCCGCTTCTCCCCGGCTGGATCGTCTCCGCGTCGTGCGGCGTGTACGTTTGCGGTTACCACGACGGTGTACCGGCGCAGGGACGCGAGCGCACCCACGTCGATGTCACGCAGACCGTATCCCCCGAACGAGGCCAGCACCAGGACGCCGGTCTTCGGCAGGCCGAACCGCTCGCGAACGTCCCCGCCTGTGCGGATCGAGCGGCGTGCGATGAATGGCACGGCCTCGACGCGTCCGAATGCGTCGAAGCCTCCGCCGAGCGGGAGGCGCCACGCGCGCGCCGCGTGTGCGTAGGCGCTGCGAATGCGCTCCAGGAGCGTGGAATGCGCAGCCAGCGCGTCCGGGTACGCCGCATATATCCAGTCCCAGGTGAAGTTCCCAAGGGCGATCGACGGCACGTCCGCGCGGTGCGCTGCCAGGAACGCGAGCGGAGGAATGTCGCCGACGACCAGCGTGGCCTGCAGCTCGCGCAGCAGCACCGCCTCGCGGGCCGCCATGTCGTCGAGCGCGGAGGCGTGTGCAGCCGCGCGCCGAACCGTCTCGAAGGCGTCGAGACGCAGGCTATCGATCTGGACGACGCCCGTGTCGCACTCGGCTGGCAACCACCTGACTGGCGCTCGCAGCGTCAGATCGAACAGCCATCGCGGCGCGGATGTGCGGACGACGAGGCGCACGCGCGGCGCGATTGCGTGCAGCGCGTTGAGGACCTCGATATCCCGTGAGGCGTGGCCGAACCCGTGACCGGAGATGTAGAAGACGAGTGCAGGAGCGCCGGAGATCACTCGCCAACTCCGGGGACGCTCGCCTCACATGCGCACCAGCCAGCGGAGGCGGCGCGCGGCTGCGAGCCGGCGTGCGTGGCGTACTCCAGCCACGTCAGTACGGCGGGCGCCATGTGTAGAACAGCACGGCCATCAACCCCTGGCCGACCGCGAACAGGAGCACCCACACGCCAAGCCGGCGTTCCGGAATGGCTGCTGCGAGCCAGAGGAACAACGGGAACATGGTGGCCGTGAGGCGCCCAATCGAGATCGCGCCGCCCAGCGCGAGCGGAACGGCCAGGTTGATGGCGACCAGGGCACCGTATGCCACCCCGAGGCGCCTGGTGACCGGCCAGATGAGCACGGCCGCGAAGGCAGCTGCCGTCAGGTTCAGGAAGTTCGACGCCTCGGCGCGCAGGTACTCGTAAAAGCCATGGTCGCCTATGTACCCGAACACTCCGGCGAGCGACTGCCATGCGACTCCGGACGTGCGTCCCCAGCGATCCTGAATGGCGGCCCACTGGAACGGGTTGCCAGTGAGCTGATAGATGAACAGTGAAAACAGCAGGGCGCCGAGGCCCGGTGCGGCTGACGCCAGCAGCGCGCGAGCGGCGTGGTACACGCGCGACCGGGTCTCCGTCTCGAGGCGGATGGCGTCCGTCAGGGCGAGCAGCGCGAGCGGCATGCTGAGGAATGCGCCGTTCGGGCGTGTCAGCCCGGCCAGCAGCCCCCACCCGGCGACCCGCCAGAACTGCTGCTGCCGCATGTGCCAGAAGGCGCCCACCGAGGCGCACAGGAACAGTGCCTCGGTGTACAAGGCCCCATAAAAGACCGCGAAGGGATAGCTGCCGAGCAGCAGCACCGCCGCGAGGGCCCGGTCGCTGGAACCGAGCGCCGGATGCGCGCGCGCCAGCTTGAAGAGGTAGATCAGCGCGCCGAGAAAGGCGGCGTACGAGACGAGCACGCCGGCGAGCACCACCTGCGTCGTGCTTCCGCCGAGCATCCGGCCTCCGACCCGCATCAGCATCGGGTAGGCAGGGAAGAAGGCGATGTTCTGCTGACCGCGGCTGTCCGGATGCCATCGGTACCCGACCTGCGCGATGGTGAGGTACCACCCGGCGTCCCACCGCGCTGGCAGATTGATCAGCTCATTCTTCGAAACTCTGAACCGCGGCTCCCCGATCGGATATCCGACCAGGAACACTGCCAGGAGGCCTGCGGCGGCCACCCCCGCGCGCCCCGCAATCGCGACCGGCCACACCGCCCGCAGCGCTTCGGACCGGAGCAGGCGCGCCGCACCGTCCCAGAGTCGTTCGGGGAGCGCAGGGCGCCTGACGAACCAGTGACGGATGCCGGCCAACAGCAGCG
The DNA here is from genome assembly GCA_963739995.1 of Vicinamibacteria bacterium. Lineage (GTDB taxonomy): Bacteria > Acidobacteriota > Vicinamibacteria > Vicinamibacterales > JAENWD01 > CAVUCH01. The sequence goes on along the minus strand of CAVUCH010000018.1, from coordinate 349,393 downwards.
CGGCGACGAGCACGCGCACTGGAGAGGTGACCGACACTCGCCAGCTTCCGATCCAGACGCGAAAGCCGCCGCTCAGGGCGACGCTGCCCGCCAGCAGCAGCAGCGTCACCGTGAGGGCGTCGCTCGTCCGCGCCCAGGCCGCCGGGCGCACACGCGTAATCGGCGGGCCCCCGGTCACGTCGATCGGTAGGGATGAGCGACGCGAGGAGTGAGCTTCACGTCAGGTGACGGGAACGGGCGTGGGTAGCGCTTCCTTGAGGACATCCTCCAGAGTCTGCGCAGGAACGAAGCGCATCTCGCGCTTGACCTCTGCCGGCAGCTCGTCGATGTCCGGCAGGTTCAGCGCCGGAAGCACGAAGACGCGGATACCGTATCGGCGTGCCGCCAGCGCCTTTTCCCTGATGCCCCCGACCGGCAGGACGAGGCCGGTGAGCGTGATCTCGCCCGTCATCGCGACCTCCTCCTTCACGGCCTCGTTCCGGAGCGCCGAGAGGATGGCCGTTGCGATGGTCACGCCGGCGGACGGGCCGTCCTTCGGAATGGCGCCGGCCGGAACATGGACGTGCAAGTCGTGCTTGTCGAGGAACGAGGCCGAAATGCCGAGCGCGCTCGCCTGGGCACGGATGTGACTGACGGCCGCTCGCGCCGATTCCTGCATGACGCTGCCCAGCTGTCCGGTGAGGGTGATCTGCGAGCTCCCGCCCGGCAGCAGCGTGGCCTCGATGAATAGCACATCGCCCCCCGTCTCCGTCCACGCGACGCCCGTGGCGACGCCCGGCCGCGACGTGCGGAACGACACCTCCTGGTGAATGCGCGGGGGACCCAGGAAATCCGGGATGCTGGGTCCATCGACGGTCTCGGTCGGCGTCTCGCCCTCCTCCGGTGTGCGGCTCGCGACCCTCGCAGCCACCTTTCGTGCGATCGCGCCAATCTGCCGCTCAAGATTGCGGACACCAGCCTCCCGCGTGTACTCGGTGATCACCCGTCGCAGCGCGGCGTCGGTAATCGCGAGCATTTCGATCTTGAGGCCATGGTCGCTCACTTGGCGCGGGATGAGATACCGTCGCGCGATGTGCAGCTTCTCTTCCTCGCTGTAGCCCGAGAGCTGGATGACCTCCATCCGATCGAGCAGCGCCGGGTGCAGTGTGCCGAGCTGATTCGCCGTGGCGATGAACAACGTGCGCGACAGGTCGAAAGGCACCTCGAGGTAGTGATCGCGGAAGCTGTTGTTCTGCGCGGGGTCGAGCACTTCGAGCAGTGCGGCCGCCGGGTCGCCCTGGAATCCGACCGTCACCTTGTCCATCTCGTCCAGCATGAACACCGGATTGGCGGCGCCGGCCTGCCGCAGCGCCTGCACGACGCGTCCGGGCATCGACCCGATGTAGGTGCGGCGGTGCCCGCGAATCTCCGCCTCGTCGCGTATGCCGCCCAGGGAGATGCGCACGAACTTGCGGTTCATCGCGCGAGCGATCGACTGGCCCAGCGACGTCTTGCCCACCCCTGGCGGGCCGACGAAGCAAAGAATAGGGCCCTTCATGTCGCCCTTGAGCTTTCGCACGGCGAGGTACTCGACAATCCGCTCCTTCACCTTGTCGAGATCGTAGTGGTCCTCGTCGAGCACGCGCCGCGCTTCCACGGGATCGAGCCGGTCGTCCGTGGTGACGCTCCACGGGATGTCGAGCAGCCAATCCATGTAGGTGCGGAGCATCTGGTATTCGGGCGACGCCGGCGTCATCCGCGCCAGGCGATCGACCTCGCGATTTGCCACCGTGAGCACGGCCTCCGGCATGTTCGCCTTCTCGATGCGCGACCGGAGCTCCTGGATCTCGTCGCCCTCGCCCTCGCCGAGTTCGTCCTGAATCGCCTTGAGCTGCTGGCGCAGGTAGTACTGCCGCTGCGCGTCGGACATCTCCTGCTGCGCCTGCGACTCGATTTTCCCCTTCACTTCGAGCAGGGCGATCTCCCGCGCGAGTGCCTGCGACACCATCCCGAGCTTGGACAGCAGCGTGTCGGCTTCGAGCAGCTTCTGCTTGTCGTCCGCTGGCATGTCGAGCAGGCTTCCAAGCAGGTAGGCGAGACGCAGCGGGTCTTCGATGGCGGCGACAATCCCGCGAAGCTCCTGCGAGAAGCCACTGGCAAGCGTCAGGGCGCGATCGACCTGCTCCTGCAGCCGCCGCACGTACGCATCTACTTCGACCGAGCGCTCCACCTGCTCGGGCTCGGCGTGGATCACCGCGCGCATCGACAGTCCGGTGCGGCTGACGACGTCGGCGCGCACGCGGGCGAGGCCCTCGACGATGACGTGGAGCCCGGACGGATTGCGCGCCATCTGGCGGATGATGCCGACCGTGCCAATCCGCTTCACCTGGTCCGGGCCCGGATCGTCGAGCTCTCCCTCCTGCAGCACCAGCAGCAGCATGCGATCGCCGGCGAGTGCGCGGTTCACCGATTCGACCGATACCGGCCGGTTCACCGCCAGCGGCTGCACGCTCAGCGGAAACGCCACCGTGCCCCTGAGCGGCAACACAGGCAGTTCAGGCGGCAGCGGAGGAATGGTCGATGGGGATTCGGGCATGAGGTCCTGGTGGGTATTTCATCGGAAGTCCGCGGAGCCGTCAACGCGTTTGCCGCGGTGCCGCCGGATGGCATCGTGGGTGGGTGCTGGTGCCTTGCAGGGCTGAAAAAGCCGTGCCCGCGTGCATCGGGCGCGCGGGTCCGCCCGCGGCGGTCCGGTTTGCGGCGTCTGATATCCTGCGCGCATGGGACTGCAGGAACGCGACTTCTTCACCGAACGACCCGAGATGCGGCCGGCAAACTACGCGTGCCCGCGGTGCGGCCGCCGCAACGACTACCAGGTGCGCTGGCTGCGCCGTACGAAGAAAGACCGCGTGCCTTCGGGGGCCGACGAGCGGGATCGGGCGATGTACGGCAAGCTGAAGGATTATCTGGTCCGGGTCGACGACACGCTCACGTGCAAGACATGCCACCGCAAGTTCGACATCCCGTCCCAGCATTCGCTCATCTTCGTGGAGGATATCCCCACGGGCCTTCCCACGGAGGACTACGACGAATGACACGCGGCCGGGACACTAGTACAGGCCGGGGAGCATCCGCCACCGCACGCGCGCCTGGTAGGCCCGGTACTCGTCCCCGAATACCTCGATCAGCGACCGCTCTTCGAATGGGATCGCGATCATCAGGTACGCCGTGCTGATCACGGCGAAACTGAGCCGAGTGCCTGTCATCAGCGGCGTCCCGAACGTCATCAACGCCCAGGCCAGATAGATCGGATGTCGTACCCGATGATACGGTCCGAACACCTTGAATGAGGGCGGGCGCATCGGGCCGAGCACTTGCCGGATTCCGGCCAGTTCCAGAGGATCGATGACCCCGGCCGAGCGCAGCGTCAGCCACACCCCCCACCCCTGCAACACCAGGCACGCACCCTTCGCGGGCCAGGGCACGTCATAGAGCACGACAGGGATCTCGCGCCACGCCGCGCACGTGAGCATGAAGAGGACGCTCGCGATCCACACGTACACGGATCGCTCGAGCGCCGGTGCGACACGCAGCATGAGCCACTGCTTCGCGCCCGAACGCGCCATGATGCTGTGGTGCAATGCGAAGATCGTGAACAGGAGGGCGTTTGCCGCTAGCGCGTCGGCGGTATCGGCCGGCTCAGAGGGCGCACTCCGCCCGAACCGGACGCCGTAGCTCCATCCGAAGAACGCGAGCGACACGACGAACAGCGCGCCGCCGAGCCAGGCGGTTGCCCGTGCGACGGGACCTAAGCCGGCCGGGTGCGTGCGCATGCGACCGGTATTATAGAGACATGCCCCCAGCCGCGCCGCGCATCGTGATCTCCGGAATCGGCGTCACATCGTGCTTCGGCGTCGGCCGTGAGTGCTTCTGGGATCACGTCAGCCGGGGCGTGAGCGGCACGCGCACGATCACCGAGTTCGACGTTTCCGCCGTCCCCTGCCGGGTCGCCGCGCCAGTGCCGCCGCTGACCATGACCGACGCGCAACCGCTGGCGGGAGAAGGGCCCGGCGCGTGGGAATCCCGGGCTGATCCGCGTCGGTACTCGCGCGCGGCCCTGCTTGGCGTGATTGCCGCGCGTGAAGCCTGGAACGATGCCGGTCTGCAGGTTGGCGAGCCCAACGCCGGCGTTCTGATCGGGAGCGGCGGCGGCGGCATCGACGTGGGCGAAGCGCAATACAAGGACTTCTTCACGCAGGGCGGCAAGCACGTCACGCCCTATGCCATCGCGATTGGCATCGTCGGCATGCTGTCGAGCGAGCTGTCGATCTCGCTCGGCCTTCGCGGCATCAGCCACGTGCTGTCGACCGGGTGTACGAGCTCGACCGACGCGATCGGTTATGCCGCCTCGCTGCTGCGGGCGGGCGATCTGGACATTGTGCTGTCGGGCGGTGCTGACGGGTGTGTCACGCCTGGGATGATCTTCGGCTTCTCGAGGATGCGGGCCGTGTCGACGCGGTACAACGATCGCGGCGGTGAGGCATCGCGACCCTTCGATCGGGGACGCGACGGCTTCGTGCTCGGGGAGGGCGCGTGGATGCTGGTGCTCGAGCGCGAGGACCGCGCCCGCGCGCGTGGGGCGCACGTCTACGCGGCAGTCGAAGGCTACGCGTCGACCTGCGATGCCTACCACCGTGTGCAGATGGATCCCGACGGGATCGAGATCGTCGCGTGTATGGAGGGCGCACTCAGGAGGGCCGGGCGTGCACCCGAGGAGATCGGTTACGTCAACTATCACGGTACCTCGACCGTCCTGAACGACGCGATCGAATCGCGGTGCGTCAGGCGCGTGTTCGGTCCCTCGGCCGAGCGGGTGCCTGGGTCGTCGACCAAGTCGATGATTGGCCACCCGCAGGGCGCGAGCGGTGCAGCCGGGGTGGTCACGACTGCGCTCGCGCTCTCCCGCGGGTTCATGCCTCCCACCGCGAACCTCACGGATCCGGATCCCGCGTGCGACATGGACTTCATCCCGCTTGCGGGCCGCACGGCGGAGCCCGAAGCGGCCCTCTGCAACTGCCTGGGGTTCGGCTCCAAGAACAGCGCAATCGGTACTGGGCCACGCGTGAGAACGCGTATCGCCGGCGGGGCATGGGATGCGTGACGAGATCGTAATCGCAGGCGCCGGTCCTGCCGGATCGATTGCGGCGCTCCTGCTCGCGCGGGCGGGCTGCCGCGTACGCCTGCTGGATCGGGCGACCTTCCCCCGCGACAAGCTCTGTGGCGACACGATCAACCCGGGCACGCTGGACATCCTGCGGCGGCTCGGCATCGGCGGCAGCGTCACACGGGCGGGGATCCCGATTCGCGGAATGGTCGTCACCGGTGCGGGGGGCGCACGCGTGTGCGGTGAATACGGTCGCGGCTCGCACGGGGTGTCATTGCTCCGCCGCGACCTCGACTGGATGCTCGTTCAGCACGCAGTGCAGGCCGGGGTCTCGTTCGAACCGGGGGTGCTCGTCCAGGAGCCGCTGGTCCAGGTGAGGGATGGGCGACCCCGCGTCACGGGCGTACGCGTGGTGAGCAGCGGCGGCGCGGCGCACGATCTTCCAGCGGCCCTCACCATTGCCGCGGATGGACGGCACTCCCGGCTTGCGTTCCAACTCGGAATCGCGCACCACCCGGCGAGCCCGCGCCGCTGGGCGATCGGCGGCTATTTCGACGATGTGGCCTGCCGGGCCGGGTTCGGCGAAATGCACATCCGCTGCGGGCAGTACCTCGGGGTTGCTCCCGTCCCCGGAGGGCTCACCAACGCGTGCGTCGTCGTGTCGGAGCCGCGGGGAGGCGCGCTGGCGGAACCCGAAGCCTTGCTGATGGCAGCGTTGCGGCGCGATCCGGTGCTCGGAGCGCGGTTTGCCGGTGCGCGGCTCGTCTCGACTGTCGCCGTGCTCGGTCCGCTCGCGGTCGACACGTCTGCCGCAGGCGTGGACGGCCTGCTGCTGGCGGGCGATGCCGCCGGATTCATCGACCCGATGACCGGGGACGGCATGCACTTCGCGGTGCGTGGCGCAGAACTCGCCGCCGCGGTCGCGATCGCAGCGCTCGAGGGACACGTCCGCGATGCCCCCGCCGCGCTGGCCCGGGCACGGCAGGAGGCGTTTCGGTCGAAGTGGCGGATGAACCGTGCCTTGCGCGGGCTCGTCGCGTCACCCCGTGCCGTGTCCTGGGCTGCGCGGGCCGCCCACCTGTGTCCGGCTGCAGTCCGCCGGCTCATTGCTCTCGCGGGCGACCTGCCCCGGGGGTGAGCGGACGGGTCACTTCCGCTGCAGCAGCTCCGACCCGCTGACGGGCAGCCCGCAGACAGTTCCGGCAAACGTCACGCGTACGCCGCTGCCTTCGAGCGCAGCCGTTCCGTCGCTGAAGGTGAACGGACAGGTGAGGCCGTTCCGGCTTGCGGTGCCTTCAGCGGACCAGTTCAACTTCGACCCCGAGACCGTCGCCTGGCCCGAACCGCTGGCTTCCGCACCGGCGCACACGCCGCTGAAGGCGACCGTGCCGGAGTTGCCGTCGCTGCCCGGTGTGACCTTGTACTCGAGGGTCGTGCAACTCGTCGGCAGCGTCTCAGACGACGAGCCCAGGGTCCACGTGCCCGCCAGTGCCTCGAGCACGGCCGCGGATCCCGTAGGCGAAGTGCCCGACGAATCGTTCTCGCCACAGCCGGCTGCCAGCATGCAGGCAATCGCGAGTGGTGCAAATCGATACATGAAGTGATGCTCCTCCGGAGCAGCGATTTTACCAGTTCACGTCCCGCTTCTTCTTCGGCATCAGGAACCGGACGGCCATGTCGAACCGCTGGGCCCAGGCCTGCTCCGTGTGCTGGGCTCCTTCCTCGACGATACAGATGATCTGATCGCGCGGATGGGGACACTTCTTCCGCAGCAGGCGATACATGCCCTGCGTATTGCGCACGTGACGCTGTCCCTCCTCCGAGCCGATGTCGAGATAGACCCGGCCGAACCACCGTTCGATGCTCGTGGCGTACTCGAAGATCGCGCGGTTCGCGAACCAGAGTGACGGGCTCATGGCACCGCAGAACCCGAACACGCCGGGCGTGCGCAGGAAGCCGTACAAGCTGATGAGTCCGCCCATCGACGACCCGATGATGCCCGTGTGCTGGCGATCGCGCTCCGTGCGGAACCGCCGATCGATCTGCGGCTTGAGCGTGTCGATGATGAAGTCGAGATAGGCGTCGCCCTTCCCGCCGCCCGCGCGCGGGTCGACCCACGGGCTGTACTCATGTGACCGGTCCCCTCCCATGTTCGGAATGGCGACGACGATTGCTTCGAACCCCTCGGGTGCGAGCCGCTCCATTGTGTCGTCCACACCCCATTCACCGGCAAATGACAGCTCGGGGTCGAACAGGTTCTGGCCATCCTGCATGTAGATGACCGGGTAATGGCGACCGCTCGCCTTGTAGGACGGCGGCAGGTAGACCTGGATGTCGCGACTGTTTCGCAGCTGCGGGCTCCGGACGTTCGGCAGCACGCGTACGTGTCCGACGACATTGCCGATCGCTGGGGTCGTCCCGGGGCCGCTCTCGAACATGCGGATGGGCCTACCGGGACTGTCGCCCGGGGCGCTTCGGCCCCGGGCCCACACCGTTGGGGATGGTGGTTCGGGCCGCATCCGGTTGCGGGAAGGTCATCAACCGTTCACAGTATCATTTACGCACGGCCTGGCACCCGGCTGCCCACCGGGGGTTGCGCAGCATGTCGCATCATTTCACCATCGGCGTCGAAGAAGAATTCCAGATCGTGGACCCCTCCACCTGGGCCCTGCGATCGCACGTGAGCGAGCTACTCGCGACGGGGTCGGCATCGCTGGGAGACCAGATCAAGCGCGAGATGCACCAGTCCATCGTCGAGGTCGGCACGCCCATCTGCGCCGACGTGCTCCAGCTGGAACACGAGATGCTCCGTATGCGGAGCGAACTCTGTGCAGCCGCCGATCGCGCCGGCCTGGCCGTGGCGGCGGCAGGCACGCATCCGTTCTCGAACTGGGTCGACCAGGTGATCTCCCCGGGGGAACGCTACGAGCACATCGTCGAGGAGCTGCAGCAACTGGCGCGATCGCTCCTCATTTTCGGCATGCACGTGCACGTGGCGATGCCGGATCACAATACGGCCATCGACCTGATGAACGCGGCCCGTTACTTCCTGCCGCACCTGCTGGCGCTGTCGACCAGTTCTCCGTTCTGGATGGGCCGGGACACGGGGCTGAAGTCCTACCGGACCACCATCTTTCGCCGCTTTCCCCGCACGGGCATCCCCGACCACTTCGGTTCATGGAGCGAGTACGAGAGCTACGTCAACCTGCTCGTCGAGCTCCACTGCATGGACGACGCGAAGAAGATCTGGTGGGACATCCGGCCCCATCCGACGTTCGGTACGCTGGAGTTCCGCATCTGCGACGTGCCGACCCGGGTGGAGGAAACGCTCGCGCTCGCCGCCCTCGCGCAGGCGATCATCGTCAAGCTGCACAGGCTGTACAGCCGCAACATGGGCTTCCGCCTGTATCGGCGTGCGCTCATCGACGAGAACAAGTGGCGCGCGGCTCGCTGGGGCATCGACGGGATGCTCATCGACTTCGGCAAGAAGGTGGAAGTGCCGATGCGCGCGCTCGCCATCGAGCTGCTCGAGTTCGTCGACGACGTGGTGGACGAACTGGGGAGCCGGCGGCACGTGGGATACGTGCACACGATTCTTCGCGACGGCACGAGCGCCGACCGTCAGCTCGCCGTGTATCGCCAGGCGAGTGACCTCCAGGCCGTCGTGCGCCACGTCGTCAACGAGACGCGTCCCGTGATGATGCGGACGTGAGTAAGGCGCTGGCTGCAGCCACAGCCGTCTCACCTGCTTGCGCGGCTGGCCGCATCTCGACAAAGCTGTGGCAACGGCTGTTCGCCCGTTCAGAAGCCCGGCGCCGCTCTGCGGTGGGGGTGAGTGTCCCGCGAAGTCGAAGAGGACAGGTCGCATGAAGATCGGACTGCTCTGCGGTCGTGAGTTCAGCTTTCCGCCGGCGTTCATCCACCGTGTGAACACACTGGGCCGGGAGCATGGCGTCAGCGCCGAGATGGTGACGCTCGGCGGAACGGCCATGCTGGAGCCGTCCCGATACGCGGTCATCGTGGACCGCATCTCCCACGAAGTCGAGTACTACCGCGGGTTCCTGAAGCACGCGGCGCTCCAGGGCACCCACGTCATCAACAACCCGTTCTGGTGGACCGCCGACGACAAGTTCTTCAACTACGCCGTTGCCGCGAAGCTCGGGATCGCGATCCCGAAAACGGTGCTGCTGCCGCAGAAGGGGTATCCCAGCGACGTGGACCTCACGTCCGAGTCGTTGATGCAACCTGCAGTACCCAATCGACTGGGAACGGCTGCTCGACTACGTGGGCCGGCCGGCGATTCTCAAACCGTACTCGGGTGGCGGGTGGAAGCACGTCTACAAGGTGGCCGACGTGCCCGAGCTGCTGGCCGCCTACAACGGGACGGCGCCGTACTGCATGACGCTCCAGGAGTTCATCGACTTCGGGCTGTACGTGCGGTGCTTCACGTTCGGCAAGACCGACATCATCCCGGTGGCCTATGCCCCCCGGGAGAGGCGCTACCTGATCGAGCACGAGTACTTGACGACGGAACTCGGCGCCCGCGTCGTGCGCGACGCCCGGACGATCAATCTCGCGCTCGGGTACGAGATGAACACGATCGAGTTCGCCATCAAGGACGGCGTGCCGTACGCGATCGACTTCCTCAACCCCGCCTGCGACTTCGAGCGCGATCGCATCACGCCGTTCTACTTCGAGATCGTCGTGGAGAAGATGGCGCGTCTCGTGATCGACCGCGCGCTGAATCCCCAGCCCACGACACCGTGGCCGCGATGGGAGGAGATGCTCGGCATGGGGACGGCGGGCGGCTTCATCGGCGCGCCGCGTCCCGTGCGCACCGTCGAGGAGGTGTAGCCTGATCGTCCCTGTCTCGCCAGCCGACGCCTGGAACGCTCTGCTCCGGCCGGACGTCGAGCTCGCGGAGCCGTTCTGGGCCGAGCTGTCGACGCGGCTGCGCGCGGCAAAACTGACGTTCGGTGGCCGCGTGCATTGCCCGTTCCTCCGGCCGCTCTTCCTCTCGCGCGAGGACGTCAGCCGCATTACCCGCGTGGCAGAAGGGATCGCCGCAATTGGCGAACGCGTGGTGCAGGCGGCCCTGGCCGACGCCTCGATTCTCGACGCGGTGGGATTGACCGAGGCGGAGCGGGAGCTCGTCGCGATCGAGCCGGGCTACGCGTGCGCCAGCACCGCGTCACGGCTCGACGGATTCCTCCTTCCACGCGATCTCTGGTTTGCCGAGTACAACGCTGAATCGCCCGCCGGTCTCGGGTACACAGAGACGCTCGCCCGCATATTCAGCGACCTGCCAGTGATGGCGCAATTCCGCGAGCAGTTCGACGCCCAGTACTTTCACCTCGGCGATGCCATCATTGATGCCCTGCTCGCCAGCTACCGCGAGTGGGGCGGCACCGCGAGCCCGCCCACCGTCCTCATTGTCGACTTCAGGGGCGTGCCGACCTGGAGCGAGTTCGAGATTCTGCAGAACCGCCTGGAATGCCGCGGGCTGCCGACGGTAGTGGCGGATCCGCGTGAGCTCACGTACGAGAATGGCCGGCTGATTGCGGGAGGGCGCGTCATCGACCTCGTCTACAGGCGCGTGCTGATCAACGACATCCTCGCGCGGAGGGACGACTGCGCGGCCCTCTTGCGGGCGTACGCCGAACGCACGGTCTGCGTCGCCAACACCTTTCGTTGCAAGATTCCGCACAAAAAGGCCTTCTTTGCGGTACTCACCGACGACGCGCATCAGGACCTGTTCACGAGCGACGAACAGGCCATGATTCGGGCGCACGTGCCGTTCACGCGGCTGGTTGCGCCGAGCCGGACGACCATCGACGGTCATGTGGTCGATCTGCTCGAGCACTTGCGCCGCCATCGCGATGAGTTCGTCATCAAACCGAACGACGAGTTCGGCGGGGCAGGGGTCGTCCTCGGGTGGGAGACGGGTGATCGCGAGTGGACGGCCGCAATTGACCAGGCCGTCGCGAGCGGTTCCGCCACGTGGGTGGCGCAACGGCGCATCCCGGTGAGCCGCCAGGTGTTCCCGATGGTGGACACGCCGCACGCGGTCGTGATGCGCGACATGCTCGTGGACCTCGCGCCCTACATCTTCCGGGGCCGCGTCGCCGGATTCCTCACACGGCTGAGCAGCACCGGGCTCGCGAACGTGACGTCCGGAGGGGGCCAGATTCCTGCCTTCGTGATCGAGCGCCGGGAGGGCTGACTCATGCCCTTCGACTGCCAGCATCGCGTGAAGTACGGGCGCGACATCTGCCTGACCGACTGTCCGTCGACTGCGGAGCACGGCGGGTGCGCGTACGCGCGCGTCGAGCGCGACGGCGACCTGCCGCCTGCCGATCCGGACGTCATCGACATCGCGGTGCTCGACATGCACCACGGCTGGCCCAACCTCGGACACGAGGCCATCGTGCACGGGGTGCAGAATGCCGTCTGCGACCTGCAATCCGATCTGGCAGCGGCCGGCCTGCGCTTCCGCGTCCTGTCCTACGACGTTCGCCGGGGCGGCCGAATCCCCGAGCCGCCCGGTGGCCGTCACGTGATCTATGTGGGCACCGGCGGGCCGGGCCATCTGGATCCGGCGAAGAACGACGGCGTGTCCCCAGGCTCCCAGGGGATCCGCGAAGACCCTTCCTGGGAGGCGCCGCTGTTCCGCCTGTTCGACCGCATTCGCGCGGACGATGACGCGGTGCTGCTGGCGGTCTGCCACACGTTCGGGGTGATGTGTCGGTGGCTGGGCGTAGCCGACGCGGTGTTGCGGGGACCCGAGAAGGGCGGCAAGAGCACCGGAATCCTCGAGAACGTGCTGACGCCGGCAGCCGCCGATCATCCGTGGTTCGGCCTCTTCGCGCGCGAGTTGCCCGAGCGCCGGCGGTTGCGCATTCTCGACAGTCGCCTCTACGACCTCATTCCGCTCGTCGAGCCGCTGCCGGACGGGATCACCGCCATTGCGTACGAGGCGCTCGTGGTCGGAGGGCCCGCCGGCAATGCGCTGACGATGATGGAGGTGGCGCGTGACCGGGCCGGTGTGATGCCCCGCATATTCGGCGTCAACCATCACCCCGAGATCGTCAATCGCCCGCGGCAGCTGACTATCCTTCGCAAGCGCATGGAGCGCGGGGAGGTCACGCCCGAATGGTACGAGGAGCGCGTCGCCGCGCTCACCGAAGACATCCACGATCACGGCGATCGCGCGCTGCACGTGACGTCGAGTTACACGTTCCTGGCGCCCCTGCGCCACTACCTGCACCAGGAGGCCCTCCGGCGGGCCCGGCAGCTCGGGCGCACGCTCTTCATCGATCCCGATCGCATGCCGGTCCTGTTCCGCGCGTCCGCCGATCAGGTGCAAGAGGCCGAGGGAGGCTAGCCGCCGTGCTGCCGAAGCCGCCGTTCGACTGTGACCTGACGCCCGAGCGCGAACTGGAGGAGTTTCAGCGGCTCAAGCCGAAGCTGGCCTCGGTGTGGGGCATGCTCACCGCGAACGAGGATCAGCCGAGCACCTCCGTGGTCGTGCCCTCGCTGACGCTCGATGCCGAGGAGCTGACGAAGCTCGCCGGGGCCTCGTATTACGAGGAGCGGTTGCTGTTCCTGCTGATCAGGCTGCGGAACCCGCGTGCTCACGTGGTGTACGTCACCTCGCAGCCGGTGCACCCGCTCACCCTCGACTACTACCTGCACCTGCTCGCCGGCGTACCCGCGAGCCACGCGCGCGCGCGGCTCACGATGCTCTGCACGTACGATGGATCGTCACGCCCGCTGACGCAGAAGATCCTGGAGCGGCCGCGGCTGTTGCAGCGCATCCGCTACGCGATTCACGACCGTGAGCATTCGTACCTCACGGTGTTCAACTCGACGCCGCTCGAGCGGCGGCTGTCGGTGCTGCTCGGGATCCCGCTGAACGGCCTGGATCCGGCGTTGTCGGAGTACGGCACCAAATCGGGTAGCCGGCGCGTGTTTCGCGAGGCGGGCGTGGACCTGCCCGCGGGTTTCGAAGACCTCAATACGCGCGACGACGTCGTGCACGCGCTGACGGAGCTGAGGGCGCAGCGCCCCGGCATCCGCCGGGCGGTCATCAAGTTGAACGACAGCTTCTCGGGCGAGGGCAATGCGGTCGTGTCCTACCCGCACCGCACCGACCCGGGGGAACTGGCCCGGGCCGTCGACTTGGCGCAGATGCCGGTGCCGACCGAGTCTCCCGACCAGTACTTCAACAAACTCGATCGGATGGGCGGCGTCGTCGAGGAGTTCATCGAGGCCGACGAGAAGACGTCGCCGAGTGCGCAGCTCCGCACGAGTCCGACGGGGCAGGTCCAGGAAATCTCGACGCACGACCAGATCCTGGGCGGCGAGTCCGGACAGATCTACTTGGGCTGCCGCTTTCCCGCGGCCGGCGAATACCGCGACCAGATCCGCGAGGCGGGCCGCCGCGTGGGCGAGGTCCTGGCGCGGCACGACGTGGTCAGCCGCTACGGGGTGGATTTCCTGGCCTGGCGCAATGCCGGTGAGACGGACTGGCGCATCACCGCGCTCGAAATCAACCTGCGCGTGCTTGGCACGACCCACCCGTTTCTGGCGCTCCGCTTTCTCACCGGAGGCGAGCTCGACACCAAGTCGGGCGAGTTCCTCTCGCTGAGCGGCCGGCCGAAGTCGTACCGCGCGACCGACAATCTCCGCTCGAAGTGTTACCGGGGCATTCTGCCCGACGATCTGTTCGACATCATGTCGATCAACGGGCTGCACTTCAGCCACCGCACCGAATCGGGCGTGCTCTTCCACATGATCGGCGCTGTCTCGGAGTTCGGGAAGCTGGGCTTGACCGTGATTGGAAATGACGTGGAGGAGGTGGAGGGGCTCTATGGCCGCGTGATCGAGGTGCTCGACGCCGAGTGCAGGCTGGGCCAGACACCCTCCGGACAGACCGCTGCGATCTGACACCTGCAGTTCGGAACAAGAGCTCGGTCATCTACCGGTCCGATTCGCATGGTTGCAGAGACGATGACAAAGTACACTGCGACACCGGCCACGCCCGCCAGGTCGCCTCAATCGGATCAGGCGTCGACCTGGTGGCCGCCGGGCTGATCAGCCACAGGAATGCAGCAGAACTCCTCCTTGCTCCCGGCAGCCGCCACGGACACGAGCGCTGCCGCACGTCGCAGTGCGTACTCGCTCCTGCTGATCATGACCATCGGGCTCGTGGGCACGACGATCCTGACGGCACCGGCTGTGTACTCAGTGAACGATCAATCGCGGTGGTCGACGATCCGGGCTCTCGTGGAGACCGGCAGCTATGCCATCGGGCGTCGGTATGAACGAGCGGACCGCAAGTACACGGATCAAGGTCTCGTCGCCGAGCCCGGATGGAATACGAACGACAAGATCCTGCATCCGAATACGTTCCGGTTCTACTCGAGCAAGCCGACCCTGCTCCCGACGGTGCTGGCCGGCGAGTACTGGGTGCTGCACAAGGTGCTGGGCCTGGACATCAGAGAGAACCGCCTCTTCGTGAGCCGAACGATCCTGCTCACCATCAACTGGCTTCCGTTGCTGCTGTACCTCCTGCTCTTCACGCGGCTGGTGGAGGAGCTCGGAACCACGGACTGGGGTCGAGTGCTGGTGGTCACCGCGGCCTGCTGTGGCACGTTCGTGACCGGATTCTCCGGCACGTTGAACAACCACACCGTCGCGGCACACGCCGCGTTGTTCGCCATGTATCAGTGCCTCCGGATCGAACTGGACGGGGATCGTCGATGGTGGCGATTTCTGTTCGCCGGACTGTGTCTGGGCTGGGCGAGCTGCAATGAGCTTCCCGCCGCGGCGCTCGCGCTCGCCATGACACTCTGGCTGTTGCGAGTGTCGCCGCGCTTGACTGTGACGGTTGCCGTGCCTGCCATCCTGCTGCCGGTCGGCGCGTACCTGTACACACAGTTTCTGGCGGTCGGCACGATCATGCCGACCTACGCCCACGAGCAGTGGTACCGATATGCGGGCAGCTTCTGGCGGCATCCGACCGGCATGGATCGGATACGGGAGCCGAAATGGATCTACGCCGCCCATCTCCTCGCCGGCCACACGGGCATTCTTTCGCTGACGCCCATTCTGCTGCTCGGCTGGATTGGCATGGTGCGGACCGTGCTGTCCCGGCGGGATCGACGGACGCGCCCGGGGGTGGAACGTCGGCTGGCCCAGCTGACCTTGAGTCTGACGGCTCTCATCTTCGCGTTCTACGTCTACCGGACCAGCAACTATGGCGGCAACGCAGCGGGTCCCCGCTGGTTCATCTGGTTGGCACCGCTCTGGCTCCTGACCATGGTTCCGGAGGCCGATCGCTGGGAGCGCCATCGCTGGCGACGTGTGCTGGCCAGCCTTCTGCTGCTCGTGTCAGTTGGCAGCGTCGTGTACGCGCTCGCCAACCCGTGGCGCCACTCCTGGTTGTTCTGGTTGTTTCACGACGCCGGGTGGGTCAGGTACCGCTAGCACGGTCGCTCCCGGGGAGAGCGCCTCCCCGTCGGACGTGTATTTCAGCGGCAGCTGCCGCGTCCTGTCCTGGGCCACGTTGACTATCAGATCGGCGAGGAGCCCTGTGAACACCACCTGCCCGCCGATCAGAACGAGCAGCACGCCCAACGTGAGCAGCGGTCTCGTTCCGATTGGAACTCCGCGCGTCCACAGGATAGTCAAGTACAGCAGGCACGCGACGCCGAGGGCAAAGAACGCGGAACCGATCCGACCGAAGAAATGAAGCGGCCGGCCGGTGAATTTGAGGAGGAAGAACATCGTGAGCAGATCCGGAATCTGGGTCACGACCTTCGTGGCACGGTACTTCGACGTCCCGTACCTGCGGTGATGGTGTCTGACGGGCACCTCGGCCACCCGGAAGCCCAACTCCGTGGCGATCAGTGGAATGAACCGGTGCATTCCGCCGTACAGGCGCAGTTCTCTCGCGACCTCCGCCTTGTACAGCTTCATACCGCTGTTCATATCCTGGAAGTTTGCGCGGAAGAGCATGCGCACGACGATGAGATTGAACGCCTTCGACAGCGCGAGTTTCAGCCGCGTGTCGCGCCGGTTCTTTCTCCAGCCACTGACGACATCGACATCATGTGTCGCCAGATACTCGTACATTTGCTGCAGATCGGTCGGGTCGTCCTGCAGATCGCCGTCCATCGTCAGGATGAACTCACCTCGCGCGAGTCGGAAGCCGCATTCGAGCGCGACCGATTTGCCCAAGTTCCGTCGAAACGAATAGACCCGGACGTGGCGGTGCTCGCGCGCGAGCCGCTTCAGCTGGGCGAGCGTGTCGTCGGTCGACCCGTCGTCGATGAACACGACCTCGTGGCGGCCACTCATCGGAGCCAGTGCCGAGTCGATCGCGGCCGCGACCGCGGTTACGCTCTCGCCTTCGTTACGAACCGGGATCACGATTGAAAAACGCGGTGTCTCGTTCTGCACAGCAGTTCCGGCGCGTCTGGATGATGCCGACGGTCGCCGTCACACGGGACAGACGAACCGGAGTGAACGATAGCCCGAAGGGTCATAGGATGCAACGATTTGGCGCCGCATGGCGCGCGCGTGCCGGGTCGGCCATGCCCATGCCGAGGGTCGGTGCCGCCACGTGAGCCGCACCGGACAGGACCACTCCGCATCGTCGCCTGCGACCGTCAGCGCCGCCGGCAGCACCCAGTCACGCCCGACGCGCCGCAGGGCGGTGCTGCTCGTCGCACTGCTGATACCGCTTGCCCTGTATCTCGTCACCCGGCGCGAGGCGCTCGAAGACCTGCAACGTCTCTCGCTCGGGGACGTGCTGATCGTGCTCGTGAGTCAGTTCTCGGCGCAGCTGTTGTGGAACGGCGCCGTGCTCGCGCCGCTGCGGGCTTCGCTCGAGAAACTCGGGTTCTGGGAACTGTTGCTGGTCCGTTCCGGCGGCGTGCTCGCCAGTTATGTCGTGCCCGTCGCGGGGAATGTTGCGGTCCGCATGGCGTACCTCCGTCGTCGTGGGCTGGCGTATCCGGATTTCGTCTGGGCCACGCTCCTGAGCAATCTGCTCGCGCTGTTCGCGGCCGCCATCCTGGCGGTCTGGGCGGTGGTCACAGCCCAGGTCGTGACCGGAAATACGTCCGGGCCCGTGCTCGGTCTCACCGGCGGGATAGTGGCTCTGGGGGCCGTCGCGCTCTCGGGCGTTTTTCTGCTGCCCCGATTTGCAGGCCATCCACTGCTCCAGCGATGGCGGTTCACGTCCGCACTGACGCCGACCCCCCGCCGCACCATCGTTGTCACCTCGGTGCTCGCGTTCGGGCGTCACGTGTGCAACTTTCTGACCTTTGGCCTCCTGTACCGGTCGCTTTCCGTGGCTCACAATCATCTGCTCGCGGGCGGGCTCGTCTACACCATCACGATCCCAATCCGAATGGTGACGATCACGCCCGGCAACCTCGGCGTCACCGAATGGGTAGTGGCCCTCACCGGGAAGCTGCTATCCTTCGACGTACCAACGGGTGTGCTTGTCGCCCTCGTGTTCAGGGGCATGTCCCTCGCGGCCCAGGTTCTCGCCGCGGCAGTAGCGGGGGCGTACCTCGCGGCGCGTGAGCACCGGTAATCACCCGGCCCAGTCACGCTTGATCGATGGCTCCACGCATTTCGGTCATCATTCCGTTTCGTGACGCCAGGCCGTCTCTGCCGGCGCTTGTCACGGCCCTCAAATCGCAGACCATCTCGTCGGACCAGTTCGAGGTCATTTGGATCGACGACGCGTCGCGGGATGGAGGTGGCCTCTGGCTGCAGGAGCAGCTGTCGCCAGGATGGCGGCTCATCACGTTTTCCGAGCCACGAGGGTCATACGCTGCACGCAATAAGGGCGTGCAGGTGGCGACCAGCGACAACCTGGCGTTCACGGACGCGGATTGTCGCCCTCATCCGGATTGGCTCGAGCGTGGCCTGATCGCGCTGACCGACGGACCGCGAGCGGCAGGCCGAATCCAGACGAAACTCTCGGCCGCTCCGTCGCTCGCCGAGATTGTTGACGCCGGCCGGTTCTTTCGCCAACGTCACTACGTGCAGGAGGGCTTCGCCGCGGGAGCGAATCTGTTCGTGCGGCGGACCATCTTTGCCGGCGTAGGTGGCTTCGCTGAAGATCTCAAGTCCGGCGGAGACCAGGAGTTCGGGTGGCGATGCTCGAAGGCGGGTATCCCGATCCACTTCGCCGAGCGTGCGGTTGTCGACCACGCGGCGCGGGCGTCTATTCGCGAGCTTCTGAAGAAGGGAGAACGGGTCGGCTTCGGTAGTGGCCAGGTGCTGCGGAGCGGTGGCATACCGGCGCGCACGCTCGCGAAGCGTGCGAGAGAACGGTTCAGGATCGTCCGCACGCACCAGGTGAGCGATGGAGCGCTTCCGCCCGTCGGCATCGTGCGCTCGTGCTCCGTGACCGCCGTTCATCTGCTGCTGGTCCTGGCAAATGCTGCCGGTGCGCTCAGAGGTCTCCTTTCTGGCGGAGGGGCGGCGTCTCGTCGCCACGAGGCGAGGCACAGTAAGGGTTCAGGATGAAAGTTCCAAGCTTCTCGGTCGTAATTGAAACTGCAAACCTGTCACTGGCCGATCTGGACGGGTTGAAGGAGACTCTCGCCTCGCTGGCGGCACAATCGCTGCCCATTCAGCGCGCAAACGAGGTTCTGCTGGCCGACAGCGGGGATGTGCCCGACGAGACGCTGCAGCATTCGCTCGAGGCGTTTCCGTGGGTTCGTCTCCTCCGCCTGCCGGACGGCACCGGGTACGAGGAACTCAAGATGGCCGGAGCGAGGGCGTCGACTGGCGAGGTCGTCGTGTTTGCCGACGGCGACTGCCATTACCCGCGCGGATGGCTCGAAGCACTGCTGTCGCCGTTCTCCGATGCTGCCGTGTCGGTCGTGGGCGGCGAAACGAGGATAGACGCCCCCGGCCCGTATGGACTGGCCGTCGCGATTGCCGCGAGCTTTCCAGCTCACTCGTCAGCGACGGGGCTGTACCGATCCGACAGGTACCATCTCAATAACGTCGCGTTCCGGCGTTCTGTCCTGGAGCACGTACCCATCCCGTCGCGGCGCCCCTGCTACCGAATGAGCGGTCTGCACGCCGCCGCCCTCCTCGCAGCGGGCTACACGATCCTGCGCCAGCCCGCGGCTCGCGCGGGCCACGCCGCGCCGAACGGGCTGTCTCATTTCGTCTGGCGCTTCATCCTGATGGGATTCGACGGTGTGGTGGTCCCACGCTTGATTGCCGCGGACAGGCACTCTGCCGGAGCGCCAGGAGGTCAGTGGCCGCGAACCGTTGCGCTGCTGCGTTTCTGGGCGACGCAAGCCGCGGCAAAATTGCGGGAGGCTGTTCGCGAGAGCCCATCGCGTGTACTCACCCTGCCGCTCGCGGCCCCGATTGTTGCCGGGGCGGTTCTGCTGCAGGGGGTGGGTGCGCTCGCGGGCCTCATCGCCCCACGCCGGCTGCTTGCGGCTGTTCCAGGGGACATCCTGAGCAGCAGCACATGCGAACTGCAGCGTACGACCGGCCTCCGTTGACTCCAGCGTCACCGGGACTCACTGGCACGGCGGACCGTTTGATCGTCGAGCACGCCGCCCCCGGAGGGCTTCCGCCCGGGAATGACATGCGTCAGAACAGCGGCGTCACACCTCGCGCAGGTAGTGCCACATCTGGTGTTTCCAGTACGGCCAGTCATGCCCGCCCTGATCGCCCCAGTCGTCCAGGTGGTGATGGATTCCCTTGCTCGCGAGCACTCGTGACAGGTGATAGGAGCTTTCCGGCTTCTCCCAGGGTCCGTTGCCGGTGGCGATGTGGATGTCGCACGTGTTCAGCAGGCCGACCTGGCCCCAGTCGCTGATTCCGCCGAGATAGTCGATTGGGTTGTTGAAATAGAAATTCTCGTCGCTCATGCCGTCCATGAAACGCCGCATGTCGTAGACGCCCGACATTGCCCAGCAGCGTTTCACCGCGTCGGGGTGCTTGAAGAGCGTGTTCGCCGCATGGAAGGCGCCGAGGGATGCGCCCATCGTGGCGATCGGCAGCAGCCCGCCCGAGCGCCCGTGGATGAACGGAATGACCTCCCAGCGAATGTACTCGTCGAACATGCGCTGCATCCAGCTGCGGTGGAACGGGTGCGCCCCTGTGTTGTACCAGCTCGCGTCGGTGTTGGATCCGACCGTGAAGATCTTCACGCGCCCCGCGTCCACGTACGGAGCGAGGGCCGGGATGAGGCCCATGTTCTCGAGCTCCCACTCTGCGCCTCCGCTCGTTGGAAAGGCGAGAACAGGCAGGCCATAGTGTCCGTAGACCACGACGCCCATCTCCCGCCCGATCCGGTGGGAGTACCACCGGTGCGATTCCCGCTGCATGGACGCTCCCGGAATTGACGCCACACGGGCCGCGGCGCTTCGGCCCCGGCCCACATCGTTCTGAGACAGTGTAGTGTAGGGACAACATCGCCCGGGCCGATCCCGGTCTATCCCGCCACCCAGCGGCCATCGCCTGCCCACCGCCCTGCCCACCGCCCACCGCCCACCGCCCACCGCCCACCGCCCACATGATCGTTGTATCCTGTCTTCTTCGCCCGTCCAGCCCTGGAGGTTGCCGACCGTGCCGCCGACCGCGACACTGACCTTACTGTGCATTGCGACCTTCGAGAAGGGGCACACGTTCCTGCGCGAGTGCCATCGGAAGGGGCACCGCGTGCTGCTGCTGACGTCAGACAAACTGCGGGATGCGGAGTGGCCGCGCGAGGCCATCGAGGAGTCCTTCTTCCTCCCCCGCGACATCGGCCGGGAAGACCTGCTGAAAGGCGTCAGCCACATCGCGCGCACGCGCAACATCGACCGCATCGTCCCGCTCGACGACTTCGATGTCGAGACCGCGGCGCTGCTCCGGGAGCACCTCCGGATTGCCGGCATGGGCGAGACGACGGCGCGGTACTTTCGCGACAAGCTCGCCATGCGCGTGAAGGCCCGCAACGCCGGCATCCTCGTACCCGACTTCGTGCACGTGCTGAACGACAGTCGGATCGCGCAGTTCACCGAACATGTGCCGGGACCGTACGTGCTGAAACCACGCTCGTCGGCTGCGGCCATCGGCATCCAGCGGCTCGACACTGTCGCCGAGTTGTGGTCGGCCATCGAGACGCTCGGCGACCGACGCTCGTTCTTCGTGCTCGAGCACTTCGTGGCGGGGGACGTCTACCACGTCGATTCGGTGGTCTGGGAGCGCGAGGTGCTGTATCACGCCGCCCACAAGTACGGTACCCCACCGATCAACACGGCACACGAGGGCGGTGTGTTCACCACCCGAACACTGCCCCGCGATGCGTCGGAGGCGGGCCCGCTCGCCGCCCTCAACCGGGAGGTCATCACGACGTTCGGCCTGGTGCGCGGCGTGACGCACACCGAGTTCATCCGTGCGCACGAGGACGGCCGGTGGTACTTCCTCGAGACGTCGGCGAGGGTAGGGGGCGCCTTCATCGTGGACGTTGTCGAAGCCGCGTCCGGCCTCAATCTGTGGCGCGAGTGGGCGCACATCGAAATTGCGGGCGAAGATACGTCGTATAACCTGCCGCCGGTCCGCAACGACTACGCCGGCCTGCTCCTGACGCTCGCGCGCGAACCGGACCCGGACCTCTCGGGCTACGATGCGCCGGAGATCGTCACGCGCATACAGAAGCACCACCACGCGGGGATGATCCTGTCCACCCCCGATTCACACCGTCTCGACCACCTGCTGGCGGTCTACAGCGACCGCTTCCAGAAGGAGTTCATGGCCTGGCAGCCAGTGCCAGACAGCCCGACGGCGTAGGCCGCCCTCGGGAATGCACGATGCACACTGCACGATGCACAGATGGCGCCGGCACCGTTTACAATCACGCCCAAACATCCCGTCCGAATCTCGCGACCGCTGAGTTGAATGAAGCGCTGCGCCGGCGTGTTCGAGCGTTCGTTGGGAACCGACCACCAGGTCTGATGCTGGGGCAGGCTCGTGTGTCTCTGCCCGTGCGCTTTTCTGTCCTTGTGCATCGTGCATCGTGCATTGGTTGATGCCATGCCCCTGCTGATCTCCGCCCTCGTCACCGTGGCCGTCTTCCTCATGATGCTCGTGGAACTCCAGTTGTCGCGGAGCAACGAGCGCCGGCTGCGCGAGGCGGGGGCGTTCGAGCCGGCGGACGACGTGTACCCCGTGATGCAGCTGGCGTATCCCGCCTCGTTCGTGCTGATGGCGATCGAAGGCGCGCTGCACGCGTCCGTCGCTTCGGGCGCGGTGCTGTGGGGGCTCGCCGTGTTCGGTCTCGGGAAGGCAATCAAGTTCTGGGCGATGGCGTCGCTCGGCCCCCGCTGGTCATTCCGGGTGCTGGTGGTTCCAGGGGCGCCGCTCGTCACGAGCGGCCCCTATCGGTGGATGCGGCACCCGAACTATGTCGGCGTCATGGGCGAGCTCGCCGGCGTGGCGATCGCGCTTTCTGCCTTCATCACGGGCACGCTGGCGCTCGTGACCTTCGCGTGGATTCTGGTGCGGCGGATCAAGGTCGAGGAGAGGGCGCTCTACGGTCCGGCAGGAGGCGCGGACGGAAAGCACACTGCGCGATGACGAGTCGCACGGCAATGCGCCCGCTGCCGTGTCGGGAGACACGCGCCGGCCAGCTGTGTGCCGAGTCGCGCTGCCCGCCGCCCACGCCATTGCGATGAATCCGTGGTGTTCCCCCACCTGGCACCCGGACGGATATGAGCCTTCACCTCAGCCGCCGCGGGGTGCCCGTGCCCGCCATGACTCGCATGAACTCGCGTTCGGGTCCAATGGGGAGCGACGCGGTGAATCGAGCCTGCGACGAGACGGACCGCATCCGTTGCCGCAATCCTGTTCCGATCCGGGACGGGGGCGGAATCCGTGCGCTATACTCGAAATTCCATGCGGTCATCCGAACGACCGCTGCGTGCGTTGCGGCGGTTGGTGCTTGCGTCCGCGCTCGAAGGGAGCGCGGTCCTGCTGCTGGCGACAACGGCGGTCCTTCCCGCGGAGGCACAGTCGCGGGCGCCCGACGCACAGGTCACACCGGCATCGATCCTCCTCGACGCCCAGCGCGCATACCGTTCCGGGCACTACGACATCGTCGAACAACTGGTCGGGCCGCTCGGGGCGACCGACGCCGATGCCGCGCTGCTGCACGCGCGTGCCGCGGCCGCGCGCGGCCGGTACGACGATGCGCTGGCCCGGCTGACGCCGCTCGCGGCCGCCGATCGCGGGGGCGCGGCGGCCCTCGAGCTCGGGCTCCTGCAGCGCTCGCTCGGGCGACGCGCTGACGCAGAAGCCGTCCTGCAGGCCGTCATCGGGCGAGCCTCGCCCGCCGACGGCGCGGCCACGGGCCGTGCTGCGCGTGCGGCCCATGCGCTCGGGCGCGTACAGCAGGCCAACGACCTCTTCCGCGACGCCGCCGCCATGGTGGGCGACGACCCCGAACTCCAGACCGCCTGGGGCGATCTGCTCGTCGAAAAGCACCAGAACGCCGATGCGGTCCGCTCGTACCGGGCAGCCATCCAAGCCGACCGCGGGTATGCGCCTGCGTATGTCGGCCTCGGCCGGGCGATGGTCGACACCAATCCCCCGATGGCGCAGCAACTCGCCGAGCGCGCGCTGACGCTGAACACGTCGCTCGTCGCCGCGCACGTGTTCGTAGCGGAACTGGCCCTCAACGATCGCGACACCACCGCCGCCGCGGGCGCAATCGCCCGCGCGCTCGCGGTCAATCCATCGAGTCTGGAGGCACGTGCCCTGCAGGCGGCCGTCGCGTGGGTGGAAGACCGGATCAGCGACTTCGAGGCGCACGCCGCCGCCGCGCTCGCCATCAACCCGCGGTTCGGCGCCGTGTACCGCATGGCCGGCACGCATGCGGCACGGCACTATCGCTTCGACGATGCGGTAGCGTTGACGAAGAAGGGGCTGGCCATCGATCCGGACGACACGCGCGCCTACGCGGAACTGGGGTTGCATTTGTTGCGGACGGGAGACGAACCGGGCGCGCGCGCCGTGCTCGAGCGCGCATTCCGTGACGACCCGTACGACATCGTCACCTACAACCTGCTGGCCCTGCTCGACACGCTGGACACGTTCGTGACCGTGCAGGATGGCCCGCTGACTTTTCGGGTGCACCCGGACGAGGCCGCGGTGCTGCGCGAGCATGCGGTGCCATTGGCGCGTGAGGCGCTCAGCACGCTGGGACAGCGGTACGGCCTGACGCCGCAAGGGCCCATCCTCATAGAGATCTTCCCCAGGCACGACGATTTTGCGGTGCGAAATCTCGGGCTGCCGGGCATGATCGGCGCGCTGGGCGCCTGTTTCGGGCGCGTCGTGACACTCGACTCCCCGAAAGCGCGCCCGCCAGGAACCTTCAACTGGCAGGCCACGCTGTGGCACGAGCTGACGCACGTCATCACGCTGCAACTCTCGAAGCAGCGGGTGCCGCGATGGTTGACCGAAGGCATCTCCGAATACGAGGAGCAGCGCGCGCGCCCGGAATGGGCGCGCCCGATGCAGGTACAGTTCGCTGAGGCGATGGACCGGGGCGAAGTCGTGCCGCTCGCGGAGCTGAATGCGGCGTTCAGCGATCCGGAGCGCATCACGCTCGCGTACTACCAGGTGTCGTTGGTGGTGGAGCACCTTCTGTCCGCTCATGGCCCACAGGCGCTCGGCCGGTTGCTCCGTGCGTACGGCGACGGGCGCGACCCGGACACCGCCATTCGCGAGTCCCTCGGTGTGCCGCTCGCTGCTCTTCAGGAGACGTTCACGTCCTTCGTGGAGAAGCGGTTCGCTCCCCTCCGGGCGGCACTGGCCGTACCCGAAGACGCCGACCTGACGGCGCAGACGTCACTGCAGGCGCTCGGCGCGCTGGCGGCCGCGCACCCGGGCAGCTATCCGGTGCAGCTGGCCCTTGCGCAGGTGCTTCAGGATGCCGGTGACCGGGAGGGCGCGATGCGCGCCTACGAGGCGGCGGACGCGCTCGCTCCGGTGAGCACGGGTGCCGAGAGCCCGCTTGCGTTGCTGGCTGACCTCGCGCTGGAAGCGGGCGACCGCCCGCGTGCAGCCGCGGCGCTGGAACGGCTGGTCGCGCGAGACGGCGACAACGTGGAGGCGGCGCGCGAGCTGGCGGGACTGCTCGACGGTCCGTCGGACGCCGCCCGGCACCTCCGCGCGCAGGCTCGTGTGGCCGAACTGGATCCGTTCGACGCGGCCGCACACTCCGCGCTCGGGCGCGGGGCGCTGGCGGAGGGAGACGTGGAGACTGCCGCCCGGTGGTTCCGCGTGGCGCTGGCGGCTGGCTCGAGCGACCCCGTGTCGGCGCACACGGACCTCGCGGAAGCCTACTGGCGAGGCGGCGCCAACGACGATGCTCGCGCGCAGACGCTTGCCGCGCTTGAACTCGCGCCGACCTTTCCCCGTGCCCAGGACCTGCTTCTTGCAATCGTGGACGGTGGGAAGTGACACGGCGCGTGGTCCTCGCGGTTGTGTTGGCGGCGGCCGCCGTGCTTGCCGTAGACGGCACGCTGCTGCAAGACGCCGAAGCCCAGCTCGTGCGCGACTCGCGGTTCGCCGGGCTGCAGTGGACCTTTGTCCGCATCAAGTACACGGCGAACACCCAGCCCGGTCGGTACCGCATGGAGTACTGGGGAGAGCCCTGGGCCATCGACGGCCCGGCTGCCGAGCAGAATCTGTCGCGGCGGATCAAGACGGTCACGGCGGTCGAGGTTGCGGATCCGATCGTGTTGGCCCTCGAAGATCCGAGACTCTGGGAGCATCCGTGGATCTATTTCGTGGAACCCGGGAACCTGCACCTGACCGAAGCGGAGGTGCCGATCCTGCGCGAGTTCCTGCTGCGCGGGGGGACGGCCACCTTCGACGACTTCCATGGCCCGTACGAGTGGGACAACCTGGTTCGCGAGCTGAAGCGCGTGTTTCCCGAGCGGGAGATCGTGGAACTCGGGCCGTCGCACCCGATCTTCAGCTGTTTTTACAAGCTCGAGAAGTACCCGCAGACGCCGGGGCTCGGCTCGTTCTTCAGCGGCCGCACCTGGGAGAAGGGCGGGTTCATACCCCACCTGCGGGCGGTGCTCGACGATCGCGAGCGGCCCATGGTTCTGATCAATTGGAACACCGACATGGGCGATGGGTGGGAGTGGTCCAATGCCGAGGAGTATCCCGGCTACTTCCGGTACACGGCCGAGGCGTACCGGATGGGCATCAACGAAGTCATTTACGCGCTGACGCATTGAGCGCCGGCGCGAGGGCCTGGAGCCAGCATTCATGGCGACGAGCGACGTTCCGCTGGAAGGCGTAGCGGAGAAGGTCGGCGCGGGACGGGAGCGGATCCTGTCCGAGCTGCGCAAGGTGATCGTAGGGCAGGACGAGGTAGTCGATCAGATCCTGATCGCGCTCTTCACCGGCGGCCACTGCCTGATCACGGGCGTGCCCGGGCTCGCGAAGACGCTGCTGGTGAAGACGCTCGCCGAGATCCTCGACCTGAGCTTCAAGCGGATCCAGTTCACGCCCGACCTGATGCCGGCCGATATCACGGGCACCGAAATCCTCGACGAGGACGGGGGCGTGCGCGGCCTCAGGTTCGTCAAAGGGCCCGTATTCGCCCAGATCATCCTCGCCGACGAGATCAACCGCACGCCACCCAAGACGCAGGCGGCGCTGCTCGAGGCAATGCAGGAGTATCACGTCACGGCTGCCGGCCGCAGTTATGGGCTCGAACGGCCGTTCTTCGTGCTCGCGACGCAGAACCCCATCGAGCTCGAAGGCACGTATCCGCTCCCGGAAGCGCAGCTCGATCGGTTCATGTTCAACCTCGTGATGACGTACCTCAGCGAAGACGAGGAAGTGCGGGTCGTGACCCAGACGACGTCGAGCGCGCGCCCGCGACCGCAACGGGTGCTGGCGGGGCCGGACATCCTGCAGTTCCAGGAGATCGTTCGCGAGGTGCTCGTCGCCGAGGATGTGGCGCGCTACGCGGTGCGGCTGGTGGATGCCTCGCGTCCCGGCCGCGCCACCGCCAGGAACCGCCTCGACTTCGTCGAGAAGTGGGTCAAGTGGGGCGCCGGGCTGCGGGCCTCGCAGGCGCTCATACTGGGCGGCAAGGCGCGTGCGCTGATGCACGGCCGCTATCATGTGTCGGTGGCCGACATCCAGGCGCTTGCGCTGCCCATTCTCCGGCATCGCGTGATAACGAACTTCTATGCCGAGTCCGAGCAGGTGACCTCCGACACCGTCGTCTCGCGCCTGATCGAATCGGTGCCGCCGCCGAAGAGCGGCCTGGGCGTGTGAGGTGGCGGTGACCAGCGGCCGATCGGGCGAAGCGCGCTTCCTCGATCCCGCTGTGATCGCGCGCATCGGGAGCCTCGAGCTCAAGGCGCGCACCATCGTCGAGGGGTTCCTCTCGGGGCTGCACCGGAGCCCGTTGAAAGGGTTCAGCGTGGAGTTCGCCGAATACCGGCAGTATCTGCCGGGGGACGATCTCTCGACGATCGACTGGAAGGTCTACGCGCGATCCGACCGCTATTACGTCAAGAAGTACGAGGAGGAGACCAACCTCCGCGCGCATCTGCTCCTGGATATCAGCGCGTCGATGAGTTACGGATCCGCCGCGCTGACCAAGCGCGAGTACGGATCGTGCTTGGCCGCGTCCCTCGCGTACCTGATGGCCCGTCAGCGCGACGCGGCGGGCCTGGTGACATTCGACGACCGTATCCTCGGGTGGTTGCCGCCGAGCATCCGCCCCGGACACCTGCGTGCGCTGCTGCTGACGCTCGATCGGCTGCCGACGGGCGCGAGAACCGACGCGGGCCGTCCGCTGCACCAGCTCGCCGACTCTCTCGCCAAACGCGGCATGATCGTGCTCATCTCCGACCTGCTCGACGAGCCGGCACGCGTAATCGACGGGCTGAAGCACTTCCGCTTCCGCGGCAACGACGTCCTCGTGCTGCACGTGCTCGATCATGCGGAGCTGACGTTCCCGTTCGATCGCCCCATCACGTTTCGCGACCTCGAGACGGACGAGGAGGTCATTGCGTCGCCGGCGGAGGTGCGCGAGCACTACCTGGCCGGCATCCGGGGCCTTGTGGACACCTACCGGCGCGAGCTGCGGTCTGTCGGGATCGACTACCAGCTGGTTGACACCAGCGAGCCGCTGGATCGTGCACTGCTGTCGTACCTGGCGGTTCGCGGCCGCCGTAAGTAAGCAGTGAGGGTGCTGGCGTGGACCTGCGATTCCTCTCCCCACTCTTCCTGATCGGCCTCGCCGCTGCAGCGGTTCCGATCGCCATTCACCTGTTCCGGAGGCAAGCCGAGCCGGTCGTGCCGTTTGGCACGGTGCGGTTCCTACGGCGCGCGCCCATCGAGCACGCACGGCGGCGCCGGCTGCGTGAATGGCTGCTGCTCGCGTTGCGCACGCTGGCGGTGGTGCTGTTCGCTCTGTCGTTCGCACGGCCGTATCTCGCCGACACACGCGCGGCACAGACGGGCCCCGTGACGATCGTCGCCGTGGACACGTCCTACAGCGTGTCGGCGCCGACGCAAATCGAGCGGGCGCGTGCGCTGGCGCGGCAGGCCATCACCGATGCGCGTCCGGATCGCGCGGTGGCGCTCGTGGCTTTCGACGAACGCGCCTCGGTCGTGGTGGCCCCCACGATGGACCGGGGGATCGTACGCGCGGCGCTCGATCGTGTGACGCCAGGCCCCCGAAGCACACGGTACGGCGCCGCGATTACCTCAGCCGCAGACGTGATGGCGGGTCGCGGCGGACGACTCGTCGTGGTGTCGGACCTGCAGCAGAACGGATGGGTCGAGGCCAGCGCTGCCGCCCTGCCTCCGGGGGCCGAAGTGGAGGCCCTGGACGTGGGCGCACCTCCCGGAAACCTCGCCGTCGTGTCGCTGGGACGGCAGCAAGGGGCGATGGTCGCCACCATCCGTAACGGCGGGGCGGAGCCGAAGGCGGCGCGCGTGGCGCTGGCGGTGGAGGGACGCGAGCGCGGCGAACGGCAGGTGACGATTGCCGCGAAGACGTCACTCCAGGTGCCCTTTTCAGTGCCGCTGCCGGCCCAGGGTGCCGTACGGGCGGAGGTCACGGACGCGGAAGGCTATGCCGCCGACAATGTCCGGTTTGCCGTTCTCGACACGCCTCCTCCCCCCAGAATCGTCGCAATCACTAGCGGGGGGGCCTCGAGCGGTGACAGCTTCTACGTAGAGCGGGCGCTTGCCGCGGCAGAGGGGCCAGACGGCATGCGCCTCGAGCGGGCCACGATGGAAACCGTGTCCGCCGATCCGGCCGCCCTCGAGAACGCGGTGGGCATACTCCTGTTCTCCGCCTCCGGCCTGGACCGGCGCACGAGCGACGCGATCAGCCGGGCCGTGGAGGGTGGGGTGGGGCTCCTGCTGGTGCCGGGACCTTCCCTTGATCCAACGCGCGTGTCGCCTGCCTGGCCGGTCGTGCTCGGTACGCCGGCAACAGCCATCGACGCGAGCGACGACCCGCTCACGTTTGCGCCCACTGATGTGCGGCATCCCGTCTTTGCCGCCTTCGGCACGGAGGGGGGCCTCCTGGGCTCCGCGCGCTTCCGGCGCACGGTACGATGGCCCGTGTCGGAGACGCGCCGAACTCTTGCGCGTTTCAGCAACGGCGCACCTGCGCTCGTGGAGGTGACCGGGGCGCGCGGTCACGTCCTGCTGCTGGCAAGCGATCTCGCGAACGCGTGGAACGATTTCGCGCTCCACCCTGCATTCGTGCCGTTCGTGCACGACCTGGTGCGGTACCTGGCGGCGGGCAGGCGCGGGGGCACGGAGTACCGCGTGGGCGAGTGGGCTGGCGCCGGCGGCGACCGCCCCGGCGTCCTCACAACGCGCGGACCGGGAGCGGAGGCAGGCCGTCGCATCGCCGTGAACGTCGATCTACGGGAGGCAGAGGGGCCGCGTTTGACGCCTGCCGCCTTCGCTGCGGCGGTGCCTCGGGGCGCCGACCCCGGCCGTGGGCCAGCCGAGGCGTCGCAACGCAATCGGGAAGCCGATCAGTCGCTCTGGCGGTACGGATTGATGGTCATGCTCGCTGGCCTGGCGGCAGAGAGCCTGATCGGGCGCAGGGCGTGAACCGCCCCGGGGTGCTACACCGGCAGCGGAGCAGGAAGGTGTTCAGGTGGAGCTGAGCCACTCGAGCGAGACGCACACCGCGGCCGTGCGCGACGCGCTGGCGGACGTACGATCCCGCTGGCGCATGCTGGCGCGACTGCGGCTGGCGGCGGTCGTGGCCGCCGCCACTGCCGTCGTGTGGCTCGTGGCGTGGGCCATCGTTCGGATCCTGACGCTCGGGGGCGGCGCGCTGACGCTCGTGGGCCTGTGTGCGCTGGTGATCAGCATCGCCGTGGTTGCACTCGCGCTCGTCCGCCGCCAGCGGATACCCGGGGATCGGGCGTTCGCCCGGTACATCGAAGAGCAGTGCCCGGCGCTGGAGGACCGGCTGGCCACGGCTGTGGAGGTCGTGCGCGGCTCCTCTCCTGCCCATGCGGGTATCCGCAGCGCGATGCTGGCTGATGCCTCACGGGCGCTTGGCGAGGTGTCGCTCGCGACGATCGTGCCGCCCGACCGGGTGCGCCGTGCCGGTCTGCTCGCAGGCGCCGCCGGCGTGGCGCTGATGGCTGCCGCCGCCCTCTGGATCGAGCCAGGCCGGCAGGCACTGCGGCTCGCCGCCCTGTACGTGGTGCCCGGCCGCCTGGTGCTGCAGGTATCGCCCGGGAACGCGCGCGTGAAGCGGGGCAATCCGTTCGAGATCCGTGTGGCAACGATGGCTGGGGAGGGAGGCATCGCACCAGCGCTCACCGTGACAATCGGCGATCAGCGTCGCACGGTCGGCATGCAGGCCGCCGGCGGGGATCGATTCGCGTGGCGGTTCGGCGGTGTTCCCGCGTCTTTCACGTACTCGGTGTCGGCTGCGGGCCGCACGTCGGAGACGTACACCGTCACGGCAGTCGATCCACCCAGCGTGGCCCGCATCGATCTGCGGTACGACTTTCCCGAGTACACGCGGCTCCCTCCCCGCCACGAGGAGGACGGCGGGGACATCTATGCGCCGAACGGCACACGCGTGACGCTCTCGATCCAGGCCAGCAAGGGCGCGACCTCCGGGGCTCTGTCTCTCGTCGGTGGCGCCCGTGTGCCGCTGCAGCAGGCCGCTGACGGCCGCTTCCGGGCCACCCTCCCCATCACCGCCGACGGCGCGTATCGGGTGGCTCTCACCGACGCCGACGGTCTCGCATCCGACGGCGACACGGAATATTTCATCCGCGTGTTGAACGATCGGCCTCCGGACGTCCGCATCCTCCGCCCTGCCGGGGATCGGCAGGTCACCCCCCTCGAGGAGATCACCATCGAGGCGCGCGCCGACGACGACTACGGGGTCGGTGCGTTCGATCTCGTCTACAGCGTCCGCGGCGCCGGGGAAAAGGCGGTGCCGTTCGAGGGGGACCTGGCGTCGTTGTCCGTTACAGGGCGGCACACCCTGTACCTCGAGGATCTCGGCGTCAAGCCCGGCGACTTCGTGACCTATTACGCCCGCGTGCGCGATGTCGCTCGCGGCCGGCGCTCCACCGAGGCCCGCAGCGACATCTTCTTCCTCGAGGTGAAACCATTTGAAGAGGAGTTCGCGTCGGCACAGAGCCAGGCGGGCGGCGGCGGAAGCGGCAATCGATTGCTCGACGATCTCGTCACTGCGCAGAAGGACATCGTTGTGGCGACATGGAAGCTGGATCGCCGGACCGGCGCGGGCCGTTCGGCCCAGGACGTGCGGGCGATCGGCCGCGCACAGGGGGAGCTGAAGGAACGGGCCGAGCGTGCCGCGGCACAGATGCGCGAGCCACGCCGCCGATCCCGCGTGGTGCAGGGCGACACGATCGGCCCGTCCCGGGAGGACCCGATGCCGAGCGCCGCGACAGCCATGGGGCGCGCGAAGGCCGCGCTCGATGCCGTGAAGACGGCGGAGGCACTGCCCGCGGAGATGGAAGCGCTCAACCACCTCCTGCGCGCGCAAGCGGAAATCAAGCGGCGCGAGGTGATGCGGCAGCAGGCAAACGGGGCCGGTTCCGGCGGGTCCAACCGCTCGCAGCAGGATCTCTCGACCCTGTTCGATCGCGAGCTGCAGCGGCAGCAGCAGACCAACTACGAGACGCAGAAAAGCACGGAGGAACGTCAGGACAACAACCGCGACACCGCGCTGGACCGCGTGCGCGAGCTGGCGCGGCGGCAGGAGCAGCTCGCGCGTCAGCAGGAAGACCTGGCCCGCGAACGGCAGCGCCTGAGCGCGGACGAACTGAAGCGACGCCTCGAGCGGCTCACGCGCGAGCAATCGGAGTTGCGGCAGCAGGCCGAAGAGCTGTCTCGGCAGATGGGCCAGCAGCAGGCGAGGCAGCAGGCAGAGGGAGGCCAGCGCGGACAGCAGCAGGGCGGTTCTGGTGGTCAGAAGCCACAGGGGCAGGCGCAGGCTGGAGATAGGCCCGGCGGCGACGGAGCGAGCGGCGGCCAGAGCCCCCAGGGACAGTCGGCGGGTGGTGGATCGCAGCTCCGCGAGGCGTCGGAGCAGATGCGTGGCGCCGCCAGCGACCTGCGGCGGCAAGATCCGCGGCAGGCAAGCACGCGCGCCAGCCGGGCGCTCGAGCAGCTGCGATCGCTGGAGCGGCAGCTGCAGGGGGCTCAGCCCGACGAGCGCCGCCGCGCCCTCGGCGACCTGCAGCTCGAGGCGCGTCAGCTCGCAGAGCGGCAGCGGGAACTGGCGGATCAGGCCGCAGCCGCTGCGCGCGCCTCGAATACCCACGACGCCCGGCGCCGCGTCGCCGGCGATCAGGATCGTCTCGCCGACCGGCTGAAGCGGCTCGAGGAGCAGGTCAAGGGTGTGGCGGCCACGGCGGAGGGCGCCGAGCCTCAGGCCCGGCAGGCCGTGGGGGAGGCCGCACGTCAGATCGAGCAGGACCGCCTGGAGACACGGATGCGCGAGTCGGCAGACGCCCTCCGGGCTGCGGGGCAGCAGGACGCGTCAGCGGCCACCGCACGGGCCGCGAGCACCGGGCGACAACTGGCGCGCTCGATGGACCGCGTGGCCGATCGGCTCGGGGATGCCTCCGGTTCGAGGAACGCGGACGATCGCAAGCTCTCCGATCAGCTCGCCCGTACGCGCGAGCTGAAAGAAGACATAAACGAACTCCAGCGGCGCATGCAGCGGCTCGAGCGCGACGGGCAGGGCGGCACACCCCAACGTGCTGAGGGCAACCGCGACAGCCGGCAAGGACAGGCCGCCGAGGCTGCCCGTTCCGATCCGACGGGAACCGGGGGCGGGGCACGCGCGGGTCAGGAGGCCGGCAACACTCCGCAGGGCGGGCAGCCGGGAGCGGGCGATGGGTCGCGGCGCGAACTGCAGCAGCTCCAGCAGCAGTACGCCGAACGCATGCGCGAGGCAGACAAACTGCGGCAGGAGCTTGGCGGCATGCGGCAGGCGGGACGCCAGGGCACCACACCCGAGGGGCAGGAGATGGTGGGCTCCGCGCCGGGCACCGAGGCGTTCAAGCAGGACTTCTCGCGGTGGGAACTGCTGCACAAGGATGTGACGCTGGGTCTCGAACGCCTCGAGGCGTCGCTCTCGCAGGCGCTGCTGGAACGCGCGGCGCGCGATCGCCTGAAGGCCGGCGGGGCCGACCGCGCGCCGGACGAGTACGAACGCGCGGTGGACGCGTACTTCCGATCGCTCGCCGCCCCGAAGCCCTGACGTGTTCTTCGCGCATCCGATCCCATCGTGGGCGCTCGCGGCCATCCTCCTGCTTGCCGCAGCGCTCGCCATGGCCGCCTACGCGCGCGGGCGCGTCCGGCTCCCGCGCGGGCAGCGCGCCGCGCTGACCGGGCTGCGCTTCGCCGCGCTGGCGCTCCTGGTGTTCTTCCTGATGCGGCCGGTCGTGTCTCTGGCCCCTCCCCCTGGAGGCAGCGGTGTGGTGGCGGTCCTGGTCGAC
This sequence comes from Vicinamibacteria bacterium, assembly GCA_963739995.1. GTDB lineage: Bacteria > Acidobacteriota > Vicinamibacteria > Vicinamibacterales > JAENWD01 > CAVUCH01. The sequence goes on along the minus strand of CAVUCH010000018.1, from coordinate 315,193 downwards.
ACGTCGCGCAGCATGGGCCTCGAGGAGGATGGCGTCACACGCCTCGCACGGGCCCAGGCAGTCGTGCGAAACCAGCTCGTCCCGGAGCTATCGGGCAGCTTCACGGTCGAAGTGCTGGGGGCGGGCGAGCGGGTGCAGCGCGCCGACGTGGCGACGCTCGCGGCGACGGGCCGCAGCACCGACCTCCCCGGTGCGCTCGCCGCCACGCGCGATCGTTATCGGAACCGGGACCTCGCCGGCATCGTGCTCATCTCCGACGGGGGCAACCTGGTGCCGGTGGCTCCAGCGGCCTCGGGCCCTCGTACGGAGACCCCCGTCATCACCGTCGGTGTCGGCGACGTACAGGTCCAGTACGACCGCGAGGTCCGCAGCGTGACCGCAGGGCCCTCGGCGATGGACGCCAGTCTCGTGGATATCACCGCCACGGTTGTCGGACATGGCGCGACGGGCCGATCGCAGGTCCGGCTGCTGCAGGGCAGCCGCGTTCTCGAGGTGCGCGATGCGACCCTGCCCGCCGATGGGGCCCCGGTGCAGCTGGTCTTCCCGGTGCAACCCGAGCGCGACGCACCGGCGGTCTTCCGCGTCGAGGTCGCCGCCGACGACCGCGAGCTGACAGCCGGGAACAACAGGATCGACGTGCTGGTGCCCGCGCCCGGACGATTGCGTCGCATCCTGTTCCTCGAGGGGGCACCCGGATTCGAGCACACCTTCCTCCGGCGTGCGTGGCGCCTGGACCCTTCGCTCGAGATCGACTCCGTCGTGCGCAAGGGCCGCGACGATCGCGGACAGGACACCTACTACGTCCTGGCGGCATCCGCGCGCACGGCCTCGCTCTCCACTGGCTTCCCGGCATCCCGCGAGGCGCTGTACGCCTACGACGCCGTCGTGCTGGCGAACGCGAACCTCGACGCGCTGTCGCGCGACACGCTGGAGGCGCTTGCCGACTTCGTCGGCGAACGCGGCGGCGGCCTGCTGGTGCTCGGTGCGCGGGCACTTTCACCGCAAGGCCTGGCGCAGTCCACGCTCGAACGGGTCCTGCCGCTGGAGCTGACCGACCGGCGCGGTGGGCTCGCGCGGGCGGCGCTGCCGCCGGCCAACCGGTTCAAGGTGGCTATCACCCCGGAAGGACTGCGCCACCCTGTGACACGGCTTGGCCCTGCCGACGTCGAGACACGCCGTCGGTGGGCTTTGCTGCCGGCCCTGGGTGGAGCTGCCCCGCTCGGTGCGGCGCGGCCGGGAGCGTCCGTGCTTGCTGCCACGCAGGGCAGCACGGGAAGCGTCGTTCCGCTCATTGCCGTCCAGCGCTTCGGCCGCGGCCGGGCGATGGTCTTCGGGGGGGAGGGCAGCTGGCGCTGGAAGATGTTGATGCCCGCCGCCGATCGGACGTACGAGGCGTTCTGGCGCCAGTCCGCCCGTTGGCTCGCGAGCGAGGCGCCAGAGCCGGTGAGCGTGACGGCCCCGGCAAACACCGCCGTCGGCAGCGCAGCACCGATCGAGGTCTCCGTCCGCAACGCGTCGTTCGAACCGGTCCCGGATGCGCAGGTGCACGTCTCGATGCGCGACCCCGGCGGCGCGGGCCGGGTGCTGGCGTCGACCGACGCCGGCGCGGCGGGCCGGCATGCCGCCTCGTTCGTGCCGGAGGAGCCCGGGCTGTATCGGGTGGCCGTGGAGGCGAAGCGCGGCGATGTGGTGCTCGCGTCAGTCGAGCAGTCGCTGCTCGCGGGCGGGACGGATCCGGAATTCGTCGACCCTCGCCTGAACGAGACGGTGTTGCGCAAGCTTGCCGAGGGGACGGGCGGACGGTACGTGCGCGCCAGCGACGCCGGAGCCGTGGCCGGCTTCCTCCGTGCACCGCACGCACCTGCGCGGCCCGGCCAGATCAGGGATCTGTGGCACAACGCGTGGTCGTTTCTGCTGATCCTCGCACTGCTCACGACGGAATGGGCGCTTCGCCGCCGATGGGGACTGCGGTGACGCGCCTGGCCAGGATTGTCGCCGCAGGACTGGCGCTGTGCGTCATTCCGACGCTCGCCGGAGCCCAGGTCCGGTCGGTCGTCCTCGTGTTCGGCGCGCCGGGTGGGGACACGTACGCTGCCACGTACGGCACCTGGGAAGATGCACTCGTGCAGAGCCTGCGCACTCGTCTCGGCTTCCCTCCGGAACGGATTACGGTGCTCTCAGGGCGTTCCCGGGACGCATCACTCCGCAGCACCGAGGCGAATGTGCGGCGCGTGTTCGCCGCCCTCCGATCTGGCGGCGCCGCCGATGTCGTTCTCGTGGTGCTGATAGGGCACGGCACCCTCGACGCCGGCACCGCGAAGTTCAACCTCGTGGGGCCCGATCTCGATGCCGCTCAGTGGGCAGGCCTCATCGACGGCCTGCCCGGCCGGCTCGTCTTCGTGAACGCTACCGGTGCGAGCTTCCCGTTCCTGGAGGAGGTATCGGGACGCAACCGCATCGTGATCACCGCGACGGATTCGGCCGCACAGCGCTTCGACACTGTGTTTCCCGGGCTGTTCGTGAAGGCACTGGAGGACCTGGCAACCGACCAGGACCGCAATGGTCGACTGTCGTTGTACGAAGTGTTTGCCGCGACGAGTGCCGCGGTGCGGCAGTATTACGAGCAGCGCGGGCAGCTGGCGACCGAGCGCGCGCTGCTCGATGACAACGGCGATCGGATCGGACGCGAGGCTGGTGCCCCGGGGCAGGATGGGGCGCTGGCGCGCACGACCTACCTCGGCGCGGATCCACTGGCCGCTGCGACCGATCCCGAGATAGCCGACCTGCTCACCCGGCAGCGCGCGCTGGAAGAACAGGCGGAAGCACTCAAGCTGCGGAAGCCCTCGATGCCCGCCGCAGTCTGGGACGCGCAATTCGAGAAGCTGATGATCGAGTTGGCGCGCGTCTCACGTGCGATACGATCGCGGTCCTGAGTCGTCCCACCACTCGACGCGCGCGCGCTCGGGCCGGCGGAACGCATACACCAACAGCACGCCCGCCAGGAACCCCGCGACGTGGGCCCAGAATGCGATGCCGCCGGCGGACCCTCCCTGGGTCGCCATCAGCATCGTACCGACGCCGCTGAACAGCTGCAGCAGAAACCAGAGCCCCAGGAAGAGCACCGCCGGCAGCTCGACGACCGGCCAGAAGATGAAGAGCGGCAGCAGCGTGAGAATGCGCGAATGCGGGTAGAGCACGAAGTACGCGCCCATCACGCCTGCAACGGCGCCCGAGGCCCCGATCGTTGGAATGAGCGAGCCCGGCTCGCTCATCACGTGCGCGAGCGCGGCCACGCTTCCACAGAGCATGTAGAACGCGACAAACCGCCCGTGGCCCATGCGATCTTCGACGTTGTCCCCGAAAATCCACAGAAACAGCATGTTCCCCAGGAAGTGCATCCACCCGCCGTGAAGGAACATCGACGTGAACACCGACTGCCAGCTGAACATCGCCGGCACCACACCGTACTCCCGTACGAAGACGGCCAGCTGTCGTTCGCTGAGCGTCAGCTCGAAGAGAAATGCGAACGCGTTCAGGCCGATGAGTGTGATGACGAGCGCCGGAACGGTCCGGGACGGGATGACGTCCCGAAGCGGGATCATGATGTTCTCAGTATAGGGGACGGGTCGTGGCGGGACGTGCGATTGCTGAACGTGTCATGCGGGTCGGCGCGCTGGTCCACTGCGTTCGGCGTGCGGCAGGGCGCATAGAATGAAGGACCGATGATCTGCACCACCTGCGGCACCGAGATCGCCGACAAGGCTCTCATCTGCTATCGCTGCGGCCAAGCTACGACCGAGCCGCGAATCAAGCCGCCGGTCCCCGCGCAGGGGCGGCGATCGAACGTCGCGTCGGCCATCGCGCTCCTGGTGCTGGCCGCCGCCGGAGTGCTCATGGGACAGGTCCAGGAGGGCGTGCCGCACTACGTCGGGTACGTGCTCGCCGCACTCGCTGCCGTCGCGCTGGCACTTCGATACCTGGTCAGGCGCCGGTGACGAAGCGGCAGGTGCAGGATGCCGGACGGGGCATCCTGCACCCCAGTGCCGCCTAGAACTCCCGCTGCTTCACGCCCTGCGAGATCTCGCCGATCGCATCACCCACGCGATCGTCCTTTCCTTCCTTCACGGCGATGTCGCCGATCGAGGCAACGCCTATGAGGCGGTCGCCCTCGCAGACGAGGAGCCGGCGCACCTGGTGCTCGCCCATCAGTTCGGCTGCGTCGCGCGTGCTCATCTCCGGTTCGGCGGTGATCAGGTCATCGGTTGCCAGCTCACGCAACGGCCGGTCAAAGGAGGTACCGTCGGCCACCGCGCGCACGACGATGTCACGATCGGTGATAAGGCCTACGGGGCGGCCGTTCTCGACGAGCGGCACCACGCCTGTGTCTTCGTCACGCATCAGCCGCGCTGCGTCCCGCACCGTGGCATTCGGGTTCAGCGTGCGGGGGTTCGGAGTCATCACGTCGCGTAATTTCATGAGAAATCCTCCTGTTGTGGTCCGTTTGATGGGCAACTCGCCAATTCAAGCAAGTTACGTTCCCCGGCTCGACGCAGGGAGCGCTGGAGAGGCGGCGGATTGCTGACGTCCACCGGATCAGATATGATCGCGGCCTTGTTCGGTGGCCGGTTCGGCCCGCACTCCATAGATGATTTCCTGATGCCTCTTGGGCGCCTCGAAGTGACTGACGCCCTCGGGCGGCGCGTTGTGCCGCTCGAGAAACCGTCGTTTTCCATTGGTAGACGCAGCGGCAATGACCTGCAGCTCGTGGGCAGCGACGTGTCGCGCGACCACGCCGACATCACACGCGACAACGAACAGTACATGCTCCGCGACCGTGGCTCACGGTACGGAACTTTCGTCAACGGCGAGCAGATCACCGAGAAGTCGCTCACGCACGGCGACCTGGTGCGGCTCGGCCGCAGCGGCGGGGCGGAGATGGTGTTCCTGCTGGACGAGCAGCCGCTGTCGAGCTCTTCGTTCGAGAAGCATCCGAGTTCCGCGGTCGGCGACCTTCGCCAGATTGCTGCCCTGCTGGAAGGACTGCGTGCGCTCGGGTCGGGCCGTGTGCTCGACGAGGTGCTTGCCCTCGTCATGGATTCCGCCATCGAAGTGACCGGTGCCGAGCGCGGGTTCATCATGCTGGCGAACGCGGACGCGGAACTCGAGTTCAAGATCGCCCGGGCGCGCGGCCGCGTCACGCTGCCGGGCAAGAGCTTCGAAACCAGCCGCAAGATCCCCGAGGAGGTCTTCTCGACCGGGCAGGAGCGCGTGGTCGCCGATCTGCTCGACAGCAATCTCGTGTCCGAACATAACAGCACCGTCGTGCTCGGGATCCGCCACGTGCTGTGCACGCCGCTGCGGCTCGTGCGCTATCTCGATCGGGCCGACATGCCCAACGAGGAGAAGCGGATCGGCGTGCTGTATCTCGACAGCCGCGAGAAGGGCGCCGTCCTCTCCAGAGCCGCCCGCGCGGCGCTCGAGACGCTCGCCACCGAAGCGGCCGTGGCCATCGAGAATGCGCGTCTGTACCGCGAGACCCTGGACAAGGCCAAGATGGAGCAGGAGATGCGCATCGCGGCCGACATCCAGCGCGCACTGCTCCCGGAGGCGAAGCGGATGGGCGGCTTCTTCGAGGCCATGGGCGCCTCCGTGCCGTGCCGCTCGATCGGCGGAGACTTCTTCGACTACGTCGACCTGCCCGAAGGCGAGTTCGGCTTTGCGGTTGGCGACGTGGCAGGCAAGGGCGCGCCCGCGGCGCTGCTCACCGCGGTGCTCCAGGGTGTCTTCGCCTCGCAGGCCTCGAGCGGCACCGGTCCGGCCATGACGCTCTCGCGCGTGAACCAGACCCTGATCCGCCGCTCGGTGGAATCGCGTTTTGCGACGGCCTTCTATGCCGTGCTCACCCCCGACGGGAAGCTGACCTACTGCAACGCCGGTCACAACCCGCCCCTGCTGATCCGAAATGACCGGGTGGAGCGCCTCGAAACGGGGGGGCTGATCCTCGGCCTGTTCGAGCACGCGACGTTCGAGGAAGAGACCGTGCGCGTGACGCCCGGCGACATCCTCGTGACCTTCAGCGACGGCGTGACCGAGGCCCTCAGCCTTCTCGGGGAAGAGTACGGCGAGGAACGCCTGCTCGAATGTGCGACCCAGTTCCGCGACGGGAGTGTGCCCGAGCTGCTCGAGGGCATCCTCGCCAGCGTGCGCCAGTTCACCGCCGGTGCCGTGCAGAGCGACGACGTGACCGCGCTCGTGCTGCGGTATGTCGGCTGATCGCCGCGGCGCGCGGCTTGCGGCCGCCCTCTGGCTGGTGCTCGCGTTCCTCGTCTGGCACGACCGCTTCGACCACGGGATCCGCACCGCAGCGCGCCACTACCTCGCCGCCCAGCACGCGTACGTCCTCGGACGTGCGCCGTTCATCCCCATCAACGCGGCCATGCGGCCCGCTGCATCGGCAGCCGCTCTCGACGCCACGAGATGGAGCGCGTTCATCGCCGTCTCCGGCCTGGCCGCGGTCACGTGGGCTGCAAGGCGGGAGGGGTAACGCGTTTCACGCTCCTGGCTTCCGGCGGTCTACGGGAGCCGACCTCCGAGTATCATCGGCCCTGGCGTCATGACGCACCCCCTCGTGCACGACTGGAACCTCGTCGAGCCTGCCGACCGTCCAGCGGCCGCCATCCAACTGGACGACGAAACGCTGCGCGACGGGCTGCAGTCGCCTTCCGTGCGGACGCCGACCATCGAGGAGAAGCTACGCATCCTGCATCTCATCGCAGAGCTCGGCATCGAGTGTGCGGACATCGGTCTGCCGGGTGCAGGGCCGCGCGTCGTCGAGGACGTGGAGCGTCTCGTGCGGGAGATCGTGGCGGCGAAGCTCCGCGTGCGGCCCAACTGCGCGGCGCGGACGCTCGTCGCCGACATCCGGCCGATCGTCGAGATTGCGCAGCGCACCGGGATGCAGCTCGAGGTGGCGGCGTTCATCGGCTCGAGTCCGCTGCGACAGCATGCAGAGGGGTGGACGCTCGATTTTCTCGAGCGCAGCACGGCGGAGGCGCTCTCGTTCGCGACGCGCGAAGGCCTCAGAGTGTTCTTCGTGACTGAAGACACGGTCCGCGCAGATCCCGCGTCGCTACGGGTGCTCTACACGACGGCGGTACGGGCCGGCGCCTCGCGCATCTGCGTAGCGGACACGGTCGGCCACGCAACAGCCGACGGCGCGCGCGCGGTGGTACGGTTCGCCCTTCGTCTGCTGGACGAGCTTGGCGCGAAAGACGTCGGCGTGGACTGGCATGGGCACGATGACCGCGGGCTGGCCGTGGCCAACAGCATCGCGGCGTGCCAGGCGGGCGCTACACGGCTCCACGGCACGGGATTGGGCGTGGGGGAGCGGACCGGCAACGCGCCAATGGACCTGCTGCTGGTGAATCTCGCGTTGCTCGGGTACAGGCTTGCCGACCTGACGAGGCTTCCGGCGTACTGCCAGGCCGTGTCGGACGCGACGGGCGTACCGATCCCCGCGAAGTACCCGGTCGTGGGACGGGACGCCTTCCGGACGGCCACGGGCGTGCACGCGGCGGCTATTGCGAAAGCAGGGCGCAAAGGCGATCGCCCGGCGGTAGACGCGGTCTACTCTGGCGTGCCTGCTTCGCTCGTCGGACGGGAACAGGAGATTGAAGTCGGACCGCTCTCGGGCAGATGGAACGTGATCTTCTGGCTCGAGAAGCGCGGTCTGACCGCCTCCGAAGAACTCGTGGACCGCATCCTGGCCCGCGGCAAGCGGTCGCGGACGACATTGACAGAGGAGGAGATACAGCAGGAGATTGCGGCGGCGCCTGGGACGTAGCCGCGATTAGTTCAGGCTCCAGGCCCCAGGCCGTCGCGGGTCCTCGTCCCCGGGCAGGACAGGATCCAGAGACCGGGCCCGCAGCCCTCAGGCCGGAGCCAACTACGGCTTCCCCAGCCGCGCCTCGATCGTTGGCAACGCCGCGAGCAGCACGTCCCCGACCGTCTGCAGGCTGCGCGCGCTGACGTTGTCGAGCGTGTCGTTGGGCGTGTGCCAGGCGGGGTAATCGAGATCGATGATGTCGACCGCGGGCACTCCGGCCTCCAGGAATGGCACGTGGTCGTCTTCCAGGGCAAGGGGCTCGTCGAGGAACGCGTCGCCGCGTCCGAGGCGCCTGGCGGCGACCCAGATGATGTCCGTGAGCCAGCCGGTGGAGTTGGCCTCGCGCCGGATGTTCAGGTTGCGGTCGCCCACCATGTCGACCAGCAGCATCGCCCGAATCGTTTTCAGGGTGCCGGACGTGCGGGCCGTCTCGACATAGTGGCGGCTGCCGTACGTGTGATCGGTGCCGGTCCACTCGAGCATGGCTTCCTCGCCGTCGAAGAACACCAGCTCGATGGTGAACGGGTTCCTGCGGTCCTTCAGTACCCGTGCGAGCTCGAGGAGCATGGCGGCGCTCGATCCCCCGTCGTTTGCGCCGACGAACCGGAAACGCCGGAACAGCTTCGTGTCGTAGTGTCCGCCGATCAGCAGCCGTTCGGGGCTGGCGCCCGGAATCACGACCGAGAGGTTGACCATCTTCAGGGGTCCCAGCGGGGTCTGCGCGTCGAACGCCCCCTCGGTGGTGGAGAGCCCGAGGGCCTTGATCTGATCGCGGATGTAACGCCGCGCGGCTTCGATTCCTGGGGATCCGGCCGGGCGGGGCCCGATCGCCACGAGCTGCCTCACGTGCTCGAAGGCGCGGCCGGAGTCGAACGGCGGCACAGCACCCGCGTTGCGCGCGTGTGACGGCTGCGGTTTCTGTCCCGCGACGGACGGAACGCCGCCACGGGCGCAAAGGCCCACTCCAGCCGCGGCAAGCAGGGCAACACCGAGCGCCAACCCCGTCCGGTAGCGGGCAGTCTCTCCCGGGCGACCGCGACGTCGGCCATCGTCAGCCGTCACGCGTCGGGTGGTGGGGGACCGCTCGCTCGCGGCCGGATGGCGCCGTCGCCCGGTGTCAGCCGCCCGCCGCGCGCCCCGCAACCGTCAGCCCCGCCTCTCGACAGGCTCGTAGTTCCGTTCGTCTGCCCCTGTGTAGACCTGCCGCGGCCGCACGATCTTCGTGTCGGGGTCGAGCAGCATCTCCTCCCACTGCGCCAGCCATCCGGCGGTCCGCGGAATCGCGAAGAGCACCGGGAACATGTCAGTGGGGAACCCCATGGCCTGGTAGATGAGGCCGGAGTAGAAGTCGACATTCGGATAGAGCTTGCGGGAGACGAAGTACTCGTCGCGCAGCGCGATGCGCTCGAGCTCCATCGCGATCTCGAGCAGCGGGTTGCGGCCGGTGACCTCGAACACCTCGTCAGCCGTCCGCTTGACGATCGTCGCGCGCGGGTCGTACGACTTGTAGACGCGGTGGCCGAATCCCATCAGCCGTCCGTCACCGGCCTTCACCCGCGCAATGAAGTCGGGCACGTGATCGATCGAGCCGATCTCGTCGAGCATGCGCAGCACCGCCTCGTTCGCACCGCCGTGCAGGGGACCGTAGAGCGCTGCCGTCGCGCCGGCGGTCGAGGAGAACGGGTCGGTATGCGCGCTGCCGATCGAGCGCATGGCAAAGGTGCTGCAGTTCTGCTCATGGTCGGCGTGCAGGATGAACAGCACGTCGAGCGCGCGCTCGAGCGCCGGGTTGGGCACGTACGGCCTGCCCGGCTCCGAGAACAGCATCGCGAGAAAATTGCCGCTGAACGACAGCTGTTCGGACGGGCGCACGATCGGGAGGCCGCGGCGATGCCGGAACGCGTAGGCGGCGAGGGCCGGTGCCTGCGCGATGAGGCGGTGTATCTGCGTGCGACGCGTCGCCTCGTCGAAAATCGCCTTCGACTCCGGATAGTACGTCGACAGCGCTGCGAAGCCAGCGATGAGCGTGCCCATGGGGTGCGGATCGGGTGCGAATCCGTCGAGCAGGCGCTCGAGGCCCTCCGGTGGTACGCGCTGAGCGTGGATCACCTGAGTCCAGGCCGAGAGCTGCGCCGCGTTCGGCAGCTCACCGTGCAGCAGCAGGTAGGCGGTCTCGAGGTACGAGCTCCGCTCGGCCAGCTGCTCGATCGGGTAACCCCGGTACCGGAGGATGCCCCGATCGCCATCGATGTAGGTGATCTGGCTCTTCACCGCGGCCGTGTTGACGAGCGCCGGGTCGTATGTCATCAGCCCGAAGTCGTCGTCGGCCGTCCTGATCTTCCGAAGGTCGGCCCCGCGGATGGTGCCCTCCGTGATCGGCAACTGATATGTGCGGCCGGTGCGGTTGTCGGTGATCGTCAGCGTGTCAGGCATGCGCGGGTTGGGGCCGGAAACGGAACTGGAGCGACGTGTCAGGATTGCGGCGTGTCGTCGGACTCGGGGGAGTCGGGCCTCACGGGTTCTGCGGCGACACGGTAGTCGCCGTCAATCCAGCGCGCGAGGTCCAGCAGCCGGCACCGGTCGCTGCAGAACGGCCTGAATGCCGGATCCACCGGCCTGCGGCGACACATCGCGCAGATTGGCGCTTCCGAAGACACCCCCGTATTCTAAGTGCCCGCGAGGGAGTGCGACAAGCGGCGGCAGGGGAACCGATGCCGAGAATGAACTCCGAATTGAGGTCGGGAGGCGATTCTCACGATCGCGACAAACTGCCCCCCTGCATCAATTCCTGAGGCTCAGGTGAGCGGGCCTGCGGTCGTCGCCGAGTGCCGCACGTCGCGCGCGGAGACCATGAAGATGACGTCCTCCGCCACGTTCGTGGCGTGATCGCCTATCCGCTCGAGGTGCCGTGACACGAGGATGAGGTCGAGGGAGGGTTCAATCGTGGTGGGATCCTGGAGCATGAACGTGAGCAGCTCCCGAAACACCTGCGTCTTGAGCGTGTCGAGCTGATCGTCTGCGTTCAGCACCCGCTGGGCCAGGCCGATGTCGCGGCGCACGAACGCGTCGAGCGCGTCGCGCAGCATGGCTTGCGAGATCTCGGCCATCCGGGGGATATCGATCAGCTTCTTGACCGGCGGATGCAGGCGATAGCGCTGGGTCGCTTCGGCGATGTTGACGGCCAGGTCGCCGACGCGCTCGAGGTCCGAATTGATCTTGACGGCCGCTAGGATGGCCCGCAGATCCGCCGCCATGGGCTGGTGCAGCGCGAGCAGCCGGAAACAGCGGTCGTCGATCTCGATGTGCAGCCGGTTGATCGGCTCGTCGCCCACCAGCACGGAGTGGATTTCGTCGAGATCCCGCTCGGCCAGACCATGCACGGATCGGCGTACGCGCTCTTCCGCGAGCCCGCCCATCTCGAGCAGCCGTGAGCTGAGCACCTCGAGCTCGTCCTGGAAATGTCGTGCCCCGCGTTCCACCAGCTGGTTCTCCTACCCGAAGCGGCCGGTGACGTAGTCTTCGGTCAGCTTCTCTGCAGGCGCCGTGAAGATCCGGTCGGTGCGCGCGTACTCGACCAGGCGCCCCAGCCAGAAGAAGGCCGTGTAGTCCGACACGCGCGCGGCCTGTTGCATGTTGTGCGTGACGATCACGATGGTGTAATCCTTCTTGAGCGCGTAGATCAGCTCCTCGATGCGCTGCGTGGCGATCGGGTCGAGCGCCGATGCGGGCTCGTCCATCAGCAGCACCTTGGGCTTGACGGCCAGTGCCCGCGCGATGCACAGCCGCTGCTGCTGCCCGCCGGAGAGCGAAAGCGCCGGTTCATGGAGCCGGTCCTTCACTTCGTCCCACAACGCCGCGGACCGCAAACTGCCCTCGACCCGTTCGGTCAGCTCCGTCTTGTTCTTCGCCAAGGCGTTGATCCGCAATCCGTACGCCACATTTTCAAAGATGGATTTCGGGAACGGATTGGACTTCTGGAACACCATCCCCACCCGCCGCCGGAGCCCCACGACATCGAGTGACGGGTCGTAGATGTTCACCCCGTCGATGTGCACGCTGCCTTCGACACGGGTGCCCGGGATGAGGTCGTTCATCCGGTTCAAGGTGCGCAGAAACGTGCTCTTACCGCACCCGGACGGTCCGATGCATGCCGAGACGACGTTCGCCCGCAGCTGAACCGAGATACCCTCGAGCGCGAGCTTCTGCCCGTAGTAGAAGTTCAACCCCTCGACGGCTATCTTTACAGGTTCTTCGGAAGTATGGTCTCGGGGCGGTACGCTGACAGACGTGACTGGCGTGAGAGTCGAAGGGCCCACGCCCGTAGGCTACGGCTCCACGGTTACCTCGCCGTTTCGCGGATGTAAATTTCTTGTAACGGGCGTGGACGCCGCGTGGTGCCCCGCGTCGCTCGACGGCCCGATGTTCGGTCTCCAGCAAGCCGGGCCCGGCGCCGTTGCGCGGCGTGGACGGCACGGATCAGGTAGGCTTGCTTATGGCAGATGACCTTGCGCGGCCGGGCGCCGATGAGCGGCCGAAAACGCCCTGCCCCCACTGCGGGGCGATCGAGGTGCAGATGGCAACACACGCAGGCGCGTTCGTCTACCTTCGCTGCGCCTCCTGCACGCATCAGTGGCCGATCGACGAACGCCGCAAAGACCCGTTCCGCACCGGTCCCCGCTGGTGGTAAGGGGAGCACGGGCGGTTGGCCGGTGTCCGTGCCGATTTGACCCGCGAGTCTGTGTAAGATATACACCAGACTCGAGTCCAGCGGTTGAGGTCAGAAAGGATCCGGTGCCCACCCGATGCCGGCCATCGTCGGGGCAATCCGAAGGAATGAGTGCCAGGTGAGCACACACTACATTCTGCGACTCCGTCAGATGCTCGAGACGGTTCGAAAGCTGCAACCACCCGGCGAGTCGGAGGCCATCGAGCAGCAGCTCGCCCAACTCGAGCGGGAGCTCCAGGAGGCGGCCACAGAGATGACCATCCAGGCATGCCGGCAGGAGGTCGAGCGCCGGGAACCCCACGACCGCCGGCAGTCGACGGCTCCGGTGCCGGTCGATCGGCGCTTCACACCAACGCGCCGCAATACCGACGCCCCTCAGTCCATCGCCGGCGCTGCCGACCGGCACACGCCGGCTGACCGCACGCGAGAACCCCAGCCATAACGCTGCCCCGGCCTCCCATCGAGCTCAGGCAGTGAAGGCCATCCGGGCGGACTCGCATGCGTACGACAACCGCATCGTGACTTCACGACTCGAGTCTGGCAATCAGCGCATCGAGTGCGCTTCGGATCGCCTTCATCTCCGCGAGTAACTCCTGAGCCAGGTCGAAGCGCTGGGCATCTGGGGAGCCCCCCTCGGTGGCCGATGCCCCGTCGGCTGTAGATGTCCCGTCGGATGCAGATCCCCCGTCGGTTGCAGGTTCCTCGGCGGACACGGCTCCGGGATCGACCGGCGCTCGCCACTTTTTGTTATCACCCATGCCGGTCGGCTTCGTCCGGCCCCACGCGGGCTCGGCCTTGCCTTCGGCATCCCTGAGCACGTCGAAGGTTTCGCCACCCTTGAAAATGATCACATCTATCGAGCGATCCGCGAACCGGGCGCCACCAGTCTTCAAGAACAGCCCGGCGCCTTCGTCACGCAGCTCCCAGGCGACGGCGTTGACGATCCGATGGGCACGCTCCGGACCTGTCAGCGAATCGTAGCGCGCGCGCGCCGCCTTGACGACGTCGAGATGGTTTGGGATTGTAGCCATGGGCTCGGCCTCCACCGATAGTGTCCCCGCGCGCGGCCGATTCGATGCGGCGGCGCGACACGAGCAGGGTGTCTATATAGCACGCCTGCCAGGGTGATTTCCCTGGCCTGCGACGCGTCGTGTGGTCGGCGGTGTAACTAGTGGCCTCTATCGGCTGAATCGGTAGTGCCTTTCGGGCGGGGCATCCTGGCTGGCGGCGTTGCTCCTTCCTCGCAGACTCCCGGTATGCTCGGTCGTCGCGCCTTGCCAGCCAGGCGCCGCGCCCGAAATCCACTGCCGATTCAGCCGACCACTAGGTGATATAACGACGTGCACCGGCGGTTGCCGTGCGGCCGCGGACGAGAAACGCCAGATGACAGACATGTTCCCGCACCCGCTTCCTTGGTACGTCGCGGGGCCGCTCATCGGCCTCATGGTGCCGGCGTTGCTGCTGCTCGGGAACAAACCGTTCGGGATCTCCAGCAACTTCAGGCATCTCTGCGCCGCGGTGGCTCCGTGCGGCCTCGAGTTCTTCAGATACGACTGGAAACGGGTTGGGGTGTGGAACCTCACGTTTCTGTGTGGCATCTTCGCTGGCGCTGCCGCTGCGTGGCACCTCGCACCGCCGCCCATCCTGCTGCTGTCCCCGCAAACGGTTACAGCCCTCCAGCAACTCGGATTGCACGATCTGACCGGCCTGGCGCCACGCGAAGTGTTCGCATGGTCCTCCCTTCTCACCCTCAAGGGATTCGCGTCGATTGTCATCGGCGGCTTCCTCGTCGGGTTCGGGACCGCGTACGCGGGTGGCTGCACGTCGGGCCACGCCATTGCGGGTCTGGCCGATCGGCAACCGGCCTCCCTTCTGGCGGTGTGCGGGTTTTTCGCCGGCGGGCTCGCGTGCACGTACCTGGTGCTTCCCATGGTCCTGCGGTGACCGCATGGGCCTAATCCCGTACTTTCTGCTCGGCGGTGCGTTCGGCGCGATCCTCGTGGAGGCCGAGGTGGTCTCGTGGTTCCGCATCCAGGAGATGTTCCGGTTCGATGCCTTCCACATGTACGGCATCATCGGCACGGCCGTGTTGACCGCCGCCGTCTCGCTCGTCACGATCGGACGGCTCGGTCTTCGCGGCCTCGATGGACAGCCGCTCGGCCTGCCGCCGAAGATGCTCGGCAGCGGTGTGCGCTATCTTGCAGGCGGCGCGACGTTCGGTGTGGGATGGGCATTGACCGGGGGCTGTCCGGGGCCGCTCGTCGCGCTCGTCGGGGCCGGGATTCCCGTGATGCTCGTCGCGATTCTGAGCGCGCTCGCCGGCACGTGGACCTACGGGAGACTGCGTTCGAGACTTCCGCACTGAACGGCGAACCCACGGGAGCGGTGGCTATGATTCTCCGGCAGTTCTATCTCAACTGTCTCGCCCACGCGTCGTACATCGTTGGTGACGAGCACTCCGGGGCGGCCGCCATCGTCGACCCGCAACGCGACATCGAGCAATACGTCGCGTATGCGCAGCAGCACGGCCTCCGCATCACCCACGTGTTCCTGACGCACCTGCACGCCGACTTCCTGGCGGGTCACCTCGAGCTTCGCGATCGGACCGGCGCCATCATCTGCCTGGGCGCGAAAGCGAAGGCCGAGTACCTCGTTCGTGGCCATGCAGGATCACGCTGCGATCGACCTCGGCCGCGTGCGCATCGAGGCGCTCGAGACACCGGGCCACACGCCCGAATCCATCTCGTTGCTGGTGTTCGATCTGGATGCCAGCGCGACCCATCCGCACGCCGTGCTCACGGGGGATACCCTGTTCGTCGGCGATGTCGGCCGCCCGGACCTTCGCGCAGCTCTTGGGTGGTCCGCCGCCTCACTCGGCAACCTGCTGTACGACTCGTTGCGGACGAAGCTCATGGCGCTCCCGGACGACAGCCTGGTCTACCCCGCGCACGGCGCCGGATCGCTCTGCGGCAAGGCGCTGGGCACGGAGACGTTTTCGACGATTGGGGAACAGCGCCGATCGAACTATGCGCTGCAGCCGATGGGCCGCGATGCGTTCGTGGAGCTGGTGACCGCCGATCAACCCGACGCGCCAGCCTACTTCATCTATGACGCGGTGCTGAATGCCCGGGAGCACCCGACTCTCGACCAGTCACTCGCGGCGGGACTGAAGCCGCTGCCGCTGGATCAGGTGCTCGAGCGACAGCGCACAGGCGCGCAGATCCTGGACACACGCGAACCGGCGGAATTCGCCGCGGCGCACCTCACCGGCACCATGAACATCGGCCTCGGCGGCCAGTACGCGACATGGGCGGGCACGATTCTCGATCCCAAGCGGCCCATTGTGATCATCGCCGAGGTCGGTCGCGAACAGGAATCAGCGATCCGGCTCGGTCGCATCGGGTTCGACAGCGTGGTCGGCTACCTGCAGGACGGTCTGCACAGTCTCGAGCCGCGGCCGGAGCTGACCGCGTCCACTGAGCGGGTGAGCCCGGCGCTTGCCGCCGAGCGGCTGGCGTCGGCCGAGCCGCCGCAGGTGATCGACGTGCGGAATCCCCGGGAGTACGGCGCGAAGCACATCCACGGAAGCGTCAACATCCCGCTCAACCATCTGGCGGAGCGCGCGCAGGAACTGCGAACGGACCGCTCCCTGCTCGTTCACTGCGCGGGCGGGTACCGGTCGTCCATCGGCGCAAGCCTGCTGTTGCAACGGGGCTTCAGCCGCGTCACCGAGCTGGCGGGCGGGCTCGCCGCGTGGGATGCCGCGGGGCTCCCACTCACGTCCGTCACGGCCTGAACGGCAGGGCTCCCTCGGACGACGCCAGCCTCATCGAACCTTCCCGCGTCCTTCAACAACACGAAACAGCCGCGCGCGCATAGCCCTGGCCGTGGCAGGCCCGTGCTTCACGTTGCGCCTGGCAAGAGCGCACCCGCGTCCCGGAATTGCGGGAGGTGTGTGGGCATGGCCCACGGCGCAGTCGGCCGTTCTGGGGCTACGGCGTCGATGCCAGGAACAGTTCGACCTTCCGGCGAAGCTCCTCCTGGATCATGTCTACGCGGCGGCGGGCGTCGATGACGTGGAACTGGAACTCGTGGGCCATCGCCGCGTACTCCCTGAGCAGCTTGTTCTGGTAGGTACGGAAGCTTTCGTAGATGTCGTCGGCGTTCTTCATGTCCATGCCGGATTCCCAGTAGTCCATGCCGCGCGACTCCAGCACGCGCCGCGTGAGGCTATCCACGTCGACCTTGAGATAGAACACCTGGTGTGGCGCGATCGCAAACCCGTAGAGGCTCCGGAGCCAGCCGCGATCCACGCCACGCACGGCGGCCCTGGCGATGGCGGTGTAGATATACCGATCCGACAGCACGATGAAGCCCGCCTTCAGCGCAGGGATGACTTCCTTTTCGAGACGATCGGCGAAGTCTGTGGCATAGAGCAGCACGAACGTGAGCTTGTTGAGCGTGTTGCTCGCCTTCGCGATATCGATCGTGGGCTGCATCAAAGCCGACCGGGTCCAGCCGGTCTCGATCACCCCGTAGCCGCGCACTTCGAGCCACTCGCGCAGCATCTGAATCTGCGTGCTGCGGCCCACGCCGTCGGTGCCTTCGATGGCGATGATCTTGCCCGGATACTCGCCGAGCGGCAGGTACGGCAGGCCGTGCCCGTAATAGGCGCCTGCCTGGCCTGCATCCATCCTGGCGTCACCCGGCGCTGGCGAGCGTTTCATCGGACCCCTCCAGTTCGCGCGCGACGAGCTGTCGCACCTTGTGCTGCTGTTGGGTGATGGTGCCTGCCGCGTTCAGCACCTGGAGCCCGTACTCGTCCACCAGACGATCGTATTCCTCGATCACCTTGCCCTGGAACAGCCGGAAACTCTCAACGGGGTTCGTGCTCCAGCCCATGTCGAGGCCAGCCTCGTAGAATTTCAGCTTCACACGCCGCGCCATCAGGCGCTCGATCGAGACCTCGATCGGCACACGGAAATACAGCGCCAGATCCGGCTTGACGGCGAAGCTGTACAGGTCGCGCACCCATTGACGATCCACGCCCCGTGCGACGTCTCGCGCGAACGCCGTGTACGCATACCGATCCGCCAGCACGATCATCCCCGCCTTGAGCGGCGGCACAATCTTGTAGAGCTGCCGGTCGGCGAAGTCGGTGGCGTGCAGCAGGCTGAAGGTCATCGGCGTCAGGGCGTTCTTCTTCTTCCCGGCCCGCGTGGCCGCCTTCACGAGCGCCGACGAGTTCCATTCCGTGAGGAACACGCGATGGCCGGCCGCGCTCAGCCACTTGGCCAGGAGCCCAATCTGCGTCGTCTTGCCGGAGCCGTCCACGCCCTCGACGACGAACAGCTTGCCCGGGTACTCGTGCGGCCTAGTGAGCGTGTTCAGCATGGGATGTCGTTCCGCGGATCTCGAACCGGACAGGTTTGCCGAGCATCCGCTCGAATGGGATCACGTGCCGATGCGCCGCCCACAATTCGAGCTCCGCATCGCCTGACGTGCGCAACTGGATTAGCGCGTCCTCGCCGCGGTCCTGCAGTTCCACCGCCGACAGCGGCTGCGAGTGGCTCCGATCGAGCCCTTCGGCGAGCCGCAGGATGGCGGAGAGCGCGCGCACCGTTCGCCGCAGCCGCTTCGGCAGGGCACCATATCCCTCGTGCGCTTTTTTCGGCGCTGCCTGGCGGTGATACCGCGTGAGAAGGGCCATCACTTCGATCTCCTGCGGGTCGAAGCCCCGCAGGTCACCGTTTTTGACCAGGTAGTACGAATGCCGATGGTGCTTCTCATAGCTGATGTGCACCCCGAGGTCGTGCATGACGGCCGCATATTCGAGCCAGTCGCGCTCGCGGTCGTCAAGGCCGTGGACGGCGCGTGTCTGGTCGAACAACGATAGCGCGAGTCGCGCGATCTGCTGGGCGTGCTCCGGTGCGTAGTGGCACCGCTCCGCCAGCTCGATGACGCTCCGCCGCCGCACGTCCGGGTACCGGTCGGCCTGAGCGATTTGCTGGCGGTTGCGGTTGATGTAATCCAGGACGAGGCCTTCGCGCAGCGCCAGGTCGCACAGCGTGATCTCGGTCGCGCCAATCCGGCGCAGGATGGTGTCGAGCAGCACCGCGCCGGCGACGACGATGTCGCTGCGCCTGGGTTCGAGTCCGGGCAGCTTCAGCCGCTGCTGCAGGCCGAGCGACACGACCTGTTTCCGCAGCCTGTGGACCTGGCGGGCGGGGATCCGGAGGTTCCGGATCTCGCCGGGCGCATGTCCGAGCTCCGCGTGGGCCGCCATCGTGCCGAGGCTGAGGATGGTGCCCGATGTGCCGATGACGCGATCGAACCCCGACTCCACGATACGGGCCGCGTGTTCCTCGATCTCGTGGTTGATGAACTGCACCATTTTTCGCTCGTCGCGCGCGGCGAGCGGGTCCGATGTGACGAACCGTTCGGTGAGCCGGATGACACCCATTTTGAAGCTGCGGCCGAGCTGCAACTTCTCGGCGTTGCCAAGGGTGATCTCGACACTCCCGCCGCCGATGTCGATGGTGACCGCCGGCCCGCGCATCACGTCTACGCCGTACACCGCGGCGCGGTGGATCAGCCGCGCCTCCTCGGTGCCTGAGATCACGCGCGGCCGGATGCCGGTCTCCTCGACGATGCGCGCCAGAAACTCGCTCGCGTTTTCGGCTTCGCGCGTGGCGCTCGTGGCGGCAGCGAGAACCTCGTCCACGTCGTGCGACTCGGCAATCCGGCGGAACCTGGCCAGCGCGAGCAGGGCGGCACTCATGGCGGCCGGGGTCAGGTTCCTGCCGTCGAGGCCGCCCGCCCCGAGGCGTACCATCTCCTTCTCGCGGTCGATCACCTCGAAGGAGAGATCGGCGCGTACCTGTACAACGATCATGTGGACCGAGTTCGTGCCGATGTCGATCGCTGCCAGGCGCATGGAGCACAAGTGTGGCGGGAAGTAAGGAAGGGCCCCCGGCGCGCTTGCATCCGGGCATATAATCCGTGTTCGGCCGTGACCGTCGGCCCGCCAGCCGACCCTGTATCGTGGAAAAATCCTACCATGAAGCTCAGGAATGCCCGTGACCGCCTGTTGCACCGCCGTCTGCGCGCCTTCGCCCGCGCCCTGCCGGACGCGCGCGGCGGGGATGCCAATGCGGTGCACAAGGCTCGCGTCGCATCACGGCGGCTGCGCGAGGCGGTGCCGGTCGTGCTGGCCCACGTTCCGGCCAAGAAGACGAAGCGGCTTGCGCGGGATTTCCGCAGGATCACACGGGCCCTAGGGCCCGTGCGCGAGATAGACGTCACGATTGGCGTCCTCGAGGCCACGGCCGCGCAGTTTCCGGATGCGGCTGCCAGCCTGCAGGCCGCCGCCGGCCCCCTGCACGCAGAGCGCGACCGGCTGCGCGAGGAGATGCTCGGCCGACTTGAAAACGTCGACGCGGACCGTCTCGTGGCGAAAGTCGACACAATGGCCGGCTGGGTCACGCAGCCTGCGGCGGTGGCCCATTCCGTCAGCCGCGCGGTGCTGACTGTCCGGATGGTGCGCCGGACTCGCGACCTCCACCAGGCGGTTGCAGCGGCAGGCGCCCTCTACGCCCCCGAGCCGCTGCATGGCGTCAGGATCGCGGCCAAGAAGCTCCGCTACGCGATGGAGCTGGCGCACGAGCTCCGGCTGCTCTCGTCGCGTCGGCCGCTACGGCGGCTGGAGCGCATGCAGGACACGCTCGGGCACCTCCACGACCTCCAGATCCTCCTCGAGCGGCTCGCGGCCGCTCAAGCAGCATTACCGGTATCCGATTCCGTCCTCGCTGCGGACCTTGCGCACGTCTCGCGCGCGCTCGACGACGAGTGCCGCCGGCTCCACGCGGACTATGTCGGCGGCCGGAACGCCATGCTCGGGGCCGTGGACGACGCGCTCGCGCTGGTCACCGCCGGCCCGGTGCGCGACGTCGAAACCGAGCCCGTCTCCACCTCTGTGCACTGACCATGCGCACGCTGTCGATCTACCTCGTGCGCCACGGCCTTGCCGCCGAGCGGGGCCCCGCATGGCCGGACGACACGAAGCGGCCGCTCGTGCCCAGGGGCGTCGCCCGGCTCCGCAAGGAGGCCCAGGCGTTGCGTGCGCTCTCGATTACCTTCGATACCATCCTCACAAGCTCGCTGACCCGCGCGAAGGGAACAGCCGATGCGCTCGCGGCCGGCCTCTCTCCACACCCGCCGGTGCACGTCATTGCCTCACTCGAGCCCGGGGGCTCCTACTCGGCCTTCCTCGCCGACCTCGCGAAGCATGCGCGCCGATCCCACGTGGCGTGCGTGGGCCACGAGCCGGATCTGGGGCAGTTCGCCGCGCGGCTGATCGGCGCCAAGACGCCCATGGAGTTCAAGAAGGGCGCGATCTGCCGCATCGACGTCGACGGGCTGCCCCTGAGCGCTCCGGGGCACCTGCGTTGGTTCGTGACGCCGCGGATGCTGCGGCAAATCGCAGGCTGACGCGCTGGTGCGCGTCAGCGTCATCATCAACCCGATTGCCGGGTTCTTCCGCCGTCCCGAGCAGGGGCCGCGCCGCGCCGCGCAGGCGCGCGCGGTGCTCGCGGCTGCGCGTGTCGAAGCCGACGTATGGCTCACGGAGGGCCCGGGCCATGCCCGCGCACTGGCGGCCGATGCCACCGCGCGGGGCGCGGATGTCGTGTACGCGTGGGGCGGCGACGGCACGGTGAACGAGGTCGGCAGCGCGCTCGCGTTCGGTGAAACCGCACTGGCAATCGTGCCGGCGGGATCCGGCAACGGGCTCGCCCGCGCCCTCGGCATTCCGCGCGAGGCCGGGGCGGCGTTGCGCCATGCGCTGCAGATGCCCGAGCGCCGTATCGACGTGGGAGAGATAGGGGACCACATCTTCTTCAACGTCGCTGGCGTGGGCTTCGACGCACACATTGCCTCTGAGTTCAGCCGGCATCATGGCCGGCGCGGCTTTCGCCGGTACGCGCGCATCGTTACGCGCGAGTTGTTCGCCTACAGTCCCCGCCCGCGCCGTGTGGCGATTGAGTCCCTCGTCACGGAGCACCAGGCGTTCATGCTCACGGTGGCGAACGGCCCTCAGTGGGGGAACGGCGCGATTGTGGCCCCCGGTGCGCGGCTCGACGACGGGCTGCTGGACCTGGTCACCGTGGAAGCGCCCTCGCGGCTGCAGCTGCTGGCATCCGTCCCCAGGCTTTTCGCAGGCACGCTCGACCGCAGCCCCGTCGTCACGATCCGCAAGGTCGTGGAGGCGCGAATTTCGGGCGACGTGCCCCTGCTGTTTCACTTCGACGGCGAGCCAGTGTTGTCGGCCGAGCCCGACCTGCTCGTGCGCGTGCATCCGCGCGCGCTGGTTGTGCGGGCGTGATTCGGCGGAACCGTCAGCGACGCGGCGAACGACGACCTGCCGGTGCCCTGAGAGGAGAAGATGGATCCCGTTCAGGGCGATACGATTCGATACTCACCTTCAACGATGCCAGCGGTGGTCTCGTCATGACGATCGCGGGATTCTTCGATGACAGCAGGCGAGAGCGAGACGGCGGCTAACATGCACCCTTCGGTGGCGTGCTGCATCGTGCAATTTGCATCACGAGATCACGCCACCGTTCCATCCGCTACCACGCCCTCCTTCGGCACGATGATGATCCCGTTGCGGATGTAGAACCCGTCGCCATCGGCCTCCTGCACGCCGGCCTCGTTCACCAGGCGGACGCCGTTGCCGATGCGGGCGTTCTTGTCCACGATCACCCGGTCGAGGACGACGTCGCGGCCGAAGCCGATCGGCGGGTTGCCGTCGCGGGGCGCCAGGTCTTCCGCCTCGTAGTAGTCGGCGCCGAGCAGCAGTGAGCGCGTGATGTGGGCGCCCGAGCCGATGACGTTGCGCAGGCCGACAATGGACTGTTCGATCGTGGCGCCCTCGATGTAGCAGCCTTCCGAGACGAGCGCTTCCCGCAGCGAGCAGCCGTCGAGGCGCGATGCCGGCAGGAACCGGGGACGCGTGTAGATCGGACGCCGCGAGTCGTAGAACTCGAACGGAGGATCGAACCGCGTCAGGGCGATGTTTGCGTCGTAGTAGGCCTCGACCGTGCCGACATCGGCCCAGAACTCATGATGGAGGTGCGCCTGCACCTTGAAGCGCGCCAGCGCGGCGGGGATGATCTCGCGGCCGAAGTCGATGCCGGGCTCCTGCAGGACGTCGAGCAGCACCTGGCGCGAAAAGACGTAGATGCCCATCGAGGCGACGTACGGCTTGTCGGCATTGTGAGTCGTGAACACCGCGCCGGTCGGTACGCTCGGCCCAATCTGCTCGAGGCGTTCGTCGTCCGGCTTCTCTTCGAAGGCGACGATCTGCCCTGAGCGATCGAAGTGGAAGATGCCCATCTCGGTGGCATCCTGCCGATCGACCGGCTGCGCTGCGATGGTGATGTCGGC
Source organism: Vicinamibacteria bacterium (assembly GCA_963739995.1). Lineage (GTDB taxonomy): Bacteria > Acidobacteriota > Vicinamibacteria > Vicinamibacterales > JAENWD01 > CAVUCH01. The sequence continues at coordinate 292,136 of CAVUCH010000018.1, read as the reverse complement.
ATTCCGATCGACGTGCGCGTCGATCATCTGGCAGTAATCCATCCGATACAGGTGATCGCCGGCGAGAATCAGGTAGTAGTCCGCCTCGTGGTGCTCGAAGTGCCGCCGCGCCTGGCGCACCGCATCGGCCGTCCCCTGGAACCAGTGCGAGCTCTCGGGCGTCTGCTCGGCGGCGAGGATCTCGACGAACCCGCGCGAGAACACGTCCATCCGGTAGCTCATGCCGATGTGCCGGTTGAGCGATGCCGAGTTGAACTGCGTCAGGATGAAGATGCGCCTGACGTCCGAGTGCAGGCACGAGCTGATCGGAATGTCGATCAGGCGGTACTTGCCGGCGATCGGCACTGCAGGCTTCGACCGCCGGTGCGTGAGCGGAAAGAGGCGCTGCCCGCGTCCGCCGCCCAGGATGATGGCGAGCACGTCGTTCATGCCGACAGCCTATGCAAAAGGCACGGGCAAGGGCAACCGCTGCTGGGGCTGACATGCACCGCGCACCGGCATCGCACAACGAAGGGATGTCGGGTCCGGGTTTCCGCGGTACCCGTCATTCCGGCACAGCGAGCCGCGCCCTTCAATCCGCGTGATGGCAGACCGACGCTATCCGGCCGTCGAGTGCAATTTGCCGTCCTGCGCGGCCACACCGTGCACGGCGGGCACCGGCACCTCCTCGCCGCCGGCTGTGGCCAGCCGGCTCGCGGGCAGGTGCACGATGAAGGTGGAACCCTGGCCGGGCCCGCCGCTCGCGGCCGCGACTGTGCCTCCGTGCAGCTCTACGATGTGCTTCGCAATCGAGAGCCCGATCCCGAGCCCCCACGCCCCTCTTGTGGTCGAGGAATCGGCCTGGCGGAAGCGATCGAACACGTAGGGGAGAAAGTCGGGCGGGATCCCCTGGCCGTTGTCGGTCACGCGAATCTGTACCGACGTAATGGTGCGGGTAACGATGACCTCGACCAGACCCTGATCAGGGGTGAACTTGATCGCGTTGTGCACCAGGTTCCAGATCACCTGCTGAAGCCTGCGCCCGTCCGCTGACATCTGCAGGCCGGCCGGATCGATCGCGGCGGTGAGCCGGATGCCCTTCGCTTCGGCCGTCGGCTGCAAGGCCTGCAGCGCGCCGTCCACGGTCGACTTCACGTCCACGAGGGCCACGTCGAGGCGGGCCGCCCCGGACGTCAGCTTGTTCATCTCCAGGAGGTCCTCGATCAGCTTCGCCTGCATCTGTGCGTTGCGCTGGATAACCGCAATCGCCTTCCCCGGATCGCGCACGGCCTCGCCGCGCGAGAGGATGCTCAGCCAGCCGAGGATCGCGTTGATCGGGGTTCGCAGCTCGTGGCTCAAGGTCGCCAGGAATTCGTCCTTGAACCGGCTCTGACGTTCGGCCTCGTCGCGCGCCTCACGCTCGCGAATGAGCAGTCGCTCGCCCTCCTGTTCCGCCCGGCGCTGTGCGCTCACGTCACGGCTCACGCCGACCATCTTGTCCAGGCTGCCGTCTGCGCGCCGCAGCACCTGGCCGCGCTCCGTCACCCAGACAACCGACCCGGACGGTCGCAGGACCCGATACTCGCACTCGTAGAGCCCCTGCGCGAGCGCCGACGACAACGCGGCATCCACACGCGGCTTGTCCTCGGGATGCACGGCGCGCGTGACCCGCAGCTCCGGCCCGAATGCGCCGGCCGGGAACCCGAACAACGCTTCCGGGTCCGTCGACCACGTCATCCGGCCCTCGTCGACGTCCCACTCCCACGCGGCCATCTGCGCGACATCCATGGCGAGGCGCAGCCGTTCCTCGTTCTCGCGCACGCCCCGATGGGCCACCGTCAGCGCTGCGGTGCGCTCGGCCACCCGCAGTTCGAGCTCCTGGTTCGCTTGTGCGAGCGCCTGCTGCGCCCGATGCCGCTCGACGACCTCGGTCTGCAGGGCGGCGTTGATGGCCGCCAGCTGTCGCGTCTTCCGGAACAGCTCGACGAAAACCGCAACCTTCGACCGCAGGATGTCCGCATTCAGCGGCTTGCTCAGGTAATCGACGGCTCCCACGCCATATCCGCGCAGCACATCGGCGTCGTCGACGAGGTGCGCCGTGAGGAACAGGATTGGCACATCGCGCGTCCGCCGGCGCTGCTTGATGAGGTTCGCCAGTTCGATGCCGTTCATGCCCGGCATGCGGATGTCGAGGATGATCGCCGCGAAGTCGTACTGCAGCATGGCGATCAGCGCCTCATCGCCGGACTGCGCCCGCACGAACGAGCATCCGCTCGCCTCGAGCATCACCTCCAGCGCGTCGAGGTTGCGCGCGTCGTCGTCGACAATGAGAATTCTGACGGGTTCGATCTCCATGGGCCTGGGCTCAGCGATACAGCCATACGCGAAGCAGTGACAGCAACTGATCGGTGTTCACCGGCTTGGCGATGTAGTCGGACGCGCCCGCCTGGAGGCACTTCTCCCGGTCGCCCTTCATCGCCTTCGCCGTGAGTGCCAGGATCGGCAGGGTGCGGAACTGCGGCTCTTTGCGGATGCGACGCATCGTCTCGTAGCCGTCCATGCCCGGCATCATGATGTCCATCAACACCACGCTCAGCTCGGGCGTCTGCTGCATCAACTCGATCGCCTGCCGGCCGTTGGTGGCGGTCAGCACGTCCATCTCGTTGTTCTCTAGCACCGTGGTCAACGCGAAGATGTTGCGGGCGTCATCGTCCACGACCAGCACCTTTCGCTTGCGCAGGATGTCATTCGAGCGGTGCAGGGTTTCGAGCATGCTGCGCTTCGCAGACGGGAGATCGGCCACCACGCGGTGCAGGAACAGCGCGGTTTCGTCGAACAGCCGCTCCGGCGACTGCACGTCCTTGAGGACGACGCTCTTTGCTGCCGTCCTGAGCATCGTCTCCTCGTCCTCGCTCAGGTCCTTGCCCGTGAACACCACCACCGGGAGGTCGCGCAGCAGCGGCGCGGCCTGGATCCGGTCCATCAGCTCGAACCCCGTCATGTCGGGCAGGCGCAGGTCCATCACGCAGCAGTCGATCGGATCGCGCCGCAGCGTCTCCAGCGCTTCGGCACCGGTCGATACCGCGGTGATCTCGATGTCGTCGTGCGTCAGCAGTTCGACGATCGCCTGACGCTCGACCTCGTTGTCTTCGATCACCAGCAGCCGCTTCTTGTGCTGGATGACGTAGGACCGGATGCGGTCGAGCGCGTACTCCAGATCCTGCGTCGTGCCCGGCTTGACCAGGTAGGAGAAGGCTCCGTGCGAGAGCCCGTGCTGCCGTTCTTCCTCGACCGAGAGGATCTGGACAGGAATGTGCCGCGTCGCAGGATCGAGTTTCAGATTGTTCAGCACGGTCCACCCGAGCATATCGGGCAGAAACACGTCCAGCGTGATGGCGGTCGGCAGATATTGCCGGGCCAGTGCCAGTGCGGTGTGGCCACGGTGCGCGACGATGGCCTTGAAGCCCTTGTCGCGTGCCAGCCCGAGCAGCACCCGTGCATAGTGCGGGTCGTCGTCCACGATGAGCAGCACGTGGTCGCCCTCGCGGATCTCGTCGCGGTCGTCTGCCACGACCTCCTCGACCTTGGCGACGGCGAGCACCGGCCGGGCTGCGCTCGATGTCGATGCCTGCGCAGTTCCGGGCATGGCGATCGCGCGCGCGGGACCGGTGTAGGTAAGCGGGAGAAACAGCGTGAACGTGCTGCCCCGGCCGGGCTCGCTCGCGAGGCGGATTTCGCCGCCGAGCAGCGTCGTCAGCTCGCGGCTGATGGCTAGACCGAGGCCCGTGCCGCCGTACTTCCGGCTCGTGCCCGCGTCCGCCTGCTGAAAGGCTTCGAATATCAGCTTCTGCTTTTCCGGTGCGATGCCGATCCCTGTGTCGCTGACGTCGATCGCCACGGCGGTCGGCATGAAGCGCAGCACGGGGTGGTCGGGTGACCAGCCCTGGGTGACCGGTTGCACGCGCATCGTCACCTCACCGCGGGTGGTGAACTTGAACGCGTTGGAGAGCAGGTTCTTGAGGATCTGCTGCAGCCGTTTCGGGTCGCTGGTGAACGTGCGCGGCAGCGTGTTGTCGATCTCCACCTGGAAGGTGAGGTTCTTCGACTCGGCGATGTGATGGAACGTCCGCTGCACGCTGTCGCGCAGCGACGTGAACGTGATTTCCTCGGCCTCGACGGTGACCGTGCCCGATTCGATCTTGGAGAGGTCGAGGATGTCGTTGATGAGCGTGAGCAGGTCGCTGCCGGCGGAGTGGATGTTCCGCGCGAACTCGATCTGGCGGGGCAGCAGGTTGCCGGCCGGGTTCTCCGAGAGCTGCTGGCCGAGAATCAGAATCGAGTTGAGCGGCGTGCGCAGCTCGTGTGACATGTTGGCCAGGAACTCCGACTTGTACTTCGAGGTGAGCGCCAGCTCCGCCGCCTGTTCTTCGAGCGCGCGGCGCGCATGTTCGACTTCCTTGTTCTTGCGCTCGACCTCCACGTTCTGCTCGGCCAGCTGCTTCGCCTTCGACGCGAGCTCCTCGTTCGTCTGCTGCAGCTCGGCCTGCCGCGTCTGCAGTTCCATCGTCAGCTGCTGCGACTGCTGCAGCAGGTTCTCAGTGCGCATCGTGGCTTCGATGGTGTTGAGGACGGCGCCGATCGACTGCGTGAGCTGCTCGAGCAGCGTGAGGTGTGTCGCGGTGAACGGCTCGAGCGACGCCAGCTCGATGACGGCCTTCGTCTCGCCCTCGAAGAGCACCGGCAGGACGACGATATTCTTCGGGCGCGCGCTGCCGAGGCTGGAGTGGATGCGGGTGTACCGCGGCGGCACCTTCGTCAGCAGAATCCGCTGTTTCTCGAGCGCGCACTGGCCGATCAGGCCGCTGCCGACCTCTATGCGTCTCGCCTGGTTGTCGCCGATGGCGTAGCCGGCAAGCAGCAACAGCGCCGGAGCACTGTCCGCCCCCTCCAGCATCTGGTAGACCGATCCCTGCTGGGCGTGGACGAGCGGCGCCAGCTCCGAGAGCAGGAGTTTTCCGACCGTCACCAAATCCCGCTGACCCTGCAGCATGCGGGTGAACTTCGCCAGGTTGGTCTTCAGCCAGTCCTGTTCCTGGTTGCGGTCGGTCGTGCCCCGCAGGTTGTCGATCATCGTGTTGATGTTGTCTTTGAGCTCGGCCACCTCGCCGCGAGCCTCGACCTGGATGGAGCGGGTGAGGTCCCCCTTGGTGACGGCGGTGGCCACCTCCGCGATGGCGCGGACCTGCGTCGACAGGTTGGCCGCGAGGAGGTTCACGTTGCCAGTGAGGTCTTTCCAGGTGCCGGCGGCGCCGGGCACATTCGCCTGTCCGCCGAGCCGGCCCTCCACGCCCACCTCGCGGGCCACGTTCGTCACCTGCTCGGCGAAGGTGGCGAGCGTGTCGGTCATGCTGTTGATGGTTTCGGCAAGCGCGGCGACCTCACCCTTCGCTTCGACCGTCAGCTTCTGCCGCAGGTTGCCGTCGGCGACGGCGGTCACGACCTTCACGATGCCGCGCACCTGGTCGGTCAGGTTGGCCGCCATGACGTTGACCGAATCGGTGAGATCCTTCCACGTGCCTGCCACGCCGGGCACTTCACCCTGCCCGCCGAGCTTGCCCTCGGTGCCGACCTCGCGGGCGACGCGCGTGACCTCCGCCGCGAACGAGCGGAGCTGGTCGACCATGGTGTTGATCGTGTTCTTCAGCTCGAGGATCTCGCCTTTGACGTCGACCGTGATCTTGCGCGAGAGGTCGCCGCGCGCAACGGCTGTGGTGACCTCCGCGATGTTGCGCACCTGCGCGGTCAGGTTGGCGCCCATGACATTGACGGAGTCAGTGAGGTCCTTCCAGGTGCCGGCGACACCGGGCACGACCGCCTGCACGCCGAGACGGCCTTCGGTGCCGACCTCGCGTGCGACGCGGGTCACCTCGGAGGCGAACGATCGCAGCTGCTCGACCATCGCGTTGATGGCTTCTTTCAGCTGCAGGATCTCGCCCCGGACGTCGACGGTTATCTTGCGCGACAGGTCGCCGTTCGCCACCGCGATCGTGACCTCGGCGATGTTGCGCACCTGGCCGGTCAGGTTCGACGCCATCGAATTGACGTTGTCGGTGAGGTCCTTCCAGGTACCCGCTACGCCCGGCACCAGCGCCTGCCCGCCGAGCTTGCCCTCGGTGCCGACCTCGCGCGCGACGCGGCTGACCTCCGAGGCGAATGCGTTCAGCTGATCCACCATCGTGTTGATGGTGTTTTTCAGCTCCAGGATTTCGCCCTTCACATCGACTGTGATCTTGCGGGACAGGTCGCCGCGGGCAATCGATGTCGCCACGTCCGCGATGTTGCGGACCTGGCCGGTCAGGTTCGACGCCATCGAGTTGACGTTATCGGTGAGGTCCTTCCAGGTGCCGCCCACTCCGGGCACTTCGGCCTGCCCACCGAGCTTGCCTTCCGTGCCCACCTCACGGGCCACGCGCGTGACCTCGGCAGCGAAGGACCGCAGCTGCTCGACCATCGTATTCATGGTGTCCTTCAGCTGCAGGATCTCGCCGCGCACGTCGACGGTGATTTTCTTGGACAGGTCGCCGGTGGCGACGGCGACCGTCACCTCGGCGATGTTGCGCACCTGCGCGGTCAGATTTCCCGCCATCTGATTGACGTTGTCCGTCAGGTCCTTCCACGTGCCGGCCACGCCGGTGACCATCGCCTGGCCCCCCAGCTTGCCGTCTGTGCCGACCTCGCGCGCCACACGGCTGACCTCCGAGGCGAACGCGTTCAACTGGTCGACCATCGTGTTGATGGTGTTCTTCAGCTCGAGGATCTCCCCTTTGACGTCGACGGTGATCTTGCGCGACAGGTCGCCGCGCGCGACGGCGGTCGCAACCTCGGCGATGTTGCGTACCTGCCCGGTGAGGTTCGAGGCCATGAAGTTGACGTTGTCCGTCAGGCCCTTCCACGTGCCGGCCACGCCCGTCACCACGGCCTGCCCGCCGAGCTTCCCCTCGGTGCCGACCTCGCGGGCGACGCGGGTCACTTCGGAGGCGAAGGCGTTCAGCTGGTCGACCATCGTGTTGATGGTGTTCTTCAGCTCGAGGATCTCGCCCTTGACGTCGACCGTGATCTTGCGGGAGAGGTCGCCGTTCGCGATGGCGGTGGCCACGTCCGCGATGTTGCGCACCTGCCCGGTCAGGTTGGACGCCATCGAGTTCACGTTGTCGGTCAGGTCCTTCCACGTGCCGGCGACATCCGGCACCGCCGCCTGGCCTCCCAGCTTGCCTTCCGTGCCCACTTCGCGTGCGACGCGGCTCACTTCCGACGCGAAGGCGTTCAGCTGATCGACCATCGTGTTGACGGTGTTCTTCAGCCGCAGGATCTCGCCCTTGACGTCGACGGTGATCTTGCGCGAGAGGTCACCGCGCGCGATGGCGGTGGCTACGTCCGCGATGTTGCGCACCTGTCCCGTCAGGTTGGACGCCATCGAGTTGACGTTGTCCGTCAAATCTTTCCAGGTACCGGCCACGCCCGGCACCGCCGCCTGCCCCCCGAGCTTGCCCTCGGTGCCGACCTCGCGCGCCACACGGCTCACCTCGGAGGCGAACGCATTCAACTGGTCCACCATCGTGTTGATGGTGTTCTTCAGCTCGAGGATCTCGCCCTTCACGTCGACGGTGATCTTGCGAGAGAGATCGCCGCGGGCGATGGCAGTCGCCACGTCGGCGATGTTGCGAACCTGGCCGGTGAGGTTCGACGCCATCGAGTTGACCGAGTCGGTCAGGTTCTTCCACGTACCGGCGACGCCAGGCACGACGGCCTGCCCTCCAAGCTTGCCCTCCGTGCCGACCTCGCGGGCCACGCGCGTCACTTCCGAGGCGAACCCGTTGAGCTGGTCCACCATCGTGTTGATGGTGTCTTTGAGCTCGAGAATCTCGCCCTTGACGTCGACGGTGATCTTGCGCGACAGGTCGCCGCGGGCCACCGCGGTCGTGACTTCCGCGATGTTGCGGACCTGGGCGGTGAGGTTCGCGCCCATCGCGTTGACGGAGTCGGTGAGGTCCTTCCAGGTGCCGGCGACGTCAGGGACCTCGGCGCGTCCACCGAGCTTGCCTTCCGTGCCCACCTCGCGGGCGACGCGGCTCACCTCCGACGCGAACGCGTTCAACTGATCGAGCATCGTGTTGATGGTGTCTTTCAGCTCGAGAATCTCACCCTTGACGTCGACCGTGATCTTGCGCGAGAGGTCGCCTCTCGCGACGGCTGTCGTGACACCCGCGATGTTGCGCACCTGTGCGGTCAGGTTCGACGCCATCGCGTTGACGGAGTCCGTGAGGTCCTTCCAGGTGCCCGCCACGCCGGGCACGACCGCCTGGCCCCCGAGCTTGCCATCGGTGCCTACCTCGCGCGCCACGCGCGTCACCTCGGCGGCGAAGCCGCGGAGCTGATCGACCATCGTGTTGATCGCTTCCTTCAACTGCAGGATTTCACCACGGACGTCGACTGTGATCTTCTTGGAGAGGTCGCCGTTCGCAACCGCGATCGTCACCTCCGCAATGTTCCTGACCTGCGCGGTGAGGTTGCCCGCCATCTGGTTGACCGATTCGGTCAGTTCTTTCCAGACCCCCGACACGCCTTTCACCTGGGCCTGGCCACCCAGCTTGCCTTCCGTCCCGACCTCGCGCGCGACGCGCGTGACCTCGGATGTGAAGACGGAGAGCTGGTCGATCATCTTGTTCACCAGCTTTGCCGATCGGAGGAACTCGCCTTCGAGCGGTCGTCCGTCGACCTCCAGGGCCATCGACTGGCCGAGATCTCCTTTCGCGACGGCGCCGACCGCCCGGGTGACTTCCGTCGTCGGCCACACCAGGTCGTCGATGAGCGTGTTGATCGCTTCGACCTCGTTCGCCCAGCCGCCCACCACGCCGGGCACGGTCATCCGCTGTCTCAGCTTGCCTTCCTTGCCGACGGCCCGGCTCACCCGGGCGGTCTCCTGCGAGCGGCGCTCGCTGAGCGCGACGACGTCGTTGAAGGCGTCGGCAATTTTGCCTTCCACGCCCAGCAGGTCGGCCGGCATGCGCGCGGCAAAGTCGCCGGCGCGGAACGAAAGCATCGCCGACAGCAGCGCGCGCGAAAACTGGTCCGAATCGACCCGGGCCACTGCGGCCCCCACATTGCCGGCCATCCCGTCCGGGGCGGCGCCAGACCTCGTCGTGAGCTCCATGGACACGATCTCCGTTGTTCGCGAAAGAAGATAAGCCTGCCGGTCCGTCGAGGAGGGTTGGTCGAGCAAACTGCCGCCGGCAGCCACATATGCGCCGCCGGTGTCGTGCTTCGATCTCCGTCCGGCTCCTGGTGTCTGGACTTACTACACCCGCCGAGAGCCGTCCACGTCCTTCGTTTGGGCAAGCAAGAATCAGCCCAGGCTCATCCATTGGCCCGGCCGTTTGTCTGATGCGCTCGAGCTGTCCCCCTGGCGTTCGTCCCGGGTATTTTCACACGCTCCCAACGTCTCCGCGGCGCAACTCGTCTCACCTCACATGCCCGGTTCGTCTGCCCGCCGCGCCGTCGGCGTGTCCCTCGGTCTCCTCGTCGCGGTCGTTGCCTCCCTCGGGGCCCAGACGGTCACTCCATCGGCTCCGGCAGCGAGCACCTCCACTCCGCGCATCACCGCCGTGAAGCTCGCCACGCCCCCCGCCATCGACGGTGTGCTCGACGACGCGGCGTGGGCGACGCCGGAGGTCGCTGCCGATCAGTGGCGGTCCTACAATCCCCTGCACGGCGACACGATCCCGCAAGCCACGCACGTGTGGATCGGCTACGACGCGCGGTATCTCTACTTCGCGTTCCAGTGCGACGACCCTGAACCGGCCCAAATCAAGACATCCATCACACGCCGCGACAACATCTTCAGCGACGACTGGGTGGGCTTGAGCCTGGATGCGCTCGGCACCGGCCAGGTGTCGTACCACATGATGGTCAACCCGAGCGGGATTCAACTCGACATGTTGAACAGCGCGTCGGCGGAAGAAGACATCTCGCCTGACTGGGTCTGGGAGAGCGCCGGTCGCCGCAACGACCGCGGGTACGCGGTGGAGATCCGGCTGCCCCTCGAGAGCGTGCAGTTCAAGGGCGGCGACGCGGTCCGGATGGGCATCCTGTTCTGGCGGCGCGTCAGCCGTGTGGGCGTGTCGGTCGCGTGGCCGGCGCTGGAGCCCGGCACGTGGGTGTTCGACAAGCATGCCGCACTCGTGTTCGACCATCTGGAGCCGCGCCTCGCACGCGAGGTCATCCCGTCGGCCACCTACGCGTGGAGCGAGGCCCGCACCGATGGACCGGCGTGGAACGAGACCGGCAACCACGGGGACATCGGGTTCAGCAGCCGGCTGGGCCTGACGCCGACGATCACGCTCGACGCGACCGTGAACCCCGACTTCAGCCAGGTCGAGAGCGATGCGTTCCAGGTGGAGGTGAACCAGCGCTTCCCGATCTTCTTTTCGGAAAAGCGGCCGTTCTTCATGCAGGGCTCCGACATCTTCAAGCTGGCCGGCGTCGGCAACGGCGACGCGAGCATGTTTGCGGCGGTGCACACGCGGCACATCGTCGATCCCATCGTGGGAGCAAAGGTGACGGGCAGCGCCGGCCGGGTGAGCTTCGGGTCCCTTCTCGCATCCGACGAGGCCCCCGGCCGTGAGGCGGCACCGGGTGAGCCTGGCCATGACGCGAACCGGCTGTTCAACGTGGGCCGGGTCCAGTACAGCCTCAGTCCAGGCAGCTTCGCGGGAGCCATCGTCACGCAGACGCGATTCGCCGGCGACGAGAACCAGGTGGTCGGCGCCGATGTGTCGTGGCGGCCGCGCGCCAGCGATCGGGTGACCGCGATGGTGCTGCAGTCCTGGTCGGACCGGCGGGGCGACCATGACTCCGGCGTGGCCATGCAGGCGAACTACTTCAGCAACTCGAAGCGGCTGACCCTGGGGGGACAAATCGAGCACTACGATCGCGGGTTCGCGATGGATACGGCGTTCTACAACCGCGTGGGGTTCACGAGCGGCTGGGGATACGCCGAGTACAGCTTCTACCCGGACAAGACGCGATACTCCTGGCTGCTGCGGGTGTCCCCATTTGTGTTCGTCTCCGGCGGGCGGGATCGCATCCAGCGGGGCGATGAACGCGTTGCCGTGTTTGGCGGCCGCTTCCGGTTCACGCGGCAGGGATTCTTTCGCCTCGATCGCATTCTCGGCCAGGAGCCGTGGGCCGGCCGCGAGTTCGAGACCAACCGCTGGCGGGCCAACGGTGAAGTGCAGCTCCAGCGGTGGATCAGCCTCGATGCCAGGTGGGACGCGGGCGGCGCCATCTTCTACGACTCCGAATCGCCGTTCGCCGGCCGGTCGCGTACGTTCTCCGCTGGCACGACGTTTCAGCCGACCGGCCGGTTCAGCGAGCAGGTGAGCTACACGCACGTGGCCTTCGATCGCGCGGACACCGGTGTGCGCGTGTATACCATCGACATCCTGAACACGAGGACGACCTACCAGTTTACGCCGCAGCTGTTCATCCGCGCCATCGCACAGTTCGACAGCGACCAGCGCCGGGTCCTGACCGACCTGCTCGGCTCCTACGAGCTGCGCCCCGGCACGGTTGTCTACGCCGGCTACGGGGCGATGTTCGAGCAGCGCGAACTGCGCGACGGGCAATGGATCGAACGGCAGGGCCCCTATGTCGCCACCGGGCGTGGGCTCTTCTTCAAGGCGTCCTACCTGCACCGGTTTTGACGCTGTCCCGCCGGGACAGAAGTCACGGCCCTAGATCGGCTCTCCATCACGGGGTCCGCTTTGCCGATGGCGTAGAATCGCGGTCTGAGGGCATGCGCACGCGCATCGCGATCATCGGCAGCGGCTTCGCCGGGCTGGGTGCCGCAATCCGGTTGAAGCGCGACGGGATCGACGACTTCCTCGTTTTCGAACGCGCCTCCGATGTTGGTGGCACCTGGCGCGACAACACGTATCCGGGCTGCGCGTGCGACGTCGAGTCGCATCTGTACTCGCTGTCATTCGCGCTCGAGCCTGGTTGGACTCGCCGCTTTTCACGCCAGCCCGAGATCTGGGCGTACCTGCAGCGCTGCGCGCGCGAGTTCGGCATCCTCCCGCACCTCCGGTTCAAGCACGACGTGCAGGCGGCGCAGTGGCAGGATCGCGCGCGACGCTGGGTGATCGACACCACAGGGGGGTCATTCACGGCCGACGTGCTCGTGGTTGCCGGCGGTCCGCTGAGCGACCCCATCACTCCCAATCTGCCGGGGCTCTCGCGATTCGAGGGCCGCGCATTCCACTCGGCGCAGTGGGACCACAGCATCGATCTGCGTGGCCGTCACGTGGCCGTGATCGGTACCGGCGCCTCCGCCATCCAGTTCATTCCCGAGATCCAGAAGCGTGTCGCCACGCTTCACCTTTTCCAGCGGACAGCCGCGTGGGTGCTGCCGCGTCCCGACGGCCGGATACCCGCATGGCGTCAGCGGCTGTACCGAGGTCTGCCGATCCTGCATCGCGCCACGCGGCTGGGTATCTATCTGTTCCGGGAAGCGTTCGTGGTGACGTTCGGGCATCCGGCGCTGATGCGGCCTGCGCAGCGGCTCGCGCTCTGGAACATGGCCAGGAGCATTGCCGACCCTGCGCTCCGGGCCAAGCTCACGCCCTCCTATACGATGGGCTGCAAGCGCATCCTCCTCTCCAGCGACTACTATCCCGCGCTTGCGCAGCCGAACGTCGAGGTGGTGACTTCAGGCATCGGGGAGATACGGCCGCACACGATCGTGGACGGCGAGGGCGCCGAGCGCACCGTTGACACCATCATCTTCGCGACAGGGTTCCGCCCGACGGACCCGCCCCTCGCAGGCAAGATCCGCGGCCGGATGGGCCTGTCACTCGCCGAAGCGTGGCAGGGCAGCCCGAAGGCGTACCTTGGTTCAACCGTGGCGGGGTTCCCGAACCTGTTCATTTTGCTGGGCCCGAACACGGGCCTCGGACACAACTCGGTCGTCTACATGACCGAGGCCCAGATCGATCACCTGCTCGGAGCCTTGCAATACCTGGGTGCCCGCGGGGTGGATGTCATAGAGCCCACGCCCGATGCCCAACGTCGCTGGGTCGATGCCGTGGATCGCCGCATGCGCAGCACCGTTTGGATGGCCGGCGGCTGCGCGAGTTGGTACGTCGATCGCACCGGACGTAATTCAACGCTCTGGCCTCATTCGAGCTGGCGCTTCTACCGCCGCGTGTCGCATTTCAGGCCGGCCGACTACGTTGCCGTTCCGGACACCGCTGTGCGGGTGTGAGGGACGGCGCTCGCGGCGCTGCTCGCACGCGGTCGTCCTCCCTCACGTCGCCCGCAATCCTGTCCATTCGGGTGATCCGCGGCTCGCGCCAGCGGCGTAGCCTGTGGTCATGGCACACACACATGGAGATTCTGTGAGCACCGATTCATCGCCTGTCTGGTCCGCGCTGTCGCGGGAGTTGTCATCCGCGGCCGATCGCGTCACCCGTTCCATCGTTCAGGTGCACGGCCGGTCCCGACCCGCCAGCGGCATCGTCTGGGCGGCGGACCGCGTGCTCAGCACGAGCCACTCAGTGGAGTGGGAGGATGGCGTACGCGTCCGGCGTCACGATGGGACCTTCTTGCCGGCAGAGATCGCGGGGCACGACCCGGCGTCCGATCTCGTAGTGCTGCGCGTAGGGAATCTCGACACGCCACCGCTGCCGCACGCCTCTGCCGCAGCGCATGCAGGCGAACTGGTGCTCGTCACGGGACGTTCCTGGAACGGCCGCGCGCAGGCGCGCCTCGTGGCGCTCACGGGAGTGGCCGGGCCGCTGCAGTCCGCGCACGGGCCGAGGCTCGATCGCGTCTTCACGCTGCCGCTCTCGCCATACGCGGGGTTCTCGGGCAGCGCACTGACGGGTCCGGATGGAGCACTCTTGGGGGTCGCGACGGCCGGCCTGGTGCGCGGCCGCGGCCTCGCGGTTCCCGTGGACCTGGTACAGCCGATCGTCGAAGCCATCGAGAAGCACGGTGGTATCCCGCGGGGGTATCTCGGGGTGGTGACCCAGCCCGTACGCCTGCCGCCGCGCCGGCGGGGCAATCTGCCGACCGAGCGAGGGCTTCTCGTGCTCGATGTATCACCAGACAGCCCGGCCGACGCGGGGGGCGTGCTCGTCGGGGACATCATCGTCGGAGCTGGCGCTAGTGCGCTCTCGGCGCCGGAGGACCTGCTCGCGCTGCTCGGTTCGGAACGCGTTGGCCAGCCGCTCTCTCTCGATGTGCTGCGAGGCTCAGCGCGGGAAACCCTCCCCGTTGTCGTCGGGGAACGCATCACCCGCAGGTAACGGTGATCCGGGCCTTCATCCTGGCGCGCTCGGTGGCGGAGCAGGAGCGGCTGCGCGCGCTCGCCGCCTCGGCCGACATTGCGGTAGTCGGGGCCGCAACTTCGGCTGATGCAATGAGCGCGATGCGGCCGGACGTGGCGGTCATCGCGGGCGACGACCTGCCGAGACCAGCCCAGCGCCGCGCGCTGCCCGCCGTCGTCATCTGGACTGACGACGTCGATGCCGCCGCCCGCGTGAGGGGCTGGGGCCTGACTTCGTGGGGCGTGATCGGCCGTCGCGCCGGGGCGGCGCAAGTTCAGGCGGCTGTGGTCGCGGTCGTCAACGGCTTATGCGTGGTGCCGCCCGAGAGCGTCAGGCCGGCGATCGGTGATGCGACGTTCGGGACCGGGGATGACGACGAGGCGGACGGCCTCGCGCTGGAGGAGCCGCTGACAGCACGCGAGCGTGACGTGCTCGAGATCGCCAGCCGGGGTCTGTCGAATCGGGAGGTCGGCGCCGAGCTGGGCATCAGCGAGCACACGGTCAAGTTTCATCTGGCCGCCATCTACGGGAAGCTTGGCGTGTCGACGCGAACAGCCGCGGTACGCAGAGGCCTGCGACGCGGCATCATCGAGATGTAGCCATGATCACCGCAGCCCCGGCTGACGACGTGCTGCTCGATGCCTACTCCCGAGCCGTGGTTGGCGTCGTGGAGCGTGTCGGCCCCAGCGTGGTGAAGGTTGATGTCGGCGGCAGGTCACGAGGTGCGCGGGCGAAGCCGGGTGAGCGGAGTGGTACCGGTTCCGGGCTCATCGTGTCGCCCGATGGCCTCGTTCTGACCAACAGTCACGTCGTGGCCGGCGGTGGACCGCTGCACCTCACGCTTGCGGATGGACGCGAAATGGCGGCCGCTCTCATCGGCGAGGATCCTCACACCGACCTCGCGGTGATCCGTGCGGAGGGGCAGGACCTTCCATATCAGCCCCTGGGAGCCTCGGGCCGACTGCGCCCGGGCCAGGTGGCGATCGCGATCGGCAGCCCGTACGGTTTTCAGCACACCGTCACCGCGGGCGTCGTCAGCGCGCTCGGGCGCGCGCTGCGTTCGCACACCGGACGGCTCATGGAGCATCTGATTCAGACCGATGCCGCCTTGAACCCGGGGAACTCCGGCGGGCCGCTCGTGACGAGCGCCGGCGAAGTCGTCGGAATCAACACCGCGGCAATCGCGGGGGTGCAGGGCATAAGTTTCGCGGTGCCCACGAGCACGGCGCGCGTGGTCATCGGCGCATTGCTGAGGGACGGTCGCGTGCGACGCAGCTACATCGGGATCAGTGGCCACGACGCGCTGTTGCCGCCGCGCCTCGTCCGGTTTCATCGCCTCGACGAGACGGTGGCGGTGGCGGTCGCGGACGTGGCCGCGGGCAGCCCCGCCGCCTTCGCCGGCATGCTGCAGCACGATCTGATCGTCGCCTTCGACGGTGCGCCCGTCCGCGGCATCGACGATCTGTTGCGCCGCCTCACGGCAGACGCGATCGGTGTGCCAGTGTCGCTCGATGTCGTCCGCGGTCCGGAACGGCGAACGCTTCGTGTCGTGCCGGTGGAAAGCCCCTGAGGCGCAGCGTCAGGCCGGCTATCGGGCGCGGGCGAGCCGCTCGAGGGCCAGGCGCGCCATCCACAGCGGCTTGCGGGCACCCTCGGCGCGCTCCTCGTCGATCGTCGCGCGCATCACGTCGAAGGCGGCGAACCGCTGCGGTTCGGGCATCTGACGCGAGTCACCCCGCACCGAGAACCAGATCGCCTCGTTCAGCAGGCGCGGGTTGGCGGCGTCTGGCGTGGTGAGCGCCATCCGGGCGGTCTGGTCCACCCAGTACCGCTCGCGCGCGCTCGTTGGAGCGGCATAGACCAGATTGTCGATCGCCACCTCGGGCAGCCGGGCGCTGTACGGCTCGAGGTCGGCTGTGTCCGTGAAGATTGTCATCGGCACGGCAGCCGCGTCCAGCTGGTTCATCGGCGGGATGCCGAGCAGCAGCTCCAGCGTGCGAATCAGCGAGACGGTGTTGTGCAGCTCGTGAACGAGTGCGCCGCGGCGGTTGTACGCGCTGATCACGAGCACGGGCGACCGGTGCGCATCCACGTGGTCGGGGCCGTCCTGCGCGTCGTCTTCCACGACGAGGATGGCCGTGTTCTTCCAGTAGGGGCTTCGTGACACGGCCTCGACCAGCCGTCCCAGCGCGTAGTCGTTGTCGGCCATGTGGAACTGCGGCGTGGGCAGACCTGGCGTGACGCCGACGGTGTGGTCGTTCGGCAGGTGGAGGATCGAGAGCGCCGGGAGGCGGTCCCCGCGACCGCCCTCGAGATCCTCGACGGCCGTGCGGAAGTCATCCAGCCACGCGCCGAGCCGCGAGGTGCCGCGAAAGCGCGCGTCTGGATGATTCAGGGAAACCAGCGGGTCCACGCGCATGCTCGACAGGTGTGTTGCGGCATAGCTCGCGGCCGTCAGCGCATCGGGCGTCCACATGTCGAACGCCCGGAACTGCGCGTTGTGGTTCGCCTCGAGCGCCTGCTTGGCCGGGACGGCTGCAACCGTTGGCGACACATCCGGATAGACCTTGGGCTTGCGCCGATTGAACGCCGCCACGTCATCCGCTGAGAGCGTGCCGACGAACTCGCCATAGGTGCGGTACGACAATCCTGCCCGCGCCGCAGCGTCCCACAGGTACAGCGAATCGGGCTCCGCCGCATCGCGCCATCCATTCAGGTACGGGACGAACCGCCGCATGAACGTCGCCAGCTGCTCGGCGCTCGCGGGCAGCTGCAGTCCCCCCGGCAGCTCGGGCCCGTCGAGGCCTGGCTGGCGATTGAATCCCTCGTAGTCGTAGCTGCGGCCGCGCCCGGAGTAGGACCAGCGGAATGCCTTGTCGACGTAGTCGGTCGAGAACGCGGCCGTGGACCAGTTGTGGCCGTCCGGGCTCGCCTCGGAGTTGACGAAGAATCGATCGAAGAGGCCGAACCTGAGCGCGAGCGCCCGGTGGTTCGGCGTAATGTCCTGCGGTGGGCCCCCCGGCAATCGCGCCGCCTCGCCGGCGCCGAACAGGGCCAGAGAGGCGTCGCCATCTGCCGGCGTGCCGTCGCCCGACGCAACGAGATCGCCGAACACCTGGTCGTAGGTGCGGTTCTCCTTGATGATGTAGATCACGTGTGTGATCGGCGAGGGTCCCGCGAACAGACGCTCGACACGCTCGCCGAGCAGCCCGTTGGCCTGCAGCACGCGCGTGGTCATCGCGCCCAGGGCCGCGGGATCGGGGACGGTGAGTCGCCGCAGGCTGCCGCGCAACAGCGCCGGAGCGTAGGCGCCGCGCAACTTCGCGTTCGCGGGGAACTCGGGAGTCGGTGCATTGGGCCGTGGGGCTGGCTCACCCTTGCCGTTGCCGATGTACAGATCGGCACCAACCATCGCGAGCGCGGAGGGATACCGCGCGGTTGGGAGAAACCCCACGACCCTTGTGCGATTGGTGGCGTCGTCATCATCGTCAGCATCGTCGTCGTCGACTGGGGGCCTCGACGACGGGAAGACATCGTCGCCAAGCGCCACCACTGCCACCGACTGTGTCTGGGCGTTGGCGACGAACAGCACGCGCTCGTTCGCGCTGAGCGCAAGCGCCTGGGTGCTGCTGCCCGTTCGCGTCCCGTCTCCGAGCCCCACGCCGATCCGCACCAGCTCGCGATCAGTCGTGGTGTCGATCACGGAAACGGTGTCACTGTTTGCGCTCGCCACGAAGAGGCGCGAGCCGTCTGCCGTCGCTGACAACGCGTTCGGGTGCGACCCTACGCTGATACGCTGCGTCACTCGACCGCGCCGCGGGTCGGCCACTGCGACGGTGGCGTCGTTCCAGCAGCTCACGTACACCTTGTCGCGGCCGTCAAGTCCTCGAATCACGCGCACGTCATAGGGGTACACGAACTGGCCGCGGCGGGACGGCGGCCTGAGGTTGATGACGCGCAGCCCCGGCCGAGGCGCTGCGGGGTCGCGCACGATGCCGAGCGAATCTCCGAGGTTGTTCGCGACGTACAACTCCCGTCCGTCCGAGCTGATGCCCAGGCCCGTCGGGTACAGAGGCTCCCGCCCGCTGTTGTAGGTCGGATCCTCAGTACCCGGGGCCATACCGGCCAGCTCGATCGTGTCGGCCTTCAACGGTCCGTCGGCGAGGCCGTGGGCGGGTGTGATCGGGCGGGGTGCGCCCGGTGTGAAGGTCAGACGCCAGATGCGGTTTTCGAACCCGCCCGACACGTAGAGCGGCCATCCGCCCGACCGGTTGGGCTTGCGCCCAAACACGGCACCGACGCTGGCACTCTGCGGCGACGGAAAATACACATCCTGGACGACCGCAGGCACGGGCCTCGCCGCGAGATCGACCACCTGTAGAAGCTGTTGTCCTTCGTTTGCGCCAGCCTGCAGCTGCACGCCGTAGCCGCTGTTGATCACCACCAGATATCGCCCACCGCCGCCGGGGCCTGACGTGTCAGGCGACCGCAGCATGCTGACGGGGAGCGATCCTTCGGCTATCGATCCATCGTCCCGAAGGATGACGTCACCGGCAGGATCGAGCGGCCGTTGCATCGGCGGTGCGGCCTGTAATGGCGCGACCTGCGTAGACGCGGCGTGCCCACGGCCGGCGGCGAGCACGAGGAGAACACACACACAGGCAACACGACGATTTCTCATGGGTTTTTCGGCGGCTCAACCAGGCCCGGAATTGCATGATGCCATACGACGGCGCGGAGGCTGGACGCTACCCGGCATGGCTTGCCCTTTCGCGATGGGGCAACGGACAATCGAACGAGATGCACTCGTTGCTCGTGGTCCTGTTCGTCCTCGCCGCGTCTCAGCCGCCGCCCATCCGCGGCATCGTTGTCGATCCCGCCGGGTCGCCCCTCCCTGGTGCCACAGTCTCCATCGATTCCGGAGACGGGTTTCCCGTAACCACCACAGCTGACGGCCGGTTCGAAATCACGACGGCCGCGCCGGGCTGGCGTCGGCTCACGATCACACTTCCGGGTTTCCGCTCATCCGATGCGAGAACGTTCGTCCCGGCACACGGCACCGCGAGCGCTGCGCCCGAAGAACTGCGGATCACGCTTCTGCCGCGGGCGCTCGGAGAGACCGTCAGCGTGACCGCCACCCGCGGCAGCGAGCGGCTGGAAGGGGCGGCGCCGGTTTCCGTGGTCACACCCGCCGACCTGCAGCTCGCGGCGTCACCTGCGCTCGACGATGTGCTGCGGAGCGTGCCGGGGTTCAGTCTGTTTCGTCGTACCTCCTCGCGCACTGCGAACCCGACGGCGCAGGGCGCATCCCTCCGGGGTGTGTCGGCATCCGGTGCGAGCCGTGCGCTGGTGCTGGCCGATGGAGCGCCGCTCAACGACCCGTTTGGCGGATGGGTCTACTGGGACCGCGTGCCGCAGGCGGCGATCGAGCGTGTAGAGGTCGTCCGCGGAGGCGCCAGCGACCTGTACGGCGCCGATGCGCTCTCGGGTGTCGTGCAGGTTCTGACCCTGCGGCCGCGTGGACCATCCGCGAGCGCCACGATCGAGGCCGCCTCGCACGCGACGCCGCGCGCGTCGGTGTTCACCGGCACGGCCGGGCGCGGGTGGACCGCCTCGATTGCGGGCGAGGCAAGCCGGACCGATGGCACGTACGTGATCGCACCGGAGGATCGCGGCAGCGTGGATGTTCGCGCGGGGAGCGACTACCTCAGCGGCCTGGCCGTCGTGGCGATCCAGCCCCCGTCCGGGTGGTCGCTGCGCGTGCGCGGCGACGGTCTCGGGGAGAGTCGTGAGAATGGGACCCCGCTTCAGACCAACAGCACCGGCGTACGGCAGGCACGGTTCGATCTGGCGGTGCCCGTCGGAGGCGGACAGCTCGAGACCTATGGACAGCTGGGCGACCAGGTGTACCGGCAGGCGTTCTCGTCTATCGGGGCATCACGGAACACTGAGACGCTCACGGTCCGCCAGCGGGTGCCGGCCTCGCAGTTCGGGTACGGTCTGACCTGGCGCCGCCTGTTCAGGTCGATCGATCTGCTCGCCGGGGCAGAGACCCGGGAGATTGTCGCCACCAACGAGGAGACCGCGTTCCTTCCTTCGGGCCCCGTACGGTCGGTCACGAACACACGGGGGTTTCAGCGCAGCAGCGGCGTGTTTGCGCAGGTCCGCGCGGAGCTGGGCTCGAGGACGACGCTCGTGGCGGGAGCACGTGGCGACCTGTGGCAACGCGAACGCGACGGGCTTGAGGGCACCGGGGTTCTGTCACCGCGCGTGTCGGTCTCGTACCGTCTCGCCCACCATGTCACCATTCGTGCGGCATTCACGTCGTCGTTCCGGCCGCCCACTCTGAACGAACGCTACCGGGGCTTCCGGGTCGGCAACGCGGTGACCGTGGCGAACCCGTCGCTCGAGCCCGAGGAGCTGTCGAGCGGTGAGCTCGGGGCACATATCGAGCTGCCACGCGGCACGCTGCGGACGACACTCTTCGCCGGCAGCCTCGAGTCGGCCATCACGAACGTCACCCTATCGTCCACGCCGGAGCTGATCACGCGCCGCCGGGAGAATGCGGGCACCGTTCACGCGAGCGGACTCGAGACCGAGGGCGAGTATCGCGTGCGACAGGGCCTGTCACTTCTCGGCTCGATGGCATTCACGCGGTCGCGCTTCGTCGACACCCAGGCGCTATCGGGCAACCGCGTGCCCCAGGTGCCGGTCTGGCAGGGGACGGCCGCCGTGCGGTGGACGGCGCCCGGCGCGGTCGGCGTGCAGGTACAGGTCCGCGCCTTCGGCGATCAGTTCGAGGATGACCGGAACACGCTGGTGCTGCGGCAGGCGGCGCTGCTCGATCTGTCGCTGAGGCGCCCCGTGACGCGCCGCGTCGTGGCGTTCGCCACGGTGGAAAATCTCCTGGACACCGACTACGACACAGGGCGAACGCCTACGCGCACCATCGGGGTGCCCCTCACCATTCGCGGCGGCGTGCGGTTTTTCCTGCCCTGATTGTCCGCCGGACGGATCCCGGCTCCACGAGTTCGCGTGTGTCGGTCTCGAGTCGGTCCCATCCGACGTGGAGCCGGAGCTCGAGCAATGTGGAGCCAGTACTTCAGTGCCGGCGGAGTGCGCCCCCCGGACCCTCAGTGGTCGGGGTCGGTTCCCGACTGTCCCGTGGGCCGATTGCCGATGCGGTCGCCAGAAGCCGTTCCATCGGGCGGCTGGGAGACCGCTGCCGCCGGCACGTCCGGCCCGCGTACCCAGCGAATCCTGGTGGTCTCCCCAGCCGCCGATTGATGGGGCCTGACCTCCACGACTACCTCGTCGGGTGAGTGCGCCAGCAGTTGTGAGACCAGTTGGTCCGCAATGGCCTGCGCGCGCTCGGGTCGCATCGCGTCGACACGGAGCGTATAGCGCTTGCCCTCGACGCTCCGCTGCACGACCTCATAGCGCCCGGTAGCTTCGGTTGTCGTTGCGGTGATGTCCGTGAGAGGTGCCCCCGGTGCAGCCGAGCACGCCGCTGTGATGACAGAGAGGAGGCAAATCGCGTATCGCATGCCGCGGCTCACGCAATGTTGACGCCAGCGAAACGCGCGCGAATCTCAGCCGCCGCGTTTCAATTGTCGAGTTCGCACGGCGCCGGCCGCGGAGGCGCCGCGGAGCGGGATCGAGCGTGGAGAGGCGAGGGCAGCGGTCCGATAAGCCCAAGATGACTTCGCCCGTACCTCGGTGCAGCGGCAGGATGCCGTGAGTATTTTCGAGCAGGAACGTAGCTGGTGAAGACGCGCTGCCCATCCACTGGCGGTCGATCGACAGCATCGCGTCTGGCGGTAGCCCTGGCGTGTGTCAGCGCGTTCTCTCAGCCGGCCCGGGCAGCGGCACAGACCCCGGCACCGAGTGCGGACGGGTCACAGACGCCGGCACCGAGTGCTGTCGTCGAACAGCGCCCGCTGGCCGACCTGCCGCTCGAGGATCTGCTGAAGCTGAAAGTGGAGACAGTCTTCGGCGCCTCGCGCGTGGTGCAGGAAGTGACGCACGCACCGGCCTCGGTAACTGTCATCACGCGCGAAGAGATTCGCACCCACGGTTACCGCACGCTCGCGGACGTGCTGCGCAGCGTTCGCGGCTTTTACGTGACCAACGACCGTAACTACAGCTACGTGGGCGTGCGGGGCTTCGCGCGGCCGGGGGATTACAACTGCCGGGTGCTCGTCCTCGTGAACGGTCACCGGCTGAACGACACGATCTTCGAGGGGGCGCTGCTGGGCACCGAATCACCTTTGGATGTCGCGTTGTTCGAGCGCGTGGAGGTCATCCGCGGGCCGAGCTCGTCTGTCTACGGAACGAGCGCCTTCTTCGGCGTCGTCAATCTCGTCACGCGGCCGGGAGGATCACTGAACGGAGTCGAGGCGGAGGCGCAAGTCGGATCCGAGACGACACGGAGCGGCCGGGTCACCGCGGGCGGCCGAACCACCGGGGGGGTCGAAGCGCTTGCCTCCGTCACCGGATTCGCGACGGACGGGAATCACCGGTTGTACTACCCGGAGTTCGACGACGGTGCCGCGGGGGCGGGCATCGCGCACGATGCGGACGCGGACGCGTCGCGCAGTGCGTTCGCGAGCGCCAGGACCGGGTCGCTGCAGCTGCAGGCCGGGTTCGGGTCACGCCGCAAGACGGTTCCCACGGGTGCATTCGAGACACTCTTCGACGACCCGAGAACTCGCACGCGCGACGCGCGCACGTTCGTAGATCTGCAGTTCACGCACCGCCTTCGCCCGCGGACGACCGTGCTGCTGCGGGCCGCCTACGATCACTACGAGTACGACGGCACTTACGCCTATGAGCCGGGTCTGTTCACGGATAACGCCCGCGGCGCCTGGGTTACCACGGAGGCGACTGCAGTGCGCCGCTTCGAGCGGCACGCGCTCACGGGCGGCATCGAGTACCGCAACAGCCTGCGACAGAACCAGTCGGCGATGGACGAGACGGGGGTCCTGCTCGACGATCGCCGCGGCTCGCAGACGGTGGGCGTCTATGCCGAGGACGAGTTCCGCATCAGTTCGAAGGTGCTGCTGAACGCGGGCCTTCGCTTCGACGATTACTTCGCCGGCTTCGGTTCCACCGTGAGCCCGCGCGTGGCGCTGATCGCAACGCCGTTCGACACCACAACCGTAAAGGTGCTGTATGGACGGGCATTCCGCGCTCCCAATCCGTACGAGCTGTACTACGACGAGAGCCTGCTCAGCGCGGCGCTCGGTCCGGAACGCATCTCGACCCGTGAAATCGTGGCGGAGCAGCGGATTGGGGCCCGCGTGCAGGTCACCGCTTCGCTCTTTCAGAACCATGTCCGCGACTTGATCACCCAACGCAGCGGCAGCGAGGACACGCTCGACGGCTTGTACTATCAGAACCTCGAAGGGGTGACCGCCACTGGCACCGAACTGGAAGTGCAGACCGAGTTGCCGGGGCACCTCCGGACGCGCATGGCATACGCGCATGGTTCAACACGCGACACGGCGACGCGCCTCAGCGTCAGCAATTCACCCGGCCAGGTCGCTACCGTGGTGCTCGACGCGCCGCTGGCGCGCAGCGGGATCATCGCCGCGTTCAACGGCCATTACATCGGCGCGCGTCGCACGGTGCACGACGCGCAGGTGCCCGCGGCATTCGTGGCCGATGTGACGCTCTCACGGTTCCCGTTGCGCCGGGGAATCGGACTCTCCGCCTCGTTGCACAACCTCTTCAACGCGTCGTACGGCGACCCCGGCTCGGTCGAGCATCGGCAGCAGATTATCGTGCAGGACGGCCGCACGATCCGCGTGCGGGCGACGTGGCATTACTGACTGCCTGGGCGTCGACCGCGCGGCCCGGCGTACCCGGCCTCGTGGCACGCCGCAACACGGTGCGGGTGTTCGTCACGTGCGTCGCACTCGCCGCAAGCGTGCCGGGCGAGCCTGCCGCCACTTCGCGTGCCGACGAATACCGGGTAAAGGCCGCTTTCGTCTACAACATCGCCCGCTTCGTGGATTGGCCGTCGGCGGCATTCGCCGACGCGGGATCGCCTGTGGTCGTGTGCGTACTTGGCGTCGACCCCTTTGGCAGCGCGCTCGACGATGCCCTGCAGGGGCGCACGGTCAAGGGACGATCGGTGACGATCAGGCGGTCACATGATCTGCCCGGGGGGTGCCACGTCGCCTTCATCGCGTTCTCGGAGAACAAGCGTGTGGAGGACATCATCGACCGGCTCGGATCGACGCCCGTCCTCAGCATCAGCGAGGTCGACCGGTTCACGCAGCGCGGCGGCATCATCGGGCTCACGATGAACGGGTCGTATGTCCGGTTCGACATAAACGCCTCCGCGGCAGACCGGGCGAAGCTGACGATGAGCGCCCGCCTGCTGGCGCTGGCCTCGTCGGTTCGTGGCGCCGGAGGCGCAACCCGATGAGAACGCGCTTTGCGGACAAATCCATCCGGCTGAAGCTGATCTGCGCGACGGCGCTGGTCACCGTCCTGGCGCTGCTGTTCTCGGCAGTGGCGCTCGGGGCGTACGAGGTCGTGACGTTCCGACGCGCGCTCGAGCAGAAGCTGACCGTCATCGCGGACATCGTGGGGCGCAACTGCCAGGTGGCACTCGCCTTCGGCACCCCCAAGGATGCCGGCGAGCTCCTTGCCGCGCTGGAGGCCGAGCCCGCCGTCCAGGTTGCCGCGATCTACGATCGCAAAGGACAAGTCTTCGCGTCCTACAACGCCTGGGACCACGCCAGGCTGACCGCCCCCTCCGCTGCGATGGCGCCCGGCGTCCGGTTCGAGGACGGCGCGCTGGTCGTCGCCCGGCCCATCGTCCTCGACCGCGAACTGCTCGGAACGGTGTATATCCGGTCGGGCCTCGATGAACTCGCGGCGCGTATGCGGCTGTTCGGACTGATCGTGCTCGCCATTCTCACGGGGTGCGGGCTGCTCGCCTTCGTCGTCTCCGCTCGCCTGCAGCACTGGATTACAGGACCCATTCTCGACCTGGCGCATACGGCCCGGTTGGTGACGTCGGAACGCAATTTTGCACTCCGTGCAACACCGGCCGGTCGCGACGAGGTGGGAGCCCTTGTCGAGGACTTCAACCGCATGCTGGTGGAGATCGAGCAACAGGATCACCGGCTGCGTGCGAACCAGGAGGATCTCGAATTCCAGGTTGCCCACCGCACGTCGGAGCTCGTCGCCAGCAACGAGCGACTGGTCGCCTCGGTCGGCCGCGCCGAACGCCACGCCGGGCAGATCGCCCAACTCACGGACCTGGGCCAGCTCCTGCAGTCGTGTCACAGCGCAGAGGAGATCTTTGGCGTCGTGCACTGCGCGCTCCACCGTCTGTTCCCGGCGGACTCAGGGGCCCTCGCCGTGCTGCGCGCCTCCGGCAATCTGCTCGAGACGATGGCCACGTGGGGCCCGGCCGCGCCGCGACAGAGGGTATTCGGACCGGGCGAATGCTGGGCGTTCCGTCGCGGTCGTCCGCACATGGTGGAGGAGCGCGAGTCTCCGTTGCGGTGCGCGCACCTGGCCCCGGAAGACGGTGCCATTTCCATTTGCGTGCCGATGATGGCGCAGGGCGACAACCTCGGCATCCTGCAGCTGAATTTCAGCTCCATCGACGATCAGGAGCCCGCGGAGGACAACCGGCTGGAGTCCACACGGGCGCGCCTGGCGGTGGCACTGGCCGAGCACATCGGACTGGCCCTCGCGAACCTGCGGCTGCGTGAGGCGCTCCGGAACCAGTCGATCGTCGACCCGCTGACCGGGCTGTTCAACCGGCGGTACCTGGAGCAGACACTCGAACGCGAGTGCAGGCGGGCTGTGCGCGCGGATGGGCCGCTCTCGGTGATCATGCTCGACGTCGATCACTTCAAGCGGTTCAACGATGCCTGGGGCCACGAGGGCGGCGACGCCGTGCTGAAGGAGCTTGCGGGCCTGCTGCGGCGATCCTTCCGCGGCGAAGATGTCTCCTGCCGGTTCGGCGGCGAGGAATTCGTCATCGTGCTTGCGGACGCGTCGCTCACAGTGGCGCAGGAGCGCGCGGAAGAGCTGCGGCGGCAGGTGGGCGAGCTCTCCGTGCGGCTTCGCGGAGAGACCATGGCTGCCATCACGGTATCGCTCGGGCTGGCGGCGCTGCCGGACCACGGCGTGACGCCGGACGGCCTGCTGGCCGCGGCTGACACGGCTCTCTATGACGCCAAACGCGCCGGGCGCGATCGCGTGGTGTGCGCGCCGATCGACCCTGAAGCGGCGCTGACCGCCTTACCCACCAGCTGAGCGCCCGCCGGCGGGTCGATCCCCCGTCGCAGGAAGTTACAATCGGAAAGACCCGACGGCCGCGACCGAACCGCAATTTGCGCCATGGGCGCCGCGGGGCAGGACAGGCCGTCCCCGCAGACATTTAACGCCAAGGAAACACCCCGGACCCGTACTCGAAACACCCCACCGGTACTATTCCAGTGTTGAGCGAACACCCACGCGCGGAGAACTGATTGAGACGGTCGGCTGGATTGTTCGGGACGGGCCGCTTGTCGCTCGCGGCTGCCGCCCTGCTGACTGCGGCGCTGCCCGCTGCCGCCCAGGTGACACCCGCTGCAGGCTACACGCCACCAGACGACACGCCGAGCATCAAGGTTGGGGCCACGATCTTCACGGACTACACCTACCAGGTGGAGCCCGAAATCACCGACAGCGATGGGAACGTGGTGAACCTCAATGGATTCAACGTCGGCCGCGCGTATATCAACGTCACCGGCAACATCTCCCACCTGCTCGGGTTCCGCGTCACGCCGGACATCGTCCGGGAATCGGGTGCCGGCAGCTCCCTGAACGGCAGCCTCACCTTCCGCCTGAAGTACGGCTACGCGCAGCTGAATCTGGACGACTGGATGCCCAGAGGCTCCTGGGTGCGACTCGGCATCCAGCAGACACCGTGGGTGGACTTCGAGGAGACCGTGTATCGCTACCGCTTCCAGGGTCCGGTTTTCGCCGACCGCGAAGGTTACCTGAGTTCCTCGGATGCCGGCGTCTCCTTCCGCACGGCGTTTCCCGGAAACTACGGGGACGTGCACGTCGGCATCTACAACGGGGAGACGTACTCGAGGCCGGAGGCCAACGATCAGAAGGCCATTCAGATTCGCGGCACCATCCGCCCGATACCGCTCGGCCAAACGCTGCGCGGACTGCGTCTCACGGCCTTCTACGACGCGGACAGCTACGTCCGGGATGGCGATCGGAAGCGCTTCATTGCAGCCGCGACCTTCGAACACAAGTACGCGAACGCGGCGGCCCAGTATCTCGACACGAAGGATCGCACCTCCGTCACGCTGGAGGCGGTGGACGGCGCCGGGTACTCGGTGTGGGTCACCCCCAAGTTCACGCACGGCTTCGAGGGGCTGGTTCGGTACGACGACATGGAGTCGAACCAGGCCGCCGACACCAACCGCAGGCGAACCATCGCCGGACTCTCCTACTGGCTCCCGCGCCAGGGGAACGTGTCGTCGGCGGTTCTGCTCGATTACGAGCAGGTGGACAACCGTGGGTTTCTGCCTGCGCAACCCCAGCAGAAGCGGGTTGCGCTGCACGCCCTCGTCAACTTCTAGCCTGAGTCATTTGCTGGAGCAGTCACATGCATTCGTTACGGTCAATTCGACGCTATTCCGTGCTCGCGTCCACGGGGATTGCCATCCTGATGGGCGTCGTCCTCGCAGCCCAGACCATCAAGATCAATGGCGCCGGCGCGACGTTCCCCTACCCGATCTACTCCAAGTGGTTCTCCGAGTACAACAAGCTCAAGCCGAACGTCGAGATCAATTACCAGTCGATCGGGTCGGGCGGAGGCATCCGGCAGATTACGAACCAGACGGTCTTCTTCGGTGCCACCGATGGACCGATGACCCAGGAGCAACTGCTGGCGGCGCCCGGCCGCATCCTTCACCTTCCAACGGTGATCGGGGCCGACGTGCCGGTGTACAACATCCCAGGTGTGGACGCGACTCTGAAGTTCACGGGCCCGCTGCTGGCTGATATCTTTCTCGGCAAGGTGAACAAGTGGAACGACCCGGCGCTCACGAAGCTCAATCCGGGGGTGCAGCTGCCCGCCACCGACATCACTGTGGTGCACCGGTCTGACGGGTCCGGCACGACCTACATCTGGGTGGACTATCTCGCGAAGATGTCTCCCGAGTGGAAGCAGAAAGTGGGGGTGGCCACATCCGTGAACTGGCCGACGGGCGTCGGTGGCAAAGGCAACGAGGGCGTGGCGGGCCTTGTCCGGCAGACGCCCGGCTCGATCGGATACATCGAGCTGATTTACGCGCTGCAGAGCAAGATCCGGTACGGCGCCGTGCAGAACACGGCAGGGGAGTTCGTCGAGGCGAACGTCAAGAGCGTGACCGCCGCGGCGGCGGCAGCCGCGGGAAACATGCCAAAGGACTTCCGTGTCTCGATCACCAACCCGCCTGGCAAAGGTGTGTATCCGATCGCGTCCTTCACCTGGCTGCTGCTGTACGAGAATCCGAAAGACAAGCAGCAGGCGCGCATCTTCGTGGATTTCGTGAAGTGGATGCTCACCGACGGCCAGAAGTTCGCAGCGGAGCTGGGATATGCCCCTTTGCCGGATGCCGTGGTGAAGATGGAACTCGACACGCTCGCAAAGATCAAGCTGTGAACGCGCGATGACACGCCATTCCGAGGTCTGGTTTCGGGTCGGTACGGGCGTCTTCGCGGTCGCTGTGGTGGTGCTCGTGGCCGGCATGGCGGTCGAGCTCACACGGCAGTCGTGGATGGCCATCGAGAAGTTCGGCCTCGCGTTCTGGACGACCGAGATCTGGGACCCGGTGTCCGGCGACTTCGGCGCACGGCCGTTCATCTGGGGCACGCTCTACTCGTCGGTGCTCGCGCTGCTGCTTGCGGCACCCGTCGCACTCGGCATCGCCATCTTCCTCTCGGAGCTCTGCCCTCCGCGGCTGCGCGCCCCGCTCACACAGTTGACGGAGTTGCTCGCCGCCATACCATCGATCGTCTACGGCCTCTGGGGCATCTTTGTGCTGGTGCCCGCGGTGCGTTCGGTGCAGGTCGCATTTCCGGACGCGCTGCGGCAGCTGCCGCTGTTCTCGGGCCCGCCGCTCGGTGTCGGCATGCTGGCGGCGGTTCTCATCCTGGCAATCATGGTGGTGCCCTACACATCGTCGGTGGCCCGCGAAGTGCTGCGTGCGGTTCCCGCCGCGCAGCGGGAGGGGGCGTACGCGCTCGGCGCCACACGCTGGGAAGCGATCCGCGTGGCCCTGCAGTACGGCCGGATCGGCATCATCGGCGCGATCATGCTGGGCTTCGGCCGGGCGCTCGGCGAGACCATGGCCGTGACCATGGTGATCGGCAACACGCCGAGGGTGTCGCTCTCGGTCTTCGCCCCGCAGTACACGATGGCTGCCGTGATTGCGAACGAGTTCAGCGAAGCCGCCGACGATCTCTACCTGCATGCGCTGATCGAGATCGGGCTGCTGCTCTTCATCATCACGCTGCTCGTCAATGGCGTCTCACGCTTCCTCATCTGGCGCATGGGCCGGCAGGGCAGCGGGATGACGCGGCGGGCGGCGCCCGTTGTCAGCGCAGCCGGAGGCGCGGCATGAGCGGTCCGCGGGTCCGCAGAGGCGTCTCCTTCATCATGACCACGCTCTGCGGCATGGCCGTGGTGTTTGCGCTGGTGCCGCTCGCCTTCATCCTCTTCTTCGCCGTGACGCGCGGCATCCAGGCGCTCACGCTCGACTTCTTCACGCACATGCCGACACCGGTCGGAGAACCCGGGGGCGGGATGGCCAACTCGATTGTTGGCACTCTCACCGTCACCGCACTCGGCGCGATCTTCGCCGTGCCGATCGGCGTCATCAGCGGCATCTACGTGGCGGAGTACCGCGAGACCCGGCTGGCAGGAGTGGTGCGGTTCGCCGCCGACACCCTGAACGGCGTTCCGTCGATCGTCATCGGGGTCTTCGTCTACGGGATCGTGGTGCTGCCGGTCAAGCAGTTCTCGGCGCTGGCCGGGGGCGTGGCGCTCGGCATCGTGATGATTCCGATCATCACGCGGACGACCGACGAGCTGTTGCAGCTCGTCCCGATGTCGCTGCGCGAGGGCGCGCTCGCGCTGGGGGCGACACGCGCCCGTGCCGTCTTTACCGTGGTATTGCCGGCGGCGCTGCCGGGCATCATGACCGGCATCGTGCTGGCGCTGGCGCGCGTCGCCGGCGAAACGGCGCCCCTCCTCTTTACCGCCTTCAACAACCGCTTCTGGAGCACGAGTCTGACACAGCCCATCTCGTCCCTGACCGTGCAGATCTACGCATATGCCATCTCGCCCTACGAGGACTGGCACCGCCAGGCCTGGGCGGGCGCACTCGTCCTCGTGTTAATCGTCTTGGTATGCTCGCTCATCGCGCGGCTGGCAACCAGGCGCCTCGAACGGATGCACGTCGGGCGCTAACAGCCCGCCGCACGCCCTCTCCCGCTCCCCTCCACGCAATGCTGGTATGATCCGGCGGCTCTCGGGAGGGGCCTGCATTCGTGAGATTCCGACTCATACCCCGCGAGGAAAAGTTCTTCGCAGACTTCATCGCGCTCGCTGATGAGCTGATGGTCGGTGCGCGGCTGCTCGAGGAGATGCTCTCGACCGTTCCGCCCCGGTGGGAGAGTGCCGCCGGCATAAAGGACATCGAGCATCGCTGCGACACCATCACGCACGAGGTCTTCCAGCGGCTGAACCGCACGTTCGTGACGCCACTCGACCGCGAAGACATTCACGGACTCGCGCGGTCGCTCGACGACGTGATGGACGCCATCGACGCGTCGGCGGCGGTAATCCGCCGCTACCGCATCCCGGATGTGCGCTTTGGTGCCCGCGAACTGGCGCGGATCATCGCCAGGGCCACCGAGCAGGTGCGGCAGGGAGCGGCAGCCCTGGAAAAGCGCACCGGTGTCCACGTGGTCACTGTGGAGATCAACCGGCTCGAGAACGAGGCCGACGACATCCACGACGAGGCGCTGCGCCGGCTCTTCGAAGGGGAGACGGACGCGCTGACCGTCATGAAGTGGAAGGAAGTGCTCGACTTGCTCGAAGACGCCACCGATCGCTGCGAGGACGTCGCGAACGTCTTCGAGGGCGTCGTCGTCAAGAACGGATAGCCCGGCATGGACGTCCCGGTCGGGCTACTCGTTGTCGTCGCGCTCATCACGCTCGCGCTCATCTTCGACTACATCAACGGGTTCCACGACGCGGCGAACTCCATCGCCACGGTTGTCTCGACCCGGGTCCTCTCCCCCGGCAAGGCCGTCATGTGGGCGGCCTTCTTCAATTTCATCGCCGCGTTCACGTTTGGCACCGCCGTCGCGAAGACTGTCGGCAGCGGCATGGTGCACCTCGAGTACGTGACGCTGGCAGTCATCTTCGCTGGTCTCTGTGGCGCGATCACCTGGAATCTGATCACGTGGTTCTTCGGGCTGCCGACGAGCTCGTCGCACGCGCTGTTTGGCGGGTATGCGGGCGCCGCGATCGCGAAAGCTGGATTCCAAGTGATCATTCCCGCTGGCTGGATCAAGACGATCGTCTTCATCGTCGTGGCGCCGATGATCGGCCTTACCGTGGGGCTGGCGCTGATGACGCTGATGTTCTGGTGCTTCCGCTGGGTGCCGCCCAGCCGCGTGGACGGCTGGTTCCGGCGGCTGCAGCTGGTCTCCGCTGCCGGGTTCAGCCTCATGCACGGCGCCAATGACGCCCAGAAGACCATGGGGATCATCGCCGGTGTCCTGTACTCCGCGAACTACATCGATACGTTCTACATCCCGGTCTGGGTGGTGCTCGCGGCGCACGCCGCAATCGGTCTTGGCACGCTCTCGGGCGGCTGGCGCATCATCCACACGATGGGCTCGAAGATCACACGCCTGCAGCCCGTGAGCGGCTTCGCCGCCGAAACCGGGGCGGCGTTCGCGATCGGCATCGCGACCTACCTGGGGGTCGGCATCAGCACGACTCACACGATCACGGGTGCGATCATCGGGGTCGGCGCAACGCGACGGCTGTCGGCCGTGCGGTGGGGTGTGGCGCGACGAATCGTCTGGGCCTGGCTCCTGACGATTCCGGCCGCCGCGCTCGTGGCCGCAGTCACCTACCAGGCGGTGTGGCTCTTCGGGTGGCGGTGAGGGTCAGCCTGCGGCGGCACGCGGTGCGGCACGTGCCGGCAAGCTGACAGTAAAGACGGCGCCGCCCTTGTCCGCGTTGCGGGCGACCACGGTGCCCCCGAGCATCTCCACGAGGTTCCTCACGATTGCGAGTCCGATGCCCGTGCCTCCCGGGTTCCTCACGCGCGACTTGTCTACCCGATAGAAACGCTCGAACACCCGCTGCAGGTCGGCGGGCGGAATCCCGGGCCCTGAATCCGCCACCTCGAGAGTCGCCCGCTCGCCGGACACGACTGCGGTAAGCGATACAGTGCCCCCCTCCGGCGAGTAGCTGACCGCGTTCTCGAGCAGGTTGCGCAGGATGTCGTGCACGCAGGCGGGGTCCGTCTCCAGAGCGCGGCCTTCATCCTCGATGCGCACGCGGAGATCTGCCCGCCGTGACTCGATGAGCGGCGACAGTTCGTCCACGACACCCTGCACGACAGGCCCGAGATGAACCGTCGCGAGACCGGTAACCTCCTGCCCTGCGTCGAGTCTCGCCAGACGCAGCAGATCTCCCACCAGCCGCTCCATGCGCGCCGTGTGGCGGAAGATGACCTGCAGGAACTCGTGCGTCTGACCTTCCGGGCTCTCCTCGAGGAGCGTCTCGACGTAGCCGCGGATCGCGGTGAGCGGCGTGCGCAGTTCGTGGGAGACGTTGCCGACGAAATCGCGTCGCACCTGATCCGCGTGTCTCAGGTCGGTGATGTCATGGAGGACGAGGACGCCGCCCGCGCCGGCCGGGCCCCGCGTCGGGGCCGCCCGCGCGATGAGCACCCGCGACGAATCCACACCGAACGTCAGCTCCACGCCGGAAGGCTCCTCGCCGCGCAACGCGCGCCCGATCTGCGCCACGATGTCGGGGTGGCGGATCGAACCGGTGTAGCGACGGCCGATCCCCTCGTCGGTGATGCCGAGCATCCGCCGTGCCGCCTCGTTGACGAGGCGCACGCGGCCATCCTCGTCGAGCACCAGCACCCCTTCCACCATGCCCGCGAGGATTGCTTCCATGCGCGCGCGGTTGCGCGCCAGATCCGCTACCCGCACGCCGAGCTCGACGACCACCGCGTCGAGCGACCGCGCCACGCGACCGAGCTCGTCGACGCCGTAATCGATCGGCGGACGCGTGAAGTCGCCAGCAGCGTAGCGATCGGCGACCGTGGCGATTGCCGCCACACGGCGCGACAACGGCAGGGAAAATGCCCAGGCCAGCGCGAGCGCCACACCCGTACCCAGTGCCATCGCGAGAAGAGTGAGCGGAATGACCTGCCGCAGCAGCTGCCGCACGCTGGCGGCCGGAACGGCGAGGCGCACGAACGCGATGTCCGGGTCGCGGACGGTCACCGCCGTGTAGAGCATGTCGGTGTCCACGGTGGCGCTCACCCTGCGCGCGTGGCCCACACCGCGTGCGCGCGCTTCCACGATCTCGGGCCGATGCGCGTGCTCCTCGAGCGTGCTGATTCGATCGGTGTTCACCCACGAATCGCCGAGCACGCGGCCATCCGCCGCGATGAACGTCACGCGCGCTTCGACGAGCGCCGCAAGCCGGATGGCCTCCGCCTCGTAGCCGCCGGGCCGTGCCGGCGACCGATCGCGCTCCAGCTGATCGGCCACGAGCCGCGCCTCGAGCAGCACGCGCTCCTCGATTCGGTCGTGCATCTGGTGCCGCAGCGACCAGAACAGCAGACTGGCCGTGACGAGCGCCGTGAGGATGCCGGCCCCCGACGCCGCCAGGAACATCTTGGTCCGGAAGCTCCCCCGCCTCACGGGGTCTCCCGGAGCTTGTATCCGAATTGCGGCACCGTGACGATGGCATCGGCCATGACGGGCAGCTTTTCCCGCAATCGACGGACGTGGACGTCGACGGTGCGCGTGCCGCCTGTGTAGCGATAGCCCCACACATCCGACAGCAGGAGGTCCCGGGACAGCACGCGCCCGCGATGCTCCAGGAAGTACCTGAGCAGCAGGAACTCTTTCGCGGTCAATCGCACCTCGTGACCGCCCGCGGTGACCACGTGTCGTTCGGCGTCGACCTGCAGATCGCCGAAGGTGAGAGAGTGGGATGCCTTGGGTGCTGCGGCGGCGCGGCGCAGCACGGCGCGGACCCGGGCGACGACCTCGCGAGGGCTGAATGGCTTGGTGATGTAATCGTCGGCGCCGAGCTCGAGGCCCGCGACGCGGTCGGTCTCCTCGGCTCGCGCGGTGATCATGATCACGGGAATCGACTGCGTGCGTGGGTCTTTCCGCACCGCACGGCAGATGTCCCTGCCGTCCAGCCCCGGGAGCATGACATCCAGCAGGAGCAGATCGGGCGGGCTCTCGCGCAGCCGCGCAAGCACGCCCGCACCCGAGAGCATCACCGCAGCCTCGAACCCGGCCTTTCGGACGCTGTGCGCCAGTAGGTGCGCGATGTCCTCATCGTCCTCAACGATGAGCAGCCGCAGCGCGCGCGGAGGCGTCGGTCCGTCCGTCGACATCAAGTTCAAGTATAAGACGGCGTTCAGAGCGCCCGTGGCGCCATCTTCACCACCCACATCGAACCCCCGCTCGCGCGCTCTACCCGAGTCGGACCGGTCGCACCCGCGCACAGCGGGGCACAGTCGGACGTGTCGCACGGTTGCGCTCCACTTCGGAGCACCTGCCGCAATGCCGCACCCGGTCGCACCCCTGGGCCGGCTCCGCCGGCCGCTGTCACTGGCAGACCTCCCCTTGTGCCCTGCGGAGGACAGTTCGCGAACGGCAGCCGTCATTTCTCTGCGATTTCTAGGGGATTTCGCGCTGTTGGGGAGTGCCGCTGCTGGCACCCGTCTTGACTCTAGTTGCAGCAGGAGGATGCGATGAAACAACTGATTGGCGGTATCGCCGGGGCCCTGATCACTGGCATAGCCGTCTTCGGCTGGACCGGATCGAGCGCGCGGGACGAAGCCTCGTGGAGCGCGGCGGAGACGCAGCGGCCCCTGCAGCTAGTCTCGGATCAGCGAGGCACGCCCGCAGCCGTAATGGACAGCGAATCGGCCCCTGCGCTGAACGTCACGTGCGAGCCTGGTCAGCGCGCCGTCATTCGCCGCATGCCCTCTGTCGCCGGAATGTCCATCGAGGCCGGATGCGTGGGCGGCGACGACATCGCCACCCTTTCGAATGTGAGGGCCTTCGCGCCCGTGCAGCCGATGCAGTCGGCACGTGCCGTGCCCGTGGCGTACTCGCGGCCTCGCGTGCAGCCGACGCGGTCGGTGCGTGACGACGACTATGTGCCGGCACGACCGGTCGAGCCGCGCCGATCGTGGAAGAAGCGTGCGCTCGTGATTGGCGGATCGGCCGGCGCCGGCGCAGGCGTGGGTGCAATCGCCGGTGGCAAGAAGGGCGCGCTCATCGGGGCGGCGATCGGCGGTGGCGCAGGGACGCTGTACGAGATCGTCAAGCACTGATCGGCGCGCCCGGGCGGAGGGCGGCGGGAAGCGGCGGCCAGCGTATGCTGTGCGCCTACTGCCTGCCGCTCGCCGCTTTAACCGGCCTCTCTATCCGCGTGCGGCGATCCAGTAGATCCCCAGCCCGATGGAGGCCAGCGCCGTGAGGACGGCGGCCCCACGGCCGATGTGTCTGGCCAGCCAGACCGAACCCAACACGCGCGACAGCACCACACCGAAGAGCGACATCGAGATCACGATGCCCACCGCGAAGACGCCGATCAGGTAGAGCAGCGTGGCCAGCGACGCCGCAAGCCCGCCGGCGACCGCGTCTCCGAAGGGCGCCATCATCGTGAGTGCGCGCAAACCTGAGACGGCAAACACGGCCCCGAGGATGCCGGGTACGTGCGAGTGATCCCCGGCGGGGTGCCGGCTGCGCCGCCCCAGATGCACGTGCCAGTGCGTGTGCATCGAGTCGCCGTGCGTGTGCGTGTGACCATACAACTGCTGGCTGAAGGCCACCCAGAGACTGAATGCGCCCAGCGCGATCAGTAAAGCGCCCCCGACGAGTTCGCCGGTGCGCTCCAGGAGCACGGGGATCTGCCAGCCGAGCAGCACGACGGCAGCTGATCCGAGGAGCAACAGCAGCGCATGCCCGACGGCGAATCCGAGGGCGACTCGCATCGGATGCGTTCTGGTGCGGTCGTCGCCTGGCGCACGCACGGAGAGTGCTGCGATCGCCATGAGGTGGTCGGCGCCGAGCCCGTGGACGAACCCGAGTGCCAGCGCGTAGGACGTGAGGATCACAGCCCGATACTACCGCGGCAACGGCTCATCGGGGTAGTTCTGTACCGAAGTCCCGGCCAACAGGGGCCGGAATGTATCGCGGCAGGAATCCGACCGGCCCGCATGGTTAGGGCTGCCGCTCGACGCCCACAAGCTGCCAGCCTTTCGCTTCCTCGCGCCGAAAGTAGACCTTCGTCGGGGACGCCCACCCCGGGTGCCGGTCGTGGAGACCGCGCAACTCGATCATCACGAACTCCGGCGGCTCGGCGAGCAACGGGGGAGGCGCCGCGGCCCGCGTGTCGGTAACCGAGACCTCGTCGCCCAGCGGCGTCGTGGTGCCCGCCTGATTGTCGAAGGCGAACCACCGGATCCGGTACTCGCGGATCTGGGCAGCTACGGCCGCGGCTGCGACATTGGTGAACGTCAGCGTGCCCTCGCGCGAAAGGGCGAAGTCGTGGAGCGGCAGTACACCGTTCAGCCACGCCTGCAGGATCTTGTCTTTACGGGTGATCAGCGTCTGCGCCAGGTAGGCGTCCGCTTCCGGATCGCTGAACTGGGCGCTCTTCACCGCTGCGCGGATCAGGTCGTCGTCGAAGGCCGTCAGCAAGCGTGCCGCCCAGAAGGCATCGTCCGCCCGCATGTTGTCGAAGGCGCTATTGGGGTACTCCGGCTTCCAGCGCTCCGGGGCGAAGTAGGCCGCCTCGATGCGTCCGATCGACGGGAGGTCGGGATACTGCACTTTTATCCACGGGCGGACGTAGAGCCCGAAGGTGAGCATCGTGATGAACGTCGGGCGGGCTTCCCAGATGTACTCGTTTCCCGCGCGGGGCTTCTGGGCCGCCGTGCTTCCGCTGCCGAGCGTGGAGGCGAAGTCGATGAGGTGGTGCCGGACGATGCGCCGACCCTCGTGCTCGACGAGGGTGTCGAGCGTGTTCACGCTGCGCGAGTCGTCGTGATTCAGCCAGGCCGCGAACACGCGGAGGCCGCGAAGCTCCCGCCGGTGCTCGTGATCGTAGATGTCGTTCGGGTCGTCCGGCCGGGTGCCGTAATAACGGAACGGGCCGAGCGGTGTGCCGGAGAGCGCCTTGCTCGCCACCACGCGGTACGTGCCATCGCCGTTGCGGGCCGCCTTCGCGAGGACCCCATCGAGGTCTGACCTTACGAAGGGGCGCTTCCGGCCGTCGGTCCCCTTGATGGTCGCGGCGTCGCCGATCCGCAGGTCTTCGGAACGGAGCGTCGCGATGTAGTTCTCCGGAACGTGATAGCCGAGGGCGTGAAAGAACTGCGTCGAGATCACTTCGGCGCCGGTCGCCATCTCCGGATTCGACGGCGGGTCGAACTTCACGAAGTACACGTCCCCGCGGTGGTCGGCAATCGTCAGCCCGGGCGTGATCCCTTCGTTCTTGCCTTCGACGATCGTCCACGGGCCAGGCTCAGGGCCCGTACCGGCCACCGGACCGGTCTCGACCTCGTCGGCGGTCATGACACGCGTGCCGAGGCGGTTCGTGAACCAGCTCGAGTCCGGCACTTCGTCCAGCGTGTTGACGTTCGAGGCACGAACGTCGCGGCGCTCGCCGGCATCGAGAAACGAGTTCTCGATGAAATCGTACGACTCGTTCACCTTCCATGGGCTGACATGGGAAGCGTCCTGGGTCTCCGGATCGGCGAGCAGCGGGTCGTCCCGGTAGAACTTCGCGGGCGGACTCGCCACCAGGCCGGCGGAACCGGCAATCACAGCGCCGGCCAGGAACGGTATGAGGAGAAAGCCTCGGGTCATCGCAGGTACCGCTGAAGGCGTAGCGGCCCTCCGAACGCAACGAACACCCGGGTCCCTTCACCGCTCCCGAAAGCCAGTTCCGTGCGCATGAAGATCGCTCGGTAGGTGTTGAACCGCAAACCGATGCCCCACGATCGTTTCCAGCCATCGGAGCCAAGATCGCTCCACCGCTGGGCCACGCTGCCGACATCGTAGAAGAGCGCCATATCGAGGCCGGCAAATGCTTCCCAGCGGTATTCGGCGTTGAACAGCACGGCGTTGAGGTCGCGAAAGCGGAAGTTGGTGAAGCCGCGAATCGAGTCCGTCCCGCCAAGCGGGAGGATGTAGTAGAACGGGACGATTGAGCCGCCGCGCGGCTCATAGCGATTGAGCGCGGCCCGCACGGCAATCACCCGCTTTTTGTCGAAGATTGGCACGTAGTGCTGCACTTCGGCACTGAGCCGCGAGAAGTCATACCCGAGATCGTCGAGATCGCCGAACCGCGCGCCGAGCAGTGACGCGTACGTTCCGCTGCGTGGATTGCCGGGCTGGTCCCGGGTGTCGAGTTCGAGCATCGTCCCTGTTTCGAAGAAGGCCGGCTGTTGCGCGAGACCCGGCGCGGTGACGTCGGTGAACAGCTCGCCGATGGTTGGATAGAGTCGATCGGTGCCGTCGTCGACGCGGGGATCCAGGCGGGCGACCTTGGTGCTCCACGTCAGCCAGGGTGTCACGCGCACCTGCGCAATCCCGGCCAGCTCTCGTTCTTCGAGTAGGTAGGTGGTGCGGGCGTCCTTTTCCGAGCGTGGCCCCATACCGAAGTAGTCCTCCTGCGGAAAGTATCGATACAGGCCCCTGCCCGTCAGCGTCATGCGCTCGGAGAAGAGACGGGGTGCCGAGATGTCCACCCCGGCCACCGCGTACCCCTTCACCGTGATCGCCGCGTCGGCATTGAACACAAGCTGGCCGGCCGCGAACGGCGTGCGGTAGCCGCCGCCGAACGCGAAGCCGCCGCCTCGCTGGATGCTCCCGACCCGCAAGTACAGCCCCTCTTCGCGCGTCACCCGTTGAAGCAGGCGGTTCTGTTCGATATAGAAGAGCGTCCGCTCCAGGCGTCCTTGTTTGTAGGGAGCGACGGTCGCGGCGCGCGCGGCGCGCAGCTCCTCAACCGCCGCACGTCGTGTTTCCTGGGCCAGCGCCGGGGTGGCTGAGAGGATGCAAACGAGCAGCAGGGACCCACGCAATCGACTGGTTCTCATTGGGGAATGATGCGCACCTGCACCTGCGGCCCGGTGACCGGGTCCGTCGCGACCGACCAGCCAGTTGTTCAGGGACCCTGAACGTAATCTGGAGCGCCGCGTAAAGTCAACGGGCGCGTGTGGCGGGGTCCCGGTCAGTGAGCGGCCAATTCCTCCAACAGCACCGTGGCGAGCTCCCCTATGAGCACGTTGCCCACGTTGTCGGGCGAGTAGTCAGTGGCCGGCATCTCATCTACCGTGATTGCCATCGCAACGGGCCCGCCCTTCGAGTAGACAATCCCGACGTCACTTCGCATAGCGTCGAGCGCCCCGCTCTTGCTGACGATGCGGAGATCGTCCGGAGCACGGCGCGCGATTCCATCGCGCACCTGCTGCTTCGCGAGAATGTCCAGGATATCCTTCGATGCTGCCGGGCTGACGATCGTCCCCGCCTCGAGCATCTGCAGCAGCCGCACCATCTCGCGTGGGGTGGACACGCCGAGGCCGTACTTGCGGTTCTCTTCGCGTGTGCCGGCCCTGCTCCAGCCGCTGGGCTCCGCCAGTCGAGCGCCATCGCCACGGACCTTCCGGTTGTAACGGGTCACGGTCAGACCAACCGTATCGAGATAGTCGTTGACGGCATCCGCCGTGATCCGATCCGTGATCAGATTCGTCGCGGTGTTGTCGCTGACGATGATCATCAGGATGGCGAGGTTGCGGACGGTGAGGTCTGTGCCGTCTTCGAGGCTGCCGAGCACGCCCGACCCGGTCACCTTGTCCTCCGGCTTCAGCCGGATCCGCTCGTCCCATCGGACCCGCCCGGACGCCACCAG
This sequence comes from Vicinamibacteria bacterium, assembly GCA_963739995.1. Taxonomy (GTDB): domain Bacteria; phylum Acidobacteriota; class Vicinamibacteria; order Vicinamibacterales; family JAENWD01; genus CAVUCH01. Next base: position 251,537 of record CAVUCH010000018.1, on the reverse strand, counting down.
CGACTCGAGGGCGCACAGGATGGGCAGCTTGATCGTGCTGGCGGTCCTGACCCTCGCGTCGGCGTCGAGCGCGAACTCCCGGCCGGTGGTCAGGTTCCGCGCGTACACGGCGACCCTGCCTTTGAACGGATGCGTCAGGGTGGCGATGCGGTCGGCGAGCGTGTCGGCAGCAGCCATCGTGGATGCGAGAATCAGGAGCAGCGTTCCGCCTGCGGCCACGCGCATGCGGACGTATCTTGGATCGGCGCGGCCTCTGATGATGAACAAAAGTGCCCGGTTACCCCAACCGGTTCTGTCATGGAATTTTCACAACTCCGTCACGGGGGAGCCGCACGATCCCCGTTAAATGGAACAGAACGAAGCGGTGGCGGACCAAGCCGGCGTTTCCGGATGGAGGAGAACATGAAAGCGATTCAGAAAACGAAGATGACGGCGGTCGTGGCCGCTCTGGGTATGGCATTCGGGCTCGGGACGGCGGTATCGGCACAGCCGCGCGGGCCTGTGGGCGGCGAGCATCGGGGCATGCGTGGCGCGTTCCCGGGGCTTGGGCAGCTTGGGTTGTCGGACGACCAGCGGCAGGACGTGCGCCGCATCATGGAGTTACACAAGTCGGAGCGGCAGGCGATCTTCCAACGGTTGCGGGAGGCCCGTCGCGCGCAGAGCGGCGCGGTGATGGCCGTCCCTGTGGACGAAGGGGCGGTGCGTGCCCGGAGCGCGGAGCTGGCGAAGGTCGAGGCGGACGCGGCAGTGCTGCGTGCACGGGTCCACGCTGACGTCTACAACGTGCTCACCCCGGAGCAGCAGGAGAAGGCGAAGGCGCTGCGTGCGGAACGTGAGGCGCGTGGTGCGCAGCACCGCGAGCAGTGGGAGAAACGGCGACAGGACGGATCGGAGAAGCCGTAGTGACGCGAGCGGGAGACCGGCCCCGGCCGGTCTCCCGCGCCCTTCGCCACGGACCCGTCCGAGCCGGCTCGGGTTTCCGGTTCAGACTTCCCGCACGCCATGGCTGCGGACCAGGAAGTATCCCGCGACACAGATGAGCAGAACTCCGTTAATCATCAGGGCAGTCGGCGCGGACGTCATATCGGCGATCTTGCCGCTCATCAGACTGCCGAGCGGCATCCCGCCGCGGAACGCGAGCATGTAGATGCTCATCACCCGGCCGCGCATCTCGTTGGGCGCGATGAGCTGCGCGAGCGAGGTGACGAGCGACATCGACACGATCATCGCGGCGCCCGTGGCCAGCAGCAGGAGGTGCGTCACCCAGAGCACGCGCGTCAGCGCGAACGCCACGATCAACGCGCCGATGATCAACTGGACCAGCAGCGCCGCCAGCCCCATGTGACGAAACTTGCCAAGCCACGCGACCACCAGCGCGCCCGCCACGGCGCCAACACCCGAGAACGCCATCATCTCGCTGTACTGGCCGACGCCTTCGTTGAATACATTCCTTGCGATGAGGGGCAGAAACGTCAGCAGCGGGACAGCCAGGAACGTCATCGCGAACGCCAGCACGGTCAGGCCGAGCAGGCGCCGCTCGTCGCGTACGAAGACGATGCCGCCTTTCAGCTCGTCGAGCATGCGGCGGTTGCCCGCCACCCGGGGCGTGTGCTGGATGTGCAGCGCGAGCAGCGACCCGATCACCACCAGGAACGAGATGCCGTTCAGCGTGAAACAGGACACCATCCCCAAGCGATGCAGCGCCGTTCCCGCCAGCACGGGGCCGACGACGCGCGCGATGTTGAACTGGATCGAGTTGAGCGCGACCGCGTTCGGCAGGTGCTCGGTCCTGATGAGCGACGGGATGAGCGACTGATATGCCGGGCCGCCGAATGCCTGGGCGCATCCCGACATGAACGACAGGCCGAGGATGAACCAGATCGTCACGTGCCCCGTCGCCACGAGCAGGGCCAGGGCAAACGCCGACGACATCTGCACGACCTGTGAGACGAGCAGCAGCTTGCGGCGATCCTGCCGGTCGGCGACCACGCCGCCGATCAACGTGAAGAGCAGCAGCGGTGCTTCCCCGACAAAGCTGTCGAGCGCGAGATACCAGGCGGAGTCGGTCAGCTCGAGCACGAGCCAGCTCTGAGCCACCTTCTGCATCCAGGTGCCGATGCTGGACGTGCAGGCGCCCAGCCACAGCACGCGGAAATCGCGGTAGGTGAGCGCCGCAGCGACGCGCCAGAGCTGCGCCCGCCCGCCCTGCATCGCAGCCACCGGCTGCGGCTCCGCGACGTCGGCGACCCCTGTGGCAAACGGCGGTTCCGGCGGACGGGATGATGGGGATGGCTGCGACACGCGGACGACCATCTTAGCACCCGGCTCACACCCGGCCCGGCGTTGCACGCCCGCGTTCGGCGGGCCAGAATACCAGCGTGTCCGGTCCTGCTGCGCCCGTTGTCGACGAGCTCCCGCTCGCCGCGCTCGTCGAGAGCTTCGAGGCCGCCACGCTGCCGCTCACGCGCTTCCATCACCGTGAGCACATGCGCGTCGCGTTGTGCTACCTGTCGCGCGAGTCCGAAACCGACGCGACTACGCGCATGCGTGACGGCCTCGCGCGTTTCCTGGCGCACCACCGCGTAGAGGGCTACCACGAAACGCTGACGGTGTTCTGGATGAAGAGGCTTGCCGCGCGGTTCGCCGTGACCGATCCGAGTCGTCCGCTGGACGAGCGCATCGATTCGGTGATCGCGGGGTGCGTCAACGACGCGCCGATCTCGGAGTACTACAGCGCCGAGGCGCTCGCCTCGTCGCAGGCGAAGGTGCGCTGGGTGCCGCCGGACAGGCGGACCATGGACTTCTGACTAGCCACTAGATCTGTTCGCCGGGACTGAAGCCCCGGCTCCACATCTGATGCGTGCCCCAACGCAGCCCTCGCACCCGCAGCAGCCCGTCGCACCCGCACCACGCCGCACGTCGCACCAGTCAGATCCGTCTGAGGACGCCGCGGTCCATCGCGGCCGTGTTCCGTATGAGGATCAGCACCGCGGTCATTGCGACGAGCGGCACGATGCTGGCCCCGATCAGGATGGGGGCGAACGAGTAGTGGTCGGCGACCCACCCTGTCAAGTAGATCGCGCTGATTGTGCCGATGCCGGCGCCGGTGCCCCCGAGACCGCTGACGCTGGCGACCGAGCCAGTGGGGAAGATGTCGGCGGGCAGGTTGAGGATGATTGTGGAGAAGGCAGCGTAGGCGAACGTCGAGATCGCGAAGCAGGCCACCATCGCCGAGAACGAGGAGGTCCACACCACGGGGACCAGCAGCGTCATGCCGAGACCGCCGATCACGGCGATGCACTTGCGGGCCGCTCCGACGCTCCAGCCGCGCGTGATCAGCCAGCTCGAAAAGCCGCCGCCGAAGAAGTTGCCCAGATCGGCGGCGAGGAACGGCACCCAGAAGCCTACGAGGCTCTCCTCGACCTTGAACCCGCGCGACACCAGGTAGATGGCGAACCAGTCGGTGATGAAGAACCACACGGGATCGGTGAAGGTCTTGGAGAGGACGTAACCCCAGGTCTGTGGCAGCCGGAGCAACACGCGATACGGGAGCTGGCGCGGAACTCGCGAATCATCTGATGCCCCCGGGAGCGTAGCTGCCGACCTGACGCTGGCTGGAGCGTCGAGCCCGGAGCCGTGAGTCGGGTGCTGCGGTGCGTCGTGTTCCTCGCGGCCGCTGACGATCAGCATCCGCTCTTCGTCGCTGATCCAGGGGTGCTCCTCCGGACGCCGGTACACCCAGCGGAACACGAGCACCCAGATGAAGCCGAGCGATCCGGTGACGAGGAAGGCCGGGCGCCAGCTGTCGAACAGGTGGTAGATCGTGAGCACGATGAACGGCGCGAGCGCCCCGCCAATGGAGGAGCCGCTGTCGAATAGCGCGACCGCCCACCCGCTTTCGCGGCGTGGAAACCACTCCGACACCGCCTTCGTCGCGCCAGGCCAGTTGCCTGCCTCGCCGAGCCCGAGCGCGAACCGGAAGCCGATGAAGCTCGCGAGCCCGCTCGCCATCGAGGTGGCCATTGCGGCGCACGAGTACCACACCACCGACAAGCTCAGACCACGGCGCGTGCCGAGCACGTCGACCGCGCGGCCGGCGAGCGTCTGGCCCACCGCGTACGCCACGCGAAACCCGATCAGGACCCACGCGAAGTCAGTGTTCGTCCACTGGAACTCCGTCTTGAGGTACGGGGCGAGCACGCTGAGCGTCTGACGGTCGATGTAGTTTATGACCGTCGACAGGAACAGCAGGCCGCCGATATACCAGCGGAGGTGGCGGATCGGCCGCCTCACCCGGTGGCTCCGCGCATCCGCTTCGACCGGGACGCCAGGGACATCAGGACTGCTGCAGCCGCGACGCCGAGTCCACGTCCAGGTAGAGGGTCACGTCGTCGTGCGTCTGCAGGATGGAGGCAGGGACGTGGGGTGTCACGGGCCCTTCGACGGTGGCCCTGACCGCCTCGGCCTTGCGCGCGTCGGGCGCGATGCAGAGGATGCGTCGTGAGGCGAGAATCTGACGGCATGACATCGAGATGGCCTGCGTGGGCACCGATTCGATCTCGGAGAACCAGCCTTCGCCCACCTGCTGCCGCCGGCAGGCTTCGTCCAGCGAGACGACGAGGTAGGGCTCTCGGGTGTCGAAGTCGGCGGGCGGATCGTTGAACGCGAGGTGGGCGTTCTCGCCGATCCCCACGAAGGCCACGTCCACGGGCGCCGCGGCGATGAGTGCCCCGATGCGCGCGCACACATCGTGCGGGTCCTGCTCGCCGTTCAGCAGGTGCACCGTTCCGATGCGCGCCGGTTCAATCAGGCGCTCGCGCAGGTACCGCCGGAAGCTCGCGGGATGATCGGCCGAGAGCCCGATGTACTCGTCCAAATGGAACAGCTCGACCCGCTCCCATGGCACGTCGGAAAGCGACACGAGCGCGGCGAGGAACTCGAATTGCGACGCCCCGGTGGCGGCGATGATCCGCGCCCGGCCCGATTCTGCGACTGCGGCCCGGATCGCTTCCGAGGCGTCCGCGGCAGCGGCCGCGCCAAGCGTGCCCTTGCTCGGGTAAATCGTCAGGTGCATCGGATGCTCTCAGCAGCGCATATCACGTAACGCCCAGCGGGACTCGAGAATGACGCCCATTGCCGCGAACGGTAGGAACACCGGCAGCATAGCTCGGTTCGCCCCGGCTGCTCCGCCGCCTCACGTCCCCGCGCCTGCTCCACCATGTGCCCGGATCGCCGCAAGCACGCGGTCACCCAGGCTCTCGGCCTTTTTCTCACCGACCCCGGGCACCCTGAGCAGCGCCGCATGCGTGCCGGGCCGCATGCGTGCGAGATGCTGCAGCGTGTTGTCATGGAAAATGACGTACGGCGGGACGTGCCGCTCACGCGCCAGCTCGAGGCGGAGCGTGCGCAGCGCGTCGAAGAGCGCACGTTCGTCCGCGCTGAGGGCAGCTGTTGCCGCGGTCGGTGCGCCTCGTCGTCCGGCCTTCGTGCGGGCGTTCCGAAGGGCACGAGGCTGGCGATACAGGACCGCGTCGCCAACGCCGCGGAGCAGGGCGACGCCGGCCGCTGTGAGCTGCAGGGTAGGGTACTGCTCGCCAGTCCGCGCGAGCAGGCCCGACTGCGTGAGCTGATCGATGTACCCCCGGATCTCCGCCACCGGACATTCCCGGAGCAGGCCGAACGTGCTCAGCTTCTGATGGCCGCGCGTCGACACCGCCTCCGTCGCGTCGCCGCGCAGGACGGCGCCCACATGCGCGACGCCAAACCGCTGGCCCACCCGCGCGACGCACGACAGGATCTTGCGGGCGACCACCACCGGTTCTTCGATCCGTTCGAGCTCGCCCAGGCACCAGTCACACGCGCCACAAGGCGTCCCCGACGGATACGACTGGCCGAAGTACTCGACGAGCGCCCGATGCCGGCAGTGGGTAGCCGCCGTGTAGCGCTCCATCTCGCGCAGGTGGAGCCGGTTGCTCTCACTGAGCTCGTTGTTCAGTTCGAGGAGGCTCTTCCAGCGCAGGAAGTCGGCGGGGGATGCGATGAGGACGCACTCGGCCGGCAGGCCGTCGCGGCCCGCCCGCCCTGATTCCTGCTGATAGTGCTCGAGCGATCGCGGCGTGCCGGCGTGGATCACGAACCGCACGTCGGGTCGATCGATTCCCATGCCGAAAGCCACGGTCGCGACGACCACATCGGCGCGCTCATCGATGAACGCCTCCTGGTTCGACCGTCTCGCGGTGTCTGTCATGCCCGCGTGGTACGCGAGCGCCCGCACGCCGAGCCCCTGCAGCCAGCCTGCCGTGTCGTCGACCTCCCGCCGCGACAGGCAGTAGACGATTCCTGCTTCGCCAGGATGACGAGCGAGCACCTTCTGGACCTGTTGCCGCAGCTCCATGCGGGGAACGACACGGTACGTGAGGTTCGCCCGGTCGTACGCTCCGACGAGGACGACGGGGTCGCGGAGGCCGAGCTGCGCGGCCATGTCGTCGCGCACGCGCACGGTCGCCGTGGCGGTGAACGCGTGAATGGAGGCGCCGGCAAAATCGTGCTTGAGACGTCCAAGCAGGCGGTACTCAGGCCTGAAGTCGTGTCCCCACTGGCTGATGCAATGTGCCTCGTCGATCGCGATGAACCGCACGCCGGCGCGTGCGACCCACTCGCGGAAGTTCTCGCTGCCGTCGCCCACCAGGCGCTCGGGCGAGACGTACAACAGGCGGCACGCGCCGCTGCGCACCATCGCCACCGCCGCACTGCGCTCGTCAGGCGCCTGCGCGCTGTTCAGGCACGCTGCGGGCACACCGCTCGCGACGAGCCCGTCCACCTGGTCCTTCATGAGAGCGATGAGCGGCGACACGACCAGCGCGAGGCGCGGCCCGCCCGTGCCGTCGTCGAGCAGCGCCGGCGCCTGGAAGCAGAGAGACTTGCCCCCGCCGGTCGGCAGGACCAGAACGCTGTCACGACCGTCGAGAATCGCGCGGATCGCCTCGCGCTGCCAGGGCCTGAACTCGCGGAAGCCCCAGGACCGTTCGAGAACCTGAACGATGGTGTCAGTGGAGATCGTAGTCATGCGCTGCGAACGGAGGACCCGGGGGCACGGGACGACGGCGACTCAAACGGCTTTCGCGGCTGCCCAGCAAGAACCCGGCCCGATTCGCGAGCCTCCTGGCGTCACCCGCGCGTTGGCAGATCGGCGCACGCACGCCGTCCCGCATCGAAATCCGCGGCGGCTATCGTGGGCCAGCGTTGCAGATTCCGCGCGACACGTGCTGGCGGCCGCTGCAGATTGTATCTGTTCAACGCCGGGACTTCAGTCCCGGTGTGGCAGGAAGGCGCACCGAGGCCGACTACCGTTCGAACGGCACGAGTCGGATCTCACCGAGCAACCCGGACGGTTCCGGCCGCACCTTGTCCATGTCCTGCGGCTCGAATCGCGTACCGTAGCGCGCATTCAGCAGCCGGTACGACGGCAGCGCCCGTCCAGCCATCGCATTGAGCGCAAGGTTGGCGACGTCGATCCGAATGTGGTTGCTGCCGGCCCGCAAGGCCTGCGACACGTCGAGCGCGTACGGCGGGCACCACACCGAGCCGACGCGCACGCCGTTGATCCACACGACGGCCGCCTCGCGCACCGGCGCATCGAGCCACGCCTGCATGCCGCGCTCGAGATCCTGTTGCGGAAGAGCGCGGGCCTCGCCGAAGTCGAGCCGCACGCCGACGCTGCTACCCACCAGCGACTGTGGGACGCGAACCTCTCGCTCGTAGGTGCCGACGCCCGAGAAGTACCGCCGCGGCTCATCCAGGGTCCACGACCGAAGCGGCGCAGCCGGGCGCGGCTCCGGCTCGTCTGGGAACCTGAGACGCCATCCGTCCGCGAGTGAGATCGGCGCTGGGGCACGGACGGCGCGCCCGCGTGGCTGGGCGGGCAGCGCCCGATCGGTGAAAACGACAACCCTCGACGCGTACGGTTCCAGCGTGAGCGGCAGCGTGACCTCGCCGGCATCCGGCGCGTCCGCGACGAGCACGGATACCGCGCCCGCCATCGGGTCCCACAATTCCGCGCTCCGTCGTCCCACGCGGAACGCGGCGCTCGTGCGGACGGTGACGTTCGAAGTGTTCGCCACGAAGTACACATCGGCGAACGGGAGCCGCCGGTGTACGAAGCCGACGTCCGGCACCGCCGGTGTCATCCGCAGGTCGGGACGCAACGAGGCGCGCAGCGTCGTCAGGAGCTCCTCTCGCTCATCGGCGATGAAGCGCCGCGGCGAAACGGACCCGCCAAACAGTCGCGCCGCCGCGGCCCGCACATCGGCGCGCTCCTGGGCGGTTGCCTGGAGGCCAGGCGCCCGATCCGGAATACGTCGCGTGGCCACGACCACGCCCCCCTTGCGCGCGAACGCCTCGAGCGTCCGCATCGTTGCTGGCGGCACCCGCTCGACACCGGGCAGGATCACGATCTGGTAGGCGAGCCTGCCAAGCAGCAGCCGGTTCCCGTCCAGGCGCCCGATCCGAGCGAGCGCCTCATCGTCGAACAGATCGAATCCGTACCCAGCCGCGGTGATGGTGCCCAGCAGGTCTGGGCCCAGACGGTCCCGCAACGTGTCGAACAGGTTGACGTGACCGGGCGTGAAGCGGGCCCACGCGTCGCTCGTCGGCAGGTAGACGGCCACGTCCGCGACCGGGTCGCCTTGCCGCAGCAGGAAGCTGACGCGTTGCAGGTATCGCGCGAGGTCGGGCATGACAATCCACCACGGGTTCCGGTCGTTGAACACGCCGGCGGCGTAGAAACGCCAGCCTGGTTCGTCGACGCCGGACGGTGTGTATGGCCAGCCATGACCCACGAGCTGATTGATGCCCTGCAGGAAGTGGCGGTCGGCTTCGACCTTCATGTCGAGCGGTCCCGCGCGAAACGCCGGCGAGCGCAGCCAGGTCCAGGTTTCGGACGACGCCACGTCGCGGCCGAAGAGGTGCGCGGCGGAGGATGCCCATCGCGATGCCGTGAGACGGGTCCACTGGGCGCCCTCGCCATCGGAGATGTCGACCAGCGCGTTGCTCGAGAGCGAGGCCGGAGGGATTCCGTACGCCTGCGCGCGCAGGCGTGTCCCGGCCCGGGCGGCCCACTCGTGCAGCGGTGCGAGAAAGCGGTCGTTCATCAGCTCGGTCAGCGTGCGGCCCCAATCGTGGCGAACGTCCTCCGAGTCGCGTGTGCCTCCTTCCACGAGGGCGGGCAGGTGGGGCGCGAGGTCATAGCCGCGCCGGCGGTTGAATTCGTCGAGCAGGTCACCTGTCCAGTCGCCCTCGTAGGCCTCGAGGCTATCGCAGAACACCGCGAACGGAGGGTGTCCACGGAAGGCCGACATCAGGCGATCGCCCACCACCCTCAAGTACCCGTCGAGCGCCTTGCGGTCGTAATGATCCAGGACGAAGCCCTCGCCACCAATGGCGGCCCTCTTCACCTGCATGCCGGTGCGGCTGGCGATGAAGAACTGCACGCGGAGCGGGCCTGTGGCATCCGCGGGGATCGGCAGACGGTGATCGGCCGGCAACACCAGACGGGATCGGCGCGGCGTGGCGGATTCAACCGCAGCCTCGTCCAGGAACACGGCGATCAGGCGTTCGCCGCCACCGAGGTCCGGAACCGCCACGGCGCGTTCACCAGGCGAAACCTCCCTTCGTTCCACACGCAGCCTGGCGGAGGCGGCTGCGATCGGCACGCCCGGTCCGCCAAACGGCCAGCCGCTGCCAAGCGTGAGGTCCATGCGCAGACCCAGCTCGCGTGCCTTGTCGGACACGAATCGCAGCGCGTCGAGGAACTCGTCCGACAGGAACGGCAGCGTGCGAACCCCGGTGGCTTCGTCATCAAGCGCGAGCGGGTACACAGGCTGGACCTCGAACCCGCCGATCCCGCCGGCCTTCATCGCGCGCATCTCGCGCTCGAGTTGCGTATGGGTGACCGAGGGACCGAACCACCACCAGCGCATCATCGGCGCCGCATCGGCCGGCGGGGCCTCGAATGACCGCTGGAGTACCGCGATTGTTCCCGACGGGTGCGGCGCCTGTGCGTGGGCCGGCACTCCCTCCGAGTTGACGGTGGCATGGGAACCGGCGGGCACGAAGGCCAGGGCGGCCGCGAGCGTCGCAGCGGCGCAGGTCAGGCGGGTACCCTCGGCGTGGCTACACGACGTCAGCATCGAGCACGGGTCCACTGACATCGGCGGAGGGTGGCGCCGTGCACCGCGCGACACGGCGGCATTCGCGGTTGTTCGAGAGATACCAAGCTCATTTGTTCGCAGAGCGTCGCATATGATATACGATGCCGCGCTAGACGTCCGAATGAGGGTAGCTGGCCATGCCGCGCGACACCACGCTGTTCGCAGAGACGTCGCATCGCCGCTCTCTCAGTGTCCCGTGTTTCATGCGCCCAACAGGTGGTCACTCAACCGCCGGGAGGCATCGATGAGCGAGCGTGCTGGTACGTCGTTCGGCCGGATGGCCGCGGTCTTCCTCGTCTGCATCGGACTCGTCTCGTGCCTGCCGGGCGTTGTCGCTGCGCAGGCGGTGACAGGCACCATCGTTGGAACCGTCGTCGACTCGACTGGAGCAATCGTGTCTGGTGCGAAGGTCACAATCACCAACACGGGAACCGGGCTGACGCGGACGGTCACGAGCGACAACGCGGGGGAATACACCGCGCCATCGCTGCCGACTGGAACGTATCTCGTAACCGCCGAGATGGCAGGATTCAAGACCGCGGCGCTCTCCGGCATCGAGCTCGGGGTCAGTCAGCGCGTGAGGATGGACCTCACGCTCGAAATCGGCAACATGACGGAGTCGGTGACGATCCAGGCGGCGACGCCGCTCCTTCAGACGTCGACCTCCGAGCTTGGCACGACCGTCGTCGAGGAACAGATTCAGACCCTTCCGCTGAACGGCAGGAACTTCGTCAGCCTGACCCGCACCGTGCCCGGAGTGCTGCGCGGCATCCCGGGATCGAACATCGACGGCGCAGGCAGCCTGGCGTGGCGCGCCTCCGCGTCGTTCTCCGCCAATGGGCAGCGATCGCGCGACAACAACTACATGCTCGACGGCGTGGACAACAACGAGACGTGGCTGCAGACGGTGGTCCTTTTTCCGAGCGTCGACGCCCTCGATGAGTTCAAGCTGCAGACGAGCACCTACTCGGCCGAATTCGGCCGGTCGCTCGGCGGCGTCGTCAACCTGCAAATCAAGTCCGGCACGAACAGCTACAGAGGAAGCGTCTTCGAGTTCCACCGGAACGATGCACTCGACGCCAACAACTTCTTCAACAACCGCGCGGGGCGCGCGAAGCCCGATTTCAAGCAGAACCAGTTCGGGGGGTCGTTCGGCGGTCCGCTGTTCAAGGACCGGACGTTCTTCTTCGCCGATTACCAGGGTCACCGCGAGGAACAGGGACAGACGTTCCTGTCGAACGTTCCGTCCATGCTGATGCGGCAGGGGAACTTCACGGAGTTGAGCCGTGTCATCTACGACCCGACGACCGGACAGCCGTTCGCGGGGAACATCATCCCCGAGGCGCGGTGGGACCCGGCGTCCAGAAACATTCTTGAGCAGCTCTATCCGGAGCCGAACACGACGGGCACGATCGGCAGCGCCGGCCAGCCGGTCAACAACTATTTGATCAACCCGGTCAAGGAGCGGCAGGACAACCAGTTCGATGTCAAGGTTGACCACAACCTCACCGCCAACAATCGCTTCTTCACGCGCTACAGCTATCAGAAGACGCATCGGCTGCAGCCCGCCACGCTGCCTCACGGCGACGCCGGCGCTACCTTCGGGGCCGGCGACGGCAACATCAAGGCGCAGGGCCTTGCGTTCAATGACACGCACACGTTCAGCAGCAACTGGCTGAACGAGTTCCGGTTCGGCTGGACCCAGATCAAGTTCTTCATGACGTCCATCGATGCCGGTCAGAACCTCGCGGCGCAGATGGGCATCCCGGGCATCAACGTCAACCCGTCGACGTCGGCGATGACCCAGCTCAACTTTCAAAACATCCGGAACCTGGGGGCCAACAGCAACCAGCCGCTGATCACGAACCAGAACGACTTCCAGATATTCGACAACGTGACCTGGATCAAGGGCCGCCACACGTGGAAGTCCGGCGGGAGCCTCACGCTGCGCTCCCGTGAGATCCTCAACGCCGACAACATCGTCGGCCAGTTCCAGTTCAACAACAACCAGACGTCGAACTGCGCTGGTCAGCCGGCAAGCTGCGTGCTCAACGCCAATTCGGGGTTCGACGTCGCCAGCTTCCTGCTTGGCTACTCCTCTCAAAAGATCCGGAATCTCTCGGGCCTTACGGAGTCGGGGGCGGTCGAGACCTACACCGAGACGCGGCCGGAGTTCTCCGTGTACGTGCAGGACGACTGGCGCGCCACCAACAAGCTGACGTTGAATCTGGGCCTGCGGTGGGATGTGTACCCGCCCTGGATCGAAGTCGACGATCGGCAGTCGAACTTCGACGAGACGAACGGCACTTTCGTGCTGGCGTCCGACGACGCCACAATCGGCGGGGACCGGTTGGGACGGCGTCTTCAGACCTACTCCAAGGGCGATGTCGGCCCGCGTCTGGGTTTCGCGTACGACCTGGACGGCAGCGGCAAGACGATTGTCCGTGGCGGGTTCGGTCTGTTCTGGAATTTCACGCCCGGAGGAACATCCTCGTCGAAGGCTCAGAACCCGCCGTTCCTCCAGGCGCTGGCGCTCACGCCGACGCCGGTGTCGTCGACCGGTGTCACGCTGCTCGTCAAGGACGGCCTGCCGCTCCCGACGGGCGTGGATCCGACCCGCCCGCCGGCAGGGAACACGCGTTCGATCTTCGACGTGAACTTCCGCGATGGGTACGCGCAGAACTACAACGTGAACATCCAGCGCGCGCTCGGCTCGAACTACCTGGTGGAGGCCGCATACGCTGGTTCGCGGGGCCGGCACATGGTGCTCAAGGTCGACATCAACCAGGCGCCACCGGTCGTCGGCGTGAGCGACGCGAACGTCAACCGGCCGTACATCACGCTGGCGCCCGACGTCCGGTCTCTCAGCCAGTCTCAGTCGGTGGGCACCATCGACTACCACGCGCTGCTCCTCAAATTCCAGCGACGTTTCGCGAACAACTTCTCGTTCATGAACAGCTATACGCTGGGCAAGTCGATCGACTTGGCGTCTGACAACGAAGCGGGGATCAGCAACGCGTACGATCTCGGCTACAACCGGGGGCCGTCAGACTATGACGTGCGGCACACTTTCAGCTCGAGCTGGATCTACGAGCTGCCATGGGCGCGCGACGCGTTCTACGGCGGGTGGCAGGTGAACGGCATTCTCTACCTCCGCTCGGGCCTGCCGTTCACGCCATCGCAGAACCAGAATGTGCGATCCACGGGCTCCGCCAATCGCCCGGATCGGCTGTGCAACGGGAAGCTGAATAATCCCACGATCGAGCGCTGGTTCGATCTCTCGTGCTTTGCCCCTCCGGCGGACACGACCGGCACCTTCGGCAACTCGGGGCGCAACATTCTCCGAGGGCCGGGGCAGTTCAACATCGACGCCTCGCTCATCAAGAACACGCAGATCGGTCGCCTGGACACCGAGATTCGCATCGAGGCGTTCAACGTGCTCAATCACCCGCAGTTCGCTCAGCCCAACGGCAACATCGAGGCCGGGACGGCGGGCCAGATTACTGCGATGCTTTCGAGCGCGTCATGCGCGTTGTGCGGCACGACCGAGCGGCAGGTGCAGATCGGCGTCAAGGTGCGGTTCTAAAGGCCCGACGGTCTTCTGCCTGGCGGCCGGCGGCTGGCGGGATTGCATTCCGTCCGGTCGCACGGGCGGCAGTTGAATACCTTGTCGGTGTGACACCGGGGCCCGAAGGGCCCCGGTGTTCCTCTGTACACTGTCCTCGATGATCACAATCGACCGCCACCGCACGCCCGCCGATCTCCTCCCGCACGTCGACCGGCTGTTCGATCTGTCAGCCGGCAAGATCCAGGCACTCGATCGGCGGTGGGACCAGTCGTCGGGCGCACCGGTCTTCACGGTGGAGGGTAAGTACGAGGCACGGGGATGGACGGACTGGACGCAAGGCTTTCAGTTCGGATCTTCCCTGCTGCAGTTCGACGCGACGGGCGATGCAGCCTTTCTCGAGATCGGCCGCGCCCGCACGCTCGCATATATGACGCCACACCTGACGCACATGGGTGTCCACGATCATGGCTTCAACACCGTGAGCACCTACGGCACGCTCTGGCGGCTCGCGCGTGAGGGGCGGCTGGAGGCGGGCCAGTGGGAGCTGCGCCTGTACGAGCTGGCGCTGAAGGTGAGCGGTGCCGTGCAGGCCCGGCGCTGGACCCGCCTGGCCGATGGCGGATACATCCACTCGTTCAACGGCACGCACTCGCTCTTCGTGGACACGATGCGATCGCTGCGGATTCTTGCTCTCGGCCACGCGCTCGGGCACGTGCTGATGGACGAGCAGGATGCGCGCGTGAGCCTGCTCGGGCGGCTGGTGCAGCACGCCCATGCGACGGCTGAAGCAAACGTCTACTACGGCCGCGGCCGGGACGCGTTCGATGTGCGGGGTCGCGTGGCGCACGAAGCGATCTTCAACGTCGCCAACGGCTCCTTCCGCAGCCCCAACAGCCAGCAGGGCTACTCGCCCTTCACGACCTGGACGCGCGGCCTCGCCTGGGCGATTCTGGGATTTGCCGAACAACTCGAGTTTCTTGCCACTCTCGAGGACGGCCCGCTGGAGGACTGGGACGGTCGGAGGGCGGTCGACACCTGGATGTTCGAGGCCGCGCGTGCGACCGCCGACTATTACATGAGCCAGGCCGCCGCCGCTGACGGCGTCCCCTATTGGGACACCGGTGCGCCAGGACTTGCGGCGCTCGGTGACTGGGGAGGCCGTGCGGCAGATCCGTTCAACGACCATGAGCCCGTTGACAGTTCGGCCGCCGCCATCGCCTCACAGGGTCTGCTGCGGCTCGCCCGCGTCCTGGCCGCGCGTGGCGAGGACGGGGCGGCCTACGAACAGGCGGGCCTGCGTACCCTCGACACGTTGTTCAACGCGGCCGACGTGTACCTCGCGACTGACCCGGCCCACGAAGGGCTGCTGCTGCATTCGGTGTATCACTGGCCCAACCGCTGGGACCACGTGCCGGCGGGCGCGCGGACGCCGCGCGGGGAGTCGAGCCAGTGGGGTGACTACCACGCGCGCGAAGCTGCGTTGTACGTGCGGCGGCTCGCACGCGGCGAGCCGTATCTCGCATTTTTTGGAGCTGGTATCGCCCGGCCGGCTTCGCCCCCGGGCCTACACTGATCGACGTGCCTGTACCGTCACTTCTCTCCGAGAGCGCGGCATCTGCCCGCGACCGCGTGGCTGTCGTGACCGGCGGCACGCGCGGCATCGGCCTTGGCGTGTGCCGCTCGCTGGCGCGTGAGGGGTGGGGCCTGGCGCTCTGCGGCGTGCGGCCGCAGGATGCTGTGCAGGAGGTGCTGGCGGAACTGCGTCGCTGGGGCCGGCCCGTGGAATACATCCAGGCGGACGTGGCGAGCGCCGGGGATCGCAGGCGTCTGGTCGACCAGGTGCTGGCCCGCCTCGGGGCCGTCGATGCGCTCGTGAACAATGCCGGCCGCGCGCCACGTGTCCGCGGCGACCTGCTCGAGGCCTCCGAGGAGAGCTTCGAAGAACTGATAAAGACGAACCTCCAGGGTCCGTACTTCCTCACACAGGCGATCGCGCGTGTCCTGGTGCAGCGTCGGGGCGCAGAAACGGCCGTCCCACGCAGCGCCATTGTGTTCATCACGTCCGTCTCTGCCGACCTGGCGTCGCCGAATCGCGGCGAGTACCTGTGTCAGCAAGGCCGGGCTCGCGATGGCGGTGAAGCTGTTTGCCGCACGCCTGGCGCCGCACGGGGTCCCGGTGTATGAGGTCCGGCCGGGGATTATCGCTACCGACATGACCGCGGGCGTAAAGGAGACCTACGACGCACGCATCGCCGGCGGACTGGTGCCCGAGGGTCGCTGGGGTACTCCGGAAGACGTCGGAGCGGCCGTGGCCGCGCTGCTGCGCGGCGACGTCCCATATGCAACCGGCACGATCATCAACGTGGACGGTGGCCTCACTATCCCGCGGTTATAGGTATGTAATCGATCGGCTACAGGGCGGTTCGCGAACCGCCCCTCGGATCGCGGCAACGTGGGCGCGGCGTCCCTACGAACCGCCCCACATTCTGCAGACCCGGCAGATTCAGCGAGCGGAGCGAAAAAATGTGGCGCCGGAACTTCAGTTCCGGCGAGACCCGCTTGCACGGACGGATCGCCGGGGACTGAAGTCCTGGCTCCACATTCTCAAGTCCGGCCCGCGTAGACCATGACGCAAGCAATGCCAGGCGGCGATGAACCGGTTGTGAAGGGATCCTCTGCATGGTGACGTTGTGGCACGCCTGCGCGGCCGGCGCCCTCCTGGCCGGGGCGGCGGCGATCGCGGGCACCGGCAGGGTAATCGCGCAAGGGAAGCCCGCGCCTCCCGAAGTCCGGCTGATGACCCTCGCCCCGGGGCACTTTCACGCCGCGCTCGTGCAGAAGACGATGTATCCCGGCGTCTCGCCGCAGGTGCACGTGTTCGCGCCGCTGGGCCCGGATTTGACGGCACACCTCAACCGCATCTCGGCCTACAACGCCCGCCGGGAGAGTCCGACCGCGTGGCAGCTCGAGGTGCACGCGGGCCCCGATTACTTCACCCGGATGCTCGAGTCGCGGCCCGGCAACGCGGTCGTCATCTCGGGGCGGAACCGCGGCAAGATCGAGCAGATCCTCGCATCCGTCCGGTCCGGCCTCAACGTGCTCGCAGACAAGCCGTGGATCCTGCGTTCGGCAGACCTGCCGTCGGTCGATGCCGCGTTGACCGAGGCCGACACGAGACGGCTCGTGGCCTACGACATCATGACGGAGCGCTTCGAGATTACGAACGTGCTCCAGCGTGAGCTCGTGAGTGACCCGTCGGTGTTCGGACAACCGGTGGAGGGCACGCCGGCAGAGCCCGGCGTGTACATGGAGAGCGTTCATCACCTGATGAAGGTCGTGTCGGGAGCACCCAACATCCGCCCCGCCTGGTTCTTCGACACGGCCGAGCAGGGAGAAGGCCTGAACGACATCGGCACGCACCTGGTCGATCTCGTCCAATGGACGCTCCTTCCAGACCAGAGCATCGACCACTCGCGAGACGTGCGGGTGCTCGCGGCGCAGCGGTGGCCTACGACGATCCCCGAAGCGGACTTCCGGCGGGTCACCGGCCAGGCGGCATTCCCGGACTCGCTGTCAGCACACGTGAAGGACGGCGCGCTCGAGTACTTCTGCAACACGCTCGTCACCTACCGGCTGCGCGGCACGCACGTGACCCTCAACGTCATCTGGGACTGGGAAGCTCCCGAGGGAGGCGGCGACACGCATTTTGCACGCTACCGCGGCGCCCTATCCACCGTCGAGGTGCGGCAGACGCGGGCGGACGCGTACCGCCCGGAGCTGTATGTGCTGCCGGTGGACGCGGCACGGGCTCACCAGGTCCGCACGGCCCTCGAGCGGAAGATCGCCGCGTTGCAGCGCACCTATCCCGGAATCAGCGTGGACGAACGCGCCGGCCTGCTCCACGTCGCCATCCCGGACACCTACCGCCTGGGCCATGAGGCGCACTTCGCGGAGGTGATGTCGCGCTACCTCGATTACCTGAGCGGCCGCGTCAGCGTCCCCGTGTGGGAGCGGACCAACATGTTGGCAAAGTACTACGTCACCACGACCGGCACGGAGTTGAGTCGTCTGTCAGAGACGCGGGTCGCTCCGCGCCTGGCGCCGCGGTGAGGGAGGCGAAATGAAAAATGAAAAATGAAGAATGAAGAATGAAGAATGAAGAAGGCAGCGTGGCAATGCTTGATTTCTACATTTTGCATTTTACATTTTGCATTACGAATGTTCACATAGTCCCCGGCCTCCAGCTCAATCCCAATCCGACGATCCGCTCCAGCAACCCTTCGTAGGTCACGCCGCCGCGCTCGGCTGACTCGGCAAAGTCTTCGCCGTAGGCGAGCTGCGGGTTCGGGTTCGCCTCGAGGACATAGATGCGCCCGGCTCCGTCCATCCGCAGGTCGATGCGCGCGTAGCCGGTCAATCCGAGCGTCCGGTAGACGCGCCGTGCGATGCGCTGGATCTGTTCGGCGGTCCCGTCCGGCAGGTGGCTGGCCTGGTCGGTCATGATGCCGTAGCGCTCCTGGTACTTGGCGCTCCACTTGACGCGCTCGGTCGCGATCGGCCAGCTGCCGCCCTCGATCATCTTTTCGAAATGCATTTCCCACACCGGGAACACACGAACGCGGTCGTTGCCGAGCAGCCCCACGTAGAGCTCGCGCCCGTTGATGTAGCGCTCCACGATTGCATCGGTGCCGATGCTCTGGTGGATGAACTCGACTCGCTTTCGCAGGTGTTCGTCGTCGGTCACCACCGACGCCTGCGAGATCCCGACGGACGCCTCGTACGTCAGCGACTTCACGATCAACGGGAACGCGAGCTTGCGGGGCAGCTTCACGCCGCGCCGGGGCCGGAAGACGGCGAACTCCGGCACCGGGATGCGATGGTAGGCCATCAACTGCTTCGAAAGCGCCTTGTCCCGAGCCAGAAGGAGTCCGCGCGGGTTGCAGCCCGTGTAGGGCACCTTCAGCAGTTCGAGGTAACTCACCACGTTCATGTCGAAGGTCGTCACGTCGTCGAATGACTCCAGCAGGTTGAACACGATGGTGGGCTTCCACTGATCGATGGCGGTGCGGATGACACCCAGGTCGTCGTGGACGCCGAGCGGCAGCACCTCGTGCCCGATCTCCCGCAGCGTTTCGATGACGTCGTACTCCATCTTCCAGGCCGCGGTGAGGACGTCGATGCCATCGGTGTCCACCGGCGGCACCAGGTGCTTGTGCACGAGCGTGAGCACGCGCTGCGGCTTCACAGCGCCACCCGGTGCCCGCCGCTGTGCAGGTAGTTCATGGCCTGGACGGTGAGCAGCACCGTGAACTGCTGCCGCGCCTCGTCTTCGGGGACGGCGAGGCGCAGCTTGAGTTGCCGCGAGCGTTCGATCATGTCTTCGAGCACCTGGTCGATCGTGTACTGGTAGATACCGGTCCACGACGAGACGCGCTGGCGCACCGATCGCCGGAGGCGGCCAATGAACTGGGATGCGGCCATGTTGCCGGCGAACTCGGGAGCGTCGGAGAACAGGCGCCGCAGGTCGCGGTCGTAGAAGGCGGGGTAGTCCAGGCCGTAGTGCCGACGCTTCCGGCGATAGTGCTGGCGCAGCGTCTTCCGCAGCCGCGGCAGCGCGTCGAGCGTCTTGCCGGAGGTGACGAGCGGCTCGCGTCCCGCGAGCGACTGCATCACGCGATCCATGTACTGGAGTTTTTTCAGCGCCGGCCAGTCCTGATATCGCTTCTCCCAGTCCGAGCTCGGCGTGAGCCACACCGCAAATGTCTCGGCGAAGTCTTCGTCCGGGTGACTCTGTGCGTACCACGCGTCGAGGTGCAGGACGAAGCTCTTGCTGTACGGCTTCGGTGCGTAGAACTCGGGGTACTCCTGACTGGGGCTGCCAAAGATTTCGCGACGCTGCCTTTTGCGGCGGAGCGCGAACGCGTTGTCGATGGCGTGGCCCGCCTCGTGCCGGAGAATGCGCATGCACCACTCGGGATCGCCTCCCTCCACTTCGAGCATCTGCGCGAGCTCCAGCTTCGCGAGGCGCGGGTGTGCCAGGTAGAACGGGATTGCCACTCCGGGGATGCCGTCGGGCGTGAACCACTCGTCCGACAGCCAGTAGTGGGGGCGGAACGTGAGGCCTCGCGTCCCCAGCTCCTCGTGCAGCTGCGCGATGCGGGGCTCGAGAGCGCTGCCCTCGATGCGAATATCCAGCTGGCGCATCTGCAGGTCGAGCAGCTCCTCGTCCGAGAGCTCCGCGAGTTGCTCGGAGCTGACGAGCGGATGCTGCAGAGGGCGCGGGTCGTCCGCTGGCGAGTCAGCGGGAACAGCTTCGTCTGACATCAACTGCCGCCCGCCTGCCCGGCGGGCTCCGCGGTTGCCTGCCGCGCCCCTGGAAGTGCCAGGACTGCCAGCGCGCCGATCGCGGCGAGCGCAATCAGCACCGCGAATCCAGCGTGGTACGACCCTGTCTGATCCCGAAGGGTGGCCACTGTCATGGGCACCACCGCCTCCGCCACGCCGTCGGCCGTCAGGACGATGCCCATCACGCGTCCGAGCGCGCGCACGCCGAACAGGTCAGCCGCCATGAGCGGGATGATCATGTAGTCGCCGCCCAGGCCGATGCCGAAGGCCGCCGCGAAGAAGTAGATGGCCGCCTGGTAGGACGCGAAGAACAGCAGAGGAATGGAGCACGCGACGATGGCATAGATGAGGAGCATGACTCGACGGCGGGCGTAGCGATCGGCCATGTATCCCATCAGCAGCCGTCCGACGAGGCTGCCCGCGAGCACCAGCGAGAGGACCCGCGCGACTTCTCCCTGCGTATACCCGATGTCGAGGCTCAGGTACAACTTCAGGTTCTGCATCGTGCCGCCCACGGCGCCAATCGAGCACATGCTGCCGACGAGGAGCAGAACGAACGCGCGCTGCCGGACGATCGGCCCGAGGGGCACGAGTGCAGCACCGCCTGGCGTCGGGACGGCACGATTCGGGCCGCGAGGATCGGGCGGCCGCTCGCGGATGAAGATTGCGGGGGGCAGGGCCACCGCAATCATGAGGATGCCGAGCAGCTTCAGCGCCGTCTGCCAGCCGTACGCCTGGGTGAACGCGTATGCAAGCAGCGGCACCAGCGCGCCCCCGACACCAATGCCGAGGTATGCGAACCCCATCGCCTTGCCGCGGTTCCTGTCGAACCAGCGTGAGAGCAGTACCTGGTTCGGCAGCGGCCCGCCGCAGACGTAGCCGAGCGCGTTGAACAGGTAGAACGCGTAGAACCCGGTGAGCGTGGAGATGCTGCCCAGCCCGACGAGCGCCCCACCGGCCATCACAATGCCGGCCAGCATCAGGCGCTTCGGTCCAAAGCGATCGACGACCCAGCCCGCGATGAACCCGAAGAGCGGTCCGATCAGCAGCTTGCTGTACGCGTTGCCGGACGTGACCTGCTGGCGAGTCCAGCCGAACTCGCGAACCATGTGGTCGTAGAAGAACGGCAGGCCGTACAGGGCCACGCCGACGATCGCAAACAGCGCGAGAAAAGCGGTCAACGCGACGTGGGTCTGGGCTCTCGTGGTGTTCATCGGTCGCGACTCACAGTCCCGCCTTGATCTCTTTGAGCCGTTTTGCCTCGGCGCGCACCGCGTAGAAGCGATCCAGCGGATAACACCCTGACACCAGCCCGTTTCTCGGCGCCGTGGTGCAGTCGCTGAACGTGCGGCACAGGAGGTTCCGCTTGAGCGCACGTCCTGCGAGCACGTCGGCCGGAAAGTCGGGATAGCTCAGGACGAGGCGTCCGATGCCGATCGAATCGGCCATCCCCGCCCGCACGACCCCCTGGGCCACGTTCGGCAGCCACTCCTGGAGGTAGCTGTAGGCGGAGCCGACAATGGCCAGGCCCGGATGGCGCGCCTTGAGGGCCGCAGTCGCCTGGATCTGCCGCGCCACGCCGACGAGGGGATCCTCCGGCGGGAGATAGCTGTCCGACGGCGGAAACAGGGCGGGGCGCTGGATGTGCGGGTTGTAATAGGGGCTGCCGGCGGTGAGGCACACCCAGCACACGCCCATCCCCTCGAGCGCCGTGAGAAGCTGATCGCTGTCGTCGACGCGGCCGCCCGCACCCGCGCCGGTGAACCCGAAAGCGGAGCGATACCCTTCATCGTCGGCCTCCGGCTCGCCGACCTCCGAGGGCCCCCTTCGGAACGGCACCATGTCGAAGGCTGACAGGCGCACGCCGACGCGCAGCCCGGGCGCCTCGCCACGAATGCCCTCGACCACCGATCGCAGGAACCGCGTCCGGTTCTCGAAGGTGCCGCCGTACCGCCCTGGGCGGTCCCGGGCGCTCAGTAGCTCGTGTCCAAGATAGCCGTGACAGTGCTTCACGTCCACGAAGGCAAACCCGATGCGTGCCGCGTCGCGCGCGGCACGCACGAAGTCGTCGACGAGGCGATCGAGCTCCTCGTCGCTGACGCACGGTGCATCGTCCGTAATGGCGAGGCGCTTATCGAGCACCGGGTGCCTGTAGGCGATGCGCGGGCGTGGACCTGCGGCGGTGGGGCGTGAGTACCGGCCTGAGTGCGTGAGCTGGAGTCCCACCACGAGATCGTCGGCGGCCGCGAAGTGCGTGACGTGCGTGGTCACGAGGTGCTGACGGAGCGACTCGAGATCTGCCAGCGTCCGATCTTCGATCACGAGCTGGTTCGGGTTCGCGCGTCCGTCGTGCCGCACGGCCACGGCTTCGCCGCCCCAGATCACCTTCGCCCCGCTCTCCCCGAACCGCTCCCAGCGGCGGCGTGTCAGATCCGTCGGGCTGCCGTCGATCGTGCCGTCCCAGCCCTCCATCGGAAGGATGGTGAAACGGTTGCCGGCGCGCAGGCCACCCGCGGCGAGCGGTTGTGCCAACGGTGCGGCCGCACCCGACTGCAGCGACGCGTCGAATGGCAGATCGATGCCGAGCTGCTGCGTGTGGCGCAGAAAGGCGTCGGCCGTCTTGAACGACGCGATGCGCGGATAACGGGTGGCCGTCACGGGTGCGGCGTCACGTTATCACGGGATGGCGGTCGCCCGGGGCGCTCAGGCCGTGGCTGACACGGTCGCTGTCACGCTGTCGTGGCGCCCGGGGCGCGGCGTCCGCGGGCCCTGCACTGTCAACTCAGTGGCAGTCGTGATCCGGTCGCTTCTTGATGGCGGAGAGCGGTACGAACGTCTGCGTGCCCTTGCGCCGGCGGCGCCGCGCGAGCATCCGCTGCGCCAGGAAATACACGGCGCCGGAAACAATCGCCACGACACCGGCAGCTTGCCAGTCCATACGCCGCCTCAGGCGAAACCCAGCGCGCGGCCCGCCTGGAAGACGATGAACGCCGCCGTGTAAGCGAGCGCCGTCTGGTACGCGAACATGAAGGCCGGCCACTTCCACGACCCGGACTCGCGCCGCACCACCGCCAGCGTGCTCATGCACTGGCACGCCAGCACGAAGAACACCATCAGCGACACGCCGGTGAGCGGCGTCATCAGCCGGGAGCCATCGGCGCGCGCCGCCGACCGCAAGGCATCGCGCAACGGCTGGTTCTGTTCGTCGGCGTCGTTGATGTCGAACACGATGCCCATCGTCGACACGAACACCTCGCGGGCGGCAAAGGCGCCGAGGATGCCCACGCCGATCCGCCAGTCGAACCCGAGCGGCGCGATGAGGGGTTCGATGACGTGCCCGACGCGCCCGGCGACGCTGTGCCGGAGCTGTTCGCCGCGCTCCCGGCCCGAGAGCGTCTCCAGCGCGTCGGCGCGCGCCTCGCCCGCCAGCGACGCCTCGATGCGCGCACGTTCGTTAGCAACGTGCCGCGCCGCCGTGTCGCTCTTGGGATAGCTGAGAAGCGCCCAGAGCACCACCGTCAGGGCCAGGATTACCGTGCCGGCGTTCACCAGGAACGACCGCACCTGCTGCCACGTGCTGCGCAGCAGGACGCGGAGCACCGGCCTCCGATACGGCGGCAGTTCGAGCATCAGCGTGGGGCGCGGCCCGCGGAAAATGGTTCGACGCAGGACCGCCGCGGCGCCCAGCGCCGCCGTGACCGAGAGGAAGTACATGGCACACAGCGCCACCGCGCCAGCGCTGATGACACCAAAGACGCGCGCCGACGGGCTGAACACCGTCGCGATCACGAGGACGTAGATGGGCAGGCGCGCGCTGCAGGAGATGAGTGGAAGCACCATCATCGTCAGCAGGCGGTCCGTCCGGCTGTCGAGCGTGCGGGTGGCGAGCACCGCGGGCACGGCGCAGGAGAAGCCGGACAGCATGGGCACGAACGATTTGCCGTGCAGGCCGATGCGGCCCATCAGCCGATCGATCACGAAGGCCACGCGGGCAAGGTAACCGAGATCCTCGAGCACGCCGATGAACAGGAACAGCATCGCGATCTGCGGGATGAATACGATCACGTTTCCAACGCCCGCAATCACGCCGTCCACGAGGAGATCCCGCAGAGGACCCGCGGGCATGATGCCGGTGACCGCATCCTGGACCCAGGTGACCTGCGACTCGATCAGGGTGATGGCGGGCTCCGACCAGGCGAAGAGGGCCTGGAACAGGACCAGCATCACGCTCGCGAACACGGCAAAGCCCCAGAGCCGATGCGTCAGCACGCGATCGATACGCTCGGTCCACGTGAGTCCCGCGGGCGGCGTGACGGTGACCGCCTTCGCCACGGCTGCGTCCACGTGCGCATACCGGCCACCGATGATCTCCTGATCGAGATCCCGTCCCGCCTGCAGCGCTCGGCGCCGGATGCGCGCGGCGTGTGCGCGCACGGCGGGGTCGATGCCGCCCAGATCGTCACGCGCGGCGTCGTCCAGCGAGAGCAGCAGCCAGATGGCCCAGGCGCGGGTTGCGGCATCCGGGCGTGCGGCGGGCGAATCGTGGCTCAGGGCGGTAGCGAGCTCCCTGATAGCTGCCTCAGTCTCGACTGCGAGGCGTGCCGCTGCGGGCGTGGGCCGTCGCCGCTCGATAGCACGGCTGACGGCTGCCGTCAGCTCGCCCAGACCTTTACCGCGCGGCGCAATGACCGGAACGACCTCGGCGCCGATCGCCGCCGAGAGCGTATCGAGCGACACATGGACGCCCTGGGTCGCGGCATCGTCCATCATGCTGAGCGCCACGACGACGGGTATCCCGGTCTCGATGATTTCGTTGGCGAAGTAGAGGCTGCGCGCGAGCGCCGTCGCATCGGCGACGACGATGACGGCATCTGGCGGTGCGGAGGTGCGGCCGAGGATTGCGTCGACCGCGACCTGCTCGTCGCGTGAGCGCGCGCTGAGGCTGTAGGAGCCAGGAAGATCGACCAGCTCGACTGCACCGAGCCCCCGCACCTGCATCGTCGCGGACGTGCGCGCGACGGTTACGCCCGGATAGTTGCTGACCTTGGTGGTTGCGCCCGTGAGCGCATTGAACAGCGTGGACTTGCCAGCATTGGGGTTGCCGGCGACGAGAACAGTCGGATGCGCACTGAGCTCTGGCGCCGCCGGACGTCTGGTGTCTGCGGCTGCGCTGGCGGCGTTCACACCACTGTCTCGTCCACTTCGATACCGAGCGCCTCGCTGCGGCGGATCGACAGCGCGTAGTTCCGGACGCGCAATTCGAGAGGATCCCCGAGCGGCGCCACCCGGGTGACCGTCACGCGCGTCCCGGGGACCAGCCCGAGCTCCATCAGGCGACGGGCAATTGGCCGTCCGTTGCCAACGCGACGGACGACCGCGGAAGTACCGAGGGGAACACCGGCAAGCGATTTGGCTAGAGCTGGCATCTGTACGATCGCGAGGATAGCGGTGGCAAATGAAACTGAGAATCAGTCTCAAAAAGACTACTCCGACTGCCCAAGGGGGTCAAGTAGGGCGACGGGGCGGCACCCGTGCAATGCACTGCACGATGCACAATGCAAGATGCAGAAAATCCCCGGATCAACGCGGCTCGCCTGGGCACGCCTCGGACTCACTGCTCGGGTATGTTGTAACCCAAGCTCCGGACCGGCCTGCGGTTCCCTGGTGGATTGTGCATAGTGCATGACGCGGCGGTGACCGACCGCGGGCGTCTCCTTGCGCCTCCCTGGCGCTCGGCTTAGAATCCCTGCACTTGGCCGACCATCCCTGGCGCTGAGGGGGCGCCGTGTGCCGCGGGCGCGGGTCGCGCCCTCTGGAGATCCCTTCTTTCATGCAGATCATCCGCACTTCTGACTCTTACGACGTGTGCATCGTGGGCTCGGGCGCCGGCGGAGGCATGGCCGCGAAGGTGCTCACCGAGGCAGGCGCGCGGGTCGCCGTCCTCGAGGCGGGTCCGAAGTGGGATTCGGCCACCGATTCGGCGATGTTCACCTGGCCCTACGAGTCGCCGCGGCGGGGTGCGGCGACGCCCGAGCGCCATTTCGGGGAGTTCGACGGCTGCATCGGCGGCTGGCAGCTCGAGGGCGAGCCCTACACCGTCGCGCCCGGGCAGCAATGGCACTGGTACCGGGCGCGGATGCTCGGCGGTCGAACGAACCATTGGGGCAGGATTTCGCTGCGGTGGGGTCCCGACGACTTCCGGCGGAAGAGCGTCGATGGTCTGGGCGACGACTGGCCCTTCACGTACGACGATCTGAAGCCGTACTACGACAAGCTCGATCGGCTGGTCGGGATATTCGGGACGAACTTCGCGACCGAGCGCAACCTGCCGAACGAGCCGGATGGTATTTTCCAGCCGCCGCCCAAGCCACGCTGCTATGAGCTCGCCATTCAGCAGGCGTCGGAGCGGCTGAACATTCCGTGTGTCCCCTCGCGGATGTCGATTCTCACTCAGGCCCACAACGGCCGCGCGCAATGTCACTATTGCGGCCAGTGCGGGCGCGGGTGCTCCACGCACTCGAACTTCTCATCCACCTCCGTGCTGCTGCCGCCGGCGATGGCCACGGGCCGGATGACGCTGATCACCGGCGCGATGGCGCGTGACGTGACGACCGACGACACGGGGAAGGCGACCGGCGTCACCTACATCAACACGGCCGACGGCTCCGAACACCATGTGCGGGCACGCATCGTCGTCGTGGCGGCGAGCACGTGCGAAACCACGCGGATCCTGCTCAACTCGAAGTCGGCGCGGCACCCGAACGGGCTGTCGAATTCGAGCGGAACGCTCGGCAAGTTCCTGACCGACTCCACGGGTCTCTCGGTGCGTGGTTTCATCCCGAAGTTCGTGGGCATGCCCCCGCACAACGAGGACGGCACCGGCGGCATGCATCTCTACATGCCGTGGTGGGCCGACAACCGCAAGCTGGATTTCCCCCGGGGGTATCACATCGAGATCTGGGGTGGCCGCGGCATGCCCAGCTACGGCTTCGGCGGCGGCATCCAGCAGTTCCCGGGCGGCGGAGGTTACGGCAAGGCGTTGAAGGACGATTACCGCCGGTACTACGGCGCGACGGTGGGCTTCGCCGGTCGTGGCGAGCAGGTTCCGAACGAGGACACCTACTGCGAGATTGATCCGAACGTCGTCGACAAGTACGGAATTCCAGTGCTGCGCTTCCACTTCAAGTGGAGCGACCACGAGCGGAAGCAGGCGAAACACATGCAGGAGACCTTCCGATCCATCATCGCGGAGATGGGCGGCACGGCCATGTCGCCGCTGCCCTCCGCTGAGGAGGACTACGGCCTCGAGCCGGGCGGCCGGATCATCCATGAGTGCGGTTCGACGCGCATGGGCAAGAATCCGAACGCGTCGGTGCTGAACGAGTGGTGCCAGGCGCACGAGGCGAAGAACGTGTTCGTCTGCGACGGCGGTCCGTTCGTCTCACAGGCCGACAAGAACGCCACGTGGACGATCCTGGCGCTCGCGATGCGGACGAGCGAGTACATCGCCGAACAGCGCAAGCAGGGGAGCATCTAGGTCATGGCCATCTCGAGACGGAATGCGCTGAAAGCTCTGAGCGCGGTCCCCGCCGCCGTCGGGTTCACGTGGACGCCCGCCGAAGCGGAGCACGCCCATCAGGCCGTGACGCAGGCGCGAAAGGCGACGGCCAAGACCAAATCCGCCTTCAAGCCCGGGTTCTTCACGCCGCACGAGTGGGCGACGGTCCGCGTCCTGGTCGATCTCATCATCCCGAAGGACGAGCGCTCGGGAAGCGCCACCGACGCAGCCGTGCCGGAGTTCATGGATTTCGTAATGCTGATGCCGGGCGTCAGCGGCGATGCGGAACGCGCCCGCCGCCAGACCGCCATGCGGGGCGGCCTCCGGTGGCTCGACGGCGAGTGCCGCCGGCGGTTCGACAAGACCTTCGTCGGCTGCACCGCGGCCGAGCGGACGGAAGTCCTCGAGGCCATCGCCTGGCCGGAGCGCGTGGAGGGCAACCCCGCCATCAGCCAGGGAGTCGCCTTCTTCAGCAGCTTCCGCGACCTCACCGCCTCAGGGTTCTGGTCGTCGAAGCTCGGCGTCGAGGACCTGAAGTACATAGGCAACGTGGCCTACCCGAACTGGGATGGATGCCCGCCGGAAGCACTGGCGCACCTGGGACTGAAGAGCGTGTGAGCCTTCCTCCAGACAACCGAAAGCCGACAATGAGGGATGAACCGATGACCCGAATGACACGACGTGAGGCGCTCACCACCGCAGGTGCCGTGGCCATGGGCTCGACGTTGGGCGCTGGTGGCGCGAGCGCACCGACGCAGGAGAAGGCGGTGAAGCTTGGCCGCCTGCGACAGTCGGTGTGCCGGTGGTGCTACGCGAAAATTCCGCTCGAGGATCTCTGTCGCAGCGTGGCGGGCATGGGACTTCAGGCGATCGATCTCCTGCAGCCCGAAGAGTGGGAGGTCGCGGCGAAGCACGGGTTGATCTGCTCGACGGGGTTCCCGGGACAGGGTGGCGGCTCGATCCCCGACGGTCTGAACAACCGCGCGCTGCACGACACGATCGTGAAGACGTTCGAGGGCGTGCTGCCGAAGGCCAAGCAGATGGGCGTGCCGAACCTGATCACGTTCTTCGGCAACCGGCGAGGCATGGCCGAAAGCGAGGCGGCGGACAACTGCATTGCCGTGCTCGGCCGCCTCGCACCGGTCGCCGAAGCGAACGGTGTCACGATCGTGGTCGAGTTGCTCAACAGCAAGGTGGATCACGCCGATTACCAGGGTGACCACACGGCGTTTGGCGTGAAGGTCGTGAAAGCGGTCAATTCACCCCGGGTAAGACTCTTGTACGACATCTACCACATGCAAATCATGGAGGGTGACATCATCCGCACCATCCAGCAGAACAAGGAGTGGTTCGCGCACTACCACACCGGCGGCGTGCCCGGGCGCCATGAGCTCGATCCCACCCAGGAACTGCAGTGGCCGGCGATCGTCAAGGGGATTCTGGATACGGGGTACACAGGGTACTTCGCCCACGAGTTCATCCCGACCCGCGATCCCATGGCCTCGCTTCGCGAAGCGGTCGCGCTCTGCGACGTGTAGCAGACACTTCACGTGCGGGAGGGGTGCGGAGGAGTTGAGCGGTGCGATGCGTGCCAGCAAGCGTTTGCAGCAGGCACGCTGTGAGGTGCCCGCGGCCGCACCAGGCGCACCTGATCGCACCCTCGCACCAGCACTGTCAGGAGCTCGCCGCCATGCGCCGTCACCGCCTATTGTTGCTCCTCCTGCTGCTCTGCGCGGCGCCGCTCGACGCGCAGGTCCGCGTGGACAAGACGACCTGGCAGGGCCACGACGCTCTGAAGCTGTCGAACGGCACCGTCGACCTGGTCGTCACCACGGGCATCGGCCCGCGAATCATCCGGTATGCGTTCATCGGCGGAGAGAACATCCTCGCGGAGCTCGCCGCCACGGCCGCGACAACAACCGCGCTCGGCGAATGGAAGCCCTGGGGCGGACACCGCCTCTGGGCCGCGCCCGAGAGCATGCCCGGCAGCTACGGACCGGACAACGGTCCGGTGCAGGCGCAGGTGACCGGGAACCGCGTCACGCTGGCGCAGCCGCGCGACGCCGCCGGCCTCCAGAAGCAAATGACAGTGACGCTCGACGAGACGGGCACCGGCGTCACAATCGGACACCGGCTCACGAACGACACTCCTTGGACCCTCGATCTCTCGGCCTGGGCGCTGACGATCATGAACGGCGGAGGGACGGTGATCATTCCCAACGAGCCCTACAAGTCGCACGACGAGGCGCTGCTCCCGACCCGTGCGCTCGCAACCTGGGCCTACACGGACCTGTCGGATCCACGGTGGACCCTCGGCAGCAAGTACATCCGGCTGCGCACCGACGCTGGCATGAACGCCCCGCAGAAGATCGGAGTGGCCAACCGGCGTGGCTGGGCGGGCTACCTCCGGAACGACACGTTCTTCGTCAAGCGCGTGGACTGGGACGACACCGCCTCGTACCCCGACTTCGGCGTCAACACAGAGACGTACACCGCCGGGAACTTCATCGAGCTCGAGACGCTGGGGCCGCTCCGCAAGGTGCCGTCGGGGGCCGCCGCGGTTCACGAGGAGCGGTGGTCCCTGTTCAAGGGTGTGAGTGCAGGCACCACGGAAGCGTCGCTCGATGCCGCCCTTCAGCCGCTCGTGGCCGGGACGAAGTAGCCGATCGCCGCGTGATTGCTGGATGCTTTCGCATCACGTCACGAGGTCATACATGTCCCGAGTGATTCGCGTCGTCTACGCCTCCCGTACGGCCGTGGCATCGGCATCGATCCTCTGTGCATGCGCGTGTGCGGCTGCGTCCCTCCTCGCGATCCAGGTGCCCCCGCCTCCCGAGGGTGCGCCGACCACACCGGCGCTCATCCGGCTGCTCGCGGATCGTGAAGTCGCGAGCGTTGCCGACGGATACGCGTACGCCGAGGGCCCGCTGTGGCACCCTGGTGGCTATCTTCTCTTCGCGGACTCTCCTCGCGACCGGCTGCACAAGTGGGATCCCGCATCGGCGACGGTGACCGTCTTCCGCGAGCCCAGTGGCGCGGCTACTGCACTCGGATTGGACCGTCAAGGCCGCCTGCTCGCGACCGAGCACAAGAACCGGCGCATCTCGCGGACGGAGCCCGACGGCTCCATCGTGACCGTCGTGGATCGCTTCGAGGGTAAGCGCCTGAACAGCCCAAACGACTTCGTCGTCACGCGCGACGACACCCTGTTCTTCACCGACCCGCCCTACGGTCTGCCGCGGCAGGTAGAAGGGAAGGAACTGGCTTTCCAGGGCGTCTACCGGCTTGACCCGGATGGGCGCCTTCGCCTGCTCGTGCGTGACATGGTCCGGCCGAACGGAATTGGCCTGTCGCCTGACCGGCGCACGCTCTATGTGACAGACAGCGATCGGGCGGAGTTCCGGGCATTCGCGATTCGCGACGACGGCACTGTGGATGAAGGGCGGGTGCTTGCCACCATGCGGCCGTGGAAGGCGGGCGTGCAGGGAGTCCCGGACGGTCTCGTCGTGGCGGCCCAGGGGCACGTGCTCGTCACCGGTCCCGGCGGCGTGTGGGTGTTCGATCCGAAAGGGGGCCGGCTCGGCGTCATCCCGACCCCGGAGGCGCCAGCAGCGTGCACGTTCGGCGATGCGGACGGGAAGACGCTCTACATCACGGCGCGCTCGCGCGTATACCGGATGCGCATGACGGTGGGCGCGCGGTGATGCGATCCCGCCGGAACTGAAGTTCCGGCGCCACATCTTGCGTGAGCCGCTCTCGCCGAATGCAGCCGGCCTTTCACCAGGCTGCTAGTGTCCCGGCCGCGTGATTCGCGACATAACTCCCGGGCGGGGCATCCCGGCTGGCTGCGTTGCTCATCACTCACTTATGCCCAATAAGCTCGCTCTTCGCGCCTTGCCATCCGGGCGCCGCGCTCCGGGATTTACGCCACGAATCACGCGGCCGGGACACTAGGACAGCTTGATCGTCTTCCCGCTCTTTGCCGCCTCGTAGATGGCCATCATCACCGTGAGGTCCTTGAGGCCCTCCTCACCGGAGGTCAGCGGCTCCGTGTTGTCGATGACGCACTGCGACAGGTGGTCCATCTCCCTCGCGAAGTGGTCCACCACCGGGTGCGTGCGGTCTTCCACCTTCGCGTTCGTGCCGGCCCGCATGCGGAGTCCGCCGTAGCTCGTAGCCGGCTCCAGTTCGGCCCATCCGTTGGTCCCGACAACCCGGATGCGGTTGAATGGCGCCCCGTAACTGGAGCTGCATTGCGCGAGCACGCCGCTCGGGAAGCGCAGCTGGAAGTTGATCGTCTCCTCGACCTCCCCGAATCGGGGATCGTTCGGCGTCGTGTACTCCATGGCGTTGACCTCGACCGGCTCCTCAGCCGTGACGTACCGCGCCGCGTTCAGCGAGTAGATCCCGATGTCCATCAGCGACCCGCCCCCGGCCATGGCGCGCTTCAGCCGCCATTGGTTCGGGTTGCCGATGTTGAAACCGTGATCCGAGAGCACGACCTTCAGGGGGCCGAACTCCTTGTCGCGGACCACCTTGATCAGCGCCTGGTTGTAGGGCTCGTAGCGTACGCGGTAGGCCACCATCAGCTTGCGCTGCGCCTGGCGCGAGGCGTCGATCATCTGCTGGCACTCGGCCGGCGTGTTCGCCATCGGCTTCTCGCACAACACGTGCTTGCCTGCGCGCGCCGCCCGGGTGGTGTACTCCGCATGCATGCTGTTCGGGAGCACCACATAGACGATGTCGATCTCGGGGTTGTCGCGGATCTCGTCGTAGTTCGAGTAGGAGTAGATGTTCTTCTCCGGCACCCCGTATCTGAGGGCAAGCTTCTGCGCCTTCTCAGGGCTGCCGGACACCAGCGCGGTCACCTTCGACGTCTCACACTTCGCAAACGCGGGAAGAATCTGGTTGATCGCGAGGCTGCCGAGCCCGACGATCGCCCAGCCAAGCTTCCGGCCCGGAGGCTCGGGGACACGCTGTGCGGCCGCGGCTCCGGCGGCCGCGTGCGTGACGAGCGCGGCGGCACCGGCCTGTTGAAGGAAGCCGCGACGGGAAACACGGACGGGTGAGTCACTCATGCCGCTCATCTTAGATCACGGTGGACTCTGCGCAGGTTGCGCTGCGCGTGGGGCCGATCCGTCACCGCAGTGGAGCGACAAGAACGCCCGTGCGGCCCTGGCCCACCCGCACGGGCGTGCTCCCTCAACGCAGCATTGGCGCGTCCTACCGGGGCGGCGTCGCGCCGGCGCCCGGCGAGCTGCCAGACGTTCCCCGGGTTGACCCGCTGGTGCCGCCGACGATCTGCTCGATCTCCTGCGCGCGCTGGAGGTGCTTCTGCAGGGTCGGCAGCGTCGCGCTCGCGAACTGCCTCACGTCGGGATCAGACGCGCCCGTCGACTGCCTGCGGAAGAGCGCGACGTCCTTCTGGTGGTCCTTCACCATGTGCTGCATGTACGCACGATCGAAGGCTTCGCCAGACAGCTTCGCCAGATGATCCTGCGCGGCCTCGTGTTCCGGCTTCAGCACATGCGGCGCCGCCAGACCCTTCTCCCGGGCGATCTTCATGAGCTGATCGTTGGCCTTGGTATGATCGGTCACCATCATCTGGCCGAATTCCTTCACCTCACTGCGCGACGCCTTCTGCGACGCGAGCCGCCCCAGCTCGACTTCGGCCAGGCCGCCGGCGGCGGCTTCAACGATGAACGGGCGGTCCTGTGAGGACCCCTTTTCCGCCGAGCCCTGCGTGCTCCCACTGTCGCCCGTGGAGCCGGGGGTCCCGCTCTGCCCGGTGCCCGACTCGTCGCTCGTGCCAGACTGAGCGCTGCCGGACTGGCCTGTGCTGCCGGACCCGACCTGAGGACCGTGCGTGCTGCCCTGCTGATCCGTGGCACCCGATCCGGCCGTGCCGCCCTGCTGGCTGCTCCCGGAGCCCGCAGTCCCCGAACCGCTGGATTGCGCGCTTCCCGGCACCGCGATCAGCGCCCATACCGCAGCGGTCGCCGCTGCTGTCGTGAAGCTTCGCTTCATTCTGATCTGCTCCTTGTGCTCACCACTGGGGTATACGAGGAGCCGAACGCAAGGGAAGTACCGGTGAGAGCCGGGCGTGCCTGGCTTGTGGCCTCATCCGGTGGGAGTCGCCGCGTCCAGCACCTCGAGCCGAACGACGGCGGTGTAGTCGGGCTCGCCCGACTCGGGATCGACGAGCTCGGCATCGAGCAGCGAGAGCCCTTCCGGCCAGTGCACCTCCAGATTGCCAGGACGCATTGGTGCGATGAACGCCTGCCCGTCGAACGTGCCCGTGGCGGAGATCAGACGCACGCGTGTGCCGTCGACCGCGCCGGCCGCAGCAGCATCGCCGGCGCTCAGGAGCACGGCATCCCGCGGCGCTCCGGTCAGCGGATCGACATCCCGATGCACCATCGAGTTGAACTGCTTGCCGCGTCGGGTCGACACGAAGAACGTGCCTGGCTCGAGGCGGCATCCCCGCAGCCCCACGGCACTCAGGTGGGCACGTCCGTCGCGTGTCGCGAACTGCCCGTTGTCGAAGAGGCGCGGCCCGCCCCACTGCACCTGGTCACCGGGGCTCTGCAGCGTCTCGATGCCGGCGTAGAGCGGAATCGCGCGCGCGATCTCGGCGCGGATGGCGCCTGCATCTGCATACCGCAGGTGATCGGCGGCCTCGGGCCTCACACGCGCAATCACCGAGCCGAGCGCCCACCATTCCGGGCGCGCGCTCCCGATCCGGCGTCCCTCGATTTCCGGCGAGAAGATGATGCGGCGCTCCGTCGACGTCTCGGTGCCGCCGCCCGGCGTTTCGTACCGCGTGGTGGCGGGCAGCACGAGCACGGTATCCGCCGGGTCCACGAGCATCGACGACGAGAGCACGATGTCGTGATGGACGCGCAGGCGCGGGCGCCGCAGCGCCTCGCGCGTGCGCGGCGCATCCGCCAGGGTCTCGAGAAAATTGCCGCCCACCATCCAGAACGCGTCGATGGTGCCGGACGCTGCGGCGGCAATCATCGCGTCGGCCGTCAGGCCGGGGTCGTTCGGGATGGGGACGCCCCACAGCGCAGCCCACCGATCGCGTGTCGCGGCATCGACAACGGGCGTGCAGCCGACTTCCGCCCCGCCCTGCACGCCCGAGTGGCCACGGATCGGCATCAGCCCGCGATGGGGGCGGCCGACGAGACCACGCGCCAGGCCCACGTTGAGCAACGCGCGGATGGTGTCCACGCCGTGCGCGTGCTGTGTGAGCCCCATGGACCACGCGAAGATCGCATTGGGCCGATCGACGAGTAACCGGGCGAAGCGCTCGACGTCGGCACGCGATACGCCACTCTCGGCCTGGATGTCCGTCCACGATGCGGCGACCGCCGCATCGGCGGCCGCCTGGAAGCCCGTCGTGTGCTCCGCGAGGAACGTGTGGGCGATCTGGTCCGCCTCGAGCAGCGCCTTCAGCGTCCCGACGAGAAATGCCAGGTCACCGCCGGTGTGCACGGCGAACCAGTGATCCGCCAGCTTCGTTCCGAACAGGGCACTCTCGGGGACAGACGGAATCCAGTAGCGCTCGAGCCCCGGCTCGCGCAATGGATTCACGACGGCCACTTCCGTCCCTCGTCGGCGGGCGTGGAACAGGTACTTCGTCGTGACCGGCTGGTTGTTGGGCGTGTTGGACCCGAAGAACACAATCAGGTCGGCCCCGATCCAGTCCGCGTAGCTGCAGGTGGACGCGCCGTGACCGAGCACGCTCTTCATGGCCACTGTGGATGCCGCATGGCATAGGCGTGCGCAGGTGTCGACGTGCGGGCTGCCGTACACGCGTGCAGCTTTCTGCACCCCGTAGTACGACTCGTTGGTGAGACCGCGCGACGTGAGATAGAACGCGGCGCGCGCCGGATCGATGGCGCGAAGGTGCGAGGCGGCGATGTCGAGCGCCTCGTCCCAGCCAATCACCCGGAAGCCCGGGTCGCCCGCACGACGTACCATCGGTTCTGGCAGCCGGCCCAGGTCGCGCAACTGCTTCGACCTCAGGGACCGCAGCGGTACCACGTCAGCGAGCCGCCCCGGGTCCAGCGCCGGCGCGGTGTTCAGCCGCAGAAGGTCCAGACGCACCATGCACAGGTGCGTCCCCTGCAGCGTCCAGTCGCGGAGCCCTGTTGAGCCAAGGGCGCATCCGTCGCAGACGCCCCTGGTCAGGATCCGGTACGCGAACGGGAGCTCGTCGCGATTGGCCCACGCCACCCTCGCCATGTCGAGGAAGTGGTGCGGCTTACGCTGGCCGATTCCGGTGGGAACGAGAGAGGCCCAGGTCGAGGGCTTCCACATGCCGCCATCTTACAGTCCCTGGCGATCCGCCCGACTGTCCGCCGGGTCTGAAGTCCCGGCGACGAAGCCGCAGCCTGCGGCCCCGGGAGACTGGAGCCGTGTAACCCGGTTCGTCCGGGCCCTGACGCTGTCACCTGTGGACGATGCGTTGCGGGTGCGTGTAGATGTTGAAGCGGGCGCCTCGGGCGAAGCCGATGAGGGTGATGCCGCAAGCCTCAGCGAGGTCGATTGCGAGGCTCGAGGGCGCGGAGACCGCGACGAGCATGGGAATCCCGGCGAGGCACGCCTTCTGGACCAGTTCGAATGAGGCCCGCCCGCTGACGGCGAGCACGAAATCATCCAGCGGCAGACGATTGTCGTCGAACATCGTTCCCACGATCTTGTCGACGGCATTGTGGCGGCCGACGTCCTCGGCCGATGCCGCAACCTCACCGTCGTGCCTGAAGAGAGCGGCCCCGTGGAGTCCGCCCGTTCCGTCGAAGACCGGTTGGGCGGCGCGGAGGTGGGCCGGGATGCTCGCGATACGCACAGCATCCATCGTCCACGAAGCCGGGAGTGGTGCCACATCTCGTGCGAGGGATTCGATGGAAACGCGTCCGCAGAGGCCACAGGCGGATGTCATCGCAACGTGCCGCCGTTCACCCGCCTGCTCGCCGAGCACGTGCGCTACGCGCTCGCTGACCACCACGTTGAGGCGATTGCCGAGCACTGGATCGTCGGGCCATGTGTTCACGGCAACCACGTCGCCGGGGCTGTCGATCACGCCCTCGCTGAACAGGAATCCGAGCGCGAGCGGCCGATCGGCGCCCGGCGTGCGCATCATCACGGCAAAGCGCTCGCCGTTCACGCGCACCTCGAGGGGGGCTTCAATGGCCACGAGGTCACGATGCTGGTCACGGGTAGTGCCGCTGCAGGTCGTGACCGGCACGCTGCGGCTGCCGGGCCCGGTGGATTCCATAGGGGTGAGCCGCGCGACACAGACCCGCGCGCGGTCCTACTGCACCTCGAGGTCGACCGACCCGTCTGCGCGCACGCGGCGCCAGCCGTGGTCGTTCTGCGATACGGACACCTGCAGCATCAGAGCCCCAGCATGAACACGGAACACTGGATGCGCTAGGACCCTGAGGCAGCCGCACGGGCGTCCAGAAAACTGCGCACCACGACCGCCGGGTCACGTTTTTCTTCTTCCACAGCGTAGTTCATCGAGCGCATGTCCGCCTCGCGAATCTGTCCGGCGAGCCGCTCGATCGCGCTGCGGATGCGCGGCTCCCGCAGCAGGGTGGCGGCGTGCACGACCGGCACGGCATCGTATGGTGGAAAGTAGTGCCGGTCGTCCTCCAGCATTGCGAGATCGAGGGCGGCAATCAGGCCGGCGGTCGCATCGCCGGCGATCAGGTCGACCTGCCCGCCCGCGACGGCGCGGTAGGTCAGCGAGAGGTCCATCACGCGCGGCGCTTCGGCGAACTGGAGCCCGTACGTGCGCGACAGCCCCGGGAAACCGTCCGCACGCTCCAGGAACTCGTACCCGAAGCCGGCACGCCACCTGCGTGCGTGTGGAACGGCGTCCGAGATGGAGCGCAGCCCGAGCTTGCGCGCGTCGGCCCCGCGCACCAGCATGGCAAACGTGTTGTTGAACCCGAGCGGCGCCAGCATTGTTCTGCCGCTCGCGGCGTACTGCTCCCGAACGGTTTCGAGCACGGCGCGCCTGTCACTGGTGACCGGTTTCTTGAAGATGGCGGACAGCGCGGTCCCGGTGTACTCGACGTACACGTCGATTTCGCCCGCCCGCAGCGCGCGGTCGCAGATGAACGTGCCGCCGAGGTTCAGCCGCCGGTCGACCTTCTGGCCGCCGTACCGCTCCAGGGCCTGTGCCATGAGCTCCCCGAGGAGAACCTGCTCTGTGAAGTTCTTCGACCCAATCACGATGGCGCCCGTCCGCCGCGAGGTGAGCGCGAAGGACATGGCGATCGCCAGCAGAACGAGAGCGCCCGCGCTGACGGCGGCGGGGAAGCGAGCCTGGCGCCGTTGCCGGGTGCGCCGCTGCAGCAGGGCGAGCGCGCCGTCAGCCAGCAACGCGAGCGCGGCGGACGGCACCGCACCAGCAAGAATGACCGTGGCGTCAACCATCGACAGGCCGCGAAAAATGTACTCGCCGAGCCCGCCCGCCCCGATGGCGGCCGCAATCGTCGCCGTGCCCACGGCGACGACCGTGGCCACGCGGATGCCCGCCAGCATCGAAGGCCACGCCAGCGGCAGCTCCACGAGCCGCAGCAGCTCGAAGGGCCGCATGCCCATCGCGAGCGCTGCTTCCCGCACCGACGGATCGATGCCCTGGAATCCCGCCAGCGTGGTACGCATGATGGGCAGCACACCATAGAGCACCAATGCCACGATTGCCGCGCGCGGGCCAATCCCGCCAACGAACGGCAGCGGCAGCAGGAACCCCAACAGTGCGAGGCTTGGAATGGTCTGGACGAGGTTTGCGAACCCGAGGAGCGGCGCACCGAGCCTGGGCCGCTTGGCCGCGACTATTCCCAGTGGGATCGCGAGCGCCATCGCCGTGGCTGTCGAGAGAACGACGAGCGCTATGTGCTGGGCCATCAGGTGGCCCAGCTCGGAGGCGTGCGCCTGCCAGAAGGCGAGCAGCCTCACCCGCTCGACCCTCCGGCATCCAGCAGCCTCCGCACGCGGGCGTCGCTCGATCGTGAGACGGCGTCGGCGGTGTCCCACGCGATGAGCGCGCCCTCGTCGAGCACGCCCACGCGATCCCCGAGCGCGAAGGCCTCGCCCATGTCGTGCGTCACGATCACCACCGATTTCTGGAGACGCGCCTGGATCCCCCGGAACTCTGCGCGCAGCTCCGCGCGCGTGATCGGATCGAGCGCGCCGAAGGGCTCGTCCATCAACAGCACCGGCGGGTCCGCAGCCAGCGCGCGGGCGATGCCAACACGCTGCCGCTGCCCGCCGGACAGCTCGTCAGGCCGGCGGTCGCGGAACTCCGCCGCGGGCAAGCCGACCAGCGCGAGCAGTTCGCCGACACGGGCCGCGATGCGCCGTCGATCCCACTCGAGCAGTCGGGGAACGATCCCGACGTTCTCGCCCACGGTGAGATGCGGAAAGAGCCCGATCTCCTGCAGGACGTATCCGGCATGCCGGCGCAGATCGTACGCGTCCCACGCTCGGGTGTCGCGTCCGCTCACCAGAACCGTGCCGGCCTGCTGATCGAGCAGACGGTTGATCAGTTTGAGGATGGTGCTCTTGCCCGCCCCGCTCCGGCCGACGAGCGCCAGCGTCTCCCCTTCGGGAACCATGAACGAGACGCT
The DNA here is from genome assembly GCA_963739995.1 of Vicinamibacteria bacterium. Lineage (GTDB taxonomy): Bacteria > Acidobacteriota > Vicinamibacteria > Vicinamibacterales > JAENWD01 > CAVUCH01. The sequence goes on along the minus strand of CAVUCH010000018.1, from coordinate 212,210 downwards.
ATCGAGGATGCGCCGCCCGGGGCGGGCGAAGGATACCGCACGGAACTCGATGGCGGGCGAGGGCACGGGCCGGGCGTCAGGCGGCGCCGTGTTCCCTGTGCTCGCAGCCCTTGAACTCGGTGAGGAACATCTGGGGGTCGTCCCCGATCTCCTGGACCAGCCCAAGCTCGGACGTGTAGTAGCCCGTTATCGTCATCCCCTTCAGCGCCTGGAAGAACTCCACGCCGGGTGCGTCGACGGCCGACGGCGCGGTGGCCGTGCTCAGGCTCGTGAGCAGTTCGATCTGCTGTGGCGGGGGCGCGTTCACGAACGGCGAGCGGAAGCGCTCTTCGCTCCGCGCATCGACCCAGGCGAGGCCCTGCAGGAATTTCTCGCGGAGCTCCGGTTTGGCCTCGGCGAGCACCATGTCAATGTACTCGTTCACCTTGGCTGCCTTCGCGCCAGGGGTGTCGGTCTCCGGGATGATCAGCTCGGCCAGCGTGATCACGAGCTCGTTCTGGCGGGGATTGAACACCTTGGGCGCCCACGCGCCCGCGGCGGCTTCCGGCGAAGGCCGGTGCGCAGCGTGCTGCTCCGCCAGGGCGAGGAGGTTCTCCACCCAGAGCGGCGCGGTCACGGCAGCGGCCGTGCCCCGCGCGAGATGCCGAAGAGCCTGGCGTCGGGTGAGTTCGGATGCCACGGGGGATCCTTTCTTCAGCGATCAGGGATCAGCTCAGGGATCAGCGGTCAGCGGTCAGCGGATCAGGATCAGCGATCGGCGCTCAGCGATCAAGGACGGCCGTCCAGGATCGGAGGTGGAGCGTGAGGCATCTTCCCTGATCGCTGACCCCGGATCCCTGGTCCCTGACCCCCTGACCTGGTGTGTTTCACGCCCAGTACGCCGTCCCTGCAGGCGCCTCGATGACGATCTGTTTCAGGAACGCAATCGCCTTCTTCAACCCCTCATCGCCGGACATGAGGCTGTCTTCGTGCTCGATGCTGACCACGTGATCGTAGCCGACGAGCCGCAGGTTCGACAGGATGTCCCGCCAGACGCTCTCACCGTTGCCGTAGCCCACAGTTCGGAAGATCCACGACCGCTTGATCTCGTCCGTGTACTTCTTCACGTCGAGCACGCCGTTCACCGCCGTGTTCTGCGCGTCGATACGGCAGTCCTTCGCGTGCACGTGGTAGATGCAGTCACCGAGCGCGCGGATTGCGGAGGCCACATCCACCTGCTGCCAGAACATGTGGCTCGGATCGAAGTTGCAGCCGATCGTGCCCCGGGCCACGTCCCGCAGCCGCAGCATCGTTTCCGGGTTGTAGACGACGAAGTTGGGGTGCATCTCGATGGCCACCCGCACGCCCGCCGACTTGCACATCTTCGCGGTCGAAGTCCAGTAGGGTACGACCTTCTCGCTCCACTGCCACTCGAGCATCTCGAGATACTCAGGGGGCCATGGCGCCGTGATCCAGTTGGGGCCCTTCGCCGACGCGTCGCCGCCGGGGCAGCCGCTGAACGTGATCACCTGCTGCACACCCAGCTTGGCGGCGAGCCGGACCGTCTGTTCGAAGACGGCGTGGTGCTCGCCCGCGATCTTCGAGTCCGGATGGATCGGGTTTCCGTGGCAGCTGAGCGCGCTGATCACGAGGCCGCGATCCTCCACGGCCTTCCGGAACGCCTTCAGCTTGCCCTCGTCCGCCAGCAGCTCGCCGGGATTGCAGTGCGCGTTGCCGGGGTACGCGCCGGTACCGATCTCGATCGCGCCGACCCCGAGCTCCTTCAGGTAATCAAGGGTCTCCTCGAAGGGCTTGTTGCCGAACAGAACCGCAAAAACGCCGATACGCATGGAAGATCTCCTAACGCCACAGACTGCAGACCACAGGCTGCAGGCTGCGGGCTCGTCTGGCCTGAGGCCAGATACTGCCTGAAGGCTGCAGCCAATAGCCTGCAGCCTGAGTCGTTACACCGTCACCCACCGCTTCGTCGCCGCCGATTTCTCCATCGCCGCGAGCACGCGCTGGTTCTGCACTCCGTCTGCGAAGTTCGGCGAGGGCACCTTGTTGGCGGCGACCGCCTGCAGCAGGTCGTACACCGTATGGATGAACGTGTGTTCGTAACCGATGATGTGACCCGCTGGCCACCAGGCATTGAAGAACGGGTGGTGCGGCTCGGTGACCATCACCGTGTGGAAGCCCTGCACGGACTTGTCGTCGTCAGTCAGGTACACCTCGAGCTCGTTCATGCGCTCCATATCGAACGATACCGACCCTTTGCTGCCGTTGATTTCGAACCGGTTGTAGTTCTTCCGGCCCGTGGCGAAGCGCGAGGCCTCGATCGTGCCGAGGGCCCCGTTGTCGAAACGGACGATCGACGCCGAGGCATCGTCGACGGTCACCGCCCCCTTCTTCTTCGGGTTGTCCGGCAGCGGCCGTTCCTTCACGAACGTCTCCAGTGCGGCCGTCACTTCCGTAATCTCGCCGACCAGAAACCGGGCGAGGTCCAGCGAGTGCGAGGCGATGTCGCCGAGCGCGCCGGACCCGGCCTTGTCCTTCTGCAGCCGCCAGTACAGCGGCACACTGGGGTCCGCGACCCAGTCCTGCAGGTACGTGCCGCGGTAATGATAGAGGCGTCCGAGCTTTCCTTCCTCGATCAGCTGCCGGGCGAGCATCACGGCGGGCGCACGCCGGTAGTTGTGGCAGATCATGTGGACCACGCCCGCCCTCTGCACCGCGGCGAGCATTTGCTGCGCCTCCCGGACCGTGTTTGCGAGAGGCTTCTCGCAGAAGACCACCTTGCCCGCCCTGGCGGCGGCGATCGCGATTGCGGCGTGGCTGTCGCCTGGCGTGCTGATGTCGACGATATCGATGTCCGGCCGGTCGACGACCTCCTGCCAGTCGGTGGCGGCTTCGTCCCACCCGAGGCGCTCAGCCGCCTTCTTGACGTTCTTCGCGTCCCGCCCGCAGATGACCTTCATGCGTGGTGTGAGCTTCGGCGTGAAGAAGCGCGAGACCTGCCGCCACGCGTTGCTGTGCGCCCGGCCCATGAAGGCGTACCCGATAAGTGCTACGTTCACGTGCGCCATGTGTCTGTGCTGGTGTCAAAAAGGCTTCGAAAGGATGACCGACGGGCCGCGGGGAGTCAACATATCGGGTGAGCGGCGCAGCCCGGACTTCAAAGCCCTCGCCGTAGAGCCGGACCGGGAGACGCAGGGCAGCAGGGGAAGGAAGGACGCAGCGGCACACGAACGGACGCGGCACAGCAGTGGACGGCACGGTGGGCAGCGCCGGCGAGCGGTTCAGGACCGTGCGGTTCCGTCGCACGGCCTCACGGCTGTTTGGTTGCGGCCGTCTTCTTCTTCGCGGCCGGGGACGCGCCCTTCAGCTTGGGATCGAACCTTCGCACGTACTTCGCCAGCTCGAGGATCTCCTGCGCCGAGAACCGCGCCTTGAAGGGCATCATGGCGGTTCCGGGCACGCCCTCCGTGATGACCTTGGCCAGAGCCTGGGGGGTTGTGCCGTGCTTCCACTCACCATCGGCAAAGTTCATCTGCTTGAGCGCAGCATTCCCGTCGGCCATGTGGCACGGCTGACACGTGGCCTTGTAGTTCTCCTCGACAGGTTTGCCGGACCCGGCGGTCTGCGCGCCGACACCGGGCGTGACGAGCAAGCCGAGGAGACAAGCACAGAAGAGAGATCTAAGTTGCATTAGGGAAGCCGTGAGCAAAGGGAGTGCCGGCATCGCGAAGCTTTCGGAGAAAAGACCTCCCGAAAATAGCTGGGCGGTGATCGGCTTGTCAAGGCAGCGTCCGGAAAGCAGATCGGCCTGCGGGCCTGTCCTGTATGTCTGTAGTACGATGCGCCCCGGTTTTGCGCCCGGCCCGCCTGGCCGCACCGCCGCGCTTGCTCGTCCCGGAGGCCGCATGCAGCTTCAGTGGATTGACTACCTCATCATCCTCATCTACTTCGGGTTCGTGATTGGGATCGGGGTCGTTCTGAAGAACTTCGCGAAGACGAGCACCGACTTTTTCCTGTCGGGCCGGTCCATTCCCGCCTGGATCACCGGGCTCGCCTTCATCTCCGCGAACCTGGGCGCCCAGGAGGTGATCGGGATGGGCGCGAGCGGCGCCAAGTACGGCATCGCGACGTCACACTTCTACTGGATTGGCGCCATCCCGGCGATGGTGTTCGTCGGCATTTTCATGATGCCCTTCTATTACGGCTCCCGCGCGCGGTCGGTGCCCGAGTACCTGAAGCTGCGGTTCGACGAGAAGACGCGCGGCCTGAACGCCATTTCGTTCGCCGGTATGACGGTGTTCTCGTCGGGCGTGTCGATGTATGCCATGGGCAAGCTGCTGCAGCTGCTGCTCGGCTGGGATTTCACCGTGTCCGTGCTGCTCTCAGCGGGGATCGTGCTCGTCTACACGTATCTCGGCGGCCTCACCTCGGCGATCTACAACGAAGTGCTTCAGTTCTTCCTCATCGTGGCGGGCTTCGTCCCTCTCGTCTTCCTGGGCCTCCGCGACGTCGGGGGGGCGGACGGGCTGTACCGGCGCCTGGCGGATGTCTCCTCCTCGCGCGGGTTCGATCCCGGGGCCCTCAGCCATTCGTGGCAATACATGGCGACGCCCGCCCAGAACCCGATGGGCGTCGAAGCCTTCGGCCTGGTCATGGGGCTTGGCTTCGTGCTCTCGTTCGGGTACTGGTGCACCGATTTCCTCGTCGTGCAGCGCGCGATGGCCGCTGACTCGATGAACTCGGCGCGGCGCACGCCGCTCATCGCCGCCTTTCCGAAGATGGTGTTCCCGTTCCTCGTGATTCTGCCCGGCATGATCGCCATCTCGGTGGCCGATAAGCCCACCATGCTGCCTGCGCACCTGCGGTGCGCCGCGGAGCAGTCGGTGCCCGCGGCGGCGGGTGTTCCGACGGCGGCGAACTCGTGGGAAGGGATTGTTCCGCCGAAGGTCGACGACAAGACCTGCCAGCCGGTTGTCGGCACCGACGGGCGCGTGGCGGTGGATTACGACCTCGCGACACCGATGATGCTGATGCACTATTTCCCCGCGGGGATTCTTGGTCTCGGGCTCTGTGCGCTGATGGCCTCCTTCATGTCTGGAATGGCCGGCAACACCACGGCTTTCAACACGGTGTGGACGTACGACATCTACCAGAGCTACATCAACAAGCACGCAAGCGACGAGCACTACCTCCGCATGGGGAGGGCGGCGACCGTTTTCGGGATCCTGATATCGGTGGCGGCGGCGTACGTGGCGCAACAATTCAACAACATCATGGACCTGCTGCAGCTCGTGTTCGCGTTCGTGAACGCGCCGCTCTTCGCGACGTTCATGCTCGGCATGTTCTGGAAGCGCGCCACCGGGCACGGCGCGTTCGTGGGACTCGTGTCTGGCACGGTCGCGGCCGCGGTGCATCACGGGCTCACCCTGCCGGCCGGCGCCGCCGTCGGGTTCAAGGGGGGGTTCATCGGCACCGTGCTGCACACCTACCCGAGCGAGATGGCCCAGAACTTCTGGACCGCGATCTTCGCGTGGACCACCTGCTTCGTAGTCACGATTCTCGTGTCGATGGTGACGGCGCCGCGACCCCACCATGAGCTGAAGGGCCTGGTCTACTCGTTGACACCGCGCCCGCGCGACGAAGGCGTGCCGCTCTACCGGCAGCCGGGGCCGCTCGCGATCGTCGTGCTCCTTGCGACGATCGCGCTCAATATCATTTTCTGGTAGGGAGGCCTCGTGGATATTCGCGTACCGGTCGGCGCCATCTTCACCATCTACGGCCTGCTGCTGACCATCTACGGCCTGATCGCCGGAGACGTCGAGGCGCGGCACATGCTCATCGGCCTCCAGGTCAACATCGTTGCCGGCGTGGGAATGCTGATCTTCGGCGGGACCTTCCTCTACCTGGCACGCAAGGGCACACCCACCGTGCGACGCGCGGACGCGTCAGTCGAGGGTCGCGCGATCGAAGACCGCGAGCGGCGCACAGGTCTCGAAGGGCACTGAGGGCCGGCGTACTCGACTGAACCCGGATTTCTCACCATGCTGGGGCCGGGACTTCAGTCCCGGCCAAGCACCGTTTCCTGCCGCTTGACCATCAGCCCGTTCAGGTAGAACCCCATGAATTCGTCGCGCCTGGGCTCGAAGCACACAGCTGCTGGCTTCCCTCGCGCGGCGTCTACCTTCGTGTAGCCCTTCTCATCCACCACGAGGGACAGGGTATCCTTACGGCCGAAGAAGGCGCCCGGCCGCACCGTTTCGGCCACCGCGAGCTGATCGTGGAGCGTCATGCGCGATGTCGGGTTCTCGAGCCAGAGGCGGTAGAGGGTCTCGAGCGCCCGTGTGAGGGGCGAGTCGTGCTTCCGCAGCCGCTCGCGCTCCTCTTCTTTCAACGTGACGTAGGTCGTCGAGTCGAGCGGGACGGTCGTGAGCGGCAGCCCCGCTGCGTAGACCACCTGCGCGTCCGCCGTTGACCGGACGACGTTCCACTCAGCCAGGGGAACAGGGCCCCACGCGTGGGCCGCGATCGATCCGCTCATGAGCACCACGCGCTTGAGCGCCGTCCCGAGCCGTGGATCCTTCCTCAGGGCGTCCGCCACGTTCTGCAGCGGGCCGACGGCAATCAGCGTCACCTCTCCGGGGTAGCGCCGCACCATGTCCACGATGAAGTCGGCGGCTGATTGTGGCACCGGCTGCTTGGCCGTGAAGTCCTCCGCCCAGGCGAACTGGTGATCAATCTGGTCCGGTGGAGGCGTCTGCCGCCCAACGGCCACGGGCACGTCGCCGCGGCCCCCGACGTGGAGCAGCTTGCACGCCATCTTTGCTCGCGCCCTGGTATCGCCATCTGTGATGGTGACTCCGAGCAACTCGATATCCGGCGACATCATGGCGAACCCGAGCGCCCACGCATCGTCGATGTCGCTGCCGATGTCGGTGTCGAGAATCACCTTGAGGCGCTGTGCGGAGGCGTCTGCCGCGGTGCAGAGCAGCACGATCAGCGCAGCGAGAGCGCCGGTGGCGGCGATGCGCGTGCGAGCGAACGAAGCGAGTGTCATCAGCGAAACCTACCTTCCAGTCGTCGCGGCGGTGTTCGAGAAGGACGAATAGAGCGCCGGGGAGCCGCTCTTGAAGGCTCGCACCCGGTAGTAGCATCTCCGGTTCCGCCGCAGGCCTGAATCCGAATAGCTCGTGACGACGGCGTTCACGTCGGCTCACGGTACGCCGGCGCTTGTCGGCAGGAAGGTCGTGTCATTCTTCGTGGCCCCCGGTGCGGAGGTGAAGAACGTGACGGGGCTCAACACGATCTGGTCGATGGAGATGCCGTCCTCCCGCCGCTGGACGCGAATCCGGTGACTGCCCGAGGTCCCGAAATAGACCGGCACGCCGCGAACGCCGACCCCCCACCCGCTGTCGTGCCAGCCCCAGGCCGACAATCCGCACCCGGAGCACTCTTCGACGCTGAGCGCGATGCCGGACGTCGAGCCGATCCGCCAGGCGGCGCCGTTGCTGGCGTCGACACTGTCGGAAAACTGCACCCAGATCGAGTCGTTGGTATAGGCGTTGTTCAGCGCCTTCCCCCGCATCCAGAGGCGATAGGCTCGACCCGCCTGCGCGTTGAACGTCAGCTCGAAGTAGTCGACCGGATTGGCGGCGGGGGTGACCACCTTCGCCAGGCCGGCGTCGGGGTTGTACAGGCGGACCCCGCCGGTAGCCGTGCTGTCCGCCGTGACGGCCCAGGCGCCCTGCCGTACCGGCGCCTGACCCGCATAGAGCGCAACGTCGTCCGGAGAGATGCCGGAAAGCGGCGTCGCGGCGAGGGTATTCGAGAAGGACGAATAGAGCGCCGGGGAGCCGCTCTTGAAGGCTCGCACCCGGTAGTAGTATCTCCGGTTCCGCTTCAGGCCTGAATCCGAATAGCTCGTGACGTTGGATCCCCTCGTGGCGATGGTCGTGAAGGTGACGTTGTCGGCCGATCGCTGAAGCTGGAATCCCGACTCGTCGCTCGCCGTGTCGGTCCACGCAAGGTCGATCTGGCTGACCGTAAGCCCCATCGTGCGCAGATTCGCCGGAGCCGACGGCGCTGACGGCGCGGTCGCTGCGGCGCCCTTCAGGATCGTGAAGTAGTCGCGCCTGACGCCGGCGTGATCGAGGAAGGTTGCGTCGAGCCGGCTGCCGTTCACGTCGAGCACCAGCGAGCCGAGGCTGTTGAGGGAGAGAAACATCGCCGGGTGATTGAGCGTCCCGCCGGTCGCCTGCCCGGAGCTGCCGGCGACCGCGTACACGGCGCCCTCGTGCGCTGCCATCCCATAGGTGGGCTTGCGGTACGCTCCCGTCCCGTCCACCCGCCCGCTACCGCCATCCTTCTTCAGCGCGGACGTAAAGGTGCCGGACGTACCGTAGTGGCCGTCGATCAGGAACGAGCGCTCGTAGGAGTGACTGTGGCCCGAGAGCACCAGGTCCACGCCTGCGTTCTCCAGGATTGGCAAGGCGTTCTGCCGCATCTCCCGCAGCTCGAGCTCCGTGTCTGAATCGTGCGAGCCCTTCGAGTAGGGCGGGTGGTGGAAGAACGCGATGATCCACGGCTGGGCGGTGCTCGCCAGATCGTTCCGCAGCCAGGTGAGCATCGGCCCGGTAGCGGATCGATTGGTTTCGAACGACTCCAGGCAGATGAAGTGAATGTTGGCGTAGTCGAACGAGTAGTACGCCTCCGTGCCCGAGGCGAGCCCGCCCGCCTCGGCAGACTTCGGCAGCGTGAAGATGTTGTAGTACGGGCCCGTCTGCGACGCGGAGTCAGCGGTGTAGCCGTCGTGGTTGCCGAGCGTGGACCACAGCACGCTCTTCCGCAGCATGGTGGGGAAGATGTCGAACACGGCCGCCTGATACTCGGCATCCGTGCCGTTCGGGTACGCGTTGTCGCCGAGCATCAGCCACAGGTTGGTATGGCGCGTCCCCGTGAACGCGTAATATGCGTCGCGCACGGCACGCGCGTTCGCGTTGGCCGTGCCCGAATCGCCCAGAACCCAGACGCGCGTGGGCGTAGCGGTGCCCGCGACCGGGGGCGTTCGGAAGAAGTGGGTGGCATCACCGCCCGCGAGGATGGTCGTGGCGGTGCCAACGGCGTAGTAGTAGGTCGTGTTGGGCAGCAGGCCGGTGAGGGCGACCGCGTGCTCCGTGCTCGCCGCCGACTCGTCGGCGGCCCACGTGTGGGCGCCCACGGCCTGCCCATACCGCACGCGGCCCACGACCGGCGCGCTCGTGCGCCAGCGGACGACCGTGCTCGAGGGCGTGCCCAGCTGCAGGTATGGGCCGCGCGTGACCGTCACGGCACCCGCCGTGGTGAGCTCGAGGTTGAAGCTCACGTCGCTGCTGGTCGCGTCCGACTGGTGGATCTCGACCGCCAGCACGTTGGTGCCGGCCACGAGCCGCGCGGGATTGATGGCGGCGGTGACGTAGGTCCGTTCGTTGGCGTTGAGGACCACGGAGGACGCGAACGTGGCGGCCGTCACGCTGCCGGTCGGCATGTTGGTACGGAAGACCTCTGTGCCATTGAGGTAGACGATGGCGCCGTCGTCCCGGAGCACGCGCAGCGTGAGGCCGCCGTAGGCGGACGGGTTGGCCACGGTGAAGGCGTGGCGGAAGTACGTCGTGGTGTATTTCGCGCTGCTGTTCGGCCCATACCCCACGAGCGTGGCTTCGTCGCCGTCACCGTAGCCCAGCTCCGCGGCGCCAGTTTTCCAGCCCGTATCGTTGAAGGCCGGTGCACGCCAGGCGGTGCCCTGGTCGGTGCCCGTGTCGAGGTACTTCCAGACAGCCCCGGCCGGCACGAGCACCGACTGCTGTGCCTCCATGGGTGACGGCGAGATGGCCGACACGGCGAGCAGGGCAGCGGCGACACGGATCAGCGATACAGGATGGAGCCAGATTCTCGATGTTCCGGGAGAGGCCTGGAGGGTCATGGATTCCTTGTGATGGTGTCGAGGTGAACCAGTGCTGACCTCGCACGGGCGCGCAACGCTTCGTTCTGACGCGTGTGTCGCCGTGCCGGCGGAAGAGCGTCGATGTCGTCGAGAGCCGTGCGGAACGCGTCGCGGGCCTCCTTCTGCCGGCCGGCGGCGAGCAGGATATCTCCACGGTGCAGCGACCATTGCGGGTGCGCCCCGGAAGCCGCTACGAAGCGATCGAGCCGGGCGAGCGCCGCATCGTGATGTCCTACTGACAGCTCGCAATCGATCACCTCCAGCGTGAGCGTCAGGATGGGGCCGAGTCGCGCGAGGGCCTCGTCGAGGCCGACGATCGCGGCGGCTGCTCCTGCTGACGACCGCACGAGGCGTGCGCGTTCGACGAACCAGTCGGGGTTCGCGGCCAGGCTGAGCGCACGGTCGTAGTCCTCGCGCGCAAGCGGTGCGTCCCCCATCGCGGCCCGGGCGCGGGCGCGAACGACGCGCGCGTCCGGGTGGTCGGGCCGGCGGGCGAGGAAGCGGTCGAGATCCGGCAGCGCCTCCGCGGCCCGATGCGATTCCATGAGCAGGCGGCCGCGCGCGAGGTGTACGGCGTCGAGGGTCGGGTCCAATCGCAGGGCGGTCGCGTAGTCGGTCAACGCGCGGGCCGTGTCGTGATGCGCCCGATAGAGTTCGCCGCGGGCAAGGTAGAGCGCGGCGTCACGCGGTCCCGTGGCAATCGCACGGGAGACGGCAGCGATCTGCTCGTGCAGGTCGCCGTGCGCCGACAGGAGTGACATCCCGCACAGCGTGAGCGCGGCGATGGCTGCCATGGCACGGGCGGCACGCGCGGCTGCTCGTGGACGGCGGGACGGGGTATCCGCGGAGCGCGGAGTCATGGAGGGTCAGCGAATTCGGGAGAGCCGAGGCAGTGTATCGGCTCGGGGGAGCAGTAGCAATGGGCGACCCTGCCTCGACTGGCAGATTGAAGGTAATTTCGCGTTCTTTCGCTGTTGATTCGCCAATGCTATTCAGGGTAGTCTAATGGGCGAATAAAAAACGAAGGACGGACCATGGCTCCTGCTGCCGCCCGCATGGCTCTTGAATCGCTGCTTCGGGATCGCAAGCTCGACACCACGCTCACAACCGCGTTGCCGCTCGAGTGGACCGGCGGTGACGAGTGTGCCCCCACGGGGCTGCCGTCCCTGGACGCCCAGCTACTGGGCGGCGTGCCGCGCGGACAGGTCTCGGAAATTGTCGGGCCAAGGTCCTCGGGCCGTACCAGCGTGCTCCGCGCGTTGATGGCGACGGCGACACGTCGCGGTGAGCTCGTCGCCCTCATCGACACGCTCGATCGGTTTGATCCGGCGTCGGCCGTGGCGGCCGGTGTCGATTTCACGCGTCTCCTGTGGGTGCGCGGGCAGGACGTGCCGTTGACGCAGTTAGCGCTCGCACCGGGCTGGGAGCCGTCGCGGCCGCGATCCGGCCGCACGCGCGACAGCGTGGTCGCACGTGCGCTCGACCGGGCCATCAAGGCTGTCAACCTCGTGCTCCAGTCCGGCGGGTTCGGGCTCGTGGCGCTCGACATCGCCGACGTGCCGCTCGATGCGGTGCGCGAGCTGCCGTTCAACACCTGGATGCGGCTGCAGCGCGTCGTCGACGCGAGCGACACCGCGTGCGTGCTGGTGGCCGATGTCCCGAGCGCCCGGAGCGCGAAAGGCGTGAGCATCCGGCTGCAGCCGCAGCGCCACCGGCGCGAGACGATTCGGTCAGGCCGCCGCGAGATGCCACGGTCGCGCACGGGCGCGGGACCGGCGGCATGCGACGCGGGAGAGCCCGCCGGCACACGGGATATCCAGCACGGTTCTGGCGCCGGGGTCGAGGCTTCACACGCCATGCCGTCACGGGAAGGGCTTGCGCCCGACGCGTTTCACGCTGCGGTGCTCGCCAGCCGCCGCCCGTTCGTGCCGCGCACGAGCAGCCGCGGCATGACAGGGCGGTGGGCCGGCACCGCATCGCCGCTGCCACGTCTGCGCGGCCTCGCCGCGGACGCAACGGTCGTGCGCGCCCAGCACCAGGCGCACGCCACGCTCCCGGTCGGCATCGAGTTCGTCGACCACTGACCCTGTCCGCCGGGTGAGCTGCATGTGCCGGCGCCCGGGCAGGGCATGTGGAGCCGGGACTGGGTATGTGGAGCCGGGACTTCAGTCCCGGCCTACAGCAATGAACATGGAGAGATGTACGCCTGCCTCGTAGTCGCCGACCCGCCCGTTGCCGAGGCCGGCCCGCCGCCGGCGGATGACCCGGGCGAGGCGCTCGTGTCGACCGCGCGCGAGTTCTCACCGCGCGTCGAGCGCGTCAGCGCGCGTGCGGTCGTGTGCGACGTGGACGGCCTCGAGCGCCTGTTCGGCGATGCGCGGGCGATCGCATCGGAGCTGCGCCGTGAGGCTGCCGATCGCGGCGTGATCGCGCGCGTGGCTGTCGCGACCACCCGCGTCCCGGCCCTGTTGCTCGCACATGCGCGGCCCGGCGTCACCATCGTCGAACCGGGGACGGAGGCCGCCACACTTGCCCCGCTGGCCATTGGTGCGCTGGATGCGGTGAACGCAGGCGAGGAGCCGCCCGCCGCTCCATCGGGGCCCACACCGCCAGCGCGGTTCTATCGCACGTCGCCCATGCAGGACATCGCGCGCGCACATGGCCGGCAGCGATCATACGGCAGCGGGATCGCCACAGAAGCACGTGCCCGGTATGCATCGATGATGGACACGTTCGCGCGATGGGGTGTGCGGACGCTCGGCGATCTGGCGGCGCTGCCGCCGGCGCAGCTCTCGGCGCGCCTCGGCCAGCCTGGCGTCCGCTTGCAGCGGCTGGCGCGCGGTGAGGATACCGGGCCACTGGTACCGCTCGTGCCGGAGGAAACCTTCGAGGCGGACCTCGATCTCGAGTGGCCCATCGAGGGGCTGGAGCCGCTGTCGTTCGTGCTCGGGCGGCTGCTCGAACCGGTGTGCGTGCATCTGGAGCGCCGTGGACGTGCGGCAGCCGTGCTCACGACGTCCCTCCGGCTGGTCTCGCGCGAGACGCACGTGCGGAGCCTGCAGCTGCCTGCGGCGATGCGTGACCCACGGGTGCTGCGAACGCTCGCGTTGCTCGACCTCGAATCCCATCCGCCCGGCGCCGGGATTGATGGCGTGACGGTGCGCGTCGAGCCGACGCCCGGGCGGGTGCTGCAGTTCTCGCTGCTGGAGCGTGCGCTGCCTGCACCCGAGCAGCTGTCGACGCTCGTCGCACGACTGTCGGCGCTCATGGGCCAGGATCGCTGTGGCTCCGCGCGCACGGTCGACACCTATCGTCCAGGGGCGTTCGCGATGGTGCCGTTCGCGGTGGAGCAGGTGCCGCCTGTGGCTGCGCCCGGATGCATGCTGGAATCCGCCGCGCCGCGCGATGCCGGCGGGGCGGCGAGCGTTGCGGTCGCGCCGGCACTGCGCCGCTTCCGCCACCCGCTGCCCATCCGCGTGCAGCTGGACGGCACCCGGCCCGCGCGCGTCACGGCCGATCGGAGCGGCATTCCGACCGGACACGTCGAGATGGCTGCCGGCCCCTGGCGTTCGTCAGGCGACTGGTGGGCGCTCGGGACCGGCCTCGGGAGCGGTATCGCGACCGGGGTCGGAAGCGGCATCGGGACCGAGCTTGTGACCAGCACCGCGACGACCGACGCGGCGAGTCTTGCCGGGAGCGTGCGGGATTCTCGTGCAGGCGGCCCCGACACTTACCTCGCCGACACGAGCGCACGCCCGCACGCGTGGAACCGCGACGAATGGGATGTGGCGTTGGACGATGGGACGCTTTGCCGGATTTACCGCGACCGCGACGGGCGCGGGTGGTTCATGGAAGGGTGCTGGGATTAGGCTTACGCGCGCCATGCACAATGCACAATGCAGAAATTCGAAACCAAAGACATTCGGAAGGAGCGACGACCTGGCGCGTAAGGTGAGCGAATGAGGCCAGCGATGAGCGGGAACCCGTCCGCCGCGAGTACAGTGTGCATTGTGCATCCTGCATGGTGCATTCTTCGGTCCGTCTATTCCTCCTCCGCTACCCTCCGCACCCTCGCTCGTAGAGCCCGTCCCACCGCGTGGGCGTCGAACCCCTGGCGCACCAGCGCTGCGTAAAGGCGCCGTTGCACGGCGGGGTCGCTCAGTACCATCCGCGTGCGCAGCCGCTTCTCGAGCGCGGCCTGCAGCAAATGGCCTTCGTCGAGCGCGCCGAAGACTTCATCGACCGCGCTGCGGGCAACATCGCGCGCGACGCCGAGCGCCTGTATCTCGCGCAGCACCCTATCGCGCCCCTGGCGCTTCACGCCGGCCCGCGTACGCGCGCAGGCCAGCGCCACACGTGCATCGTCCAGCACACCCGACGCGGCGAGCCGCGCGATGGCCGGCTCGATTGCGGCATCGGTCCATCCCCGGCGTGTCAGCCGCTCGCGCACCTGCGCCACCGACAGTTCGCGCCGCCCGAGCATCCGCACGGCCGCCGCCCACGCAGCCTCCGGCGTGTTCTCGCACGAATCGATCGTGGTTCGTCGCTGCATCGGCGGATTGTACCGCCAGCGACGCTCCTGGGATGGTGCTGCTCGCACTGGCAACTCTCGGCGACCAGTCAAAGAGGTATTTCCTCCCCGCACCGAATCCTCGCTGCTACAGTTTGCAGCTCGATTCAAACGAGGACAATCATGTCAGCATCAGACTCTGCGCGCCGGCGGCCGACATCTTTGGTTGTGCCGACAACGATCCCTGGTTCGGGAAGAGCTGACCTCAGGAGTGAACGCCCCGTATTACGTCGCGGCGACGTGTTGATGCTCGGGGCTGGCAGTGCTACTCAATCATGTCGGCCGCGCCAGCGAGCTTGAGGTGGCTGTTGGTGGGGCGTTTCAGGTGCCGCGCTGACGGTCGTCGCGAAGTCAGTAAAAAGCTGGGAGTGGCATGGCTCGAAGTGGGAGGTCGTCATGAGCGAGCCCTTCCTGCGGGCGCGCGAGGTGCTGCTGCGGCACCGCGATGATCGTCTCGCAGCGTACCGGGAGTTCGCGTGGCCGGTGCTCGACAGGTTCAACTGGGCGCTCGACTACTTCGACGTGTTCGCGCGTGGCAACGATCGGACCGCGCTGCACGTTGTGTCCGACGACGGTACGTCCCGGACGCACACGTTCGCGGACATGAGCGAACGGTCGAGCCGTGCCGCCAACTTCCTGCGCCGTGAAGGAGTCCGTCGCGGAGACCGGCTCCTCATCATGCTCGGTAACGTCCCCGAGCTGTGGGAAATCACGCTCGCCGCGATGAAGCTCGGCGCCGTCTTCAGCCCGGCCACGACGCTGCTGACCGCCGGGGACCTGCAGGATCGCATCGAACGGGGCGGCATCCGCCACGTCATCGCCGCCGAGGGCGCGTCGAAGTTCGACGAGGTGAAGGGGGCTTTCACGCGCATCATGGTCGGCGCGGCGCGTTCGGGTTGGATTTCCTATGGCACCGAGGAAGCATCAGAGTTCGAGCCAGATGGGGAGACGCTCGGTGACGACCCGCTTGTTCTCTACTTCACGTCCGGCACGACGGCGAAGCCGAAGATGGTGCTGCACACCCACCGCAGCTACCCGGTCGGTCACCTGTCCACGATGTACTGGATCGGACTACGTGAAGGCGACGTGCACTGGAACATCAGCTCGCCGGGCTGGGCGAAGCACGCCTGGAGCAGCTTCTTCGCGCCGTGGAACGCGGGTGCCACGATCTTCGCCTTCAACTACGCCCGCTTCGAAGCGACACGCGTCCTCGACGCGCTCGTGGCCCACCGCGTGACCACGCTTTGTGCGCCGCCGACCGTATGGCGGATGCTCATCCTGGAGGATCTTCGCGCGTGGGACACCTCGCTACGCGAGATCGTAGGCGCCGGCGAGCCGCTCAATCCCGAGGTCATCGAGCGCGTGCGCGATGCCTGGGGCATCACCATCCGCGACGGCTACGGACAGACGGAGACGACGGCAATGTTCGGCAACTCGCCGGGACAGGCGGTGAAGCTCGGATCGATGGGTCGACCGCTGCCTGGCTACCGCGTTGCGCTCCTCGATCCCGATGGCAGACCGAGCGACGAAGGGGAGATCGTCGTGGAGCTCGGCCCGGCGCCTGCCGGGCTGATGGCCGGATATCTCGACACACCCATGCCGGTGGTGGAGGCCGGCGGTCGTCGCTACTACCGCACCTTCGACATGGCCTCGCGCGATGGCGACGGGTACTACTGGTTCATCGGTCGCATCGACGACGTGTTCAAGAGCTCCGATTACCGCATCAGTCCGTTCGAGCTCGAGAGCGCACTCATCGAGCACGAGGCCGTCGCGGAGGCCGCAGTGGTGCCGAGCCCAGACGCGTTGCGCCTCGCCGTACCAAAGGCGTTCATCCTGCTCAAGGCGGGCTATCCACCGGTGGCGGAGACAGCGCGCTCGATATTCGTCTTCTGTCGCAAACGCCTGGCCGCGTACAAGCGCGTTCGACGTATCGAGTTCTGCGATCTGCCGAAGACGATCTCAGGAAAGATCCGCCGCGTGCAATTGCGCGCGGAGGAGCATCGCGCAACGAGGGCGAAGGCGCCGACCGAGTTCTGGGAAGACGACGTATGAAGGGTTAGCCGAGACACGCCAACCGCCTGATCAGTCGTGAAGATCACGCCGTCGGGCGGCACCGCCGTGATGGTTGCCAAGCGCGCGGCGACGTCACCGACGGCGGAGGATAGTACGCGTGGCTCAATCGTGCAGTCCGACCGACATGACCATTTCGCCCCCGTCGGCTTGCGGTGGTTCTCTTGTCTTGCTCCGTGTTCTTGTGCTTCGTGACCTGATTCGGTGTCAGCGGGACGTCTATCCGTCGGGCGCATGCCGCGCAACCGCGTCTCCTGTGGACGTCCACCGGAGTGCCTCTTCGCGCGTGACCAGCTCCTGCTCGAGCAGGCGGAAGGTCGCCTGATCGAACGTCTGCATGCCGTGCTGTGCTCCGCCCGCGGCAATTGCCTTCGGGAGCAGGGCCGTCTTCTCCTCGTGCACGATGCAGTCGCGGATGACCGGTGTGCTCACCATGACCTCGACGGCCGCAGCACGCCCCTTGCCATCCGCACGGGGGAGCAGCCGCTGCGAGATCACCGCCCTCAGCACGCTGGCCAGCTGCACGCGTGCGTGCGACTGCCGGTGCGGCGGAAACTGCGCGACGATCCGCGTGATTGTTTCGACGGCATCGAGCGTGTGCAATGCGGAGAACACGAGGTGGCCCGTCTCCGACGCAACGAGCGCGATATCGATGGTCTCGAGGTCGCGGAGTTCGCCAACGAGGATGACGTCCGGGTCCTGCCGGAGTGCGCTGCGCACGGCATGCGCGAAGGACCGCGTGTCGACCGCGACCTCGCGCTGGCTGACGATCGCCCGATTGTCACGGTGGAGGAACTCGATCGGGTCCTCGATGGTCATGACGTGGGCCGAGCGGGTGGCGTTCACGTGTTCCACGAGCGCGGCCAGCGTCGTGCTCTTGCCGCTCCCCGTCGGGCCGGTTACGAGTACGAGACCCCGCTCCTCCTCGGCGATGGCCTTCAGCACGGACGGGAGCCCGAGCTCGTCGAGCGTTTTGACCGCGATCGGGATGACGCGGAGCACCATGCCAATCGTGCCGCGCTGCTGGAAGACGTTACAGCGGAACCGGCCGAGGCCGGGAACGCTGTAGGCGAGATCGATGTCCTGCGTCTCCGTGAACTTCTGCCGCTGACCGGTCGACATCACCGCTGCCGCGATGGCCACCGTGTCGGCGTGATCCAGCCGGCGATCAGCGGCCGCGGGAACGAGGTCGCCACGCACCCGCATCATCGGATAGCTGCCGACCTTCAGGTGCAGGTCCGACGCTCCGTGCTCGACCGCGATCTTGAGCAGATCGTTCACATGCATGTCGGTTCCGCCGTTCGCGTGGAGCGTCGCCCGCGCCGACGGTCGGCGGCGCAGGTGCAGGCAGGTGCGCAGGCCGGGTGTCGCTCCCGGCCCGCGTGCGCTATCGCGCGACCGCGCTCGTCGCGCTTTGCCGCAGGTGGGCCTCGTCGGGGTACACCCAGGTGAGCCATCCGTGCGTGTCGGGCACATCCCCGTTCAGGATGTCGAAGAACGTGCGGCGGATTGCGGAAGTGACCGGTCCGCGCATGCCGTCGCCGACCACGAGCTTGTCGATCGAGCGGATGGGCGTCACCTCGACGGCGGTACCGACGAAGAATACTTCGTCGGCGAGGTAGAGCATCTCGCGGGGCAGCATCTCTTCGCGGACCTCATACCCGAGGCTCCGCGCGATCGTGATGATCGAATCGCGGGTGATGCCAGGCAGGATGGACGCGGTGACCGAGGGCGTGTAGATGATGCCGCCCCGCACGAGGAACAGGTTCTGCCCGCTACCCTCGCTGATGAACCCGCCGTGATCGAGCGCGATGCCTTCGGCGTAGCCGTCGAGCATCGCCTCCATCTTGATGAGCGACGCGTTCGCGTAGTTCGCGCTCGACTTGGCCAGCGCCGGAAACGTGTTCGGCGCCATGCGGTTCCATGAGCTGACGCAGACGTCGACGCCCTTCTCCTGCGCGTCCGGCCCGAGGTACGCCTCCCATTCCCAGACCATGATGGCCATGTCCACGGGGCAGGGCAGCGGGTTGACGCCGAGCGCGGAGTATCCCCGGTACATGATCGGCCGGATGTAGCATGCCTTGAGCCCGTTCTCGCGGATGGTCGCTTCGATCGCGGCGGCCCACGCCGTGCGATCCAGCGGCGACTCCATGCGGTAGATTCGTGCGGAGTTCAGCAGCCGGACGACGTGATCGTCGAGGCGGAAGCAGGCGGCTCCGCGCGGGGTGTTGTAGCACCGCGCACCTTCGAACACCGCGCTGCCGTAATGAATGACGTGCGAGCCGATATGGATGCGGGCGTCGGCCCAATCGACGAGCGTGCCGTTCATCCAGATTTTGCCGCTGCCGAATGGCATCGAAGAGCTCCTTGCTGGGCGCACCGCGGGCCCTCATCCCTGGTGGGACGTGCCCGCAGGCGGGTATCAGAGCACTGTAGCACGCGGCTCGTCCGGGCTGAACACTCCGTCTTCACGGACCCCCGGCCGCCGGAGGCGCAGGCGCGAAAGGTGGGCGGAGTCGCCGGCTATTGATTCTCGCCGCAAAACGGGCAGCGGGTCGACCGGGCATGCAGGGGCTTGTTGCAGTGCCAGCACAGGCGCGCCTGGGGGTGCTCGCGCGCTTTGATCCTGTGGAGCATGTCCACGGGGACTTCCGCTGCCGCCATGGCGGCCGCGCGCGACGCGCGTCGCACGGGCGCCGCCCGTGCCGCGAGCAGATCATCGAGCAGCTCGCTCGCCCGCTGGTACCGCGCGGTGATCTCCGGCGCCATCGCCTTCAGGATCACGTCGCTGACGGCCTTCGGGATTTTCGGGTTGCGCACGCGGGGCGACGTGATCAGCTCACCGGTCATGAGTCGATCGAGGTCGGCGGGGCTCGGGGTCTGGTACGGCAGCATGCCCGTGAGCATCTGATACATCGAGACGCCGAGCGAGTATATGTCCGACGCAAACACCGCCTTACCGTGGAACTGCTCCGGCGCCATGTACGGCGGGCTGCCGGTGACGGTCGTGCCGTGTGCCGCGATCTCGAGAAAGCGCGAGGTGCCGAAATCCGCCACCTTCGCCAGCCCCTGCTCGGTCACCAGGACGTTCCCCGGGCGGAGGTCCCGGTGAATGACACCCTGCGAGTGCGCGTGGTCGAGGGCGTTGCAGATCTGGCACGTGAAATCGAGCGCGCGCGGGACGTCGAGCGCGCCTTCCCGCACCACGATGGACTCGAGCGTCTCGCCGGGCACGTACTCCATCACGATGAAGAAGATGCCCTCTTCCTTCAGGGCCGTGAGCACCGAGACGATGTTGGGATGGTTGAGCGACGCGAGCAGGCGCGGTTCGCGGAGGAGCTGACCGAAATCGAGTCCCTGCTGTCTGTGGGCGACCTTGAGCGCGACCTTCTTGTCGATCCACGTGTCTTCCGCGAGGTAAACGGTACCGAACCCGCCGCTGCCCAGCGGCGAGAGGATGCGGTACTTGCCGAGCATCTGCCCGCGGAAGAACATTCGGCGGCAGTATACCAGCGGCGTGCATGGCGGCCGGGACCGGCGGCGTCGCGGGATCTCCGCCCGGCCCTGGCGACGGGTGCGTATAATCCGGCCGTGCATCGCTTCTACGCACCGGCGTTCGAAGCCGCTGATCAGACGATTGCGCTGCCGGAGGAGGAAGCGCAGCACCTCGTGCGCGTACTCCGCGTAGAGAAGGGACGCGAGGTGCTCGTGTTCAACGGGCGAGGCCATCAGCGCCGCGCGCGCGTCGAGCTCGCGGACAAGCGAGGTGTCCTGCTGCGCGTCACGGGCGTCGAACTCCCGGCGCCGGAGCTGCCCTTCGAGCTGACGCTCGCGCAGGCGGCGTTGAAGGGCGACAAGACCGACGACGTCGTGCGCGACGCGGTGATGCTGGGGGTAGCTGCCGTGCAGCCGCTCGTCACTCGCTTCATCGACGTGCCAGCCGGACCGCTGGCGGTCGGCCGGCGCGTCGAGCGGTGGCAGCGCGTGGCCGTGAGCTCCGTCAAGCAGTGCGGGCGGGCGGTCGTGCCGGTCGTGCGCGAGCCCGCCACGTTCGAATCCGCCCTCGCCGAGGCCAACGGCCTGAGGCTCGTCCTCGTCGAGCCGACCGTCGCCGCCGTGGGCGCGCAGTCGCTCGACGGTGTGGCCCGCCCTGAGGCTGCGACGGTGTTTGTGGGCCCAGAAGGCGGCTGGGCTCCAGAGGAAGTCAGGCGCGCCCGGGAGGCGGGCGCCATCCTCGTCAATCTGGGCGCACGCACGCTGCGGGCCGACGCCGTCCCGATCGTGGCGCTCTCGATCCTGCTGTACGCCTGGGAAGCGCTGTAGGATCGCTCCGCTCTGTCGAGTCGAAGTCCGCTGACGGCATGTGCCCTGACATCACCCTCTACGACTTCTGCGGGCTCGCAAAGGCGCTGCAGGACACGGGCTGCGCCGTTATCGCTGCACTTCAGTACGGTTGCCGGGCGAAGAATCCGGCGGCACACGTCAGGCCAGGCTGGTCGCCCGCCAGCACCGGTTCGCGCGCCCACACGTCGTCGATAGCCGGGAACCCTCGCTCCTTAAGTAATCTGGGGCCGGGGCCGAGCCGCCCCGGTCCGGCGGACCAGAAGGACGGCCGCCCACTCGCCTTCAGAGCGCTGCGTCACGAGCTCGGTGCCGGCCGCGAAGGCTCCCAAGACAGCCGCGGCTTCGTGATGCTGGTAGCCCGAGAGGATCAGGGAGGCGCCCTGGTTGGCGCGCGCCAGCAGATCGGGCGCGGCCGACACGAGAAGCGCCCCCGTCAGGTTCGCCAGCACAATGTCTGCGAGGGCGGCATCGCCGGAACGCCGAGCGTGGGGCAACGCCCTGCGGAAGTCGGCGACGGTGAACCGGATTGTCGGCGCCAAAGTGAGCGCCGGGTTCAGCGCGAGGTTCTCGAGGGCATTCGCCACGGCATCCGGATCGACGTCGATCCCCTCGATGAACTCGCCGCCCAGCGCTGCCGCCGCAAGCGCCAGCACGCCCGAGCCGGTTCCGACGTCGAGCACTGTCCGCGCGCGACAATCTATCTCTTGGAGCAGTTCGAGGCACAGGCGGGTCGTCTCGTGGTGTCCCGTTCCGAACCCCATCGAGGGCTGGATGACAACCAGGGCCTGGTTGTCACCGAAGTCGTGCGGCACATCCCACGGAGGCGCCACGACAATCCGGCCGACGCGTACGGCGGCGAGGCCGGCCTGGGATCGCGCAGCCCAGTCCTCGTCGTCGACATCGACAGTGACGACGGTCAGTCCCTGCGCGCGACAGCTACGCGTGAGGGCCGCCCGTGCTTCATCGCGGATGGCCGCAGTCTCGAAGAACACGCGCCACGCCGGCGCACGCTCCGGGCCAGTCTCGTGGATGGCTGCCGGACCGAAATCGTCGAGCAGGGCGGTGACGAGATCGATCAGCTCGGGGGCGGCTGAAGGAAACGACAGATCGAGGGCAGGAGAGATGCGCACTGCGTCGGTTCGATCGTCAGGGGCTGTCGAGTCCGCCGCGGGTGGCGCCGCAGCTCCACGTTCTCAGCCGAAGATATCCTTCACGCGATCGAAAATGCCCTTGTCTTCCGGGTCGGTGCGCGTCGGTTTGAACTTCTCTGCTGGAAACGCCTTCGCAAGCCCCTCGAGCGCGTGGCGCTGGTCGCGCGTCAGCTTCTTCGGCACGGACACGGCAAGGCGCACGAGGATGTCGCCCCTGCCGCGTCCTGAGACGTCCGGCATGCCTTTGCCGCGGATCCGAAACGTGGCGCCGGGCTGAGTGCCCGACGGCACGCTGAGCGTTTCCTCTTCGTCCAGCCCGGGCACCACAATCTCGCCGCCGAGCGCGAGCGTCGTGAAGTTCACCGGGATCTCGCAGTGCAGGTCGTTGCCATCACGTTCGAAGAACTCGTGGTCCTGCACCTGCACGACCACGTACAAGTCACCCTGCTGGCCTCCGGGACTTCCGTGCTCCCCCTCGCCGAACAGGCGAAGGCGCTGGCCGGTCGCGATGCCGGCGGGGATCTTGACCGTGAGTTTCCGCTCCTGGTTCACCCGCCCGGCACCGCCACAGGTGCCGCACGGCTTGGCGATGATCTGCCCCGACCCGCGGCACTGGCCGCACGTGCGCGCCACCGTGAAGAAGCCCTGCTGATATCGCAGCTGGCCGCGTCCATGACACGCCGGACACGTGGTCGGTCCCGACCCTTGCGCCGCACCTGTGCCCTTGCAGGTGACGCACAACTCGGCGCGGGGAATCTGGATCGTGGTCTCGGTACCCCGCGCCGACTCCTCAAAAGAGATCTCGAGGTTGTACCGGAGATCGGCTCCGCGCTGCGGGCCCGCACGCCGCCGGGTCCCGCCGAACAAGTCGCCGAATCCGAAGATGTCTCCGAGGCCGCCGAGCACGTCGCCGAAGTCCGAAAAGACTGACGGGTCGAACCCTCCGGCACCGCCGCCCGCGGCGCTCACGCCCGCGTGCCCGAACCGGTCGTACAGGCTCCGCTTCTGCGGATCGGCGAGGACGGCGTAAGCTTCCGCCGCCTCCTTGAACTTCTCCTCGGCGGCCTTGTCCCCCGGGTTGCGGTCCGGATGGTGCCGAAGCGCGAGCTTGCGGTAGGCGCTCTTGATCTCCTGCTCCGAGGCGTTCCGCGCCACCTCGAGCACCTCGTAGTAATCGCGCGACGTCACGCCTTCGCCACCTTCACCATCGCCGGCCGGAGCAGGCGGTCGCCGAGGTTGTAGCCGCGCCGCACCACCTCGATCACCTCACCGTCGCGAGCGCCGGGGCTCGGCTCGTGCGCCACGGCCTGGTGCACGTGCGGGTCGAAGTCAGCACCGAGAACGTCCATTACGGTGATACCACGTCGGGTCAGCAGGTCCGCCAGCTGCTTGTAGATGATCTCGACGCCCTGACGATAGGACTCGGCGCCAGGGCCCGCCTCCGCTTCGAGGGCGCGCTCGAGGTCGTCCACGATGGGGAGCAGTTCCTCCAGCAGCGACGCGGCGGCGCGCTCCCCGGTCTCGCGGCGCTCGCGTTCGATCCGCTTCCGGTAGTTGTCGAACTCGGCGGTCAACCGCAGCACGCGGTCGTAGTACTCGTCGCGCTCCCGCGAGATCTGCGCGACACGATCGACTGCTCCGTCGTCGGGTCGGGCGGCGTCGGGATCGGGGGTGCCTTCCTGCGGCAGCGCGGGCGTTTCGTTCACTTCCTCGGTCATGACACTCGTTTCGCTGGAGACTTCCTGGATAGAACTGAAGAGTCGTCGGCGCGTTGGCACGCGCGGCGGCGGGGCTAGTTCGCGCCCCGCAGCACGCGGGAGATAGCCTGCGCTGCGCCGTCGACCATCGCAATCGCCCTCGAGTAGCGCATGCGCGTCGGACCGATCACGCCTACGCTGCCGGTCCCCTGGCCGTCGGAATAAGTCGACGCGACCAGGCTGAACGGCCTCATGTTCGGGTCCGTGTGCTCAGCGCCGATGACCACGGTGAGACCGGGGCCCTCCAGGTATTCGTTCAACAGACATACCAGGCGCTGCTTTTCCTCCATCATCTGCAGCAGCGCGCGCAAAGTGGCGAGCGGCAGCTCAGCGTTCGGCGCAACGTCTTCGAGCAGCGATGCGGCCCCTTCGACGAACAACGTGTGCTCGCCCGGGGTGTCGGCCAGCGAGCGGCTGGCGAGCTCGAACGCCTGCGCCATCAGCCGGTCGTATAAGCTCCTGTCCTCGAGCAACCGGGCGATCAGCGTGTCGCGCACCTGGAGCAGGGGCATGCCCGTGAACTCGCGGTTCACGTATTCCGCAGCGCGCCTGAGATCCTCGGGACTGAGCGGGTCGTCGACGTCCACGATCTTCTGCGATACGTGACCGCCCAGCGCGACGATGATGACCATCACCCGGGATGCGGCGACGGACACGAACTCGAGCTTGTGGAGCCGTGCATCCGCATGCGCAGGCGACAGCGCGAAGCCGACGTGATGCGACTCAGTGGAGAGCATGTGCGACACGAGGGCCAGCAGGTCATCCGCCAGCGGTGCGTCACCCGAGTGCCGGCGTAGACGCGCTTCCACCTCGCCGTGGGTCCGCTCCGGACGGTGGGACTCCAGCAGGAGGTCCACGTAGAACCGGTATCCGCGGTCGGTGGGGACGCGTCCAGCCGAGGTGTGCGGTTGGCGCACGAATCCCTGCTCCTCGAGCTTGGCCAGGATGTTCCGAATCGTCGCCGAGGACACCTGAACCGCACCACGACGTGCAATGACCATCGATGCCACCGGCTCCCCGGTATGGATGTACTCACGAACGACGGTCGCCAGGATGCGACCGGAGCGCGGGTTGAGTTCGGTGGCCATGAGTGTCTGTACCAGCAGTCGCGTTGCCCGAGTGCTAAGTTCCTTTCATTATACGGACTTCCCCCGACACTGGACAGAGGCGGCGTCAATTGAGATCGGGAGGTGTTTTTCGCTGGAGTGAGATTCGTCAATCCGAGGTCGGGAGGTGTTTCGCAAAAAGTGCGACGGGGCGCCCCGATGAAACACCTCCCGATCTCATTCTCACCAAAATGAGAAACACCTCCCGATCTCATTTATGGTTCGGGTTGGCTCAGGCTGAGTCGCGACCGTCCGAATCCGGCTCCACACGCGGCAAATGCGTCCGCCGCCCGTCGCCGGGTCCGCCGGGCTGCTCAGGGCCGGATGGCCGGCGCTGTCCATTGCATCGACATCGCGGCGATTTCAGGAGCGGCGATCTTCCCCCGCCGCACGGCCACGAGCTCCGCAAGAATGCTGACGGCGATCTCCTCCGGCGTGACGGCGCCGATATCGAGTCCCACGGGGGCGCGCAGGGCGCGCAGCCAGTCGGCGGGGACGCCTTCCTCGCGCGCGCGCTCGACCACTTTCGCCACCTTTGCCCGGCTGCCAATTAGGCCCATGTAGCGCAGATCGCGACCGGCGAGGGCACGAATCGCGTCGTAATCCTGCCGGTGCCCGCGCGTGAGGACGACCACATAGGCGGAGGAGGGGAGCGGCGTGCGGGTGATCCACTCGGGAATGGAGTCCACGACGATCGCCGCGGCGTCAGGGAAGCGGTCCCGGTTCGCGAAACGCTCGCGATCGTCCACGACCGTGACGCGGAACCCGAGCCCAGGCGCAAGGCGTCCCAGCTGCAGGCCCACGTGGCCCGCGCCGAGGATCACGAGCTGCGGCGGCGGCTCGATCGGCTCGATGAAGACCTCCATCTGCCCTCCGCAAATCAACCCGGTCTCCTCGGCGAAGTCGTCGGTCAGCTCGTACTTCACGAGGCTGGCCTTGTGCGTCCGCAACGCCTCTCGCGCCCTGCCGAACGCATCGCTCTCGTAGCAGCCGCCGCCGATCGTGCCAACCATCCGCCCGTCGGCGTGAACCAGCATCTTTGCGCCCACCCGCTGCGGCGTCGATCCCCGCGTCGAGACAATCGTCACGACCGCAACCGTCTCGCCCTTCGCGAGGGCCTCACCGAGCGCTGTCAGCAGTTCCGGCGACATTTCTGCGATTATACGGCCAGTTCCTGCGGCTTGTTGGGGCGCCCGCTGCCCGAGCCCGACAATCCAGCCCAGCAGATCGACAGATCGGCGGGTCTGAGCACGACGTTACGAACGGCCCGAAGAACATCGAAGCGCCCGCGAGACGTCACCCGGAATTCCCTTAGTGTTCTTGGCCGGGGATGGGGATTTCCTCGTGGCCGCGCTGACTGGCACTTCCTGCAGAAGAGCGCCCGCCGATTTCGACGGGTCAGAACCGGTGCAGCTCGCACGCGTCCACGGGTTCCGTGCCCGCGAGGAACGCCTCACGCACCATCCGGGGACACGTGGGAGCTGCGAGCTTGCCCGTGTCCCGGTCGATCTCGGCCCACACCACGCCCTCGGGCTCGGCAAATGGCGCGTCCGGGCGGCCGGCGAGCGCCTGGGTCATGAAGGAGATCCAGATCGGCAGCGCCGCCTGGGAGCCGCTCAGGCCGAGCGGTTGATTGTCGTCCACGCCGACCCACACGACAGTCAGCAGTTCGGGCGTGAAGCCCACGAACCAGGCGTCACGAAGATCGTTGGTCGTGCCCGTCTTGCCGGCCGCGTCGAACGCAAAACCGGACGCGCGCACCGACGCCGCCGTGCCCTCGCTGATGACGCTGCGCAGCATGTTGGTCACCAGGAAGGTCGTGTCGGGCCTCGCTACCCGGCGCGGCGGCGTCACGGTCAGGCGCTGCGGCGTGCCGCCACTGGTCACGCCGGTGAGCACCCGCAGCGGCCGCAACTCGCCGCCGTTCGGAAACATCGTGAACGCGGTGGCGATATCGAAGGGTGATGCCTCGAACACCCCCAGGGTGATTGCCGGGTACGCGTGCGGCTGAGTTCCCACGCCGATCTTCCGCCAGAGCTGGGCGATATTGTTGAATCCGGCGAGCTCGGCGGCGTGGATCGTGGCAATGTTGCGCGACATCGCAAGCGCGCGGCGCAACGTGATCTCGCCGTCGTACTCATCTTCGTAGTTGCTCGGGTTCCAGCCCTCGTCATACTCGAACATCGTCGGCTCGTCCATGACGAGCGTGGCCGGTGTGATGTCGCCCCGGCCCTCGGCTGCCGCGCGCTCGAAGGCGGCCAGGTAGACGAACGGTTTGAACACCGAACCGGGCTGGCGCCTGGCGGCCACGGCGCGGTTGTACTGCGACTGGTTGTACGAGCGGCCGCCGACGAGCGCCAGCACGTCGCCCGTTCTGGGATCGACGGCAATCAGGGCAGCTTGCGCCCGGCGGTGCCGCTTGCGGCGGGCCAGGATCTCGTCCACGCGCACGATACCGTCGCGCAGCACGTCCTGGGCCACGCGCTGCAGATGGATGTCGAGCGTCGTATAGACGTCGAGCGAGTTCGTGACACCGGCCAGGCCTGGCAGCTGCTCGGCGAGCGTCTGTCCGACGAGATCCACGAAGTAGGGCGCCTGCGACTCCAGCGCGCGCTGCACCACCTGCACGGGTTCGCTGCTCACCCGCGAGGCCGCCGGGGCCGAGATGAAGCCGGCCTCGGCCATCGCGCGCAGCACGACGTTCCGCCGCTCGCGCGCGCGCTCCGGGGAGTGGAAGGGCGACCACACGGCCGGGGACTGGATGGTCCCGGCAATGGTGGCAGCTTCGGCCAGCGAGATGTTGCTCACGTCCTTCCCGAAGAACAGGCGCGCCGCCTCCGCCACGCCGTGCACCGCGAACGAGCCGCGCTGCCCGAGATACACGTCGTTCAGGTACAGCTCGAGGATCTCGTTCTTCGTGGCCTTCCGTTCGAGGATGAGCGACATGAACTGCTCGAGCAGCTTCCGGCGCCAGGACCGCTGGCCCGTGGCGGCCTCGCGGGCCAATGCCTCGGTGAGGAAGAAGTTCCGCGCGAGCTGCTGGGTGAGCGTGCTGGCACCCTCGAGGTATCGCCGCTTGCCGCGCAGGTTCGAGACGAGCGCGCCAGCCATCCGCACAGGATCGATCCCTGGATGATCGTAGAAACGGCGGTCTTCGATGGCGAGGACCGCCTGCACCATGCGTGGCGGTATCGCCGCGAGCGGGACCTGCCGGCGCTTCTCGCGGCCGGAGCTCATGAAGGCAGTGAGCAGTGGGGGATCGAGGGTGACACTGTTGGTAGCCGACCCGCCCGCCTCGATCCCCCGGACGCGCCCCGTCGTGGTGGCGGCGCCAACAGCCTTGCGCACGCGCGGCTGCTCGAAGAGGATGCGCACCGTCTGGCCGTGACGATTGCTGCCGCGGGGGATGACCGAAATCGCCCCGGCGCCGACGGCGAACTCGCCAGCCTTCTCGACGCGCCCCCGCTGGGCATATCCCAGATCGTTCAACCGATCGATGATCTGTGCTGCGCCGAGCGACTGACCCTTCCGCAGCTCGAGCGGGCGTGCGAATACCCGTGGCAGCACCCGCTCCCGCTCTCCATGAAGCCGTGCCTCAATCTGCCGGGAGAAAACGACATAGTAGTAGCTGAACACAGCCAACAGCAGGACGGCCGGGATGGCGATTGCGAGCGCGAGGTACTTGACCCAGCGGCGCCGCCGCTGCCGCGGAGCGGCTCGCCGGCGGGACGGTCTTCTCGTGGCGGGTGTTGCCAATGGCTGCAGTCGGCTGACTGATGCTGATGCTGACGGTGAATGACGCCCGTGGTCGGCCGCCGGGTCAGCGGCTCCGCCGGCCCGGCCAGCCGGTCAGATGGTGACTATCCAGTGGCTCCCGCCGTCCACCGGCAGCTCGTCGATGAGCCGCGCCACCACTGCTGGACCGTATCGGCCGAGGAATGAAATTCCGCCGATGATACGCTCCTGTGGTTGCCCGCCCGGGAACGCCTGCGCGCGCACGTGCATGAACTGGCGCCGCAGCGTTTCGTCGCGCCGCTTCGCTGCCTGCAGCACCTTTGCGTGCAGCGTGTCGAGCTCGTGCTGCATGCGTCCGAGCGCCGACCGCGCGCGGCCCTCCAGGGTGGGATCGATCGCCGGCACGGCCTCGGCCACCGCCTCCATGCGGGTCGTGATCTGCTCACCGGCTTCACGGATCGTGCGTTCGACCGCAGGGGGGAGCAGCGTCCTCAGCAGCTCATTGAGCGCGTGCTCGTCGTGTTGCTGCAGCGCCTCGAGCGGCACATCGTACTTGGACAGGAAGCGCACCGCCGCCGCGTCGATGAGGGTGGCGGACGCGCGTGCCTGCATCAGCGGCATGGGCACGCCGAATGACTCGTACACGCCACGAAGCTGCGCGAGATACGCCAGCTCGTTGGGACCGGCGACGTAGCAGATGGTGGGGAACAGGGTGTCCTGGACCACTGGCCGCAGCAGCACATTTGCGCTGAAGGCCTCCGGGTGGGCACGCGCGCGCGCCACCATCTCTGCATTCGGCACGCGTACTTCCCCCGTCACGAAGTGTGAGCCGTCGTGCCTGATGGGCACACGGCCGCCATCCAGCTGGAACAGAGCCGCGCTGCTCGCGTGCGGCATGACCTGCATGTGATAACCGCGGGAGACGAGATCGGCGCCTGCGCGTGCTGCGAGCAGCGCGGTGCGGCCAGGATGCTCGAGTTCCTGTGCGAAGAGGTCGGCCACCAGCGGCTTGGCCGCCGTGTCCGACGCGTCGTAGACGACCAGGCCGTGCGGTCCCAGTACGGTGTCGAGGAGCCGTCCGAACGATTCGGCGACGCCCCGCCCGGGCGCGTACGCGGTCCGGACGACATCTGCCAGCCAGGGTGTGAACTCCGTGCGCGGCAGCACGCCAAACAAGGCGTCGGTGGCTTCGGTTATGCCGCCGGGCCATTGCAGGGTACCGATCGCCCGATCGCCGGCGCCCTCCGGCGCGGCCGCCTCGATGGAAGCGAGCGCCAGCTCTGCGTCGAGGACGGCGCATTCGCGGACTTCTTCCCAGTCGTGGTCCTCGGCGTCGATCCAGAAGACCGGTACTGCCGTGAGATTGTGCTCGCGTGACACCCGCTGGGCCAGGCGTATGGCGGTAGCCGCCTTGAGCAGCGTGAACACGGGACCGCCGAACAGACCGGCCTGCTGCCCCGTGACGATTGCGACCGTTCCGGTGTCTGCCAGCCGGCGTGCGGCCGCGAGCGCTTCGCGCGGCGCGCCTCGCCTTTGCTGCTGCGCAACTACGATGTCGGTGACCTCGCGTCGCGGACGCGCGTGGCCCTGTGCAGCCGCGATGGCGGCCGACCACGACGCGCCGTCGGCGGGATCGCCCGCGAAGAACGGTGCGACGCGCGCGAAGTCGAACGCATAATCCACTGCCAGGCGCCGCATCCACGGCAGGCGGCGCACGTCGATCGCGAACCGCACGGTGCTGTCGGACGACGAGGCAGGTTGTGCGTGCACGAGGAAGGTACTCTGGCAAACGCCTTGCGGGCGTGTCAAGACGAGACGTTGCGTTGTTGGAAGGGCGCACGCGGCATGCTACGATCGCGTCGCCTCCTGAGGAGTAACCACTGACGATTGACGGGTCCAGTTCAGGATCCCCCCCGCCGCGTTCGGCCCGTTTCGTGTTCTGCACCAGGTCGGTGCCGGCACGACGGGTGTGGTCTTCCGCGCGTTTGATCCGGTCGAAGGCCGGCTCGTCGCAATCAAGGCGTTTCGCCTCGACCTCATACCCGAGCGGGCGGCCGAGCTCGCGCGAGCCCTCGAAGCGCTGCCCGAACGCGGGCTCGCGCATCCCTCGATCGCCGCTCCGATCGGTGCGGGTGTGGAGGACGGCATCGCGTGGTTCGCGCAGGCATACGTGCCTGCAGAGTCGCTCGACAGCGCGCTGCGGCAGTACGGACCGCCGCCCGTCTCGGATGTGCTGACGATCGTCACGCAGCTCGCCGGTGCGCTCGATTTCGCCGCAGCTGCCAGCGTCGCACATGGTTCGCTGCACCCCCGCGACGTGCTCGTCGCTCCTGGCGAAACGCACCTCGTCGATCTGGGCGTAGCCGCGGCGCTCGAGAGCTGTGGCGTGCGTGCGCCCGTGCGCCTGCCCTACAGCGCACCGGAGCGCACCGCGGGCGGGCCCATCTCGCGCGCCGGCGACATCTTCGCGCTCGGTGCAATCGCGTTCGAGCTGCTCAGCGGCCAGCCGGTGACCGGCGCCGGTGAGGACGGGATCGTCACCTTGCCCGACGTCCCGGGTGCCGACCGGGAGGCGCTGCTCGAGACGTTCTCCTTCGCCCTGGCGCTTGCGCCTGATGAGCGCTACCCAACGGCGCTCGCATTCGCGGCGCCGCTCAAGCGCGCCCTCGGCGACGCGCTCACCCGGCCTGCCGCCCCGCGCAAGCGGCGCACGCCCCGCCCCGCGGGAGCGTTGCTGCCGATCGACGATCCCGAACCGGATACATTCCCGGCACGCTCGGCTCCGGTAATGCCGATCGTCGACGGCGCGAGCCCACCGCCCCGATACGACGACGCGGCAGACTTCGGGCTCAGGCCTTCGGACCCGGCGGATCACGCCGCACCCTCGTACCTCTCGGGGCCAACGGAGCCCGAGCCGTCCGCACCGGCTATCGAGCCGATCGCCGCACCCGGCGACGTGTACCCGATGACGCCGGCCGGGCACGCGGGCCGGGATGCGGCGGTGGACGATGAGGAGACCGTGTCGTCGGGCGACGCCGTTCAGTTGAGCGGTTCCGAAGAACCGTTCGACCGGTGGGACATGCCCGGAGAGGCACGGGCCGACGGCGTTTCCCGGCTGGTCGACGGAGACATCGGCCGGCCCGACGCGGGGCGGTACGGCGTCGACGATGCGCTTGACTACTCGCTGGGCGACAACCCGAACTACGCGCCGGATCGCCACGCCCCTTACGAGCCGCCTGCCGGCAATTTCGCGGCAGGCGACTACGCTGCGGCACTCGATGAGGACGCCACGGCGCCGCGCGCGCCCTGGCTGGCGTTTGCGGCACTGCTGCTCGCGGGCATTGTCGCCGGCCTGGCAGGCGGGTGGTTCCTCTTCAGCGGACGTGGCGAACGTTCAGCGTCGGCGGTCGGCACAGCGCAATCGGAGTCCGGCAACACGCCTTCCCGCAACACGGGGGCGGGCAGGTACCTGCCTCGGACGGCACGGAGCCTGCCGCCCGGCCACGTGAATGGACCGACGATGCGGTGCGGCAGTCCGCGGGGATGCCCAAGTCCGGTGCCGCAGCGCCGGCGGCGGGGCCGACATCGAGCATGTCGCCGGAATCGCGTACAGCCCCGGCGCCACCGGCCGAGACCGCGTCGCGTGGGCGTCTCGTCGTCCGCACGCGTCCGGCCGGCGCCCGCATCGAAATCGGCGGGAGAAGCAGGGGCGAGTCGCCCGCCACGGTCACCGACCTGGCCTACGGTCAACACACCGTGCGTGTGAGCCGCAGCGGGTACGCGACCGAGCAGCGCCGGGTGACTTTGTCGGCACGCCGCCCCGCAGTGACCGTCGATGTCACGCTCAGACGGGACGCAGCGCGCGCCGCTTCGGCGCCCGCCCCATCGGGGCGCCCGCCAGAGGGCGGCTTCGTCGGATCGCTGGTCATCGAATCGCGCCCGGCGGGCGCGAAGGTGTTCCTTGACGGACGCGGCGTTGGGGTCACGCCCGTGACGCTGTCCGAGGTGGGCGTCGGCTCACACGTGGTCCGCCTGGACATGACGGGCTATCGACGCTGGAGCACGTCGATTCGCGTGGTTGCCGGCGAACGTGAGCGCGTGGCCGCCTCGCTGGAGGAGGAGGCACCGCGATGAACGCCGTGCTGGCCCTCGAAGACGGCACCTGGTTCCGCGGTACGGCTGCGGGCGCCCAGGGTGAGGCCGGTGGCGAGGTCGTGTTCAACACGAGCATGACCGGTTACCAGGAGGTGCTCACCGATCCCTCCTATGCCGGGCAGATCGTAACGATGACCTCGCCGCAGATCGGGAACTACGGTGTGTCGGAGGCCGACATCGAGTCGAGCGGTCCGCGCGTGGCCGGCTTCATCATGCGCGAGTCGTCACCCGTCGCGAGCAGCTGGCGCGCCGAGACGACGCTGCGCGATTACCTGACCCGCCATGGCATCGTTGCGATCGCCGACATCGACACACGGGCCCTCACGCGCATGCTGCGGTCGGCCGGCGTGATGCGCGGCGTCATCGCCACGGGCGCCGTGGACCCGGCGGAGCTCGCGCAGCACGCGCGGGAAATCCCGCTCATGGAGGGCAGCGACCTGGTCAAGGCGGTGACCTGCGAGGCGCCGCACGAGTGGCTGGCGACGACCCCGGAGGAAGCCGGGGAGTTCGGTGTTCCGCCGGAGCGGCGCGCGTCGAGGCGCCTGCGAATCGCCGCCTACGATTTCGGGATCAAGCAGAACATCCTTCGACGCCTCGCACAGCACAACTGCGACGTCACCGTCTTTCCCGCCGCCGCGCCTGCCGCCGACCTGCTCGGCCTCGAGCCCGACGGCGTGTTCCTGAGCAACGGTCCCGGCGATCCCGCGGCCCTCCCGTATGCAATCGACAACGTCAGGGCGCTGCTCGATGCCGACGTGCCGATGTTCGGGATCTGCCTCGGGCACCAGGTGATGGGCCTCGCGATGGGCGGACGCACCTACAAGCTGAAGTTCGGCCACCGCGGCGCGAATCACCCGGTGAAGTTCCTCGACTCGGGCCGTGTCGAGATCACGTCGCAGAACCACGGCTTTGCGGTCGATCCCGACTCGCTGCCCCCCACCGCGCACGTCACGCACGTGAACCTGTACGACGGCACGGTCGAAGGCCTCCGCCACACGGACAAGCCCGTCTTCTCGGTGCAGTATCATCCCGAAGCATCGCCGGGACCGCACGACGCGGATTACCTCTTTCGGCAGTTTCTCGACGAGATTGAACGACGATGACAGGCTATGGGCTTCAGGCTGCAGGCTGCAGGCCCGTCGGGCTTCAGGCCTGACGCAGCCTGTCGCCGGCAGCCTGCAGTCTGCAGCCTGAACCATGCCCCGACGCACCGACCTGAAGCGCATCCTCGTCATCGGCTCCGGCCCGATCGTCATCGGGCAGTCGTCAGAGTTCGACTATTCGGGCACACAGGCCTGCAAGGCCCTGAAGGACGAAGGGCTCGAGGTCGTGCTGATCAACAGCAACCCGGCGACGATCATGACGGACCCGGAGTTCGCCGATCGCACCTACGTGGAGCCGCTCACGACCGGGTTCGCGGAGGCGATCATCGCGCTGGAGCGCCCTGACGCGGTGCTGCCGACCGTCGGCGGACAGACCGCCCTGAACCTGGCGGTGGCGCTGCACGAGGAGGGGATTCTCGCAAAGTACGGAGTCGAGCTGATTGGTGCGCAGATCGACGCCATCAAGGTCGGGGAAGACCGCCTGCTGTTCCGTGATGCCATGGAGGAGATCGGCCTCGACGTGCCGGCGAGCGGGCTGGCCCGAACGCTGGAGGAGGCGCTCGAGATCGTTCAGCGCACCGGCTTTCCGGCGATTATCCGCCCCTCGTTCACCCTCGGCGGCGTGGGCGGCGGCATCGCGTACAACGTCGAGGAGTTCCGTGACCTGGTGGCCCGCGGCCTGAGTCTCAGCCCTGTCCACGAGGTGTTGATCGAGGAGTCGGTCATCGGGTGGAAGGAATACGAGCTGGAGGTGATGCGCGACGTCGCCGACAACTTCGTCGTCATCTGCTCCATCGAGAACATCGACCCGATGGGCGTGCACACGGGTGACAGCATCACGGTTGCGCCGGCGCTCACGCTGAGCGACAAGGAATATCAGCGGATGCGCGACGCCGCCCGGCGAATCATCCGCCGCGTGGGAGTCGAGACGGGCGGGAGCAACATCCAGTTCGCGGTGAACCCTGCCAACGGCCGCATGATCGTCATCGAGATGAACCCGCGCGTGTCGCGCTCATCGGCGCTGGCGTCGAAAGCCACGGGGTTCCCGATCGCGAAGATCGCCGCGAAGCTCGCGCTCGGATACCACCTGGACGAGATCCCGAATGACATCACGCGCCTCACGCCCGCGTCGTTCGAGCCCACCATCGATTACATCGTCGTGAAGATCCCCCGGTGGAACTTCGAGAAGTTCCCCGAAGCCGACCGCACCTTGACGACGCAGATGAAGTCGGTTGGCGAGGCGATGGCGATCGGGCGCACGTTCAAGGAGGCGTTCCTCAAGGGAATCCGCTCACTCGAGCTCGGCAGCCGGGTGGGACGGCTGTTCAGTCCGCCGGCGAGCGACGCGGAAGAAGCGGAACCGGATGATGGCGCCCTGCGCAAGCAGCTCGTCGTACCAACCGACCGGCGCATGTGGGCCATCTTCGAGGCGCTCGGGCGTGGATGGACAGTCGAGATGCTGCACGAGTGCACGCGCATCGATCCCTGGTTCCTGCAGCAGTTCGCGGAGATTGCGGAGCTGGAGAAGACCGCACGCATGCTCGGCTTGCGGCAGATGTCGCCCGAGCTCCTGCTCACGCTCAAGCGGGCCGGCTTCGGCGACCTCGAGCTTGCCGGGATCCTCGGGGTGGATGAGACCGCCGTCCGCCAGCGCCGCCTCGACGAGGGCTTCGTGCCGGCGTACAAGCGCATCGACACGTGCGCCGCGGAGTTCGAGTCGTTCACCCCGTACATGTACGGCTCGTACGAGCCGTTCTGCGAGTCGAATCCGAATCCGAAGAAGAAGGCGGTCATCCTCGGCAGCGGCCCGAACCGGATCGGGCAGGGTATCGAGTTCGACTATTGCTGCTGTCACGCCGCCTTCGCCCTTCGCGAGGAGGGATTCGAGACGGTGATGATCAACTGCAACCCGGAGACCGTCTCCACCGACTACGACACGACTGATCGCCTGTACTTCGAGCCGCTCACCTTCGAGGACGTCATGGCGGTGCTCGACAAGGAGCGCTCGGCGGGTGCCGAACTGGCCTGCCTGGTGCAGTTCGGCGGGCAGACACCACTGAAGCTGGCGCTGCCGCTTCAAGCCGCAGGTATCTCGATTCTCGGCACTTCGCCCGATTCGATCGATCTGGCTGAGGACCGCCGACGCTTCTCGCAGCTGCTGTGGGATCTCGGGGTCCCGCAGCCGGCCAGCGGCACGGCCACCTCACGCGCCGAGGCCCGCGATGTGGCCGCCACCATCGGCTTTCCCGTCGTCGTACGCCCGTCGTACGTGCTCGGCGGCCGCGGCATGGCGATTGTCTACGACTCCGCCACGCTGGACCGCTACATGGCTGGGGCGGTGGACGTGTCGCACGAGCGGCCGGTGCTCATCGACAAGTTTCTCGAGGACGCATTCGAGTTCGACGTCGACTGCATCGCCGACGCCACCGGCGCCGTCGTCATCGGCGGCATCATGGAGCACATCGAGGAGGCTGGCATCCATTCGGGCGACAGCTCGTGCGTCGTGCCCCCGTTCATGGTGGCGGAGAAGCACCTCGGCACGATCCGCGAGTACACGCGCCGCATCGCGCGGGCGCTCGAGGTTGTCGGGCTGATGAACACCCAGTACGCGATCAAGGACGACACCGTCTACGTCCTCGAGGTGAATCCGCGCGCATCGCGCACCGTGCCCTATCTGTCGAAAGCCACCGGCGTCCCGCTGGCGAAGATGGCCGCGCGGGTGATGAGCGGCCGGACGCTGGCGGAGCTGGGGCTCCTCGATGACCTGAGCGTTGCGGGGGTCTTCGTCAAGACGCCGGTGTTTCCGTTCGTCCGTTTTCCCGGCGTGGATACGATTCTCGGTCCTGAGATGAAGTCGACCGGGGAGGTGATGGGCGGCGCCGCGAACTTCGGGAGCGCCTTCGCGAAGGCGCAGCTCGCGGTGGGGCAGCAGCTGCCGGAGTCGGGCACCGTGTTCGTCAGCGTGAACAACGACGACAAGCCCAACGCGCTGCCGGTCGTGCGAGATCTCAAGCAGCTCGGCTTCGCCATCGTCGCGACGCGCGGGACCGCCGCGTACCTGCGCGCGCACGGCGTGGCCGTGGAGGTGATCTACAAGGTCAACGAGGGGCGTCCGAACGTGGCCGACCAGGCGGTGAACGGCAAGATCCAGCTGATCATCAACACGCCAATGGGCCGCGAGTCGTTCTTCGATGATCGCGCCGTGCGCCGCGTTGCGATGATGCAGGGGATTGCCTGCATCACGACTCTCACGGGCGCGTCGGCAGCCGTGTCGGCGATTCGATCCCTGCGTACGCACAGCCTCGGGGTGCGCGCCCTGCAGGACTACTACGCGGAGGCCGCCGGGAGCAGGGTGCGATCCTGACAGTGTGGGGCCGGGCCCGAAGCGCCCCGGGGCGACCCTATCGACCCGGCTCGATATCCCCAAACGCCCGATCGAAGAGCTCCTTGATTGCCGCGCGCCCGTTTGCTTCGAGAACCCTGGTGCCCGTTCCGGTGATGTGTGCGTGCGTGAACACCGGCGCGTCGCCCACCGCGCGTGCGACCCAGGTCTCACCGTCCCACGAGAACCAGCCGTTTTTCTCCTGATCGAACACGTGGAGCGGCTTGTTACAGAGCTTCGCGAACTCCGCGCCCCAGCCCGTGCCCCCGCGGACCGTCCCGTCCTCGAGGATGTGCCCGATTACGTAGATCTCCTGACCGTGATTCACCTGGTACCAAATGCTCTGGAGAACTTTCCGCAGCTGCGGACCTTCCGTATAGCGCCGGTTCATCAGCTTCGACACGTACGCGAGGCTCACATCGCCCGCGAGCAGTTCCTCGTGATTGAGCACCCGCCGCCCGCGCTGCCGCGCCTCCGTGTGGCCCTCGAACGTGAAGTTGACCTCTTCGACGCCGTGCTTCTCGGCTTCCTCGCCAAACGCCGCCTCTGCGCCCGGGGCGCCGCCGCTGAAAAGGATGCAGTCGTCTTTCCGGAGCATGAATCGTCCTTTCGCACGCGCGCGCGTCGCTGCGCCGCAGAACGGATAGTGTAGCCGACGAGGCGCGGTAGTCGGTTGGCGGGCGGCGGGCGGCGGGCGGCCGACCGTAGGCGCCGGTTCTGGCGTAAAAGCTGCCCACCGCCCACGCCTACCGCCCCCACCGGAGCCACCACCCGGCCACCGCCTACCGCCGTAGAATGCCTCATGCGCAAGCCCGTCATCTTCATCACCGGCGCGAACGGAGAGATCGGTCACGGCCTGATCACGCAGCTCGCTGGATCGGGCGGGCGGCAGGTCGTGACGCTCGACCTCGCGCCGCTGGATCCTGCGCTGCGGCCGCTCGTGCACCGCGAGTTCATCGGATCCATCCTCGACGCCGGGTTGCTCGAGCGGATCCTCTCGGAGTTCGAGGTGGATCTCATCTTCCACCTGGCTGCACTGCTCTCCACCCGCTCGGAGTTCACGCCGATTCGCGCGCACGACGTCAACGTGCAGGGCACCCTGGTGCTGCTCGACTTCGCTCAGAAGGAAGCAGAGTCACACGGCCGTCCCGTCACATTCCTGTACCCGTCGTCGATCGCGGTGTACGGCATGCCCAATCTCGAGACGAAACGCAGCGCGGGCCGGGTGAGCGAAGACGAGTACAACCACCCGACGACCATGTACGGTGCGAACAAACTCTATTGCGAGATGCTGGGCAACTACTACGCCCGGCATTACAAGCAGCTCGCCGCCGAGGCGCTGAGCGGCAAGGTCGACTTCCGGTGCGTCCGCTTCCCCGGGCTCATCTCTGCGATGACGATGCCGTCGGGCGGCACCTCCGACTACGCGTCCGAGATGATCCACGCGGCGGCTCGTGGCGACAGCTATGCGTGCTTCGTCCGGCCCGAGACGCGCATCCCGTTCATGGTGATGCCGGATGGCGTCAACGCGCTTCTGCGGCTCGCCCAGGCGCCGAAGGCGGCGCTCTCGCGCACTGCCTACAACGTGACGGCGTTCAATCCCTCGGCGGAGGAAATCCGGGATGTCGTGCGCCGCGAGTTCCCGAATGCGTCGATCACGTTCGAGGTGGACACCAAGCGTCAGGGCATCGTGGACTCGTGGCCGGCGGCTGTGGAGGACGAGGCCGCTCGGCGTGACTGGGGGTTTCTGCCCGGCTACGATTTTCAGCGTGGCTTCTCGGAGTATCTCATCCCGGCGATCCGGAGGCACTACCTGTGAGCGCGGCCGTACCGTCGTCCATGACCGCGATCACGATCACCACGCCCGGCGGCCCCGAGGTGTTGCAGCCACGCGCACACCCGGTGCCGGAGGCTGCGGCGGGCGCAGTGCTGATTCGCGTAGCGGCCGCAGGCGTCAACCGGCCCGACCTGCTGCAGCGGCAGGGCAAGTACCCGCCGCCGCCCGGGGCTCCTGACACGCCGGGTCTCGAGGTCGCGGGAACGATCGCGGCGATCGGCGCTTCCGTCACTGGCTGGACCGCCGGCGATCACGTGTGCGCACTCGTGGCGGGCGGCGGGTACGCCGAGGACCGCGCGGCGCCGGCCGTGCAGTGCCTGCCGGTTCCGCGCGGGTTCAGCATGGTCGAGGCGGCGGCGATCCCGGAAGCGTTCTTCACGGTGTGGACGAACGTCTTCGAACGCGGGCGGTTGCGGGCCGGGGAGACGATCCTCGTCCACGGCGGGGCGAGCGGCATTGGCACGACAGCCGTGATGCTGGCGCGCGCGTTCGGCGCAACCGTGTACGCGACGGCCGGCACAGCCGAGAAGTGTGCGGCATGCGAGCGCCTCGGCGCGGCGCGTGCCATCAATTACCGCACGGAGGATTTCGTCGAGGTGGTCCGCGCGGCGACCGGCGGTACTGGCGTGGACGTCGTGCTCGACATGGTGGGCGGCGATTACGTGAGCCGGAACCTGGAGGTGCTGGCGGTGGAAGGGCGACTGGTGCAGATTGCGTTTCTCCGCGGCCAGCGCGTGGAGGTGAACCTCGCGCCCCTGATGCAGAAGCGCCTGACGCTTACCGGATCGACGCTGCGGCCGCGCACGCCCGATCAGAAGGGCGCCATCGCGCGGGCGCTCCACGAGCAGGTGTGGCCGCGTTTCGAACGCGCTGAACTCCGGCCGGTGATCCACGCCACGTTCCCGCTCGAGCGCGCGTCGGAGGCGCACGCGATGTTGGAAGCGGGAGCGCACGTTGGGAAGATCGTGCTGGTCGTGACGTAACGTGTCCGGCCGGGGCACTTCGGCCCCGGCCCCACATCGTACAGTGGCGAAGACAATGCAGAGCCGGGCCGCAGTGCCCGGGCCCCCTTTCCCTCTCAGTGCCGCCGAGCCGCCGTCACTGCGGCGGCCACCCCGGCACCGAGCGCAAGGAATGGGAGCGCGCGTCCGACGTCTGACAGCATCGCGCGCGTGTACGCACTCGACTGCAACACGTGACCCTCGTAGCCACCGGATTCTTCCCCGTTGCCGCTGGTCGTGTGTAGGCTGTCGCGGTGATCGTTCGGCCGTCCGCTCGTCTGCTGCCCGAACATGGTGCGTTCCATGACGAGGTCGGTGAGCCGGGGAGCCAGCGCGCCCAACGTCGCGATCATGCGGCCGCCGCCCCCGATCGTGATGTCACGGACCGGGCGCTCCGCGCATTGGCAGACGGCGCGCGCCACGGTGTCGGCGGAGTAGACCGGCGGCGGCGGCGCGGGCTCTTCGCTCATGTAGTTCTTCGCGTGTTGATAGTACGGCGTGTCGATCGCCCCCGGCTTGATCAACGTGACGGCCACCGGCACGCCGTCGTGTTCGAGTTCCATGCGCAATGTGTCGGTGTAGGCCTTGATTGCGTGCTTCGAGGCCGCGTAGATGCCCTGCAGCGGCACGGCGCGGTCCGACACGACGCTGCCCATATTGATCAGTCCGCCGCCGCCGGTCCGCATTAACCGCACGGCCGTGCGGGACCCGAGCACGACGCCCCAGAAGTTGGTCTCGAACACCCGGCGCTGGTCGTCAAGCGGCACGTCCAGGAGCTTTCCGTAGACCGAGACACCGGCATTGTTGAACCAGGTGTCGATGCGCCCAAAGCTGGTGATCGCGCGCTCGCCGATGCGCTCCACGTCGTCCGGGTTCGCGACGTCGGCGGCCACGGCGAGGGCCGCGCCACCGCGTGCGGAGATCTCGCCCACGATCCCCTGGAGTTCTGCCTCATCACGCGCGGCCAGCACCACTGTCGCGCCACGCGCCGCGGCCATGCGCGCCGTGGACAGACCGATGCCACTCGATGCGCCCGTAATCACCACGACCTGCTCGCCGAGCGGTTTCCGTTGAGCCATGTGCACCTCCACTGTTGATGAAGACGATGGAATGCGATGACTGGAGCAAGCCGCGTTCCTCTTGGCGATCGTGTGTTGCTAACTGCTGAGCGGCACGGCCCATGTACGTAGCATCGGACTGCAGCCGGACGTAGACGACTGCTTCAGGGCTTCGCAATCACCCTCGTGAGGTACGCGAACCACGCCGCGTAGTACGTCAGCAGGAGGACCAG
The DNA here is from genome assembly GCA_963739995.1 of Vicinamibacteria bacterium. Taxonomy (GTDB): domain Bacteria; phylum Acidobacteriota; class Vicinamibacteria; order Vicinamibacterales; family JAENWD01; genus CAVUCH01. The sequence goes on along the minus strand of CAVUCH010000018.1, from coordinate 170,735 downwards.
GAGCGGAGCCGTGGTGCCCGGTGGCCGGTTGCGGGGGAACGTGGGCGCGAGGAACGTGAGGAGCACGCCTGCTGCCGTAAGCACGACAGCCACGCGGGCGAAGGCCGCGGCGCCCGGACGCCCGTTCCACAACGCACGGCCGGCGCCGACGCCGATGCCGGTGATGGCCAGCCGCACGCAAAGCAGGAAGACTGCCCACCCGCCGCGGTCGATGATGGTTGTCAGGATGCTCGACGCATAGAACGCCACCCCGAGCGGCTCCGCGATTGTGAGCAGGAGCGCGAGCGTCGTCAGTGTCATGGACCGCCGGGTTTGAGGTCCCGCCTCCTCGTTCCGCACTGACTCGTGGTCCCGGTTCACAGCGTCTCGGGGGGACTGCACGTCCAGCCCCGGCTCCCTCGCGGTGGGTGACAGGTCTTCGGACGCCATGCCGTCTCGCCGGGGCTGAGACGCCGGCTCGCCGCCGTCCGGGTTCCGTCGTGCCCGATCCTGTGCATTCTTCACACAATCGGTGAGGGTGGATCCGCAGGGACGCCCGCGGTCGACGCTGTTGGTGCGGTCTGCAGGCCTGCCTGCCGATCGGCCAGGAAGAACGCCGGCAACGCCAGCGCAGAGAGGGCCGCGGCGACGCCGAACGCCGTGCCGTACCCGAAATTCGCCACCAGCCACCCGAGCGAGGAGGACCCCGTCCCGATGCCCGTGTCGAACGCGGCGAGAATCGCGCCGAACGCCGCGCCGCGCCGATCTTCCCGCACGCCATGCGTGACGTACGCCGCAAACACCGGGTAGGCGGTGCCGAACCCGGTACCGAACACGATGGCGGAGAGGATCAGCCCGGAGCGGGTCGTCGCCATCGCGAGCAGGACGAGACCTGCCGTGATCAGCACGAGGCAGGGCGCGAACACCCGGCGGTACCCGAAACGGTCACCGAGCGTACCAAAAACCGGCCGCGTCACCAGGATGGCCGCGGCCAGTGCGGTGAGATACACGCTCTTGGGTGTGATGCCGAGCGAGTCGGCGTACATGGCGCTGAAGCTCGTGATGCCACCGTAGGCATAGCTGTAGAGGAACAGCGGCAGTGAGAGCAGGAGGACGCGCCACTCGACCCATCCACGGGGATCGTGCTCGTAGGCGGCGCGCACGGCGGGACGGGGCGCCTCTCGGAGCTGCCATGCGATGGCCGCCATCACCAGGTTCAGCAGCGCCGCGAACATGCAGAGCCAGAACCAGCCGAATTGATAGATCCAGAAGCCGATCGGCGGGGCCACGGCGAGCGCGATCACGGACGAGAATCCCCAGTATCCGATGCCCTCTGCACGCCGCAATGGGGGCAGGATGCTCGTCATGTGGGCCGCGGAGGCCGACAGCAGACCCGACCAGACGATGCCGTGCAGGGGCACGAGCACCAGCAGGAGCGGCACGGTAGGCGCAATGGCGTACAGGACGGAGAAGCCGGCGATCGCCATGCTGCACACGAGCAGCTGACGGGTGCGCCCCAAGCGATCGGCCAGTGCGCCGGTGACTGGGGCGGAGAAGGCGGACGAGAACGTCAGCAGCCCGAGAAACAATCCGGACGCGGCGGTGCTCCCGCCCAGATCGTGGATGTGGAAGGGCGCCGTGGGAAGCAGCTGCAGCGCCGAGAGGAACACCGTGAACGTGAAGCCGCACATCACGAAGAAGCGCGCCGTGAACAGGCGATCGCCCGACGCGCCGTTCACGGGAGGGCCACCGCGATGCCCTGAACGCGCAGCGCGCGCATGCGCGACGCCCATGTCATGAGCAACACGAGCCCGACGACCACGAGCCCCAGCGACAGGCCGATCCAGAGCCCCGTCACGCCCCAGCCTGCGACGAAACACAGAAGATATCCGACGGGCAGGCCGAACAGCCAGTGCGCGGCCACATTCGAAATCATCGCGGTGCGGGTGTCGCCGAGACCGCGGAGCGCACCCGTCGCGACGCCCTGCAGCCCGTCGAACAACTGGAAGAGCGCGGCCAGGAACAGCAGGGAGACGCCGAGCGCCACGACTGACGGTTCGTGGGTGAACAGCCCGATGATTTGCGACGGAACCGTCAGGAGCCCGAGCGCCGCGCAGCCCATGAACCCGACGCCGATGGCGATGGCGGTCCACCCGGCCTGGCTTGCCCCGTAAAGATCCCCCCGGCCGATGGCCTGTCCGACCCGTACCGCTCCGGCCGAGGCCACCCCGAGCGGCACCATGTAGGTGAGGCTGACGATGTTCAGCGCAATCTGGTGCGCCGTCAGCGAAAGGGGATCGAGCCAGCCGGCCAGCGCTGTCGCCGCGGCGAAAACTCCCACTTCGGCCGTCAGGTGCGTGGCCGCCGGGAACCCGAGATTCACAAGCCGCCAGAGTCGCGGCGCTTCGATCCCCAGCGGCGTCGAGAACAGGCTCACGCGTGCGCCCCGCTCGTGCCAGGCAATTACCGCCGCGAGCGCGACGACCAGGTAGACGCGAGACGCCACGGTTGCCCAGGCCGCGCCGTCCGTCCCCATGCGCGGGAACCCGAGGTGGCCGAAGATCAGCAGCCAGTTCACGACGACGTTCACGAGGTTGGCGGTCACGAGCGCCATCATGATGGGTCGCACCACGTTCATGGCCTGCAGGTACCGCCGCAGCGCGGCATACAGGAGGAGCGGCAGGGTGCTCCACGTGACAATCCGCAGGTATGGTGCGGTCATCTCGAGCACCGTCGGGTGCAGACCCCACCGGGGCATGAGGTGCACCAGCTCCCAGGATGCGGCCATCACCGGCACCGAGGCGATCAACGCGAGATACAACCCGTGGAGGAGCCACCGGTGGCATTCCTCGCGTGCGCCCGCGCCATAGGCCTGCGACACCAGCGTGTCGAGCCCGAGCAGCAGGCCCATGCCGAAGATCGCGAACGCCACGAACACCGAGCTGCCGAGGCCCACTGCGCCGATGGCCTGTGGCGACACCCGTCCGACCATGAGTGTATCCACCAGACCCATCACCATCCAGCCCAGCTCCGCGACCACCACAGGCCACGCCAGCGAGACCATCGGACGGAACTCTTCCCGCAGGTGATGAAAAACGGCTCGCATGCAAAGGATCAAGGATACCTGACGCGTGCCACGCGCGTGGGGGAGGAAATGCTAGAATCCTCACCGGGCCCACGTTCTGGGCCTGTCCTCACAGCTCCACCCGATACATGCGCTCATCCCTCACCGATCTCGAACACGATCTCGCGCAGCATGACGATCAGGCCTGGCACAGGACCGCCGGCCTGCTCGGGGCCGAGACACACGAGGTCGATCGCGCGGCAGTGCCTGGGTGGGTGTGCTGGGCGGCGTGCCAGGCGCGGGCCACTGGTGCCCTCTCAATCGTGATACCGCCCTGGACGGGCGTCTTTGGCGCAGCGATCGCCAGCGACGCGTCCCGGGAATTCGAAACTGCCGGCGCACGCTGACGCGCGCCCGCCGCCCGTGCTCCTCAGCCGCTGCGGGTGGCGTCTGAGGAGTGCCGCCATCATGTCCTTCCCACGCCTGACCCCCGAGGAAGCCGCCGCGTACATCAGCGATGGCCAGACCGTCGGCTTCAGCGGGTTCACCCCCGCAGGAGCGGCCAAGCTCGTGCCGCGTGCACTTGCCGTCCGCGCCCGCGAGGAACATCAGGCCGGCCGGCCGTTCAGGCTCCGCGTGATCACCGGCGCGTCCACCGGCGAACTGGACGACGACCTCGCCGAGGCTGAGGCGATCTCGTGGCGTGCGCCCTATCAGTCGAGTCCCAGGCTGCGGGCCCAGATCAACAGCGGCACGGTCGAGTTCGTGGACATGCACCTGTCGCACGTCCCGCAGGCGCTGCTGTTCGGGTTCTTCGGCGACATCGACCTCGCGGTCGTCGAGGCTACCGAGGTTTCGTCGGAGGGCCAGGTGTTCCTCACCACCTCCGTCGGGCTGTCGCCCACGCTGCTCCATTCGGCGAAGAGGATCATCATCGAGGTGAATGGGCGGCACTCTCCCCGCCTGCGCGAGATGACCGACATCGCGCTGCTGCCGCCGCCGCCCCACCGGCTGCCCATTCCGATCCTCGATCCGCTCGGGAAGATCGGTGTGCCGTTCGTGCAGGTCGACGCCTCCCGCATCGTCGGCATCGTCGAGCACTCGGCGCCCGACGGTGTGCACCCGTTTGCGCCCGCCGATGTGGCGAGCCAGCGCATTGCCGATCAGGTGGTGCGTTTCCTCGTCGAGGAGCTGCGCGTCGGGCGCATCCCGCCGGAGTTTCTGCCGCTGCAGGCGGGCGTCGGCAACGTCGCGAATGCGGTGATGGCGCAGCTCGGCGCACACCCCGACATCCCGGACTTCGTGATGTTCACCGAGGTGTTTCAGGACTCCCTGGTGGCGTTGATGGAAAGCGGGCGACTGATCGGCGCGAGCTCGACAGCCCTGACCCTCACGGATCGCCTCATCCAGCGCGTCTACGACAACTTCGATTTCTTCGGACCGCGGGTGGTGCTCCGCCCGCAGGAGCTGAGCAACAACCCCGGCGTGATTCGCCGGTTCGGCGTGATCACGATCAACACAGCCCTCGAAATCGACATCTATGGCCACGCGAACTCGACGCACGTGGCGGGCATGAACATGATGAACGGGATCGGCGGCAGTGGCGACTTCACACGCAACAGTTATCTCTCCCTCTTCATGTGCCCGTCCGTCGCGAAAGGCGGACGGATCAGCGCCATCGTGCCGATGGCGTCCCACGTGGATCACAACGAGCACTCCGTGCAGGTCGTCGTCACCGACCAGGGCCTCGCCGACCTGCGCGGTCTGGGCCCCAGCGCCCGCGCCGAGCGCATCATCAACAACTGCGCCCACCCAGCCTATCGCCCCTATCTCCACCGTTACCTCGAGCGCGCCCGTGTCGGGCACATCAGCCACGACCTGGCGACGTGCTTCGAGCTGCACAGGAACCTGCTAGAAACGGGGCAGATGCTGCCCGACATCGACGCGAAGATCTTCGGGTGAGAGGGACCAGTGCGTGGGGACCAACGGCGTAGGGCCCGACTTCAGTCGGCCTCCTCGAATACCGTTCTCTGTAGCAGAACTGTCGGGAGCGCTTCGGACCACCGGAGACGCCGGACGATGAGCAAGCGTAGTCCCAATCCGGCTCGCACCCGCGCGACTACAATCAAGCAGTGCGCTTCGACTACACCGTGGAGGTTCTCGAGGAGCTCCGAAAGCACGGTGTCGTCCCGACCGGTGACACCGACCCGCAGGTGGTGCGTGACTTCCTGAGCGCACTGTACCGGTATGAGATCCGTCGGCTGAAGGGCCGCCTGCTGTCGAAGGAATTTCCACAGCGCGAGTACCTCGGCCCGCGTGCGGGCGCTGCGGCGCGGATATGTCCTGTTGTCGATCCCGCTCGAGACGTGGACGCGACGGCGGTGATGCGGAAGATGAGAATCCACTGCCATGGCGCGCGGCCGATACGGGCGCCGTGGTCGATCGGCGGCGGCGGAGTGCTCAGTCCGCCACGGCGACCATGGACCGGGGCGCCGGACTCTGAAGCGCCTGGCTGAACCGGGCGACCCCGACTGCCACCACGCCGACCGCCAGCAACAGCAGCGCGCCGGCCGTGACCCCGAGAACGGGATTCTCCCCTCCGAGGTTCCGCTCCATCTGAAGCCACAGCGCCGCGATCGTCGTGACGATCATGAAGACCGCCGGGATGAGCGCGAACAGGTTGCGCCGCGCCCGCTGCGCGAGCCATACGCTCACGGTTGTGAGCGCCAGCGCGCCAACGAGCTGGTTCCCGGCTCCGAAGATGGGCCGCGGCAGGGCCGCCGCAACGGCAACCAGCACCGAGATTGCCAGCACACTCTCGACGAGCATCGCGCCGTAGCCGATGGTGCGGCCGTCGCTCTCGCGGGGCAACTGGCGCACGGTCGTGCCGCTCGCGACGAGCGAGTGGAAGCCGCTGATCGCCCCGCACGCGACAGTGATGAACAGGATCGGCCACAGCCCTCCATGCATTACGGCCTCACCGCCCGCGATGTCCATCGGGGGCGCCTGCATCGCCCTGCCATGCACACCCGTAATGAGGACCGAGAGGAAGAGCACCGCCTGTCCGCCATACAACAACTGCACGTTCGTGAAGTCGCGGTACACCACCAGGAACGCGACCGCCGCGATGCCGAGCGGGAGGAGGATGTTCATGGTAGTCACCACATTTCGCCACCGCGGCCGCACTCGTGTCAAAGTGCATGGTGATGAATCCCGTTTGGATCGCGTTCCGCCGGCCTTGTGCCGGCACACTCGCCATCGCGCTCCTGGGCCTCGCCTGTGCCTCGGCGCCCGCTGCGCTCGCGACGGTCGAACGCGCCGTGGCGCTGCAGGGTGTCGGCGCCGGCCCGGGCGTGCATCCGATCAGCGGCCGCCCGATCGCCAACGTCATGTCGCACGCGGGGGCCGACTGGCTGGACCGGCCCGAACGCGAAGCCGAAGAGAGACCGGACCGAGCCGTGGAGGCACTCGGGCTCTGGCCTGGTGCAGTGGTGGCCGATCTGGGCGCCGGGTCTGGGTACTTCACCGTGCGGCTCGCCCGGCGTGTCGGCCCGTCCGGCCGCGTATTCGCCGCCGACATTCAGCCGGAGATGTTGTCATTGTTGCGCAGGCGTCTCCAGCGGGAGGCTCTCTCGAACGTCGAACCGGTGCAGAGCGCGGAAGATGATCCGCGGCTGCCGCCGCGCACCTTCGACCTCATCCTTATGGTGGACGTTTACCACGAGTTGGCACAGCCGCAGGTCATCTTGAGTAAACTGCTGACCTCGCTCAAGCGCACCGGACGGCTCGTTCTCCTGGAGTATCGCAAGGAAGATCCGGCCGTGCCCATTCGGCCGGAGCACAAGATGAGCGTGGCCGACGCGCGGCGCGAACTCGAAGCCGAGGGATTTGAACTCGACCGCCTGGACAGCAGCCTCCCACGCCAGCACATCCTGATTTTTCGCCCGGCGCGCTGACACCCCACGCACCCGCCGCGCACCGTTGGCCCGTATATTGTTCTTCTACCCGAGCAGGACCATAACCACGATGACCCGGGCCTCTCGGACTCTGACCGCCGCCCTCGCAATCGCCGCTTCCATCAGTTGCGGCTCGACCTCCAGCACCACGGTCGCGGGGCCGTCGCCCGCCAAATGTCAGCTCACGGCCACCAACAGCACGCCCAGCTTCACCGCGTCTGGCGGGCAGGGCGCGATCGCCGTGCTGGCCGACCGCGAATGCGTGTGGACGGCCGCTGCGCAGGTGAGTTGGGTTGCGCTCATGCCTCCCGTGGAGGGGCAGGGCGAGTCCACACTGCGATACAACGTGCAGACGAACCCTTCCGGGCTTCCGCGACGCGGGTCCGTAAACGTGGCGGGACAGATTGTCGAAGTCGGTCAGGCGGGTGCGCCCTGCCGGTTCGCTCTCGATCGAAACGGCGTGCAGATTGGTGCCGCCGTGACGTCGGTGGGCGTCAACGTTCAGGGACCGGCGGGCTGCGCGTGGACCGCCGCGACCGACGCCGACTGGCTGTCGGTCACGCAGGGCGCGCAGGGAAACGGGCCCGGCAGCGTGACAATCCGCGCGCTCGCGAATGCGGGCGCCGCGCGCGTGGGCACAGGTACTGATTGGCGGCGTCCGGTTCGAGGTCACGCAGGTCTCCGCGTCGGGGCCCCAACCGCCGCCCCCCGCGGGTTGCTCGTATGCGTTGCAGCCGGGGTCGGCGCAGCTGGATGCATCGGCCACGGAAGGCACCGTCTCGCTGACCGCTGGCAGTGCGTGCTCGTGGAACGCTGCGTCCGATCAGGCCTGGCTGTCGATTACTTCGGCAACGAACGGCATTGGGGACGCGCAGATCGCCTATCGGGTCGCGGCGAATGACACAGGCACCGCCCGCGCCGGGCAGATCACGGTGGGTACCGCCAGCTTCACCGTGCAGCAGGCGGCTGCCGGTGCCCCCCCGCCGCCGTCCTGCAGGTTCGACGTCGACCCCGACAATCCGATCACCGCCGGTGCGACCGGCGGGAACGGCACCCTCACGGTCAGCACGACCGGCACATGCGCGTGGACCGCGACGGGTTCGCCGGAGTGGATCCAGCTGACCACAACCGGGGGCACCGGCCCGGGCGCTGTCGGCTACACGATTGCTCCGAACGCGACCGCCAGTGAGCGCAGGGGTACCATTACAGTCGCCGGCACGACGCTCAGCGTCACCCAGGCTGGAGTCGAGTTGCAAGCGATCACCCTCGGCGGCACTGTGAGCGGCCTCGCGGGCACGTGTCCCGCCGTTACGTTCACGATCGAGGGCCGGACTGTCACGACCAGCGGCTCCACAACCTTCAAACGCGGCAACTGCGCGAAGCTGACGGACGGCGACACCGTGGGCGTCCGCGGGCTCCTCACCCTGGAAGGTACGGTGAATGCGACCGAAGTCGATTTGGACAAGTAGCCCGCACAGCCGCGCGCGCGTGTGGCGGGTGCTGTTCGGGGCCGGGCTGTTGCTCACCGTCACGTCCGGCGCCGCGTTCGCGCAAGTTGCGACGGTTCGCGAGATCGTCGATCTGCTGGTGACGAACCAGTCGGTGCAGACCGGCGACTTCGTGAAGGATCGCGCAGCGGCGGACGCGGCGAGCGCGGCGCTGGGACAGGCGCTGCTCGTGTCCCTCACGACGCTCCCCACGGGCGCTTCGTCAGCCGGCTTCACATACCGCTTCAATCCGTCCCTGGGGACGCTCGAACGGACGACCACGAGCTTCGGTCCGTCGTTCGTCGAGCGCGCGGTGACATCGGGCCCGGGCCGCGTGGCGTTCGGCACGACCTGGCAGTACGCCTCGTTCACGCGGCTCGATGATCGGCGCCTGCGGGATGAAGGGCTGGTGACCACCGCCAATCGCTTTCTCGACGAAGCGGAGGCGTTCGACGTCGAGCGGCTCACGCTCGCGCTGCAGAGCCGCATCGTCACGGGCTCCGCCACGGTCGGTATCACGGACAGGTTGGACGTTGCCGTGGCGGTGCCGTTCGTATGGCTCGATCTCGAGGGTACCCGCACCGACACGTACCGGGGCTCGTCGTTCCTGCAGGCGCAGGCGACGGCGTCGTCCAGCGGATTCGGCGACGTCGCGGTGCGGGCGAAGTACCACTTCTTCGATCGGGGAGGGGCACGGCTGGCGGCAGCCGGTGAAATCGTGCTGCCGACCGGGCGTGAAGAAGATCTGCTGGGGGCAGGTACCACCGCGACTCGCTTCCTGGCGGTGGCGTCCCTCGAGCGTGAGTACGTCGCCATGCACGCGAACATCGGAATGGGCTTCGGCGGGGTCTCGGACGAGATAACGTATGCCGCCGCACTCACCGTCGCGCCGGCGCCGCGCGTGACGGTCGCCGCGGAGTTCATGGGACGGCATCTTGGCGACATCGGACGGATCAGCGAGATATCCGCGCCGCACCCGCTGATTGCCGGCGTCGAAACCGTCCGCTTGAGCGCGGGCGCGCTGGGGATGGATGTCGTGAACGCCGGGGGCTCGTTCAAATGGAATGTCGGGGGCACCTGGCTCGTCAGGGCCAGCGTGCTGATGCCCGGCACCAGCGCGGGGCTCACGTCGCGGCTCCAGACGACGGTCGGGATCGACTACGCGTTCGGCCAGTAGCTGCGTTGTGCGGCGATCGCGCGCTCGCGCGGTGTGCTGTTCGCTCTTTCAGACGGTCAACCGGCTCGGGCCGCGAGCCCGATTCAGCGCTGCACCTGCACTCCGTCGATCACCCACTCACCGTCGTTGCGGCCCAGCGCAAACCGCCAGGTGCGCGGTTCGGATTTCGGTGAGCGATCCCCGACCTTCGGCACCCACGTTGCGCGGCCGGTGCAGACGGCCTGGGCCGTCTCGCCGGAGGCACTCACGTCGCAGCGACTGAACGTGATGTTCTGCGTGCTCAACTGGTCGAACGCACGGCGCAGCCCACGCACGTCGACACCGGGCCACACGCGTTGGGTGGCGTCGGCGTTGAGTGTGCTGAATGCGTCGGCGTAGCCGTCGAGCACTCCGCGTACGGCGCTCGTCTCGATCGCCCCCGACGCCGCCGCCATGGCAGGCGGTGCCGCCGCCGGGGCGGGGGCAGGGGGCGCCGGAACCGGCGTGACCTCGCGCCCCAGGGGCGCGCCGCCGGATAGACCTGGCAAACGCCGTGTGTCCGGGACCAGCATCGGTGACTCAACGGGAGGTGCGAGAGGCGGGGCGGGCGCGGGATCGGCTCGTACGAGGTCGGGTTGCCTTGCAGCCGTAGTACTGGCCAACTCCCGGGCGCGGTTCTCGAGGGCGGGAGGCCTGGGCGTCGTAGCGAATCCCGAAGTCGGCTGCCGAGCCTCCGGCCCGGGCGAGGGCACGGTGGCGGCGGACGCTGTCGCCGCTTCGAACGGCGGGTTCGACGGGATGATGTCCTGCTCGGCGACGTACGCGGGCGGTGGCGCGAACGACGGCAGCACCTCGGGCAAATCGCCCTCGAGGGCTGGCGTCGGTTCCGGTGTCCGGGCCATCTCCGCCGGCTGCGACTGCTCGCCCAACGCCCCTGCCAGAAACCCATCCAGCCCTGGAACGGACAAGATCCAGAAGCCGAGCAGGGCGGTGCCAGCGACTGCTGCGAATGCCACCGCGGTCCTCGCCCCGGACCGCCTGGGCGTCCGACGAGCACTGGCTGGCAGCACGCGCGGCGCTGCCGCCCAGGCGACGTCCGGGTCGATCGCAGGGGGCTGCATGTAGATCGGTAGGTCCGCCAGCACCAGTTCCGAATGTCCTGGTCCTGCAGCCGTTGGTGGGGCAGGTGCAGTCCCTGTCGGGAGGGCAGGCCCGGCCAGTGATTTCACAGGAGTGCCTGAAGGAGAAGCGGTGCGCGCTCCCGCGGACGCAGCTGGCCGGGCCGGGGAAGCAGCTGGCCGCCGTGCGGGAACAGCTGGCGCCGCACTGGCAGCGGGTGGCGGCGTCGGTACGGAGACGTGGTCCAGCGCTGGCGGAGCAAGCGAAGCCGCAATCACTTCGCGCCGAGGGTCGCCGGGCGACACGGCGTCGAGCTCCGCGAGTGCCGCCCGCGCGGCCTCCGCATCCCCGCGGCCCAGGGCCTCCTGCGCTTCCACAACCGCCCGATCGGCCCGGCGTCCGCGTACGCGCCCCTCGAACGTAGACCATGCAGCAGGCGACACCCGGCCCGCCGGGGACGGACCCCGAGCCACGGATCCACGAGAGCCCACAGCGTCAACGGGCGCGACTGCACCGGCACGGTCCGGCGCAGCGGGCCGCCGATCCTTCCTGATGCGCTGTCGAAGATCCGCCGCCTGCACGTTATGCGGATCCAGCGCGAGCGCATCCGCGATCGCACGCTCCGCCTCGTCGAGGCGGCCGGCGTCGAACGCCCGCTGCGCGCGAGCGAGGTGCGCAACCAACTCCCGGAGGGTGGAGTGGGCAGGGGTCATCGTGTTGTGGCCTTCCGGCCGGGCTTAGCAGATGCACGATGCGTGCCTTTAGGTTCGGGAGCACCGCCTGGCATGTGAACGATTATCGGTGATCTCACTGGTGGCGCCGTCATGCAGCACGCCAATTTTGCGTCTACGAACGTAGAAAGTGCGTTGCCGAACACCGTGGACAACCGTACCGCGGGCGCCCATTGTTGTTCCTCATCGTGCTCCTCGGCCTGACGTCAGCCTCCTTCAGTCCGGGATGCAGAGGAGCGGAATCCCAGTGCGGAACCGGCCCTCGCGTCGATTCCCGCAGTCCGCCCGTCACGATCAGCAGCGCCGGGTGATGACGGCGCGCTCGGACCGATGTTGCGACCATCACGTGGGTCCTTTCTGGAGCATGTCTCGCACGCGGTCGTTGACTGTCTACAATGCGCGTCCACTCAGTTCACCGATGCCGAGAAAGGCACGCATGCGCGACAGCTCGTCGTCCAGCGCGGGGGCGAACGCCGGGTCGCCAGGTGGTGTTCCGCCAGCGTAGCCGAAGGTCGCCTGCAGTGTGCCGGCCGCGACCGACAGGTTGCCCCACCCGACCATGCGGTCGTGCCACAGCAGCGGCAGCGCGTAGTAGCCCAGCTGCCGCTTGCGCACGGGCGTATACGCCTCGAACCGGTAGGGCCAGCCCCACAAGAGCTCGAAGCGGCGGCGGTCCCACACAATCGGATCGAACGGCGCCAGCAGGCGAGCCTCACCGTCCATTCCGTACGCGGCAGGGTCCTCATGTGTCGGCCAGTACCAGTCCACCCCGTCGAGGCGGGCGTGTGTCAGTCGCCTCCTTGCGCGCACCAGCGCCGGTTCCAGGTCGCGCTGCCACTGCGGGGCGGCGTAGCGGAGCCGGCTCACGAGGCCGGACAGGCTCCGGGCGGGCAGCGGTGCGTACACATCGACCACGACGTCGACGAGCGCGTCGAGGCGCGCGCGGCGTGCGGCCGGGTCTGCCGGTCCGGGCGATTGGCTCGCGCGCCGCGTAGATGCGGATGCCCGCCTCGCGCCGAGCAATGCGAACCAGACCGGCGTAGTGCATGGCGTCGAGCAGGTGCGTGGTCGCGCTCGAGGACCCGCCCCAGTAGTTCGTCACGGTGCCGTGCGCGAAGTGATCGTTCACCTGCCGCGGGTGAACCTCTCCGTGCTCTCGCACGAACGCCAGCAGTTGCGCCGCGCGGTTGCGCCGCGCTTTCGTCCAGCCTGGCTCCACCGCGCGCGGGTGCATCAGCATCTGCACGGTTCGCGTCACGAAGCCATAGTTGACGAACACGTCCTCCTCGATCCCGAGTGTCATGTACCGCCGCTCGAGATCCCCCGCACGGTAGCGGGCCACACGATGGCGCAGGATCAGGTCCTGGGCCCGGGCCGGTGCTCGGATGGGATCGGCCTGGACGAAGCCGAACCGGCGCAACGCGGATCTCAGCGTTCCCGGCCGCGGCATCGTACGGGCAATCGCGAAACGGCGAAGATCGTCGATGGTCACGGCCACGTGGCTCTGACGGTCGGCTCCATTTTCAATATCGTCTACGATTGGCGGTCAGCGATGCCTCTGCGCCCTTCCTCCCTCAGACGACGGCTGCGATGAGTGCGGAGATGCCGGACAGCCAGGGGCCGATGCCTCCGCCCGGACCCGGGCCGGCAGCCATTGCGGACGGCGTCGATCATCGGCTCGATCCCGGTGTGATTCTGCTCCACCGCATCGGCGGATGGATCTTCACGGGGGTGGTCGCCGCAGCGTCCTTTCCGGCGCTCGTCGCCGCGTGGCTGACGAATGGGGCCACCGCGGCCGGGCTGCTCGCCGGTGGTCTCCCCTGGACAGCCGGCGTTGCTGCACTTGCCTGGCACGCGCATCGCTGGCCTGCCATCGACTACCGCCATGCCTCGTACCGGCTCGACGACCAGTGCCTGGAGATTCGGCGCGGCGTGTACTGGCGGACGGTCGTCACCGTGCCCCGGTCGCGCGTGCAGCACACCGATGTATCGCAGGGCCCTCTCGAGCGTCGGTTCGGGCTCGGCACGCTCGTCGTCTACACCGCCGGAACCGATCAGGCGCGGGTGAGCCTAGGCGGCCTCGCGCATGCGCACGCGCTCCGTATCCGCGAGCAGCTCCTGCCGCGAGGGGACGATGCCGTCTGAACAGCGGCTCCATCCGATCTCGATTCTGTTCGCATTCGCTGGCAGCCTCAAGGCCTTCGCGGTGCCCGGCCTGCTGGTCCTCGTCGCGGGACGCTCGTCCGGAGGTGGAGGCGGTGATTTCGGCAGGCTTCCGGCGAACTGGGAAGTCTGGATGATGCTGATCCTGATTCCCGCGGCGCTGATGGCCGTGGCGCGCCATGTGTCGTTCCGCGTGCGATACGAGAGCACGGACCTGGTCATCCGGTCGGGACTCGTGTTCAGGAACGTCCGCCACATCCCATACTCGCGCATTCAAAACCTCGAGGCCGTTCGGAACGTCTTCCATCGGGCATTCGGCGTAGTCGAAGTGCGCGTGGAGAACGCGTCGGGGAAGGAGACGGAAGCCACGATCAGCGTGCTGCCGCTTGCGGCATTCGAAGAGATGCGGCGGCGTGTCATGGAAGGCCGTGGCCGCGCTCTGGAAGGCGGCCCTGGGCAGCGCACCGCGGCGGAGGCCGGCCTCGTCGACCCTGGCCCTGCAACCGCCGAACAGACGCTCGTGCATCTGGGGCTTGGTGACCTGCTGCTCTTTGGTTTCATCGAGAACCGGGGGCTGATCGTCATTGGCGCCGTCTACGGCGTGCTCTGGGAGTACGGCCCGCTGTCGCAGCTGTGGGGCCACCTGCTGGATGAAACGGAGTACGGCTCCGGCTTACTGCGCGACACCGTGCGGCGAGGGCTCGATGGACAGCTGCCGAGGGCGGATCAGGTCGCGATCGCACTGGCCGGCCTCGTTGGATTCCTGATCGTGGTGCGGCTCGTGTCCATGGCGTGGGCGGCGATCCGGCTCTACGACTTCCGCCTGTCCCGTGCCGGCGGAGATCTTCGGACCGAGTACGGGCTGTTGACACGGGTCGCCACCACGATCCCCGTGCGGCGGATCCAGACGATGACGTTCCGCGACAGCCCGCTGCACCGGCTGCTGACGCGTGTCGGCGTGCGGGCGGAAACGGCCGGAGGTCAGGCTGGAACAGCCGGCAGCGTGGTCGATCGTGAGTGGCTGGCGCCGCTCGTCCGGGTGGCCGACCTGCCGTCCATTACGGATGGAATCCTGCCGGACCTCGATCTGGCAGCGGTTGCCTGGCAGCCCGTGCACCCGCGGGCGTTTCGTCGCGCCGTGAGGCCCGCACTGGTGCTGGGCATTGCGCTTCCCGTCGTCTGCGCACCCGCCGCCGGGTGGTGGGCCGCCGCTCTCGCGCCGCTGACGATCGGATGGTTTGTCTTTGCGGCGCGCAAGCGCGTTGCGGCGTTCGGCTGGGCGGCAACCGAGGAGACGGTCATGTTCCGGCGCGGATGGCTCTGGCGAGTCGTCACCGTGGCGCGCATCGCCAAAGTCCAGGCGGTTGTCCGGCGCGAATCCCCGTTCGATCGGCGGTGGTCGATGGCTCGTGTTCGCGTCGACACGGCCGGCGCCAGCGAACGATCCGTTCGGGTCGACATCCCCTATCTGCCCGCGGACGTCGCGCTTCGCCTCCAGCAGCGTCTCGCGGCCGGGGCTGCCCGGACGGATTTCAGGTGGTAGGAGCCGTGCGATGAACCGCGCTCCGCCTTGCCGCCGATCTGGTGCTACCGTTGGTGGTGGAGGTCGTATCGATGCCTGGAGACATCCCGTACCGCGTGCTCGGCCGCACAGGCGAACGCATATCAGCCATTGGGCTGGGTGGGTGGCACCTGGCTCTGCCGCACCTGGATGAGACGCTTGCCGACCGGATTATCCGCACGGCCGTCGATCGCGGCATCACGTTCCTCGACAACTCATGGGATTACAACGAGGGCGAGAGCGAGCGGCGGATGGGTAAGGTGCTCCGCGACGGATACCGCGCGCGCGTGTTTCTCATGACCAAGATTGACGGGCGATCGCACGCGGAAGCGACGCGCCAGCTCGACGAATCGCTGCGCCGCCTGCAGACGGAGTGCATCGATCTCGTCCAGCATCACGAGGTCATCCGCTTCGATGATCCGCACCGCCTCTTCGACGATGACGGCGCGAACCGTGCGCTGCTGGACGCCCGCACGGCGGGAAAGCTGCGCTACATCGGCTTCACGGGACACAAGGATCCCCACATCCACCTGCACACCCTCGACGTGGCGCGGGAGCAGGGTTTCGACTTCGACGCCGTGCAGATGCCGTTGAACGTGATGGACGCGCACTACCGCAGCTTCGAACGGCTCGTGCTCCCTCGGCTGACCGCGGAAGGAATTGGGGTGCTGGGGATGAAGCCGATGGCGAACGGCATCATCCTTCGATCCAGCACGGTGTCGGCCCGCGAGTGCCTGAGGTACGCCCTGCACTTGCCGACGTCCGTCGTGATTACGGGCATCGACTCCCTCGAAGTGCTCGCGCAAGCGTGCGACGTGGCCGGATCGTTTACGCCGATGCGCGAGGCCGAGGTCTCGGCGCTGCTGGCCAAGACCGCCGAGGCGGCGGCGCGCGGCGCGTTCGAACCTTTCAAGACGTCGTCCATCTATGATGCGACGGCGCAGCACCCGGAGTGGCTCGGCGAGGAATCCGAACGGGTTCGGCAGCTGGGGGCATAGGCAGTCGGCGCAGGATCCACGAGGCTGGAGGAGGTCGGACGGTGACCCTGCCAACGTTCCTCTGGAGCGGTGCTGCCGCGCTTGGCGTGTCTGCGCTGCTGGCCCCCGCCGTACCCCTCCGATCCATTGCCGAGCCGAGACCCGTTCCGCGCAGCCAGCTGCAGCGTGGCGCCGTACGGAAACTGGCGCCCGGCAAGCTCCTCGTGGCCGCACGGAATCTGCCGGACCCGAACTTCAGAGAAGCCGTGGTTCTGCTCGTGGACGTGAACGAGCAGGGCGCGATGGGCATCATCGTGAACCGCCCCACCCGCGTGACTGTCACGGAGATTCTCCCCGGGCACGAGCACTCCACCGGCAGTGGCACGGCCTACTTCGGGGGGCCGGTGCAGGTTTCCGGTCTGCTCGCGCTGCTTCGATCCGAGCGCGCGCGCACCGACTGCCGCAAGGTGTTCGGCGACGTGTACCTGGTCAACGCGCGCGGCGTGGTGGACGAGATGCTCGGGACCGGCGCCGGGCCGAATCGCTTTCGCGTCTATCTGGGGTACGCGGGCTGGGGGGCCGGGCAGCTGCAGCGCGAGGCCGCACAAGGCGCGTGGCACGTGCTCGATGGCGACGCCGACGTCGTCTTCGATCCGGAGCCTGGGTCCGTGTGGCAGCGGCTAGTCCGGCGCACCGAGGATTTGCTGGCGCAGCGCCACCGGGCGCCAGCGACGCGGTCGCCCACGCCGCGACCATCATGGCTGTGCGCTGACCCGGTAGTCTGACAGTCGACGCCGGTGGGCTCGGGCGTCGCTCCCGACGGACGATTTCGTGGTGACAGCCGCGATCCTTTCACTACACTCCGCCAGTGAGACTCTCGTGTTCCCATGATCGCGACCGGCCCGGGCCGCGCCCCATCACACGGTAACCAGAGAATGAGTGCGAAAATCTTAGCCATCGCCGCTACCGTGGTGCTCCTCGGGACCGCGTTTCTGCGCGCG
The DNA here is from genome assembly GCA_963739995.1 of Vicinamibacteria bacterium. GTDB lineage: Bacteria > Acidobacteriota > Vicinamibacteria > Vicinamibacterales > JAENWD01 > CAVUCH01. Next base: position 153,541 of record CAVUCH010000018.1, on the reverse strand, counting down.
CACCAATCGGTTCACACGGTGTTCGGCACCGGCGTCGCGGGTCACGACGATCGGGAGACCACCACCCCGTTTGGCTTCGCCGTCGGACCTGACGGTGCGCTGTACTTCTGTGAGATGGATGGCCAGCGGGTGCGGCGGCTCGATCTTGCGACGAAGCGCGTGACGACCATTGCGGGAAGCGGCGAGCGCGGCTACAGCGGAGACGGCGGTCCGGCCCTGGCAGCGGCCCTGAACATGCCCCACGAGCTGCAGTTCGACGCAGCTGGCGACCTCTACATCGCAGATCGCGACAGCCATACGATCCGCCGGATCGACATGAAGACGGGGACCATCTCGACTGTGGCAGGCACGGGTGCGGCAGGCTTTTCGGGCGACGGCGGCCCGGCGCGCACCGCGCTACTACGGGGACCGCACTGCCTCATTGCGGACGGTCCCGACAGCTTCCTGATTTGCGATGTCGGCAACCACCGGATCCGCCGGCTGTACCTGCGCTCCGGGCTGCTCGACACCTACGCCGGTACGGGCGAAGCGAAGCCCACGCCCGAAGGAGCGCCGGTGGCCGGCACGCCGCTGAACGGTCCGCGCGCGCTCGCGCGTGCGCCGAACGGCGATCTCTACCTGGCCCTCCGGGAAGGCAATGCCGTGTACCGCATCGACTCACGCAGCCAGATGCTCCACCGCGTGGCGGGCACAGGCGCGAAGGGATACGCCGGAGACGGCGGCCCGGCGCTCGAGGCCACGCTGGCGGGACCGAAGGGCCTGGCCTACACGCGGGATGCGGCGCTGTATATCGCTGACACCGAGAACCACGTCATCCGCCGCGTGGACTTGACCTCCGGAATGATCACGACTGTGCTGGGCACAGGGCAGCCGGGCGACGGACCGGAGCCGGATCCGCGGCGCTGCCGGCTCTCGCGTCCCCACGGGCTGCTCGTGACAGCCGACGACGGTCTGCTGGTGGCTGACAGCGAGGCGCACCGCATCCGCCTGTTGCGGTGATCAAACTGTGACCGGGCAGCGTCCTACTTGGAAGCACTCAGCTTCGCCAGGATGCCCTCGATCCGCTTCTTGTTCGTCTCGTCGCCGACCATCGACAGGGCCTTGCGGTACTGAACAGCGGCCTCGGCGTGGTCTCCCTTCGCCGCGAGCCCCTCAGCGAGGCTGTCGTAGGTATTCCACGACGCCGGGTGGTCCGCGACGTTCTTGCGGAACACGGCAATCGCCTCGTCCACCTTGCCGGCGCCGAGCAGTTCGTACCCCTGCGCGTTCATGTCGGCTTCGGTCGCGAGCGTGAGCGCCTCCTTTCGCAGCGCGGCAGCTGTTTCCGCATCGCCCTTGCGTTCGAGCACCAGCGCTTTCGCACGCAGCGTCTGATAGTTGCGATTCATGCTGACCGCGCGATCGGCCCACGTCTGCGCACGAACCAGATCGCCCTTGTTGCGTGCGCTCCAGGTGGCAGCCTGTGCGAACCCCTGCCAGAAGAAGCCGGGCAGACCGTGCAGCTGCTGCTCGAGGCTGTCGGAGACGATCGCCGGGGTGTCGACAGCGATGGCAACGGGAAGGGCAACCTTCTCCCACCTGAGCATCAGAGTCACGCCATCGGCTGAAGGCGCGTCGAAGGTATACGAGAGGGACTCCTGGAACTCCGCCGGCTGGGGTTGCGCGGCGAAGCGGACGGCGTCCTTCGCCTGGTCGTAGAAGAAGCTGCCCCAGGCTGTCGATTCGGTGTTCAGGATCACGGTCCACTCGGTTCTCGAGGGAATGATGTGCAGCCCGTAGTCACCCGCCGGGACGAGCTTGCCGGCGATGGTCGCCGGCGTCGACAGCGACAGCACCGTGTTCTCGTTTGCGCCGGCGCGCCACACCTGATCGTACGGGACCAGATCGCCCCACACAGTGCGCCCTTTCACCGCCGGCCGGTGGTAGCGCACGGTCAGGTCGGTGAGCCCGACGCGTTGCGACACGGTGGCGGCCGGACTGCCCTCCGGCAGCTTCAGCGGGGGGCCCTGCGCTAAGGCACTCAGGGGCGCGAGCAAAGCCAGCAGGGCGAGCAGGGCGAGTCGGGCGATCATGTTCAGGTTCCTCCTGCGCCGCAACGGGCGCAACGCATCATGCACCGTCGTCGGGCGGGGCTCAAGAGAAGACACCCGCTTCGCCCCTCGCAAGCGCTGTCTCGGCCCCGATTTCTACACCCGTGTGTGCAAGACCCCCGATTCGGTGCGCGGGCCACGGGACCAGCGAGTTGACACGGGCGGGATCATCCGCGCCCCGACAAAGACCGGGGACGCAAGGCCCGTGTATCCGGCAAGCATGCGCGACGCCGGACTGGAGGGAGTCGTGCCGATCGACGCGGTCATTGGCACCGACGGGTCGGTGACCTCGGTTCGCGTGGTCAGCGCCCAGGTCCATCCGGCCTTTGCCATCGCCGCGACGATCGATGCCGTGCGGCAGTGGCGCTTCACGCCGACATTGCTGAACAGCGACGCGGTCGAGGTCGTGATGATGGTCAGCGTGCAGTTCAACCTGTCGGACGAATGAGATGGGTCATAGCGGACTCTGCGGATCGGGGCTCCGGTCGAGCGCGGCACGATCCCAGCCACCGAGTCCTGCTGCCGCTTCGTAGGTCGTCTGCAGAAATTCGAGAAGCGTGTCGTCGGGGGAGTCCGACTGCCGGACGACGTCGTAGGCGAGGATGAACTCGTGAAAGTCGGTGCTGTAGAAGGCCTCGCGCGGCGCGACGGCGGCATCGGCGAACCCGGCGGGCTCCGGATACGCGTAAGAGTAGAACACGGGGTACCGGATCGTGCCGCCACCAGCCCAGAAGCCGGCGCTGCTCACTTCGTGAGAGTAGGCATCCCGCGTCACCCAGTCCGGCAGGTTTGGCACGCCGCCGGGATGTTCGGGCGCGCGGCGGCCGGAGAAGCGGGTGACCGCCAGATCCGGGGCGCCCCAGAAGAAATGCACCGGGCTGCACTTCCCGCCGAACCTCACCCGAAACGCCTTGAAGACCCTGTCCGCCTGCACGAGGACTCTCCAGAACCGGTTCGCGTATTCCGCATCGTACGCACCGTGCGCGTGGTCGAGATCGAACCGTGTGGGATCAGGGACTTCGTTCGGCTTCTTGTGGATTGTCACCTCGAGACTGAGGCTGCTCAACTTCTCCAGCAGGCGGGCATAGAACACCGCCACTGACATCGGCTGGAGCGCGAACCCGCCAAGACCGCCGTCTGACGCCCGTATCGCCAGTTCATGCGCAACGAAGTCGAACTCGATCTCGAACGTCCGATTCCCGTGCGGGATCGGTGATGTCGTGAGGCCCCGGGCAGTCACGTAGAGTGTGGCGTGCCACGCGTGGTTCACCCAGGGCGTCTGGACGAGGCGAACCTTGCCAACGATCTGTGCCCACAGGTGCAGGGTTGCGTACGTGTCGCTCCACGCGTCCAACGGCAGGCTGGGCCATCTCTCCGCGTTCGATGCAGGCTGGGTGTCCATTGATTCCTCGTTCGCTGCGGTTCAGCGCGTCGCACGCGCGCGACCAAACGGCTGGCGGCGAGCATGGGCGTCCGCACCGTCGATTCTGATCTCGCCCGGACCGGCGGCCCATTATACGATTCGCCCGGAGGCAGCCGCCGGGCTGGGACATCAGGGGAGTCCGTGATGAGCAGTGGGGTGTGGACGCGCAGCACGCGCGGGTGTTCGTTGCTGATCGTGGTCGGCGTCGCCGCGGTCATCGTTGGGGGCGGGACCGCGGCAGACGTGTCGTCGGCGGTTGAGAGATTCCCCGTCACGATTCGTGTGGACGCCGGGAAACCAATTGGCCCGCTGCGCCCCATCTGGCGCTTCTTCGGTGCTGATGAGCCGAACTATGCCTACATGAGAGACGGGGTCGGGCTTCTCACGGAGCTCGGGCGGCTCGCGCCCGGGCGCGTGTTCTTCCGCACACACAATCTGCTCACGTCGGGCGATGGCACGCCCGCCCTCAAGTGGGGATCGACAAACGCCTACAGGGAGGACGCGCAGGGAAGGCCTGTGTACGACTGGACGATTGTGGACCGCATCTTCGACACGTATCTGGAACGCGGCGTCAGGCCATACGTGCAGATCGGCTTCATGCCGCAGGACCTCTCGACCAGATCGATGCCGTATCAGCACTCGTGGACGCCCACGGCGAAATACGACGAGATCTTCACGGGCTGGGCATATCCGCCGAAGGACTACGGGCGGTGGCGCGATCTCGTGCACGCGTGGGTGGCGCACTGCGTCGATCGATATGGCCGCACGGAGGTGGAGGGGTGGTATTGGCAGGTGTGGAACGAAGCCAACATCGGTTACTGGCAGGGTACCCCCGGGGAGTTCCACAAGCTGCACGACTACGCGATCGATGGCGTGCGACGCGCCCTGTCCACGGCCAGGGTTGGTGGCCCAGACACCGCGGGGCACGGCGGATCGTTCATGCGCGGCTTTCTCGAACACGTGCTGCGCGGAACGAATCACGCCACCGGGCGCATCGGCACGCCGCTCGATTTCGTGTCCTTCCATGCGAAGGGACGGCCCTCGTTCGTGGACGGTCACGTACGGATGGGGATTGCGGAGCAGCTCGCCACCATTGACGAGGGCTTTCGCCTCATCACCGCACATCCCGAGCTCGAGCGCCTGCCGATCGTGATCGGCGAATCCGATCCCGATGGGTGTGCGGCGTGTCAGGGTCCGCAGCTCGGGTACCGCAATACGACCATGTACTCGAGCTATACGGCGGCCAGCATGGCGCGCCTGCACGATCTTGCCGACAAGCACGGCGCGAACCTCGAGGGCGCGCTGACCTGGGCGTTCGAATTCGAGGGCCAGCCGTACTTCGCGGGGTTCCGCGCACTCGCCAGCAACGGCATCGCGCTGCCGGTGCTGAACGTGTTTCGGGCCTTCAGCAGGATGGGCGGTGACCGGGTTGCGGTCACGAGTGACGCCGCGGTACCGCTCGACGCGATCGTCAAGACCGGCGTCCGCGATCGCCCCGACGTCGCAGCGCTCGCCAGCCGGGATGGCAGCACGGTTTCGGTTCTGGTGTGGCACTACCACGACGACGACGTGCCCGGGCCGGACGCAGAGGTACAGCTGACGGTCGATGGGCTGCCGGTGCGTCAGGCCGAGGCGCGGCTGCAACACCTCCGCATCGATGCGGAACACAGCAACGCCCACACGGCGTGGCTGCGCATGGGATCGCCGCAGACCCCCACGGACGCTCAGCGCGCCGAGTTGCAGAAAGCCGGGCAGCTGCAGGCCATGCCGGCGCCGGCGCACACGGCGGTCGTCGACTCACGGGGCACAATCACGTTCACGCTGCCGCGTCAGGCCGTGTCGTTGCTCGTGCTGCAAATGTAAGGACAACACACACGACTCGCCCGTTCATCGCGTGACGCGACTGGCGACACGCCAATAGTTTCCGCCGTGACGTCGATGAATGCGCGGGTGGTGTACGACGCCTCATCGAATGATTGTTGGCGCACGGTCTTCAACGGCCCTCCAGATCCTCGGCTGCCGCATTGACCAGCGCTGTCAGCCGGTCAATCGCCTTCGCCGCGCGCGCGACCTCCGGCTCTACGTCCGCATACGCCTTCTGCTCGATCCCCTCCCGCACGCCGGGCAGCGTCTTCACGGCGTAACCGGTATAGAACCCGGGCGCATAAATGAGGTGGCGGAACCAGGTGCGGTTCTTCAGCCCCGCGGGATCGAGAAGTTGCCGTTCGCTCTGGATCAGCCTCGCGTTGACGCTCTTCACGACGGCCGGCCGGGCCGCGAGGGACGGCCGTGCGGCTTCTGACGCCTTCTTGTAGCGGGCGGCCGCATCGGTCAGCGCCGCGGCCGCATTCTCGAGCGGCGCGAAGTTCAGCGCGGGCGGCACGGTCTCCGGCTTTGGCGCCACGAGCGGCCGCCGCGGGTCGTTGATCGCGGCAAACACGCCATCCGTGATGCGGAGGTTCTGCTCCCGCACCTCGTCCTGCCGCGTCTTCAAGAGCGTCTGGACGTCCTTGATGTACGTTCGCACCGTGTCCGCGACGTTCGTGAACTCGAACGGCAGCAAATCGGCGTCAGCGAGGCGGACGACGGCCGTGCCGACCGTCTGCGCGAGGGCACGGCCGTAGACGAAGTCGGTGTCATGGAACTGCGTGAAGTGGTAGAAGCTGTCGTAAATCGAGTGGTAGATGCCGTCCTCGTCCAGCCCGCCGAACCCGAGCGCGAGCGTCGGCACGCCGCTGTGCTGGAGAAAGGGTGTGTAGTCGGAGCCCGACCCGAGCGCGGCAATCCGCAGATCCGCGCGGGTGCGCGCGTCGGCGCGTTCCTCGGCGGTGCCCCTGACGATAGCGTTCGCCTGTGCGCGCTTCCAGACGCTGACGCGCGCTTCGGGATCCTGCACGTCCTTCGCCACGCCGTTCAGGAACGATTCCAGCGCGTGCGAGCCGCCGGCCTCCAGGAAGCCGCGGCCGTAGCTGTCGGTGTTGATGTACGCCACCGCATGCCGCTCGAGGTCTGCCGCGTGCCGCTCGACCCATTCGGTGGACCCGAGCAGGCCCTCCTCTTCGCCATCCCACGCGGCATACACGATCGTGCGCTTCGGCTTCCACCCTTGCTGCAGCAACGCCCCCAGCGCCCGCGCCTCTTCCAGCTCGGTGGCGATGCCGCTGACGGGGTCGTAGGCGCCGTTCACCCATGCATCGTGGTGGTTGCCGCGGATGACCCACTCGTCAGGATAGGTGGAGCCCGCGATTCGGGCGATGACGTTGTAGAGACGCTTGATGTCCCAGGAGAACGCCACCTTCAGGTGGACGGTCGCGGGGCCCGGGCCGATGTGGTACGTCAGCGGAAGCCCTCCCCGCCAATCCGCTGGCACGAGCGGTCCGCCGAGCGCGGCCAGCAGCGGCTGCGCATCCCCGTACGAAATCGGCAGCACGGGAATCTTGGTGAGCGTCTTCGCGTCCTCGAGAACCAGCCGCTTCACGTCAGCGGTGGCGGCGAACCCAGGGGTGAGCGGGTCCCCCGGGTGCACGGGCATGTCCATCACGCTGCCGCGCTGCACGCCGTCGGCATTGCGCATCGGTCCCCTGGGGTACACATCTCCGACCGCATACCCGTCGTCGCGCGGATCGGAGTAGATCAGGCACCCGATTGCGCCGTGCTCCGCGGCGACCTTCGGCTTGATGCCTCGCCACGATTGACCATACCGGGCAATCACGATCGCGCCCTTCACCGATACGCCGCGGCGCTCCAGCACCTCGTAGTCGACCGGGCGGCCGTAGTTCACGTACACGAGCGGTCCGGTGACGTCGCCGTCGATTGAGTAGGCGTTGTAGGTCGGCAGCTGCTCGCCTTTCTGGCCCGACGTCGGGTCGACCGGCACCGCCGGCTCTTCGAGCATGGCGGTGAACCGCGTCGGTGCCGTCATCTCGAGGAGCCGCGTCGTAGGGGTGGGAAAGAGCACGTCGAACGTGTCCATCTGCGCGTCCCAGCCGAACGACTTGAACTGCGCGAGCAGCCACTCGGCGATCTCCTTGGCGTACGGTGAGCCGACGTGGTGCGGTCGCGCGCTCAAGCGCCGCATCGTCTCCTTGATCACAGCGGGATCCGGCAGGGCCCGGAACCTGGCGTCCCACTCGCTCCCCGGAGCCGGGGCCCGGGCGAGCATGGGCGCCCGACCGGGTAGGGCCAGGAGGAGCAGGACGACACAGGAGAGAGCCCGTTCAGTACGCATCATCGACACTCGAGATAGAAACTGACGTTGAAGCTGCGTCACCGACGGCCCGACGTCGGGCCGCTGCACGGGCCGACGCGCAGCTCGGCACGCACCATCCGGGACGAACGTCCAACGCTACCCGTCCCCGACGCCCTTGAACTGATCGTCCTCGTCCGCGAACAGCACGTTGAAGCTGGTGAGGGATCCGTAACAGCCGGTGATGTAACCCTGCAGACGCACCTTCAGGTCGTCCGGCAGATCGGCGCCATTCAGCTGCTGCTCCAGCGTACGCAGCCGGTTCCGGAGCATGACGACCTTGTGAAAGAAGGTGTCGATGGGCCAGCTCTTCTCCTGCACGCCGGGTTTCCCCGGGCGCAGGACGAGAGCGCCACCGCGCCACTTTTCCGCGGGAACGACGGGCGTGAGGCCGGTCTCCTCGCGGATGATGCGGCGCAACAGCATCTCCAGATCGATGGAAGCATCGCCGGCGTGGGTCATTGGAGGCGCGGTCCTTTCGCGATCGCTTACAAGGGAAAACGGTTCGGCAGGATCAGCCGCGCGGGCTGGCCGGGGCGGCGTCGCCCGCTGTTGTCCCGCGACCCTGCCCGCCTCGGGTGTCGAACCGCCCCGGTAGTTGTGTTCGCTCCGGCAGTAATCGCAGATCACCCGCAGGGGCGCGCCAGTGGTGTCGGCGACGACGACGGTGTGGAGGCGCTCGCTCTTGCAGGCGCGGCACAGGTCATCGATGGCGTCACCAGCCTTGAAAGGGCGGACGGGCGGAGGCATGGGTGATTCTACGATGCGCGCGGATCTCACGTCTCCGTTACCCCGCACACGGCTCGCGTAGGACAGTCACCACGCTGACGTCAGCACGTCCTGCAACTCGTGACGTTCGAGCGCGATAGGGTTGCCCTTCATGCTGCTCGCCCGCGCGGCGGCCTCGATGAGCGCCTGCGCATGGTGCTCGCCGACTCCGTACGTGCGGAGGCCTGGAATGTTCAGGTCGGTGCGGAGCTGCTGCAGCAGTTGGACGAGATCCTCGGCGCGGGCGTCGTCTCGGCCGGTCATGACGCGCGCCGCCGTCACATATCGTGCGGCCGCGGGCAATTCGGGCGCGCGCGTTTTGAGAGCTGCGACATTCGCCTCGACGACTCCCGGGAGCAGTGCCGCGCAGACCGCCCCGTGAGGGGCATCGAAGCGTCCGCCGATCGCCGCCGCGAACCCGTGCACGGCGCCGAGCGCCGCGTTGGCAAGTGCCAGCCCGCCGAACAGGGCGGCGAGCGACATGTCGGTGCGCGCGTGAAGATCGGCGCCATCGGTCCACGCGCGACGGAGCGACTGTGCCACGCGCGCCAGACCGTCGAGGCAGAGCGGGTCCGTGATCGGGTTGGCCCGCGCTGACACGAACGGCTCGAGCAGCTGCGCGAGTGCGTCCATGCCGGTCGCCGCGGTCACGTCCGGCGGCAACGTGACGGTGAGCTCCGGATCCACCACCGCCAGCCGCGCCAACATCAGAGGACTCCGCAGGCTGGCCTTGGCTCCGTCATGCCTCGACGCCAGTACCGCGTTGCGGGTGACCTCCGCACCTGCTCCAGCGGTCGTCGGCACCGCGATGAACGGGAGCGGACGCTCGGCCAGGGGCAGGCCGCGTCCGATCACTTCGAGGTAATCGCGGGGGTCTCGTCTGTTTGTCACAAGGGCCGCGACGGCCTTGGCCAGGTCGATCGGGCTGCCACCGCCTAAGCCGACGACGACCTCGACTCCCTGTCGCCGGGCAAGCCGGGCCGCTGTGCGGGCATCCTCCAGCGTCGGTTCGTGTCCGAGCGGCCATACGGTGACCTCGACTCCTGCGAGGCGGACGGAGTCGAGCAACGCTTCCGTTCGGACGCCGCTACGGCCCGTGACGACCAGCGCGCGCGCACCCTCCTGCCGGATGCGGTCAGGCAGGATCTGCCGCGATCCAGGGCCGAACACGATCTCGGTTGCGGTCGCGAACTGGAAATGCGGCGCTTCGGGCGCTCGGCGCTGGGCGTTGGGCGCTGGGCGGAAGGCATCAGGCATTGACATGCGAAAGGACCCGTGGCGTGAGCCGGAACCTCAGTGCCGATGATTTCGCTGCGAACGGCTTCACCACTCACTATCATCCGGCGACACATTGGAATACATGACCCCCACGCGTGGCTCGGCCATCAGGTCTGCCACCGCGTCCCGCCAGCGGAGATAATGCTTCGTGGTCTTGTGCGCGGCAACTGCAGCCTGGTCTCGGTAGATCTCCACGAGCGCGAAGCGCGCGGGATCCTCGTGTTGCCGCAGCACGTCGAATCGCACGACGCCTGATTCGAGACGGCTGTTTGCCGCATTGTCCCTGGTAGCGGCTTCGAACGCCGTGACCGCATCGGCCTTCACGTGAACCTGCACGATGACAATGATCATGACGCCCTCCGGTATCGGACAGTTTCGCATTTGTGACCATCATCCGGCGATGGGAAGGGACGCTGCGGGCGCTATCTGGATGCTGTCCAACACTGGCGGAAGCCCGGCTCTGCGGATGGCTGGAGTTCACGAGTGATGCGATTGCTGTTGGTCCTGCTGGTGCTCGCCTGGCAGCCGCCCGCGGGCGGGCGGTGGACAGCTCAGGAGTCCGGGGTCACTGTACGCCTGCGCGGGGTCAGCGCAGTCAGCCCGCAGGTGGCGTGGGCCAGCGGTGCCGACAACACCGTGCTGCGCACGACGAACGGCGGCGGCAGCTGGGAGCGGCTGGCCAGCCCCTCTACGGATCGGCTCGATTTCCGCGACGTAGACGCCATTGATGCTCGTACGGCCTACGTCCTCAGCATCGGTCCTGGCGCGGCGTCGCGGATCTACAGGACGAACGACGCCGGAGCTCGCTGGGATCTGCAGTTCACAAATACCGACCCCGAGGCATTCTTCGACGGGATGGCATTCTGGGATGCCGACCGCGGCCTGGCCGTCAGCGACTCCGTGAAGGGGACGTTCGTCATCATCCGCACGGATGACGGCGGCCGCACGTGGGTGCGCGTAGACGCTGACGCGCTCCCGGCGGCCCTGACGAACGAGGGCGCCTTTGCAGCCAGCGGCACGAGTGTGGCTGTCTTGTCCCAGAGGCTCGCCTGGGTCGGGACTGGCGCTGCGAGCCGGGCACGCGTGCTGCGCTCCACCGACGCCGGTCGGTCGTGGCAGGTGGCTGACACGCCGGTTCACGCCGGGCCGAGCGCTGGGATCTTTTCGATCGCGTTCCACGATTCACTCCACGGCGTCATCGTCGGAGGCGATCATGCGAAGGAGAACGAAGCGATCGAGAACGTCGCCGTCACCACCGACGGCGGCGTCACGTGGGCTCCGCCGCGTGGACGTAGGCTCTCGGGATTCAGGTCTGTCGTCGCGCATGTGCGGGCCACCCCCGGCACGTTCGTCGCGCTCGGCCCACGGGGCGGCGACATCTCGACCGACGATGGGCAGACGTGGTCGCCAATGGCTGGGGAAGGGGCGGATACGTTCAGCGTTGTGCCGGAGGCACCCATCGGGTGGGCGGCGGGGGCGGGTGGACGGATCGCGCAGCTCACGTTGGGCGGGCCGCAGTGACTGCCGTAATCCGTTCACGGTCGACCGTTGACCCGGCCGGGCCTGAAGTCCTGCCTCAGCTCCAAGTACGCGATCGTCATGCCGGCGCACGTGGAGCGCAAGGCGGCACGGCGACGTGGTAGCATCCCGGCCTCGTGATCATGGATTCACCCACTCGACACGCGCGCTCACAGCTGGCGCTTGTGACGCTCGCGGTGCTCGCCCTGACGGCACCAGGAACCGAGCAGCACGGGCGTGCACAGGAGCCGACCCAGGAAGCGCCGGCGCACGACGCGATCGAGGCGGTCGCGCTGCAGCCGCTGGCGCAGCATGTGCGGCGCGTGGAGTCGGTGCTTGCGTCGCTGGGCCAGCCGCTGACCGCAGCGGAGCACGCCGCACTGAACCGGGCAATCGGCGACCGTGATGAGAGCCGCGCCGTCATCCTGATCGACCAGGCGGTCGCCGCGCACGTGCTGCTCGACGTCACCATCAATCCCGAGAGTCGGGTCAGCGTCGTGCAGGGGCCCGCCGTACCGGCCCTCGTAGAGGGTGGCTCGCGGCTCTTCCTTGTCCGCGTACGTAACCAGGCGGGTGTCACGGCGCCGCTGCGTCTCACGAGCCCCAACGGCGGGCGGGTCTTCTCGGGAACCTGGAAAGACGATCACGAGCCCGCGCAGGCGATGACGGCGCGGGACGTGGCGGACCGCTGGGCCGAGCTGACGTTGTTCGACAAGCCGCCGATGTCGCCGCGGCTCTCGGGCCTCGGGCTCGAATACGCCGTGCTCGAGATCTACAGCCGCGATCGGGGCCAGCGCGCCGCGGACATTCGCGTGGACGTTGGACAGGGCTCCGGCGACATCGGCTCCAGGAACGGCGCCTCCGTCCTCTTCACGGCCGAACCAGGTTACGAGGTCACGTTCCGCGTCCGCGACGAGAAGGGCCGTCCGGCCATCACCGCGTTCACGATCCGGGATCGCGGCGGCCGCGTGTACCCGCTCGGCGCCAAGCGGCTGGCGCCCGATTTGCCGTTTCAACCGCAGGTGTACCGGGGGGACGGCGAGCACATCACCCTGCCCGCCGGCACCTACGATGTGTCCTACGGCTCCGGGCCCGAGTACCTTGGCGGCCAGCTCACGCTGGAGGTCACCGGCCGCAGGGCCGCGCACATCGACGTCGCGCTGCGACGCTGGATCGACCCGTCAGACTTCGGCTACTACTCCGGCGACCATCACGTGCACGCGGCGGGCTGCGCGCACTACCAGAACCCGACGCAGGGTGTCGGACCCGAAGACATGATGCGCCAGGTCCGGGGTGAAGCGCTGAACGTCGGCGCGGTGCTGACGTGGGGCCCCTGTTACTACCATCAGAAGCAGTTCTTCAGCGGCACGGACCATCCGCTCTCCCAGTCCGATCGCCTGCTGCACTACGACGTGGAAGTGTCGGGATTTCCATCGAGTCATGCGGGGCACCTCGTGCTGCTCGGGCTCACCGAGCAGGACTATCCAGGTACGGCGCGCATCGAGGAGTGGCCCTCGTGGGACCTCCCGATCCTGCAGTGGGCGGCGCGGCAGCAGGCAGTCGTGGGCTTCGCCCACACGGGATGGGGCCTCGAGACGAAGAGCCACGATCTGCCGAACTACGAGGTTCCGGCGTTCGACGGGATCGGCGCGAACGAGTACATCGTCGACGTGACGCACGCTGGCGCGGTCGACTTCATCTCCGCTGTCGACACACCGTATCCGTGGGAGCTGAACATCTGGTACCACACCCTGAACGTAGGGTTCAGGACGCGGATCAGCGGGGAGACGGACTTCCCGTGCATCACGGACGAGCGGGTCGGCGCCGGGCGAACCTACGCCAGGCTCGACCGGCTCACGTATCGCGGGTGGCTCGATGCGGTCAAGGACGGGCGCACCTACGTGTCGGACGGGTTCACCCACCTGATGGACTTCACGGTGAACGGCGTGGCCGCAGGCAGCGGCTCCGGCGAGGTCGCGATGGCCGGCGGGGAGACCGCGCACGTCTCGGTGCAGGTGGCGGCGCTGCTCGATTCCGTGCCCGACACCCGGCTCCGTGCCCGTTCACCCGACGAGAAGCCGGTACTGGGCGATCGAGCGGGCGCGCGTGGGCCACTCACGGGAGATCGCTGTCGAGCTCGTGGTCAACGGTAAGGCCATCGCGGGCACGATGGTGCTTGCCGACGGCGTGCGGCGCGCGGTCCGCTTCGACGTGCCGGTTCCCGCGAGCGCGTGGATGGCCGTGCGGGTGCTCGGGGCGGCACACACGAACCCGGTCTTCGCCATCGTGGACGGCAAGCCCATTCGCGCGTCACGACGCAGTGCCGAGTGGTGCCTCGCCGCCGTCGATCAGTGCTGGACGCAGAAAGTCGTGAACATCCGGCCAGCGGAGCGCGCGGACGCGGCGCGCGCCTACGATCATGCGCGCGCAGTGTACCGGCGGCTCATCGAGGAGTCCGCCGAGCCCTGACGTCGAGTCAGCTCCAAAACGCATCGCAGCGCCCCCGTGGCGGCGCGATCGCTTCGCTGCAGGGTGCGCCGTGCGGCCGGTTCCGCTTCCGGTCGCTACACACACGGTTCGATGCCCCAGATTTCCTCCGCGTATTCCGCCACGGTCCTATCCGACGAGAACTGGCCCATCCGCGCGATGGTCAGCAAGGCCTTGCAGGCCCACGCACGGGGCTGGGCCCACAGCTCCTCGGCGCGAGCGTGCGCGTCGGCGTACGGCCCGAGATCGGCCAGGTGAAAGTAGCGCTCGTTGTCGGCGAGCAGGGCATCACGGATGGGATCGAACACGCCCGGTTCCCGAGGGGCCAGAAGGCCTGACGTGATCGTGTCCACGACCCGCCGGATGCGCGGGTCGTGCTCGTAGATCCATCGCGGCCTGTAACTGTTCTCGGCGAGCTGCCGCTGCACCTCCTCGACCCGCAATCCGAAAATGAAGAGCTGATCGGCCCCGACGGCGTCCGCGATCTCGATGTTCGCGCCGTCGAGCGTGCCGATCGTGATGGCGCCGTTCAGCGCGAACTTCATGTTGCCGGTCCCGGACGCCTCCGTGCCCGCGGTCGAGATCTGCTCGGAGAGATCCGCCGCAGTGACAGTTGTCTCGGCGAGCGTGACGCGATAGTCCGGGACGAACGCCACCTTGAGCCAGCGGCCCACGTGCGCGTCGCCGTTCACGAGATCGGCGACGCTGTGGATCAACTTGATGATCAGCTTCGCGCGCGCGTAGCCAGGGGCCGCCTTTCCGGCGAACACGTGCAGGCGGCGTGCGGCAGGCTCCTCCCCATCGCGGATGCGCCAGAACAGATCCAGCACGTGCAGCGCGTTCAGCAGCTGTCGCTTGTACTCGTGAATGCGCTTGGCATGGATGTCGAACAGCCACCCCGGGTCGACGTGCACGACCGTCGCGGCGCTCAGCAGCTTCACCAGCTGTGCCTTGCACCTCCGTTTAATCGCGAGGAACTCGGCCTGGGACGCCTGATCCGCGGCCCAGGGCTCCAGATCCCTGAGCCTGCCCAGATCGGTGATCCAGCCATCGCCGATCCGCGCGGTGACGAACGCCGCCAGCGCGGGGTTCGCGCGCAGCAGCCATCGGCGGGGGGTGATGCCGTTTGTCTTGTTGGTGAACCGCTCGGGCCACATCGCGTGAAAGTCCGGGAACAACGTGCGCCGCACGAGATCGCTGTGAATCGCCGCAACGCCGTTCACCTTGTGGCTGCCCACCAGCGCCAGATGGGCCATGCGCACGTGCGGCGTGGCCCCCTCCGCCACCAGCGATATCCGCTGCACACGGCCGGCGTCGCCGGGGAAGCGCGCCCTGACCTCCTCGAGCAGGCGATGGTTGATCTCGTAGATGATCTGGAGATGTCGCGGCAGCACGCGCTCGAACAGTGCGACCGGCCACTGCTCGAGTGCTTCGGGCAGCAGCGTGTGGTTCGTGTAGCCACAGACGGCCTGCGTCACGGCCCAGGCCCGCTCCCAGGCCTGCCCCTGCTCGTCGACCAGGAAGCGCATCAACTCGGCGACGGCGAGCGCCGGGTGCGTATCGTTCATCTGAATGGCGACCTTGTCGGCGAAGTTCTCGAACGTGCCGAACGCCGCACCGTGACGGCGAACGATGTCGCGTAGCGCGCAGGCCACCAGGAAGTACTCCTGCACGAGGCGCAACTCGCGGCCGCGCCGCACCGTGTCGGAGGGGTAGAGCACCTTCGATACCGTTTCCGACAGCACCTTGCGCTCGACGGCGCGGATGTAGTCGCCGGCGTTGAAGATGGCCATGTCGAACTCGTCGGAGGGCCGGGCGGTGTACAGGCGCAGTGCATGGACCGTCCGCATCCCATAGCCCACGACGGGCAGGTCGCACGGCACGCCCATGAGGATCTGCATGTCGACCCAGCGCGGGTTGTAGCCGCCCTGCGCGTCGCGCTCGTGCTCGATGCGGCCGTACAACGGCACGATGCAGGTGTCGTCGGGCCGCTCGATCAGCCAGGGATAATCGTCCGCCCTCCAGTGATCGGGCCGCTCGCGCTGCCAGCCTCCTTCGATGACCTGCTGGAAGAGGCCGAACTCGTAGTTGATGCCGTAGCCGTGTGCCGGGTAGCCGTGCGTGGCGAGCGAGTCGAGGAAGCAGGCGGCAAGCCGCCCCAGGCCACCGTTGCCCACCGCCGGCTCCGGTTCATGCGCTTCCACATCGTCGAGCGTCAGTCCGAGCTCGGCCAGTGCCGCACGCCAGGATGGGAGGGCGCCCATATTCGTCAGCGCGCTGCCGAGGACACGTCCGAGCAGGTACTCGATTGACAGGTACACCAGGCGCTTCGGCGCCCGTGCGGCGTACCGGCGGTCGGTCTCGAGGAGCGGATCGACAAGCTGTTCGCGGGCGGCCAGCGAGAAGGCGTGCCACAGGTCGGACCGCGTGGCCTGGTTCCATTCCTTGACGAGGGTGTAGCGCACGTGATGGCGCACGCGGGCGACAAGGGCCTGCGGGTCGGGCGAGACCGACGTGAGTGCGAGGAATGAGGACATGGTCGTTCCCGCGACTCTACAGCATGACGCCCGAGGGGCGTCAGCGGGCACTCCCAGGGGCTTCCGCCCTGGGCCTATACGTCGATCGCGGTGACACGTGGTTGTGACAGTTTGGAGCCGGGCCGACGTGCCCCCCGGGTGCACCTGCAATTTCGAAAGTGCCGGCCTTCTAGTGTGTTCCGGGTATTGGCCGCGGCGTAACGCATCCCGCACACTGGGTGTCGGTTCGGACCAACAGCGATCGCGTAGCGGCCCCGTGCTTCGGATGTGCGAGTGCGCACCGCGCCCGTGTGAGGACATTTCGTTGAAGTTGATCTCTGCGCTGCTGGCCCTTGCCTGTGCCGGTCTGGCTGCTGCCGCGCCGCCTGCTCCCGGGGCAGCGGTGACGTTCACGGACGTGACGGCGACCGCCGGCGTCAGGTTTGTCCACAACAGCGGCCGTGCCGGCAAGAAGTTCCTGCCCGAGACGCTCGGCTCCGGCGCCGCGTTTCTCGACGCCAATACCGACGGCTGGCCCGACATGCTCCTGATCAACTCCAGGAACTGGAAGCGCGGCGACGTGCGCTCCCTTCACGGCCTCTATCGCAACAACAAGAACGGCACGTTCACGGATGTCACCGCCGCCAGCGGGTTGGACGTCGAGATGTACGGTATGGGCGTCGCCGTTGGCGATTACGACAACGACGGCAGAGACGACGTGTACGTGACGGCGCTCGAGGGGGATCGCCTGTTCCGGAACGAAGGCCACTTCAAGTTTCGCGACGTCACGAAGTCGTCTGGCATCGCGAACGCGAACTTCGGCACGAGCGCCGCGTGGGTCGACTACGACAAGGATGGGCGCATCGACCTGTTCGTGGCGAATTACGTTCAGTGGAACGAGAAGGAAGATCTGGTACTGCACGCTCGACGGTTCCACGAAGTCGTACTGCACGCCGGAATCGTACAAGGGCACCGCATCGAAGCTGTATCGGAACGTCGGAGGCGGCAGGTTCCAGGACGTGAGCGACAAGGCCGGTGTCGCAGATCCCACCAGCAAGTCGCTCGGCATCGCCATCCTGGATTACGACGGCGACACGTGGCCCGACCTCTTCGTGGCCAATGACACGCAGCCGAACAAGCTCTATCGCAACAACCGGAACGGCACGTTCAGCGAGGAAGGGGTCGCCGCGGGCGTGGCCTACAGCGAGGACGGGGTCGCGCGCGGCGCGATGGGGGTCGACGTCGGCGATTACGATTGCTCGGGCCGTCAGCACGTGCTCGTGGGTAACTTCTCGAACCAGATGCTCGCCCTGTACCACAATGAGGGCTCGAAGCTCTTCGTCGACGCGGCGCCGACCACCACGGTAGGTCGGGCGAGCCTGCTGTTCAACGCGTTTGGCGTCTTCTTCTTCGACTACGACCTCGACGGACACCTCGACATCTTCGCGGTGAATGGCCACATCGAGGAGTCAATCGGGAAGGTCCAGCCGAAGGTGCAATACAAGGAGCCGCCGTTGATGTTCCGCAACTCCGGCCGCGGCACGTACGAGCACGCCAGCGGGTCGCTCGGACCCGCGTTCCAGGTGGCCCAGGTCGGACGAGGCGCGGCCCACGCCGACTACGACCGCGACGGTGACCTCGACGTGCTGATCACGAACAACCACGGTCCGGCGCGGCTGCTCAGGAACGATGGCGGCAACCGGCACAAGTGGATCTGCGTGAGGGCCGTCGGGACGAAGTCGAACAAGAGCGCACTGGGGGCCGTCCTGCGCGTGCAGAGCGCGTCGGGCAGGCAGTGGTCGACCGTCCGCAGCGGGTCGAGCTACGCGTCGCAGAGCGATCTGGCGCAGACGTTCGGGCTCGGGAACGACGCCCTGGTTCAGGCGATCGAGGTCGAATGGCCCAGCGGCATCAAGGACCGCGTCGCCAACGTGCCGGCCAACCAGTTCGTGGTGATCGAGGAAGGGAAGGGGCTGGTCCGCGAGACTGAAGTCCCGGCTCCACAGAAACGCCCACGGCCTACCGCCCACCGCCCACGGCCAACCGCCAGGCCGCCCCCGAGCACCCGTCTAGCAGATCACCCGGATCACGTCCGAGCGCGTGATGATGAACGTCTTGTCGGTCTTGAAGTCGCGTACCAGGACGGCGGGGCTCGATGGCGTGATCATCGTGGAAAGCAGTTCGACCGGCGTGGAGATGTCCACGAACGGAAACGCCGGCTGCATGATCGACTCGACTGGCTGCGCCTTCACCTCCGGGTTCCGCAGCAGCTCCTCGTACAGGTGCGTCTCGTTCAGGGAGCCGATGAGCCGGCGATCGTGTGTGATCGAGACCTGCGAGAAATCATGCTGTCCCATCAGCTTCACGGCGGTCACGACAGGCTCGCTGCCCTCGATGGCCAGCAGTTCGCCTGAGACGCCAGACGCCACGAGGTCCCGCGCGGTGAGCCCGGTCTTCTCGAAGAAACCCTTCTCGCGCATCCAGTCGTCGTTGAACATCTTCCCGAGGTAGCGCGACCCGTGGTCGTGGAAAATCACCACGATCACGTCATCATCCGTGAACCGGTCCTTGAGCTGCAGCAGACCGGCCATGGCCGAGCCCGCCGAATTCCCGGCGAAGATGCCCTCCTCACGCGCGATGCGGCGGGTCATCACGGCCGCATCCTTGTCGGTGACCTTCTCGAAGTGATCGATGACGCTGAAATCCACGTTCTGCGGGAGGAAGTCCTCGCCGATGCCCTCGGTGATGTAGGGGTAGATCTCGTTCTTGTCGAAGATGCCCGTCTCCTTGTACTTCTTGAACACCGACCCGTAGGTGTCGATGCCCCAGACCTTGATCTGCGGGTTGCGCTCCTTCAGGAAGCGGCCGACCCCGGTAACGGTGCCGCCCGTTCCGACGCCCACGACGAGGTGTGTGATGCGCCCGTCCGTCTGGTCCCAGATTTCCGGTCCTGTCTGCTCGTAGTGCGCCTGCAGATTCGAGAGGTTGTCGTACTGATTCGCCTTCCAGGAGTTCGGCACCTCCCGCACGAGCCGCGACGACACCGAGTAGTACGACCGCGGGTCGGCGGGGTCCACGTTCGTGGGGCACACGATGACCTCGGCGCCGAACGCCTTCAGCGCGTCCGCCTTCTCCTTCGACTGCTTGTCGGTCGTGGTGAAGACGCACTTGTATCCCTTGATGACCGCCGCGATCGCAAGGCCCATCCCGGTGTTGCCCGACGTGCCCTCGATAATCGTGCCGCCCGGCTTCAGCAGCCCGGCCTTCTCGGCATCCTCGATCATCTTGACGGCCATCCGGTCCTTGGCCGAATTGCCGGGATTGAACGTCTCGAGCTTGGCCAGCACGGTTCCTGGCACGACGCCCGCGGTGATGCAGTTGATGCGCACCAGGGGCGTATCGCCGATGGTGTCGAGGATGGTGTCGGCGATTTTCTTCACGAAACGAGTGTAGCAGGCGGTGGGCGGTGGGCGGCGGTGGGCGGTGGGCGGTAGGCGGTAGGCGGTGGGCGGTAGGCGGTAGGCGGTGGGCGGTAGGCGGTGGGCGGTAGGCGGTGGGCGGTAGGCGGTAGGCGGTAGGCGGTGGGCGGTGGGCGGTGGGCGCAGGACGCGATGAGATCGACAGGAGCTGGTCAGTAGTTGGAAGGGGGCCGTGGCCTCGCGGTCATTGCCACCGCCCCCCGTTTCGTATGCCTACTCCTACCGCCTACCGCCTACCGCCTACCGCCTACCGCCTACCGCCTACCGCCTACCGCCTACCGCCTACCGCCTACCGCCTACCGCCTACCGCCCACCGCCCACCGCCTGATCTCCCGTCCACCTAGAACTCATACCTCAACGAGAACTGCATGCAGCGGCCGGCATTGCCGTCGCAGCTCGCGTACGTGCCGTTGTATGTCCCGAATGTCGACGTGCGGTCGGGATACATCGTCACGTTGGCCACATCGAACCGTGGCGTGTTGGTGACGTTGAAGGTGTCCCACCGGAACCAGAACCGGTGGTCCTGGCCCAGCGGGATTCGCCATGACTTGGCGAGACTGAAATCGAGGCTGAAGTAACCGTCACCCCGGAGCAGGTTTCGGATGCCACTCTCACCTGGGTAGTCGTAACGGAAGTATTCCAGCGCCTCTTCGGGATTGACGGAGAACGGGCTCGGTTTGCCGTTCAGCACGTTCTTCGTCGTGCCGGTGGGCGGCAGCCTGCCGGGATCTCTTCAATGAGGCATTACCCTGCAGATTCCAGTTGGTCGCCCAGGCCGAGCGGGCGTTGATGACGTTGAACGGCAGCCCGCTCGTCAATCGCGTCAGGCCGGCCATGCTCCAGCCTCCGATGACCGCATCCAGCCACCCCGGAACATCGGAGCCCCACTTCCGGCCGTGGCCCCAGGGGAATTCCGCCACCCAGTTGAAGTTCATCTGGTGCCTGATGTCGTAGTCGGAATGCGCATACTGCTGGTCGGGAGCCCACGAGTTGATCATGAACCCCGTGTAGCCGCCGAGGCCGAAGTCCAGCGTGGGCTCTGAGAACACATCGTTCCGCTCGATCAGCGATCCGTGGTCCTTCGCGTAGCCGTACGTGTAATTGAGGTCGAACTGGTAGCCGTTGCTGTAGCGCTTTTGCGCAACGTCAACTGCAGGGCGTTGTACTCCGATCGCCCAATCGTGCTCTGCGCAGCAAGCGCTGCAAACTGGCGGTTCAGATACGAGTTCGCGACCGAACTTGGTGCAGGAAGGGTAACAGAACAGGTCGAAGTCGAACATCGCCGACTGGTGATCGGGATACCAGGAAGCGTACTCGTAAGCCATGACCTGCGTCGCCGTCAATCCCGCGAACGTTGGGTCCTCCCACACTTGAGCAGCGTTGGCGGCATCGGGGAATAGATTCTCGTAGTAAGCGATCGGCGTGACCGCTGTGTGATCCATGCCGTTGGCCTCGAGCTGCTTGATGAGCTCAGTCGAGGCGGTGAAGTAGTCGGTGCCCGACTGCGGGATCCGTGAGATTGAGGGCATGAACAGGTCACGCTGAACCAGCAGGTTCCGGGCCTGCCTCCCAACGTATGCGGCCTCGAGGTTGAAGTTCTTCGTGAGCTCGAAGCTGGCGACCGCGTTGAAGGTGTGCGCGTATGGCGTAACGAGCGTGTCGTCGATCGTTGGAAAGATATCTGAACTGTCCAGCGGAGTAGCCGGGAAGCCTCCCTGCGGCGGGGGCGGAATCGACGGCGGCAGAACGTTTATTCCTTGGAACCTCACCGACGGATCGTCCTCGTTGGTGCCGCCAAACGGACTCGTGATGATAGGTGGACAGGCCGAACGAGCCATTGGTGTCGAAATTCCTCGCGATGGCGGGACCGATGCGATCGTAGACCAGCGAGTAGCCGCCGCGCACGACCAGCCTGCTCGTCGGCGTCCAGGCCGCCGAGACCCTGGGCGCGAAGTTGTTCTTGTCCCAATCGTAAAAGCCCTTGCGTCCGTTCTCCGGGCCTGCGAGGACGAACTGAATATCCGGCAGCGTGTTCTCGGGAATGCCCCTCGCCATCATCTCCTCGCGTTGCTTGAACCGCTCCCCAAGACTCACGTTCGGTGACTCCTGAAGTCCGTCGGTCTCCCATGGAGGCGAGGCAAGGCTGTAACGAAGCCCGCCGTTGATGGTGAGCTTGTCGCCGATTCGCCAGCTGTCCTGCGCGTAGAACTCGTACTCGTCGATCGCGTAGTTTCTCCGCTTCAGCTTCTCCCGCCGGCAGGACGTTGCCCTCGCGGTCGAAGTTGTACTGGCCGGTGCCCTGCGACACGACCCCGAGCATCGTTATCCAGGCATCCGCCCAGTTCCATCCGTCGGCGACAGCAGGGATCGCCGAACAACCAGCCAGGTCACAGCTGGCGCGACCGGGCGTGTACGTTCGTCCAACTCCGCTCACCCACGAAGGGTTCACACTGGCATAGCTGAATGAATTTGCATTGGTGTAACTAGGGATCCGCGTGAACCGCAAGTTGGTGCCGAACTTGAGGGTGTGGCTGCCCTTCAGCCACGTCGTGTCGTTGACGAAATTGTGCGTCGGCGTCTCGCCGGCCGTTGTTCGAGAACCCCTCGTTCAGGTCGTCCGCAAACCGAAAGTATACGAGGGGTTCGGTCAGCGTGCCGGCCCTGTCGAGGACGACCTTGGTGAATCCGTATCGGAAGGTGTTGACGACCCTCGCGCTCAAGACCGAGTCCCAGCCGATGGCCGTGCCCCAGCTATTGATCGTCGTCCGTCGCGTTCGGTGGCAGATTCCTGTCCGAGATATTGGGGAACGTCGTTAACCGTATCGCGCTGCGCGATGAAGCGCCCGAAGAAGCTCTGATTGCCCCGCGGGCCGGTAGTCCACACGCCCGATCGTCGTGTTGAACGTGTTCTCGAAGGGCGCCGTGAACTTGTACGCCTTGATGTTGTAGCCGTCGAGCCCAGCGTCGTTTGGCGCTGGAAGCCCCTTGAAATACTCGGATGCCAGCACGCTGGGACCAATGCCGAGGGGGTCGAGTCCGGCCAGCTGCGACGGCGTTGCGCCGAAGTAACCGCGGATCTACGGAGTGAGCGCCTGTGAAACCCTGCACGGTTCCACCAGGGCACTGTCCCGGGTCGGCACACTGGTAGATCATCACGCCGTCCCGCATCGAGAGCGACGGCACCTGCCGCTCGGTCAGCGCCTCGGAATCCTCCTTCAGTCGCTCGTAATTGCCGAAGAAGAACAGCTTGTCCTTGATCAGCGCGCCCCCGAACGAGCCACCGTAGATGTTCTTGTCCAGCCTCGGAACGTCGTTGCCCGTGAGCTTGTTGAAGTACTCGTTGGCCGACGTCGCCGTCCGGCGAATGACGTCGTACGCCGATCCGTGGAAGACATTGGTGCCGCTCTTCGTCACGAGCGACACCTGGGCGGCGGAGGAGCGGCCCGACTCGGCGCCGTAGTTGCTCGTCGTGACACGGAACTCCTGGAGCGAGTCCAGCGTCGAGCGGAGGGCGCCGGCGTAGGCGGTGTTGAACAGCGGGTCGTTGTTGTCCACACCGTCGAGCGTCACGTTGGCCTGGTCGGCCCGGGCGCCGCTCACCGAGCCGCTCCGGCTGTCCTGAGCACCGAGGGTGTTCGTGGGCACGAAGACCGCACCCGCCTGCAGGCTCAACAGACCGACGACGCTGCGCGCCTCGAGCGGAAGCGCTCGCACCTGATTGCCTGAGATCACGTTGCCCAGGCTCGCGTCGGTCGTGTTGATGACCCTCGTTTCGGCAACGACCTGCACGCTCTCGGTGAGCGCGCCCACAGTGAGCTTCACGTCCTGACGCGCAACCGTGTCCACGGGCAGCTGGACGCCGTCGTACACGGCCGTCCGGAAGCCCGACAACTCGGCGGTCACCGTGTAGATGCCAGGCGGAAGCGCAACGAATTGGTATTCGCCAGTGCCATCCGCCACCGTCTCTCTCGAAAACCCGGTGCTGGCGTTCGCAAGCGTGATAGTCGCACCAGGCACGTTGGCGCCCTGTTCGTCCGTCACCGTGCCGCGCAGGCCTGCGGTGCCGGACTGGGCCGACGCGATACCGGCGGCGACGAGAAACACGAGCGTAGCGAAGGGCAACACATTGACCCGGCAAGGAAAACGCGTCACGTCAACCTCCATCAGGCGGCACTGCATAAGTCAGCGTGGCGGGGTGAGGATGGCGCCACACCCACCGAAAACAGGTGGGCTGGCGCATTAAATACGGCGGGCAGCGCCGAAAGTCAACGGATTTAGAGTGTTGGGCTTCGCTCGCGAGCCCTTTGGGTGGGACGAAACTGAAAAGGCCGAACCGCCCCAGTCGCGGAATGCCGACGCGGCTGGGGTCAGGTGCGGGCATAATGGGACCGGTCGGGGCGGCAGTAGGGGCCCGTTGAGGTGGTTTTTTCCGCGGGCGATCGAAAACGATGCACGAAACCATGGGACGAACGAGCGACACCAGCCTGCGACAGGCGCGGCTCGCGGCCGGCTTGCAGCTGAGCGACATCGCCCAGCGGACGCGCATCAGCCCATCCATCCTCCGCTCGATCGACAACGGCCAATTCCATAGGCTTCCCGCCGGCATCTACGCGCGCTCCTACGTCCGGGCGTTCGCGCAGGCCGTTGGTCTCGACGCCAACGCGGTCATCGCCTCGATCGAGTACGACCTTCCCGCGGCCGCTGACGTTACGGCAGCGTCGGCCGTGCGCCCGGCGCAGCGCTCGCTCGCGCTCTCCCCTGACCTGGCGCGAATGGTCGCTACCTCGGCGGATACTGTGCTGCTGGCAATCATCTACGCGTTGGTGCTCGCCGCCACGGCGGCGGTGTGCCGGCGCCCCGTCGGTGAGGTCCTGGCCTTCGGCATGCCGGCTATAGTGGTTGTGCTGCTGGTGCTCACCGCGTTCTACTTCGTCGTGTTCGCCGGGGTGCAAGGCCGCACACCCGGTGCGCGGCTCGCCGGGCTGCCGCCGCTCGCCGTGTCCGGCCCCGTCCACCTGCGGGCGATCGTCGCGCGGGCGATGCGCGTGTTCGTATCCGAAGCCTCGCTCGGGATCGAGATTGCGTCGCGCCGCTCCGTCCCTGGTGATGTCTCGACGGCCGCTCCCTACGGATCCAGATCCACGCCGTAGAGTCGCTCACCGGCGACATTGAACAATTCCGCCGTCAGCCTGCCGCTCCCGCCGGCAACCGTCAGCGTGCCGAAGTACTGGTAGCCCTCGCTCGGCGGCCGGTTCTGCGGCCCGCCAGGCTGTGCACTCTGGTACTTCACCTCCGGGCCGAACGTCGGATCGATCGCGTTCGGCCCGAAGTTGCCCGCGTGCAGCGGGCCGGCGACGAATTCCCAGAACGGCAGGAAATCCTTCGTCACGGCGCGTGAGGGCTCATAGTGGAGCGCCGCCGCGTAGTGCACGTCGGCGGTGATCCACATGACGTTCCGGATGCCGTGCCCTTTGATGAACGAGAAGAGATCCGCCAGTTCGAGCTCGCGGCCGAGTGCCGCACCGTCGCCGTTGGCCCACCCCTCGAAAAGTGGCTCACCGTTGGGCATGCCGTCGCGGACGATGAGTCCGAGCGGCATGTCGGTGGCAATGACCTTCCATGTGGCCGCCGACCTGAGAAGCCGGGCCTTCAGCCAACCCATCTGGGCGCGTCCGAGCATTGCGGTCGCCGGGCTGATGACAGCATCCACATTGGTTCCGTTCGGTCCCCGGTAGCTGCGCGCGTCGAGCAGAAACACGTCCAGCCGCGGACCATACGCGTAGGCGCGATAGAGGCGCCCGGCGTCGGCCGGATGGCGGCGGAACGGCACGTACTCGAACATCGCCCGCTTCGCACGTGCGGCGAGCACCGCGATGCGCTTCTCCCTGTACCAGGGATTACTCTCGAGCGACATCCCCGGATGCCAGTTGTTCATCACCTCGTGATCGTCCCACTGCGCGAGCACGGGCACGGACGCGTTGAAGCGGCGCAGGTGCTCGTCGAGCAGGTTGTAGGCGTAGTTGCCGCGGAACTCGTCCAGGGTCTCGGCCACCTTCGACTTGGCCGGGGTCACCAGGTTCTTCCACACGCGCCCGTCGGCCAGCGGCACTTCGGGAAGCAGCGGGTTGTCCGCATAGATCATGTCGCCCGAGTGCACGAAGACGTCGGGTTCGTGACGCAGCATCGTTTCGTAGGTGCGCAGGCCGCCATGCTCGGGGTCTATGCCCCAGCCCTGTCCCACGGTGTCGGCGGACCAGGCGAGCTTGATAGGCCGCCGCACGCGAGGCGCCGCTCGAAATTGCCCGATGACGGGCTCGCTCCGCGCCCCCGGATGGGCCAGGCTGTCGAAGCGCACCCGGTAGAACACCATTTCTCCCGGCCTGAGGCCGTCGAGATCCACGCGGGCGGTGAAGTCGGTGTCGTTCCGGGCCGCGGGACCCTGGATGGTCGTCGCCCCGCGGAACGCGTCGTTTGCGGCGTACTCCACGATCATGCGCGCCGGCCGATCGGTGCGGCTCCAGATCACCGCGCGTTCCGCAGTGACATCGCCGGTCTGCACGCCAGACGTCATCAAAGGCCGCAGCCGTTCCGCCGTCACAAGGGCCGGTGTGCGCTGGGCTTCGGCTGCCCGTTCACCCGCAACGGTAATGCCCGCCGCGGACGCGAGCTTCAGGAACTCGCGCCGGTTCACGCGCCCTCCTGCAGGACGGGTGCGCCGCGGAAGAGCGATGGCAGCTCGCCGGCCGCAAGGGCACGCGGCCGCTCGATCAGGCCTGCACGCGCGGCGGCAAGGCCGAGCACGTCCTCGGCCGAAAGCCCTTGCGCCCGCAGTTCGCGGACGCCGGTGTCACGATTCGACTTGCTCAACTTCACACCGGTGTCCGCGTAGAGCAGCGGATGGTGCAGGAACACGGGTGGCTCGGGGCGGCCCAGGAGGCGTGCGAGCCGAATCTGCCGGCCGGTCGATGCCAGCAGGTCGGCGCCGCGGATCACCAGATGGACCTGCTGCTCAAAGTCATCGACCGTGACGGCGAATTGATACGTCCACCCGCCGAGTCGATCGCGGATCAAGAGGTCCCCGGTCTGCGCGGACGGATCCTGGGCCTGCTCGCCCATGAGGGCGTCCTCGAAATGTTCGACGCCAGCCTCGAGCCGCAGGCGGAGGCCTGCGCCGCGGGCCAGCGGCAGTCCACGGGCACGACACGTGCCGGGGTACTTCAAGTCGCCGGCCCTGTCGGTTGCGAATTGCTCGATCTGCTTGCGGGAGCATGCGCACGCGTACACGAGACCACGCCGCCCGAGCGATCGCAGCGCCTGTGTGTAGGCCGCACCGCGCTCGCTCTGACGTGACACGCGTTCCGAGGTCCCCGCTCCCGCACCGTCCCCTTCGAGGCCCAGCCACGCCAAATCTTCCAGGATCCCCCGTTCGTACTCCGGCCGTGAGCGCTCTCGATCGTGATCTTCGATCCGCAGCAACACGGCACCTCCGAGCGCCCGCGCGACACCCCACGTGTACACCGCGTTCACGACGTGCCCCAGGTGAAGCCAGCCGGTGGGAGAGGGGGCGAAGCGGGTACGAGAGCGCGCAGGGAGCCTGGCCGCGAGGGCACGAAGATCCGGGACGCGGCGCATCACGGCTCCGGCGTGCCGGCGCGCACCTCCGGAGCGGTTTTTGCCTCGGCGCGTGCGCGGGTCATTTCACCGTAATCGGCGGCAATCGGGTACCGGCGCCCCACACCAAAGGCCTTCGACGTGATCTTCAGCCCCGGCGCCGCCTGACGGCGCTTGTACTCATTGCGGTCGATCAGGGAGACGACACGCACAGCAATTTCGCGATCGATGCCGAGGGCGGCAATGCCGTCGATGTCGAGGTTGCGTTCGACGTAGGCCTCGATGATGCGGTCGAGAAGGTCGTAGGGAGGAAGGCTGTCCTGGTCCGTCTGGTCTGGCCGCAGCTCGGCGCTCGGAGGCTTCGTTATCGACGATCGGGGGATCACCGGCTGCGGCGCGCGTGCGTTGATGTACTCGGCCAGCCGGTAGACGAACGTCTTCGGCACGTCGCTGATCACCGCGAGGCCGCCTGCCATGTCGCCGTAGAGCGTGCAGTAGCCCACGGCAATCTCCGACTTGTTGCCGGTCGTCAGCAGCAGGGCGCCAGACTTGTTCGAAAGGGCCATCAGGACGCCGCCGCGCACCCGTGCCTGGATGTTCTCTTCGGTCACGTCCGGGACGAGACCCGCGAACACGGGATCGAGAGCCTCCAGGTAGCTTGCGAATACGCTGTCGATCGGGATGACCCGGTAGCCGATACCGAGATTCCGGGCGAGCGCCTCGGCGTCTTCCACACTGCCGGCCGATGAGTAGCGCGTGGGCATCGCAACACCGGTGACGTGCTCCGGCCCGAGCGCGGCAGCAGCAAGACTGGCCGTGACTGCCGAATCGATGCCGCCCGAAAGCCCAAGCACCACCCGAGAGAAGCCGCACTTGTACACGTAGTCGCGGAGGCCCATCGTCAAGGCCTTGAACGCCTGCTCCTCGGCAGGAGACTCGTCCGGGTCGGTGTCCCGAAGGGACTGATGTTCCGGCGCTGGATCGGAGCTGCGGTGGTGCCGGAACTGAAGTCCCGGCGCTACATCGGAGTGGCGGTCCTGCCCGGACTGAGCTCCCGGTGCCACATCGGCTGCGGAATGTAGGGCCGGGACTTCAGTCCCGGCCAGCCGCCCGACCGCACCCGGGGCGACGCTGCTGGCTCCCCGCGCCGGCAGGTCACATACGAGGAAGTCCTCCTCGAAGTCCCGCCCGCGCAGCACGACTTCCCCGCACGCATCGAAGACGAGCGAGTGCCCATCGAAGACGAGCTCGTCGTTCCCGCCGACCTGGTTCGCGTAGACGAAGGGCCGCGAGTTCTTGACCGCCTCCTGCCGAATCATCTGACGCCGCACTTGGGCCTTCCCGATCGTGAACGGGCTGGATGAAATGTTGATCAGCACGTCCGCCCCCTGATCGGCCAGCTCGCAGACGGGGTCGCGGGCGTACAAACGCTTCGGCCAGAAGTCGGGGTCGTTCCACACCTCTTCGCACACGGTCAGGCCCAGACGATGGCCCATGAAATCGAACGGCTCTACCGTGAGGCCCGGCTCGAAATACCGGTCCTCATCGAACACGTCATACGTCGGCAGCAGCGTCTTGTGATGTCGCCCGACAACGGTGCCTCTCTGGCAGAGCGCCGCGGTATTGAAGAGCGGTTTTCCCGCACCTGCCGTGTTCGGAGTGACACACCCGACGATCAAGCCGAACCGCTCGTCGGTCAGGGAGGCGATGCGATCGAGCAGGTCGAGATTCGCGCGGATGAAGGTGTGGTGGTTCAACAGGTCGCGTGGCGGATACCCGGTGGTCGCCAGCTCCGTGAACACGGCGAGCTGCGCCCCGGCCGCGCGGGCGCGGTCGACCGCCGAGCGGATCTGCTTGTAGGTGTGCTCGAATGCGCCAATCGTGAGATTCAGCTGCGCGAGGGCAATGCGCATAGCCAATTCTTGCACCTGGCAGCCCGATCCTGAAATCGGATACCAGATCCGACACACGAACCGGCAAAGAACACGACGTGCCCTTTGTGCCGCCCTGGCACGGCCCGCAGACGGGCTCGGCCGCCGCCCAGGCCGCGCGCGTGCTACGCAATCCGGTACAGCGCAATCGCAGTGGCGGTTGCGACGTTTATGGAATCAGTCCCGGCCGCCATTGGAATCCGCACGCGGAGATCGGTGCAGTCCAGCGCCGCGGCGCTGAGCCCGGTGCCTTCGGCTCCCACGATCAGCGCGACACGCGCTCGCGACCGCAGATCGGCGGCCACGTCCTCGAGCGGGTCGGCGCCACGCTCGGGCGTCAGGGCGACCAGGGTGAAGCCGGCCGCCTGCAGATCGTGCAGCGCTTCGGGCCAGAGCGTCGCCGACGCGAACGGCACGCGCAGCGTCGCTCCGATCGACGTGCGGATGGCCTTGCGATAGAGCGGATCCCCGCAGCCGGGCCCGACGACCACCCCATGGCCGCCAAGGGCCGCAGCGCTGCGGAAGATCCCGCCGATATTGTCGACGTTGCTTACAGCCTCGAGCACGATCAGGCGCGAGACGGAAGCGACCTCGCCAATGGCCCAATCGGGTACTGCTGTTGCGGCACCCTCATCTTCGGGCTCGACGGCAGGTGAATCGCCGCGACGGTGTGGCGGCGGCGCTGGCCCGGACCCCGGAGCCACCGATCGTGTGCGGAGTGGGCGGCCGACGAGTTCGGCGATCGACATGGGCCGCGGCCGCACGCCGAGCCCGAGGCATCCCCGGTGGATGTCGAAGCCGACGATGTCGCTCATCACCGACCTGCCAGCGAGGTAGACGGGGATGGGTGTATGGTCCCCCAGTAGTTCCCTGAGGTCGTCGAGAGCGCCCTCGGTGACGAGCAACGACTGCGCGTGGACCCGTGACGCTGCGAGCAGCTGGCGTACGACCAGCCGGCCCTCGGCGACGAACAGGCCGAGCTCGCGGAGCAGCACGCCATCGGGCACGTTCCGGTACGCGGCGATTCGGCTGTCGTGAGCGTCGTCGATCGGAACGATGGGCATGTGTGCGGCGAAGCGATCCAGGTGGGATGATACGCCGCGCGCGCTCGTCAAACGGTGAGATGGCTCCGAGAAGGTGGGAACGTCCGTGCCTGAACTCGTAACGCTGCTGGTGAATCCTTCGGCAGGCGCCGGGCACGTGCTCGACCGATGGCCCGAGGTGCCGGGCATCCTCGCGAGGCGAGGCGAGCTGGAGGTGCGCACGTCTGTGACCGCCGCGATCCTGGCGGACGACGCGCGCGCGGCAGCCGCCGACGGGCGAACCATCATCGTCGCGGGCGGGGATGGCACGGTCAACCGCGTGCTCAACGCTGTCAACGGCCTTCGTGTCTGCCTCGGTGTGCTGCCTGTCGGGAGCGGCAATGACTTTGCGCGATGCGTGGGGCTTCCGCCTGACCCGCTCGCGGCCGCCCGCCGGATTGCATCCGGCACCGCGACGGCCCTCGATCTCGTCGAGGTGAACGGTCATCGATTCGCAACGGTCGGCGGCCTCGGGCTGGTTGCGGACACGAGCGCGCTCGTGGGACGAGCCGGGCGGCATGGCTCCGCCTTTCGACCGATCGTCCGCGCGCTCGGTTCGCACGCCTACATCCTCGCAGCCGCCGCCCAGATCGCGCTGACCCCCAGGACGACCACGTGTGTGGTGGTCGAGGGGCGCGGGCGCGGGGGACCGTGGCGATGGGAAGGCGCGTGCCATGCGGTATTCGTGGCAAACCAGCCCCTGCTCGGCGCAGGGCTGCGGCTGCCGGTCGCCTCGTCCAGCAACGATGGGGAATGCGAAGTCTGCGTGGTGCCACAGGACTGGCGCGTGCGGCTGGCGCTCAATCTGGCCTGCCTGCGGGGCAGCCGTCGGGTGCCCGAGGGCGCGCTGCTGGTGTTTCGCGCCCGCAGCGCCATGATCGAGTGCGCCGAGACGGTGCGCTTCGCAGCCGACGGGGAGGTGTTCGAGACCGCCCGCCGCTTCTCGGTTGACGTGCGTCCGAAAGCCGTGGACGTGCTCGGCTGACATAGTGGCGTGTCTCGGCTGAAGGAGCAGCGGCTTACGGGCAGGGCATCCCGGCTGGCAGCGTTGCTCCTCGGTCGAATACTCCGGGTATTCTCGCCGTCGCGTCTTGCCAGTCGGGCGCCGGGCTCCGAAATTCCACTCCTCCTTCAGCCGAGACGCGGCACTACACGCCGAGCCGGCCCATCTTCGCGAGCAGCCCGCGGTAGCAGGCCTCGTACAGCGGCACGACAGCGCCTGTGCAGAAGCGCTCGGCCACTACCGCGCGCGCGGTGCGTGCGATCCGGGCATGCAGCTCGGCATCCTGCAGCAGGCGCACCCCGCTGTCGGCCATTGCCTGCAAGTCTTCAGGCGCATAGAGGAATCCTGTTTCTCCGTGCTGGATGACTTCCGGCAGCCCGCCGACGGCGGATGCGATCACCGGCACCTCGCACGCCATCGCCTCGAGGGCCGCCAGGCCGAAGCTCTCCTGGGATGATGGCAGCAGGAACAGATCGGCAACCGAGAGCAGCGCGACGATGTCGAGTTGCTCGCCGAGGAATTCGGCCTGGCCCATCAACCCCGCCGACGTCAGCCGCTCCTGTGCGAGGTGCGCGTCGGGACCATCCCCGACCAGCAGCAGGCGGGCGTTGACGCGTCCGCGCATGCGCCGGAAGATTTCCACCACGGCATCCACGCGCTTCACCGGGCGGAAGTTCGACATGTGAACGATCAGGTGATCGGATCCGCGCAGCAGCTGCTCGCGCAGTTCGGTGGACGGCCGTCGTCGGTGGCGGTCGCAGTCGAGGAAATTCGGGAGGACCTCGATCGGCATCTTGACGCCGAGCGCGCGGTAGGTCTCGGCCCGCAGGCTCTCGGACACGGCCGTCACCACGTCGGACTGCCCGATGCAGTAGGCCACGGTCTCGGTATAGCTCGGATCGCTCCCGACGATCGTGATGTCCGTACCGTGCAGCGTGGTGATGATGCCCGGCACCGGCCGATGCGTGTCGGCGATGATCTGGCGGGCGAGGTACGCCGCCGCCGCGTGCGGGATGGCGTAGTGGGCGTGCACGATGTCCAGCGCCTGCGCGCGCGAGACCTGCACGATCTTGTTGGCGAGCGAGAGGACGTACTGCGGCTCGCGGAACAGCGGGTAGGCGGGCGTCTCGACGCGATGGAACGTCAGGCGCGGCTCGTCGCGCAGCCGGAACGGCATTTCGCTGCTGAGGACGTGCACCTCATGGCCGCGGTCGGCCAGGGCGCTCGCCAGTTCCGTCGCCACGACGCCGCTGCCGCCGACGGACGCGTAGCAGACGATCCCGACGTTCACGAGGACGCCCGCGCCGGCCGCGATGGCACGTCGAGCTCGAATGCCGCGAAGAGGTGATCCAGGCGGAGCGGCTGCTGGACGACGAACCCTTCGGCCCAGCGAACGTCCGCGCGAGCGCCGAACTGCGAGTCGCGGCTGTCGACGAGCTGTGCGAAAAGCGGGGACGTCAGCCGGGTCGCGACCGCACCGGGGGAGTGGGTCCCGAACTGCGAGCGATAGCACGCAAGCGCCTCACGCTTCCGCTCGTAGAACTCCGACACGTCGACCACGAAGGAGGGCACGTCGTGATCGTTGATGAAGTAGCTGCACACCGCGCGTGCACGCCACGGGTCGCCGCTGGCGGGAAAGCGTCGCAGCCCCGCATCGAAGATGGCGCGCACCAGGAGGTGATGCGCGGCCCCGTGATCCGGATGGCGATCCCTGACGTGCGGGATCGCGACAATGCTTGGCTGGGCCCGCCGGATCAATTCCGCCACTGCCGTGACATGGTCCCGGGTCGCCGAGAGCCCACCGTCCGGGAGGCCCAGGTTCACGCGCCACGTTGCATCCAGCACCCGCCCGGCCGCCTCGGCTTCCTTCACGCGCTCGTCCGGTGTGCCGTTGCTGCCGAGCTCGCCGCGGGTGAGATCGCACAGGCCCACACGGGCCCCGAGCGCCGCGTGCTTCGCGACCGTGCCAGCCATCCCGATCTCGATGTCGTCTGGATGCGGGCCGAAGGCCAGCAGGTCCACGTGCATGGGCGGATGTTAATGCGGATTGCGCAAGCGGGGCCAGCGCACGGGTACCGGCTGCCCCTGATGCGACATCAGGCGGCAGACTACGGCGCGGCCCGATGGACTTCGCCCACTCGACCGGCATCAGCCCGTAGTCTGCCGCCTGGAGCCGAGCGTCGTCCCGTCAACTCTTCTCCAGCTGTTCCAAATCACGGCGGGCGCGTGCGGCAGTCTCGTCGGCGTCGGCGTGTGCCCGATCGCTTTCGTTCGCAGCGGCCTGGGCGTCCCGGAGCGCGCTCTCTGCGCTCGCGAGACGGGTGCGCAGGGCCGCCAACTGCCGCTCGAGCGAGGCGATCTCCTGCGTCGTGGTCTGGACGCCGGCCGCCGCCCCTGACAGTGCGTTCGCCGCGCGGTCTCGCGCCGCGGCCTGGACGCGGACCTCGCGCTCGGCGTCCTGTAGCGCCCGAGCGAGGCGCCTGTGCTCCGCTTGCCCTGCACGCGCAGCTTCCTGCGCAGCCTGTTCGGCCGCGCGTTTTGCGGCAGCCTTTTCCGCGGCCGTGGGCTCTGGAGTGCGCTTGCTGGCAGGCGGAGCCGCTTTGTCAGCGGGCGTCGGCCTGGATCGCGGAGGCGCCGGCTCCGCCGGAGCCGGGGTTTGGAGTTCGGCCGCGCCTCTCCCCGACTTGACGAGCCGTAACGCAGGTGGGCCGAGCGCCGCCAGCGCCGCGAAGCCGGGCGGATCCACATCCCGATCGAGTTGCCCATGGATGTAACCCTGCGGCTGACTGCCCCATGTCGCCAGGGCATCGGCCGTCACGTTCAGCCGCTGCCGCGTGGCGTCGGTCACAGGTTGTCCGGCGTCGGCCAGGAAGCGCGCGGCGCGATCGACAACCTGACGCACGCTCGCCTGCCGCTCCTGCATGGCCTCGCGCGGGTCGGCCTGGCGCCCGCCGAGCATCTGCTGCTGGAGTGCCCGCAAGCGATCCCCGGCGGCAATCAACCGCTCGTACTCCTTCCGCGCGTGCCAGTACACCTGGTTGAGCGCCCAGGCCGGCGCACTGGGCTTTGGCAGGGCCTTGACGCGTGCGCTCTCCTCGGTTTTGCCGGCCTGTCGCAGGCGCGTGACCAGCCGGTTGCGGGCGTCGATGAATTCGGCGAGCGGCCCCCGATACAACGCCGCCAGGTCGTCGTCTCCACCGGGGGGTGCGGGCGAGGCGGTGCGGCGGGCCATCAGTGCTCTCGTGCACTCAGAACAGGACGCTCACTTCGTCACGATCCAACCGCCACCCTACAGGTTGACCTGGAGTGGTATCACGACCGGCGCCCGGGCATGGCCGCGAACGTGCGCTCGATGTTGTCGAGCACGGCCAGCGTGGACTGCACGCAAATCTGCAGGTAGGTCTCGCCCATGTCCGCCGTTGCGCCGCGGGCCTCGCCCCACGTGCCCGAGCGCGTTGCCGCGTGGACCGAGCCCGGCGCGGAGAAGAAGAAGGCCGTGTGCACCGCCATGCTGTTCACCGTGAACTCCGGGAACGGCGGGAACTCGCAGTTCGCCTCGTCCAGGTCGACCAGATCGGGGTTGATTGCCAGGATGGCCGCCGTCTCCGCCGCGTGTGCGTGCAGCCCTTTCGACAGCCCGGAGTACTGCGCGGCGACCTCCGGCGGGATCCCGTCCCAGTAGTTCACGGGAAACGCCCGCACATCCCTGGTCATCTTGTACGCGGCGTTCGCGCAGGCATATGCGATGGCGTAGGTGTTGTCGTAATGGCCGTTCAGAAAGACGATGCGCTTGAACCCCGAAGCGGCAAACGAGAGGCAGAGATCTTCCAGCAGCGACATGAACGTGGAGACGCTGATGTGCACCAGGCCCATGAAGCCGACGTGCGGGTACGACAGCGCATAGTTCACGGGCGGTGCCACCACCGCGCCAACGGTAGGCGCCACGCGGCGCGCGATCTCCTGGGGAATGAGCACGTCGGTCATGAGCGCGAGATGCGGCCCATGCTGCTCGGTCGCGCCGACCGGCACGATGACGGTGTGATGGTCCTTCAGGAATTCCTCGACCTCGGGGTTCGTCATTTCGCCCAGGAATACGGTGGCTGGCTTCATGCGGGCTCCTTCGATTGACCGCGAGGCCGTATCAGGCTTCCGCACGGCGACCGGAAATGAGGCTTCGCGAGAGGTGCCTGTCGGTGAGGTCTGATGATCGCTGTGAAGCAGAATCAGGCGTACGGCAACTCGACCCACTCGTCAGGGACGCGGGCCTCCGTCGCCGCGACCCTGTCGCGTGGTCTTATCACGAGCACCGCAGGACCGCAACCGCGCGTCAGCGTGGCCGTGCGGCGTCGTAGGCTCGCTGCGCGCATCCGGCGCCGCGATCCAGGCCCAGGCCTGCGAAATCTCCCCGCATGCCCTTGAGCGCGTACCGCTCGCGGGCGATCTCCGCGTGTGTTCTGAAGCCGAGGCGGCGGAAGAGGGGCAGGGGCGGGCACCAGCCCTGGACGGCGTGCTGCAGCATGAAGCCGGCCGCCACGGCGGGCAGCGCCATCCAGCGGCGATTGCGCGTCGCCGCGAGCGTGACGCCGGTCAGAACGACGGATGCGAACCATGTCTGCAGGGCGCGCTCGAGATCCCACTCGCGCTGCAGGTTGCTCAACTGCCTCGCGACGAGTGCGTTCCTGCACGCGCAGCGGGACAACCGCTCCATGGCTTCGCCCGCAATCTGGCGGTCGACGGAGTCCGATGGGTAACGCGATACACGGCTGACGACGGCGATGGACATCGGCTCTCCTCGACGTCTGAGTACCCAAGCCCCGTGCCGCTCGTTGCGTACGTGTATGCAGCGGTAGTGATGAGCTGATTGTCTGGCGGCTTAGAGGTCGTCCTGCGGTGCGTTGACCCGCCGGATCGCGGGGGCGCCGCTCCCGCTCCATCGGTACTCGTAGTGGCCGGCAACCCGGACGCGGGCGAGCAGTCGGGGACGGAAGCAGGCGAGGCAGGTTCCGCCCTCCCGGCGGACGGAGCGGTACACGATGCCGTTTGATCCCGCGGCGAGCAGGTCCACGCCAATGCGCTGCGATGCGGCGTAGCTCTCCGGGTCGTAGAGCGGGCGATACTCGCGCCGGTCGGTGCGGATGTCGTGGTAGAGGCCGCTGGTCTCGGTTATATATTCCCGCATCTCCATGCGGGCGTCCGTCACCCCGACCTCCGCCAACTCTCGCCCGCGATGATATGCCACCTCGGCGTGCGCGGTGTCGAGGCTGAACGATGCGTACCAGGCCCCGCGCGCCTCGTCGTTGAACCGGCCGCCGCCAACGCGGGGATGGCAGAACGCTGCCATCACCACCGACGACAGCGGAGTGCCGACCGCCCATTCGTCGCGGGGGATGCGCAGCAGGATGCCGAGCTCCGTCGTGATCCGGTCGTTGGTCCAGCCCTCGAGCTCGAAGACGGCCTCGAGATCCGCCGGGCTGGCGACCCGGTCGAGGATGCCCGCCGAGGGGTACCGCGACGCGATCAGCCGGTGCGTGACCCTGCGACGCAGGCGGACCTGGCCAGGCGAGGGGATCACCCGCGTCGGCCGTCGAGCAGCCGCCGCACCTGGTGCAGCCCGTCCATTCCCCCGTCCGTCATGAGCGCGAGCGCGGGACGCCCGCCGAAGATCGGGTGCGCATTGGGCAGCCGGACCCACCGGTCGGCGAGCGGCGGGTCCGGGTAGAGGACGTGCAGCGCCTTGTAGATGCCGAGGACGAGCGACAGCCGCGTCAGCGTGTCGAACGACAGCACGCCGACGTCGCCGGCGCGGTACTTGTAGAACGTGGAGGCGGCGGGCCAGCCGAGCAGACCTCGCTGCTCGTCGCCCGAGAGCTGCCAGGCCTCGGCGATCTTGAAAAAGGTCCGAATGCCGGGCCCGGAGAGGCGGCGGCGTGCATCCGGTGATTGCCGATCCGAGGCGACGTCGGCGGGAGCGGAGCGTCGCAGGGCCGTGGCACGGGCTGGTGTCATAGGTAGCTCCACATGTGGAGAGTATACTCCACATGTGGATTCACCGCCGTGCAGCGCGCTGCAGGCGGGGCGCCGCTACCACATCCCGAGCTGCAGCTTCGCGGCGTCCGACATCCTCTCGCGATCCCAGGGTGGTTCGAACACCACGTCCACGCGGACGTCCGTCACACCCTCGACGGCCTTCACCTTCTGCTCGACCTGGCCGGGCAGCCACTGCGCGGCGGGACAGTTCGGCGCCGTGAGGGTCATGCGCACCCCCACGACGGACGCCTCGTCGACAAGGATCTCGTAGATGAGGCCGAGATCGTGGATGTTGACCGGGATTTCCGGGTCGAACACCGTCCTGATTGCTTCAATGATGCGCGGCCGCAACTCGCCAAGGCGCGACGCGTCGTTCACCATCCCCGCCGTGCGCATCTCGGAGGCAGCAGGCGTGGGGGTGGAGGAGGCGGGTTGGATCACGGGGAGGTGTCTCACGACGGGCTACTCGCTTCAAATGCACAATGCACGATGCAGAATGCACAATGCACAACGAAAAAAAGAACCGGCGTTGCTTCGGTCGAACGTGGCGGAGGTTGTCTCGAGGTCATTGTGCATCGTGCATTGTGCATCCTGCATGACGCGGCTCACTCCGTCGACACCCTCGTCTCGCCGCTGGTCACGGCCGCCCGGAGCGTGTGCCATGAGAGCGTTGCGCACTTGATGCGGCTGGGATGTTCGCGGACGCCGGCGAACACGGCGAGCTTGCCCAACCCGTCGACATCGGGTGCAGCGTCCGGATCAGACGTGACCAGCCGGTGGAAGCGCTCGAACAGTGCGTCTGCTTCCGTCACGGTCTTCCCCTTCAGGGCGTCCGTCATCAGCGATGCCGATGCGCGGGAGATGGCGCACCCGGTGCCCTCGAATGTGACGTCCGTGATGCGATCGCCGTCCAATTCCAGGAACAGCGTCAAGCGGTCGCCGCAGAGCGGGTTGAAGCCTTCGCAGGTGCGATCGGCGCACTCCAGCCTGCGGAAGTTCCGCGGCCGGCGATTGTGGTCCAGGATGACTTCCTGGTAGAGCTCGCGGAGATCGGACATTGGTGCGTTGATCCTGCCGCTCTCAGCCGAGCAGCTCCTTTGCCTTGTACAGCCCCTTCACCAGCGCCTCGACGTCCGACGTCGTGTTGTAGAAGGCCAGCGACGCGCGCGCCGTCGACACGACTGCGTAGCGATCCATCACCGGCTGCGCGCAATGCTGGCCAGTGCGGATGGCCACGCCTTCGTTGTCCAGCACCGTGCCGATATCGTGCGGGTGGATCCCCTCCATCACGAACGACAGCACGCTCGTCTTCGCCCGTGCCTCGCCGATGATGCGCACGCCGGGCACGGCGGCGACCTGCTCGGTGGCAAACGCCAGCAGGCCGTCTTCGTGCGCCCGTGCCGCCTCACGGTCGATGCCGTTCAGGTAATCCACAGCGGCGCCGAGGCCGACCACTCCGGCGATGTTCGGCGTGCCCGCCTCGAACTTGTAGGGCAGCGAGTTGTACGTCGTGTTCTCGAACGTGACCGACGCGATCATGTCACCCCCACCCTGGTAGGGTGGCATGCGTTCGAGGAGTGCCGCCTTCCCGTACAGCACGCCCGTTCCCGTCGGTCCGAACATCTTGTGGCCGGAGAAGGCGTAGAAGTCGGTATCGAGCGCCTGCACGTCGACGGGCACGTGGGCGGCGGCCTGTGCGCCGTCGATCAGCACTACAGCGCCGGCGGCGTGTGCCTTCCTCACGATCTCCTCGACCGGTGCAATCGTGCCGAGGGCGTTCGAGACGTGGATCATGGCGACGATGCGGGTGCGCCCGGTGAGGAGGCGGTCGAACTCGTCCATCCGGAGGTCGCCGCGCTCGTCGATTGGCACCACTCGCAGCGTGGCGCCTGTCTGCTGGCATACGAGCTGCCACGGAACGATATTCGAATGGTGCTCCATCCAGGAGATGAGCACCTCGTCGCCGGGCTTCAGGGTCGAGCGTCCCCACGACTGGGCCACCAGGTTGATGCCATCCGTGCAGCCCCGTGTGAGGATGACCTCGCGGCTGTCGCCGGCGTTGATGAACTGCTGCAGCAGCACGCGGGCGCGCTCGTAGGCCCGCGTGGCGCGCTCGCTCAGGAGGTGCGTGGCGCGGTGGATGTTCGCGTTGCTCGACAGGTAGTAGTCGGAGAGCGCGTCGATCACGGCTCGAGGCTTCTGCGTCGTATTGGCGTTGTCCAGGTACACGAGAGGATGGCCGTGCACCTGCTCGCGCAGAATCGGGAAGTCCGCCCGGACGCGCTCGGCGTCGAACGTCTGCTGAGTCGCCGTTGCCGCTGCCAATCGCGTCATGGCTCCGTCTGCTCTGACCCGTGTGACACGACCCCCTTCGGAATCAGCGCGAGGAGGGTGTCCTCGAGCCGCTCCCGGAGCGGGGCAAACTTGACGTGGTTGATGGCATCGCCGGCGAAGCTGCGAATCAGGAGCGCCCGCGCGTCGGCCAGGCCGAGCCCTCGCGCGCGCAGGTAGAACAGCATGTCCGGATCGAGCTGGCCTACCGTGGCGCCGTGCGTGCACTTCACGTCGTCGGCAAAGATCTCGAGCTGCGGCTTGGTGTTGATCTGCGCCTGGTCGGAGAGGAGCAGCGCCTTGTTCGTCTGCTTGGCGTCCGTCTTCTGCGCATCCGGCCGCACGATGATCTTCCCGTTGAAGACACCACGCGCACGGCCTCCGAGCAGCCCCTTGTACACCTCGTGGCTGCCGTTGTGCGGCTGCGCGTGGTCGATCGTCGTGTGGTTGTCGACGATCTGCGTTCCGTCGCCCACGTAGAGGCCGTTCAGCGTCGTGTCGCCGCCCTCACCGTCGAGCACCGCGCCGATGTCGTTGCGGGCCAGAGCGGCGCCGAGTGCCAGATTGTGCGAGACGAAAGCCGTCTCGCGGCCCGTGCGCAGCTGCGTGGCGCCCACGTGATACGCCGCCGCGCTCTCGCGCTGCAGCCGATAGTGGTCCACGACGGCGCGGTCGCCGGCGACGAACTCGGAGACGGCGTTCGTGAAGTACACGTGGCCTTCGGCCCCCGCGTAGGTCTCGATGATGCGCACCTCCGCGTGCTCACCGACGACCGCGAGCAGCCGCGGGTGCGACACGCTCGGTGCGCCCGACACGGTGGAGTAGAACAGCACGTGCACGGGTCGTTCGATCACCGCGTTCTTCCGCACGTGGACGAACGCGCCTTCCTCGAAGAGCGCCGTGTTCAGTGCCGTGAAGGGCGATCCGCCGAATGGCGCGACCCGGGTGAGGTGCGGCTCGACGGCGGCGCCGCCCGTGCGGAGCAAGAGGCTGAGCGCGCCCACCTCGAGGCCGGCCGGGAGGTCCGCCACACGCGACAGCGCCGGAACGAAGATGCCGTTCACGAACACCAGTTCCGCCGCCGTGTCGGCGCCGAAGGTCCACCTCGCGAGATCGGCCGGCGGGACGTGCAGCGGTTCACCCGGCACGAACGCAGTCTCCGCGATCGGCGTGACGGGCGTGAAACGCCATTCCTCATCGCGCGTCGTTGGAAAGCCCTGCGCTGCGAACGCAGCCATGGCGCGCTCGCGCTCCCGGCGCAGCCAGGAGGGCCCCTGCTGGTGGCCGGCGGTCACGCGCGCCTCGAACTCGGCGAGGAACCGCGCGCCGGCGGGGGAGGAGGCCGCGCGCTGCTCGAGCACAGGAGCCATCGTCAGGCCCGCCCGGCCGCGGAAGCGACCTC
This sequence comes from Vicinamibacteria bacterium, assembly GCA_963739995.1. GTDB lineage: Bacteria > Acidobacteriota > Vicinamibacteria > Vicinamibacterales > JAENWD01 > CAVUCH01. Next base: position 112,349 of record CAVUCH010000018.1, on the reverse strand, counting down.
TGGTTCGTCGAGCCAGCCGTAGCCCTTCTCCTCGAGCTCGAGGGCCAGTTCCTTGCCGCCGGATCGGGCGATCCGCCCATCCGTCAGCACGTGGACACGGTCCGGCACGATGTAGTTGAGCAGGCGCTGATAGTGCGTGACGACGACGATGGCGCGGTCCGGGGACCGCATCGCGTTCACACCTTCGGCGACGGTCTTCATGGCGTCGATATCGAGGCCCGAATCCGTTTCGTCGAGGAGGGCCAGCCTTGGCTGGAGCACGAGCATCTGGAATATCTCGTTGCGCTTCTTCTCGCCGCCCGAGAACCCTTCGTTGACGGGCCGCTTGAGCAGATCCTGATCCATGTGCATCAGCTGCAGCCGTTCGTTCACCAGCTGGATGAAATCCATGGCGTCGAGTTCCTGCTCCCCGCGATGCTTCCGCACGGCGTTCACGGCCGCCTTCAGGAAGTACGCGTTGTTCACGCCGGGAATCTCGACGGGATACTGGAACGCCATGAAGACGCCTTCGCGCGCGCGCTCCTCGGGATCGAGATCCAGCAGGTCCTTGCCGTCGAAGAGGACCTCACCGCCCGTGATCTCGTACTCCGGGTGGCCGGCCACCACGCGGGCAAGCGTGCTCTTGCCCGAGCCGTTCGGCCCCATGATGGCGTGCACCTCGCCAGTGTTCACGGTGAGGGTGACCCCTTTCAGGATCTCCTTGTGCTGCACCCGTGCGCGCAGTTCCTTTATCTCGAGCATGTCTCTCCTTCTTACGATCAGCGATCAGCGAGAGCGGTCAGCAATCAGCTGTCAAGGTGTCAACCGTTCACGGTCGGCGGTCGGCCTGATCGCTGGCCCCTGATCGCTGATCCCTCTATCCCACACTGCCTTCCAGGCTCACGCCCAACAGCTTCTGGGCCTCGACCGCGAACTCCATCGGGAGCTCGCGGAAGACCTCCTTGCAGAAGCCGCTGACAATCATGTTCACGGCGTCCTCGGTCGAAATCCCGCGCTGGCGGCAGTAGAAGATCTGGTCTTCGCCGATCTTCGACGTGGACGCCTCGTGTTCCACCTGCGCACGCGGCATTCTTGATCTCGAGGTACGGGAACGTGTGCGCCCCGCACTTGTCGCCGATGAGCAGCGAATCGCATTGCGAGTAGTTGCGCGCCCCGCTCGCGTTCTTGCCGATTTTGACGGCGCCCCGGTACGTGTTCTGGCCCCGTCCGGCCGAGATCCCCTTCGACACGATCGTGCTGCGCGTGTTCTTCCCGATGTGGATCATCTTGGTCCCGGTGTCGGCCTGCTGCCGCTGGTTCGTGACCGCCACCGAGTAGAATTCGCCAATCGATCCGTCGCCAATCAGCAGGCAGCTCGGGTACTTCCACGTGATTGCCGAGCCGGTCTCCACCTGCGTCCAGGTGATCTTCGAGTTGCGCCCGAGGCAGGATCCCCGCTTCGTCACGAAGTTGTAGATGCCGCCCTTGCCCTCGGCATCTCCCGGATACCAGTTCTGCACCGTCGAGTACTTGATGGTCGCGTCATCGAGGGCGACGAGTTCGACCACGGCAGCGTGCAGCTGATTCTCGTCGCGCATCGGGGCCGTGCAGCCTTCGAGGTAGCTCACGGACGCGCCTTCGTCGGCGACGATCAGCGTGCGCTCGAACTGTCCGGTGCTCGCGGAATTGATCCGGAAGTAAGTGGACAGCTCCATCGGGCAGCGCACCCCCTTCGGGATATACGCAAAGCTGCCGTCACTGAAGACGGCGGAGTTGAGCGTCGCGAAGAAGTTGTCCGTATACGGCACGACCGTGCCCAGATACTTGCGCACCAGGTCCGGGTGCTCGCGAACGGCTTCACTGAACGAACAGAAGATGATCCCCAGCTCCGCGAGCTTGCTGCGAAACGTCGTGGCCACCGACACGCTGTCGAACACCGCGTCCACAGCCACGCCGGCGAGCAGCATCTGCTCGTCGAGTGGTATGCCGAGCTTGTCGAACGTCTTGCGGATCTCGGGGTCGACCTCGTCCATGCTGTTCAGTGCCGGCTTCTTCCTGGGGGCCGAGTAGTAGCTGATGCTTTGGTAGTCGATCGCCGGATAGTGGACGTTCTGCCAGGAGGGCTCCGTCATCGTGAGCCAGGCGCGATACGCCTTCAGACGCCATTCCAGGAGCCACTCGGGCTCCTGCTTGCGCGCGGAAATCGCCCGGACCACGTCCTCGTTGAGGCCGGGCGGGAAGGTATCGGCATCGACATCAGTTACGAAGCCGAACTTGTATTCCTTGGTGGCAAGCTGTTCGATGGTTTCTGTTGCGGTGCTCATGGTGTATTTGGGTGCTGATGCGTTATGCGCTGAAAGATGTCCCGCAGCCGCAGGTGCTCGTCGCGTTCGGGTTCTGGAAAAAGAAACCCTTGCTCACGAGGTTCGTGTCGTAGTCGAGCACGGCGTTGTCGAGCAGCCGGAAGCTGCGCGGGTCGATGAAGATCCGCGCGTCGTCGGGCCCGGTGAACACACTGTCGTCAGGGCGCGGCTCCTGCTCCCAGCCGAACACGTATTCGTACCCCGAGCACCCCCCGGCACGCAGCCCGACCCGCAGCCCGCCGCCGGCAAGCTGCTGCTTCGTCAGCATCTTCACGATCTGCTTCGATGCGTTCTCTGTAATCTGGACCATATTGATTGGCGGGCGGTTACCCGCATGCGGGCGCGCGGCGCCCGCGTTCCTGCTCGTCTACAGCCGTCGGCTGGTCATCAATCTCACGGGTGCCGCCGCGGCGACGGTCGGCGCGACCCTTTCGGCCGCTAGCTCTGCGACCGAGCAGTTGGCCAGAGCCGAGGCGATCCGTTCGCGGATGCGATGCAACGGATCCCGGATGTTGCACTTGGCGAACTGGTCGCAGCTGTCGCTTGTGTCCGAGCACGCCGTCAGCGTGAGAGGCCCGTCGATGGCCTCGACCACCTCGGCGACACTGATCGTCTGCGGCGCGCGGGCCAGACGATAGCCGCCGTTGATCCCCTGCACCGACGTGAGTACCCCGCGACGCGCCAACCGCTGCAGCACCTTCGCCAGCAACTCGACCGGAATGTCGTGCTGCTCAGCCATTTCGCGGGCACTCACAACGGGCCGCTGGCCCGCCGCAGCCATGTAGCTGAGGGCGATCAGCCCGTAATCCGCCTTTTTCGATAGCCTGAGCACTAAATACGACCTTCTCAGTCTTATCCGACCTTCGAAGTCCTATTTTACGGATTCGCGCAGGCGGGGTCAATTCGAGCGGCCTCCGGCCCAGGCGGCAGCCCGCAAATTCAGTCGGGCTCAGCGTGTCTGGATGGCGGCCCGGTAGCCTGCAGCCTGTGACCCGGAGCCTGTAGCCTGTAGTCTGGAGCCTGGAAGATTTCCGTGCCCCCGCCCATCTCCGCCCTCATCTTTGATTTCGACGGCCTGATCATCGACAGCGAGACCCCCCTGTTCGACATATGGGCCGCCATATACGCCCGTCACGGCGCCACCCTCACAATGGACTCGTGGCAGCATGCGCTCGGCACACAAGCGGGCTTCGACCCGTTCGAGCACCTGAGCACCACTTTGGCGAAGACGCTGGACCGCGACACCCTCGCCACCTTCGTGCGCGATGAGCACTGGCGGCTGTGCGGCGAGCAGCCCCTGCTGCCGGGTGTCCGCGAGCGGCTCGGCGAGGCGCGTGCTTTATCGCTCGGTCTTGCCGTAGCTTCGAGCAGCCCGTCTGCGTGGGTCCACCCGTGGCTCGAGCGACATGACCTGATGCCCCTCTTTGACGCGGTCTGCACGCGGGACGACGTGCGGCGCGTGAAGCCTGCGCCAGACCTGTTCCTGCTCGCGGCGGACCGCCTGGGCGTGGATCCTGCGGCTTGCGTCGTCTTCGAGGACTCGCCGAACGGACTACGCGCAGCCCACACCGCCGGGATGAAGACTGTCGCCATCCCGAACGGACTGACCCGCGGGCTGCCGATGCCAGCGCCCCACCTGGTACTCGACTCCATGGCCGACATGACCACGGCGGACATCCTGGCGCGGCTGGGTCAACCGCCGGTAGATGCGTAGATTGACAGTTTAGGGCTGGGCTTCATTCATTCCGAACCGATCAGATGCGAACCCACCTCCAGTACGGCACAACCGGCCTCGACGTGGACCTCCCCTCGGAGAACGTCACCGTGATCACGCCGCGGTTCATCCCCGGTCTGCCGGATGAGCGCGCAGCGTTCGAGGATGCGGTGCGCCGCCCGCTCGCGTCCGCGCCGCTTGGTGACGTGGTTCGCGCGACTGACCATGTGGCCATCGTCATCCCGGACATCACTCGTCCGCTGCCCACGGATCGGCTCCTTCCGTGGGTGCTCGAGGAGATCCGCCATGTGCCGCTCGAGCGCGTCGTGATCGTGAATGGGACCGGCTCCCATCGCGTGAACACTCCCGGCGAGCTGCGGGCCATGGTCGGCGATGACGTGTTTCGGCGAGTGCGCATCGTGAACCACGACGCACACGATCCGACGGGGCTGGCGCCGGTAGGTGCCGGTGAGGACGGTGGAGCCGTCTCCCTGTGCCGCGCGTATGTGGAAGCCGACCGGCGCATCGTGCTCGGCCTCGTGGAGCCGCACTTCATGGCGGGGTTCTCCGGCGGCTACAAGGGAGTCTTTCCGGCGCTGGCCGACATCGGCTCGATCATGCGCTACCACGATGCGCGGATGATCGGCCACCCGAAGAGCACGTGGGGCGTTCTCGACGGCAATCCCACGCAACGGCGCATCAGGCATGACGGCGGCCTGCTGCCGCCCGATTTCTGCGTGAACGTCACGGTGAATCGCAGCCGCGCGATCACCGGCGTGTTCTGCGGCCGTGTGCTCGCGGCCCACGAGGCAGGGTGTGCCTTCTCCCGTGAAACCGTCATGGTCCGCTGCGAGCGGCCGTTTCCGATTGTCGTGACGACCAACAGCGGCTTCCCCCTGGATCAGAACCTCTATCAGGCGGTAAAGGGAATGTCCGCGGCGGCCCAGATCGTCTCCGACGGAGGCCTCATCGTCGCGGCGTCACGCTGCAACGACGGCTTCCCGGCGCACGGAAACTTCCGCACCCTGCTTCTCCAGCACGCCTCACCGCACGCGTTGCTCGGCGCGATTACGGCGCCGGGGTTTCTCGTGTTCGATCAGTGGGAGGCACAGCTGCTCGCGCTCATCCAGCTGAAGGCGAGAGTCGGACTGCACAGCGAGATTCCGGCAGGCGAGGTGCGCGCCGCGCACCTGGAGCCGGTGCAGGACATCGCGCGCACGGTGGGCGATGAGCTGCGGCGGATCGGAGACGATGCGGCCGTCGCGGTGTTGCCGGAGGGACCGATGACGATCCCGTACATCCTCCACAGGGACTGAAGGCCGGCTCCACGGCGGCGCGCTTTCGATCCAGAGCCAGGCCCGCAGTTCCGGCGTGGTGACGCCCCATCGATCGTCGGGCGGGTGTCGATCGTGAGGGCGCCGACCGCAGGCGTTTGCGGGGGTGCTCTCTGGCTCATACAATGGCCACCGTCATGCCGTCCATTCCCCCGGATCACGGCCGCGAGTGGTATCAGGTCGCCAACGTCGACGAGATCGCCTCCCCGGCGCTGCTGGTGTACCTCGAACGTGTAGACGAGAACATCCGCGACATGATCGGCGTGGCCGGTGGTGTCGATCGCCTCCGGCCGCACGTGAAAACACACAAGCTGCCGGAGGTGATCCGGCGACAGCTCGTGCTCGGGATCAGCAAGTTCAAGTGCGCGACAATCGCCGAGGCCGAGATGCTCGCCGAGTGCGGCTGTCGGGACGTGCTGCTCGCGTATCAGCCGGTCGGTCCCAACATCAATCGTCTCTGGGAGCTCGCGGCCCGGTATCCGGCGACCGCCTTCTCCGCCGTCGTGGACGATGAAGGGATCGTGCGGCGGCTGTCTGAGGCGTTCAGCGGCACGGGTCACGCGATCGAGCTGCTCGTCGATCTCGACTCTGGCATGCATCGCTCGGGGATCTCGCCGGGGGAGGACGCCGCCTCCCTGTATGCGCTGATCGCGGGGCTCCCAGGCGTCACGCCCGGTGGGCTGCACGCGTACGACGGCCACATCCGCGATGCCGACGTCAGCGCAAGGGCAGCGGCATCGGACGCGGCGTTCGAGCCTGTGACCCGGCTGCGCCGGGAGCTGGAGAGGTCGGGTTTGTCCGTGCCCCGTGTTGTAGTGGGCGGCACACCGACGTTCCCCGTTCACGCCGGGCGACCTGGTGTCGAGCTGAGCCCGGGCACGTGCATCTTCTGGGATGCCGGCTACGGCTCACAGCTTCCAGACCTGCCGTTCCGGCCTGCGGCGCTCGTCCTGACACGCGTCGTGAGCCGCCCCGGGGCGAACAGGTTGTGCCTCGATCTCGGGCACAAGGCGATCGCCTCCGAGAACCCGCACCCGCGCGTGCAGCTGCTCAATCTGCCGGAGGCCACGCCCGTGATGCACAGCGAGGAACACCTCGTCGTCGAAACGCCGCACGCCGGGCGCTTCGCTGTCGGCGATGCCTGTTACGGCGTCCCGTGGCACATCTGTCCCACCGTAGCGCTCTACGGTGCCGCGGTCGTTGTCGAGGACCACAGCGCTAGCGGCAGCTGGCGCATCGTCGCGCGCGAGCGAACCCTCACGGTGTGACGTCCCCCGATCACGCTCTGCTGCTGTGGACGGCCGCGGCGGTCGTCGCGCTCGTCCTGCTCATCGCCTGGGCGCGACTCAACGCCTTCGTTGCCCTGACCCTCATCTCGCTCTTCGTAGGCGCCTCGTCGGCCATGCCGCTCGGCTCGGTCGTGCGCGCCTTCCAGGAGGGTGTCGGCAACACGCTGGGGTTCATCGCGGGCGTCATCGGGCTTGGAACCATCGTCGGCAAGATGCTGGCGGAGTCCGGTGGTGCGGAGGTCGTCGCCGAACGCCTGATCCGGCTTTTCGGCGCGCGGCGCGTGCACTGGGTCCTGGCACTCGTCGCGTTCGTCGTGGGCCTGCCGGTCTTCTTCAGCGTGGGCCTCGTGCTGCTCGCGCCGATCGTGTTCACGCTGGCGCGCCGGGAGAAGCTCCCGCTGCTGCTGTTGGGGCTGCCGCTGTTGGCCGGCCTGTCGGCCTCGCACGGCCTCGTGCCGCCCCACCCGGGCCCGCTCGCTGCGATCGAACGGCTGCACGCCGACACGGGCCGGACGATCGCGTGGTCGCTCGCGATCGGCCTGCCGGCGGCGTTGATCGTGGGTCCGCCGCTCGGGTGGCTGGTTGGCCGCCGGATCCCGACCACGCCAGGCGCACTCGCGGCGGAGCTGAGCGCTGGTGCTGGCCGTCGCCGCCCCGGGTTCCTGGCGACGCTGTTCGCGATTCTGCTGCCGATCGTGCTGATGCTGGCCGCCACCGCCGCCGCAGTGATCTGGCCCGCCGGCAGCAGCGTGCGCACCGGAGCTGAGTTCATCGGCAGTCCCATCGTCGCCATGGTCGTTGCCGTTCTCGTGTCGTTCTACGTGTTCGGGGTTGCGTGCGGCCGCAGTCGTGGCGAGCTCCTCCGGTTCAGCGAGGACTGCCTGGCCCCGGTTGCATCGGTGCTGCTGGTGGTGGGGGCCGGCGGCGGGTTTGGTCGCGTGCTCGACGTGGCAGGGGTCGGCGGCGCCATTCAGGGCATCACGTCGGGCCTGCAGCTCTCGCCCCTGCTGCTTGGATGGGTCATTGCCGCGCTGCTGCGGATTGCGGTGGGGTCAGCGACCGTCGCCATCGTCACGGCCGCTGGCATCATGGTGCCTGTTGCCGCCGCAGTGCCAGGCACGAACGTGGAACTGCTCGTGATTGCGCTGGGTGCCGGCTCGATTGTCGCCTCGCACGTGAACGACGGCGGCTTCTGGCTCGTGAAGGAGTACTTCAACCTGAGCGTCGTGCAGACGCTCGCCACGTGGACTGTGCTCGAGACCCTCTTCTCCGTGGTCGCGCTGTGTCTCGTGCTGATTGCCAGCATGGTAGCCTGACCCCCATGCTCATCTTCGACGCCCATCTCGATCTCGCCATGAACGCGCTCGAATGGAACCGCGACTTCTCGAAGCCGGTGCAGGAGATCCGAGGCCGTGAGCGGGGCATGACCGATCGGCCGGACCGCGCTCGCGGAACGGTCTCCTTCGCGGAGCTGCGGCGCGGGCGTGTCGGCCTGTGCGTTGCGACGCAGATCGCACGTCATGTGCACCTGGGCAATCCGCTGCCCGGCTGGCACTCGCCGGAGCAGGCGTGGGCGATGACGCAGGGGCAGCTCGCGTGGTACCGCGAAATGGAGCGGCGCGGCGAGCTGGTGCAGGTGCGGGACGCCGCCAGTCTGGATCGGCACCTCCAACGCTGGATGGGCGACACCGGGGAACATCTTCCGGTCGGGTACGTCCTGAGTCTCGAGGGCGCTGATTCCATTGTCTCGATCCGGCACCTCGAACAGGCAGTCGAGGCTGGCCTGCGCGCCATCGGACCGGCGCATTACGGTCCGGGAACGTACGCGCATGGCACGGACGCAGACGGCGGCATCGGCATCCCCGGCCGCGAGCTGCTGCGCGAGATGGAGCGGCTCGGTGTGATCCTCGACGCGACGCATCTCTGCGACACCAGCTTCTGGGAAGCGCTGCAGGCGTTCCGCGGGCCCGTATGGGCGAGCCACTCCAACTGCCGCGCGCTCGTGCCGCACAATCGGCAGTTCTCGGACGATCAGATCCGCGCGCTGGCAGAGCGTGGCGCGGTGATTGGCGTCGCGCTCGACGCCTGGATGATCGTGCCGGGTTGGGAGCGGGGGAGGAGCACCCCCGAGAACGCGGGCGTGACACTCGATCGGCTGATCGACCACATCGACCACATCTGTCAGGTTGCCGGCAGCACGCGGCACGTTGGCATCGGCAGCGACCTCGACGGGGCGTTCGGCAGGGAGCAGACCGCATCGGAGATCGACACGATTGCAGACCTCGCACGTATCCCGCACCTGCTGCGGTCCCGAGGGTACGACGAGCAGGACATCGAAGCCATCGCGCACGGGAACTTCGTAGGGTTCCTGCGCCGCGCGTGGGGGTAGCAGCCGCCCGGAACGGGGTGCGGTGCTGCCAGCTTCATGCGATGTTCTGCCCAAAGCAGAGCCTGTACCCGTTGCAATCCTCTACATCGAAGTCGCGGCACCCGTACACCTGATCGCAGATGTTGCGGGCGATCCTGACGCTCCTCGACTTGAACTCCGAATAGAGCGCGTCGGCGTCGTCCACCCAGATGTAGGCATCCCACGCTCCTCCCTCGGGATCGACGGCGTGGTTGGGTCGCATGATGCCGGACTGTTCCAGTTGACTCAGCATGATGATGACGCCATTGCGCCACACCATGCAGAAGGCCGGCGGGTCACCCCAGAAGCGTTCGTAGCCGAAGCCAAGCTTGTCCCGATAGTAGTTCGCCGTGGCGACGACGTCATCCACAAGGAAGTAGGGCGCGATGCCCCAGCGCGGCCGATCAGGATCAGCGCTCTCCGCCATGTCTCTCTCCTATCGAATACCGCCGCCATGGGGGCTACGCGTCGTCCCGGACAGCCGTGTCGCCGCGCCTCGAGGCCGGCGCGGCGGCTGGCCCGCACCAGCCAGTCACCGGGGCCGGGCGTCCAGGCGGGCAGACGGTTTGCCCTATCCTCCATCGCCGTTTGGATCGGTCGTTCCACGGTGGCACACCGCACAGTTGATGAAGCGCTCCTCCGGCGTGCCGCGCAGGTTGCGCATCCTTCCGAGCTGGTCGTTGATGCTCTTATGCATGACCGCCATCTCGCGCGCAACCCGTTTCTGGCGCTTGTCGTCGCTGGCGAAGTCGTCCGCGACGTGACAGTGGGTGCATTCGACTCCAAGAGCGCGGCTGTACCCTACGTCCATGATGCTGATGAAGTCCTCTGCAGGTACGTCCTTCAACCACGCGAGCCGGATATTCGTGAACACTCGACCCGCAGGCTCCTTTTCCCGCCCGGCAAGGCGGCCGAGAATCTGTCGGGCAGACCTGTCGTTCGCCGCCTGGTGTGGAGAATCAGATTGTTGCGTGAGTGCAGCCGCTCGCAATTCGACAACGGCAGTCAGCCTGCGGGGCTCGAGCATGTCGCGATCCTGAGAGACGATCGCTGCTCCTGCCATGGTCAGGAGCAGAGAGATGCCGGAGAGCACACGCATTGAAAGCCTCGCAATCCGACTCACCAAAACGCACCCGTCCGAAGCGTCAGACGTGGCCGATCGCGCGTGCAGGTCCGCCTCACGTCGCAGGTCCGGTGTGCGGTGTCTCTGCGGGCCACTGGAAGCACAGCGTGAAGCCGTCGGGATCCCGCACGTACAGCTGCTTCATGCCGTACGGGGCCACCGTCGGCGCGCCCACGGGCACACCGTGCGCCCGCAGATGCTCGTATGCGGCGTCCACGTCCGGGCAGCCGATGAACAGGGCCGTGTCGCCGTGTGCCGCCACCAGCGACGGGTCGGGCGTCGGCGGCCGCACAGCCTCCGGATCGTACGCAGTGTTGAGCATCAGTTCCGCATCGTCGCGCCGGAGCCAGACCCACCCGAACTGGTCACCGGTCACCTCGCCCGCCGCCGGGGCGGTCTCCACGAGAGCGAACCCGAGCACGTCCCGGTAGAAGACCAGCGACGCCGGCATGTCGAAGACCTGAAGCAGCGGACAGACGCGACGAAGGTTGAGGGAACCTCGCTCCGGTGTCGCAAACGAGTCGTCCCGGGCCGGACCGTGTACGCGTCGTCCCTCCGCATCGAGGTCTCCTTCGCTCAACGCCTTTCTGAAGCAGACGACCCGGCCTGCTTCCTCGAAACCCAGCGCACGATGGGCGGCCTCGCTGGCGTGGTTCCCGATTTCGGTATCCGACGCAAGCTCCGTGCAACCCTCAGTCCTGCCCCATGCCTCGACCGCCCGCACAAGGGCGGCTCCGACCCCCGTCCCTCGATGGCTCTCGTCCACGAACCACCCTTCGAGGTACGCGACGCGATCCGAATGGCAACCTTCCGCGTACGAACGAATCGACACTTCGGCAAGACCCATCGGCCGGCCCACATGATCCACCGCCACGAAAACCTGAGCGGCGACCGAGCGGTCGCCCCGGAAGAACGCACTGATCTCCGCGGCGTGCTCACCCGGAGCGGACGGCCAGAGCATCTGGCGCATGCGCGCCCAATCCTCCGCATCGGACTCCTGAACAGGCCGTATCAACACTGGTTCGTCCGCGTCGGGAGCACCGTCATCGCGAGCCCTGCATTCGTGCCCGCTCAATCCGTCACTCCATCCGCTCGGTGAGATGCGCGCGGTGAGCCGCGGGCGCGAACGGCTCCGGCCAGAACTCGGTCATCCGGACGATCCTGCCGTCAGCAACCGTGAAGAACGTCACGGCGCGCGCCGTCTGGACACCATCTGTGACCGACACGTCCGACACCGCGTCGGTTGCGCCACCCACGATCCGGTGCACCGTGAACACCCATGGGCCGTGCGCCGGGTACTCGGCGTTCATCGCCGCGAAGCGCTCCGCCCCGCGGATGCGCTCGCGTGACTGCGGCCATTCGAGTACGACGTCGGCGGCCAGCACGGCAGCGACCGATGCGAAATCGTTGGACCCCATCAGCCGCCAGAACTCGGACACGACGGCAATCGCGGCGTTCGAGCGCTGCTCTCCAAGGGAGGGTGCGGAGTATTCGTGGCCGGCCGGAAATTCAGGTGACACGTCTCACGCTCCGCACAGACCCATCCCGAGGGATATCTTCGGCCAGCGCTTTACATTCAGCGACAGCGTTCAACTACGCACGCGGGTACGCCGCATGAGTTCCGAGGACCGGCATCGTACCACTCGTGAGTGCGTGAGGATGATTCTCGACCGCCGCCTCGTTCTGCGACTCCCTCCCTCCGCACCCGCCGGTTGTGCGGAACGTCGCCGTCTGAGATGCTGCATTCGGCGTCTGTCATTCGTCCCCATGGTTCCCGTTCTCGGCCCACGCGACCCCTTCCCGCCGGTCGACCGCGCGCTGCGCCGGCCCAACGGCCTGCTTGCCATGGGCCGCACCCTGTCGGTGGGTACGCTCGTCGAGGCGTACGCCCAGGGGGTCTTCCCCTGGTTCAGCGAGGGCGACCCCATCCTCTGGTGGAGCCCCGACCCGCGCATGGTGCTGTTTCCGCAGGAACTGCACGTCGCCAAATCGCTCGCCAGGCGCCTGAGGAAAGGTGACTTCCGCGTCACCGCGGACACGAAGTTCGGTGAGGTCATTCGCTCGTGCGCAGCGCCGCGTGACCTGGAGCCGGGCACCTGGATCAACCGTCGGATGATCACGGCGTACGAACGGCTGCACGCCGCGGGCGTCGCGCACTCGATCGAGACATGGATGGAAGGCCAACTGGTGGGTGGTCTCTACGGCGTGGCGCTCGGGCGGGCGTTCTTCGGCGAGTCCATGTTCGCACGGCGCACGGACGCGTCGAAGATTGCGCTGGTGCACCTGGTGCGACAACTCGAGCGATGGGGCTTCGGGGTGATCGACTGCCAGATGAAGACGGAACACCTCGCGACCTTCGGCGCCCGGGAGATACCGCGTCGGGAGTTCCTGCCGCTGGTCCGGCAGTTGGTCGCCGAGTCGCCGGTGGGCGCGCCATGGCGTCTCGACCTGGCCCGCGCTTGAGGCGGCGCCGTTGACGCCGTGCCGCCTGGAGTGCTCCCTGGCGCTCTCATGCGAAGACGGGCGCATCCTGACCCGCCAGGACGCCGAGCTGGAATTGAGCACGCCACGCCGCCCGATCACCGCGTGATTGTGCTATCGCGTCGCGTCCAATTCGGCTGCCCACCGCTGCAATCCACATGACCGCGGCAACAACGATCGCGAGTGTGATGGAGCTGACGGAGCCCCATTCAAGGCGCGCCCGCAGGGCGGACGGTGTCTGGCCTCGCCATCACACATGGATCACCAGCCCGTCGTCCGCACAGGGCCACCGCGCTTCGGCGGCATGGGCCAGCATGTGCGGACCAAGGTGGGTGAGTACCATCCGCACGCCGTCGAACTCGGACGCGTGCGCGGAGAGCTCCGCGTGCGACAGGTGGGAGGGGAGCGGCTCGTCGAAGCCCGTGCACTCGCAGACGAACAGGTCCGCCCCGCGCGACAAGTCCACGAGTGCCGGCGTCCACTGCGTGTCGCCCGAATACGCGATCACCTTGCGATCGAGCTCCACGCGTATGCCCAGGCAGGGTGTTTTCTGGGAGTGCTCGACGCCGAACGCAGTGACGAGCACGGCCCCGAGCGCCATCTCACGCCGGTTCTCGAGCTCGACGAAGCGGAACGGCACAAGCGAGGAGACCGTTTCGCGTGTGCCCGGATACAGGGCTTCGAGCGTCTCGAGGACCCGCCCTTCGATTCCCGGCGGTCCTGCGATCACGAGCGACTCCGACCTGGGCCTGTTGTACGCCGCATCCAGGAGGACGAAGGGGAGCCCACCCACATGATCGCCGTGCAGGTGCGACACGATCACGAGGCAGATGCCTGACGGATCGACGCCGCGTCGCTGCAGCGCGACCGGAGCCGAAGCGCCGCAGTCAATCAGGAACGGACGGTCGCTGCCGCGCACGAGAAAACATGTCTGGAAGCGCCCTCCAGACGCGAATGCGTCGCCGCAGCCGATGAACTCGAGCGTCACCTCTGCCATGATCCGGGGCGCCGTTTTGGCGCGTGACCTGCGTCTGCCATGTGGCCTCTATCGACCCCGCCGCCGGTACTCCGGCAGTCGGTCGGCACGGGCACTGCATACGACTGCCGGACGGCCCATCGTAGCCCAGCCGGCCCTGTTCGCAGCGTCTACACCGTGAATCTGCGCATCGAAGACTACGCGCTCATCGTTCCTCGCGTGTACGTTCTGGCTCGTCGACAACTACATCCTCCTGGGCCGGCAGGACGAGGCGGAGCGGTTGTTCGAGCGGTTGACCGGCCTCGCGAACGATGTCGGTCTGCTCGCGGAGGAGTACGATCCCGACGCCCGGCGGCAGTTGGGCAACTTTCCCCAGGCGTTCAGTCACTTGAGCCTCGTCAACACCGCATATAACCTCACTCGAGGTCAGACCGGACCGGCCGAGCATCGCCGGCAATGAATTCGACGGCTCCGTAGCCTGGAGGAACTCGACGTGAGAGCGATCACCGTACAGCCCCGCATCGCGCGCTCCGCACGGCTCGACGATGTGCCCGAGCCGCCGGTCTCGGCCGGGTCGGTGCTCGTGCGGACACTGGCCATGGGGGTGTGCGGCACGGACATCGAAATCGTGCGTGGAGAGTACGGGACGGCGCCACCCGGCGCGGATCGTCTGATTCTCGGCCACGAATCACTGGGCGAGGTGGTCGAGGCGCCGCCCGGCAGCGGACTGACGCCGGGGCAGCACGTTGCGGGCATCGTGCGGCAGCCGGATCCCGTGCCGTGCCCCAGCTGCGCGGTGGGCGAGTGGGACATGTGCCGCAATGGCCAGTATGCGGAGCACGGCATCAAGGGGCTGCATGGCTTCGGCGCCGATTACTTCCGCGTTGAACCACCGTTTGCCGTGCCCGTCGATCGCGCCCTCGGGTTGGCGGGCGTGTTGATTGAACCTACGAGCGTGGTGGCGAAGGCGTGGGAACACATCGAGCGGATTGCCGCGCGCGCGGTGTGGCGGCCGTCACGCGTGCTCATCACGGGTGCCGGGCCGATCGGGCTGCTCGCGGCCCTGCTGGCACGCCAGCGGGGGTTCGACGTGCACGTCCTCGATAAAGTCACCGACGGGCCGAAGCCCGATCTCGTGCGGGACCTTGGCGCGGTCTACCACTCCAGCAGCGTCCAGGAGGCGGGGCGCGGGTGCGACATCGCAGTCGAATGCACCGGGGTCAGCCACCTGGTTCTGCAGGTCATGCACGTGCTCGAGCCTTCCGGCATCGCGTGCCTGACGGGCGTCTCGTCGGGCGGGCGCTCGATTCCCATGGATCTGGGCAGCCTCAATCGCGAGCTGGTGCTCGACAACAACGTGGTCTTCGGTACGGTGAACTCGAACCGGCGGCACTACGAGATGGCGGCGGCAGCGCTCGCGCGGGCCGATCGCGGGTGGCTCGATCGGGTGATCAACCGGCGCGTGCCGGTGGAACGCTGGAGCGAGGCGCTCGAGCGGCAGAAGCACGATGTGAAGCCAATCATCACGTTCTGACCGGAGGCGCAGCATCGGGCGCCTCCCGGCAGGTGGACAACGGCTTCAGCCCTGCAGAGGAATCCTCCTACATCCCGGGACCCGTCGTCCTCAGCCCGGCGAGCTGCTTGTCGATCTCGTCCTTCGTCAGCAACCGTCCGCCGAGCACGACCGCGCCAATCTTCGAACTGTTACCGATGTCTGCGAGCGGGTTTCCCTCGAGCAGAACGAGGTCCGCGCGCTTGCCCTGCGCGATCGTGCCCCGATCGGCGCTCGTGCCAAAAAACACCGCCACGTTACGGGTGCCGGTCTCGAGCGCCTGGTACGGTGTGAGACCAGCCTGCACGAGATACCGCAGCTCGCGATGCACCGAGAAGCCTGGCACGTTCCAGACCTGCGGGCCGTCGGACCCGAGCAGCAGGCCCGCGCCGCCTGCGTGGAGCGCCTTGATCAGACGTCCGCGTACCTCCAGGAATCGCGCACGCTCGGCGGGCGTCGATCCGGCCATCAGCTTCTTCTTGCTCTCGACCCATTGTGAGAGCTGGTCCTTCGGCACGTACTGCATCTCCGCCCAGGCCCTCATCGTCTCGGGCTCGTCCGGGCCCACCCAGTGCCGGAAGAGGGCCTCGGTGGGGACGATCTGCACGCCGGCCTTGCGCGTCGCCTCCACGAGGGCGGGTATCCGCGACTCGTCGAGCACTCCGGTCAGGTTCAGGCCGAACATCTCCGACCCCGACGCGCCTTCGCGCGCGAGCGCTTCGACGTACCCGTCGATGTGATCGATGGTCGCGTAGCGGGCTTCGAGGGCGCGCATGAGGCCTACGTCGAGCGGCACGTGTCCCGCGAAGCGGATGCCGGCGGCATCGGCGGCGGCGGCCATCGCATCGAACACATCGCGCTTCACACCGGGGTGGATCTTCAGGAGGTCGTACCCGGCCGCCTTCTGGTCCTTCACCATCTGCACGGCGACAGCGGCGCTGGACGCACTGGACCCGTTGAACGATGGGCCGGAAGTGTAGATCCAGGGGCTGAGGATCTCGCCTCGGTTCGCGCGATCGCGCAAGGGCAGGTGCTTCGGGTCGCCGAGCATGCCACGGACCGTGCCGATCCCGTTGACCGCGTAGAGGGTGAGGACCCGCGCAATCTCCGCATCCGTGGCGTTCCCCGGCGGGATGTGCGCGTGCATCTCCGAGAGCGTCGGGATCAGGAACTTCCCGCGACCCTCGATCCGCCGGGCGCCGGGCGGCACGGTCACCGACGCGTCGGGCCCGAGCGCCTCGATGCGGTCGCCACGCACGATCACCGTCTGATCCGGCTCCGTACGCTCGCGGTCCATGGGAATGACCGTCACGTTCACGATGGCCAGCGCCGGCGGCCGTTGCGCGCCGGGCGCGGTCCCCAGCGCGATCAGCCCCAGGAGAAGAAGAGAAAGTCCAGTTCTCATGTGTCGTGGCACCTGCCGCTATGATGCCGCAAAATCTGCAATTGAGATCGGGAGGTGTTTCGCAATTCGTGCGAAACACCTCCCGATCTCAATTTGTCGGAGGGCGTCTGGTCATCGGATACAGCAGCTGTCTCAGCCAGCCGGACGGAACGTCCGGGCCGCCGCTGAGCCCGTAGCGGCTCGGCCATCTGTCCGGAAGGTAGTAGGTCCGGAACAGGATGTCCCAGACGGGGGTGTGCACCGAGAAGTTCTTGTCGACCGCCTCCCGCTCCGCACTGTGGTGCCAGTGATGAAAGGCGGGCGTTGCGACGATCCGCCGCACAGGTCGGAACTGCCACCGCACGTTCGCGTGGATGAAGGTCGCCTGGACCGCCACCAGAAAGACGTACACCATCAACGCGGCCTTCGAGAAACCAAGAACGAAAATCGGGACGTAGGTCAGCCCGCGGGTGAGAATGACATCCACCAGGTGGAGTCGCGAGCCCGCAAGCCAGTCCATCTCCTCAGCGGAGTGATGGATGGCGTGAAAAGGCCAGAGAAACGGCACGGCGTGAAACGTCCGGTGCACCCAGTACTGGGTGAAGTCAGCCACGCAGACGATGACGGGCACCTGCAGGAGGAGCGGGAGGGACCCGACGGCACCGCTCACCCACCCCACACGAGCCCAATCGAACAGGATCAGTGCCGGTTTGAGCGTAAAGATGGTCAGAACCTCGATCAGCAGGGAGTTGATGAAGAAATACGTCAGGTCCACCAGCCAGTGGCGGCGGAACACCGGTTGACCGGCGCGCAACGCGAAGAGCCGTTCGAGGGGAATGAAGACGGCGGAGTAGAGCACGAGGTTCAGCACGAAGAAATCGACGGCCAGCCAGGACGCCCACCCGTCAACGGGACCGGTCACCGGCACCCGCGAGCCACCCAGCACCGCCCCCGCCAGTGTGGCCCCGATGCCGGTCAAGGCCAGCGCCTTGTTCGCCCGGAGCACGGCGCTGAGACTGCCCAGCAGGAACGATGTCACGAGCGTGACGTGGATGGTCGCGCGCAGGTACGGAGACGAATACAGGGGGCGCAGATCGGCGAGTGTGAGGTACTCCGGGAACCGAAGCCCCAGGACGAGGCCAAGACCCGCGATCCCGAGTATGGCCGAGAGAAGGCCGCTGATGAATCCGTACCCCACGGACATGGGTTCGGTCGTCTCGAGCGCAACGTGCCCCCTCCCGGGCTGGCGGGCAGGATCAGGCATGCGGCTCCCCGCCTCTTCCGGACTCGCGCAACTGGCCCTCTTTCACAACGTGCGTGACTCGCAGCGACACGCCAGAACGGCGATGGCGACCTGACATGCCTACCTGGGTGCAATCAACCTGGAGCCCGTGCCCTGCGGCAGCCCCACGCTGATGCCAGCCGCCCGAAGCGCAGCTTCCACCGTCGCGCTGTCGCCGGGCGGGAGATGGATCGCCGCGATCCGCCGTGGACGAATCGACTCGGTCACGAACCGGCGGCTCGCCTCATCCAGGACGTACCAGAATGGGAGAAGCGCGACATCGACGGCCGGAAGGGCGCGGAGTCGCACGAAGTTCCCGGCCGTCGGATCGGCGTCACCCACATGAAGCACCGGAGCCGAGTCCCCAATCAGGAAGCCAACGTGCTGTTCGGGCAAGCGACGTGTCGGATTATGGCGGATGCGCAGCACATGGACCGGCACGCCAGCCACTCTGACGGCCTCGGATCCACCTGGCGGCGGCAATACCGACTGCAGACGCGAACTGGCCAGGTCCGGTGCGATGCGGCGCACCTGATCCACGACCTCCGGCGACGAAACCAACACCGCGCGCGGGTTGTGCGCCAGATGTGCCGCCACAGCCTCCGCGTTGAAATGGTCCTCGTGCCAGTGCGTGATGAGGATCGCGTCCACGCGGTCGTACGGAGGGAGCGCCATCTCGAGCCGGTTCCGTTCGGCGGCCGGACTCGTGGCATAGGGAGAGATTCCGTCCCGGATGGGCGCGTCGACGAGGAATGCTCGCCGGTCGACGTCGATCAGCATGCCGGCGTTCGCGACGTATCGCAACTCCGGCTCCTGCGCGAGACAGGCGAGCAGCAGCATTGCTGTCAGCATGGCGCGAGCGTAGTGTGACGTGTCTCTTCTGCCGGGACAATGGGGCAGTGCACCGCGCTACCCATCGGCAGCCGGCGGGCGGCGGGAGAGAGACGCACACTCAGCGCGACGGGGTGAGTCGTTCGGCGTAAGCAATTTCGAGCTACGTAATCCGCTGAAGTCAGAACCGTCCCGTTTCCGGCGCAAGTCGCCGCGTGCCTCGCGGCAGCCGTATTGCCCTGGCTCAACTCGTTCACGGGCGATCCCGAATGCCACACACATGGGCGGCAGCGCCGGTCGCGACAGCGGTGCTCATGGCCGGCGGCGATCCTCGACAAGCGCCAATACGAGCGTGAGGGCATCCTGCACTCCGCTGGCGGGCGTTCGCTGCGCATCGAGGGGCTGTGGGCTCTCGCGTTCGGCAAGGGCGTGACGAACAACGGCAACACGAACACGCTCTACTTCACGGCCGGCGCCGTTCGGGAGCAGGGCGGAGTCTTCGGCTTTCTGACGGCCGCAGCCACGCCGGAGGGAGTAGCCGGACGGCCCTGAGGTCCCGGCCCCACGCACGGTCCCGTGCCAGGTTGGATGAGGTCTGACCCAAGCGCGCGGATTGTGGGGCCGGGATGTCAGGGCCGGCGCGGGTAGCCGCAACCGGCGTGCGGCCTGCTCGGCACGTGCAGCAATCCGGGCTGGGCGAATCGAACCGTTGACCGTCACCGTGCGCTCCGCGCGCCCACGGTGACGGCGGACGGTCAACAGCAGGTCGCGACTTACCTCTCGCTGTCGGGCGGCAGGATTTCGACTTCCATCGCCTCGTTGCCTGGCCCCATGGCTTCGGTCGTGCTCGGAGCGACCTCCGCCGGGAGCCCCGGGCCTCTACGGGCCCTCAGGCTCCTGGTTCCGCCGGTCTTGCGCTCTGGAGCCGCCTTGGGAGCCGCTGCCGCCTTGCGTGCGGGTGCCTTGCGGCTGGCAGCCTTGCGCGCGGGCGCGCGGCGAGCGGCCTTTCTGGCCGTCTTCCTGGCAGCCTTCTTCGCAGTCCTCTTCGCGGCCTTCTTACCGCCGGCCTTCTTCGCCGTTCCCTTGCGCGCTGTCTTGCGCCCCGTGCGCTTGCGCGCCGCCGCCTTCTTCGCGCCGCCGCCCTTCCGCGCCGACTTGCTGCTAGACTTCCGGGCCTTCGCCACGTTCTGACTCCATTCCGCAGCGCTCGTCAACCTGTGGCTCCGGCGGGCGCTGCGCCGTCGGAGAAGCGGGTGGCCTGCACGCTCGCGCGTGTGCCGTACGCGGCGCATTGTCGCACAGGTCTGTGGCCTCCGTGCACGCGTCTTACGTACCCTTGACGGTATCTGCCGCGAAATCCCACTCCACGAGGCGCCGCTGCCGGAGCGACATGTTGACCATGTGCGCCGCGGCCGACGCATGGTGCCCGACGATCGCATCCTCATACGGCTGCTGCCGCGAGCGTACCGCCCCGATGAAGTTGGCGAGGTGCGTCACGTCGTTGTCCTGGCCCTGCTGCTCCCAGGACTCGCCGCCCGGCAGCATCCTGGGCTTCCACGTGCCGGGCGTTTCCTGCGCCCTCACCTTCGGGTCGGCGTAGTACGCCTCCTCCAGCTCGCGGGGCCACGAGGTTACGACCCAGCGGTTGTCTTCGTACACGTTCTCTGGCGTAAACGTCAGCCGGTTCCCCCGGAACACGATGCTTCCCTCCGTGCCGAGAATTTCGAATCCCGATTCGCTCGCCGACTGGTTGTTGAAGGTGGAGCTCAGATTGACGGTGAACCCCTCGGGATAGACGAGGAGCCCGTTCAGCGTGTCGGGGACCTCCCGCGACTCCTTCCACCGGTACAACTCGCCGCTCCCCAGCACTGTCGACGGCATCGTCGCGCCCATGACGAAGTGGATGGTGGTCAGGAGGTGGACGAACAGGTCGCCCGCGATCCCGCCGGAGTAATCCCAGTAACACCGCCAGCGGAAGAACCGGGCGGGGTCGAAGGGCCGCTTCGGCGCGTCGCCAAGAAAGGCATTCCAGTTCACCGTCTGCGGGGTGGCATCGGGCGGAACCGGATAGATCCAGGCGCCTCCGGCCGTGTTCCGGTTGTACGACGCGCGGATCATCGTGACCTTCCCGAGCTTGCCCGACTTGACCAGGTCGCGCGCGGTGCCGTCGAGCGGTGAGCTGACACCCTGGCTGCCGACCTGCAGCACGCGCTTGTTGCGCTTCACGGCCGCGATGATCTCGAGGCCTTCATCGACGGTGTAGGTCATCGGCTTCTCGACGTACACATCCTTCCCAGCATCGAGAGCGGCCACCGTGATGGCCTTGTGCAGGTGGTCGGGTGTGCCGACGATGACGGCGTCGATGCCGGGACGGGCGAGCAGCTCGCCGGCGTCCCTCATGATGGCCGCCTTGCCTCCGGTTCGGCCTTGCGCCCGCGCGGCACGTCCCGAATACGCATCGCAGAGCGCCACGATCTCCAGAGCCGGGATCTGCTGCGCCGCATCGATGAGTTGCTGCGCCCGCGCGCCCGCACCGATGACGCCGAGCGTTACGCGCTCACCGGCCGGCATCGGTCGCGATGCCCGCGCGGGGGCTGTCGTGACGGCCGCCGCGGCGCTGGTCAGGACGGTGTGTTTCATGAAATCGCGACGGTTCATGGGGGCTCCTCAGGAGGGTGGATGCGCAGCGTTCGCGCCGGACCTCGTACGAGGTCAGTATATTACCCGCCGAAACTGCCGCGGGTCTCCTCGTGCGTCTGCCACGTATGTTCCGCCGCACTCGGGCGCGTCCCATCGAACGTGTGTTTGTCAGGGACTGGTAGAATGCCGCGGCCCTCCAGATGTTCTCCAGCACCCGATGAAGTCCTGTCCCTGCTGCGATGCCGTGCGCTGGGAGGCGCGTTGGCCTGGATTCGTGATCTGCCGAACGTGCGGCATGATGACGGTCGCGGCGCACTTCCCGCTCGAGGAGCTCAAGAAGGAGTACGGTGAGGACTACTTCCACGGGCGTGAATACGTGGATTACGAGGCGGACGCGGCCGTGCAGCGCAAGCTCCTGGCAGGTCACTTCCGCCGAATGGCGCACTACCTCGAGCCAGGTGTGCCGGTTCTCGAAGTTGGCTGTGCATACGGGTATTTTCTGGACCTCCTGGGCACCGGGTACCCGGGTTCGGTGGGCATCGACGTCTCGGGCAGTGCTGTGGCGGCGGCACGTGCGCGGGGACTCGATGTCCGCGAGGGCGATCTATCGGAGCTCGACGTCCGGGGGCCGTTTGGGGCCGTGTGCCTGTGGGATACGGTCGAGCACCTCCCCGCACCCGATGCGGTGTTGCGGCGCGGCGTCGAACTCCTCTCCCCCGGAGGGCACCTGTTTCTGACCACGGGAGACTTCGGGTCATGGCTGGCGCGCGCGCAAGGGCTGCACTGGCGCCAGATCCATCCGCCCACGCACCTGTTCTACTTCACCCGCCGCTCCCTGACGCTGCTGTGCCAACGCGTGGGTCTCACGGTGTTGGCGCTGGAAACGGTGACCGTGCATCGCCGCCTGAGCTCGTCCCTCAGGGGGTGGCAACAGCGCTACCCCGGCACGCGGTCGGCACGCGTGGCGGGGTGGCTCGATCGTGTGCTGCCGGCCCGCGTGCGCGAGTACGATTTCCCGTTGAATCTTGGCGACACGATGTTCCTCGCGGCGCGCAGGACGTCGTGAGGGCAGTTCGCTCGTGTGTGCCGCGTCTGAGCATCGGAGCACAACATGGATCTTCGTGGTCGACCCGTCCTCGTGACGGGTGCGGACGGCTTCATCGGGAGCCACCTGGTGGAAGCGTTGGTGGCGCGCGGGTGTCACGTGCGTGCGTTCGTGTTCTACAACGCGATGAACTCCTGGGGCTGGCTCGAGAGCCTGCCGCCGGATGTCCTCTCCGCCGTGGATGTGGTCACCGGCGACATCCGGGATCCGAACGGCGTCGCCATGGCGATGCGCGGGCGTGAAGTGGTGTTTCACCTGGCGGCTCTCATCGGCATCCCGTTCTCGTACCACTCTCCGGACACATACGTCGATACCAACGTGCGCGGCACGCTCAACGTGCTGCAGGCTGCCCGCACGCTGGGCGTGCGTTCAGTCCTCGTGACGTCCACCTCGGAGGTCTACGGCACGGCGCGCCACGTGCCCATGGACGAGACGCACCCGCTGCAGGCGCAGTCGCCGTACAGCGCGACGAAGATCGCAGCCGACCGCCTCGCGGAGTCGTTCCATCGCTCGTTCAATCTTCCCGTCACCATCGTGCGTCCATTCAATACGTTCGGCCCACGCCAGTCGGCGCGCGCCGTGATTCCGACTCTCATCACACAGCTGCTGAACGGTCAGGTTGAGATACGGCTGGGAGCGGTGAGCCCGACAAGGGACTTCAACTACGTGACGGACACCGTGAACGGCTTCATCGCCATCGCGGAATCGGATCGGGCTGCGGGCGAGGAGATCAACATCGCCTCGGGCCGTGAGTGCGGCATCGGCGCGCTCGCGCAGCTGTTGGTCGACCGCATCAACCCGGACGCGCGCATCGTCACCGACGACGAACGCGTGCGGCCCGCCATGTCGGAGGTCGAGCGCCTGGTCGGCGATAACCGCAAGCTGATGTCGCTGACGCGGTGGCGGTCAACCTACACACTGGAGCAGGGGCTTGACGAGACGGTAGACTGGTTCCGGAATCCTGCGAACCTGGCCAGATACAAGAGTTGGCTCTACAACGTCTGATCCGCCAAAGGATTCAGCAGAATGCGCGCGATTGTTCTGGCCGGCGGCAAGGGGACCCGCCTCCTGCCCTACACCACGCTGATTCCCAAACCGCTCGTGCCTGTCGGCGGCAAGTTCGCCATCCTCGAGATCGTTCTGATGCAGTTGAAAACGGCGGGCTTCGACCACGTGACCCTCGCTGTGAGCCACCTTGCCCACCTGATTCGCGCGTACTGTGGAGACGGTACGAAGTGGGGGCTCCACCTCGATTATTCCGTGGAGGAGACGCCGCTCAGCACGATGGGACCCCTGACGCTCATACCGGACCTGCCGTCGGACTTTCTCGTCATGAACGGCGATGTCCTCTGCAATCTCGATTACGGATCGTTTCTCGCGGAGCATGTGCGGCGAGGAAACCAGGTCTCGGTGGCGGCCTTCCGGCGCTCGGTCACGATCGATTTCGGCGTGGTCGAATACGACGCGTCGGGACAGCTCCTCAGCTTTGCCGAGAAGCCGACGCTGAACATGGACGTCAGTATGGGTATCTACTGTCTCAATCGCCGCGCCGTGGATGCCTTCCCTGCGGGGCAGCCTTACGGATTCGACAACCTGATGATCGATGCGGTGGAGTCCGGGCGCCGTCCCTGGATTTATCCCTTTTCCGGCTACTGGTTGGACATCGGCCGGCCGGAAGACTACCAGCTCGCCAACGAGCAGTTTGCCTTCCTGAGCAAGGAGCTCGGTATCGACGAATGGTCTCTCTAGTCACCGGGGCGCGCGGACTCCTCGGGCGGCACCTGATCGCGGCGCTTCGGCGAAGCGGCACCGATCGCGTAGTTGGCGTCGTCAGGCGAGGGTCCAGGGACGACTCGGAGATCGAGTGCGACCTCTCGGAACCGGCCTCCGTGGCGCGCATGCTCGCGTCGATCCAGCCGAATCGGATCTTCCATCTCGCCGGATCGTTCTCGAACGTGCTCGACGAGGATCTCCGTAATAACGTGCTTGCGGCGGGGAACCTGCTCGCCTGGGTCGCGGATCGCGCGCCCGCGGCCCGGGTCGTGGTGACCGGCAGCGCGGCCGAGTACGGGATCGTGGCGGCGGAATCGAACCCGGTCCGGGAGGACCACCCCGCCTGCCCGCACACGGTTTATGGCGTCACCAAGCGGCTGCAAACGGATCTGAGCCTCTTCTACGGGCAGCGTTTTGGGGTCGACGTCGTCGTCGCGCGCGTGTTCAATCTGCTGGGGCCCGGTGCGTCGGCACGCCTGTTCGTCGGCAGCGTCGAGCAGCAGATCCATCGAGTGATCGCCGGCGCGCAGGATTGTCTCACCGTCGGAAACCTCGATGGGCTCAGGGATTACCTGAGACCTGCGGATGCGGCAGACGCGCTCGTCACCTTGATGCGCTTCGGGCAACCGGGCGAAATCTACAATGTGGGCAGCGGGGTGCCGGTCCGGGTACGCGATGTCCTGACCGCGATGCTCGCGGAAGCGGGCGTTCCTGAGTGTACCGATTCACGTCGACCCGGCGCATTCCGCCATCAGTCAGCACGTTCCCGTCATGTACGCGGATGTCAGCAAGTTGAGGCGCCTCGAGGCGCCGGGGCCGTGAGGCGGGATTCCAGATCGTGAAGAAGCGCCTGACCGTCATTTCGCCGGTGTTCAACGAGGTGGAGGTGATCGAGTCGTTCTACCGCGAGTTGAAGGTCTGCCTGCGCGGGCTGGAGCCCCGGTACGACACGCAGATCCTCCTCGTGCTCGATCGCTGCACGGACGACACGGTGTCCGTCGTGCGCCACCTCGCGGCAGACGACCTGGCGCTTCGGTGCCTCGTGCTCTCGTCGCGATTCGGCCATCAGATGTCATTGCTCGCCGGTCTCGACCATGCCAGCGCCGACATTTACGTGATGATGGACAGCGATCTGCAGCATCCGCCGTCGCTGATTCCAGAAATGGTCCGCGCGTACGAGGAAGGGTTCGACGTCGTCTACACGGTCCGCAGGGAGAGCGGTCCTCAACCGTTCTGGCGCCGCGTTGCGGGAAAGGCCTTCTATGGACTGCTGCACCGTGTGTCGGACGCGCCCATCCACGAGAATGCCGCTGATTTCCGGCTGATGACCGAGAAGATCGCCAGGATCTTCCGCACCGACATCCGGGAGCGGAAGATGTTCATGCGGGGACTCATCAGCTGGGTGGGATTCAACCAGAAAATGCTGGAGTACTCGGCTGCGCCGAGGCCCGCCGGGGCCAGCAAGTACTCCATGAGCAGGATGACCGGTCTGGCGGCCGATGCCGTGCTGTCGTTCAGCACGTTTCCGCTGAAGGTGAGCCTGGCCTTGGGCGCCGCGATGTCCGCTGCCGGTTTTGCGTACGCTGTCTTCACGGCCATTCAGTTCGGCATCAGCAGCAGGCTCCCGAGCGGGTGGGCAACGCTCGTGATGCTGATCACGATATTCGCGGGCGCCCAGTTGCTCTGCCTCGGACTGGTGGGGGCCTATGTCGGGGCCATCTATGCGGAAGTCAAGAAGCGTCCCCACTACATCGTCGATGAGACCATCAACTTCGGTGAAGACGATGGAATGATGGGGGCCGGCCAGGCCGGCGAGCGCCGGAGCTCCTCTCTAGAGGCCAGACGATAGGAAGCGGGGGGCAGGTTGACGGAAGACCCATCATGCGGCGTGGGCCCTGGCCACCTGCATCGCGCGGAACACAATCGCCGGCGGGCTCCTGCGCGCCGAGCGGCCGAAGGCAGACGGCGTTCCGCGCGGGAATAGCTGCCTCGACCAGCATCGGCGCGAACACGAGTACGAGAGACGGTGACGGCCCTCACCGCAGCTGGTACAGGTGCGCCGGACTGCCCTGCCACCTCGTCAACATGGCGAGCGAGAACCGGGGGTCGCGTTCGATCCTGTCGAGCGTCAGCGCGCAGGCTTCCTTGGTCCAGAACGCGCAGTGAATCGTGACGTGCGTCACACCGCGCGATTTCAGGTAGTCGACGGTGCCGTCCAGCGGGAAGTTCTCAGTCGAGTCGGTGAGCTCCTTGAAGGATCTCGGGATGAACCCGCTGTATCCATTCACCATCTTCGTCCAGTGCCAAGTTGACAAGTAGATGTAGGCGAAGTTCTGATGGAGGTGGACGGGATACTCGAACAGGACCGCTCCACTCCTCGGCCCCAGGGTGGAATAGAGGCGCGGCGGACGCTTCCATACCGGCGTCAGTTTCAGCGTCGGGAACGACTCGAGCAGGACGATCAGGGTGATCGCCGCCGACACGACGTGCCGCTGCTTCCTCGTGCGGGTCAGGTCGAGCAGTCGCGCCGCTCCGAATCCCGACAGGATCGCGAGCGTAAAGTGGACGAGGACCGCGAGTCGCGCTGGCACCCGCATCGATTTGAGCGGATGGAGGTTCTCGTAGGCCGCCCGATACCAGGTTCCGTTGAACCCCAGCGAGCCGTCGAAGGCCACCAGTCCTGAAACGATGAGCGCCAGCCGTGTTGTGTTGAGCGGGGGCCACGCGCCGACCGCCGCGAGAACGATCGGCGTGAAGTGCGGAAACAGTTCCCTCTCGCTGACACGCTGTTTACCGACGGTCCACTCGCCGTAGACGCTTCGCCGGTTCGGCTGCAGGTAGTCCAGCGGCACGGCGCTGTAATGCTTCACCGCAAATGCCGCGCGGGTGCCGCGGTCCCCTTCGCTCGCCTGGTAAACGCGTGCGAGCGGCAGCGCGAGAACAACGCCGCAAATCAGGGCCGCTGCGGCGGCGGCGGATCGCCACAGGCCCGGACGCCACACCAGCGCGAGGACGCCGATGAACACACCGGCATAGATCGTCAGAAAGACGCCGTAATACATCGATGAGTACCACTGCGCACCCGCCGCAAGCATCAGGTAAATGAAGTACCGCCGACGGCCGGTAGCCAGCAGACGCAGCGCCGCCAACAGCGTCAACGGCATCCACATCGTCATCTGCAGCTCGAGATGGCTGTAGTGGTCCAGGCGGTACTGGCAGAAGGCAAACAGCAGCGCTGAGATCGCTGACGGCAACGCCGACAGACCCAGCGCCCTCGCGAACATGAACGTCGCCATCCCTGAGACGACGATCGCGCCGAGCAGCAACAGCGTGTACACCACCGCCAGCGGCACCCCGAGCCACAAGAACGGCGCGCCTGTGAGCGCTGGCAGCAGCATGGAATCGGAGTACGTGAGCGTCAGCGGTTCTGGATGGAACGTGTTCGCGTCGAACAGGTGGCGAGGGTCGGCGACAATCTTATGCGCGACCCAGCCGATCCGCCACATCGAGAAGAGCGGATCGCCGAGGTCGGGCACCGTGTACCAGTTTAGAACCTGCTTGTGGAGAAGGATCGCGACCGCCACCACCAGACCGGCGGTCGCCAGCAGCAGCTCGCGCCGAGTCGCACCGTCGAGGCGGGGTGAAGCGTCGAGGCGCTCGCGCATTCCCAGGTAGCGGGAAACGCGATCCAGTCGATCGAAAACCGCCGTCGTCACGCTCTCACTTCGATACGGGCGTCGCCGGCATAGCGAATGGCGTGGCGCAGGAGGGCGGGCGAGATCGCCGCGGCGCGGCCGGCCGTGCGAACGGCGCCGCGAAAGGCGAATCGCAGTCCGTCGCCGGTCATTGGATCGATGAATCCGGCCGCGTCACCCGCGAGCAGCAATCCAGGCATTTCTGCCGCAACTGCGTCCACTGCCAACGGCCCCAATATGACGATAGGAAGCATTAGCGGGGGCAGGTTGCCCGAAGACCCATCATGCGGTGTGGGCCCTGGAACAGTCTTCCACCTTCCCCCCGGTCACAGCGCAGATTGTAATGCCTTCGCGGCCCCCGGCCCCCGGCCCCGGCCCCGGCCGCTAGGCCAGAGCTGGATTGAGGCGCTGTCCGTCGTGTGACAGGCGGTTGACGCCGTCGCGCTCCGTGGAATCGGCTGCCAAGGTATAGTCCTGCCGGCCTGCGAGCCGAGAGGCGCGTCACGCCCGCACACGCTGCAGGTGGTGGCGAGCTGCGGCCGGCGGGCACCGGCGGTGGCGTGCCGAGTGTCTGTCGCGCTCAACGGCGCCTCGATCGGGAGCATCGATCTGGCTGACGCCCTTGCCGAGCACAGTCTCCTGGGTCCTCCGTTGGTGGTTCTCGATCCCGCCAAGCCCGTGGATGTACGTTTTACGGCGGCCGGTTCGTTCCAGCGGCCGGCGCGAACAGCGTTTCCCCGAGTTGTCGTTCAAACTCGGCGGCCTGACGCTCGTGAGCGCCTGTGTCGATCCCGATTGAGCGTCTGGAACGCTTAGGATGAGGCACCCTTCCGGTCAGGGCGAGCCGCGTGAGCGCGCGACACGTATTCGGAGACGGTCACGCGGGCGGTCGGCTGGACCGACGACGTGCGTCGTGTCCGCGCTTCGCAGAGGTCAATCTGCAGCAACGTCGGTTCCGGCGCTGCGGTACGACCCGTGAGTGACTGAGGCTCAGCGGCGAGACATATGATACGGGCGGGGCCTGCGAGAGCGTGAGCAGGCCGTCATGATCCCGCAAACCCACCGCCACGCCACGGGCACAGGCGTCCATACGAAGGAATGCGTCTCATTGTCTTCGGCACCTACGACGCGGGCGCCCATCCCCGCGTGGCCGTCCTGTGCGAAGGCCTGGCACAGCACGGACACGACGTGATCGAGTGCAACGTTCCGCTCCGTGTCAACACCGCCGCGAGGGTTGCAATGGTCCGGGAGGGACGCGGCCTGGCGTCGTTCGTGCGCGAACTCATTCGCTGCTGGCTGACGCTCGCACGACGACGGTGGCGGTTGCCGCCGGCCCAGGCCGTCATCGTGGGGTACATGGGGCACTTCGACGTTCACCTGGCACGTCTCCTCTTTCCTCGGACACCGCTCGTGCTGGACCATCTGATCAGCGCCGGTGACACCGCGCGCGATCGCGGCGAACAGGGTCGCGTCAAGCTCGCCTTGTTGTCGGCGCTCGATCGGGCGGCGCTCGCTGTGTCCGACATCGTCGTCGTGGACACGGAAGAGCACCGGCGGTTGCTCCCGGCACGGGTCGTAGGGAAAAGCGTGGTCGTTGCGGTCGGCGCCGCCGGTTCCTGGTTTCGTGCCGGTGACGCCAGGCACAGCGCATCCAGTCACGCGCCAGCCGGGCGTGAGGAACCTCTGAAGATCGTTTTTTTCGGTCTGTATACACCGCTCCAGGGAACTCTGATCATCGGCAGGGCTCTGAGCCAGTTGGTCGATTGCTCCATCGAAGTGACGATGATCGGCGACGGTCAGGATCGTCCGGCCGCCGCAGCGGCCGTGCGTGGCGGCCCCGCCGTCCGGTGGCTGGACTGGGTGCCACCACACGAACTACCCGGCATCGTGGCCTCTCACGACGTCTGTCTTGGCATTTTCGGCACGACGCCCAAGGCCATGCGCGTCGTACCGAACAAGGTGTTCCAGGGCGCCGCCGCGGGATGCGTTGTCGTGACGTCCGACACTCAACCACAACGCCAGATGCTGGGCGATGCCGGAATCTTCGTTGCACCCGGCGATCCCATGGCTCTCGCCGCTACGCTGCGTCGTCTCGCCGGCGACCGCGCGACGACGGCCGCCTTCGGAGACAGGGCGTCGCGGCGCGCGCGCGAGCGTTTCTCCCCTGGAACGATCATCGCGCCGCTGGAGGACGGGCTTGGCGTGATCCGGGCGCGTGGGCTGCACTTGTGAGTCAGCTGGTGCGCGCCGCAACGATGACGCGAGTCAGCACGCCTCTCTCTTGAGCCGTCCGTAGTGCAACAGACCTGCCGCGGCGCCTAGAAGGAGGTCCACGATGATTTGCAGGAACCGGGTGAGCACTGCAATCGTCAGGGCCTGCGCTGGGCCGATGAGCTGGCCGAGCGTCAATGCGAGAACGAGCTCCCGGAC
The DNA here is from genome assembly GCA_963739995.1 of Vicinamibacteria bacterium. Taxonomy (GTDB): domain Bacteria; phylum Acidobacteriota; class Vicinamibacteria; order Vicinamibacterales; family JAENWD01; genus CAVUCH01. Next base: position 81,991 of record CAVUCH010000018.1, on the reverse strand, counting down.
CCCGGCGCCGGCCGGCACGATCACGACGAGCAACCCGACGACCCAAGCCAAGGCGGAAGCGCCCACGACGAAGGGGACGTCAGTGGCCGCGGCCCCGAGCGGCGCGGCGAGCAGCCAGGTCGCCGCGCCGCCGAGAAACCACGCCCCCACGACCCACGCGAGCCCTCGGTTGAGCGGGGCGCGTTCGACGCGTGCGGGCATGCCTGTGCCCGTGAAGCGGACGAAGACCGCGTCGAACACTCGATGAAAGGCGTACGGGAACTGCAGGGCGAGCAGGAGAGCGAGCCCCCCTGCACACGCCAGGACCGATGCGGCGGTCGCCCAGCCTGCCGTGGGACCGACCAGCGTCATGCTTGCCAGGATCCCAGCACAGGCCACGCTCTGGAGCAGCGTGAAGGCATAGCTCGCCAGCACTGAGCGCCGGGGAACACCGTCACCGGCGTCCCAACTCGCCCTGGATCACCACAGGCCATATGCTTCCGGGCACATACTTTGCGGCTTGTGACGTCAAGAAGACTGCCGCTCCCGCGCCGGGCGCGATGCGCGGCGTCCCGAGTCCGTCGAGCGACCTGCGCCACGCCATGAACTGCCCCAGCGTAGCGAGCGCCAGCAGGCAGGTTGCGCCCAGGGGCCGGAGGACACCCACGTCGGCGAGGGAGCTCTTGACATCCTCCCAACTCCGGGCGAGAGCGTAGGCGGCAAACGTGAGGATCGCGAGGAGGAGCGCGGACCGGGCGGGCCCGACGAGGCGCCCCAGGCCAGCGCGCCACGACATCCGGTGGTCCATCAAGCGGGTGCCCGGCGCCCGGCGCGGATGATGGCGTGGTAGCACTCGATGGTGCGGGAGACCATTCGGTCCACGGTCGCCTCGGCGGCCGTCGCCTTGCCGTTCGCGATCAGCCTGGCCCTCAAGCCGTCGTCGCGCAGCGCCGCAATGACCGCAGCGGCGAGCGCCTGGACATCTCCGCGAGCGGGCATCAAGCAGTTGTCTCCGTCACGGAGATAGTCCCCCGGTCCGGGTGCGTCGCTGGCCACCACCGGCACGCCACAGTGCATCGCCTCGAGGTAGGGGATGCCGAAGGCCTCGAGCAGCGAGGGCATCGCCAACACGTCGGCACCCAGGTAGTACCAGTAGAGCTCGCGGTAGCCGACCTGGCCCACGAACGTGAAGGTCTCCCCGAGACCCGCCTCCTCGACCCGCCGCCTCATGAGTGCCTCGTCGCGGCTGCGGCCGATGACCACTACCTCCAGACCGGGGACGTGCCGGAGGATGCGCGGGGCGGCATCGATGAGCACGCCGAGCCCCTTGCGCTGGAAGTTCCCCCCGGCGAAGACCACGGTCGGCCGGGACGACCTGCGCGGCGCCACATCGGTCGGTCCGTACGCGATCCCGTATGGGACGACGAAGAGACGGTCCCGCGCCAATCCGTACTGTCGCGCAAGCACGTCTTTGACCTCCCGCGCGATGCACAGAATGCCGTCGAGGCGCCGTAGAGCCAGCCGCTCGAGCACTCGGGTGAGGTTGTAGTAGATGTGTCGCACGCGCCAGTCGCTGTAGACGTTCTTGGTCCCCCGCCCACTGAACCATCCAGTGACCGCGTAGAAGTAGTCGTTCATCGTCCCGACCACCGGCACGTCGAGCGGGAAGAAAAACAGTGAATAGCGCGCGTCGATCACGTGGACGATGTCGATGCCGGCCGGCATCTCGCGCATCGCCCTGGCGAAGGACCACGCCTGGCCGAGGAACCTGCCGCGGCCCGCGTGTCGCGTGACCGGCACCACATGGTCGACGGCAGGTGCGGCGTCCGGGTGCGGCGTGATGAGCGTGAGCGTGGTGCCTGCGCGGGCCATCTCCTCGACGAGGTTGCGGGCGTAGACACCGACTCCACCCGTCATCTCGGTGACGACGCAGACGTGCAAGGCGCGTGGTGTGACCTCGGTCGCACGCTGGTCCGAGCACGCGTGGTCGCCGGCCATGCAGATGACGCCTCCACTGGTCATATGCGTTCGGACGCCATCACATGCTTCGACGGGTCACCGGTGCCCTCTGACGATACCGGTTGGCTGTCACGCCGGTCGCTGGACGTCTCAAGTTCCAGCCGGCGCACGCGCCACAGGGTATCCTCCACCAACCTGCGGTTATTGGCGATGAGATCCGCGACGAGCCCGGTGAGACACGTCTGGAAGCCCACGAACATGAGAAGTACGGCGAGCAGCAGAGACTGACGTGACCCGCACCCGTGCCAGCGATGAAGTGGTACAAAAGCGGCAACCGATGAGGAATCCGGCCCCGAACACTATCCCGCCGAGCGTCAGGAAGATTCGGATCGGCCGGTACATCACGTAGATGCGTACGACTGTGACGACCGATTGGGCGATATACGTGCTCAGATGACGGTACAGCCGGCTCTCGCGCAGACTTGGGTTGGTGCGCACAGGCACGTGTGCGAGCGCGATGTTCTTCCGGCCGGCCTGGATGATCGTCTCGAGCGTGTAGGTGAAGTCGCTGACGACGTTCAGCTTCATCGCCCCTTCGCGCGAGTACGCGCGAAATCCACTCGTCGTGTCTGGAATGTCGGTCTGCGAGGCCTGGCGCACCACCCACGAGCCGAGCTTCTGGAGCTTCCTCTTCATCAACGAGAAGTGAGCGATGCGGTCCGTCTGCCGATCCCCGACGACCATCTCCGCCTCGCCGCTGAGAATGGGCCCGAGGAGAGACGGAATGTCGCGCGCGTCATACTGATTGTCGGCATCGGTGTTGACGATGACATCGGCTCCGAGGCGCAGGCACGCGTCGAGGCCCGTGGCGAAAGCGCGCGCGAGCCCCTGGTTCGCGGTGTGGCGCACGATGTGGTCGACACCCAACTCACGCGCCACCTGAGACGTCAGGTCCGAGGATCCATCATCCACGACGAGCCACTCAACCAGATCGAACCCCGAGATCGTGCGGGGCAGCGCGCGGAGCGCGTCCGGGAGAGTCCGCTCCTCGTTGTAGCAGGGAATTTGGATGATGAGCTTCAGCTGGCGATCGCGCCGCGGACGGAGAGGCGTTGACGCGGCACGTGGAACGTCGGGGGCTGGATCAGGCATGGCTGGCTTGCAGTCGGAGACGATAGAAGCATTAGCGGTGGACAGGTTGACGGAAGACCCATCATGCGGCGTGGGCCCTGGACATAGTCTTCCACTTTCCCCCGGTCACAGAAGACCCACCGGCGTGGGCCCTGACATCTCGTCATTCATGCGGGTTGCACGGTGGTGGACGAGCCGACGCTCGCCAGCCCGTCTGCCGAGCCCCTCTACTATGGCGCTATGCTCCTGACCGCATTCAACGATAATGCGCTCGTCACGTACCTGGCCACCGCTGGTGCCCAGCCTCACCGAGCGCGATGAAGTATGCCGTGGCCGGCGCGGTGACGGGAGGGGACGGTCACCGCCAACGCACCGAACCCCGCGGCCAGGCGATCCTCAGCCGCTTCTTCGATGGGAGCGTCTTGCCGATCGGCCTGCTCGGGCGCTGTTGCCGACGGCCGTCGCAACGCTGGCGCTCAGGCTGCTAGCCCCGTGACCCCAGAGTCGGGATGTGACCCCAGACTCGGGATGCCGGGTTCCTGCGTCCTGGGGGCGTCACAGGCCCGACTTGTGCGTGCGGCCTGCCCCGCGGCAACAGGAACAGCTGCGCCGGCGCCGCGGAGACGCGTGCGCCGCGCGTGCGGCACGAGCAACCGAGGCGAACACTAAGGTCGTCCGCTTCTCGATGGTGCAGGCAACGGCGAAGCTCACCGGCGAAATTCGACGGCAACCATCGCGCGGCGAGCCTGCCGCCCGTGGCGCCGACCTTCCTGACGGCGGCGATGCTGATGCCCACGGGGGGATGCCGGACTCGTGGCCCCGGATCGGCAGCCGTGGGCCCAACCGTAGATCGAGTTCCGGAGAGCAGGTGTCGGCGGACGTCACGTCGCTCGCCTCGCCCGTCTCGTGTGTCTCCGTGGGAGGTCGGGCTGGAGATGCCATGCGCTTAGAGCCTCGATTGGCCTCCGCGTTTGCCGGCCGCTACCAGCAAACGCCTGTGATTCGGGCGACGGCTGAATCATGGACGTGGGCAGTGTGGGGCGAGAAGCGGGGGACATCAGACTTCCTGAAACACGCGATGCCTGAGCCACCGGTCGACAGCAGCCGAACATCCAACTTTCCCATCATCCCGAGGGGACGCGGCGAGCGCACCTTGTCGTTCAGGTGCCTGCCACAATGAGGCGGCAACGCTGCCCGTGACTTTCGCCGCCCTGCCGCGTAGCGAGGGATATGCGCAGGTCAGGTGCTGATGATCGACGATGCACAGCGACGGTACCCGCGTGATCGCATTGCGGTGCGGCGCCGATTACGCCTTGCGGCTCACGCTTCACCGCGGCTGGCACATGCCTTCATGGCGGGGCTCGATGCCGCGCTACAACTCGGCGCCGACACGATCGTCAGCACTGACGGCGACCACCGACGAGCGCCGCATACCCGATCTGCTGATGCCGATTCTCGGGCGTCGCGCGGCGATGGTGGTGGGCTCGCGCCCTGTGTCCGACATCGCCAATTTCTTCCGCATTAAGGCGGGCAGCAACGTCGTCAGTGTGGCAAGCGGGGTGAGGGTTCCTGATGCCACGAGCGGATTTCGCGCCATTCACTGGACTGCGGCTATCGTGCTGCGCAGCCACAACCGGTTCAGCTATGTACTCGAGCACCTCATCCAGGCCGGCCGGAACGGCATCCCGGTCGTGTCGGTCCCGATCCGCGTCAAGGGCGATCCCCGCCCCTCGCGGCTGATCAGGAGCACGCCCGATTATTTGTGGCGCTCCGCCACCACCATCATTCGCGTCTTCGCCATCAACCGGCCCTTTACGGTTCTTCGGCGCCATGAGCCTGGCTCTCATCCTGCCGGGGATCGCCCTCGGGCTTCGGTTTCTCGTGCACTACGTGCAGGGCCGGGCGCCGGCACGTCCAGTCTTCTCATCCTGGCCGCCGTGCTGATCATCGCTGGAATCGTCGCCGCCGCCGTGGCCCTGCTGACCGACGTCATCGCGGCAACCGGCGCATCCTGGAGCAGATCGAACAGAACGCGCGGCTCCGCGCGCTGGCCGACTCGACGCGCCCCGAGCTGCCGGTGAGCGGAGCACTCGTCGGGAGGCGATCCCCAGCGGAGGAGCCAACCGCGCCCGGCCAGTTCACGCAAGCTACGACATCATCGGAGTGGGTCGGCAACGGCCGGACCTGAGGTGGCTGCACAGAGTTCACGATGACGATTGCCGCCTGGCTCATCCCACCGCTCGCTGCAATCGCCGGCTGGATGGTATGAGCCGGCTGACGCCCGGTCCTGACGAGCGCGATGAGCCGGTCGAGAGCACGTTCGCGGTCGTGCTCGCGGCGGTGATTGTCACGGGGCTGGCTGCGCTGCTGCTCGCGGAAATGGGGTACCTGCGCCCGTCGGTGCTGTGCGTCGCCTTGATCGGCGTCAGCCTCGCGCTCTTCACGCGTCCGAACCGGCGGCATCCGGGCCACGTGCATCAGCCCGCGATCTCGCGGCCGTGCTGCTGCTCTCCCTCCTCGTTGCGGCGACGGTCGCGCCGGGGTCCGAGGATCTGCTCGGCGGTCGCGATCCGGGCGTGTACGCCAACACCGCCGCATGGCTCGCGCGCAACGGTGACATCCGCATGCGCTCCACGTTGCTTGCGTCGATGCCGCCGGAAGCGCGGCCTGCTTTTCATACCGATGTCCTGTTCATGGGGTTCCACGTCGGCAACGCGGCTGACGGACAGATCACGCCCCAGTTCCTTCACCTCCTGCCTGTCTTCATGGCGATCGGATACTGGCTAGGAGGTGCGCCCGGTGTGTTTCAGATACCTCCTTTCCTGGGGCTGCTGGCCAGCCTAGCTGTGTTCTTCTTCGCGCGACGGCTGCTCGGCCTCGCGCCTGCTTTGATCGCCGCCATGGTTCTCGCCCTCAACCTCGCGCAGATCTGGGCGATGCGAAATCCGTATTCGGAGGGAGCGACACAACTCTGCGTCTTTGCTGCGCTGTGGTGCATCACGGCCGCCTCTGACACGGGCGGAATGCGGTGGGGCATCCTCGGAGGCCTCTCGCTCGGCGCGTGCTTGCTCGTGCGGGTCGACTCGCCGCTACTGCTTGCGGGCATCGCTCCCGCGCTGGTGATGCTGGAGTCGAGCACACGGCGGCCTCAACGGTGGGCGACGCACGGCTTTCTGCCGGTCACCGTGCTGCTGGCCGCGTGGGGCGCCGTGCACGGCTGGATGTTCTCGCGCCCGTACATCGAAGACCTCGCCGGCTTCCTGCTGCCGCTCTGGGGACTGGCGACGGTGAGCGTTACGCTGTCGCTTGCGGTTCTGCTTCGGCCCCAGTCCGTGCATCCATTCGCAGAATGGGTCCACAACAACGGCAGGAGACTCTGGGCGGCAGGCGCGGTCATGACCTGCGTGGCGTTCTCCGTCGGCATGTGGGTTCAGCCCCACCTCGAGCCATTCCAGATTGACGCGGAGTCAGGAGGGCGAACCTACAACGAGGAAACCCTCACGCGTGTCGCCTGGTACATTTCCACGACGGGGATGGTTCTCGGACTCGGCGGTGTATTGCTGCTGTTGCGCCGCTGGCTCGTCGAGCGCCGCGCACAATGGGTTCCGTTCCTCGCCATCCTGCTGCCGTTCTCGCTGCTGTACTTCTGGAGGCAGAGCATTTATCCCGATCATCCGTGGGCGATGCGCCGGTTTCTGCCCGTGATCGTTCCGGGCATCTGCATCGCCAGCGCCGCCGCGTTGTCGTGGCTGTGGCAATTGGGTCGTTGGCGGTGGTTGGGGCGCTTGACGGCGATCGTCGCGCTCGGCGCAGTGGTGTCACACGAAGCCTCGATGAGCCGCCCATTCTGGGACTTCCGCGAGAAGCGCGGGGTCATCAGCCAGGTGGGATCGTTCGCCCAGCGTATTCCTGAGCGGAGTGTTCTCTTGTACGGCATCCCGGGCAGGAGGTGCTGGTGGCAACGCCGCTCGCGCTGTATTTCGGACGCGACGTGTTGCCCGTCATGCGCATTGACGCAGACCCGTTCGGCGACAAGAGGGGCTCGGCCTTCCAGCGGCAGGTGATGCGATGGCTTCAGCAGGGGCGGGAGGTGCTCTATCTCGTCTCGTCCGACGGTAATTCCGTGTTTCTGACGCCCCGCGTGCGATGGATGCCGGTCGCGAGCACGACCTTGAGAATTTCGACGATTGGTTCGAGCGAGGAGCATGCACCGCGGCAGCCGCAGTCCTACATCTGCATCTGCAACTCCTGCGGGCGGTCCCTATTGCGAGTGCCGTGTGCGTGCAGACGTTGCCGCGGATAGGCGAACCGTTCCTCGGCGTCGGCCAGGCCTCTATGCGGCGGAGCGCGGCGAATTTCGCTGGGCGATGCCCGATACACGCGTCATTCTTCCTCCCTGCGACAGGACGGGCGCCTCTCATCCGCGCGCGCTCCGGGTGCTTGCCAGTTGCGGCCGCCGGGCACGGCCGGAGGAGTGCCGGGTGGCGGTCACGCTGAACGGTGCGCCGTTGGGCAGTCTCCAACTGACCGCTGCCTTGCGCGAGCACACGCTCGAGGTCCCTCCTACAGCTGTCTTCCACGCGGCAGACCCCGTTGAAGTGCGCTTTCGCGGCAGCAGATGGGTTCCGGCCGAAGCCGGAGTGAGCGCTGACCGGCGCGAGCTGTCGTTCCAGCTCGGCGGCCTGCGGCTCACCGATCGGTCGAGCGATGCGAATTGAACCCCGCCCGCAGGGATTCGATTCGCGCCGGCTGACGCACACTTGCCGTTCTCGCTGACGTCCTCGTGGTCGCTTTTGCGGCTGTTGGCATCTATGCGCCATGACCGATGGCTCGGCCTTCCGAGTCGACGATAGGAAGCATTAGGTTAGCCGGGGGCAGGTTGAACAGGAGACCATCATGCGGCGTGGGCCCTGGACATAGTCTTCCACCTCCCCCCGGGGTGACCGCTCGCCGGGGTATTCCTCCGGCTCGACGATCTAACAAAGTCGTACTGCAGGCGGACTACGGCCATTCAGGGCGCCCTGAATGGACCGTGGTTGGTCGGCTCTCGTCAGTTTCTCGCAGCGTCCGGATGTCAAATACGGCGTACCGTCCGCTGATGCCCGGCAAGACCTCCACGCCGCCGGCGGAGACATGACGCTCGCTGAAATGGCGCGCCCGCGGTCACGATAGCCATACCGGTCCACCCATACAGCGCCGAAACCGGCGTCAGCGAGCGCCCGAACAAGCGCGGGGCCGGAGAGCGACGCGATGAATCGTGTCCAGCCGACATGGCGCGGGGTAAGCGCAGGCCAGCTCCATCGGAAGTGATCCGTGTGGAGATACGGCAGCGAATGATCATACCAGCATCTGCCCCCGGTTGAAGTCAGCCGGGAAGCCCGTGATCGGGAACTCGAAGACGGCGGTCCGTTCCGGAAATAGCGTTTCCATGCTCCCCACCACTGTTCCCACTTCGGCGGCCACCTTCTTGTCCCGGTCGTAGCCGTGTGATCAACCGTGCGTCAGGGCCTGATCGTGCAGACTGAAGGCGGCGCCACTCACCACGACCGCCGTAATAGCACCTTCCGCCGGCCAGTGGTTTTGCGCCATCGTTCCGCAAGCCAGAGGCTCAGGCCAGATATCGAGAAGAAGGCAAGAAACACCGAGAATCTGTTGTAGGCCCGGATGTCTGGCACGGTCAGCGTGTTGATGATCGCACCGAATCCGCCAACCGTCGTGACGGTCAGCACGATCAGGTTGAGCGCTGCGATCGTCCTGATGGTGGTCCGTTCGGCACTGTTCTGCGGTGTGCGGATGCTGAGAGATACCCAAAGCAGGAAAAGAAATCCGGTGGCTCCGAACAATCCCAGTCTGGCGGTTCCATTCTCGTTCTCGTTTGGAAAGGCCGCCTTGCGATCGCGCACGGCCCAGGAGCGCAACGGTGGTATCGGGTTCTCATAGTGCGGCAAGAGCAGCCTGCGGATCTTCAGGCCGTACGTCTCGGCTTCATGCGGCCGCTTGTAGTCGATGTTCGGTCGTCCGTGCTTCTGCCACGCGTAAAACGACGGCGCCAGATTGAGCAGGGACGTGGAGGCTCAGAACCACGATGCCGAGAGCGGCCCAGACAATAATTTCACGCTTTCTGATGAACCTAGCCGAGGAGCCCCGCGGCGGCGAACAGCACGATCGCGAACCAGCTGAAATACAGGTACCGGAATCCCTGGATGCACGCCGCAAGCAGTCCCGCGCGCCGATAGATGGCGTCTTTCCAGGGGTCGACGGGCCCTCGAGCCAGGTACACGGCGAATAGCACAGAGAGGGAACGGAATAGAACACGAGACTGAGGTGGCCGGTGCTCCGCAGCCACGTGTAGGGAATACCCCTGTAAAGGAGGCCGCCGAGGGCGGCGAGCCAGCTCGGCACCCCGAGGAGACGCAGCGAGAGCAAGCCGGTCCACGCGGTGAAAAAAATCGTGCACAGCCAGAAGACGTTGAACACGACGCGGGATCTTTCAAGACCAGGGCAATCACTTTCATGATCAACCAGTCGAAATTGGTCATGGTGGGAAATGCCGCTGCGGCCAGGCCGTATGGTGCTGACAGCTGAGGCACGAAGAACGCCCAGCCGTTGTGCGCGACCGACTTCGCCAGCAGCGCGAACCAGAGAGAGTCCCCGAGAAGTTGAATTGCACGCGGACATCGAAGCGCCACAACTCGAGGGCGCTCTAGACGAGGACGCCGAATGGCCGTCTGTGCCAGGTACGGTCCAGCACCTTGAACCACTGCCTCACCCATCTGTCTCCCCTCAGAGTGATGCGAGCGGCCGGCGAGACTTGCTTGCTAATGAATCTGCTGAGTATGTGGATGAGATGCACGCGGCGAGGGATGCCGCTGGCGCTCTTGGTTGGGCCTCGTATCACCACGGGCGCGCCCTCGACGTCGGAGAGTCATTCTGTGCGAGCCCCCGAGTGGGCTGGCGGAAGCGTGTCAAGGTCGCAGCATTCGAGAGTCGCATCGGGGTCAGCGCGGTCGCGGCCGCGTCCCGCGAGGCAGGCACGACCAGATCGGAGTTGAATCAGCGAAGCCGCCCGGGTTCGTCACCCGTTCTGGAAAGCGCGCCGCTCATACCAATGCATTGTAGCCGAGCTGCAGTTGGGCCTCGGAGTCGCTTCGAGAACCATGGATCTGCTGAGGGCAGCGTCGACGGCCGTGGAGAGGATGAGTCTGTACTGGTATTGTCCTTCTGACGCACTGGTGCATGGGCGCTCCCCCGCATCACGCACGTCTGGAGGTCCGATGACGTGAAGCCTCCTCGTCGCGTGGGAGATTGCACCGATACCATTGCCCGTGATTTCGTCTTCGGCAGCGGAGAGGGATGGAATGGCGACTGCTACCGACTCGCAATGTCACGCGTGCCCCATTTGTTGTGGGGGCGTCAAATTCATGGCGGACCACCCTGAATCTACCCTACACCGATGCATCGCCTGTGGCCACGCGTTCAGCCATCCGAAATTAGCCGATGGGGTGGAGCAGTACAACGATGAGTATTACGAGGTCGAGCACCGTCGATGGTTCGAAAATCCACACTATCGGCTCTTCGCCCACATCGCAAGTCTGATACCCAACGATGCGAGGCACAGGAGGATTGTTGACGTCGGCTGCGGACGTGGTGATTTTCTTCGCTACCTGGCGAAGACGCGCCAGAATGTATCGCTCACTGGAATCGATGTGTCGAACCGGGATCCGCCTGACGGGATCCGGTACATTCGCGGCGATGTTCTATCTACTCAGATTGACGATGTCTTTGATGTCGTCGTCAGTCTCGCTGTGATCGAGCATGTCCCCGACGTCCAGAAGTTTGCGGCTCGTCTTGGAGATCTGTGTCGGCCTGGAGGACTCGTATTTGTGATGACCGTGAACGAGTCGAGCCTGCGTAGGCTCGCGTGCGGTATGCTGCACGTCAGTTCCAACCGGCTTCGAGCGGGTGTCAGCCGACATCACGTGCATCACTTCACTGAGGCGTCGCTCAAGTTGCTGCTGCAATCGAGGGGAATGACGGTTGTTTCTCACTTCAACCACAATGGCCTGCTGGCCGCTACGGATCTGCCGACCTCATCAACCTCGCCGGGTTTCATACTCCGCTGTGGATTGGCCGGCGTCATGCTCCTGGGGAGGCTCACGAATACCATGTACCTCCAGACTGTGGCCTGTCGCCCAAAAGACAGTGACATGCGCAGAAACCTTGCTAAATCGCTGGCGACATCGCCGCCGCTTGAGTTTCTCACCAGGAATCACTGTATCGTTGAGAATCGGTGTAGTATCGTGGTCGATACACGTGGGTGCTCGTCGCGGCAAGCCGAGACCCATGGGCGCTGAGGCTCGCACAGCCAATCACTCTTGCGTCGAGACTCAACACCATAACATGGTGACCCGCCCGATGCGGTCACCCGCGATCGCAGAAGAACACGATGAGTCAACGAACAACGCGTCGAGTTTCTGCATGTCAGCGGGGGCGCCCTCGCGGCCACGTGGGCTGCATCACGGGCGGCCGCAGGATCCCGCCGCGCCCTCGAATCGCTGGCGTCCGCCGCCGGCTCGCCGAAGAAGGCCGTGCTCGTCTCGATGCTGCCCAAGAAGCTTTCCATTCTCGACCGCTTCAAGCTCGCCAGGGAGGTCGGGTTCGAAGCCACCGAGGTGCACACCGTCACCGACCAGAAGCAGGCCGAAGAGATGCGTGCCGCATCGGACGCGACCGGCCTGAAGATTCACTCGGTGATGAACGAAGCGCACTGGAAGTTCCCCCTCTCGAGCAGCGATCCGCAGATCGTGCGGCAGAGCGTTGCCGGCATGGAGACGTCGCTCAGGAATGCCGCACTCTTCAAGGCCGGGACGGTTCTGCTGGTGCCGGCGGTGGTTGACGCCAAGACCTCCTACGCCGATGCGTGGAAACGCTCGCAGCAGGTGATCAGGGACCAGATTCTCCCGCTCGCGGCCGAGTTGAAAGTGGTGGTGGCGATCGAAGAGGTCTGGAACAAGTTCCTCCTCAGCCCGCTCGAGTTCGCGCGGTACGTCGACGAGTTCCAGTCGCCATGGGCGAAGGCCTACTTCGACGTCGGGAACGTCGTGTTCTACGGGTATCCGCAGGACTGGATCCGCACCCTCGGATCGCGCATCGTCCGCGTGCACCTGAAGGACTTCAAGCTGGAACGCGACGCCGGCACGTTCCACTGGAAGAACATCGGCGAGGGCGATATCGACTGGGTAGAGGTCCGCAAGGCCCTCAATGACATCGCCTACGACGGCTACATGACCACGGAGATCGAGGGCGGCGACAAGGCATACCTGGCCGATGTCAACGCCCGGCTCGATCGCTTTCTCGCCGGACAGGCACCCAAAGCGTAGCCGCACAACCAGTGGAGCGCTCCGGTCCGTCGGTCGATCGATTGCGTCAGTTCGACTGGCGTGTGTCGGCGAGGGCAGCATCGATCCGCGCGAGGTCCGACGCGTCCAGCGTCACCTCCGCGGCGCGTGTGAAATCGTCGACCTGGTCCGCCCGCCGTGCACCGACGATGGCGCCAGTCACCGCCCGGTTGTGCAGCGTCCACGCGATGGCGACCTCCGCGACCGTCCGGCCGTGCCGCGCCGCGACGTCGCGGAGAACGTCCACCACGCCGAGCGCCACCGTCAGGTTCGGCTCCTGGAACCAGGCGGCATTCCTGCGCCAGTCGTCCTGGGGGAGCGATGCGATCCGCCCCCGCGTCATCTTGCCAGACAGCAGCCCCGACTGCATCGGCGAGTACACGATGACCCCGACGCCGTGCTCGCGGCACCAGGGCAGCACGCGGTGCTCCACGTCCCGGCGGACGATGGAGTAGGGCGGCTGCAGGCTGGTCACTGGCGCAATGGCGTGCACGCGCGCGAGCTGGTCGGCGTCGAAGTTGGACGCACCCAGGTGCCGGATCTTCCCCTCGCGGCGCAGTTCGCTCATGGTGTGCCAGGCCTCTTCGATCGATCCGGGATCCTCGGCAGTCGGTGCAGCCTGCCACCTCGGCCAGTGAATCTGATACAGGTCGATGCGGTGGACCCCGAGGCGCGCGAGGCTCGCCTCGCACTCGCGGCGGATCGACTCGGGCCGGAGGCTGTGCGTCATGATCCCATGGTCATCCCACACGAGGCTGCATTTGGTGAACACGTACGGGCGGTCGTTCGCGGAAATGCCGCGCAGCGCCTCGCCGACGACGGCCTCCGATCTGCCAAGTCCGTATGCAGGCGCCGTGTCGATCCAGTTCATGCCCCTTTCGACCGCGCGCCTGATCGCCGCAATCGAGTCGGCGTCGTCCTGCGGTCCCCAACCGAACCGCCATGCGCCGCCTATGGCCCACGCGCCGAGCCCGATGGGACTGATCTCGAGGGAGGATTCTCCAAGCTGTCTCGTCCGCATGAGGGCTCCGTTCGTCAGGACCTGGCATTATCCATCGTGGGCACGATTATCTAGCAGCCGGTAGTGAAAGACCGGCGTCGCACCGACGGCGCGGAGGCGCCGCGCCGGCAAGGCGTGACGACCGAGAATACCGGGCGGTATTTGAGGAAGAAGCAACGCAGCCGGCGGGGATGCATCGGCGGCCGAATGCAGCCGGCCTTTCACCACGGGCTGCGAGAGGGCTCAGCGGTTCTCGGCTGAACGGGCGTGACGATTGCTAATGAGTCGGTATGACCAGCGGACTCTGTCACGTGTGCGACGCCTGCGGCTCGAAGGACGTCGACACGACGCTGCGAACGTCAATGGTGACATACTGCCGCTGCCGGACGTGCGGGAACATCTGGACGCACCGCGATGCACCGGCGGCTCGGGACCCGTTGACGAGCCAGGCATGAAAGTGCGGGCCGCAGACGCTCGGATCGAAACGCCCCTGCGAGCGGCCGCACTGAACGCCGGCAGGCAAGCGGACCGCGGTGCCTGCTGCCGGGCACCAGCACAGATTTTGGAGTGCGTGGATGTCTGACGCGAGTCCTGCAGATCTTTTCTCGGCCTATGTGCTCGACGTGCGCGTCCAGGTCGAATCACAGCTCCGTCAGCTGACGGAAATTCAGCAGCACATGGAAACGTGGCGAGCTGCCGATGATGACGCTGAACGCGCCGCCCTGGCCGACCTTGTCGAGCGATCCCTCCAGCAACTCGTCGTCTCGAACATCACCGTCAAGCAGTCCGTCGGTGAAGCCACCGGCCTCATCAGCACGTTGCGCTCCGCGCCACCGACCTGAGCTCGGCCTCGAGCGACCCCACCCTCCGGCAGTAAGCGCCGAACTACGGCGTTCCGGCGCCGCTGGTCTCGCCCTCCACATTGCGGGATGCGTGCACCCGGGGACGCCGCTTGGCACGGCGGCTTTTGCTAGTTGACAGTATTACAGTAATCAAGTAGATTGCTGTCAACGTGCTCGTGGGCAATCCTGACTTGTCTCTGGACGACGTGGTTGCGGCCGTCGAGCGGCTGCTGCAGCACGCGGGCCTGGACGATCGCACGCCGGACGGGCGGGTCGCACCGGTGCCAGATGCGCGCACGGTGCGCTACTACACGACGCTGGGTCTGGTCGATCGCCCCCGCATCGTCGATCGCGAAGCACGCTACGGGCAGCGGCACGTCCTGCAGCTTGCGGCGATCAAGCGGCTGCAGGCCGAGGGCGCGCGGCTCGCGGACGTTCAGCGGCGGCTGTACGGGCGGTCAGACGCGGAGCTTCAGGCCCTGCTGGCGACGGCGGCCACCCCGCGGCGGAACGAGTCACCTGTCCAACCGGTCGCGTGGCGCGAGATGGAAGTCGTGCCCGGGCTGAGAATCCTCGCGCAGGCGGACTGGGAGTTACACGGGAACGAAGACGATGTGATGGCACGCGTGCGCGCCGCGCTCGACCTGTTGTCGACGCAGCGCCAGCAGAAAGGACGACAGTGATGGCTCTCGAGGGTGGTGTGCCGGTGGACATGTCAGTACCAGACGCAGCGCCCACCCGTGGTCTGGGCGAAATACTGGCGGGCGCAGGACGCCAGCGCCACACGCTGCCGCTCGCGCGAGTCGCGATTGCCGCGGCCGTCGCCGATCGCATCGCGGAAGTCACCATCACGCAGGTCTTCCGCAATACGTGTTCCGAGCCGATCGAGGCTGTTTACACGTTCCCGCTGGATGGCGGGTCCGTGGTGTCGCGGTTCGAGATGCAGGTGGGCGAAAGGACTCTGCATGGTGTAGTCGCCGAGCGCGCGGAGGCGCGTCGGCGCTACGACCGGGCGGTTGACGAAGGCAAACGCGCGGCCCTGCTGGAACAGGAGCGTGACGACGTGTTCACGGTTCAGCTCGGAAACCTGCCGCCCGGCGAGGACGCCACGATCCGGCTGACGTACTCCGAGGAACTGACGTTTTTCGATGATGGCCTCACAGAGCTCCGGCTGCCGCTCGTGCTCGGCGTGCGGTACGTTCCGGGCGATCCGGCGCCGGGCGTTTCCGCGGGACACGGGACCGAGCCCGACACAGACGTCGTGCGCGACGGCTCGCGCATCACACCGCCCCGGCTGGCCGAGGGCTTCGATCCCGGCGTGCACCTCGCCCTGCAGGTGGACCTTGCGGGCGGACCCGTTACGGATCTGGCGTGCTCTCAGCACGCTACACGGCTGAGCACGGTCGGCGGACGCACCACCATCTCTCTTGCGAGGAGTGACGAGCGGCTCGATCGCGATTTCGTCCTGCGGTGGCGAGCCGCCGCGCCGGGTGCGGTCGCTCCCACCCTGTTCTTCTACCGACGCCCGTCAGGTGAGCGCTACGGGATTCTCTCGATGGGCGCCGCCGCCGGAACGGGGCAGGTCCGGTCTCGGGATGTGATCTTCGTTCTCGATCGCTCCGGCTCGATGCAGGGCGCCAAGATGGCCTCGGCCGCGCGCGCCTGCAGCTTGCTGCTCGGGACCCTGGGCCCGGGCGATCGCTTCGGGCTGCTCGCGTTCAGCCAGAGTGCGCAGTGGCTGATCGGGGGTGGCAGCGCCCATTCGCTGGTTGCGGCTGACCGCACGGGCATCTCGCGCGGTGAGCGCGTGCTGCGGGAGGTGCAGGCGGACGGTGGAACGGAGTTGCACCCTGCGTTGATCAATGCGCTCGGCGCACTCCACGCAGGCGGGGACGTCCCCGGCCGCGTGCCCATCGTGGTCCTCATCACCGACGGCGAGGTCGGCGATGAGTCCAGGGTCCTCGAGCTGGTGCAGCGGGCGAACGTTCGCGTGTTCACTGTTGGCGTGGACACCAGCGTGAACAGCGGCCTGTTGAAGCGACTGGCCCAGGTGGGTCGCGGCACGTTCGTGTTGACGGAACCGGGCGCCGGGCTCGACTCGGCGCTCGAGGCGATCGGGCGTGAGATCGGCGCGCCGCTCGTCGAGAACCTCGCTATTGCGCTCGAGGGCGGCGCACTGACTGACGTCGCGCCCGAGCGGCTGCCCGATCTGTTTGCGGGACGCGCTGCCACGATCGCATTCAGGGCCGACACAGGATCGACGGTGCACGTCACCGGTCGAAGAGCGGATGGAGGGGCGTTCTCACTCGACGTGGCGGGTACTGACGTGGATCTTCCGGCGGTGGCGCACCTCTGGGCGCGCCGCCGGCTCACCGATCTGGAGGATCGCTACCGCCTCACGCGGAGCGACAAGGAGGCCGTCGAGGCCGAGATCGTCGCGCTCTCCACGTCTCATGGCGTGCTCTCGCGCTTCACGGCGTTCCTCGTCGTTGACGATCGGCAGGCGGTCGTGTCGACGGGCGAGCGGCGGACAATCGTGCAGCCGATCGAGATGCCGCACATGTGGGCGCAGGTTGCCTCCCTCGACTCGGCGGCGCCATCCGCCGCTTCCGATATCGTCGAGGCACTTCCGCTTGGCCGCGTCCTGGCCCGAGGAGGCCTCGAACTCAGCACCACGCGTCATGTTGGAGCGATCACTGTCTCGGATCGCACTTCGGTGCCGCGTTTCTTCGAATCGGCGCAAGTCGCCGATGGTAGCTCCGGCTAGCTCCGGAGAGTTCTGGCCAGACGTACGGCTCGCAGAGCGCCTGGACCAAGGAACTCACCGACCTGCTGGGCCGGTTGCTCGCCACGTTGGAGGCACGTGCCGCGGTGCACGCGGGTGCGGCCGAGCGCTCCGGGATGCGCTCGACTGTCGAGACGCCTGCTGGCGCTGCTCGGCAACTCAAAGCGCTCCCGCGAGATGCGCCGACTCACGGCGGCGCTGGAGGTGGTTCGACAGCGACTGAGAGACGCGCTCTCCGGCGGAGCACCAGTTGACAGCGGCAAGCGCCCAGCTCGAGAGACGTCTGGGCAGAGCTGTCGCCAGCCGTCGCGTCACGCGGACGTTTCTGGGACACCGTGTAGCCCCGACCTGCTACCTTCGTTGTGAGGGATCCCTTGATGGCCCATCCACTCGCAACGAGGGCGGCGTTCGCAATCCTGTGCGCGGCAATCTCGCCGGGAGTGATCGGTGCCGGCTGTTCCGCGAAGCCGGCGCCTCACGCCGGCAGCGCCGCCGAGCCGGCGTCCGGCGCCTCGGACGCTCAGCACGACCGGGCACGGCAACGCATGGTGCGCGACCAGATCGAGGCGCGCGGCGTGCGCGACGCGCGCGTGCTCGACGCCATGCGGCGCGTGCCCAGGCATCTCTTCATACCCGACGAGGTCCGGCCCGCGGCTTACGAGGACCACCCCCTGCCCATCGGCCACGATCAGACAATCTCACAGCCCTTCATCGTGGGATGGATGACCGAGGCGCTCCAGGTCACGCCCCGCAGCCGCGTGCTCGAAATCGGCACCGGCTCCGGCTACCAGGCCGCGGTGCTGTCGCAGATCGTGGCGGAGGTCTACACGATCGAGATCGTCGCGCCGCTCGCGGAGTCGGCGCGCCGCACCTTCGAGGCGCTCGGCTACACGAACGTGCACGCGAAGCATGGCGACGGGTACGTCGGCTGGCCCGAGCACGCGCCCTTCGACGCGATCATCGTGACGGCCGCTCCCGAGCAGGTTCCGCAGCCCCTCATCGATCAGCTGCGCGTGGGCGGGCGTCTGGTGGTGCCGGTCGGCGGCCGCGGCGTCCAGCAGATGACCGTGATCACGAAGGGACCCAACGGCGTGACCAGGGACGAGCGCATGCCCGTGCGGTTCGTCCCGCTCGTCCGGCCGTGAGCCCCACGGACGTTCGCGCGCTCCCGGGTGTCCTCTCAGCGGGCGCGGGCAGCGACCTGCCGCGGACGGGTTACGACGAAAACCTGGGCTTCGACATCGTCGGCCGACCCACTCGGGAGGACCCGAGCGCCCGCTTCCACGTGGCGTCGCCCGGTTATTTCGAGACGCCGGGCATCCGTCTCGAAGCCGGGCGTCTTTTCACCCACGGCGATACCCCCGACACGCCCAAGGTCCTGATCGTCAATGCCGCACTCGCCGCTCGGTACTTTCCGGGCGAGAGCGCAGGCGCAATTGTGGAACCGGGACTTCAGTTTCCGGCGTGTTGTCGCACTGCGGACCCGCAACGCCAGTGTGTCGAGTGGTCGCACTGTTGGGGCCGGAACTTCAGTTCCGGCCGACAGCGAGAGCAACGAAACCGCGATTGACTCCTCACAATCGCCCCGCTACAGTGCCCGCGTGCTGGCCATGCGCGTCCATCCTGGCGTCGCCACCGCAGCAGTGGGGGAGGCGTTCGCATCGCAGCCAGCGTGTTGCGGGCGCTCACTGGCCGGTTCACGACCCTGCGCTGCTGAGTCATCGAGAGCAGACCGTGAATGCCCCGAACCTGATCGAGACCGCACGGCTCGTGCTGAGGCGTCCGCGGCCGGATGATGCCCACGCCATCTACGCACGGTACGCTGGCGACCCTGAGGTGACGAGATTCCTCGGATGGCCGACCCATCTCTCTGTCGACGACACACTCGCCTTCCTGCAGTTCAGCGACGCCGAGTGGGAGCGCTGGTCGGCAGGTCCGTATCTGATCGTGGCACGAACCGATCAGCGGCTCCTCGGCGGCACGGGCCTGAGCGTCGAAACGCCGTACCGCGCGGCTACCGGGTACGTGCTGGCGCGCGACGCCTGGGGCCAGGGGTTCGCCACCGAAGCCTTGCGGGCGATGGTGGATCTCGTCGAGCGCCTCCGATTACCGCGGCTTCACGCATTCTGCCACCCCCAGCACGCGGCATCGCGCCGAGTACTCGAGAAGTGCGGGTTCGTGTGCGAGGGCACCTGGCGGCGGTACGCCGAGTTCCCGAACCTCTCGCCGGGTGAGCCGGCAGATGTGCTCTGTTATGCGAACGCGGCGGAGTCGCGCTCGCCTTCAGGTTACCCGAGTGGCACGACAACGAGCCGATTGAATGAGGGCGCGGGGGTGCGGGGCGGCGACAGGGACGGAGCAGTGCTCATGACGCGTCGGTTGATCAGTTCCGGATCGTCGTTTGAACACGAGATCGGATACTCGCGCGCCGTCGTGGATGGCGACTGGATTTTCGTCTCCGGCACCACCGGCTTCGACTACCGCACGATGACGATTGCGGAAGGTATCGTCGCACAGACGGAACAGTGCTTCCGGAACATCGCAGAGGCGCTGCACCAGGCCGGGGCCTCACTAGGCGATGTCGTCCGCGTCATGTACATCGTGCCCGACGCCCGCGAGTTTTCGAAGTGCTGGCCGATTCTCCGGGCGCACTTCGGCGAGACGCGGCCGGCGGCCACGATGATCGCCGCGGGACTGGCCGATCCGCGCATGGCTATCGAAATTCAGGTGACGGCGCGGCGGCAGCGGGCGGCGGCACACGGGGGATCCCACTGAGGCCACGCGCGGAGCCTGGAACCTTTCCGTCGCGACGTGAGTCTTTGTAGAGGATGGCCAGACTCGTGAATCGACGCGGGCTGCTGGGCGCTGGTGTGTTGGCGGGCGCCGGTGCAGCGTGGACCAGCCTGTCGTCCTCCTGGAGCGCCGGGTTCCTCCGCGACCGGCTCGCCGAGTGGGGGCGGGACGTGCCCCCGGCCCCGCACAAACCCGCACCGGCTACATGGGACGACGATGCGGTCACGGTCGCGTGGCTCGGGCACGCGACGGTCCTCGTCAACTTCTACGGCCTGCGCCTCATCACCGACCCCACGTTGTTTTCCCGCATCGGCGTGGACGTGGGCCCTGGCAGTTTCGGGCCGCTGCGGTTGGTGCAGTGCGCGCTAACCGCGGACGAGCTGCCGGAGATCGATCTCGTGCTCGTCTCGCATGCGCACTTCGACCACCTCGACACACCGTCGCTTGGGGCCATCCGCGGAAATCCGGCCGCCGTCATGGCGTGGGGGACGTCGGATCTTCTTCCCTCACGGACGTACTCGTCTGTCCAGGAGCTTCGCTGGAACGAATCCGCGAGGCTCGTCACCCCTCGCGGAGAAGCACTGGTCCGCTCCATCGAGGTCAAGCACTGGGGGGCGCGCTTCGGGCGGGACATCCACCGCGGCTACACCGGCTTCATCGTCGAGCGCGAGGGGCGCAAGCTGCTGATCGGCGGAGACACGGCACACACGGACGCATTCAGAAGCCATCGCCGGTTCGGTCCGTTCGACGCGGCCGTCATGCCGATCGGTGCCTACGATCCCTGGATTCGCAACCACTGCACCCCGGAGCAGGCGGTGGCCATGGCGGATGCCGCGGGTGCGCGTGTGTTCGTGCCGGTGCACCACCAGTCCTTTCAGCTGAGTCGCGAGCCCGTCACCGAGCCCATCGAGCGGACCGAGCACGCGCTCCGCGAGGAGCGCGATCGTCTCGGGCTGCGGGAGATTGGCCAGACCGTGGTGATCCCTGCCTGACGAGGCGCTCGACAACGACAACGTGAAGTTCACGCTGCATGCTTCACAGGGAGTTCAAGAGATCAAGGAGGGCCGATGCGCGTCCCCTTCTGGCAGGGAGCCCCGCATTGCCGTTCTCCGCGATCTCGTGACCTCGCCAAAAACAACAGCCGTGAGATGACGTAGTCTGCTCCACAGAAATTCGAGAGATCCGGGAAGGTCGCTGGCTGTCGCGGTCCGTCTGGTGGCAATCCAATCGAGGCGTTCACCCCATCTGCAGCCGTTCGCGCAACCACGGAACGACGGCATCAACGACCTGGGGCATCGCACCCGTGAAGCGGTGGTCGACGCCGGGCAGCGTGACGAGGTTGGGCCGCCCACCTGCCGCCGCACGCGCATCGAGCGCATCCTGATACGGCACGAGCTCGTCGGCGTCCCCGTGGACGAGCAGCCAGGGCACGTGGATGGCGGCCGCCTGTTCCGTCACCGAACCAATCCGCGCCGCATCGTCGGTGAGAGCCGGCGACCACGGGCACTCTGCCTTGTCCAACATCGGGGCGCCCGGTGGCAGGTGCGCGAAGTGCCGCTGGAAGAACGCGTGCACGTGAACCATGCCGGCGAGCGAGACGAGGCAGGCGATGCGGGGATCCGAGGCGGCCCGCAGCACGCCGACGGCAGCGCCCATGCTGTGCCCGGCATAGCCGATCGACTCGACACCCCACCGTTCGAGCGCATCGAGCACGCAGCCGAGATCCTCCACTTCTTTTGATGGGACGGCCTCCTCGAAGCGGCCCTCCGACGCGCCGTTCCCGGCAAACGACACGCGCAGCGACGCGAGGCTGGCGCCCGACAACGCACCGGCGAGGGTGACGAGCCACGGCCGATCCTTGTGGGCGGTCACGCCATGTGCGAGCACGACGATGGCGCGGGGTGGACCGATGCGGGGTGGACTGACCACGGTCGGCTCGTAGGCGACATCCAGGCGCTCGCCGTGGTCGTTTCGGAACTCCGGAAGCGCCGCGATCACCGGCGTTCTATCAGGGCGATGAGCCGATCGACGGCCTCGGCCACGAAGCCGGGATCCTCGGCGTGGGCCGCGCGCTCAACGACCTCGATGCCGGGCGGCATGTGGGCCTTCAGCTCGGCGAAGAAGATCGCGTCGCCTTCCGGGTCGTTGAGCGGCCCGCCGGGCATCGCATAGCGGCCCGTGCCGAGCAGGGGCAGCATCAGCACCGCGTTGCCGCGTGTGGTTTGCAGGCGCCTGCCAGCCTCCCGCGCGACCTGGCGCAGCTCGCGGGGTTCAGCCGCGGGGCGAGCACGACCTCGTTGTGCCACACGTGTTTGTGGGTCTTCCAGCGTGGCGGCAGCACGTGCGGCGTCGACACCAGGATGCCCAGGTGCTCGGCGCCGCCCGGCACCAGCACCTGCGGGAGTCCCAGCGTGCCCGCCACCGTGAGCCGCTCCGGCGCCACCCGCGCGCAGACCGTGGAAGATCTCGTCGCTGATCTCGCCCATGGCGTAGTCGAAGACCGCGCCGATGATGCCCTGGCGCATCATGAGCTCCATCGCGCGCCCGCCGGTGCCGACCGCGTGGAACACGAGGGCTTCATACCCGCGCGCTGCAAGGAGCGCCTGGGCGTGCAGCGTGCCCTGCGTAAGCACACCCAGGTTCGAGATGCCGACGAGCGGCTTGTCCCCCTTCCGTCGCTTCCTCACGAGCTCGACCTTCACCTGCGCCATGCCGTGCGCCGCACCGGCAGCGTTCGCGAGCACCTTGCGCATGAAGGCATTCAGGCCGAGGATGTCGCCCACCGAGAACATCATCGTGATGTCCGAGATGCCGACGTACGGCGAGGTGTCGCCGGAGGCGACGGTCGAGACCATCACCTTCGGCAGCCCGTAGGGCAGCGCGCGCATCACCATCGTGCCGGTCGCGGTGCCCTGCAGCCCCCCGAGGCCCATCACCCCATGGAGCCGGCCCGTGGCAAGGCGCTGGAGCAGCAGCTTCGTGGCGCCGGCGGCCATCACCGGCTGGGACGCCTCGCGCGTGGGGTCGCGCCGGAGCGCCGTCAGGGTTGCACCGCCGGCGCGTGCGACCTCCGCACGTGTGACGTCGGCGCGTGCGGCCGGCGCGCCGAGCACCCCCATGTCCACCACCAGCGCCCGGCTGCCGAGCGCCTTCAGCTGCTTCCGCAGGAACTCGGCTTCCTGGCCCTTGGTGTCGAGCGTCGCGAGAACGGCGATGACCTTGGCCATAGCGACCTAGCTGCTGGAAAACCGCAGGGCCGCGAACTTCCGGGCCTCCTCCGACACGGCCCGCTCGATGGGCAGGCGCTCGGTGGACGATCCGGTCCAGAAGCCGTGGCAGGTGGTGTGATCGAGCATGAACTGCGCGTCCTCAGGAGTCTCCATTGCTGCGCCGTGCGCCACGACGATCAGGTCCGGCTTGAGTCCGTACAGCTTCCTGTTCACGGCCTCCGTTCGCTCGGCTGTCTGCTCGATTGTCTCGCCCGAGTCGTAGCCCTTGAGGCCGCCCCTGGTGGTGCCGGCGTGGAAGCAGAAGACGTCGGGCTGTGCCTCGCCGACGAGGCGAAGGCTGTCCTCCTCGTCGAACGCCAGGCCGATCGACACCATCTCGAGCTCGCGCGCCAGCCTCAGCATGTCGATCTCGTGCTGCAGCGTGATCCCGGCACTCGAGAGCACGCGGAACAGGTTGCTGTCCTTGTCCACGTACGAGATCGAGGGCCCGATATTCGATGCCGAGGGGACGCCCATCGCCTTCAGCCGCTCGAGCACGCTGCGCATGTCCTTGAGCGGATCGTTCGCATTCAGACACGCGCAGACGAACGCGTCGCCTTTCATCGCCGGCAGGATGTCCTGCTCGGTATAGTTCAGGGTCTGCGCGTTGGAATCGAGAATCGGCCAGAGCATCGACATCGTGCCCATTCCGTTGGCGCGCAGCCGCGCACCCGAGAACGTGTTCACGCAATCGACACCTGCGCGCTCGAGCAGCTGGGCCACGAGGCCGCTGCCCGCGCTCGCGATGAACACCGGCACTCGGCGCTCGACCTTCGCGCGGAGCTTCTGCATGATGGCAGCGCGGGAGGTTCTCGGGACGATCACGGGACAGGCTCCAGAAAATACTGTGACAGTCAGGCTGCGGGCGGCACGCGCGCACTCGCTGCAGCCCGACTTCTGGCCTCAGGCCTCGACGGCCACCCGGTCGGCTGCCGACGCCCCCGCAGCCGGACAGGCCCGCAGGCTATACCCTGCAGCCCGCAGCCTGAATCCGCGTTCTCAAAAGCACACGAGCCGCTCGCGGCGCTTCTCAATCTTCTTGAAGTCCACGCCGGGCGCCGCTTTCACGTCGTCTACGGTTGTGCACGGGCGTTTCGCGCGGTAGGCCATCCACGCCGCCGATTCCCTCCGCAGGAACCCGGCTATGCTCTCGAGCTCCACCGACGTGGCGCGATTCAGGTTCAGCGGCACTGCGGCTTCGCCCTTGAAGTGGGTCGCAAGGTAGTCGAGCACGGCCTCGAGCTCCGCGTCGGTGCCTTTCGCACCGAGCCCGACCATCTTGGCGATCACGTCCTCCCAGCCCTCACGCGTCAGGCGCACTGACGCGCCGCGCTCCGGCGGATGACACGTGCCGCACAGCTTGATCGTCTCACCCTGCCCCGGGCCGGGGGGCAGCTGCGCCGCGGCGGCTGCGGGGAGCGCCAGCACGGCGAGCGCGACGCTCGCCCGCAAGAACCTTGCAGGGAACCGCCGCATGGAGGCGAGAGACGGCCACATCATCAGTGCTCCATCGGAATGCCGAACGCGTAGAGCGTGTTGTCGAAGGTCACGACGTACACCTGGCCTCCACCGGCCGAGAGGCCTGCACGCGCGAACGAGGTCATCGTCGTGCCGCTCGACCAGAGATCCTTACCGGTGGCTGCATCGAGCGCATACAGCACGGCCGGCGTCGAACGTTCGGCGCGTTCCTCTGCTTTCGTCGCCGGGGCGCCGCCCTGGTACTCGCCGCTGGCTGCCGCGAACACCACTCCGTTCACGACGATCGGTGCCAGGGGCGAGACCAGCGGCCGTGACGCCCACGCGCGCTCGG
Source organism: Vicinamibacteria bacterium (assembly GCA_963739995.1). Taxonomy (GTDB): domain Bacteria; phylum Acidobacteriota; class Vicinamibacteria; order Vicinamibacterales; family JAENWD01; genus CAVUCH01. The sequence continues at coordinate 57,025 of CAVUCH010000018.1, read as the reverse complement.
CGGTGAGCGTGGCTCCCTCGCCGGATGCCTTGTACGCCACGACCGTGTCGCCGGTAGTGGCGAGAATCCAGCGGGTCGTTTCGTCCTCCCAGGTGGCCAGGCCAGGAGACGGGCCGGCGGCGCCCGCCGCCGGGGTGACGTGGAGCGGCGTTCGGTGATCGCTCCCACCAAGCGACCGCGCGTCGAGCAGGAACAGGCGGCCATCTGTCGCCGTGATCGCCAGAACGTCACGATCGCCGTGCGTGAAGACGATCGGAGGCGCGTTGAACGCACCGTCTGGGGGCGCGAACCAGTCCTTGACCGTCAGGGTGTCGCGACTGAGCGCAACGACCGCGTTCGGCGGCACGTCCATCGTCCTGTCCGTCGCACCCGGTGCGGCCGGCGACGCGGGCGCAAGCGCCACATACAGCGTCCCGTCGCTGCCGAGCGTCGGGCCGGTGGTGCCGACGATGCCCGCCCCAGCGGTGTCCCACCGGGTGACCTTCTTGTCGGAGGCCGTCGTATCGATGGCCCACACCGCATTCGGAGAGGCGCCGCAGCCGTTCGTCGTAGTCGTGTAGACGAACCCGTCCACGTACACGAGAGACGACGGATAGGTGCTCGGCGGCAGGAAGACGGCCGGTGGCTCGGTCATGGCGCCGTCGCTCACGCGCAGCGTGCGCAGCAGCCCGTCACTCCCGACGGCGTAGAGTGGATCCACCCCGCCGAACGGAATCGGTTCGACCGCCTTGGCCCCCGCCGGCGGCGGAGGGGGCGGGGGGTCGGACGGAGGTTCCTGGATCTCTGCCAGCCGCTTCAACACCGCCGCCCCTCGCCCCGGTTCACCGACGGCGCTGGACGCCCGGCCCCCGCGCCGGCCCGCACGGCGGCCAAACGTCGACTGCGTCAGCGGGGTCCGGCGGCTCGGCGTGGCGAGCAGCCCGCCCGGGCAGTCCCACGTGCTCGGGGGCGCACCGCCCGTGGCCGCCGCGTAGGTCAGGTGTGCGGTCCAGTACGGCTTCGCGAGGTCGGTATCGATCGAGAAGATCCGATCCGCGCTGCCGCCAACGAACGCGAGCGTCTTGAAGCCGCGGTACCCGATGAGAAGGTCCTGCAGCACGGGCTGGGTCAGCGAATGCAGTTGCCGCGCTTCGTTGTCGAAGCTGGCCTTCCAGAGGAACCGGAACTCACCTTCTTCGATCGCCGCCTTCGTCAGGCGAAGGTCGCTCCTCACCCAGCGGGTGCGCTGAGCGTCGAACCCGCTCGTCGTCCACTCGCGCGCCTGCCCGTGCACGAGCACCGACGCCAGGCTGCACGCCGCCACCGTCAGCGCCGCACCGATTGTCGCGTTGCGCGTGAGGTTCCGCATCATCGAGTCCCCACCGGCGTGTCGACGCCGAATGCATACAGCATCCCGTCGAACGTCCCGATGTAGACGCGGCCGTTGGCGACCGAGAGGCTCGTGAAATGGTTGAACGAGGTTATCTGAGCACCGCTGGACCACAGCTCCTCGCCGGTGCGCGCGTCGAAGGCATGAAGCTCCGCATGGGTGGATCGCGCGATGCGGTTCTCGGCCTTGTTGTACGCGAGACCGATGTCGGCCGACGCCTGCGCCGCGTCCTCGCCGTTGCCGAAACCAAATACGACGCCGTTGGCAATGACGACGGGATCGGCCTGGTTGATGTTGCGCGAGATCCAGGCGGGTGTGAGCTGCAGGCCGCCGTTCTTCTCTTCCAGCCGGAAAGCGGCAATCGCCCCTTTCACGACCTGGCCGTACTCGAGGGGTGCCGAGAACTGCGGGTGTTTCGGGCCCCAGAACGGCATCAGCACCCAGCGCGTGCCGTCGCCGTCTTCCCACGTGGCGAGTGCACTCCAGGGGCCGGCCGCCGCGAACTGAACCTCTTCGTTGCACACGAGCGGCGTCGTGTAGACGGGGGTGCGATGATCCTCTCCCCCCATCGCGCTCGTGTCGATCAGCCAGATCCGGCACTCTTTGCTCGACTCCGCGATGTATTCGCGACCCTTGTACTCGAAGATGGGCCCGCTGACGTTCATGTCGAGGTCACGCTTGCGCAGCCAGACCGCATTGGTCGGCGTGAACCAGTCGGTCATCTCGAGTGCCTTCGTCACGGGGTTCTGCTTGACCGCGATGATCGTCTGCCCGAAGACCTGCTGCTCGGGGTAGTAGTCGCCGTCGCCGCTGCCGGCGTAGACGCTGCCGTCCCGGCCGATGGACGGCCCGAGGCGCGGCCACATCCCGCCGCTCGCGGGCGCGAAGCTGCCCACCTTCTTCGTCTTCAGGTCGAACGCGTAGAACTCGTTCGGGTTGCCGCCACATCCCTGCGCCGTGGTCGTGTAGATGACGCCCTTATAAAGGTTCAGACCGTAAGGTTTTCCGTTCGGCGGGAGGAACATTTCCGGGGGCGCGATGTCCTTGCCGGTGGCGACGTCGAGCTGCCGCAGGCGTCCATCCCACGACACCACGTACGCGATCCACGTGCCGGGCGCCCTGCCCGGCCCGACGACCGGCGTGGCGGTCAGCCCGCCGGGACAGAGCACGTAGGCCTCGCGGCGGCCTGTCCCCGTCGGCTCCTCGAAGTTCTTGTCGAAATGCCGTTTCCAGATCTGCGTGCCGGTGTCGAGGTCGATGCCGTAGACGTTGTCGGAGACGCCCGCAACGACGCCAATCTGTTTCGGCCCGCTCGGGGTCTTCACCTCGCCGACGATGAGCGGAGGGAACAGCGAATGGAGCTGGCGCGGCTCGTTATCGAGCTGCAGCTTCCAGGCGAGGCGCATCTCCTTCACGCTTGCCGGACTGATCAGCGTTTCATTGCGCTGCCACGACGTCCGCTGCGGGTCGCCGCCATCGGTCAGCCAGCTGGCTCTCGCGGGCTGATCGCGGGTTCGCTGCGCTTGGGGTGTGGCAGCGCAGAGGCAGGCGAGCGCGGCTGCCAGGGCCAGTGTTCCCGTGGTGCGGAGGCGTCTGTGTTCAGTGCTCATCGTGGGGCATAGGTGCGAGCGGGTCATTGTAAACCGTGGGCAGGTGCTGTCCGCCGGAACTGAAGTTCCGGCTCCACATCGGGCAGTTCCGAGTCCAGATTGGGGCAGCACCGGCTCCACCGAGCCGCGGGGCAATCAACTGGAGCTCGCATACAAATCAGCCGCCCACCTCGGTCCACCGCTGCGCCGTGTGGCTCTTCGCGATGGCCTCGCAGAGCACGACTTCCTTGTGGCCATCTTCGAACGTCGCATAGAACGGCGCCTGGGATCGCTTGCCGTTCAGCACGTCGGTGTACACCGCGCGATAGAGCTGCTTGAACGTGTCGGGGAAGCCCTCGTTGTGGCCGCCCGGGTAGCTCGCAAACCGGCTGGCGTCGGGGTCGAGCAGTGACGGATCGCGCAGCAGCTCGCGGTTCGGCTCACCGCGTTCGCCGATCCAGAGGCTGTTCGGCGTCTCACTGTTGAAGTACAGAGACTTCTTCGAGCCCGCCAACTCGTAGCGCAGGCAGTTCTTCCGGCCCGCCGTCACCTGCGAGACCGTCAGCACGCCGCGCGCGCCGCCCTTGTAGCGCAGCAGGATGGCGCCGAAGTCCTCCGTGTCGATGGGCACCGCCTCACGCTCCACGGGCTGGCCACTCTCCTTGCCCTTGAAGGTCTCGATGGAGCCGGCTGGCGGCTTGAGCCTCGTGGCGTGCACGGTCTTGAGGTCGGCCATCACGGCTTCCACGTCGAGCCCGCTGACGAACCCGACCAGGTCGAGCCAGTGCGTGCCGATGTCGCCGACCGCCCGCAGTTCGCCCCCTTCGCTCTTGAGCACGCGCCAGTTGAAGTCGGTAGGGTAGAGCAGCCAGTCCTGCACGTAGCTGCCGTGCACGTGCAGCACGTCGCCAATCGCACCGCTGCGCACGAGCGACCGCGCGTGGATCGACAAGGGGTAGAACCGCAGGTTGTAGTTGACGGCGGTGATCTGATCGGGACGCGCCTGTGCCGCCGCCACGAGCGCCCGCGTCTGTGCCGACGTCAGCGCGAGCGGTTTCTCGCACACCACGTGCTTGCCCGCGGCGAGCGCGGCCATGGCGTGGTCGTGGTGCAGGCGGTTGGGCGACGCCAGGTGCACGGTGTGGACGTCCGGATCGCCGAGCAGATCCTCCACGCTCGCATAGGCGCGCTCCAGCCCGAGCGTGCCGGCCGCGCGCTCGGCTTCGTCCTTCGAGATGCCCGCGATCCCCTTCACGCGGATGCCGAGCCGCCGCAACCCTTCCACGTGGACGGGCCCGATGAATCCCGCGCCGATGATGGCGGCGTTGATGTCGTGGAATCCAGCCATGAGTGCCTCCGTGCGCCCGCGCCGCGAACGCCTGACCTCGGGCGCGACGCCGGACAGCATAGCGCAGGGTGGAACAATCCTCCCCTCTCACCCTTCGCCGGGAGATCGAGAGATCAGCAGCGCCACCAGATTTGCTCGCGGGCCAGACATGCGGCACCAGGCCCGGGGCATTCTTGAATGGTTGAAGCTCTTCGCCTCTACTCGGCGACGGGCTTCAGATCCGCGCGGCTCGCCTGGTAGCTGACGCTGAAGGCTTCGACGTCGGGGTCGGGCGTCTCGCCGCGGGAGGCGCAGAAGGCGCGGTAGAGGGCCGGCCACCAGTTCTCGTGGCCCGTGAGCCCGTCGTGCCGCCACTGCTCCCAGTCCACGAGCACCTTCGACCAGCAGCGGTCGCCGTAGCGGAGTGCTTCGACGTGCGACGGCATGGCGCTCACGTACCACTGCCGGCCGATGCGTGCGTGCAGCACCTCGTCGGCCCAGTCGAAGTCCTGGAAGGTATGGGCCAGCGGGAGGCCCGTGTCGCGGGCCACCTCCCACTCGTAGCGCTTGCCCGTTTTGGCCATCAAGCCCTGCTCGATGAAGTAGAGGACGGCATGCCGCTCGATCGGCGTGAGCTGCGTGTTCAGCCCGAGCGACCAGGTGAAGTTGATCCGCACGAGCGACGGCCAGTCAACGCCGAGCGCGGCGAACCCGACCTCCCCCATGAGCGCATGGCGTGCCTCGTCCCACAGCTGCCGCGACATGTCGTGGTAGTACGCCCACGGCTTGCCGGGCGTCTCGGCGATGATGCCCGCCATCATCTCGGGAACGTCGATCTCCCGCAGGCGCTTGTAGAACAGCATCAGCAGCTTCGGCGGCGACGGCTTCGACTCGTCCCAGATGAACGCCTCGGCGTTCACGGCCATGTTGTACGGGTCCGGGAAGCGCGCGTCGCGCCTCGGCAGCCTGTCATAGGCGTACGGCGCTGCCGAGTACCGGCGGGGCGGCGCTTGGGTGGTCTCCTCCGTGCAGCCATCCAGGCCGCCGGCGGCGGCGAGGCAGCCCTCGAGCGATGCCATCCACGCATCACGGTCGGTGATTCGTTCGTCGCTCGGCAGCGCTCCACGGGCGCGCGCGCCAAAGGCGAGCATGTCGCCGACCTCCAGGCGCACGAAACGGCACACGCGCCGGCTCGGCGCATCGGCAAGGGGATGCGTCTCCGCATCGTACCGGTCGAGTGCCGCCGCGACGGCCGGCAGCGCACTACCGTAGAGTCCGGCGACGAGCGCCTCCGTCGATGGGACCGCGAGGATCTCGTCGAACAGCTGTTCGAGAGCGGGATGCGGGACTTCCTCGAGGCCGAGCGGCGGCTCGCGCATCTCGCCGACGCGCCCGCGCAGTGCGGTGACGTGCTCGGCGCAGAGATACGCGTGGTGGCTGAAGGCCGACTTCAGCTCGTAGAGCGGCTCGGCGGTGATGCGCGCGTTGAAGATGCCATGCAGCCGCTTGAGCGCGTAATGGAGGCGTTTGAGGCGACGCACGCATTCGTCGACAGGAAGGCCTGGACGCATCGCCTCGTCGATGGTGCAGAGACCGGCGAGCGGAGGGACGTGCGGGGTCATACCCGCGACTATAGCAGTGACCTCCGTGTGGAGATCGTGTGCGATGCGGAGCAACCGGGCGCCGTCAACTGCAGGGCTGACGCCTGCTCCAGATGCCTGCTCCCCGAATGCTGCGGCCCGCCCGGACGCCGATTTCGCCGTCCCGGGAACGGGATGCTGCTAGTGGCCTGTCCTTGTCACATGTAGAGTGGATGTCGGAGCGCGGCGCCCGGCTGGCAAGGCGTGAGGAGCGAGCATATCAGGAATATTCGAGCGACGAGCAACGCCGCCGGGCGGGACGCCCCGCCCGACAGGCGCTCTACGTGTGACAAGGACAGGCCACTGGCATGCCGGCCCATGCGCAGGGCGTGCTGTTTGCTCCTGCTGACCTGCCTATCCGCGCCTCCGGGGTTGGCGTCGCCCCGGGCGGAGATGCCGTGCCTGCCGCTCACGGTTGCGAACGTCGACGGCAACCACATCGTTCCCGGCGCACGCGGTGGTGTCGTCTACCGCCGGGTGGATGCCCAGGAACTGCGGCTCGACCTCTGGGTGCCGTCGATCTCGCCGCAGCGACGGCGGGAAGACAACGGCTCGGTCCCGCCCCCTGTGGTGATCGTCGTCCACGGCGGCGGCTTCACAGCCGGCTCCCGCGTCGCGTTCGTGGGCCAGTTTCTCGAGATGCTCGCGGCGGCCGGTTACCCGTGGATCTCGATCGACTACCGGCTTCTTGGACCGTCACGTGCGGCGGACGCAGTGGACGACCTCGGAGCCGCCGTGGCGTTTGCGCGCTGCCACGCCGGCGAGCTGGGGATCGATCCTGAGCGCATCGTGCTGCTCGGCGAGGATGCGGGGGCCGCGCTCGCGGCGGGTGCCGTGGCACGACGCCCTGCAGGGGTCGTCGGCGCGGTCCTGGTGGGCGGCCTCTACAATGGCGCGCCGGCCCGTGCGGAGGCGGCGTCGCCGGAGCCTCGGTCGCTTCGATCGACCGCCACGCCACGGTTTCTGGTCGTGCACGGCACGGCCGACACAGAGGCGCCGCTTCGGGATGCCGAGGCATGGTGCGCCCGGGCGGGCCGGGAAGCGGCCTACTGCGAGCTCGTGCGCGTAGAGGGCGCGAGCCACCGACCGGAAAACTGGTGGCCCGTGCAGTGGTACTACAAGGCGCGCGTGGTGAGCTGGTTGAATGCAGTGGTCCCGGCGCCGCGCCGCGACACCCTTCGACCGCCGTCCATCGATGGGGTCACAACGTTGCGCGCAGGCCTGCACAAGCGCATCCCGTATGCGCAGCACGAAACGGACGCGACACCAGGACCTCCGCTTTCCGGATCGACGCCGCCGGTCCTTCGCACGCTGGACGCATGGCTCCCACGAGATCGCTCGCGCCCCGCGGCTGCGGTCATCCTCCTGCACGGTGGCGGCTGGGAAGCCGGTGACCGGGTGACCTACATCACGCCCCTGTTTGCACCGCTCGCCGACGGCGGCTTCGCATGGTTCTCGGTAGACTACCGGCTGACGCCGGCGGTACGGCATCCGCGGCAACTCGAGGACCTGCGCGCTGCGATCGCCTTCATCAGGCGGCACGCGCGCCAGTTCGGGATCGACCCTCGGCGGGTGGTGCTCGTCGGGGAGTCGGCCAGCGCTCAGATGGTCACGCTCCTGGCCGCCGACGACCGAACGCTTGCAGGTGTCGTGTCGTTCTATGGCGTGTACGATTTCGTCCCGATGGTCACCGACGCAGGGCCACGATCACTGGCCGCGCGCCTGTTCGGCCGGACCGCGCTGGACGAGGAGACGCTCGGGATGCTGCGCGACTATTCGCCGCTCCATCGGGCGGCGCGTGGGATGCCTCCCATCCTGCTGATTCACGGCACCGGCGAGCGTCTGTGGGATCAGGGCGTTCGCATGGCCGAGCGCTTGCGCGCGGTTGGCGTTCCCCACGACTTGGTGCGGCTCGAGGGCGCCCCGCACGGGATGGAGAACTGGGAAGGCCATCCCGAGTGGCAGTTCTACAAGGCGCGCCTGGTCTCGTGGATTCATCAGCACACAGCCGCGCACCAGGGCCGCTGATCCTCCCGATGTCGCGGGGATGCGGCGTGCATCGTGGCGACGTGCGTGCCGGACTCCGCATCGTGCAGTCCGCATCGTGCATCGCATTTCTGCATCGTGCATCGTGCATCGTGCATCGTGCATTCTGCATCGCATTCTGCATTGTGCATTCTGCATTCTGCATTGTGCATTCGTCCCTCCCCCCTGCTATCCTCCCCGCATGCCACTTCGCCTCTCACGTCGTGCGTTCGTGAAAGCCGGTACCGCCGGCATCGCGGCGGCTGCCGTGCCGGCCGGCACCCTGCAGCAGTCAGCTCCGGCCGTGAGAACGGGACGCGCCGTCAAGCCCGTCGTCATTTCTTCCGCCAACGGCCACTACCACAAGAACGGTGGCACGAACACGTGCGTGGAGACGGCGTTTGCCGCGATGGTGCAGGGCACGGACGTGCTCGAGGCCCTCATCGCGGGGGTGAACCTCGTCGAGCTCGACCCCGCCGACACCAGCGTGGGATATGGCGGCCTGCCGAACGCGGATGGCGTCGTGCAGCTCGACTCGTGCTGCATGCATGGGCCGACGAAGCGGGCCGGCGGGGTTGCCGCGCTCGAAGGCGTGCGGGCACCATCGAGGGTGGCGCATGCCGTGATGCAGCACACCGATCATCACCTGATCGTCGGCGCGGGCGCGCAGGGCTTTGCGCGGAACATGGGCTTCGCCATCGAGGCCGACCTCAACACCGAGGCCTCGCGCAAAGCGTGGCTGGAATGGAAGCGTCGCAGCGATCCCGAACACTACCTGGATCCTGACAAGCGCCAGAGCGCGAACCGGCGCATCCTCGGCGAGCTGATCGCCGAAGGCGTCACCGCACCGCGTCATGTCTGGGGCACGATCAACTGCGACGGCATCAACGCGAGCGGTGACATCGGCGGCGTGACGACCACGAGCGGCCTGGCGTGGAAGATACCCGGCCGCGTCGGCGACTCGCCGATTCTGGGAGCCGGGCTCTATGTAGACGGCGGCGTGGGTGCGGCGGGATCGACGGGACGCGGGGAGGCCAACCTGTTTGGCCTTTCCTCGTTCCTCGTCGTCGAGTTGATGCGGCAGGGCCGGCACCCGAAGGATGCGGGGCTGGAAGCCCTGCGCCGCATCCGGGCGAATACCGTGGAGAAGCGGCTGCGGAAAGGGAACGGGGATCCGAACTTCAACGTCGCCTTCTACGCGCTGAACGCCCGGGGGGAATTCGCGGCCGTGGCCCTGTACGCCGAAGACGACAACGATCGCGGCTGGGCTGGTCAGGTCCACGGCCGGAGAGTACGCTACGCGGTGTGCACCGAGAACGGCGCGGAGATGCTCAACTGCGAGGGGCTGATCCCGGGAGCGTTGCAGGACGGCGCGTAGACGGTTCGCTCGTTCGCACACTTCGCCCCAGACGCCCCCGACGCACTGCCGCACTTGACGCCGCCGCACGCCCCGGCAGGCGCACCCATTCGACCTGATCGCACCCGAAGGATCGCCATGCCGCTGACTCGCCGTGATTTCCTCAAGTCGGCCGCCGTCGGTGCGGCTGTCGCGCCCTGGATCCGCCGAACGCGGCTGTTCGCCGCAGATGCCGTGAAAGTGCGTCACGCCAGCATCGGCGCAAGTGGGATGGGCTTCGCCGACATCGACAGCTTCTCGAAGCACCCGGCCTTCGAGCTGGTTGCCGTTGCCGACGTGGACCTCGCGCGCACGGAGCGAGTGAAGGAGCAGTTCCCTCAGGCCCGCATCTATCAGGATTGGCGCGAGCTGCTGAAGAAGGAGCGCGCGAACCTGGACTCCATCAACGTCTCCACGCCCGATCACATGCATGGGGCGATCGCGATGGCGGCCATGAGGACCGGACTGCACGTGTACGTGCAGAAGCCGCTCGCGGCCACGATCCGGGAAACGCGCAAGCTCACTGAGTACGCGCGCTCGCACGGTGTCGTGTCGCAGATGGGCATCCAGATTTCATCGGCGTCATCGCAGCGGGCCTTTGAGACGATGATTCGCGCCGGCGCGATCGGGAAGATCACCGAGGTCCACACGTTGTGCGAGAAGAGCTGGGGAGCGGACGGCTTGCTGCCCGCCGTCACGAGTCCGGTGCCGGCCACCCTGGACTGGGACCAGTGGATTGGCGTGGGCGAGGTGCACCCGTTCCAGGAAGGCGTCTATCACCCCGGCGAGTGGCGCCGTCGCGTCGGCTTTGGTACCGGCACGCTGGGTGACATGGGCTGCCATATCTTCAGCCCGCCATTCCGGGCGCTGGGGCTGACGGCTCCTATCAGCGTCACTGCCCATGGTCCCGGACCGACGAAGGACAACTGGGCGACGAAGGCGCGGGTGCACTACGTCTACCCGGGCTCCTCGCTGACGGCCGGCAACACCGTGGATCTCTGGTGGTACGACGGCGGTGAACGTCCGCCGGACCAGGTGCTCGCGAGGGTAGGCGATCGACTGCCCGAGACCGGCTCGGTCGCGATCGGCACCGAGGGTGCGCTCGTGCTGCCGCACATCGGCGATCCATTCCTGCTGCCAGTCGACAAGTTCAGCGCATACGAGCTGCCCTCTATCGAACCGCGCGATCACTATTTCGAGTTTCTGGACGCGGTAGCCGTCGCGGTCTCCGGGCGGGGTTCGACGCCACAGACGTCCGCACATTTCGGCTACGCGGGTCCGCTGACCGAGTCGGTGCTGCTGGGGAACATCGCGGCGTGGTACCCGGGGGACACGCTCGAGTGGGATGCGCGCGGCATGAAGGTCGAGGGTCGCAAGGAGGCCAGCCAGTACCTCCGCCGCAAGTACCGCGAGGGATGGCCCACGAGGGGACTCTAGCACCCCCGGGTGGCGTGAGGCGTGCATTCTCGGGAGCACGTATGCCGGCGCGTGGGGATGTTCCTGCCGACGTGGTCGGGGTGCGAATCACGCACCCGGACCGCGTCCTCACGGCGCGCGTGACGCCAGACGCGTTCACCGTGAAGACCGTTCCTGCAAAGCATGCGCGGCTGCGCCGCGATCCCTGGGCCGACTACTGGACGTGCCGACAGCGCCTGAGGCCAGCGATGACGAAGGCGTTCCCGGTCGCGGTGCGACCGGCGGCAGATTACGCGGACGTTCGATTGAAATCGGACAAACCTGCTACGGCCGCACCTCGAGCACGACGTGCTTGATGCGTTCGCGGCGCCAGGTGTATGTGACGTGCACGCGTCCATCGCGGGCCTGGATCATGGCCGGGTAGGAGTACTCGCCCGGACTGTCTTCGAGCATCACGGCCGGGGTCCAGCTGCGGCCATCTCCAGAAATGGCGATTTGCAGCTGGCGCCGATTGTCACGCGTCGGGTTGTAGACCAGCAGGAAGCGTCCATCGGCGAGGCGCACGCTGTCGATGCCTGCGCTGGGGTTCGGCAGCGCCGTCCCCCGCATGGCAGACCACGAGCGTCCGGCATCGTCTGACCAGGATTCTGCGATCACGCCCTGCTCGGTGCGACAGAGAATCTGGATCCGACGCTCGTCGTGCACCAGAATCGTCGGCTGGATGGCTGAGAACGACGGGGGTGCATTCAGCGGCGGCGTTTTCTGCCAGGCGCCGGCTGGATCCCGCGTCCACTCCATGTGCACACGCCAGCCGTCGTGCTCGGTGCTCGAGCCAGCGAGCAGCGTACCGTCGGGGAGCTGCACCGGCTTCACGCGTATCGGGCCCAGGATGCCCTCCGGCAGGCGTGTCGGCGCGCCCCAGGTGCGGCCGTCATCGTCCGACCGCCTGACGAGCCCCCACCAGTGCGAGGGGCTCGGCCCCACTTTGTAGAACAGCCAGAGGGCACCGGCCGACGTGCGGAACAGCACGGGATTCCAGGAGGGGTACCGCCGCCCGTCCTGCTGAAGGCCGTTCGCGACCTCCGCCGGAGCGCTCCAGCCCGTGCCTTCATGCCGAGAGACCCAGATGCCCACGTCCGGGTGCTTTTCGCGCGTTCCCCCGAACCACGCGGCTACCAGGCCCGTCGGCGTCTCGACAATGGTCGAGGCATGCGCCGATGGGAAAGGGGCCTTCGTGAACACGAACGCTTCGCTGGTGATCTTCACAGGGGCTTGCGGTGACTTGTTGGCTGTGGATGCGGGCGCACCAGCGGGCCGGTGACCGAAACCTGCGCTCGCCGGCAATGAGCAGCACGCAGCGATCACGAGAAGCCTCGTCCAGCTATGCATGTCGCGTTGTTACCCGTGGGCAGCCAAGTTGTCAAACGTGGCGCCCGAACGGTCAGTGCCCGCGGCACACCGATTGCGACACTTCGCACGAAAGGAGACAGCACAATGGCCGAGCAGGATCGTGATCGGATGGACCAGGCGCAGGACGCGGTGCGGGAACGCAACATCGTGAGGGACGGCGGGGTCGCGCGATCCGACGCCGACATCGGAGACGTGAGCCGCGACACCTCCAGTTCCCCCATCGGGCCGGGCGGCGACGATGACCGCGAGACGACTGACGATGACCAGACTCGTACGCGGGAGGTGCTTGGGATAAGCGACGTGACGCCCGACGGTAGTCTTGCCTCCGGCGGCAGCGATGTTTCGAGCGGCAGCGACCCGGCCAGGCGGCGGCGGAGTGACGACCTGGTCGAGGGCGACATCCGACACGATTCATCCGGAGCGCCATATGAGGGCCCCGACGGGCTGAAGGTCAGGGACTGAGCGGGTACGTCACGCGCTGCGACGGGACAGCGCGTCGCGCCCGCGTGAGAGCGATGAAAGGCGCAAGGCCGACTCTCCCCAACGGGAAGAGCCGGCCTTGCAGCCCGGCACGATGGTGTTTGGCCCGTGGCCGTGCCGACCCTACTCAGCGGCGCTGCTGTGCTGGCGTGCACACTCCAGCGACGGCGCGGATCGACTGGCCGACAAGCTGCCGCACGTGTGCCGTTGCGGGCGTGGCGCCGGCGGCTGCCGTGCCACCCGGCCGTTCGCTGCGCAGCTTCTCGTCGGCTTCAGCTCCGCTCGGCTCACTGCCCGTGGTACCGCGAGTGCCGAGACCTGTTTGGTCGCGGTCCGCAGCGCTGGCCACGCCGCATCGTCACGACGTACGCAGCGGCGCGCGGCGTCACGGGATCGAGGAACAGTTCTTCAGTGAAGGGAGTGGCGACGGGGGTCGGCCGGCCCAGCACCGCGGTGCTGCTATCCCGCCATTCGCGCGCAAGTGCCGTGTCCCAAGGCCGGCGTTCTCCAGGCCGCGCAGGTACCGCTCGTGGGGTGTGGCCGGGCTGAGCGCATCGCGCACGGCACGAGGGAGCCGGCACCCGGTTACGAGCGACGGCCGCCCAGCGATGCTCAGCAGCAGAGCCAGCACTGCCGCGGTCCACAGGGCAACACCGCCATCGTCCCAGCCGAATGTCCATGGCGGGAGAAGACACACGGTGAACGGTGCAAGTGGGCTGCCTGCGGCTGGACGGACCGAGTCACGGGCGGACCGCACGCTCGATTGGTCCGCGAATGGCGACCCCAAGCACACGCCCCGGCAACGGACTCTGCCGCCCCGCATTTTACGCGTGTGACGATCGGTTGTATTCTCCTACTTCTGCCGTGTCCTTCGGTTGTGATCCAGGGAGAAATGAGATGAGCGATCAACAGGTTGGCGGGTCCACGCGCCGCGACTTCATCCGGAGCGCCACCGCGGCCGCGGTGGCCACGACGGTCGCCTCGAGTCTCGACAGCCTGGTCGGCGCGTACGCCGCCGGCAGTGATGAGATTCGCGTCGGCCTGGTGGGCTGCGGAGGACGCGGCACCGGGGCGGCGGGCAATGTCCTCAAAGCAGCTCCAGGCGTTCGCATCGTGGCGCTGGCGGACGCCTTTCGCGATCGGCTGGACGAGTGCCGGCAGACGCTGGCAAAGGAGAACGCCGATACGGCGACCGTCGCGGAGGACCACTGCTTCGTGGGGCTCGATGCTTTCCAGCAGCTCTTGAAGACCAACGTGAACTACGTGATCCTGGCGACGCCTCCCGGCTTCCGCCCCGTTCACATCAAGGCGGCCATGGAGGCGGGAAAGAACATCTTCGCGGAGAAACCCGTGGCGGTGGATGCTGCCGGCGTGCGCGCCTGCCTCGGCATGGCGGACGAGATTACGAAGCGCGGCATCGCGATGGCCGCCGGCACCCAGTACCGGCACTTCGACCCGTACCTCCAGGCGATGAATCGGATCCACGAGGGCAGCATCGGCACGGTGACCGCAGCGCGCGCGTATTACAACACCAGCGAGCTGTGGAAGCATGACCGCAAGCCGGAATGGACAGAGCTCGAGAACCAGATGCGGAACTGGCTCTATTACACCTGGCTCTCCGGCGATCACATCGTCGAGCAGTTCATCCACAACATCGATGCGATGAATTGGGCGCTGAAGGGCCACCCGGTTCGTGCGATTGGCACCGGCGGCCGGCAGGTGCGCACCGCACCGGAGTACGGGCACATCTACGACCACTTCGCGATCGTCTACGAGTACGACAACGGAGTGTTCTGCACGGCGATGTGCCGGCAGCAGAACGGGACGGACAAGAAGGTCGCCAACGAATTCACCGGCACGAAAGGCTCGGCGCTGGTGCTCCCGAACTACGTGATTAGCGGCGCAAACCCCTGGAAGTACGAGGGCGAGCCGAACGACATGTACGTGCAGGAGCACACGGATCTCATCGCCAGCATCCGTTCGGGCAAGCCGCTGAACGAGTTGAAGCAGGTGGCCGAGAGCAGCCTCACCGCGGTAATGGGCCGCATGTCGGCGTACTCGGGCAAGACCATCACCTGGGAGCAGGCAATGAAATCCCCCGAGTCGCTGATGCCGGAGACGCTCACGTGGGGACCGATGCCCGTGCCGGCGGTGCCGCTGCCGGGCCAGGACACCATGTAAGTCGAGCGCTTCAGCCTCAGGGCGGACGCACTTCCGTCCTGCCGGCGTGACTGTGCACGGCCCGGGCCTTACCCGGGCCGTGGTTCGGTGTCGGCTCGACAAGCACTGACACGCCAATGGATATCACTAGAGACGTTTTCCTCACCGACGCCCGCACGCCCTACTTCACGCTCACGCTCGCCAGCCGCGACCTCCACGCACACAGCATCCTGTCGAGCCTCACGCCCGAGGAGCACGAACAGGTCGCCGACGCACTCTCTGCGGCGGTATCGGCGGCCGTCGACGCGCTCAAGACTGCCCAGTCTCGCGAGCGGAGTTCCGGGGAGACGACAAGCTTCGGCTGCGGGACCTGAGGGCGGCCCCCCGCGGACTCGCGCCCTGACACAGGCCGTCACGATGTCGAGAAGCGATACTCGGTCTGCGACTTGTAATGCTCGCCCGCCTTGATGACCGTCGACGGGAAAGAGGGTGTGTTCGGGGAGTTGGGGAAGTGCTGCGTTTCGAGGCAGAAGCCGTTGCGGAAGGCGTATACCTTGCCGCCCTTGCCCTTCAGGGTGCCGTCCAGGAAGTTGCCGGTGTAGAACTGCACGCCGGGTTCCGTCGTGTAGACATCCATCACCCGCCCGGACGTCTTCTCGGTCACGCGCACCGCCTGCCGCAGGGTGCCCGCCTCGCCATTCAGCACGAAGTTGTGGTCGTAGCCCTTTCCAAACTTGATCTGCTCGTCGTTCGCGGTGATGCGCGATCCGATGGTCATCGGCTTGCGGAAATCGAACGGGCCGCCTGCGACGGGCCGTAGTTCGCCGGTCGGGATGAGCGTGCTGTCGACGGGCGTGAACCGGTCGGCGTTGATCATGACCTCGTGCGACAGGATGTCGCCCGTGCCCTGCCCCGCAAGGTTGAAGTACGAGTGGTTGGTGATGTTCGCAACCGTGTCCTGGTCAGTCGTGATGTCGTATTGAATCCGCAGCGCGTTGCCGCCGGTCAGCGTGTAGATCACCTTCGCGGTCAACGTGCCCGGGTAGCCCTCCTCACCATCTTTGCTGATGTAGGTCAGCTCGACGGCCTGACCGTCAGCAGAGGTCACCGGCCGCGCCGTCCACAGTTGCTTGTCAAAGCCCTTCAACCCGCCGTGCAACGCGTTCGGGCCGTTGTTCGTGGCCAGGGTGTACGCCTTGCCGTTCAGGGTAAAGCGCCCCTTTGCGATGCGGTTGCCGTATCGGCCGACGATCGCGCCGAAGTACGGGTTCTCCTTCAGGTATCCCTCGAGCGTGTCGAACCCGAGCACCACGTCGCCGGGTGCGCCGGACCGGCCGGGCACGAGCAGTCGGGTGACCACCGCGCCGCGTGTGATGATGTCGGCTTCCATCCCGTGGGCATTCCTGAGCGTGTAGCGGTCGACGGCGTGTCCGTCGGTGGTCTTGCCGAACGACTGTTTCATGGGACCTTCTGCCGGGCCGGCCCCGAGCATCAGGCCGGCAGGTGCGGACGCCAGGAGGGCAACGATGGACAACGTGAGCGAGCGGACGCGCATGAGGGACTCCTCGCACCAACGGCGGCACGGTTGCCGGAACGACCCGGCAGGGCGTGGCGGCAGCGCCTCCGCATTTCACACGACATCGGCTGCGGGCGCAACTGCCAGCACCGTTCGTCAGCCGTTCGCCGGGACGTTCCGCGTTTCGATCCCGCGCAGCCCGGCGCGCGTGCGGTACGACGCGATGCCGAGCGGCCGCGAGGCTTCCACCTCCGGACGAACACTGATGCGCCGTCCCGCCGTGTTCACGTCGATGATGCGCTGCTCGTCGAGCCACCCCTGGATGCGGTCGGCCGTGACCCGCACCCGCACCGCGTACCAGCGGCGGTCGTCGAATCCGATGCGCTGCGTGGTCTCGTTCTCGGAGGCGTCCTTTCCGTCGAGGTTGGAGAGACCGACGACCGAGCCCCCCCATCCGCCGAGGATCAAGGAACAGGCGCTCGCGCCGACTGGAAAGGTGAGGCCGCAGAAGAAGTCATGGCCCGCGAGTCGCTGGGCCTCCAGGCGGATGTCGTAGGGGATCGGCGCGAGGGGGCCCCGCCAAGTGATGCCGGTCAGCGGTTCGCCGAACTCGAGAACGATTGTCCCGTTCACGATCCGGACGAGGCCCTCACCGCCGAACGGAGTCTCTTCCCACCCGCCGAGCGACGGGCCGTCGAAGAGCGAACCCCATGCGTCGGAGCCCTGCGCGCCACCGCCGGGGCGGACCGGCGCGAACGTGCCGCACGCCGGGATGGCACCCGTGACCGCCCGGATGAACGCTCGCCGCGACCACGGCTCTTCCACGTACACGTCCTGCTGGATTCCAGCCTCCTGCCCACCGCCTACCGCCCACCGCCTACCGCCCACCGCCTACCGCCTACCGCCTACCGCCTCACTCGCTACGTCCGCAGCTGCGGCAGCGCCGTCCCCTCGGGCACGAAGCGTAGCGCGACCCCGTTGTTGCAGTAGCGCTGACCGGTCGGCGGCGGACCGTCCTCGAACACGTGCCCCTGATGTCCGCCGCAGCGTGCGCAGTGGTACTCGACTCTGGGCACCAGCAGCTTCATGTCCCGCGTGGTCGCGACGCGGCCGTGCATGGCCGTGTGAAAGCTCGGCCAGCCGGTACCGCTGTCGAACTTCGCCTTCGACTCGAACAGGGGCTGAAAGCACGCAGCGCAGACGTACGTTCCGGGACGCTTCTCATCGTTCAGCGGGCTGGTGAACGCCCGCTCGGTGCCTTCCTCGAAGAGCACGGCGTAGGCGGCCGAGTCGAGCAGCTGCCGCCACTCCTCGCGAGTTTTCTTCAACTCGCCCGATACAGTGTCGTTGCTCATGGCTTCACGTACCCGTCGTGCAGATGGATCGACACGGCGTGTCGCCGCGAAGAGGGCGAGCGGCGCGCCGAGAAAGGGCATGAGTCGCGCGAGAAATTGCGCTCGGGTCATATGCCACCTTGCCGCATCGTATCATCGCCGTTCATGCCGCGCGGGTCCCATTCCACCCGTCGGTGGACCATGGTGGCCGCGACTTCTACGGTTGTGCTCGGGCTTGTCGCGACCATCAGCATCATCGTCCTCTCGCAGTCCTCGCTGCGAATAGCACCGCGTCTCGGCGGCACGCGGACCGCGATTCGATGACGTGCGGCGCCAGTTCCCTGGCTGCTGCTCGACGAGGGGAGGCCCACCGGTGATCGGCTGGGCGGAGTAGCGGTCGTTGTTGCGCAATCGCGAGATCGGACAGAATGCCCGTCAACTATGCACCATCACGTGTGGACTCACGCACACGCGCCCCTGGCCGCAGCCCTGGGGCTCGGCGCGGCCTTGTTCGCGTCCTTTCCGCGCGCTGACGATGCGCCCGCGGCGTTGCCGCCTGTGCCCTCGCCGGCGCAGCTGTCGTGGCAGCGCATGGAGACGAACGCCTTCGTGCACTTCGGTCCGAACACCTTCACGAGCGTCGAGTGGGGGAGCGGCCGCGAGGACCCAGACGTGTTCAACCCGACGGCGTTCGACGCACGACAATGGGTCCAGGCCTTCAAGACGGCCGGTTTCCAGGGCGTGATCCTGACCGCCAAGCACCACGACGGGTTTTGCCTCTGGCCGTCGGCGCTGTCCAAGCACACCGTCGCGCGCAGCCGCTGGCAGGGTGGCAGGGGAGACGTGCTTCGCGAAGTGTCGAACGCCTGCCGTGAAGCCGGCCTGAAGTTCGGCGTCTATCTGTCGCCGTGGGATCGGAACCATCCCGCGTACGGCACGCCGGAGTATAACCGTGTGTTCGTCGGGATGCTCGAGGAGGTGCTTGGCGGCTACGGCCCGATCTTCGAAGTCTGGTTCGACGGCGCGAACGGGGAGGGACCGAACGGCAGGCGTCAGGTCTACGATTGGCCGGCCTTCCACGCTGCTGTGAAGCGGCTCCAGCCTGAAGCCGTCATCTTCAGCGACGGCGGCCCCGGCGTGCGGTGGGTCGGGAACGAGCGCGGCCAGGGGTCGCTGACGTCATGGGCCCTGATCGATCGCGATCGGTATGTGCCGGGCACGCCGTTCAGCGACGATCTCGGCGAGGGCTCGCGGCTGGGGCGTGACTGGGTGGCCCCCGAATGCGACGTCTCGATTCGCCCGGGGTGGTTCTATCGCGCCTCGGAAGACCTGCGGGTGAAACCCGCCGCCGCCCTGTTCCGGCTGTACGAGCAATCGGTGGGACGGAACTGCCTGCTGCTGCTGAACGTGCCGCCGGACACGCGAGGGCTCATCCCCGATGCCGATGTCACCGCGCTAGCGGGGATGCGGCGGTCGATCGACCAGGTGTATGCAGCAAACCTCGCGACCGGCGGACGCATGCTCGCTGACCTCTCACGGGACGGGTTCGATGCGGCCCGGGCGCTCGACGGGGATGCCGACACGTTCTGGGCGGCGCCCGAGAGCGCGACGCGTGCCCGCCTGATTTTGACGCTGCCGGCGGCGGTCACCTTCAACCGCATCGTGCTGCAGGAACCGATCGCGCTGGGCCAGCGCGTGGGCGCGTTCGAGGTCGAGGCCATGACCGCCGGGCAGTGGACGCGAATCGGTGCGGGTTCGACGATCGGGTACAAGCGCATTCTCGCCGTTCCGGACACGAAGACGAACCAGATTCGCATCACGATTCACGAGGCTCGGGGGTCTCCGCTCATCGCTGAGGTCGGGCTGTACGTTGCGCAGACGGTGAATTGATTCGTGTAAATTCCAGCGACGACGTCCACACCAGGAAGCGAACTGATGAACCGCCGCACGTTCCTCGAGAGCGTTCTCGCGTCTGCCGCACTGCCCCTCGCGCGCGACGCGCACCCAACGCAGGCAACACAGGCGGCGGGGGTGCAGGACACCCAGAACCCGGGGGGAGCCGCTCCGAGGGACACTCGGGGCGGTTCGCCACTCCTCCTCTCCTACACTCGCGCAGCCTCCAAGTGGGTCGAGGCGCTCCCGGTTGGCAACGGCCGCATCGGTGCGATGGTGTTCGGGAACGTCGGCGTCGAGCACCTGCAGCTGAACGACGACACGCTGTGGTCGGGTGGGCCCTCGGACTGGAACAATCCGGCCGCGCGAGATGTATTGCCCGAGCTACGGGCGCTCGTTCGCGCGGGGCGGTTCGTCGAGGCCGATCGACTCTCGAAGCGGCTGATGGGCCCGTTCACCCAGTCCTACCTGCCGCTCGGGGATCTCTTCATCACGTTCGAACACGGCAACCTCGGCGGCGCATACCGCCGCTCGCTCGACTTGCGGCAGGCGGTGGCGTCGGTGGCCTACCGCACGGGCAAGGTCCACTACACACGTGAGGTCATCGCCAGCCATCCGGCCGACGTAATCGCCGTACGCCTCGCGGTGGACCAGCCCCGCATGCTGCACTTCCACGCCGTCCTGTGGAGCCCGCTGCGGTACAGCGTCGCGCCGGCGGACGGCGTGCTGAGGCTGCGCGGTGAGGCGCCGTCGCACGTGGATCCCAGCTACTACGACGCGGACGAGCCCGTCCTCTACGGTCGCGTCCCGGCGCGTGGCGTGCCACGTGGCGGACCTGGAAGCCCCGGCGCGACCGAGCCAGCGCCAGGAGGCATGCGGTTCGAGGCCCATCTCGGCGCCGTTCTCACGGAGGGCGAGCTGTCGATCGACGCCGATGGTCTCCATGTCAGGGGTGCATCCGAGGCCACGCTGCTCGTCGGCATGGCCACCAGCTTCAACGGATCCGACAAGTCTCCGTCGAGGGAAGGAACGGACGCTGGCCGGATCGCCGCGGCATCGCTGGCGTTGGCGGTAAAAACGCCGTGGCAGGATCTCCGGACGGCGCACGTGGACGATCACCGCACGCTCTTCGAGCGGGTCACGGTGGATCTCGGCGCGAGGGTGGCCGCCGCCGATCTCTCCACCGACCAACGCATCGTCACGCTCGGCGCACAGGATCCGCACCTCGTCGAGCTGCTGTTCCAGTACGGCCGCTACCTGCTGATCGCGTGCAGCCGGCCGGGTACGCAGCCGGCGAACCTGCAGGGGCTGTGGAACGAGGAGGTGCGGGCACCGTGGAGCTCCAATTTCACGATCAACATCAACACCCAGATGAACTACTGGCCGGCGGAAACCACCGGACTGGCGGAGCTGCACGAACCGCTCATCACGATGGTCGAGGGGCTTGCAGTGAACGGACGCAGGACGGCCGCCACCAACTACGGGGCGGCCGGGTGGGTGGCGCACCACAACACCGACGTGTGGCGCCACACGGCGATGGTTGGCGACTGGGGCACCGGCGACGCCGTGTGGGCGCTCTGGCCGATGGCCGGCCCCTGGCTCGCGCAGCACCTGTACGAGCACTTCCTGTTCGGAGGCGACCTGGGCTACCTGCGCGATCGCGCGTATCCCGTGATGAGAGGCGCCGCCGAGTTCTGCCTCGATTGGCTCATCGACGATGGGAAGGGGCATCTGGTGACGGTGCCGTCAACCTCGCCCGAGCACAAGTTCCTGACGCCGGACGGCGCCGAGGCGGCGACGTCGATGGCATCGACGATGGACATGGCGCTGATGCGGGATCTGTTCGCGAACGTGATGGACGCGGCGGAAGCGCTCGGGACCGATGCGCCGTTCAGGAAGCGGGTGGCGGACGCGCGCGAGCGCCTGCAACCGTACCGGATCGGCAGCCAGGGACAGCTGCTGGAGTTCATGGAGGAGTTCGGCGACCCGGAGCCGGCGCACCGCCACTTCTCGCACCTGTTCGGGCTCCACCCCGGACGCCACATCACGCCCCGTACGCCGGAGCTCTTCGCGGCCGTGCGCCGGTCGCATGAGATGCGTGGAGACGGGGGAACGGGCTGGAGCCTCGCGTGGAAGGTGAACCAGTGGGCACGGCTGCTCGATGGCGATCACGCATTCCTGATGCTCGGCAACCTGCTGCGGCTGGTCGACACGTCGGCGACGAACTATTCCGGCGGTGGCGGCGTGTATCCGAACCTGTTCGATGCGCATCCGCCCTTCCAGATCGATGGCAACTTCGGCGCGACCGCCGGGATTGCCGAGATGCTGGTGCAGAGTCACGCAGGCGAGATTCACCTGCTGCCGGCCCTGCCCTCCGCGTGGCCCGCTGGACGCGTCAGCGGGTTGCGCGCCCGGGGCGGGTTCGAGATCGATCTCGCGTGGGCGGCGGGGCGGCTCACACAGGCCGAGATTCGGTCCAGTCTCGGCGGTGTGGCTCGTGTGCGCACCGCCGCGCCCGTCGACGTGAGCGGGGCGACCCCCACGCCCGTGGCTCCCCCGTCGGGCCCTGGCGAAACCGCGCCTGCGCCGAGCCTCTTCTTCCGAGTGCACGACCCTGGAACACCGGAGGTGTCGGACCGCACGCGGCTGGGTCGGCTCGAACCGCAACAAGGGACCGTCATCGACATACCAACGGAGCGGGGCCGCAGCTACACTCTCAGATCCACTTCGCCTGGCTGAACCGATGGATCGGCAGGCGCCGCCTCGTCAATACGGCGCCACCGAAATGTCGTGTTGACAACGTCCGTTCTAACGAGTATTATCACTTTCGTGGGCGCCCTCAAGAGCGAAATCAAGCAGGTCAAGGCGTGGGGCTCACGCGAGCAGGAGGCCTTTCTCAATCTGCTGCGCACCGCCGACGCGCTGTCGCGAGGGGAGGCTGCGGTTCTGAAGTCCGCCAACCTCTCGTCGAATCAGTACAACGCGCTGCGGATCCTGCGTGGAGCGGGACCGGACGGGGTCACCTGCAGCGAGATTGGAGACCGGCTCATCGAACGCGATCCGGATGTGACGCGGCTGATCGACAAGCTCGAGGAACGCGGGCTGATGCAGCGGACTCGTGATGCGCGCGACCGCAGGGTGTATCGAAACGCCATCACGCCAGCCGGACTCGAGCTGCTCGCGTCGCTCGACGAGCCTCTCGCCGCCATGCACAAGAAGCAGATGGGGCACTTGAGCCAGGAGAAGCTCGCCACCCTGATATCGCTGCTGGAGGAAGCGCGCATCAGAGCGGAGTAGTTTTTTTTGATCAAATAGTCGTTGAGACGATTTCTGGTGTCACGGATTTGTAAACAGACAGATTTCCAAGGAGAGAACATGACTCATCGCACACTTGATCGCACACTTGACCGCCACGCGCTCGGCACAACGCTGCTCCGGCTCATCGTCGGCGTGACGTTCGCCGCGCACGGCGCGGTGAAGCTATTCAGCTTCGGCGTCGCCGGCACTGCCGGGTTCCTGGGAACGCTTGGAGTGCCTATGGCGAACGTCCTGGCGCCGCTGCTGATTGCCACCGAGTTGGGCGGCGGCGTGCTGCTCGTGCTCGGGTTGCTGACGCGCTACGTTTCCATCCCGCTGATCGTCACGATGGCGGTGGCGATCGCAACGGTGCACCTGCAGCACGGCTTCTTCCTGCCGCAAGGCTACGAATTCGCGCTGCTTCTCGGCGTGGCCACCGGGACGCTCGCGCTGCAGGGATCCGGAGCCTTCGCGCTCGATAACGTGATCGGCAAGGGCCGCACGGTGGCGAGTGACGAGGCCTTCCGGCGCGCAGCCTGACCAGCGCACCACGCGCTCACAGTCGACACACCCTCAGCACGCGCGGAATGTGACCCGGCATCCGGGTCACCACCGCGCGTGTTTGCGTTTGATTGGCGGCGAGCTCGCTGGGGTGGCGGCCTGTGGTGGCTTGCCGCTCTCGAGAGCCTTCGGCGTCTGCCTTCGCTCCCCTGGGTCCGGCGGCGCTGGTCGTGTTCGCGTGGCGACCTAGTGGCCTGTCCTTGTCATTTGTAGGGTGCCTGTCGAGCGGGGCATCCCGACTGGCGGCGTTGCTCGTCGCTCGAATATTCCCGATATGCTCGCGCCTCACGCCTTGCCACTCGGGCGCCGCGCTCCGACATCCACTCCACAAATGACAAGGACAGGCCACCAGTCCGCCGTTACGGACTCAGGGTGAGGCGGTCGTCCACGGCCAGCACACCCTTGGTTTCCTTGGCGAGCTGCACGGCGCGCCGGCGCTCGTCCTCGGTCCTCACGGTGCCGCTCAGCGTGACGCGCCCGTCCTTCGTCTTGACCCCGATGCTGCCGGCAGCGACGTTGTCGTCGAGTGCCATTTTTGATTTGATCTTGCCGGTCAGCGCCGCGTCCGACAGGATCTCGCCTGCCTGAGAGGCTGCCTCCGATGCGGTCCGGCCGGCGCGTTCCGCCGTCGTGCCGATCGCTTCCCCGGCGCGCTCGCCACGCTCACGCACGCCCGACAGATCCGGCCGGTCCGGCTCCCTCGATCCAATCGTGGGCCGGTCGACGTCACGGCCGGTCGAGGCCAGGTCGCTCCAGCGATACCCCAGGAAGAATGCAAGGGCCGCCGCCACGATGACGACCACGAGCACCAACCGCAGCAACGCCCTGAACATCGTTCACCCCCGGTAAAGGATCGTACAGCTCGGCATCACCCAGTCACTCACCTTCACTGCGAGACGCGAGCGGTTTGGACCACACGGTCGAAGACGGGCCCGTACCGGCGCCACTCCTCCTGCGGAGCGACGCCGATGCCATAGAGCAGGGTGTCGTCGGGGAGCAGCGTCGTGTACACCGAGACGATTTCCTCGCCGCCAGTCGCATCCGACTGGTTCCGGAGCTGCACGGCGATGCCGTCACGGTTCCCGAAGCGCGTCCGCTGCGGCTGGCTCGCCTGCTGCAGGCTCTGGTTGCCTTGCGCGAGCGATTGCACCAGCTGCTCGGTTGCATCCTCGAGGCTGCGCGACCGCGTGCGGGCGACGCCGAACTGCATGCCGTGCGTGAAGACCGCCTGGCCACTGCGTCCCTCGCCGTAGGCGCCCTCGGGCGCGAACCAGACGGAGTCGTCGCCCGTCGAGAGCTCCTGCCAGTTGTCGGGCACGTTCACACGGAAGACGTTGCCGCCCTGGTAGGCACGGTAGCGGGAGGACGGAGGCTCGACCTCCGTCATCAGGCGGCCGCCGGTGCTTCGTCCGGTCGTATTACCGCCTCCGCGGCCGGCCCGGGCGACCTCCTGTGACGAGCGCGCAGGCGGCATCCCCGCGAGGCGGTTTCTGACGGACCTGAAGTCCGATGTGTCGCGCACCGGGTTCTCGACGCGCAGCGACCGCGCCTCTTGCGTGATGTACGCGCTGCGGTTGCCCGGGTTCGGGTGGCTGCTCATCCACTCGGGACCGCCTCCGCCGCCCTGCTGCTCAATGGTGCGGAACATGTTGGCCATGTCGACGGGGTCATAGCCCGCGCGCGCCATCATCTGGGCCCCCAGAATGTCGGCATCCTTCTCGTAGGCGCGACCGAAACGGAGGAAGCTGACGCCAATCCCGAACTGGCTGCCCTGTGACACGACCGCGCCAGCGGTGCCACCGATGATGGCCCCGAGAATCTGTCCGGCGACCGCGCCAACCTGGTATTTCTGCGCCTTGCTCGCCTGGGCGGTGCCGTGGCGCAGCGCGACGTGGGCCATCTCGTGGGCCATGACCCCGACCACCTCACCCTCGGATTTTGCCGCTTCGATCATCCCGCGGTTCACGTACATCGGACCGCCAGGCAGCGCGAACGCGTTGATGTCTTTCAAGTCCACGACCTTGAAGCGGTACTCGAACTCCGGGTGGCGCAGGTCGGCCGGAATGGTGTCGACAAGCCGATCACCCAACTCTTCCACATAAGAGGACACTCGATCATCGCGCAGCACCGGCATCTGCCGCTCGACCTCGGCCGACGCTTCACGCCCGAGCTTCACGTCCTCTGCCGGGTCGTACTTGTTCTTCGGCGCATTTACACGCGTTTGTGCGAATGATTGCGCCGCAAAGACGGCCACGAGGGCCAGAACGGCGAGCGGATGACGGGTAGTGCGGGTGCTCATGCTCTGCTCCATGCTCATCTTCGTGGGGTGAGCCATGCCTGGAGCACTGCAAGTTCCGTGGCAGGGAAAGACAACCTGCGCCGGGACTGAAGTCCCGGCTCCACATCGATGAGGGGTCTACTCGGGTGTGTGTGGGGCCGGTGAGGGGTTTTGACGTGGGGCCGGAACTTCAGTTCCGGCCTGCGCCGACGGCTGTCCGTGGGGACTGAAGTGTGGCGAAGGTTTTGGTGGGCGGCGGCGAAGGCGGGCGAGGGGCCCCCTCGCCCACACTGCCCCGGATCCTAGGTCTTTTCCTTCTCGATCTTGCTCGCCTCGATCCACATCTTGCCGTCCTTCTCCGAGACGGTGCCGGTCACGCTGGCTTTGGCTTCCTGCTTACACTGGTGGCCGGCTTCGTCGGACGCCGCGTTCTTCGCAATGTAGTATTCGGTGGACGCACCCTTGTCGTCCTTCACCACGAGCACGTCCTGGCACTTGCTGGCGTCAGCCTTCTTCAGCGCGCACTTCGCGCACATCATCGTGCCCGACAGCGTCGTCTCGGCGGCCTGCGCCATTGACGCCACCGACAGCACGATCGCCAGAGCCATAGCGGTCCTGATCATCGTCTTCATGACATCTGCCTCCTGTGCCGTCGGCCGGAAGGGCCACGGCGTTGCGGGGAGTGCACAGTGTAATCCAAAGCTGGTCCGCCACGACTTTTTCGTGTACCGCTCCGACCGACCAGCGCGGGATACGGCTTATGGATGCTCCGTAGGCGCCCGGTACGCCCGGCCCCACGCTGACGCCGGTTGCGCCGGGTTCGCTTCCAGGAAATGTGGAGCCGAGACGCATCAGGAGCCCCTGGAGTCGAGCTCGGCCCAGCGGCCGTATGCCTCGGCGAGCGATCGCTGCAGCTCCTCGAGTCGTGCGAGCGTCCGTGCGATCGTATCGCCCCCTTCCTTGTAGAACGACGGTGAAGCCACGGTCGCTTCGAGCTGACCGTGCTCGGTCTCGAGTGACTCAATCCGTGCCGGCAGCTCGCTCAGCTCACGGCGCTCGTTGAACGAGAGCTTCTTGCGGTCGGCATCTGGCTTCGTGCCGCCCGCAGCCTGGCGGGTCCTCCGGGATTGCGCCGCCCGTCCGGGATCCGCGGCCGCTGCCGCCGCACGCGTGTGCGGGACACCGCGCTGGCGGATCCAGTCCTCATAGCCGCCGACGTACTCCTGCACCCGGCCGCCACCCTCGAACACGAGCGTGCTCGTGACGACGTTGTCGAGGAATGCGCGGTCGTGGCTCACCAGCAGCAGCGTGCCGGGCCAGTCGGCGAGCTGCGCCTCGAGCAGTTCCAGGGTCTCGAGGTCGAGATCGTTGGTCGGCTCGTCCAGCACCAGCACGTTGGCGGGCCGCGTGAACAGGCGCGCGAGCAGCAGCCGGTTGCGTTCGCCGCCGGACAGCGCCTTCACGGGCGAGCGCGCGCGCTCCGCGGGGAAAAGGAAGTCTTCGAGGTACGCGTGGACGTGGCGCGTGTGGCCGTTCGCCGTGACCGTGTCATTGCCATCGCCCACCGTGTCGAACACGGTGCGGTCCGGATCCAGCTGCTCGCGCTGCTGGTCGTAGTAGGCGACCACCACGTTCGCGCCCTGGCGGACGGTACCGGAGTCGGGCGCCACCTCGCCGCGCAGCAGCCGCAGGAGCGTCGTTTTTCCCGCGCCGTTCGGGCCGATGAGGCCGATCCGATCGCCCCGAACGATGCGGGTCGTCAACTCCGCGACGACCGGCGTATCGCCGAAAGCCTTGGTGACGTTGTCGGCCTCGAAGACCAGTTTTCCCGAGGGGTCTGCGCGTTCGACCTGCAGGCGCACGGTTCCCACCCGCTCGCGTCGCGCCGCGCGCTCGTCGCGCATGGCCAGGAGTGCCCGCACCCGTCCCTCGTCGCGTGTGCGGCGGGCCTTCACACCGCGGCGGAGCCAGGCCTCTTCCTCCGCCAGCTTTTTGTCGAACTTCACGTGATGCGTCGCCTCGCTGGTGAGCCATTCCTCCTTCTTGCGGAGGAAGGTCTGATAGTCGCCGGGCCATGACGTCAGCGCTCCGCGATCCAGCTCGACGACCCGCGTCGCAAGCCGCTGCAGGAAGGCGCGATCGTGCGTGACGAACACGACCGCCCCGGCGTACTCGGCGAGATACGATTCGAGCCACTCGATCGCCGCGATGTCGAGGTGGTTCGTGGGCTCATCCAGCAGGAGCACGTCCGGCTGCGCGACAAGCGTGCGGGCCAGCAGGACGCGCCGGCGCCACCCGCCGGATAGCGTGTCCACGATGGCGTCGGCCGGCAGGCCGAGATGGGAGAGCACGAATTCGACCCGCTGTTCCACGCGCCAGCCGTCCCGCTCCTCGAGCTCGTGCTGCAGGATGCCCAGGCGGTCGAGGAAAGCCTCGGTGCCGTGCTGTGCGACTTCGAGCGCCGCGTGGTGGTAGGAACTGACGAGGGCGCTCAGGTCTCCGAGCCCATCCGCCACCACGTCGAACACGGCGCGCGAATCGGCCAGCGGCACATCCTGCTCGAGGCGCGCCACGCGCCCCCGAGGCTGCAGCCAGACGGTACCGCGGTCGGGCACCTGCTCGCCCGATATGGCACGCAGCAGTGTGCTCTTGCCGGTACCGTTCCGGCCGATGATGGCGATCCGTTCCTTCTGCTCGACCAGGAGGGACACACCGTCGAGCAACGGCACATGTCCATAGGCGACGGACACGCCGTCGAGCGACACGAGAGGCATTCGAGGAACGTACCACAGCCCGTATCGAGTACCGATTCGCAGGAGCTGGCAACCCGGGGTTACGGTCGCTGATGCCGGGGCTCGTCGGCCCCGGGCCTGACATCGAGTGCGGGCCCACACCGATGGGATGTCGCCAACCGTGTAGTGCCGGGGCCGGAGCGCCCCGGCCGAATCCCGATCGATCATTGCTGATCCCCGATCCCTGATCGCTGACCCCCAGTTCCTGATCGCTAATCCTTCTCAGTTCTTGGAGAGCTCCTGTCAATGAAGCGATACGTCTGTTTCTCGATGATGGCCATCCTGCTGGTGGGCTGTGGTGGTGGGGACGGCCCCACGGCGCCGAGCGTGAACGTGCCCTTTTCGGCGACCGATCTGCGCGCCGGCACGGGCCCTGAAGCGATTACCGGCAAACGCCTGACGGTCCACTATGCGGGGTGGCTCTACGACGCGAATCAGGCGAACAACAAGGGGAGCCTGTTCGACACGTCCGTGAACGGGCAGCCCTATTCGTTCGTGCTCGGAGCGGGAGCCGTGATCCGCGGGTGGGATCAGGGGCTCGTCGGTCTCAAGGTGGGCGGCATCCGGCAGCTCGTCATCCCGCCAGACCTTGCCTACGGGGCCGCCGGGAACCCGCCGATCCCGCCGAATGCGACGCTGCTGTTCGAGGTGGAACTGCTGGAGGTGGCGGACTGAGGATCGCCGGGACTGAAGTCCCGGCGCCACACTACTGGCTGCCCTTCGCCGCGCCGGGGTTCTTCACCCAGCGGTCGATCCATCCGAGCACCGTGTCATGCCAGAGGATGCTGTTCTGTGGCTTGAGGACCCAGTGGTTCTCGTCGGGAAAGTAGAGCAGCTTCGACGGAATGCCCCGACGCTGCAGCGCGGTGAAGGTGCTCATTCCCTGGGTCTCGACAACGCGGTAATCGAGCGCGCCGTGGATGACGAGGGTTGGTGTCTTCCAGTTCTTCACGTAGTCGATCGGGTTGTGCTTGGCGAACCCCTCCGGATGTTCCCACGGCGGGCCGCCGTGCTCCCATTCCGGAAACCAGAGCTCCTCGGTGGCGAAATAGGCCATGCGCTCGTCGAGGTTGCCGTCGTGGCAGACGAGCGCCTGAAAGCGGTCGGTGTGGCCCGCAATCCAGTTGACCATGTAGCCGCCGTAGGACGCGCCGAGCGCGGCCACCCGTGTCCCGTCGAGGAACGGGTATGTCGCGAGGGCATGGTCGAGGCCCTTCATCAGATCCTCGTAGGGCGCACCGCCCCAGTCCCCGCGGATGGCGTCGGTGAACGCCTGCCCGTACCCCGTGGAGCCGTGGAAGTCGATCATGATGACCGCATAGCCCGCGCCCGCGTAGGCCTGGGGATTCCAGCGGTAGTGGAAGTGGTTGCCAAATGACCCCTGCGGACCGCCGTGGATCAAAAACGCAATCGGGTACCGCTCGCCTGCCTTGAACCCGACAGGCTTGACGAGGTAGCCGTAGACCGTGTCGCCCTTTGCCCCGGTGAAGCGGAACTGCTCGAAGTCGCCGGTCTGTGCCGCCGCCACGTTCGCGGCGTTCAGATCGGTGACCGGCCGCATGTCGGTGCCGTCCCGTGCCATCGAGAAGAGCTCGACCGGCGTATGCAGCGTGTCGACCGCTACGATGATGCGGTCGCCTGCAGGCCGCGGGGTCTTGTTGGTACCGCGCTCGGCGAGCAGCGTCACGCCGCCGCTCGCGACGTCGACAGCGAAGAGCGACGTGCTGCCCATGTTATCGGCGCTCGTATAGATCGTCTTCGAGTCGGCCGACCAGACGATCTCCGATGCCGAGCGGTCCCAGCCGTCGGTCAGGACACGCTTCGTCCCCGTCGCGCGGTCCACCAGCACGATCCGCAGCCGATCAGACTCATACCCGGGCCGGCTCATCGCCAGGTACGCGAGCAAACGGCCGTCCGGCGAGTACGCGGGCTGGGTGTCGGTCGCACGGCTGTCGCAGCTCACACAGCGCGGTTCAACGCCACCGCGCGCGGGAACCGTGTAGACGTTCACGTCGGTGGACCAGGCCGCGTCGCGCGTCATCATCTGTGCGGCAAAGGCGACCTCCGTACCGTCGGGTGAGATGGCGAGCTCTTCGGTCCCGCCGAACGGCCTGGTCGGCCCATCGGCATCGAACCCGCGCATCAGATCGAGCGGTGCCGCGGAGCCGATCTCCCAGACGAACACGTGGTTGCGTTTCCCGTCCTCCCATGTGTCCCAGCGGCGGAAGAGCAGCGAGTCATACACCTTCGCCTTGACCTTGCTTTTTTCCCTGTCTGCATCGCGCCTGGCGGTCTCGTCGATCTCCTTGCCAGTGGCGCCGTCGGGGTACACCTCGGTCGTGAACAGCAGCCGCTTCCCGTCCGGGAACACCTCGAGGTTTGCCACATCCAGCGGCAGGCTCGTCAGCGCCCGTGCCTGACCCCCGGCCGCCGGTACCTGCCAGACCTGCGACGATCCTCCGCGGGCCGAGAGGAAGACGAGGCTCTTGCCGTCGGGCATCCAGCGCGCGCCGGAGTCATTCGCTGCGTGCGAGGTGAGCTTGCGCGCCTTCGAACCGTCGACGCCTGCGACCCAGACGTCCGTTCGCCCACGGTTCGCCTCGACATCGGTCACTCGTACGGTGAAGGCCACCGACTTGCCGTCGGGCGAGATGCGGGGATCGGAGATCCGATCCATGGCGAGCATGTCGTGAACGGAAAACGGATGTGGAGTTTGGGCCGAGGCGACCGACCCCGAACCGAGACACGCGATGAATGCGACTGCCGACGCACGCATGAACAATCCTCCTGCCATAACCAGAATCGTAGGCGATCGCGCCCGCGCGCGGGAAGCCTGGTGAGAGTGCGTGTGGGAACGCCGTCAGGGCTGGTGACGATCTGCCACGACGGGCTGCCAACCTCGAGCCTCCAGTGATATCGTCAGCGCCGAGGCCACTCGTTCATGCGCTTCCCACCTCACTGCCGCTTCCACGTCATCCGCGCGACGCCGCACATCGTCGGTCTGGTTTTCTGCGCCGTCGCGCTCTGGCCCGTCGTGCTGCCCGCGGCTGCACGTGCAGCATCACCACAATCGGCGGCGCCCCCGCCGGCCCTTCAGGCGTTCGACCTCCGTGATGTCACGCTGCTCGAGGGGCCCTTCAAGGATGCCACCGAGCGGAATCGCGAGTACCTGCTGAAGCTCGAGCCCGATCGGCTGCTCGCGTGGTTTCGTAAGGAAGCGGGGCTGGCGCCCAGGGCGCCGGTTTACGGCGGGTGGGAATCCGAGGAGCTCGCGGGGCACAGCCTGGGGCATTACCTGTCGGCCTGCGCGTTGATGTACCGCTCGACGAACGACGTGAGGTTCCGCGAGCGCATCCACTACATCGTCGGCGAGCTGGCGGCCTGCCAGCGGGCGAACGGCAACGGGTACGTCGCAGCGATCCCGGAGGGCAAGCGGATGTTCGCCGAGGTCGCGCGCGGCGACATCCGTGCGAAGGCCTTCGACCTCAACGGCGTGTGGTCTCCGTTCTATACGCTGCACAAGCTGTTCGCCGGGCTGCGGGACGCGCATCACCTCGCAGGGTCGGACGAGGCGCTGGCGGTCGAGCGGAGGCTCGGTGACTGGGTGGGAGGCACCCTGTCCGGGCTCACGCCCGTCCAGATGCAGGAGATGCTGCGCTGCGAGTACGGCGGCATGAACGAGGTCCTTGCGGATCTCTACGCAGACACTGGCGACGCGCGGTATCTGGCGCTGTCGCGCCGCTTTCACGACGAACGGGTACTTGGACCGCTCGCGGCCGGGGAGGATCGCCTCGCCGGATTGCACGCCAACACGCAGGTTCCGAAGCTGGTCGGACTGGCCCGCCGCTACGCGCTGACGGGTGACGCGGACGATCTGCAAACCGCATCCTTCTTCTGGGATCGCGTCGCCGGTCACCACTCCTACGTCACCGGTGGCAACGGGCTCGCGGAGCACCTCGGCCCCCCCGACCACTTCAGCGACCGGCTTGGAGCGGACACGGCCGAGACCTGCAACGTCTACAACATGTTGAAGCTGACGCACCACCTGTTCACGTGGAAGGCCGAGGCGCGCCTCGCCGATTTCTACGAGCGTGCGCTCTACAACCACATTCTCTCGACGCAGCATCCTGGCGATGGCCGCGTAATCTACAATCTGTCGCTCGACATGGGCGGCCGCAAGCACTACGAAACGCTCTTCGACAGCTTTACGTGCTGCGTGGGAACGGGCATGGAGAACCATGCGCAGTACGGCAGCAGCATCTACTTCCATTCCGCCGACGTGCTGGTGGTGAACCTGTTTGCCGCATCCGAGGTCACGTGGCCGGAGAAGGGATTGACGCTGCGGCAGGACACGCGTTTTCCGGACGAGGACACTACGCGCCTCCGCATCACGTTGCGCGATCCCACCGCGCTCACGCTGCGGATTCGCCATCCCGGGTGGACGCCGTCGCTCGAGGTTATGGTGAACGGCGAGCGGGTGGAGGTTGCATCCGCGCCATCGTCCTATGCGGACGTCTCCCGCACCTGGGGGAACGGCGATGTGGTCACCGTGCGCACGCCGATGACGCTGCGCCTGGACCCGATGCCCGACAACCTGGCGCGGGTGGCCATCCTGTTCGGCCCGCTCGTGCTCGCGGGAGACCTGGGGCCGCATGACGATCCGGCCGGTCTCGAGCCAGACTACGTTCCCGCACTGCTCACAGCCGGGCGCGAACCATCGGACTGGATCGCAGCGGAGCCGAAGGAACCGTCCACCTTCAGGACCGTCGGCGTCGGGCGCCCGCGCGACGTCGTCCTGAGGCCGTTCTTTCGCGTGCACGACCGGCGTTACACGGTGTACTGGGACGTGGTCACGCCCGAGTCTCTCGAGGCACGCGAGCGCGCGGTTGCGGCCGAGCGCGCCAGGCGGCAAGACATCGACCGGCGGACCATCGACGCGGTGCGTGTAGGCGACGCCGCGTCGGAACGCTCGCACGATCTCCAGGGCGAAAAGATGGACACCGGCGATGCGAGCGGGCGCGCGTGGCGGCACGCCTCGGACGGCGGTTGGCTGTCGTACCGCCTCGACGTCCGGCCCGGGCAGCCGCAGGCCCTCAGCGTTACCTATTGGGGCAGCGACAGCGGCGGACGCGTGTTCGACGTGCTCGTCGCTGGCCGGGTGGTCGCGACCGAACGCTTCGACAACAACCGGCCGGGCCAGTTCTACGATCGCGTCTACCCGATACCAGCCGATACAGCTGATCGCAGCGGTGCGATCACGGTAAGGTTCCAGGCCCATCCAGGCAACCGCACGGGGGGCATTTACGGCGTCCGCGTGATCACGCCAGCAACGGAGCAGCAGTGACTCGACGCCTGTGGATATCCGCGCATTTGTCGCGCCGAAGCCGAGCCCCGGACCGCATCTCCGCCCTTCCGACGAACGCGTCGCCGAGCACCAGGCGCGCCTGATGAGCTGCGCTGGTACATATCTGGCAGTCGAGTACGGCGGGACGGAAGGGAGGACGCGATGCGTATGGAATGTTGTGCCGCCATGCTCGTGCTGGCGCTCGTGCCCGCCACGGAGCTGGCAGCGGCGCCGCAGGGCGGCAGCACCGAAGCGGCGCGGTTCCGCGCGATGGATCAGGACCTCGACGGTGTGATCACACGGTCCGAGTGGCGTGGGAGCACGCAGTCGTTCGACGTCCACGACTGGAACCGGGACGGCGTCCTGTCCGGCGAGGAAGTGCGTCCCGGCGCGCGGCGCCAGCAGCCGTGGCCCGCGGACCCGGGCGACGGTGCGGCCCAGGATTCGCAGCTGAGCGACTGGACGCCGTCGCGGTTCCGTGACCTCGATCACAACCAGGACGAACGCATCACCCGCGATGAGTGGCACTTCGATGTCGAGTTGTTTCGGCGCGTCGACATCGACCGCAATGGTTCCATCTCGCGACGCGAGTTCCTGGGCCTCGGCGCTGACGACGACCGCGACGATCGATTCCGCGACCTTGATGTGAACGGGGACGGACGGATTGCCAGGGCGGAATGGCACGGCGGTCCGCGCGTGTTCACGGGGCTCGACCGCGATGGCGACGGCTTCCTCAGTCGCGTGGAGCTGCTCGGGGCCTACGAAGACGACGGGCCGACGGACCTGTTCACGAGCCTGGACATCAACCGCGACGGTCGTGTGACTCCGAACGAGTGGCACTGGGCCCGCGCCGGCTTCGACCGACGCGACGCTAACCGCGACGGCAGTCTGTCGCGCGACGAGCTCTCGGCGTCCGCTCCAGGGGTGCCGTCCGCACAGTGGAGCGCGGCATACCGCGCCGGATATGAGCGCGGGTTGCTGGATGGGCGCAAGGCTGGACGCGAAGACCGGCAGCGGAACCGGTGGGATCTCGATGGCCAGCGCGAGCTCGAACAGGCGGATGCCGGGTACACGCCGGCGGCGGGTCAGCGGTCGGAATACCAGGCCGGTTACCGTGAGGCGTTCACGCGTGCGTACGGCGAGGGATTTGGGCCGCGGCGGTAACACTCCTGTGCTGTGCTGAAGCCCCGCCACATGCGGGACGGGAGCCCGGCTGGCGCGGGGCGCCTGGCGTCGAGCACAATGGGCGGATGAGCGATCAGACGCAGGTCGTGCGCGATCTCTATGCCGCCTTCGAGCGGCGTGACGTCGGCGCCGTGCTCCGCGGGTTCGACGGGGATATCGAGCTGTCTCAGACGGAGGTGTTGCCCTGGGGCGGCACGTATCACGGCACGATGGGTGCGGCGAGCTTCTTCCAGAAGCTGGCCGCCACTGTGGACGCGACGGTCACGGCCGACGACTTCTTCGAGGCCGGCAACATCGTCGTCGCGATCGCGCGCACGCGCGGCCGCGTCCGCAGCAACGACGTGCGCTTCGACGTCCGCGCCGTGCACGTCTGGACGATTCGCGACGGCAAGGTCGTCGGCATCCAGTTCTACCTCGACACGCCCGCGATGTTGGCTGCGCTGGAGCAGGCGCCAACAGGCGACTAGGGGAGTTCAGCCGAAGCGCGCGCGCCCGCTTCCAACTCACCTCCAACCCTCTCCGCCATTCGTGCACTGGCACGACCTGCGTCACGAGGGCGCCTCGCGTTTGCTCGCCGACGGCGTCGACATCCGCATCATCCCGCTAATGCTCGGGCTTCGCACTTGATCGGCGAACACCGCTGACGTGCGGAATGTCGACGAGATCGTCTTCGAGGAGGGGGTTGATCCAGCAAAGCTGGTTGACCGGTGACGGGCCGCGGTAGAGATACTCCGCTTGTTACCCCTGACTCCGGCATTTCGGAGAAACTCCGAGCCGCAGAGTCGCACCGGCGTAGGGTCCGTAACCCTACACCTGTAAGTCGCTTTGTACTAACCAGTTGAGGGGACGAATCGCGTTCGCCACCAGTGGCCCACATCGTGCCGAGGCCGGTGTGTGGGTGTGGGAATGAGGGCTCCCCCTCGGAGGAGAGAACCATGAAAGCGAAGAACGCGCCGCTCCTGCTCGTCGTCGGCTTGGTGGTGTCCGTGTGGCCCCCCGTTGTTCGAGGCGATGCTCAGGCCCAGGAGCCGCCCCAGGTGAAGATTCCCCAACCGGGCGTGCCGCAAATCATGACGATGGAGGGCAAGTTCGTCCGGGCGGCGTACAACAACGAAGGCTACGTCATCATCGGATACCAACTTGCCAACCGGTCGGTCGGTGAGGAGTGGATGCTCCTCGAGTTCGGCGTGACGGTGCTCGACAACACGCCGGCCTACGATCTGAAGCGTGACGCGCTGTCGCTCGAAACGCCGGACGGCAAGACGATTCCCCTGCCCACCGTCAGCGAACACCGGGAGGGCGACACCCGCGCGCTGCAGAACCGGGAGAAAGTGCAGCGCGACTCGATCAACTACTTTCCCCCGAGTGCGACCCGGGCCTGCGCGCTCACCTTCTTCCCCGACTTGACCTCTCGCGCGCTACCGGTTGACGACGTCGAGCTCAATAATCAACGCGCCTGCCTCGGCCGGCTCTACTTCAAGGTGCTTGGCGGCATCACGTATGGCCAGCATTGGCTCAACGTGAAGTTCGAGAAGAGTCTGGTGCGCGTGCCATTCAGAATCCTGACCAAAGAGGAAGAGAAGCTGATGGACAAGAACTACAAATCAATCAGCAAGCAGGTCGAAGACGCGTTCAAGCCGAAGAAGAAGAGCTGAGGCGGAATCGCCGCCTTCAAGGTCGACATCGACTCACCGAAGGCCGAGAGCTTCGCCCAGCCGAAGGCCGACTGCGAAAGCACTCGAAGGGCGTTCCCGATGCGCGTCACCGGCAACATGCGCGCACTAATCATCTCGTAGACTTTCGTGCACCCAACGGGAGGGGATCAACGAAGCGGGACTCGCACAGGCGAAGAAGAGCAAGCGGCCCTACAGGGAGCATTGAGACGGTCACCTGCGTCAGCAACATCTATAAGTACTACATCACCAACCGACTGCTTACGGATCAACAGCAGCGACGCGACGCGGTTAAGGCGGCGGTGGGGAAAGGAAGCAAACAATGAGCCCTTTAGTCGATGTCACTGAGCAAAAGCGATTGAACGAGGCGCGCGAAGCGAAGATCCCCCGGAAGAAATGGGGACCCTACGTCAGTGAGCGGCAGTGGGGTACGGTCCGCGAGGACTACAGCGATGACAGTAACGCCTGGGATTATTTCACCCATGACCAGTCTCGCTCACGAACCTACCGGTGGGGCGAAGACGGGCTCGGGGGACTCTGCGATGACAAGCAGCAACTCTGCTTTGCGCTGGCGTTGTGGAACGAGCGGGATCCGATCCTGAAAGAGCGCCTCTTCGGTCTCACCAACAGCGAGGCGAATCACGGCGAGGACGTCAAGGAGTACTACTTCTACGTCGACAGCACTCCGACGCACTCGTACATGAAGTACCTCTACAAGTACCCGCAGCGGGAGTATCCGTACCGGGACCTGATCAACACGAATCGGGGACGCTCGCGAGAAGAGTTCGAGTACGAGCTGCTCGATACGGGCGCCTTCGGCGAGAACCGGTATTTCGACGTGTTCGTGGAGTATGCGAAGGAGGGCCCGGAAGACATCCTCGTCCGCATCACCGTACACAATCGCGGGCCCGAATCGGCCCGGCTTCGCGTCTTGCCGACGCTCTGGTTCCGCAATACCTGGTCCTGGGACGCGGATCAGCCGAAGCCGTCGCTACGCGAGGCGGGAGCCGGCGTCATTCAGACGACCCATCATGAGCTTGGCGAGTACTGGCTGATGTGCGAGGGCACCCCGGAGCTGCTCTTCACCGAGAACGAAACCAATGCGGGCCGTCTCTGGGGCCAGCCCAACGCGTCTCCATTCGTCAAGGATGCGTTCCACGAGTACATCATCTCGGGCCGCGGCGAGGCGATCAACCCTGCCAAGGTCGGGACCAAGGCGGCGGCGCACTATGTCCTCGACGTGCCCGCCGGCGGAAGCCAGACCGTTCGCCTCCGTTTGGCTGCCGCCCGGCCAGAGAGGCATTCGGCGGCTTCGACAAGATCGTCAAAAACCGGATCGCCGACGCTGACGAGTTCTACCATCGGATTACGCCGGCGTCGCTGACCGACGACGAACGGCGCGTGCACCGCCAGGCGCTGGCCGGCATGTTGTGGAGCAAGCAGTACTACTACTTCGATCTGGATCGATGGCTTCGGGAGCACAAGAGCCATCCGCTGCTCGAATCCAGCCGGCACGGCACGCGCAATACGGAATGGTTTCACATGCTGAACGCCGATGTGATTTCCATGCCGGACAAGTGGGATACCCCTGGTATGCGGCCTGGGACCTGGCCTTCCACACGATCTCCTTGTCGCTGGTGGATTTGATTTCGCCAAGGAGCAGCTCCTGCTCATGCTGCGCGGTCTCTATGCCCACCCCAATGGGCAGATTCCCGCCTACGCGTGGAACTTCGGCGATGTGAATCCCCCAGTGCACGCCTGGGCCACACTCTTCCTCTATAAGACGGAGCGGATCCTCGGCCGGGCGGACCTGCGTTTCCTGGAACGATCGTTTCAGGGATTGATGCTGAACTTCAGCTGGTGGGTCAACCGCAAGGACCCTGCCGGGCGGAACGTGTTCGCCGGGGGATTTCTCGGTCTCGACAACATCGGCGTATTCGACCGGAGTGCCCAGCTCCCCACGGGCGGCTCCCTGGAGCAGGCGGATGGGACGGCGTGGATGGCGTTTTACTGCCAGAACATGCTCGAGATCGCCCTCATTCTCACCGAATACGACCCGATGTACGAAGAGGTCGCCTACAAGTTCGTCGAGCATTTTACGTGGATCAACTACGCGATGGACCGCATCGGCGACCATAACGACGAGATGTGGGATGAACAGGACGGATTCTTTTGCGATCTGCTCCGGCTGCCCGACGGCCAGGCGATGCGTTTGAAGGTGCGGTCGCTGGTCGGGCTCCTGCCGCTCTGTGCGTCGACGGTGTTCGAGGAGGATGCGGCCATTCGTTATCCAAAGCTGATGGAGATGATCGCGCTGTTCAAAAAACGCCATCCCGGCGTCGTGACCCATGTGGCCCCGACCGACGATGGTTTCATCGGCTACAAAGGACGGCGTCTGCTGTCGATCCTCAACAAGCAGAAGCTGAAGCGAGTGCTCGCTTACATGCTCGACGAGAACGAGTTTCTCGGGCCGCACGGCATTCGCTCTCTCTCGAAGCATCACCTGGAGCATCCGTTTGTGTTTCACGTCGGCGGTCAGGAATACAAGGTCCAGTACCTGCCCGGCGAATCGAATACCGGGATGTTCGGCGGCAACTCCAACTGGCGGGGCCCCGTCTGGATGCCCGTCAATGTCCTGCTGATCCGCGCGCTCTTGAATCTGTATAGCTTCTACGGCACTGACTTCAAAGTGCAGTGTCCGACGGGCTCGGACAACTACATGACGCTCTTCGAAGTGGCCCGAGAACTGTCCCGCCGGATCGCCAGTACGTTCCTGCGCGATGCCGACGGACGGCGGCCGGTGTACGGAGGGACCGCCACGTTTCAGGACGATCCGCATTGGCGGGATCTCATTCTCTTCTACGAATACTTCCAGGGCGACAACGGAGCGGGGCTCGGCGCCAGCCACCAGACGGGGTGGACCGGCACGGTCGCTCGCCTTGCTCGATCTGTTCGGGCGCGTCGACGCCAAAGACCTGGAGCTCGACCTCGCGCAAGTATCGGCGCGGCTCGTCAGGGAGCAGGTGGCGGGAAACTGACGCTGGCGAAGTAGAATCGGCAAGTCGAGGACGATGACCGAGATCGAGCCGACGGTGGATGCCTGACGCTGAAGCAGGGACAAGAGGACCACTGACATGGCAACACCGCGCTATCCCTCGCTGTACCAAATCAACACCCGCGTCTGGCTGACCGACCTGTCGCGCAGCCTGGGCCGGAAAACCACACTGGATGACATTCCCGATGCAGAACTCGACCGCGTCGCCGGAATGGGGTTCGACTGGGTGTGGCTCCTGAGCGTCTGGCAGACGGGGCCTGTCGCGCAGCAGATCTCGCGCGCGAATCCCGAGTGGCGCCACGAATTCCAGGAGACGCTGCACGATCTGCAAGACGACGACATTGCCGGCTCGGGCTTCGCAATCACCGGGTATACGGTGCATGAAGCACTGGGTGGGGACGAAGCGCTGGGACGAATCCGCGAACGGCTTCGCCGCCGCGGGTTGCGGCTGATGCTGGACTTCGTGCCGAACCATACGGCTCCCGATCATCCTTGGGCAGCCAGTCACCCCGAGTACTTCGTGGCCGGGACCGCGTCCGACTTGGCGCGCGAACCGCACAACTACACGCAGGTCAGCAACACGGGGGGTGACCGCGTGCTGGCCCTCGGCCGCGATCCGTACTTCGCGGGCTGGCCGGACACACTTCAGCTCGACTACAGCAATCCAGCCACACAGGAGGCCATGGCCGGAGAGCTTCTGAGGATCGCAGGACAGTGTGACGGCCTGCGGTGCGACATGGCCATGCTGGTACTGCCAGACGTCTTCGAACGGACCTGGGGCCGCCGTGCGCCACTCTTCTGGCCGGACACGATCCGGCGCGTGCGCGAGAAGGTTCCAGGCTTCTGCTTCATGGCGGAGGTCTATTGGGACCTTGAATGGACCATGCAGCACCAAGGTTTCGACTATGCCTACGACAAGCGGCTGTACGATCGGCTCCGCGAGGGTCACGCCAGGCCGGTGCGGGAGCATCTCCACGCCGGGCTCGACTACCAGGGCAAGCTCGCGCGCTTCATGGAGAATCATGACGAGCCACGGGCGGCCGCCACCTTCGCGCGCCCCATGCACGAAGCCGCGGCCATCATCACCTACCTGTCGCCCGGTCTGCGCTTCTTTCACCAGGGTCAGTTCGAAGGCCGCGCGAAGCGCATTTCGCCGCACCTCGTCCGCGCGCCGCGTGAAGTCACCGACGAAGCGCTGCGGCAGTTCTACGAACGTCTGCGAGCGGTGTTGCAGCATCCGGCGCTTCGCGACGGTGAATGGCGGCTGCTTGAGTGCGCGCCGGCGTGGGAGGGAAACTGGACTGCCGACTGTTTCGTGGCGTGGTTCTGGAAGAGCGCCGCTGGCGACCGGCGGCTCGTTGCCGTCAACTACGCCGCGAACAAGAGCCAATGTTACGTGCGCGTGCCGCTTCAGGATCTCGGTGAGCGGTCTGTGCGCTTCGAGGATCTGATGCGCCCTGTGGGGACTGTCGGTTTCGATCGTGAGAGAAGCGATCTCGACGCACGCGGTCTGTACGTGGACATGCCCGCATGGGGCTACCACGTGTTCGACGTCACCGCGCTCGAAGAAGCGCATATCGGCGGAGGCCTGCAGGCTCAGTTGTCGAGCGATCGCGTGCCAGCGGTACAGACTCCGTAGTGGAAATTGGGACCACTGTGACGACGGAGTCAGCGAAAGACTGGCGGGTCCGCTGGCGGCTCTTCTTCTCCGAGGCGATCGGCACGGCCGCGCTGGTGTTTGGCGGCCTGTCGGTGGTGGTCGTGATGTTCGGAGGCGGCAGCCCCATGGGACGCATCGTGCCGAACGAACCGCTGCGCACGGCGCTGACGGCGTTTCTCTTCGGCTGTGTTGGCACAGCGGTCACCCTGTCGCGTGTCGGAAGAGAAAGTGGGGCGCACATCAACCCGGCGGTCACCATGGGTTTCTGGATGATGCGCAAACCCCGGCCACAGCCGATCGGGCGACGCACGGCTGTGGTGACAAAATGGGGACAAACGTGCGCGGTCCTGGGTGGAACACAGTCGCCTCCACCGCGCAAATCAGGCCGGAAAATCAGGAGGAATCGTCTGGCGTGGTATCG
The DNA here is from genome assembly GCA_963739995.1 of Vicinamibacteria bacterium. Classification (GTDB taxonomy): domain Bacteria; phylum Acidobacteriota; class Vicinamibacteria; order Vicinamibacterales; family JAENWD01; genus CAVUCH01. The sequence continues at coordinate 15,204 of CAVUCH010000018.1, read as the reverse complement.
GGTGGCTTGGTCGGATCATCCTCCCGAGCAAACTTGCGGCGCGGGTCGCTGCAGCCCCCAAGCCGTGCGCAGGCGACCGAGGCAGGCCGCGGATGCGAAACGCCTCAGCGCTGTTCTCCTGCCGCGCCGCGGCAGCGAGGGGGACGGCAAAGAAACAACGCAGATGCGAGCACGGGGTTCGACCGCCGTGAGTATCAGAGGAGCTGGCCGCAGTGGCCGATCCTGCGCTGTCGCGCACGCCCGGCGATCGGGTGCCGCATCACACCCAGACCTGCTACACGACGTGGGCCAGGACTCCTCTCGCGTAGTCCGAGACGCTGCGCAGCGGGATCGCGAACTGTCGAAGCGTGCGGTCCATCGGGATGGCATTGCCGCGCGCGTAGGACAGGCTCAACGACGCAAACGCCCGCTGAAGCGAGTCGGTGGCGCCGGCCTGAGCCGCCTGCAGTGCGGCCTCAGAGACATACTGCACCTCGAAGGGGCGGCCGCCGACCTGCTCGAAGATGCGGATCACCTGGTGCGGGCTGAGAGCCTCGGGTCCGCCCAGCTCGATGGTCGCGTTCCGGGCCGCCGGATTGTCCAGCGCTTGCAGGACGAACTCGGCGACATCGTCACGCGAGATGAAGCTGATGGGGTTATCGCCGGCGCCGTAGACCCTCGCCGTGGCGTTCGCCGCGTCGAAGCCAAGGTGCGGGCCGAGCCAGACCTCCATGAAATAGCTGGGCCGCAGGATGGTGAACGTCATGCCGCTCTCGCGGATGCGTGCCTCGACGTCGCGCTTCGCCACCGTGAGCGCATCGTCGCCACAGATGCCGCCTGAGAAGGACACGAACACGAATTGCTGCACGCCACCCGCCTGCGACGCGTCAACGACCCCGAGCTGCCCCGCGTGGTCGGCAGATTCCAGGCTGTCTCCCGCGGCGCGCGATCGGGTCGTAGTCACGGTGGAGATGACGGTCTGCGCTCCGCGGCACGCCGCGTCGAGCGAGGCACGATCCTTCACATCTCCGATAACCGTCTCGGCGCCGATCGCCTGCAGTTCCGCGACGACCGCTTGATCCGACGTCGATCGCACGAGCGCCCGCACCGCGACCCCGCGGGCGCGCAGCCTCCGGCAGATCTCGCGGCCTAGGTATCCCGTCGATCCGGCTACAAGGACCATCGCCTACCTCCGATTTGGAATTGATCCGCCGGCACTGAAGGGCCGGCTCCACATACCGCGCCACCGCCGCGTGTCAGACGCCTACCGCTACCGCCTACCGCCTACCGCCTACCGCCTACCGCCTACCGCCTACCGCCTACCGCCGAGTACCCGACGCCCCGCGCCGAGCGCCCAAACGTTATTTCCCGTCCACCCGCTTCCCCTCAGCGTCAAGACGCACGATTGGCGCAATGTTCGTCGTCTCGAGTGGCTTCTCGATCACGGCGCGATCCCCCACGATCACGATGGCGAGATGATCGAGCGGGATATACTTCCTCGCCACACGCACGACGTCATCCTTCGTGATCGCGTCAATCGCCTTGCCGTATCGCTCGTAGTAGTCCTCGGGAAGGCCGTCGACCCACAGGTCGGAGATCGCGCCGTTGATGCCGGTGACGGAGGCGAACATCGATGGCAGCCCCTGGACGATGGCGCTCTTCGCGGTAGCCAGCTCCTCGTCGGTGATGGGCTTGGTACCCTCGATGCCGCGCAGTTCCTTCACGAACTCCGCCAGGGCGGCGTCCGTCTTGTCGCCGACGATGTCGCCACCCGTGCGGAAGGGGCCCGGTCCCTTGCCGAAGGCAAAGCCGGACCGCACGCCGTAGCTGTAGCCCTTCTCTTCGCGGAGGTTCGAATTGAGCCGCGACTGGAACTGGCCTCCCAGGATCGTGTTCATCACTTCCAGGGCGTAGTAATCGGGTGTGTTCCGCGGTGGCCCCGGAGTGCCGATGGCGAACGTCGCCTGCGCCGCGCCCGGCCGGTCTACGAGGTAGATGGTCGTTGGCTGCTGCGGCGGCAAAGGCGGGTAGGAGAAGGCCGGCTTCTCACCCCCGTGAGGCCAGTCCGCGAGTGCGCGATCGACCGCAGCCTTCGCGTCTGCGGCCTTCACCGCGCCGACGATGGTGACGAGGGCGCGGCCCGGCTTGAACAGCTTCTGATGAAACGAAACCACATCGTCGCGGGTGATGGCTTTGACGGAGTCCTCGGTTACCGGTTGGCCGAACGGATGGGCGGGCCCGTAGAGCACTCGTGGAAACACGCGGGCGGCAATCGCACCTGGCTGCACCTTCGCCTGCGCGAGTGCGACGAGCCGCTGCCCCCGGAGACGTTCGAGGGCATCGGCGGGGAACGTCGAGTGGAGCAGCATGTCGGCGAGTATGTCGAGGGTTGGACCAAACTTCGCGCTCGTCGAGATGAACCCGATCGACGCAGTTTCACCGCTGACGCTGGCCGACACGTTCGTACCGAGCAGCTGGAGGGCTGTCGACAGATCCTCGCCGCTTCTCGTGGTCGTGCCTTCGCTGAGCATCGCCGCCGTGAGGCTTCCGACGCCTCGCCGGTCCGCCGGCTCGAACTGGTTGGCTCCACCGAGGAAGGTTATGGCGAACGATACGAGCGGCAGGTCGGTCTTCTCGGCCACCATCAGCTGGGCGCCGTTCCCCAAGGGGGTTCCAGTCCACGAGGGCACCCGCAGCACCGGTGGCGGCCCAGGTGCCGGCACCTTCGTGCGGTCGAGGGTCTGCTGAGCGGAGATAGGGATCGTGGCTGCCGCGGCCAGAAGCACGAGAACTGTCCAGAGCGCCGCGGCGCAACGTCTGGAGCGGATCATCGGATAGCCTCCGGAGCCGCCGTGCTGACGGCAGGCACCTTCTTGCTCTCGTCAGGCCTGGCCGCCTGGTCCGCGTGCCCGAGCGGCACGACGCTCAGCACGATCCGTCCCGCCGTCAAGTACCTGCCGGCCACCCGCTTCACGTCTGCGGCGGTCACGGCCAGAAGCTTCTGGTACTCCGTGCGGAAGTAGCCAGCGTCTCCGTGGAAGCCCGCGCCGTCGGTCAGGCGGAACGATTTCCCGAGGTTCGACTGCAGGCCTGTCAGAAATCCGAGCTCTTCCCCCGCGGTGGCCTTCTGGATCTCTTCAGCCGTCGCGCCTTCCGCCTTGAATGCCGCGATCACCGAGTCAGCAGCCGATTCGAGGTCGGTCAGGGAGTGTCCGGGTCGTGGTGTGATCGCCAGCCCTAACTCGCCCACGTCCTCGTGGGTCGACTGCTGCGCGACGACGGAGGCGGCGGCCTGCTGGTCGAACACGAGCGCCTTGGTCAGCCGTGCGGTGCGCGGCCCGCTGAGGATCGAGGCAAGCACGTCGAGCGCGAACCGATCATCGTTGCGTTCGCCGACCGTCGGCCATTGGACATACAGGCGTGGTACTTCGACCCGATCCTCGTAGACGAGGCGTGTCACCGATGGCAGTGACACCGGCGCGACAGTCGGACGCGTGATCGGCGCGCCTCGCTGCAGATCGCCGAAGTATCGCTCGACCCAACGCCGTGCATCGGCAGGATCGAAATCGCCGACCACAGCAAGAATGGCGTTGTTGGGGGCGTAGTACACGCGGAAGAACGACTTCACGTCCTCCTCAGAGGCGGCCGACAGATCCGCCATGCTGCCGATGACGTCCCACGAGTACGGGTGCGAGGGCGGGTAGGTGGCCTCCGCGAGGATTTCGTCCACACGCCCGTACGGCTGGTTGTCCACGCCCTGGCGGCGCTCATTCTTGACGATGTCCCGCTGCGCGTTCAGCTTGGCGATATCCAGCGTGTCGAGCAGGAAGCCCATGCGGTCGGCCTCGAGCCACAGTGCCGTCTCCAGATAGTTGCTCGGCACGCTTTCGAAGTACGTTGTCCGATCGTTCGACGTGGTGCCGTTGTTGCCCCCGCCGACGCCCTCGGTGAGCTTGTCGTGCAGGCCGTACGGAATGTGGCCGGAGCCTGTGAACATGACATGCTCGAACAGGTGCGCGAACCCTGTTCGGCCGGGGAGCTCGTTCTTCGAACCCGCGTGGTACCAGATGTTCACGGCCACCGTGGGCGTGGTGTGATCCGGGGACAGGATCACCGTGAGCCCATTCGGCAGGGTGTAGGACTCGAATGGGATGTTGATCGCGCTCGGTGGTGCGGGAGCCGTGGCCGTGGCCGCCGGACCCTGCGCCGCGGCCCCGCAGGCGAACAGCGCGAGCACGCCACCGACGACCACCCCACTCCGATGCCAGCTCCTGCGCACGCGCGGTGTGTTCATGACGGTTTCCGCTGCCGCCGACGCAGGCGCTCAGCCTCGCGTTCCTCACGCGTGCGGCGGGAGAGGACGATGTTGACGATGACGAGCGCGGCAATCAGCAGGAAGACGTAGGCGAGGCTGATGAGCAGGGTCTTGATGGCTGTGGCCGGCACGCTCGAGGGAATGTAACCGTATCGGCGTGCTGACGCAATGGACGAGGCGCTGGGCTGGGCGGTGGGCGGTGGGCGGTGGCGAAGACAGTTAGGCGGTGGGCGGTGGGCGGTGGGCGGTGGGGGACGAAAGGCTGAGCGGCGCGGGGCATTGGCTGGAATGAAACACGCATCGGGCGATTCGATGGTCCGCGCGAACAAGCTACCGCTCTTCGATGACCCGCCCGTCAGGTTTCCTGAAGGCTTTGCGTATCATCCGGCCGTCATCGACGAGGAAGCCGAGCGCGCGCTGCTGACCAAGTCAACCGGTTCAGAAGGTGCGTCACAACGAAACGCGAATGGATGCGCACCCGCGCGCAGTACAGCGCCGAATCGCTACGGACGGTACCCGCGACCCCGCAGCACCCGGCCGGGCCGCTCCGCGGTCAGGTGACCGTCCGCCAGCACACGGCGACCGTTCACGATCACGTGGCGCACGCCGACCGCGTAGTGGTTGGGATCCTCGAAGGTGGCGACATCCCGGATGCTTGCCGCGTCGAACAGGGTCAGGTCGGCCGCGAACCCGGGACGGAGGAGGCCCCGGTCGTGCAGGCCGAGGCGCATGGCAGGGCGGGAGGTGAACTTCCGGATGGCCTCCTCGAGCGGCATCAGCCGTTCGTCGCGAACGTAGCGGCCCAGGATGCGCGGGAAGGATCCCCAGCCGCGCGGGTGCGATTTCGATTCAGCCAGCGGCCCGTCTTCAGCCTTCGCGCTCGAGTCGGTGCCGATCGCCACCAGCGGGTGCACGAGCGCCGCGCGCACGTCCTGTTCGTCCATGATCGCCAGGATGCAGTCGGAGTGGCCGCGGTCGGCGATCACGAGATCGATCAGCGCCTCGCGCGGGTCCTTGCCCATGCGTCGTCCGATCTCCGTCAGCGTCATGCCTTCGTAGCCGCGCAGATCGGGGTTGAGCACCGACGCGAGCATCACGCCGTCAGCGCCGCCGGCCCCCTGCCACTGGTTCTCCCACCCGGTCGCGTGCGGGTCCTCCATCTCACGCGTGATGCGCTCGCGCTGCGCAGGGTCGCGCAGCCGCGCCAGCATGGGCTCGAGCCCCCCTTCGCGCACCCACAACGGCAGGCACGCGTCCAGCCCGTTCGACGCGCGTGTGTACGGGTAGATGTCCGCGGTGACGTCGAGCCCACGCGCCCGCGTCTCCTCGATCCGGCGGAGCACCGCCGGCATGCGGCCCCAGTTCGGCCGGTAGGCGACCTTCAGATGCCAGATCTCCGCCGCGATCCGGGCGCGCTCCGCAATCGCGAAGACCTCGTCGAGCGAGGTGTCGATCTGCGCGCTCTCGGATCGCTGGTGCGTGATGTAGATGCCGCCGTGGGCGGCCGCCACCTCGGCCAGCGCCACCAGTTCGTCGGTGGGCGCGAAGCGGCCCGGCACGTACTGCAGTGACGTGCTGAGGCCGAGCGCCCCCTCACGCATCGCCTGCGCGACGAGCGCACGCATCTGCTGCAGATCCCCCGGCGCAGCGGGACGATCGTCGAGCCCCATGACGTGTGCGCGGACCCCGCCCGCCCCGACGAACGTCCCGATATTGATGGTGGGCTGCGCGCGTGTCTCGAGACGCCGGAAGTACTCCGCCAGCGTGCGGAAATCGAGCGACAGGCCGAAGTGGTCGTATTCCGGCCGGGCCTCCTCCGCCATCGCATCGGTCAGCGGCGCGATCGAGCGGCCCTCGCCCGTGATCTCGGTCGTCACGCCCTGGTGAACCTTGCTGGCCGCCCGGCTGTCAACCAGCAGGGCGAACTCCGACTGGCCGAGCATGTCGATGAAGCCGGGAGCGACGACGAGGCCGGTTGCGTCGATGACCGTGCGCGCGTCCTCGCGACCGAGTGCGCCGACTGCCGCGATGCGGTCACCCGTGATGCCCACGTCGGCGTGGACCCACGGAGCGCCGGTGCCGTCCACCACGCGTCCGCCGGCAATGAGGATGTCGAACCTCGAGGCGGAGGGCGCCTGCCCGTCCGCGACCGCGAGGGCGGAGAGGCATATGACCGCTACGAGTACTGACGCAGAGACGCGCGGCGAAGCAAGCATCCGCGGATGGTAACAGAGCGCGAAAACCGTCCGCCGGAGCTGAAGTTCCGGCTCCACAAAGACAGCCCTCACTTGGCTGAAGGCTCTGTCGGGCCTCAGGCCAGACGGGCCTGCAGGCTGTAGTCTGTCGCCGGCAGCCATGTGGAGCCGGCACTTCAGTGCCGGCTGACAGGCTAATGCGAGTGGCTACTTCTCGACGGTGAGGGTGAGGACGGCGACCGAGTGCCGCGGCAGTTCGAGTGAGAAGGTGTTCCGCACTTTGATCGACTCGCGTGTGGACCTCACCGCGTCAGGCGTGCTGAATCCGTTCACTGCGGCCATCGAGTCGGCGACTACGCGTTCCAACGTGCCACTCCCGCCGACGCGCGCGTGGCTGACCGTGATGCGTGCCGTCACGGATCGCTCGAGGTCGGCGTTGACCGCCTTGATGAAGATGGTGCGGCCGTCGGCCGAACGGCTCGCCACTGCGTCCAGCACGGGAACGCTGCGACCCTCGCGAGTGCTCGAGACGGATGGCCCGTCGACGGTTGACGGCAGTCGCTCGGTGCCCAGGCGGGTCGCGTACAGCTTGTTGACCAGGTAGATCGGGGTGACGAAGATGCCATGGCTGCCCGCCTGGATTATGCCGCCCGGCCAGCCGTTCACGAGATCCGACACGGCGCTCATGGCAACCAAATCGCTCCGGCGCTCGAACACGTTCATCAGCCGTGCCGCGTAGAGCGCCGAGAGGATCGAGTACTGCTGCGATTCCGGCAGGTCCAGCCCCCACTCGTTGATGGCCAGTTGGGGCCGATGGCCAGGCACGACATCGCGGAGCATGGTGTCGAGCTCGCCGTACCAGCGCTCGTAGTGCAGCGGACGCGCCACCAGGTTGCGGAGGTCGCCGTCCATGTCACGCTGGCTGTAGTAATGGTGAACGGCCAGGTAGTCGAAGCGCTCGGTGGCACGCGCGACGGTGCGGTTCCAGGCCATGTCGTTGTCGCCAACGGCGATCACCTTGATGGAAGGATCGACCGCGCGCATCGCGGCGATGTAGCGCCCCAGATTGCGCGCGTACGTGGCCGCATCGGAGTGGCCGCGTACCCAGTCACCCCAGATCTCGTTCCCGATCTCCCAGTACTTCACCCCGTAGGGTTCAGGATGCCCATTGCGGGCGCGCAACATCCCGTACCGGGACGTCTCGGGTCCGTTGCAGGTACTCGACCCACGCCGCGGCCTCCTCGGCCGTGGCACCACGTCCCTCCACGTTGACCGTGATCGAAGGCTCCGCGCCCACCGTGCGGGCGAAGCGGATGAACTCGTCGGTCCCGAAATCACTAGGCTCGGGCTCGTTCTTCCACGACAGATTGATCCAGGTCGGGCGCTCGTCACGCGGACCGATTCCCCAGAGCCAGCGGTAGTCCTGCGCCACGTTCCCGCCCGGCCATCGGATGAAGGCGGGCGCGAGCGCCTTCACGAGGGGGTGCACGTCCCCGCGGACGCCCTCCACGGCATCGGCGGGGATGAGCGACACCTGATCGATCCACACGGTTCCCGAGCCGGTGAAGAGGATCGCAAACCGCGAGAGCGGGTCATCGGCCGCTGGCCGGAGTGTGAACGCGTACTGCCGCCAGTCACCCGCGACGGCTGCGAGCGGGGCTTCAGCGTAGACGGCTCCGCCGGTCACGTCCCGTTCGAGCGCCACGGCGACGCCGCCCGTGAAGGTCTCTGCTCTGATCCAGAGCGAGCCGCGATACTCGAGCCCTCGCCTGACCGGAACGCGACCTTGATACACGCCATGGCGCGCCACCACGGCTGGACGGAGCTCGACCCGAAGCGAGTGCCCGGTCAGCAGCGCCTCCGACCGTTCCGTGGTGGGGTACGCGACCGTCTCGTCCCACGCGCTGGACAGGCCGTAGTCATCGTTGCGGTCGTCCGGGTAGCGGTTCCAGTCGGGCGGGAGAGGCCGTCGGCTGCCGCGCCCTTCCTCGAAGCTGCGGTTGCGGATCAGCTCGGCGTGCAGGCCGCGCTTGATGCCCTCGTACATGAACTCGATGAACTGGCCGTAGAGCAGCGGGCTGATGCGGCCTTCGGCAGTTCCGGCATCGACGCTGATGGTGGCAGTTGCCGGCGGGGGAGCGGCTCCTGTCGGCGTGGTCAGCGCAGCGGCCGCGAGCAGCGCAACGCCGAGCATTCCCACCCGGCGGACGCCTCCACACCGGCGAGCGGACGGCGTGGCAGGGCTCATGACTGTCCGAACTTCTGGCGGCTGAGAATGCCCGCGCCTTCACGAATGACGACGAGTTGATCCGCCGCCACGTTCGGCACCGTCTCGGTCACGCCGGTCGGCCACCGGATTGTCAGGTCGGCGGCCGTCGCCGCACCAAGTCCGAAATGCAGCCGGCGATCGTTGGCGGAGTAGAAGCTCGCCTGCGCCATGACTTCCTGGGCCTGAGTGCGCCCGCCGTAGCGGGCGGTCACACGCGCGCCAATCGCGCTGCGGTTCGATTGCGCTCCGACGAGCAGGACCTTCAGCCAATGGCCACCGCCGGTGACGTCGTTCCTCAGGAGGGACGGCGGCTCGTTCATGTTGATCACCACGACGTCCATGTCGCCGTCGTTGTCGAAATCGCCGAAAGCGCAGCCGCGGCTGGTGTGCGCCGCCGCGACGCCAGGGCCGGCCTCGTCGATGAGCTCCTCGAAGCGGCCGTCGCCCAGGTTGCGGAACACGAGCCGTGGCGTGCGGAACGGATACGCGGGTACCTTCTGCTCGACCTCGGGATAGACGCTCCCGGTGACGAGAAACAGGTCCGGGTGGCCGTCGTTGTCCAGGTCGACGATGCCCGCTCCCCAGCCGACGAATCGCGTCTCGACGCCGAGCCCCGCCCGAAGCGTGAAATCGTCGAAGTTGCCCTTGCCGTCGTTGCGGTAGAGCACGTTCGTGTCGTCGGAGAAGTGCGTCTTCAAGATATCGAGGCTGCCGTCGAGATCGTAGTCGCCGACCCCGATACCCATGCCGGCCTGTTCCAGGCCATCTTCGCTGAGGGCCGCGCCGCGCTGCAGCCCTTCCTCGCGGAACGTGCCATCGTGCTGGTTGCGGAACAGCCAGCTCGGCGTCGAATCGCAGGCGACGTAGATGTCCGGCCAGCCGTCGTTGTCGACGTCCACGGCAACCGCGGTCATCGGGTACGAGCCCGACGCCGTGGCCACACCGGATTCGCGGCTGGCGTCCCTGAAGGTGCCGTCGCCGTTGTTGCGGAACAATTGCACGTAGCCGGTCGGAAGACCACGCGGGCCGCAGTTCACCGGCATCCCCTTCCACGTGCAGTCAGGGTTCTCGCCCGGTTTCGGCAGCTTCTCGAGCGTGGTGTTCAGGTAGGTCGCCACGAACAGATCGAGATGCCCGTCCCGGTCGTAGTCCACCCACGTGCAGCCGGACCCGTATCGCACTGCCGCCTGCGCGCAGGCCGGCTTTCTCCGTCACGTCGCTGAACGTGCCGTTGCCGTTGTTGCGATAGAGCACGTTGCGGCCGTAGTACGTGATGAAGAGATCGTCGAACCCGTCGTTGTCGTAGTCGCCGACCGTGACCGCCGAGGCCCAACCCGTCCGGCGCAACCCGGCCTGTTCCGTCACGTCGGTGAACGTGCCGTTTCGATTGTTCTTGTAGAGGCGGTTAGTGGCACCGGCCGGATCGCCGTCCAGCCGCGTCCCGCTGAGGACGAACAGGTCCTGCCAGCCGTCGTTGTCGTAGTCGATGAACGCCACGCCGCAGCCGACGACCTCGAGGATGTACTGCTTGGTGTCCACGCCTCCGTACACGACCGGATGCGTCAGCCCCGCCTCCGTGGCGACATCCGTGAGACGGGACGAAAACGGGCGGCCCGAAGGCTTGCCGCGCGGCTGCGCCTTGACGCCGCGCGACGAGATACCCTGGCCGAATGCCGCCGGTGCAGCGGACGAGGCGAGGAGCGCGAGGAGGGCGCGTCGGGTGATCATCGCTCGGGCTCGGTGGCGACCAGCGTCTGGCCAGCTTTCACGTGTTGGAAGGACTGCACGATGCCGGACGGCCAGCGGATCTCGACCTGCGTGGCGACCGTGTCCGCCCCGAGCCCAACGATCACGCGCTTGTCGCTGGCCGACAGGTACCCGACGGCGGTGTTGACGGCCGCGTGCTGGGTCGTACCGGACGCCGAGACCACCTTCACGCGCGCCCCGATGCCGTCGCGGTTGGATCGGGTGCCGACCGTCCGAATCGCGAGCCACTGGTTCCGGTTCCCACCCTCGTTCCGCAGCACCACCGCCTTCTGGCCGGCGCTGCTCATCACGACGTCGAGGTCGCCGTCGTTGTCGAGATCGCCGAACGCGGCCCCGCGGCCGGCCCACTCGCGCTCGAACGGGTCGCCCGCCATCGCCCGGACGAAGCGCCCGCGCTCGTTGCGCAGCAGCAGCGGAGGCTGCAGGTATTGCAGGTTCGGCGACGTCTTCTCAATCGTGTCCATGACGTGGCCCTGGGCGACGAAGACGTCCTTCCACCCGTCGTTATCGTAGTCGAAGAAGCGCGTGCTCCAGCCCGAGAACAGCAGCGTCGCACCGCCGACCCCGGCGGCATTCGTCACGTCCTGGAAGGTCTCGTCGCCGTTGTTGCGAAACAGGCGGTAGCGCTCGTTCGACAGGTCGGTCACGAACACGTCCGGCCGGCCGTCGTTGTCGTAGTCGGCGAAGTCCACCCCCATGCCGGCGAACGTTTTGCCGTCCTCGTTGAAGCCGACGCCGGCGAGGAGACCGACCTCCCTGAAGGTGCCGCGCCCGTTGTGATAGAGGAACGACTGAACCGAATCGTTCGCCACGTACATGTCCACGAACCCGTCGTCGTCGAAATCGGCGAAGGCGACCCCGAGCCCCTTGCCGCGCGGCGTGGCTACGCCGGCCTTGTCCGAGACGTCGGTGAAGGTGCCGTCACCGTTGTTCCGGAACAGCACGTTGCTGACGGCGTCGAAGTTGTCGGGATGGCAGTACGCGCGATAGCCGGGTCGCTTGTCGCCGCAGTGGCGGTTGCTCTCGTACGTCCAGTCGAGATACCGCGTGACGAAGAGGTCGAGCTTCCCGTCGTTGTCGTAATCCAGGAATCCCGCGCTCGCGCTCCAGCCGCCGGCCGACACGCCGGCGCGCGCGGTCACGTCTTCGAACGTGCCGCGCCCCGTGTTGCGGTAGAGCGTGTTCGGGCCGTAGTTCGTCACGTACAGGTCCTGGAACCCGTCGTTATCGTAGTCGCCCACCGCGACGCCCATGCCGTAGGCGTTCTGCGGCATGCCGGTGACGCCCGCCTTCTCGGTCACGTCGACGAACGTGCCGGCTTCGGTCTGGCGGAACAGCCGGTTCCAGAACCGGGGGTCGGACTTGTCCGCCTGGCGCCCCGCCGGCATCGGGTCATCTATGTGTGCGCCGTTGGTCAGGAACACGTCGAGCCGCCCGTCATTGTCCACGTCGACGAGCGCCACGCCGCCCCCCATGGTCTCGAGCAGGTACTTGTTGGTCGTCGGCGAGTTGGCGTGCGTGAAGTCGAGACCCACCGCTTGGGTGATGTCCGCAAAACGCACGTCGCTCCCGCCGCTGGAATTCCCGAGCGCCGGGACGATGCCGATCGCACCGAGCCACGCCAGCGTCAACGGCCACCGGGCGGCGTGGTGGAAACGGGAGCGCGTCACGGCTGCGACCCGGATCGCTCGAACGCGCGCCGGCCCACGATGCCCTCGCCCTCGCGGCAGGTGTAAAGGTGATTGGCGGCCAGGTCGCGGTGGATCTCTTTCGTGCCCGACGGCCAGGCAATCTCGATGGCGTCCACGGCGGTCGCGGCGCCCAGCCCGAAGTGCAGCCGGAAGTCGCTCTGCGAGTAGTAGCTCGATCCGCTCATCACTTCGTCCACCTGCGTGCGCCCCCCGGCGGTCACCTTCACGCGCGTGCCGATGGCGGACCGGTTCGAGCGCGTGCCCACGCACTTGACGAGGATCGAGGCGTTCCGGTTGCCGCCGTCGTTCCGCAGCAGCGAGGGAGGGCCGTCAAGGTTGTTGACGACCACGTCGATGTCGCCGTCGTTGTCGAAGTCGCCGAACGCGCAACCGCGACCGAGGTGCTCCTCCAGGATGGCGGCGCCCGACCGCGCCGAGATGTCCTCGAAGCGGCCGTTCCGCAGGTTCCGGTACACCAGCCGCGGCTGCTTGTACGTCAGGTGCAGCTTGCCTGGCCGCAATCTGTGGGTACACGTGCCCGTTGGCGATGAAGATGTCCTTCCAGCCGTCGTTGTCGTAATCGAGGAATCCCACGCCGAACCCGAGGTACTTGCGGTTCACGCCGAGCCCCGCCTTGACGCTCGCGTCCGTGAACGCGCCGCCGCCGTAATTGCGGTACAGCGTCGTGACCTGTTCCGAAAAGTTGGTGCGCACGAGGTCGAACCAGCCGTCCCCGTCATAGTCGGCAACGCCGACTCCCATGCCGGCGAGGGCGACCCCATTCTCGTCCAGCGCAGCAGCCTGACGGCACCGCCACCTCGCGGAAGGTGCCGTCGTGGTTGTTCCGGTAGAGCAGGCTCGGTGCCGTGTCGCACGCGACGTAGATGTCGGGCCAGCCATCGTTGTCGAAATCGGCGGACGCCGCACCCATGCCGTAGGAGCCTGTCGGCCGCCAGTTGCTCCCCACGAACACCATCGACGCCGGACCTCGCGGCGTGGCGATGCCGGAGGCCTCCGACACGTCGGCGAATGTCCCGTCACCGCGATTCCGGTAGAGCGCATTCGTACCGCCCGCGTACCCGAGCGGGCCGCACGGCACGGGAATCTCGTTGTAACGGCAGTACTGTCCATCGCCGGGACGCGGCGCTTTCGCGGGATCGAAGTTGATGTAGCTCGCGACGAAGAGGTCGAGATGACCGTCGCGGTCGTAGTCGAGGAAGCAGCAGCCCGCGCCCCAGCGGCCGGGCACCTGCGTCAGCCCCGCCGCCTCCGTCACGTCGGTGAACGTGCCGTCACCGTTGTTGTGATACAGGACGTGCTGCCCCCAATACGTCACGAACAGGTCGTCGAACCCATCGTTGTCGTAGTCGCCCACGCAGCACGCCTGCCCCCAGCCGGACCGCGTGAGTCCCGCCTTGTCGCTCACGTCGGTGAACGTGCCGTCGCCGTTGTTGTGGAACAGGTAGCTCCTGAGCTTGGCGTCACGAACGGCGGGCTCGAAGCTGCTGCCGTTCACCAGAAAGATGTCGAGCCAGCCGTCGTTGTCGTAATCGAACAGCGCCACCCCGCAGCCCATCTCCTCGAGGATGAACTCCTTCCGATCCGGACTGCCCGACACGTTCAGCGCACGCGACAGCCCCGCGGGTTCCGTGATGTCGGTGAAGATTGGACCAGCCCCGCTCGCCGGCGGGTCCGCCGCGGCGACGGCCGCGCGGTCCGACACGGCAGCGAGACCGATCGACCCCCCGAGCAGCCGGAGGAACCCGCGGCGGGAGGATGCGTGCCTGCGGGCGCTAGTCACGCGGGCGGTCCGGCGATGCAGCCGCGGCGCCCCGCGCTACGGCCCGCCGCTGCTCGTCGAGCTCGTTGGACTCGCGCTCGAGGCGCTTGAACAACTCGAGCGCCTTCTCGCTCTCGTCGGTCCACCCGAGGCGACGGTACACGCCGCTCAGCACGTAGTAGTACGACGATGCGCGCGGGTTGAGGGCAATCGCGTTGTTCAGCGCGCCAACCGCGTCGTCCAGCCGGCCCTGGCGCTCGTCGGCGCGCCCCCGCTGGAACCACGCGCGATCGGACTTGGGATCGAGCTCGATGGCCCGTCGAGCGTGCGCGAGGGCCTTGTCGGGATTGTCCGTCCGGTAGTAGTAGGCGCTCAGGTTGGCGTGAGGCGAGGCGAACGTGCCTTTGCGCTCGTCGTTCAGGGCGGCCGCCTTCTCGTACATCGCCACGGCGCCGGCATCGTCGCCGAGCGCCTCGAGCGCGAACCCCATCGCGTCGATGGCTTCGAGGTAGGCGGGATCGAGCTGCAGCGCCTCGTCGAACGCCTTGCGCGCCTGCTCCCACTGGTCCTGGATCGAAAACAGCGTGCCCAGATTGTAGTGGATCTCCGCGGACTTCGGCTTGTACTTCAGGCCCTGCTCGAACTCCACCTGCGCCGCGTCGAAGCGGCCGATGATCATCAGGTTGCGCCCGAGAATCTTGTGCGCCTCGGCGTTCGTGACGTCGAGCTGCAGCGACTTCGCGAGCGATCGGATCGATGCGCCGATCTTCTTCTGGGCGAACTGGCTGTACCCGAGCGCGTACCAGCCCCACGACGACGCTGGGCGCGACTTTACGTACTCCTCGAGCAGCGGCTCGGCCTCGGCGAATTTGCCCTCACGGATGTAGCTCTCGAACACCGCGACACGGGCGGGATCGTCCACCGACGGATCGCCCGTCGCCGGAGCCTTCGCCGGCTCGGAGGCCGGTGCCCGGGGGGCCACGGGTCCAGCCTGCGCCGCCGCCGGCGCAGGCGCCGTGGCTGACGGGGAGGGCGGGGAGGTCGGCGCTGCGGGGCCGGCCACGGCACCCGGCGATGACGGGCTCGAGCTTGCCGGCGGCGGCAGCGCCGCGGTTGCGGGCGCGAGGGCCTCGAGCCGTGCCCTGGCAACGGCATCGGCCGGATTCGCCTCGAGCGCCTTGCTGTACGCCGCTATCGCTTCAGCGACG
>CAVUCH010000017.1:0-300821 GCA_963739995.1 Vicinamibacteria bacterium | reverse complement strand
TGCCCGATGCGACCGTTTCGGATCGCGGCGCCGTCCCCGCAGCCTCCGTGCGGGAAGCGCCGACAAGGCGCGCCGGCGGCGGGCTGCGGCTGCCCAAGATCCGGAAGAACCGTCCGGGCACGGCCGCAGGCATCGATCGCGAGCAGCTTGGCAGCCTCCAATCCGGGCCTGGCAAGGTCAGGGTCACGGTGATCGACTACCGTGCCGACAACGTCCTGGTCCGGACCATCGACGACATCGATGGCTTCGTGGCCGGTCACCGGCCTGACTGGTCCGCCGTCTGCTGGATCAACGTGGACGGCTTGACCGACATGAAGTGGGTCAGCGCCCTGGCGGCGAAGTACGAGCTTCACCCGCTGGCCGTCGAAGACCTGCTCCATGTGTCGCAGCGGCCAAAGGTGGATGCCTTCGGCGAAGGGCCCGCCGGCCTGTCCGGCACGCATCCCGCGCGCCTGTTCGTCATCGCGAGGATGCTCCAGCTTCAGGAGGGGCACCTCTCGAGCGAGCAGGTCAGCTTTTTCGTCGGTCATCGCACGCTGCTGACGTTCCAGGAGACGCCGGGCGACGTGTGGGATCCGATTCGACGGCGGCTCCAGCAGCCGGGCTCGCAGCTTCGCCGCGGGGACGCCAGCTTCCTCCTCTACGCGCTCATCGACGCCATCGTCGATCACGGCTTTCCCATCCTCGAGTTCTACGGCGACAGGCTCGAAGAGATCGAGGAGCAGGTGCTCATGGGCGCCGGTCCGGACGTCATTCCGCAGATCCATCGCCTCCGCCGCGAGCTGCTGCTGTTCCGCCGGGAAGTCTGGCCGATGCGCGATGTGATCCGCACGCTGCAGCGCGAACCGCACGAGTGCATGGGCGAGACCACACGCACGTATCTTCGCGACGTCCACGATCACATCGTCCAGATCATCGACCTGTGCGACACCTATCGCGAGTTTGCCTCGGGTCTGGCCGAGACCTACATGTCGTCGCTCTCGATCCGCATGAACGAGGTCATGAAGGTCCTGACCATCATCACGACGATCTTCATTCCGATCACCTTTCTGGCGGGCGTGTACGGGATGAACCTCCGCTACATGCCAGGGGGGGATTGGGCATGGGCCTATCCGGCGTTCTGGACGGTCTGTCTGGTCCTCGCCGGCGGGATGCTCGTCCTGTTCAAGCGAAGGCACTGGCTGTAAGGACCGTGACTCGCACGCCCACACGCCGACACGCGCGAGCGGCAAAGGTTTCGAGTGCAATGGGTCGGAGAGCGCGACTATAGTGACCGCGTCTTCACAACGAGGCGATGACCTTTCCTGTCTATTTCGAGGCCGGACCGGTGACGCTCCACCCGCACTGGGTGTTCGAGACCCTCGCCTACACCTTCGCCTTTACCTGGTATCGCCGGCAGCGTCGACACGACGGTGACGTCGTCGACGCGCGCACGCGCCGGTGGGTCATCGTCGCCGCCGCCGTCGGCGGGCTGGTTGGCAGCCGTCTGCTCGCGTGGGTGGAGGACCCGGTGGCCCTCGCGGGCGTCTGGGCACACCCGGGCAGCCTCGTCGCAGGCAAGACAATCGTCGGGGGGTTGATCGGCGGGCTCATTGGCGTCGAGTGGGTCAAGCGACGGCTCCGCGTAGGTGTGGCCACCGGCGATCTGTTCGTCGTACCGCTCGTGCTCGGGATCGCGATTGGCCGGGTGGGTTGCCTGCTGACCGGCCTGACGGACCGCACGCACGGTATCGCCACCGGCCTGCCCTGGGGAATCGATTTCGGGGACGGCATCCCCCGTCATCCGACGCAGTTGTACGAGATCGCGTTTCTCCTGCTGCTGCTCGTGGGTTTCTCAACGTTCAAACACCGGCTGCCAGTCGCCGGCGATCGCTTCAAGATGTTCATGGTGGCGTATCTCGGGTTCCGACTGGCCGCCGACTTCATCAAGCCCGCGGCGCACGTGGCGGGTCTCTCGATCATCCAGTGGGCCTGCCTGGCGACGATTGCTTTCTACGCGCCCCACGTGCCACGGCTGGTGGGCGAGGTGCGGCGTGGGTGAGCGCGTCCGCCCCTACCTGTTCTACGACGTCGCCGTGTCGATCTGCTCGACCTGCTATCGCAAGGTCGAGGGCAAGATCGTCTTCCAGGCCGGTTGCGTGTACATGCTCAAGCGCTGTCCGGTCCACGGCGAGCAGCGGGTGCTGCTGGCCGACGACGTCGAGTACTACCGCCGGTGCCGGGAGGTGTTCATCAAGCCGCCGGAGATGCCGCTCCGCTTCAATACACCCGTCCGATGGGGCTGCCCGTACGACTGCGGGCTCTGCGCGGATCACCAGCAGCATTCGTGCCTGTCGCTCATCGAGGTCACCGACCACTGCAATCTGCAATGCCCGATCTGCTACGCGGCCAGCGGGCCGTCGCGGCAGCAGTATCGGAGCCTCGATCACATCCAGCGGCTGATCGATGCGGTCGTGCGGAACGAAGGCGAACCCGACGTCGTGCAGATCTCCGGCGGCGAGCCGACGATCCACCCGGACTTCTTCGCCATCCTCGATCGGGCAAAGGCCGCGCCCATCCGGCACCTGATGGTGAACACGAACGGCATTCGCATCGCGACCGATGAGGCGTTCGCGAAGCGGCTCGCCGAGTACATGCCCGACTTCGAGGTGTACCTGCAGTTCGACTCGTTCGAGCGCCAGGCCCTCCTGGAGCTGCGAGGCGCGGATCTGCGTGACGTGCACCGGCGCGCCCTCGATCGCCTGAACGCACTCGGCGTATCGACGACGCTGGTCGTCACGTTGAAGAAAGGCCTGAACGACGGCGAGGTCGGACGGATCATCGATTTCGCCCTGGAGCAGCCGTGCGTGCGCGGCGTGGCGCTGCAGCCGATCCAGGCGGCCGGCCGGCTCGAGGCGTTCGACCCGGCGACCGACCGGCTGACGCTCAGTGAGGTTCGCCGCAGGATCCTGGAGCAGACGGCCGTCTTCCGGCCGGAGGACGTGCTGCCCGTGCCGTGCCATCCAGACAGCCTCGCGATGGCCTATGCGCTGAAGTGTGACGGCAAGGTCGTGCCGCTGACCGGCCTCATCGATCCGAAAACGCTCATCGAGGGCGGACGCAATACTATCGTCTACGAGCAGGACGAGGCCGTGCGGGACGGCGTGTTCCGCCTGTTTGCGACCAACCACTCGCCGAAGTCGGGCGCCGGCCGCCTTCGCGATCTGCTCTGCTGCCTGCCGCACCTCGACGTCCCCGCGCAGCTCGGGTACCAGAACATCTTCCGCGTCATCATCATGCAGTTCATCGACGCGTATTCCTTCGACGTGCGGTCGGTGAAGAAGACGTGCGTGCACATCGTGCACCCCGACGGGCGGCTCATTCCGTTCGACACCTACAATCTGTTCTACCGCGACGATCTGGAGCGCACGCGCCTCGTGCCGCTCCGTGCCGGGGTGGAGCTCGGGCTCGAGGGGAGGACCTCATGAGACGGGCGACGGCCGTGCTGCTCGTGTTCGCGGTGCTGACCGCAATCACCGGCGTCAACGAGGCCTCGCTTGGCGCACACCAGGATGAGGCGACGAGCGCGAAGCACCGGCAGAAAGTGACGGAACGGATTCGGAAGATTCCGCTCAACTCCGTGGTCCGGATCGAACAGACCGACGGGAAGGAGTTGAAGGCCGTCCTGCTTGACGTCACGGCGGATGCCATCACCGTGTCGCTGCTCGAGGAGCCCAGGCGCGGCGACAAGGTGACCATCGCGGTCGGCGACATCGACGACATCGAACAGGTCCGCGGCCGGGCGCTGCGGAACACCCTGATTGTTCTCGGCATCACCGGAGCCGTGCTCGTCGCCTTGATCGGCGCTTGTGCCGCGGCCGTCTGATCGCCGCAAGGCCACCCGACAGCGGCGGCCGCGACAATACCGTGCACACGGCCTGGCCATGCGCCCGACGACGCGTCGTGCGCGGCGCGTATAATCCGCCCCATGACCATCACGCGTCGCGAACTCCTTGTCGCCGCGGCTGCCGCGCTCGGCACCTCCGCCGTCTCACGAGCGTCGTCCGGACAGAGTGCCGGCGCCGCCGTGCGTATCGATGCCGCGCGTCTTCAGCAGAGCCTCGAGGAGCTGAGCGTCCATGGCCGGCCCGCGGGAGGCACGTTTGCCGACGGCGTCAGCCGCGTCGCGTACTCCGATGCCGATGTCGCCGGCCGGCATTACGCCATGGAGCTGATGCGATCCGCGGGACTCGATCCGCGCATCGACGCGGCTGGCAACATCTTCGGGCGCCGCGACGGAAGCGACGGCTCGCTGAAGCCGATCCTGTTCGGCTCGCACATCGATTCGGTGCCCGGCGGCGGCAACTTCGACGGTGACCTCGGCTCCCTCTCCGCCATCGAAATCGTGCGCACGTTCAGGGATCGTGGCGTCACGACGCGGCGTCCGCTCGAGATCGTCATCTGGTCGAACGAGGAAGGCGGCACGGTGGGCAGCCGTGCGACCGTCGGCGACATCAAGCCGGACGATCTCGAGCGTGCGTATGGCGGCGTTCGTATGGCCGATGGCCTTCGCAAGCTTGGAGGGGACCCGATACGGCTGGCGGACAGCCGGATCGCGCCGGGGTCGTTCCACTGCTACCTGGAGCTGCACATCGAGCAGAGCGGAACCCTGGAGAAAGCCGCCGTCCCTGTAGGCGTGGTGGAGGGCATCGTCAGCATCGACGAGTACGAGGTCGAGATCCGCGGCTTTGCGAACCATGCCGGGACGACGCCGATGCCCGAGCGCCGCAACGCGCTGCTCGCGGCAGCCAGGCTGATCGAGGCCGTGCAGGAGATCGTCACGCGCGAACCCGGGCGGCAGGTCGGAACCGTCGGGCGGCTCGAAGTGTCCCCGAACGCGCGGAATGTGGTGCCCGGCCTGGTCAGGCACTCGATCGAGTTGCGCGACCTGTCGGCCGAGAAGATTGCGCGACTCGGCAGGCAGATTGAGGAACGCGCCCAGGCCATCGCGAGGGAGACACAGACCGAGATCTCGATGAAGCTGTTCGAACACGACGAGGCTGCGATCGCGACGCCGCAGATCCAGTCGCAGATCGAAGCCGCCGCCGCCAGCCTGGGCCTGAAGACGATGCGCCTGCCGAGCGGTGCAGGGCACGACGCGCAGGTGATGGCAAAGCTCGGGCCGATGGGGATGATCTTCGTTCCGAGCGTGGACGGCATCAGCCATTCGCCGAAAGAGCTGACCCGGTGGGCCGACTGCGCAAACGGCGCGAATGTCCTGCTCGAGACCGTGCTGCGCATGGATCGTCTGCCATTGTCGTGAGGGCATTCCCCGACGATATCGGGAGCCAAGACACCGGCCGCGGCGTCGACCTTCGCCTGCAGCTCGCCGCGGCAGGCGCCCAGGCTTTACTATCTGAGCATGCCGTCACCACCAGCAGGCTTGCTGCGCCACACCCTCGCGACGCTGGCCTACCGGGCCGAGAAGGCGCTCCGCGATCCGCCGCCCGGCTTCGAGGCGTTCCGCCCGGCCCCCCAGTGCCGGCCGGCACTGGCCATCGTCGCGCACATGGGCGACTTGATGGAGTGGGGCGCGCGGATGGCGCACGGGGAGCGCCGGTGGGAAGCGGTTCCGCAGCCCTCCTGGGGTGCCGCTGTCGACCGGTTCTTCCGTGCCCTCGCGGCGCTCGATACCGCCCTCGCCGCGGGCGTCAGCGAGCCGCTGCCTATCGAGGTGATCTTCCAGGGGCCGATCGCCGATGCGCTGACACATGTCGGCCAGCTGGCGATGATGCGCGGCATGGCCGCGGCCCCGGTGCGCCCCGAGAGCTACGCTTCGGCCAGAATCGCCGTTGGGCGTGTCGGACGCGACCAGGATACGGAGCGCAGAGAGTTCGACGGCGACGCGAGCCCGCAGGGCCAGAGCTGACGGGAAAGACGTCACGGAACGTCGTGTAATGGTGACGTGCGTCTTCCGATCGGCGCGTACCACGAGCGAGCCCCCGCTGGATCTGGTTCGCACCCAGATTCCGGACGACTCCCTCGGCGGCGCGGCAGGGGTATAATCCGCCGCGACCCGCATCATCACGCCCGCTGGTTCGCGCGTCAGGTTCGTGTGACGCGGTGTGTCCCGTCGCACCCCGGCCCGACCTCCTTCGGGCGGGCACTGACGGCCGGTCCGTGAGGGATTCGATGATCATCACTGACGTTGAGTTCAGCCTCGGGCAGTTCGTGGACGCATGGAAGCTGATGGCGGCGTCCTGCCGGCCGCGGCGCCTCGGCAGCGGCGACGGCATCGAGTACGTCTTCGCCGGCCTGCCGATCGCCTTCTTCAACCTCGCCTTCGTCAGGGCCCCGCGGGTCTCTGCGGCGTCGCTCGCCGTCCACGGCAAGGATGCGTGCGCATGGGCATCCGGCGCGGGCGTGCCATGGATGCTGGTTGTCACCGAGGACAGCCTCGACCCAGGCACCGATGCTGCCGCGGTCCTCGACGAGTGCGGGCTCGCCCGCTTCATGACGGCGACCGGCATGCGCGCTGAAGGAGTGGCCGCCGCCGGCACGCCGGAGGGCTTGTCGCTCGCCGTGCCGCAGGATGACGCGGGGTGCCACGCGCTGCTCGAGGTGAACTCCGCCGCGTACGGGATGGACCTCCTCACCGCTGATGACCCTTTCGGACGACGGTCGTTCTGGGCCGATCATGTGGCCGTGCTCGGCAGCGTGGAGGGGAAGCCGGTGTCCTGTGCGACCGTGATGATGGTCGACGGCCACCGCTACGTCGCGCTGGTAGCCACCGATCCAGGTTTCCAGCGCCGCGGCTTCGCCGCCGCCGCCATGCGCCATGCGCTGGCGCTCTCCGCCAGGACCCACGGCGAGTGCCCGACCGTGCTCCACGCCACCGATGCAGGGCGGCCGGTGTACGAGCGCATGGGGTACGCGGCACTCGCCACGCACAGGTTCTTCATCGAGAAGCGGTTCCTCGAAGGGCATTGAATTTTCACGGACGGTAGCCGGCGGACGGCGAGTGCATCACCGGTCGGAGCCGTCCCGGCGGATACCGTAGACGCACAAGGTCGTGCCGTTCATCTCGTGGTCGCCTTCCAAGCGTTCGCCGATCTTCTCGGCCACTCGGATTGACGCCACGTTGTCGGGCTGGATCAGGCTGATGATGTGATCGGTCTCGACGTGGTCCCATGCCCATCCGAGCGACGAGACGGCCGCCTCGGTCGCGAAGCCGTTGCACCACCGGCTGCGGCGGATCAGCCACCCGAGCTCGATGCCGGGCCACCCCTCCGGGTTCCACAGCCCGACGCGTCCGATCACCTGGCCGTCCGCCTTCTCCACAATCGCCCACTGGCCGTAGCCGCGCAGATGCCAGTGCCCGACCATCATGGCGATGTTGCGCCACGCGACGGTGATTCCGTTCGGCGCCCCGCCCGTGACCAGGAACCTGGCCACGTCCGGGTCCTGGTGAATTTCCATCATGGGCGCCGCGTCTGAGGCCTCGTACGGTCGGAGCAGGAGTCGTGGCGTGTGGAGGGTCACCATGGGTGCTCGGTCCTGGAGCGGTCATCGGCTGTTCGGCAGCCGCCGCGGCCGGCGAAGAACGTAGCACAAGGAGGGGGCGAGCAACACGAGGGCTCCGACGTCCCGGCTGCGGGCCGCCACCATTGCAGCCGACCTTCAGGTCGCGCTGGATTTGCGCAACGGCTCGAGATCCGACTGGCATGACCATACCGTTCGGGGTCCGGAAGAGCTGATCCGGTAGAATGCGCGGGTCCACAACACGGTCACGCGTCTCTATGGGACGGGTGACGCACGAAAGGAGACACGCATGCGAGCGTTGGGCCTTGGAACCCTGGTCGTGTCGTTGATCGCCGGCGGCATCGCCGGTGCCCAGACGGCGAACGATCCCCTGATGGCGCCGATCAAGACGTTCATGGAGACCTTCAACAAGGGGGACGTTGCCGGTGCCGCGGCAACCCACGTGAAGACGGCGGCCCTCACGATCGTCGACGAGGTGCCGCCGTATCTCTGGCACGGTGCCGACGCGGTCACCGCCTGGAGTACCGATCTCGACGCCTATGCCAAGAAACAGGGCATCACCGATCAGATGGTGACGATCAGCGCGCCGACGCGCAAGGAGACGATCGGCGACGTCGCGTATGTCATCGTCCCCGCCGTCTACAGCTTCAAGCAGGGCGGCGCCGCGATGAGCCAGTCCGCGCAGATGACGTTCACGCTGACCAAGGGCCCCAACGGCTGGCTGATCCAGTCGTGGACGTGGACGGGCCCCGGCTCGCGGCCGGCGGGGAAGCCGAAGTCCGTAGGCTCCCGACCGCCCCTTGCGAACCATGCGGTCCGGGTAGGACTGCGCCGGCCGCATTCCGCCACGGAGGCCTCGATCTGGCCCAGTCGCTTGGCGAGCAGCGCTGCATGGGGCATCTCGATCGCTGCGAAGACAGGCCGCGTCTGTGGTGGAACTGCGCGATCGACTCTGCGACCAACGCGCTGCTGGTGGCGGCGGGGCTCCAGATGCCGTCAGTGGGCCTTTTCGAGCACCGCTACACGGGGATGACGGCGGAAGACATCTACGACGCGCTCGCGACCCCGCCGGGGCGCTGCGGCGTGGGAGCTTGGATCCCGCCGCCGCGCCGGCGTCCGCGCAGCAACCAGATCGGATCGCCACGGCGTCGGCGATCCCGACGTTTCCTACCGGAGCACCGTCCGATTGCCGGCACATCCCGCCTTGGTCCGCCGGAAATGACGCTTCCCGCGGCGGACGCGGGAGTTCAGTAATGCTCGCGCGTGCTTCGATCCGGCTGGCAGAAACTGCCGCGTCAGCGTGCACGGAGCAGAAAACACGAGGAAAACGCGCTGGCACCCCGCCTGCAGAATGAGACGACGGTAAGATGGCGGCCGTGAAGATCGTCCGACCGCGCGTCAGCTATGCAGATCTGGAGCGGGCCCCGGAGGATGGGCGCCGCTATGAGCTGTACGACGGCGAGGTATTCGTGGTACCTGCCCCCGTCCCGCGGCACCAGGTCGTGCAGCAGCTGATTGCCGAGGCGTTGCACCGGCACGTTTCGACGCACGGCGGGTTCTCGGTGGGCTCGCCCATCGATATCGTGTTCTCGGAGTACGACGTCCTGCAGCCGGACGTCGTGCTGTTCACGGCCGAGCGGGCCCACCTGGTGGACCTGGATCGCGTGATCCGCGACGCACCCGATCTGTGCGTAGAGATCCTGTCGCCGTCGACGGAGGCGACCGACTGTGGCTGCAAGATGCAGATGTTCGCCAGGTATGGCGTGCGCGAATACTGGATTGTCGATCCGTCCGCCCGGGCGATCGAGGTGTACGCGCTGCGCGAGAACGCCTACGCCCTGACTCAGCGTACCGGACGGGGTGATGTGGTCGCATCGTTCGTGCTGCCCGACCTCGCGCTTCGCAGCGACGACGTGTTCCCCTGACGGAGACTTGCCGGGCAAGGCGCGAAAGGCATCGACGCTCCAGTTGCCGCACGGAAGATGGCTTGCTCTGTCGTGTCGCCGAGTGACGATGCGATAATGGCGGACGCGTCGAAAAGGGAGGCGTTCTCGTGGAATTCCAGCCGATAAGGTGGTGGTGAGCAGGCGACCGACGCGCGCCTGATCGAGCTGGCCGAACAGGGCAAGGCGACCGACGCCAGGCTCGCCGCGCTGATCGATTTTTTCGAACGGCACCTGCGCGAGGATCATCCGCCGCGGCCGTCGTGAGCCCCGCTCGCCGTCAGTCTGCGGACGCGCATGTCAGCAGACTGAAGCCCCGAGGCGCCAGTGCTGCGCGATTGCCGCCCGACCGCTGCCCGATCGCTTGACCTGCGAGGAGGTTCCACCCCACACTGCGCGCACACGAAGTTCCGCGGGACGAACGCGCACGCTGATTCGGAGGCAGGGTCCCCCCCGTGCAACCGAACGGCCTTAAGAAACGAAGATGACGCAAGTGATCAGCCGACGTAGTTTTCTCGTGCAGGGTGTCGCCGCTGGCGTGGCCGCTTCCGGCGCCCTCGCGCGGCCCGCGTCGGCCGCCCCGCTGGGCGCCAACGACGCCATCCGCGTGGGGGTGGTCGGCGTGCGTGGCAAAGGCGGTCACCACCTCGAGATGCTCAGGGAGATCGCCGGCGTGCGGGTGGTGGCGCTCTGCGACGTCGATGAGACCGTCCTCAACGGACGTGCTGCGGAACTGTCGACGGCGGGTATCCAGGTGGCGAAGCACATGGACATCCGCACGCTGCTCGAGGACAAGGACGTGGACGCGGTGTCCATCGCGACGCCGAACCATTGGCACTCGCTGATGGCCGTCTGGGCCTGCCAGGCGGGCAAGGATGTGTACCTCGAGAAGCCCATCTCGCACAACGTGTGGGAAGGGCGCAAGGTCGTGGAAGCGGCCGCCAGGTACAACCGCATCGTCCAGGCCGGCACGCAGTCCCGCTCTGACGCAGCGCTCCTCGAGCTCGCCGATTACCTGCGCAGCGGCGGACTCGGCAGAATCCTGCGGGCGCGCGGCTTCTGCTACAAACGGCGCGAGAGCATCGGCAAGGTCGCGGGCCCGCAGCCGATCCCCGCGGGCGTCAACTACGACCTGTTCTGCGGGCCCGCGCCGCTCGAGCCGCTGCGGCGCGCGCAGCTGCACTACGACTGGCACTGGGTCTGGGCCACCGGCAATGGCGACATCGGCAACCAGGGCGTTCACGAGATGGACATGTGCCGTTGGATGCTTGGTGAGGAGACGCTGCCCAGAAGCGTGTTCAGCATCGGAGGCCGCTTCGGCGACAGCGACGACGCCGAGACGCCGAACACGCAGATCGCAGTCTACGACTATGCCTCGGCCCCGTTGATTTTCGAGGTGCGCGGGCTGCCGGCCAAGACGGATGTCAAGCACATGGACCACTACAGAGGGGTGCGGATCGGCATCGCGATCGAGTGCGAGCACGGGGCGTTCGTGGGCGGCGGGGGCGGCGGTGTGGTCTACGACCGGGACGGCAAGCGGGTGAAGTCGTTCACGTCGACCGGGGGAGACACGCACATGGTGAACTTCATCGAGGCCGTCCGCAGCCGGAAGGCGCAGGATCTGAAAGCGTCGATCACGGGAGGGCACATTTCGTCAGCCCTCTGCCACCTCGGCAACATCTCCTACCGCCTGGGCACGGAAATGGCGGCGCCGGAGATCGCTGCGCGAGTGGGCTCGCGGGCCGATGTGACCGAAACGCTCGAACGCCTGGAGAGCCACCTCGCAGCCAACGGCGTGGACTCGGCGCACGTGAAGCCGACCGTAGGCCCCATCCTGACCCTGGTGCCGGATGAGGAGCGCTTCGAGAGCAGCTCGGAGTACGACATGGGCGCGTTCGGGAATCGCTTGCTGCGGGACGGCTATCGTCCGCCGTACGTCGTGCCCGAGCAGGTCTGACGCCGACTGGATCGTCGATCCGTCCGCGCGCACGATCGAAGTCTACGCCTTGCGGGGGACCGGCCACGCAGTCGCCCAGCGAGCCGGCCGTGGCGATGTAGTCGCGTCGCAAGTCCTTCCGGACCTTGGCGCTTCGCAGCGATGATGTATTCCCTTGAGCCCGGACGGCCAGTTGCTTTCCCGAGGCGTCGGTCGAAAGTCGCGAAGGTCACCGCGCCTGGCCGTTACGATCGGAACGTACTGCATGTGTTTTTTCCCCTGACTCTCGCGGCGCTTGTCGTGGGAGTCCCACTCTGGCCGTCGGTGTCGGCAGGGCAGCCGGCGCCGGCCGCACAGGAGCGTCAAGTGGCGCCGCAGTGGCCACAGTGGCGAGGGCCGTCGAGCGCGGGCGTCTCGACCGAGGCCGATCTGCCGACCACATGGAGTGCCACCGAGAACCTGGCCTGGAAAATGCCGCTCGCCGGCCTCGGCGCGTCATCTCCCATTGTCTGGGGCGACCGCGTGATCGTCACCTCGCAGGTGGGCCGGACCCCGGTGGCGGCCGGCTCGCATCCGCTGCTCGCACGCGACGACCGCTCGCTCGCCGGGCGTGAGGCGCCGATCGGGGGCGACCGTGCCGCCTCTGGGCCGGACGGGCATCAGTCGAAAACGTATCTCGTGGTCGAGGCCTTCGCCCGCCGTAACGGGACGCGGCTGTGGGCGTATCGCACTGAGGCCATCGGTCCCTTCTCGGAGCTGCACGAGAAACACAACCTCGCGACACCCACGCCCGTCACCGACGGGGAGCGGATCTACGCCTGGTTCGGCAACGGACTGATCGTCGCGCTCGACATGGACGGCGGCGTCGTGTGGCAGCGGCATCTCGGCGTCGAGTACTCGCCGTTCGAGGCGCGCTGGGGCCACGGCAGTTCGCCGGCGCTGTTCGGCGATCTGTTGATCCTGCTCTGCGATCACGAGCCGAAGTCGTACCTGCTCGCGCTCGACCGCCGGACTGGCAAGGAACGGTGGGTGGCGGATCGCGGGAGGGGGCGCGTGTCGCACAGCACGCCGGTGGTCGTGCCGGGACCGGAAGGCGACGAACTGCTCGTCAACTCGTCCCACCGCATCGACGCGTACGATCCCACGAACGGAAATCTGCTGTGGCACGCCGGCAGCGAACGGCAGACGCCGATCCCGTCGGCCGTCTTCCATGGCGGGGTGATCTACTTGAGCCGAGGGTATCGCAACAGCGACTATCTCGCGCTCCGTCCTGGCGGGCGCGGCGACGTGAGCGCGACCCACGTCGTCTGGCGCGCGCCCACCGGCGCGTCGTACGTGCCGTCGATCCTCTATTACGATGGCCTGCTCTACATGGCGAACGAGGTGGGCGTCGTCACTTGCGCGGACGCTGCGACGGGCGCGCCCGTGTGGCGCCACCGCCTGGCCGGCGTGTTCTTCGCCTCACCCGTCGCCGGCGGCGGGAAGGTCTACATGGTCAGCGAGACGGGCGACACGTTCGTGCTGCGGGCCGGGCGCGAGCCGGAGGTGCTCGCCCGCAACGATCTCGGCGAACGGTTCCTGGCGTCGCCGGCCATTGCCCGGGGGCAGTTGTTCCTGAGGAGCGACGGCGCGCTGTTCGCAGTCGGGGCACAGCAGACCGAATGACCACTCGAGGGCTGCCTGAGCTCGTGTCGCAGACATCCGCTGACCGACGCTGCTGGCGGCGATGAAGGCGCGCGATCGGGCGACCTGCTCGCCGCTTTGAGGTTGCAGACGCACGGCATCACCCAGCCACCTGATGACCAGAGGACTTCGCCGTTTCGGTGCGCTCCTGACTGCGTTCAGCGAGCGGTGCGTCCCGGACGCGTTCGCGTTCGCGGTGCTGCTCACGGTCGCGGTGTTCGGGCTTGCACTGGCGTTTGCCGATCACGGACCGGTCGAACTCGTGAACGATTGGTACCGCGGCTTCTGGGACCTGCTCGCCTTCAGCATGCAGATGTCGCTCGTGCTGGTCACGGGCCACGCGCTCGCGAGCGCGCCACTCGTTCGCCGCGCGCTGACACGCCTGTCGGCGATCCCGGCGAGCGGGCGCTCCGCCGTCGCGCTGACGGCATTCTGCGCCGGCCTGCTGGGCGTCATCCATTGGGGGCTCGGCCTCGTCACCGGTGCACTCCTGGCTCGCGAGGTCGCACAATCGGCGCGCCGGCGCGGCATCCGCGTCCACCTGCCGCTCGTGGCGGCGGCGGGCTATGTCGGGCTCGTCGTCTGGCACAGCGGGCTCTCGGGTTCGGCGCCGCTGCTCGTCAACACGGAAGGTCACTTCCTCCAGGCGTCGATCGGGCTCGTGCCGCTTACCGAGACGCTGTTCCGCCCGCTGAACATCGCCTACGTCTCGGTGGTGTTGGGTATCGGGCCATTCCTGCTCGCATCGATGCACCCGGACGACGCCGAGATCCTCGAGATCGAGGCGCCATCGGACGACCGGGAGCCGCGCCGACCCACCGCTTCGCCTTCCGGGCTGGTGGACCGGCTGGCGCACAGTCCGTTGCTGGTGTGGCCGATCGTGGCCGCCGGCGTGGCGTACGTGGTGCCGCACGTCTGGCGCGCCGGGCTCCTGGCCGTCGATCTGAACCTCGTGAACTTTGCATTCCTGATGCTGGGCCTGGCGCTGCACGCCTCGCTCGCGGACTACGCGGACGCGGCGGCCGACGGCGCGCGTGCCGCCGCGGGCGTCATCCTGCAGTTCCCCTTCTACGCCGGCATCATGGGTCTGATGGTGCACTCCGGGCTCGTGCGGGTGGTGGCCGATGCGTTCGTGGCGGTCTCGACGCCGCTGACGTTTCCGTTCTGGGCACTGGTGAGCGCGGCGCTCGTGAACCTGGCGGTGCCGTCCGGCGGCGGACAGTGGGCGGTGCAGGGACCGTTCGTCGTCGAGGCCGCACGTGTGCTGGGCGTGGATACGGGGCGTGCGGTGATGGCCGTCGTCTTTGGCGACCAGGTCACCAACATGATCCAGCCGTTCTGGGCGCTGCCGCTCTTGGGAATCACCGGGCTGCGCCCCGGCCAGATCCTCGGCTACACGGCGGTGCTCATGATCCTCGCGTTCGGCGCGGCCGCGGTAGCGATCACGGTGCTGCCGTGAGGGCAGCCGCCACGCCGGCACGATCCGATTCAGGAGATTCAGGGGACAGTCACGGAGGGAGCGCCCGAGCAGGCTTGGCCTCAGCTTTTCCGACGAACGGTCCGTTCAGCGTGTGTACGATGTCCGCATGCTCCTGTCGGTGCTCGCGCGTGCATCGAACGCCGTCGCTGCCGTCAGCGGCCGGCTCGAGAAGATCGGCCGTCTGGCTGAACTGCTGAAGGGGTTGACCCGGGAAGAGGTGCCGATCGCGATCGCGGCGCTCTCGGGCGAGCCGCGGCAAGGACGGCTCGGGGTAGGCGGCGCCGCGATCAGCAGCG
Source organism: Vicinamibacteria bacterium (assembly GCA_963739995.1). GTDB lineage: Bacteria > Acidobacteriota > Vicinamibacteria > Vicinamibacterales > JAENWD01 > CAVUCH01. Next base: position 285,962 of record CAVUCH010000017.1, on the reverse strand, counting down.
CCCGCCAGGTGCCGCCAGCCGACGCCGACACGCTCACGCTGCGCGACGTGGACGCCGCATTCGATGCGGTAGCTCGCGTGTCCGGAGCGGGGTCGCTTGCGCGGCGCGTGGAGATCCTTCGCGAACTGCTCGCGCGCGCGACGGCCGAGGAACAGGACTTCCTGGTCCGCCTGCTCTTCGGCGAGCTGCGGCAGGGAGCACTCGAGGGTGTGCTCGTCGAGGCCGTCGCACGCGCGGCTGGCTTGCCGTCCGCCCGCGTGCGCCGTGCGGCGATGATGGCTGGCAGCCTCGCAGAGGTCGCCACCGTTGCCCTGCACGAGGGCCCGCAGGCGCTCGATCGGTTTGCGGTCGAAATATTCAAGCCCGTGCAGCCGATGCTCGCCGACTCGTCGGAGGACGTCGGCGATGCGTTCGCACGGATGGACGATGCGGCCTTCGAGTACAAGCTCGATGGCGCGCGCGTTCAAGTGCACAAGGCGGGCGACGAGGTGCGCGCGTACTCGCGCAACCTGCGGGACGTCACCGCAGCCGTGCCGGAGGTGGTCGAGGTCACGCGGGCCCTGCCGGCCCGCGAGATCATTCTGGACGGTGAGGTCATTGCCCTGCGACCCGACGGCGGTCCCCTGCCGTTCCAGGTCACCATGCGCCGGTTCGGACGCCGCCTGGACGTCGCTGCGATGCGGCGCGAGTTGCCGCTGACCCCCTTCTTCTTCGATGCCCTTGCCCTGGACGGTGCCTCGTTGCTCGACACGCCGCAGGCGGACCGCTTTGCTGCGCTTGCGCGGCTGGCGCCCTCCACGCTCGTTCCTCACGTCATTCGTCCGACGCGCGAGGAGGCGGAGCGCTTTGCCGCAGCGGCCCTCGCGCGCGGCCACGAAGGCGTCATGGCGAAGGCGCTCGGCGCGGGCTACGCCGCCGGAAGCCGCGGGTCCGCGTGGCTCAAGATCAAGCAGGCACGCACGCTCGATCTCGTGGTGCTCGCCGCGGAGTGGGGGAACGGGCGCCGTCGCGGCTGGCTGAGCAACCTCCACCTCGGTGCGAGAGACCCGGAGCACGACGCGTTTGTCATGCTCGGAAAGACGTTCAAGGGGATGACCGACGCCATGCTCGAATGGCAGACGGCGAAGCTGCTGCAGCTCGAGATCGGCCGTGACTCCTACACAGTGCACGTGCGGCCCGAGCTCGTCGTGGAGGTTGCGTTCAATGACCTGCAAGAGAGCCCGCAGTACCCGGGCGGTCTGGCGCTCCGCTTCGCGCGCCTGAAGCGCTATCGTGAAGACAAGCCGGCGAGCGAGGCGGACACGATCGAGACCGTCCGGGCGATTCACACGGCCATGACGGCGCGCTGAACTCGTGCCGCGCGCAGGACTACTCTGTCAGTAGAGTAGTCTGACTAGTCACATCGGTCCGTCCTGCCCGTCGCCGGCACGCCAGGGCGGCCGGGGATGCAGGGAATGGCCGTCAGGGTACTCGTAGATCGCGCGCTTCTCACGATCCGTCATCTTGCTGTACGCGGGCCACGGCATAACCTGCAGTATGTCGTTGTCCGGGCCCGGGCCGGGGACGTGCGGCGGACGCTGCTTCAGGTCAGCCCCTGTATCCATCACTGCGAGGAACTGGTCGAGCGTGTAACCGGCGGGCCGGCCGCTGCTGTTCGGCGTCAGGTTCCGTGGAACGAACGGACCGAACAGTCTGCGCCACCCGACAGGTAGGTCTCGACGCTGATCTGCTCTGGCTGGCCGAGGTGAGGGTCGCCGCCCGGTGCGTAGGTCGGATCGCTGTGGCACCCGGCACAATCGCCCTGAGCATTCACGATGTAGCTTCCGAGGCCCACGAGGGCCGGGTTCTTGCCGTCCATGTCGAGCGGCACCGGTGCGATGTCGAAGCCGATCCTGATCTTGCTGCCTTCGCCATTGTCTACGGCGGCGTTGCCGATGGCCTGCGTGACGACTATCGCCGACAGCACCAGGAGCACCGCGGAAATCACGGGCAGCACGGTCTTCACACGCGTCATGTCACCCTCCCTCGAAGATGGGTTGTGCAGAGGCGCGAAGTATACGCTAGAGCTCGAAGGCAACCCAACTTATTTCTTTCCCGGACTACAGGAAATATCCTTGGGGCGAGCGGACACGAAGCTCGGACGCACGCCGGAGTGCTGAGCCGAGGAGGACTGCAGAATGTCCCGACTCTCACGCCGCGATTTGCTCGGCACGGCAGCCCGGAGCGCATCGGGCCTGCTGGCATTTCCTTCCCTTGCGGCCGCTGTCCAGGCCGAATCGTCACCGTACCGGCGGCCGCGTCTCAAGATCACCGACGTGCGCACTGCCGAGGTCATGGCACACGGCTACCAGCTGCACGTGCGGATCTACACCGATCAGGGAGTGGTCGGACACGGGGAAGGCACCGATGCCGTCCAGGGGGGCGTCGGCCTGGTCCGCATGTTCCGGCGCTTCCTCGTGGACCAGGATCCGCTCAACGTCGATGGCCTGTTCGAGCGGATCCGCACGTCCGGCATCTTCGCCGGCGCCCAGGCGGGCCAGTACATCGCCGCGTTGAGCGCCGTCGAGATCGCACTCTGGGACCTCGCGGGCAAGGCGCTCGGGTTGCCCGTGTACCAGCTGCTGGGCGGCAAGGTGCGCGACCGCGTGCGAGTCTACTGCGACTCCCAGACGGAGGATCCCGACGACCCGGAGGCACCGGCCAAGCTGCAGCGGATCCGGGATCTCGGCTTCACCGCGATCAAGATCGACATCGACGAGGCCGCCGATCCGCTGCGCTGGGACCGGGTGAACTGGACGGCCAGCAACGGTGAGATCGACCACATGGTCCGCAAGGTACGGTTCGTCCGGGAGGCGTTCGACAAGCGCGTCGATCTCGCCGTCGACATGCACGGCCGCTACGACATGACCACCGGGAAGCGGGTGGCACAGGAGCTCGAGCCCTTCAAGCTGCTCTTCCTCGAGGAACCGGTCCCCCCGGAGAACGTGGATGCCATGCGCGATGTGCGGGAGTCGACGTCCACGCCAATCTGCTGCGGTGAGAACCTGTTCCTGCGCCACGGCTTCCGCGAGGTGCTGGAGAAGCGGGCCGCCGATATCATCATGCCCGATTTGCAGAAGTGCGGCGGGTTGCTCGAGGGCCGCAAGATCGCCGACATGGCGCACACGTATTACGTGCCCTTCGCGCCGCACTGCGTCGTGTCGCCGATCGGGACGATGGCGTCGTGCCACGTCTGCGCGGCGGTGCCGAACTTCCTCGTGCTCGAGTGGCACTGGATCCAGCGGCTCGACCTGTGGCGGTCGTTCGTGCGCGAGGGCGAGATCATCGAGAAGGGATTCGTGACGCTGCCGGACCGCGCCGGGCTCGGCGTCGAGATGGACGAAGCGGCGGCCCGCAAGGCACAGGTGCCCGGCACGCCATGGTTCGAAGCGTCTGGAGGAACGGCATGATGCGCAGCGTGCGATCGAACGTCACCCGCAATGTCCTCGTTGTCGTGACCGTCGTGCTGTTGGGCGCGCGCGTGTCGGTCCACCAGGTGGCTGCACCGGCGGCCGCCCCACCAGCCGACCCGCTCCTCGCGGGCTTCGCCCGATCGACGGTCGCGTCGGTCGCCGACGCGGTCGATCAGGTTGTGGGGAAGCGCGGCTATCTGTCGCACGACATGCGGCCGCATGTGGCTGGTGCGTTCGTCGGGCGCGCGGCGACAGCGCTGGTGAAACCGGCGGCGCCCGAGCAGGCGACGCCGGCTCTGGCCGTGAAGCACTCGGTCGAGATGATCGACGGCGCCAACCCGGGGGACGTGGGCGTGATCGTCATGGAGGGCTCGCTCGACGTGGCCGCGATCGGCGGGCTGATGGGAACCGCCGCCAAGGCCCGCGGCATGGCGGGCATGGTGCTCGACGGCGCCGTGCGTGACCTCGCGGAGCTTCGTGCGCTCGACCTGCCCGTCTACGCCCGCGCGGTTTCGCCTGCGACCGCCGTCAGCCGATACGCGAGCGTCGCCAAAGACGTGCCCGTCGAGTGCGCCGGGGTCACCGTCTCCCCCGGCGACATCATCGTGGCGGGGGAGGACGGCGTGGTGGTCGTGCCGAAGAACCGCGCCGCCGACGTGCTGAAGCGCTCGCAGGAAATCGACGAGCGCGAATCGAAGATGGTGCCTTACATCAAGCAGTTCCGCTCGTTACAGAAGGCGATCGAGGTGTTCAATCGGATCTGACGGGGGAAACAGGCTGGAGTCCCGGTTCCACCGCCGCACTGCGTGACGTGACTATCTCCTCTGAAGTTCCTCGAGGCGCTTCTTGAGGTACTCCTCGTACTCCTTCTTCAGCGCCGGATCCCGCGGCGTTCCGTAGATCTCGCTGGACTTGTACTTGCCTTCGTCGAACTTCCTCTTCGTCCACTCGTCGTGGATGTGCGTCTCATCGGCGCGATCCAGGACTTCCTTCACCAGGGCGGGCGGCACGAAGTATACCCCCTCGCGATCGCCGAACACGAGGTCGCCAGGCATCACCGTGGCGTTCCCGATGCGAACCGGGATGTTGATGCCGGTCAGCATCACGTTCCCGATGGGCGTGGGGTGCGCGTGACGGAAGTACGCGGGCATCGGCATGTCGGCGATGCCTTCCAGGTCGCGGACTGATCCGTCCAGCACGATGCCGGCGGCTTTCGTTGCCCGCATGATGTAGTAGAAGAGATTGTCGCCGACGATCGTGCCGCCCTCCTTCTTGCCGAACAGGTCTACGACGAGCACGTCGCCCGGCTGCAGCATGTCGATGACTGCCTGGTTCGAGAGCCGCTCCAGCCCGGCGTCTTTGGCTCTCGCCTGCATGGGCTCGTCGATGTCCGGACGCATCGGCATGAATTGCGCCGTGAACGCCCGCCCCACGAGCTTGGTACCCGGGTGGAGGAGCTGGAATCCATCTTCGTATTGGTTCGGAAAGCCCTTGCGCGGCAGCACCGCCCAGATCTCCTCGGCGGAGAGCCCCCGCGCGCGCTCAATCAGGTCGTCGGGCACTTTCGGCCTGCCGTCCGGGAACCGCTCGAAGGGATTCTGCGCGCTGAGCGCGACGAGCTCGTCCTTCGTCAGCGTGAACACCTGCGCGTCGGACGCTGACGACAGGAAGACGGCCACGAACAAGGTGGAGATAGCCAGACCCGCGGTACGCGTTACTCGCATGGGTAGCTCCTTCTGAAGGGTTTGCTCACGAGCGGTTAGCGGACGATCACGATCTCACCGTGTTCAAGAACGCCGCCCTCCGGGGATGGCAGAGGCCTGCAGTTCCGCGCCGGGTTTCCAACATCTTCAACACCGCGTACGCGAGAACATCAGTGCTTGGTCTGGCGCAACGCATCCTGCCAGCCGAACAAGAGCCGAATCTCGCCCTTGTCCTTCGCGGCGTCCGGACTCGCGCGGATGAGGATGCGGGAATGATCGCGCGTCGCCGAGCTGTACGCTGCGGCGCTACCGACGTCGGGCACGAGCGTCGTGGGCTGGCCGTGCGAGAATTCAGTATAGGGGCAGAACCGGGCTGCGGACGGGATTACCCCTCGTACACGGCGACCTGCGATGGGCGTCGGAGAAATGGTCCTCCACGGCGGTCCTCCACGAAACGTGAAAGACTTTGCCCGAATACCCGGGCTTCGCGTGCTCCCGTACCTGAGGCGCCGTCCCATTCCCGCCGCGAGCGTCCGGCGGCGCTGCCCTTGTACCCGCGTCGCTCCTGGGCGCGCGGTACGATCACTCGTCATGCACTCGACGCTGACCACGATGTCCGCTGCAACGTGCGCCGCGCTGCTGACCATCGGAATCGCCCCGCCCGCGCGCGGCCAGGGCAAGCCGACGCCAGACCTGTCAAACGCTGAAACGGCGGCCCGCGAGCTCTCTCAGCTGCACAGCCTGCTCGTGAGCTGGCGCGGGGAGCTGGTGCTCGAGCACTACGCGCCGACGATCACCGCTCGCCGTCTCGCCAACATCAAGTCCGCGTCGAAGAGCATCATCGCGGTGCTGGTCGGCATCGCCATCGATCGCCGCCTGATCGAGGACGTCGACGAGCCGATTGCCACGTATCTGCCGCATCTCGCCCGCGCGCCGGCGGCGAAGCGCGCCATCACGATCGAAGACCTGCTGACGATGCGATCGGGGCTCGAGTCCACGAGCGGCGGCAACTACGGGCCGTGGGTGCGCAGCCGCAACTGGGTGCGCTACGCGCTCGACCGTCCGCTCGTCGCCGAGCCGGGCACGAGCATGGAGTACAGCACCGGCACCTCGCACCTGTTGTCGGCCATCCTCACGCGCGCCACGAAAAGGAGCACCTGGCAGTTCGCTCAGGAAAGGCTGGCGCGGCCGCTCGGGATCTCGCTGGTGCAGTGGCCTCGTGATCCGCAGGGGATCTATCTGGGCGGGAACGAGATGCTGATGACGCCGCGGCAGATGGTCACCTTCGGCGAGATGTTCCTGAACCGCGGCCTCGTGAAGGACCGCCAGGTCGTGTCGCCGGCCTGGGTGGACGAGTCCTGCCGTCCGCGGACCCGCTCGCGCTGGGATCCCTCGCGCGAGTACGGCTACGGATGGTGGATCCAGGACGTCGGGGGGCACCGCGCCTGCTTCGCCTGGGGGCACGGGGGGCAGTACATCTTCACCTTCCGCGATCTCGGCGTCGTGGTCGCCGTCACGTCGTCGACCGCGAGCGAGGAGCGGCACCAGTATCGCGACCGTCTCCTGCATGTCGTCGGGGAGCACGTAGTGCGCGTGATCGCCGGCCGCTGATGGTGCCGCCACCATTGGGCGTTCGCGCGCTGACGCGGGCCCCGGGTCATTCCTTCGGCGCCACGTAGCTCTTCTTCGAACGGGCCTTCAACCCCTTCGCGGTGACGCGGACCTGGACGTCGTGCACTTTGCCGTCACGCTTCGGCGGTGCGAAGCCAAGCAGGTACTGGCCGTGAAGCTCGTCGGCGACCCGCGCGAAGGCCTCCGCCAGGTCCTCGCCGGGGCGGATCTCGGTGTAGCCGCCGCCGGATTCTTCCGCGACACGGGCCAGGCCGGGATCCGGCAGGTCGTCCAGCAGGGCCGCGCGCAGGCCGTCGGATCCCATGCCCGGCATCATCGGCTGCCGTCTCCGGCTGCGCAGGCCAATGGCGTAGACCATCACGTCCTCCTGCCTGGCGCGGTCGATGACGCCGGCCTGGCTGGCGACCGGTTGGCGGAAGCTGATTGGGCCGCTGTCCTTGCCGTCGCTCAGCACCAGGACGACGCGGCGCTCCTCGCCCTGGCTCCCGAAAGCCTCCATCGCCCCGTCCAGCGCTCTCCAGAGCGGGGTCGGCGCGTCCGGACTGATGGCATCGGGCAGCGCCGCGCCGAGCACCCGGGCGTCACGCGTGAACGAATCGCTGATATCCACGTCGCGCCCGAACGCGCCAACCCGTGCGAGATCGTCCGGGCGCAACCGCGCGAACAGCTCCGCGGCTGCCGCACGCAGCAGCGGCAGGTTGCCTTCCATGCTGCCAGACACGTCGAGCATCACGATGAGCCGAATGGGTTGCGGCGAGTTGTCGAAGAGCACGATCGGCTGCGGCTTGCCGTTGTCCCGCACCTCGAAGTCGCCCTGCGCCAGCGTCGTCACGAGTCGCCCGTCGCGGTCGGTGACAGTGGCGAACACCCGGACGGCATCACCGCGGCCGCGAAACAGCGGGGGCTGCTGTTCCAGCTGTTGCTGAGCACCAGCACCCGCTGCGCCGAGCAGACACACGGCCACAATGAAGTGTGCGATCCATCGAATCACTCAACTCCCCCAGGTTCCTGCAGATGCTGGCCCTCCACTCATACCACGCCTGGTCCGCGGACGCGAAGCTGCACCGCTGACCTGATTTGCAGTGCACTACCATGGCAGCATGCGGTCACTGGTCATCGGGGGCACCCAGTTCATCGGACGCAGCATCGTCGAGCGGCTCGTGGCGCGAGAACACGACGTCGCGGTCCTCCACCGGCGCGATCACCACGACCTCGGCCCGCAGGTCAGGAACCTGCAGGCAGACCGCGGCGACCTCCCCACCGTCGTCGCGCTGCTGAAGCGTGAGCGCTTCGAGTGTGTGTTCGACCTCGCCTACGACTGGCAGACCGGCACACCCGCCAGCCATGTCGAGACTGTGGCGCGCAACACGGGCGATCAGCTGCAACGTTACGTCTTCATGTCCAGCATTGCCGCGTATGGCCCCGGCCTCGATCACCGTGAGGGTGATCCGCTCGTGCGAGACGATGACCCGAATCTGTACGCGCAGCACAAGGCGAGTGCCGAACGCGCGCTGTTCCGGATGCACGACACGTCGGGCTTCCCGGTGGTCACGTTCCGGCCGCCGTACGTGCATGGGCCGCGCCAGCCGTTCTACCGGGAGCAGTACTTCTGGGACCGGCTGCGCGACGGGCGCCCGATCGTGCTGCCCGACGGCGGTGACGCGATGACGCAGATGGCGTATGTGTCGGATGTCGCGGAGGCATGCGTCCGGGCGGTCGCGACCCCTGCCGCGATCGGCCAGGCGTTCAACGTGGCCCACGTGGAGCGAACGACGCAGCGTGCGTTCGTGGAGGCGCTTGCGCGGGTCGCCGGCATCGCGCCGTCGTTCGTGCCCGTGCCGCGTCGCGAGATCCTGGCCGCCGGTGGGCAACTTCTTGGCGCTCACCTGTATTTCGGCGAATTCCTCGATCTGCCGCCGCACACCGAGAGTGTCGAGAAGGTGAGCGAGGTCCTCGGCGTCACGCCGACGCCCCTCGAAGCAGCACTCGAGGAGGGGTACCGCTGGTACCTGTCACAGTCCCGGCGGCCCGTCGATTACTCGTTCGACGATCGACTCATCTCCGGGCACTGACGCAGGCGCGGCAGCTCACAAGGGCCAGTCGCCCGTCCGGCGACGGCACTAGTGGCCTCTATGGGCTGAATCAGTAGTGTCCTCGGGCGGGGGATCCCGGCTGGCGGCGTTGCTCCTCCCTCGAATACTCCCGGTATGTTCGGTCGTCGCGCCTTGCCAGCCAGGCGCCGCGCTCCGAATTCCACTACCGCTTCAGCCGATACGGGCCACTAGCGCGCCTGTTCGCCACTGCGTCGGGATTCGGCGATCCGTCCGAGGAAAGCCCCCGCGGCGTCGCGGAACGCCTCGGTCCACTCGTGCCCACCGGCGTACTCGCACACCGTGAGATCGGTGCCGATGCCTCGCAGCCACAGAACGTCGCTCTGCATCCGCTCGTCTGTGTACCACTCCTCCGCGGTTCCCCGTCCGAGCAGCACCGGCGGCAGGGATGGTGCCGCAGCACGCACGTCCGGCGGCACGTCGCCCCCGAGCGCGATGATGCCGGCGCAATCACCCGCGTGATCCGCCGCCGCACGCAAGGCCATCGCGACGCCCTGCGAGAACCCGAGGAACACGAGCGGGACAGCTGCGGCCAGCGGCGCATGCCCGGCGCGCACTCGCACCACCACCTGGCGGAGGTAGGCGACGTTGTCGGCGATCATCAGCTCGCGGTCCTGGGTCGTCATCCAGCTCGCCACGACGGCGCCGGCACGCGTGTAGAAACGGTGGAGCCCCTGTACCGAGACGAGCAGCCACCGTTCGACCCCGGGAATCGCCTCGAGATCCGCCGCGAAGCTCTCGGCTCCTTGCGCGTAGCCGTGGCATCCAACCAGTACTCCGACGATGTCGCCGGAGGCGGGGCGGACCCAGTAACGGCCGTGATTCGTCGTCGGGATCGTGTGGAAGGAGGGGGAGGGTGACGGCATCCGTGCATTGTACGAACTCCAGCACCACGTCACTGAAACGCGTCGGGCACTTTGACCTGCGTCACCCGGTCGTTGTTCAGCACCGCCCGCGTCGACTCGGCGACGCCGGGCCGTACTCAGATTCGCATTGTTTGTCTCGCCGTCCGCGGCGCGCAGGCGGGACTATACTGCGCAGTGATGCATGCGCTCGCGCGCGCATCAGACCTACCACCTCGGCTCCCGGAAGCGTTACAGGCATTCCCCAGGAACCCATGACTCTGCGCCACCGGCTCATTCGACTGGCGCTGCTGGCCGTCGTGCTCGTGACGGTCTGCGCCGGTCTCGCGGGGTGTCTGGCCCTCGACCGCCAGCCCGTCGTGGAGCGCGTGGCCGAAGTCACGCCCGATCAGATCGAGCGGGCGAAGCGCATTCTTGCGGCGAACGACCCTCGCCGGATGAAGGCGGGCGCCATGCGCACCGTGGAGGTCACCGCTGGCGACGCGGATGTGGCGCTCAATTACCTTGCCCACCGCTATGCGCGCGGCAGCGCCGAGGCGCGGTTCGCGTCCGGCCAGCTCCACGCCCGCGCCAGTGTTCGGCTCTCGGCCTTCCCGTCGGCTCCCTGGGCCAACATCGACGTTCACCTCGCGCAAGGCTCACCGCTCCCGACGATCGAGCGCTTTCGCATCGGGCAGCTGCCGCTGCCGGCGTGGCTCGCCGAGGCGGTGCTGGGCCGCGTGGCCGCACGCGTCTTGCGCGGTGAGGAGCTGACGCTGCTGCGCAACGCGGTGAAGAGAGTGGAGTTCGCCGAAGGTGGCGCACGCGTCACGTATCAGTGGCACGACGAGCTCGGCGAGGCTGTGAGGGCCGCGCTCATGCCCCCGGACGCGCGCGAGCGGCTGCGCGTCTACCAGCAGGCGCTGGCGGGCGCCACGCGGGCGCTCCCGCGGGGCCGCGTCTCACTGGCCGACCTCCTCACGCCGGTATTCGCGCTGGCCGCGACGCGGGGTGCGAGCTCCGATCCGGTGGTAGAGAACCGGGCCGCGATCCTCGTGCTGACGTTCTACGTCGACGGCCGGCCGCTTGCGCAGGTGTTGCCGGAAGCCCGGACCTGGCCGCGCGCGTCACGCCACGCGGTTACGCTCAATGGGCGGAACGATCTCGCGAAGCACTTCATCATCTCGGCCGCGCTCTCGGCAAACACCGGCGGGCCCTTCGCGGATGCGGTCGGGATCTACAAGGAGGTGGCGGACTCGCGGGGCGGCAGCGGGTTCTCGTTCAATGACCTCGCCGCCGATCGTGCGGGCAGCCGCCTCGGCGAGCTGGCCGAGAGCCCCGAATCCGCTCGCGTGCTCCAGGCGCGTCTCCGCGTGCCGCTCACCGAGCGCGTCTTGATGCCCGAGACGAGCGACTTGCCGGAGTTCCTCGCCGAGCCCGAGTTCAAGCGGAGGTTTGGCGGTGTCGGCGGGCCCGAGTACGTGCGGATGATGGCCGACATCGACGCGCGCATCGCCGCGCTGCCGCTCTATCGCTGATCGAAACAGCGCACGCTCTCGACGGCACTCACACGGGGCCAAACCGAGGCGCGGTCGTCAGGCGGAGGTCGCTGCCACCGCGCGGGCGGGCACGTCGGCGTGCGCGGGCGACCGCCGCGGCCCGGTTGCGGCCCGACGAAGTTCGTCCCAGTCGTTGACGATGTCGGCCAGGGGCACTGCCAGGACCATGCAGCTCCAGATGACCGCCTGCGCGATCTCGACGCCGGCGGTCTCCAGCCCGGTCAGGCCCAGGATCAATCGTCCCTCGAAGAACACGAGCGCCACGGCGTAGCTGCGCGTCATCCACTGCCGGTGCTGCGTCAAGCGGCGCTGCCGGGCAAAAACGACGGCGATTGCTGTCGTGAGGATCAGCAGCACGGCATCGACGCCGGCCAGCACCGTGAACGAACGCGGCGAGCCATCGAGACCCTCGCTGATGTACTGAACGTAATACCCGAGCGGCGCGAGGGCGAACACGCCGGCCACATAGACGTACCCGCACGTCCGGTGGAACCGCGCATAGCGCTTCCGCAGGCGATCGGAGAACTGCAGCGGGGCCAGGAACAGCGCGGCGGCGCCTGCCACACCGTGTGTCAGGAGCCACCAGCCGTACTTCGAGTAGTGCGCCCACACCGGATTGTCTGGTTCCACAAGGAACCGCTCGTTGTGGGCCATCACGTAGCCCATCATGAGGAAGATGGCAGCGAAGATCAGGTGCTTGGGACGCATTATGAGCTCTCCAACGGATGAGTTGTGACCGCGGGCGGATTCTAGCACGTGACGCTCGTCAAATTTCCGTCTCTGTTCGACGCTGCGGCCGCCGGCCGATGACAGATCGTGGAGGGCTGACCGACGTTGACCATCTATCTCGATTTCGAGTGCCTCGCAGGGCCGGGACCGGCTGGCCGGAACAAGGCTGCCGCCGCCCACCCGGTCCTGCTCGGGGTCATGACGGACGAGGGGGGCAGGAGCGAGCTCCATCAGGTCATTCTCGACCCGCGCCTCGCGGGCGCCAGGGTGGCGCTGGCCCGGCTGACCGTGGACGCGCTCGGTACAGCGCTCGACCGGCTGGTGGGGCAGCAGGGCAGCGCGCCAATCGTCAGCTGGAGCACCTTCGACCTGGCAGTGATCGAGGCGGATGAGAAGGTGGCGGCAGCCCTGAGGGGCTCGGTGCGGAGACGCCACGTCAATGCGCTCACAGTTGGACGCACCTGGCGTCGGGTCGTGCGGCCTTCCATCGAGCTGCCGACCGACGAGAACGGCGCGGTCGTTCACGAGCTGAAGGCGTACATGCGTGCCGTCGGGATCAGGCCCCCTCGCGCACTGACGCCGCCCCGGCCGGCTGCGTGGACCCGATACGTTCTCGATCGCCTGGCCGCGAACGACGGGAGATACCGCAGCGTGAAGCCGCCGGCGAAGACCGCCTGGCACAAGCTGCTCGAGTACAACCGGCTCGACTGCGAGGGCCTTCGCGCCGTCTACACTCGCGCGGTGTGCGAGCTGGCGCTGTGGGAGGCGTACCGACAAACAAGCTACGTGGTGGCGTTGGAGGATCCCATTTCGATCCGCATCGGATGGAACCCCCGACGGCTCCGGCGGCTCCTCCAGACGCACACGGTCGGCGAGTGGGCGTTCATCACCGCGTGGAATCCGGGGTCCGTGTCGCTGCCTGCGGCGGAGAACGCGCGGCGGAATGAGGCGCTCGCCGCCGAGCTGCGCCGGCGGTGGACGCTCCTCGAAGGGCAAGGCGTGGGGGACGATGGCATGGCGCCACCGGAGGCGAGCTTCCTCGTGCTCGGCATTGGTCGGGAGGCGGCCGTTGCAGCGGCGCGAAGGTATGGCCAGCTCGCGATTGTCCGCGGCACGCTCGAGACCGGCGCCGAACTCGTGCCGTGCGAGCCGCCCATTTCTCGAGGGGGCGGCGTCTGAATGGCTGTCAACTCATGGGTGATCGGATCAACGCGTGGCGGCGCTCGCGGGCAGCATGTTGCGGATGGCCGCGATGCGCCAGCCCTCGGCCGTCCGCGTCATCACGAACGTTGTCCACATGCGTCGCTCGCCGGTCTCCAATCCACGGATCGTGTAGCGCCCGTCGGCAATCGCGACCGCGTCGCCCAGGAAGCGCACGCGTTCCACGACGATTTCGCGCGATCCACCGGTCCGCTCGGTAGAAGCCAGGCTGCCGCTCACGACCTCCTCGCGGCCCTGGCGCCATTCACCGCTGGACACAAGTTGATCCGCGTCGACCGTGAACAACGCAGCCACGGCGGACTGGTCGCGGGCTTCGCGCGCCTCCACGTACCTGGCCACCACGGCCCGGATGGCCGCATCGTGCGGCGGTGCTGCGCCAGGGTGCGGCGGTGCTGCGCCAGGCGCCACAGATGCGACGCAAGCCCACAGGAGGGTGCAGGCGCTGACGAATGGCACGTTCATATCTCCTCGTGAACTCAACGGAGCCGCCCGTTCGAGCCGGTCAGACGTGTCACCCGCGCACGTGCTGGTTGAAGAAGTCCAGCGTCCGCTTCCACGCCAGCTTCGCTGCCGCCTCGTCGTAGCGGGGCGTCGTGTCGTTGTGGAACCCGTGCTGCGTGTCGGGATAGAGGTGCCGCTCGTATCGGACGTTGGCCTTCTTCAGCGCCTCCTCGAACGCCGGCCAGGCGGCGTTGATGCGCTCGTCGACGGAGGCGGACTGGATCATCAGCGGCGCCTTGATCTTCGGCACGTCCGCCACATCCGGCCCGCTGCCGTAGAAGGCGACGCCTGCTGCGAGATCCGGCAACCGTGTCGCGAGCATGTTCACGATGCCGCCGCCGTAACAGAAGCCGACGGCGCCCACGCGGCCGGTGCACTCGGGGCGGGCCTTCAGCCAGCCGTAGGCGGCAATCATGTCCTCACGCGTCTTCGCCTGGTCCAGTGTTCCAAACAGTTCCCGCGCCTTGTCTTCGTTTCCGGGGTAGCCGCCGAGCGGAAACAGCGCATCCGGCGCGAACGCCACGAAATTCTCGAGCGCGACCCGGCGCGTGACGTCTTCGATGTGCGGGTTCAACCCCCGGTTCTCGTGCACCACCAGGATGCCGGGCAGCTTGCCGGCGGCCTTGGCCGGCCGGACGAAGTAGCCGCGCATCTTACCGTAGCCGACGGGGGACTCGTACTCCACGTGTTCCGCGGTAACCCGCCCATCGTCCGGACGCACGACCTGCGCCTCGGCGAACTTCGGGCTGAGCTGGTCAAGCAGCATGGCCGCGGTCACGCCGCCGACAGCGAACTTCGCGGCTTTGTCGAGAAAGCCGCGGCGGTCGAGCCCACCGTGGACGTAGGCATCGAACAGAATGAGCAGTTCCTGGTCGAAATCGTGGGCGGTCTTACGATGCATGGCGCGTCTCCTTTTGAAGGAAGGACGAGGATACCCGCGAACGCGGCCCGGGGCCAAGCCGACTCGAACGGCTCCACACGCCCCCCGCTGGTGCCTGCAGCGCTCGAGCGCTCCGGCCGTCCGGGCGGACGCGCCCGAAACCTCGAACAGGCGCGCGCCGTATATTTCGGGCAGTCTGAACACCCGTATCTGGACGAGGACCGCCCGATGCCCTGGACCGTTGCCCGTCTTGCCGTCAGGCGCCTGCTGCAGGCGCCGCTGTTCACCGCCGTCACGCTGATCACGCTGGCGGTCGGCATCGGCGCCAACACGGCCATCTTCAGCATCGTGTATGGCGTACTGCTGAAGCCGCTGCCGTTCACGGAGCCTGAACGGCTGGTCGGCGTCTGGCACAAGGCCCCCGGCACGGGGTTCGAGAATCTCAACCAGAGCCCGGCAACGTATTTCACCTACCGCGAACACAGCCGGACATTCCAGGATATCGGGATTCACCGCGGCGATTCCGTCTCGATCACGGGCCGGGGAGAGCCCGAGCGCCTGCGTGTGCTGATGGTGACCGACGGCACGCTGCCGCTCGTGGGCGCGAGGCCCCTGCGCGGGCGCCTCTTCACCAAGGCGGACGGCTCACCCGGCGTGCCGCAGCGGGTCATCCTCACCTATGGCTACTGGCAGCGCCGGTTCGGCGGGCGTGACGTCATCGGCCAGCCGATCACGGTCGACGGCAAGCCGCTGGAGATCATCGGCATCCTCCCTGAGTCGTTCACCTTCCTCGACTACACGGCCTCGGTCGTGCTTCCGCTTCAGTTCGACCGTTCGAAGACGTTCATCGGGAACTTCAGTTACCGCGGCGTTGCGCGATTGAAGCCTGGCGTGACCCTCGAGCAGGCCAACGCGGACGTCGCACGGCTGCTGCCGGTCCTTCCCGAAAAGTTTCCGCTGCCGCCGGGCTTCACGCGCAAGATGTTCGACGAGCTGAAGCTCCGGCCCAACGTGCGCCCCCTCTCCGTCGATGTCGTTGGCGACATCGGCCAGGTGTTGTGGCCGCTGCTCGGCACGGCCGGGGTCGTGCTGCTCATCGCGTGCGCGAACGTGGCCAACCTCTCCCTGGTCCGCGCGGAGGGCCGGCACCAGGAGCTGGCGGTCCGGACGGCGCTCGGTGCGAGCCGCTGGCAGATCGCGCGCGCGCTCCTCGCCGAGAGCGTGCTGCTGGCGCTCGTGGGCGCGGTCATCGGGATCGGGCTCGCCAGGGCGGCGCTGGCGCTCCTCGCCTGGCTCGGACCGACCAGCCTGCCGCGCCTCCAGGAGATTGAGATCAACGGCATTGTCCTGCTGTTCACGCTGGGGATTGCCCTGGTCGCGGCACTGCTGTTCGGGGTGCTGCCGGTGCTCCGTTTCGGGGAGCCGAGCGTGGCTGCCTTGAAGGAGGGCGGGCGATCGGCAAGCGAGGGGCCGGCGCGCCACCGGACGCGCAACACGCTGGTGGTGGGGGAAATCGCGCTGGCGCTGGTGCTGCTGGTCGTCTCGGGGCTGATGATCCGCAGCTTCCAGGCGCTGCGCTCGGTGGACCCCGGGTTCAGAGATCCGGAACAGGTGCAGACGTTCCGCCTCGAGGTGCCCGAGGGGCTCATCCCCGATCCCGATCAGGCGGTGCGCACACACCAGCAGATTGCCGAGGCCCTCGCCGGAGTCGCGGGTGTGACGTCGGTGGGCGTGTCGTCCTCCCTCACGATGGACGGGTACGACAGCAACGATCCCGTGTTCGTGGAAGGCGTGACCCCCGAGAACGGCCCGATGCCGCCGATTCGCCGGTTCAAATGGGTGGGGCCCGGCTACGTCGAAACGATGGGGAACCGGCTCGTCGCCGGACGCCTCATGACATGGGACGACGCCTACAAACGGGCGCGAGTCGTCGTGATCAGCGACACGCTCGCGCGGGAGTACTTCAAGACCGCCGCAGCGGCGATCGGCAAGCGGATCCGCAACACCCCCAGCAATCCGTGGCGCGAGATCGTGGGGGTCGTGGGCGACGAACGCGACGACGGCCTCTCGAAGCCGCCCACATCCATCGTCTACTGGCCGCTCGTGGTCGACGACTTCTGGACCGAGAAGACGTTCGTGCAGCGCAACCTGGCGTTCGCAGTGCGGTCTGGCCGGATGGGATCGTCCGGCTTCATGGGCGAACTGCAGCGGGCCGTGTGGTCCGTCAACCCCAACCTGCCTGTCGCGAGCGTACAGTCGCTCGCGGAGATCCGCGCGAGCTCGATGGCGCAGACGTCCTTTGCCTTGACGATGCTGGCCATCGCCGCGGTCGTGGCGCTGCTGCTCGGCCTCGTGGGCATCTACGGGGTCGTTGCCTACATCGCGGCGCAGCGCACGAGGGAGATCGGCGTGCGCATGGCGCTCGGCGCTCAGGCCTCCGATATCCGGACGCTCTTCGTCGCGCATGGGCTGAAGCTCGTTGCGGCGGGGGTCGTGCTGGGCGTGGCAGGCGCGATGGCGCTCACGCGGCTGATGTCGGTGCTGCTCTTCGGCGTGGGGCCGATGGACGCGCCGACCTACGCCGCCGTCTCCATAGGCCTGGCGGTTGTCACGCTGGTCGCCACGTACCTCCCGGCCCGCCGCGCCGCGCGGGTCGACCCCGTCGTGGCACTGCGGACTGACGCGTAGGTCGCGGGGTACGTCGTCGGTCCGTGTCCTCGTCGCGCTGGCCGGCGATGGGGCCATCCCGCCGCGGCTCCCGGCTACGCGCACGGGAAAGCGCCGCTCTGGCACTCCATGGTCTTTTGCGCGGGCGGCGGGCCACGCCATCAGGGCCTTCCACGCGTACCAGCCCGTGTGCCGTCAGCGCCTGCTCGACGGGACACCAGGTGTGGAGTGGCCGGCTCACCTGACCACAATTTCCGTCACGCAACGGGTCGCGCCTCAGCCCGTTGGGTCGCCACCCCGCTTGCTTTGTCCCCCGGCGCCGCAGGATCCACTCTAGAGACCCGTCCTGTAGAGTTATGATCCGGCGCCCGGTTGCGGAAGCGGTTACCGCCGGAGCGATTCGAAACCGAGCATCAATGGTCGTAACTCCGCCAGGAGAATTCGCTGATGGATGGTCGCCAGAAGCCGTGGCTCGTCACCCTCGCCTGCGTCAGCCTCGCCGCGGCGGCCGGAGCGGCGCTCGAGGGGCAGCCTGCATCGGGGCCGGCATCCGTCACCGTGCTTCGGGCGGCGCGTCTCATCGATGTCGAGGCGGGCACCGTGCTCCGGAACCAGCAGGTGGTCACCGAGGGCGCCGTAGTCAAGAGCGTCGGTCCCGTGGCCGCACCGCCGCCGGGCGCCACGGTCGTCGATCTCGGCGACTCGACGATTGTGCCCGGGCTGATCGATTGCCACACGCACATCACCGGCGAGGCGGGTGATTACTACGAGCAGTTGTTCCGCCGGTCCGCCATCGACGCGGCGGTAGGCGCGCACCGCTACGCGAAGCGCACGCTCGATGCGGGGTTCACCACCGTTCGCGACGTGGGTGCCGCCGAGTTCATCGACATCGCGCTCCGCAAGGCCATCGCGCGCGGCGAGGTCGTGGGACCACGCATCTTCGCGGCCGGGCTGGCCATCGGTTCCACCGGGGGCCACGCAGACGTCTCCGGTTTCTCGCCGTACGTGACCTTCGGAGGGTTCAGCGGCGTGGCGGACGGCGTGGATGCGGTTCGGCAGAAGGTCCGCTTGAACGTGAAGAACGGCGCCGATCTGATCAAGGCGATCGCCACCGCCGGAGTCCTCTCCGAAGAAGAATCGGTCGGGGCTCCGCAGTACACGAGCGAAGAGCTGAAGGCGCTTGTGGACGAGGCGCACATGTGGGCGCGGAAGGTCGCCGCCCACGCGCACGGCACGGAAGGCATCAAGCGCGCCATCGAGGCGGGTGTCGACTCGGTCGAGCACGCCTCACTGATCGACGACGATGGCATCAGGATGGCGAAGGAACGCGGCACTTATCTCGTCATGGACATCTACAACGACGACTACATCGTCCAGGAGTACACCCGCCTCCGCTACCCGGCGCAGATCATCGAGAAGGAGAAGAAGGTCGGGCGCGCGCAGCGCGAAAGCTTCAAGCGAGCCGTCCAGGCCGGCGCGAAGCTGGCGTTCGGCAGCGACGCGGGTGTCTACCCGCACGGCGACAACGGCAAGCAGTTCGCGAAGATGGTCGAGTGGGGGATGACGCCGATGCAGGCAATCCAGGCCGCCACGGTGCATGCCGCCGCGCTCATCGGGGCGAATGACCGCATCGGCAGCCTTGCGTCGGGCAAGCTGGCGGATGTCGTGGCCGTGCCGGGCGATCCGACCGCCGGGATCGCGGCGATGGAGCGGGTGTCGTTCGTGATGAAGGACGGTGTCATCTACAAGCGTCCGGGTGGGGCATCGGCAGTCGGACCGTGACCCACAGGGCCTCGGTGAAAACGGCAGGAAGATCATCCAGCCACGCGCGGAGCGTAAAGACGATGCGAAGCTTCCCGGTTTCGTGTGCCGCTGCGGTTCTGTTGTTGGCGGGCCCCGCGCGGACGTCGTCCGCACAGGAATCGCCATTCCTGAACGATCGGGTGTACAGGGCGCTGACGAACGAGATATCCGGCGACATCGCCTTCCAGCACGCGCGCTGGTTCACGCATCATCACCGGCCGATGGGAGGCAACGAGGGCTTCGAGGCGGTTGCCCGGTACGTCGAGGAGAAGGCACGCGCCTATGGGTTGGAAGACGTGCGTTATATCGGCCTCCGGGGCGACCGGAGCTGGACACCGGGCGTGGGCGAGCTGTGGCTGATCGCGCCGGAGGAACGGCGGCTGGCCTACAGCAAGGAGATCCCGCTCGCGCTTGCCGACTTCAGCCGGAGCACCGACGTCGGATCGGCCGAGTTGGTGGACGTCGGGGACGGCACTGCGGCATCGGACTACACGGGCAAGGACGTGCGCGGCAGGATTGTCCTCGCGAGCGGTGCGCTCGCGCGCACCATGGAGGAAGCGGTCTGGAAGCGGGGCGCGCTAGGGGTCGTCGCGTTCACGATGACAGCCCGCGTTCCGGACTACCCCGATCAGTACCCGTGGATGCGTGTCCCCGTCGAGAACAAGGACAAGAGCAAGCAGGGGACGTTCGCATTCGTGCTCACGCACCGTGAGGGGATGCGGCTGCGTCGAGAGATGACCGCCGCGGGGGCAAAGGGTTCAAGGTGCGCGCGCGCGTCGAGTCGGTGTTTCACGAGCCCGCGTCGCAGGCGATCGTCGAGGCCGTGATTCGCGGCACCGAGATCCACGACCAGGACATCGTGCTCACGGGCCACCTCCAGGAGGAGATGTTCTCGGCCAACGACGATGCCAGCGGGTGCGCGAGCGTGCTGGAGATCGGGCGGGCGCTCAAGAAAGCTGATCGACGAGGGACGGCTGCCGCGCCCCCGCCGCGACATCCGCTTCTGGTGGGTTGACGAGATCAGCGCCGAGGAGCAGTACTTCGCCGACCATCCGGACGAGCGCCGCCAGTTCCTCGTCAACATCAACCAGGATATGGTCGGCGCCCGGCAGTCAGCCGGCAGCCGCGTGCAGTTCGTCACCAGGCCGCCGTTCTCGCGACCGAGCTTCCTCGGCGACGTGGTGGAGTCAATCGTCGAGTCGCTCGTGCAGGGAAACACCGCGTTCCTGGCAGCGGGCCAGGCGCGGGGCCTCACGCCGGGCGATCCGGCGCCGGGCGAGATCGAGTACTCGCGGCCGGTGCTCTCGCGGCTCGGCACGCGCGAGCGTTATGATGCGCGGGTCATTCCCTTCCACAACAACACCGACCACCAGGTGTTCAACATGGGCATCATCGGCGTGCCCGGAGTCACCTTCACGAACTGGCCCGACCCGTTCATCCACTCGAGCGACGATGACCTCTGGCAGATCGACGCCACCCAGCTGAAGCGCAATGCGGTGGCCGTCGCGGCCAGCGCGTACTACGTAGCGACGGCCGGCGACACGGAGCTGCCCGCTCTCGCCTCGTTCGTATACGGGCAGGCGCTCGAGCGCACGAGCCGCGACGCTGCGACGGCCATGACCATGATCACCGCCGCTCCTGCAGAGCGTCGGCGTGAGGTCTACGGCAGGGCCGCGAACCTTGTGCGGGAGGCGGCGCGGCGGGAGCGCCGCGCTCTGGAATCGGCGCGTGTGCTGGCGCCGGGGGGCGGCCCCGGTCAGCAGGTGCTGTCGCGCATGCTGGAACAGCTGCCGACCGACGCGGCGGCAGAGGCGGGCATGGCCGCATTTTTCTCGAGCCTGACGGGCGAGAAGAATGTGCCGCAGCCGGCCGTGTCATCCGAACGCCAGGCGTCTGTCGCCAAGGTGCCGGCGATGGTGGACGACGTGCAGGGGTTCCTCGACAAGCGCGACAAGATCAAGCGGCCGGATCGCCTGCACCCCCTGATGTTCTACGAGGCGCTGAACTTCGTGGACGGTACGCGGACGTACTTCGACGTCTACCGTTCCGTCGCGGCGGAGGCGGATCACGCCGGCGAGTGGTACTACGGCGCGGTCACCTTCGAAGACGTCGCGAGCGCCCTCGATTCCGCGGTGAGCGCCGGTGTCCTCGAGCTGAAGTCGGGCACGCGGTGAGCCCCGGTGCGGTCAGGCGACCACGGGCCACCGGAACGTCGACGTCAGCGCCACCCGGCGCCCTGTCTCCTGCGACTCGCGAGCGCCCGTGATGATTTCGAGCACGTGCAACGCGTGCTCCGGCGTCACCAGCAACTGCCGGCCGGTGGCGAGACTCTCGGCGGCAAGCGCAGCTCCCTGCTGCCACACGTAACCCTTCGCGTCTGTGGCATGGCGGATCAGGCGCGGCTCTGACGCGGTCGAGACATCGACGGCCTGCGGCTCCCAGTCGTAGCCGACCAGGCCCATGAAGCCCGTCCTGCCAATCACGGTGACGGTGTGGCGGGTTTCGTCCTTGCCCTGGTGCCCAAACGGGTTGTGGTAGTTGAAGCCGGACATCACGTGCGCGATGACGCCGTTGCCATGGTCGAGCAGCACCATGGCGTTGTCCTCGGCCTCGACCGTCACCGCACCGCGCTCCTGGATCTGCCGGGTGGGTGTGACGATCCCGAGCATCGCAGAGACGTGCCTCGCGGGCCCGAGAAGCCCCGTCAGCGTCGTGAGGTTGTACACCGCGAGATCGGGCATGCTCCCCCCTCCGCGTTCGTAGAAGAACGCTGCCCAGTCCGGGCCGTCGTGGCCGTAGTGCGCGTGCGCGGCCGACAGGCGACCCAGCGTGCCGGCCTGGATCGTCTGGGCCATGAACGCAAATTGCGGGCTCTGGACGGTGATCGGCGCGCCCCAGAGCCGCACCCGCTTCTCGGTCGCGAGTCGCAGCAGCTGTTGCCCTTGCTCGAGGGAGTTGGCGATGGGCTTCTCGCTCCAGACGTGTTTGCCGGCCTCGAGTGCCTGGCGATTGAGCCGCTCGTGCTCCTGCATGTCCGTGAGAACGACGAGAAACTCGAACGGCGCGCCGGCGAGCATCTGATCGATGTGTGGATACTGGTGCGGCACCGAGAAGCGCTCCGCCTGGCGGCGTGCGCGGTCCGGCCGGATGTCGCACACGCTGACGAGCTCGATATGCGGTGACGCGGTGAGGACTGGCAGGTACGAGTTCGAGACGCTGCCGCAGCCGATGACACCGGTCGTGATGCGGCGCCCCTGTGCACGGATCACCGCAGGCGCGGCGGCAACAGCGGGAGCGGCCAGCAGGCTGCGTCTGGCAAACTCGCGACGGGTAATGCGCGGGCGTGCGTCGGTCATGGGATGCTCCTCGGGGTGTCCATCAAGCAATCTATCTCACAAAATCCCGGAGCGATGTGCGAGCGGCGTCCCGCCTCTGCCGGCATACTCCCTTACACATGGGTTTGGCTGTCGGGGCACGTCGCGGGCCGTACGAAGTGCTTGGGACGCTCGGCGGCGGCGGAATGTTGAGAGGTCTGCAGCGCCCCCGACACCAGGCTGCAGCGCGATGTCGCGATCAAATGCTGCCTGACGCCTTCTCGCGCGATTCCGATCGCCTCGCCCGCTTCGAACGGGAAGCCCGCTGCCGGAATGCAGAAACGGCAGCGAGGCCAGGAGTCCGCCGGGCGCTGCCGTTGGCGCGATGAGGAGAAAGTGAGGACGCGAGAGTGACGTCTATCGCCGGATGATCTCGGCGGACGGGCAGCGCTTCCTCTTGATTCGAACGGAGCCCGACGGGCGTCCGGTCCGCCTCGACGTTATCCTGAACTGGTTCGGCGAGTTGAAACGGCAAGTCGGCGCATCCTGTGGGACATAAGCAGGGACGGTGCACGTTGCCGCGAGAAGTGCTGAAAGCCCACGTTGCTTCACCTCCCGTCGCCGGGCTCGTAGATGGCTCGACGAAGCGATTCGAGCCCGAGCTTCTCGAGCAGATGGGTCGACTCGGACGCCGATAATCGGGGCCCGGGTGGCTGCGGAGCCTGGGCGAGTCGGTAGGCGGCCACCGCCATCACGGCCGTGTCGAGGGCCAGCATCCGGGGGTCGACTGTGTCGAAGGTGTCCGACACCGCGTGGTGATGCGTGTCGTACTCGCCGTCGTGGACCCATAGCGTGAAGACCGGGATGCCGGCCGCCAGGAATGGCCCGTGATCCATGTCGAAGGTGGCGTCGAGAGTCACTCCGGACGCACCGAGAGAGGACAGCGGTGCCAAGACGGTCTTCGCGGCGGCCTCGATGTCCGAGCGCCCGTGGATCATGAAACCGCGCGGCGTCTGCGCACCCGAGTCCATGATCACGACTGCACGCAGCGCGTCGAGTTCGTTGTGGTGCCTCTCGATGTAGGCTCGCGACCCGAGAAGGCCCTGTTCCTCGCCGCTGAAGAAGACGAAGCGAATCGTTCGGCGCGGCGTCATGCCGAGCGACTTCAGGATCTTCGCCGCCTCCAGGATTGCCGCCACGCCCACGCCATCGTCCTGCGCCCCTTGGCCAGGATCCCAGGAGTCGAAATGGGCACCGAGGAGCACCGACTCCTCGGATGTCGTCCCGGTGATTTCCGCGACGACGTTGCGCTCCTGGGCAGGGCTCGCATCGAACGCGTTGGCAACATCCAGCGTGACGCGAACTGGCCCGCTGACCAGTAGCCTTCGCAGGAACAGCACGTCCTCTCTTGCGACCGACAGCACGGGGAGCGGGGCTCCTGGATAAAACCCGTACGCGGACGTGTAGAGCATTCGATTCGGCTTATCCGAAGGAATCAGCATGGCCGCCGCCCCGGCGCGGGCGAGCGCACGCGCCAGAGCGGCGCGCATGACCTGGGCCGGAGCTCCTTTCACGGCGTGCGGGTCGACTATCACCGCCGCACCTCGAAGCCGATCAGCAAGGATCGAGAGATCCCTGTCCGCCGGTGCGCCCAAATCGATGAGCGGTGCAGAGACGTCGCCGTTTGTTCCCGGCACCCAGCCGTAGGAACCCACGGCCAGTGATCGTGAGACGGGGCTGACGACGCGACCAACCGCGTGTCCACGCTGCCAGCGGGACCCGATCGGGTACTCCTCGAAGTGGGCGTCTTCGAAACCGGCGTCGCGCAGGGAGTTGACCAACAGTTCCGCAGTTGCTCTGGATTCGGGAGTTCCCGTGACGCGGCCGCCGATCGAGTCGGTAAGGCGCTGAAGAAATGAATGGGCTCCGCCGCGAGTCATCGCCAACGCAATAATGCGGTCGACGTGGTCGTCTGCTTCCCTGGGCGTCCGGGGCAACGCGCCAGGTGCCGCCAGGCACACCGCGATCGCTACCGCGATGCAGCCCCGATCACCCGTCATCTGATGAACCTCCCGCGCGAATCGAGCTCGCGGCGACTCAGGTCCGCCAGATCGAGATCGGGAGGTGTTTGCAATTTGTGCAGGACGTAAGTCCGTCGCGCGTTGCAAAACGTCGCAAACACCTCCCGATCTCGAATCAGAACCTCACCCGGAGTCCCAGCTGGGCCTGCCGCGGATCCCCGAGGCCGCTCTGCACGGTCCCGTCGAAGTTGAAGATCAGGCTGGTGACCTCGGGGCGGCGGATGTTCCGGCTGTTCGTGATGTTGAAGATCTCGAATATCGGTTCGATCGACGCGCCGCCCACGTTGAACGGCCGCGAGACCCGCAGGTCCCACGTGAAGAACTCGTTGTCCTTGCGCAGCGTGTTGCGCGTCAGGATCGTGCCGTCCGGCTGGATGCGCTCCTGTGGCGTGTTGCCGACGGATTTCGGCTGCGCCGAGCGCGACGAGACGCGGTTGTTGATGTCGAAGCCGGCCGCGGTCACGAGCAGCCACGCGTTGAAGCGGTGGCGCTGATCGCGATCCGAATAGTTGTACTCGGGCGCCAGATTGTCGGCGCGCGCGTAGCGGAAAAAGAACGGGTCCCGCTCGTTGTCATCGTCCGACAGGTCGCGGCCGAGCGTGTAGTTCCACTGGAACTGGTAGTTCTGCGCATAGCGCTTGTTCATGCCCACCGTGAGCGCGTCGTACTTGGCCTTGGCGGAGCTCTCGACGACCGTGAGCACGGTGATGCCGTTGGTGTTGTCGGCCCCGAGCCCCGTGCTCCACGGCAACCCGAACACCGGATCGTTGCGGTTGATGAACCGCGTGACGTGCACCGTCTTGGAGTGGGTGAACGTGGCGAACGCGGACAGGTTCTCGACGAGCTGCCGCTCGTAGCTGATGGTGCCGGAATAGGTGCGGGGATTCCGGAAATTCTTGTCGAACACAAACACGTCGGGATGATCCGGACTGGAAATCTCGTCCTGCGGGATCAGGTTCGGCCAGGCGGGCGGAGTGACGCCGAACTCGTTCAGGAAGCTCGCGCGGAACAGCGTCTGGCCCCGGGTGCCATCGGTCGAGCGCGTGCTCGCGAGGCTGAGGCCCGGGACGCGCGAGTAGTACATCCCCGCACTCGCGCGCACGACCTGTTTCCCGTCAGCGGCCGGATCCCACGAGATGCCCAGACGGGGCTGCCACATCCCTGTGTCGGACGGGATCGTGCCGTCAGACGGGAACGCCGGGTTGTCGAGGAACTCCCGGTAGAACAGCTGGTCGCGCGGCGTGATCATGTCCGGCTGCAGCTGGGCCTCCCATCGGATGCCGTAGCTGACCGTCAGGTTGCCCGTCGGCTGCCACTTGTCCTGCACGAAGAACGCCGGCTCGGTCTGCGGGATGTCCTGTGTGCCCGCCTCCTCGACGCTCAGCCCGCCGACGCCCGCCTGCTGCAGGAAGAGCAGCAGCGGGCCGGTGATGCTGGTGCCGCCGGGGCACTGGCCCGAGGTGCTCGTCGCGCCGTTCGAGCACTCCACGTACTGCGGACCGAAGCGCGCGTAGTTGAGGAACCCGTCCGTGCTGCCGAAAATATACCGGCCGTTCGCAAAGCCGATGAAGGTCTGCGACGAGTTGACCCGGTTGTACTCGAAGCCCGCTTTGAGCGTGTGCCGGCCCTTGAGCCACGACAGGTTCTCCACGAACTGGATGCGCGTGTCGTAGTAGTCGACCGGGATGAAGAACGGCATCCCGAAGCGGTAGCCGCTGACGAAGTCGAACGCGGTGTCGGGGAACGGGCGCGACTGTCCGTTGACGTTCGGCCCGTCGTAAGGACGCGGCCGATCCTCGCGGGCGAACTGAAACCGGAACTCGTTCAGCATCGTGCTCGAGAGCGTGGTCTGTATCGACCCCGAGCCGGCATTCGAGAAGCCGCGCTCCACCGCGTTCGCGCTGCGGCCCCAGGAGTCCACGTCGAACGTGCCGTTCTGCTGCTCGCTCCAGGTGTAGTTGTAGCGGAGCGTCAGCAAATTCGCGTCATTGAGCTGCGCGTCGACCTTCCCCAGGAACACGCGCGCGTCGTTGGTGCGATCGATCGAGCCGTTCTCGTCAGGGCTGCCAAGCGATTCGAACAACGCGACGACCCGTGGCTCGATACGCGAGGCGTCCAGCTGCTTGGTCTGGTTGAACTGCTGATGATCGTACGCCAGGAAGTAGAACAGCTTGTTCTGTCGCAGCGGTCCGCCCGCCGTAGCGCCGAACTGCTGCTGATCGAACGGGAACTTCTCGCCTTCGGCGTTCTTCGTGGACAACGCGTCCGCTTTCGCAAACACGTGTGCCGTGCCGCTCAGATCGTTGGTGCCCGACTTGGTGACCACGTTGACGAAGCCGGATCCGCTGCGGCCGAACTCCGGCGCGGCTCCATCCGCCACGACAACCATCTCCTTGATGGCGTCCTGGTTGAATGTGAACGCGGGGCGCTGCCCGCCACGCTGCTCACCGAAGAACGGGTTGTTGAAGTCGGCGCCGTCCACGGAGACGTTGTTGGTGATGCCCTTCTGCCCGTTCACGCTGATCTCGTCCCCATCAGGCCCTTGCACGATGGTGACGCCGGGGGTGAGCTGCATGTAGCTGAGAAAGTTGCGGCCGTTGTTCGGCAGCCCGGCGATCGCCTGCTGACCGATGAGCGTCGACTGCTCGGCCCTGGTGGTTTCGACCACGGGCGAGTCGGCGCGCACCGTGACGCTCTGCTCGAGTCCCCCGACCTGCAGGACCACGGGGATGTTGGCGGTCTGGCCGACAGCGAGCTCGATTCCCTCTTGGATGTACGTGGAGAAGCCCGCCAGGGATACGCGCAGCGTGTACGTGCCGAGCGGCAGCAGCAGGCCCCTGAAGCGGCCGTCCGCGTCGGTCGTCAGCTCACGCGCGAAGTTCGTGCCGGTGTTGAGCAATGTCACGGTGGCGCCGGGCAGCCGGCCTCCCGACGGGTCTGACACGGTGCCCTCGATCACACCCGTCGTCGCCTGCGACTGTGCCCAGGCCTCGGGTGACGCGGCATACGCCAGCGCGAACAGGATCAACACCAACCGCACGATGAGTGATTGCATGCACGTCCTCCGTCGCCGACCACGCGGCGCTACGTTGTCGGAGCTTCGCAGGCGCGAGGCCGTGCGTCAACGGGAAAACGACAGGAAGTCGTCGGAGCGGATCGCCTACTTCTGGTCGCGGTCGCCTTGGAGGATCACGTCGCCTGCCGTGAGGCGCACCCGCAGCGAGTGCCGGCCCTTGCCCTCCCACCAGAAGGACCGGAACACGCCGCCCTTGTGGACGTTGAACGGCTCTGCCCGGATCTCGCCCGCCGTCACGGAGGCGCGCACGGAGTAGTAGTCATCGCGGTCGGGCACCCGCACGTCGATCTTGCCCGCCCAGGCGGAGACGTCCTTGTCGCCGACGACCCCGCCGAGCGTGAGGTCGCCGGCGCTGAGCGACACGGAGACATGCGAGCGCACGGGCACCTCGACGTGGGCACTGAACCCGTTCTTCGGCCCGGCGATCGTGATTCGCGCGTCGGTCCCCTGCACATCAGCAGTGGCGCGCACGGATCCGGCGTCCGCCGCATCGCGGGTGCTCCAGCGGATCCGGATGCTCGGGTCAGGCGTGCCCTCGATGACGTAGCCGCCGGCCGAGAGATCCATGTAGATGGAGCCGCCAGGGGCGAATCTCTTTTCGACCTGCGGGGGTGGCGTCTCCCTGGCGACCGGCGCCGGCGATTGGGCCGCCACGCTCCCGATCACGAGCAGCGTGGCCGCGATTGCGGCGGAAATGCTTCGCACAATCAGTCCTCCGGGAGGTCACGTTCCCTGTCCCCTCTCTACGAGCCGGCGGAACAGAAGTTTCCCGACGCCCAGCCGGCGTGCAACGTCCTGGTCGGCGTTCCCTCACGAGCTCTTTACAGTACGACCGCGCAGAGTGCCCCGCAGCTGCACCTGTCTCGCTCGCCGGAAGGCCTCGTGCGCGTCACTCACCGTGGAGAATGGCGGTGTGGACACCTCCATACCGGCAATGGCCAGGCGAACGATCCTGCCCGCGAAGGGATCCGGCGTGACGAGGAGCTCGTCCCCGTCCAGCCGGACGAGATACCGCCCGCCGATGACCTGCTCGTCTCGCCAGCCGTTGCAGAACGTCAGCGAGATCAGGTCGCCAGCGCGGACGAAGAGATAATCACGCTGCAGCTCGTCGAGCCCGACGGAGGCCCGGTGCAGGTGCCTGTGCCGGGTCGCTTCCATCCCGGCGAAGAACGGCTGCCACGCAGGATCAGTCCGGTAGCGCGCGTAGATTTCGAGCGCGTGCTGCGCGACGAGCGCGGCAGCATATGGCGTGTGCGCCAGCCGATTGACGCCGCGCGGCCATACTCCCTGCCGCACCTCGTCTGGCGCGTGGATGAAATCGAGGAGATCTCCGGTCGCTGGATCGACGAGGGGTGCGGCATCGACCTCGCGCCATCCATTGTCGTGCTCGGCTACCGCACTGAGAATTTCGCGGCGGCGCGGCGACTCCGGAAAGCCGTCGGCGATCCAGTGCTGCATGATCCGGCCGGCGAGCGCGGCGTGATCGGGCTGGGTGGTGAGGATCCGGGTGGACCCGCTGGGCCGGATGATCATTGCGATGACGGCTTCGGGACGGTGACGGCGCCCACACCCGTCTCCTGCCCGGCTCTGACGAGGTGCCGGTCGTACCCGGCTGCGGCCAATGCCTCGTACGCCGCCCACACACGTTCAGGGATCACCTGCGGGATCTGAAATCCTTTGGCCGGGTACAACCGAATCCGCTGAAGGTCTCCAACCATGATGCTGATCACGTCGTCCGGCGTCAGCGTGTCGTGCGCGTAGCGGGCGAGGTACTCGCGGAAGCCGATTCGCGGCGACGTGACCTGCACCGGCACGTCGGGCCAGAGCATCCGGAACGTCGCGAACGCCCGTCGTTCCATGTACGGTTTCTGCACGAGGATGAACGACCGTGGATCGAGCCCGCGTGCCTTCAGCAGGTCACGGGTGAACCGCACGTTCTCACCCGTGTTGGTCGAGCGGCTCTCGATGAGCATGCGATCGGCGGGCACGCCGAGATCGAGCGCCACCCGGGCGAAGAGGTCGGCTTCGGGCTCCTTCCAGAGGCGTCCCGTGATCGCGCCGCTGCCTCCTGAGAAGATCAGGAGTGGTGCGCGGTCCTCGAGGAACAGCTCCGCCCCTCGTTTGGCGACGATCGTGTCGTGGCTGCAGAGGACGAGGATGGCGTCAGCGGTCGAGATGTCGTGATGGAGCTGGTGGTAGTCCCAGACGATTTCGGCGAGGGTGAGGGTATTGTCGTCGGGCATGGTCAGACCTCAGTGTAGCGCCGGGGCCGAAGCGCCCGGTCATCATCGCCGTGCCCTCTCCACAGCCTGTCCGCGTGAACACGGTGTGATGCTACACTGCGTTCTTCTCAGAGCATGCGAGTTGGCCTCTTCTTCTCCCGGTAGAACAAGAAGTAGCCGCTCCACCTGACACTCACCAGAAGGGAACCCGATGATGCGGGTGCGAGGGATCGTGACCGTTGGCGCTGCGGGCAGCTTGACGGTGGCGTTGCTCACGGCGGCCGCGCAGACGGCGCCCCAAGCTGCAGCGCAGGTGCAGCGCGACACAGCGAAGCTGCCAGCGGTTGTGTTGAAAGAGGCGCCGGCATTTCCGTTGCCCTCTCACGTGGAGTCGGCGGAGATCGCCGCGGGCGCCTTCACGTTCGAGCGCATGTTCGCGACCGGCGACGCGCTGTTCCATGCCGCGTTCAACGGCCTCGACGGCGTCGGCAGCGCGGTCCGGAAGGACGGCTCCAAAGTGTCGCGCTTTGCACCGCCCGGCCCACGAGGGCCGGGATCGCAGGGATGCGGCGAGTGCCACGCGGTACCGTTTGCCGCGTCGGCCGGCCTGGCGCACAGCAGCGTCGCGCGCGACAAGAAGGGCACGACCGAGGTCAACGTTCGATCCGTCACCTCGCTGTTCGGCAACGGCATCCTGCAGCTGCTCGCGCAGGAAATGACAGAGGAGCTGCAGGCTATCCGTGCCGCCGCGGCATCCGCCGCCAAGGCGGCGCCCGGGATGCCAGCGGTCCGCGATCTGACCTCGAAAGGCACCTCCTTCGGCGTCATCGCCGCAACCGCGCGGCCCGATGGGCAGGTCGACTTCGATACATCCACAGTTCTGGGCGTCGATCCCGATCTCGTGGTCCGGCCGATGGGGTGGAAAGGCGACGCGCCCATGGTACGGAACATTACGCTGGGCGCCGCCGCCGGCGGCATGGGGATGATCGGCGATGAGCTCGTGTGGAAGAAGTCCGGTGCCGGCACGCACCCCGACGTGGACGGGGACGGCGTCGGCCGCGAGCTCTCCGTCGGCGACATCACGGCGATGACGGTGTACACCGCGGCACAGGAAACGCCGACAGCGCTGGCACGCCTGGCGTCCCTGGGTTTCGTCGCAGCGCCCGGCGCCGACGACGTGTCACGCGTGGAGGCTGGCCGGAAGGCGTTCGACGCGGCGGGGTGCGCAAGCTGCCACACGCCCGAGATGCGGCTGGCCAACACCCGGTTCGAAGAGCCTACCCTCCGCGGCAACGGCCATTACTACGACGCCGCGCTGGCAGCGCTCGACAAGGACTACGACCCGAAGCGGCCGTTCGCGTTCGATGTCCTGAAGGATGCGCAGGCTCCCCGCGCCGAGGAAGCTCCCGGCGGCGGGGCGGTGATCCGTCTCTATGGAGACCTGAAGCGTCACGCGATGGGCCGGGTGCTCGCCGACCCTGCAGGGCCGAGCGAGTCGAGTGGGCCCGACCTCGAGCCGCTCAAGTACAACGGGACGCCCGTCATGATCCCCGCGGACCAGTTTCTTACCGCTGAACTCTGGGGTGTCGGGAACACCGGTCCGTGGCTGCACGACAACCGCGCGGGCACGCTGCGTGAGGCCATCCTCCTGCACGGGGAAGATGCGCCTCCGCCCGTGGGTGCCGCTGGCCGCAGCGAGGCGCAGGACGCACGTGATGCGTTCGTGAAGGGGTCGGCGACCGACCAGGAGGCCGTCATCGCCTTCCTGCTCAGCCTTCGAACCTTCTCACCAGAGCATCGGTGACACCGTGGCGCTCCGCAGCCGCCTGGCGAGGCTGCGGATGATCCCTTCTGACACGACCGGGCTCGCACCGAGCGCCTGGCGAAACGATCCGCCGGTGAGCCGGAGGGTTCTGACCGCAATCGTGGACGCGACGACGGTGGCTTCGCGCGGCGCGGGATCGAGCACGGCGAGCTCGCCGACGCAGCTGCCCGGGCCTTCGGTCGTGGTTGCACCTCCACGCGACACCGTCACCTCGCCGTCGAGCAGCACGAACACCTCATCTCCGAGCTCGCCTTCGCGGCACAGGCACTCGCCCGTGGTAAACCACGTCTCCTTGCCTGCCCGCGCGAGCTGCGCCAGGTCCTCGGGCTCGAGGTCGTCGAAGATCCCGACGGACCGAAGCCCGATCATCTTTTCCAGTGTCGCCGCTTCGCCTGGCACCGAACCCGCGGCGAGGCCGCGAGCGAACGCCGCCGTCTCCCGGACCACCGGGTGCTCATCGGCTTCGAGGCGATCGAAGTCGGCGTCGCTCGCGCGGTCCATGCCTTCCAGCAGGTAGAGTGCAGTCGCACGGATGTATGGCTCGGGGCTGGAGAGCTGCGCGCGGAGAAGGCGTGCCGGGTCGGGGGTGTCGCCGAGCTCGTGACGTGCGCGTGTGAGCGCGTGTGTAAGCGAGGTCGCGGTTGCAGGCGAGACGAGCGCCCCAACTACGCCGAGCACTACGTCGCGATCGTCCGCCGCGTCGGACAACAGCCCGTCGCGAAGGGCGTCTGCGGCCGGGACTTCACCCACCAGGGTCCGGACGAGGCTGTCAGCCGCGCGGGCCCACCGGCGCCGCAGCAGGCGTACGAGGAACCGGGGGACCGGAGAGCCCATCGTGTCGAAGTGCCGTACGGTCGCGGCCAGCCATTCGATCGCCGCAGGCACGGCGGTCAAGTGGCCCGCCAGACCGTCGCTCTCCAGGAGGCGCTCGATGACGGCGGCGTGTTCGTCCACGGTCACGCCATACCGCGTCCGCAACTCGCGCACGAACGCGCTGTCCGCGTCGGCCGGGCCCTGGTGCTGGCGCGCGAGGTGCACCGACAGCGCCTCTGCGTACGTGTCCAGCTGCAGCTGCTTCTCCGGGGACGCCGTCCGTGCCTGCGTGGCTGCAAGGCCGCCGCCCTCGTCGGCGAGCTCCGACATCGCAAGCTCGTGGTCCGCATCCGAGATGTGGAGCTGGTGCCGCAGTGCGTCGAGCCGGTGCACCTCCCGGCGGGAGATCATCCCGCTGTCGAGGCTGTCGCGGATGGCTGATTTGTAGAGATCCACCATCTGCCGGTGCGCATCGTCCTGCGACTGCGATCGGATCGTGTGGATTAGAAATGCCTCCCGCAGGTCGCGCGGTGGCGGCACGTCGGTCCATTTCCAGCTGGCCACGAGCCTGCGGGCGAGCGTTTCCTCGGCGAACGCCGACTGCCGCCGGCCGAGGCGGCGTAGCAGGAACACCGTGGCGGTGGTGATCACAACGAGCTGAAAGACGTGGGACAGTCCGGGCACCAGGCGCAGAGTGGGTGCGCCCGCGAATGCGTAGAAGGCGACGAATGCCGCGAACGCCGCGAGCGTGAACACCACGCTCCGCACGCCGGTGGCATCGTCGAGGCCGCCGCGCCGCCGGAGGGCGCGCCCGAGGGCGGGCTCGAGCGTCCGAAATGCCGTGTAACTGAGCCCCGCCCCGACGGCCAACGTCACCGCCGCGGCAACGGCGCGTGGCACCCCTGGCCAGAAGTAGAGCCCCGCGGTCCGCGCGTCGATGCCCGGCGCGAACGCCGTCCGGAACAGGCCCTGCTCCCGGGTCCAGCTGCCGTCGAAGCAGTACGCCCAGGTCCCCGACTGCAGAAAGTAGTACGCGTAGAACGCCAGCACGACGCCCGGAAACGCGAAGTACACGTCGCGTTTGGCCGGCAGCAGGATCTCCTTCCAATAGCTGTTCTCCTCGTTGATGTCAGGGCAGGCGGGCCGGCAGGCCGTGCACGTGCCGCACTGCGAGTTCGGCGTGTCACGCAGCCCGCGCGGCTCGGTATAGAGCTTCTCGATGAACGAGATGGGACATACGTAGTTGCACCACGTCTTGCCCGTGAAGAGCAAGCCGACCCCGATGGCCGACCCGCAGAGGGCGAGCAGAAAGAGCGCGAGCGCGCGGCCGTCCCCGTTGGTGGCGATGAGCCGCAGCCACAGCGAGATCACGAATACCGCAAATGCCAGGTGGTAGGCGTGTGCCTGGAGCCACGGTCCCGCCCGGCGCTGCCCGGACCACCCGAAGCGTGCCGGCAGCTGCGCGACGAACGCCAGCGGGCAGATCCGGCGCCAACGATGGTAGCCGGCGAGCACGAAGAAGAGCGGCAGCGCGGCGATGGCTACGGTCCACCAGACGCGTCCCGCGCGTGCGGGGGCGACGGCGCTGAACACCATCAAGCCGGGAAAGACGACGAGCGCGGCTTGGCGTACGGGTTCGACCCACCACGCGTCACGGGGGCGAGCCGAGGGCTGCAGAATGACTCGGCGAACGCCAGGGGGCTGGTGTGTGGCGGCGTCTGCCATGGTGCTGTAGAAGGCCGCGACGATACCACAATGAGGTCCGGAGGAAATTTCCGCCGGGGCGCTATCATGCCGGGCCTGCGTTCTTGCCTCGACCTCAGCCCGGCGGTACGACCGCCGGGAACGCGATTTGATTCCTGGCCGCTTGTAGTCCAAAGAAGCCCCGGTATGAGGTATGAATTCGAGTCACGGTGAACCTGCGGCCCGTCATTCAGCGGGCCTGCGAGCTGACGACTGACGCCGACATCGAACGACAGAGAACATGGCCGACCCCATGGGCTTCGTCCCAGACGCTCCCATTCGCTGCCGCGATGTGCCCATCGGCTGTATCGGCGCGGGCATGATCATGGCCGAGTGCCACCTGGCCGCGTACAAAGACGCGGGGTTCCCGGTGATTGCGATTGCCTCCCGCAGCAAGCACCACGCGGCGGCCGTGGCTCAGCGCTGGGGCATACCACAGGTGCACGAGAGCCCGGCGGCGCTGATCGAGGATCCTGCGGTCGAGATCCTCGACATCGCGTTTCCGCCGGATCAGCAGCCGGCGCTCATTCGACACGCGCTGAGCCAGCCGCACATCAAGGGCATCCTGGCCCAGAAGCCGCTGTCGCTCACGCTGGCGGACGCCATCGCGCTGCGCGACGCGTCGCACGCCGCCGGCAAACTGCTGTCGGTGAACCAGAACATGCGCTACGACCAATCCATGCGCGTGCTCAAGCAGATTCTCGAGCGCGGCGATCTCGGCGGCGTGGTGTTCGCACAGATCGACATGCACGCCATTCCGCACTGGCAGACGTTCCTCGAGGGATACGATCGGCTGACGCTTGCCAACATGAGCGTCCACCATCTGGACGTGTTGCGGTTCCTCTTCGGGGAGCCCACCGAAATCTACACCGCGGCGCGTCCGGACCCGCGCACCACGTTCCGACACACCGATGGGGTCACCGTCTCAACGCTGAAGTTCGCATCCGGTGTGCTGGCGCTGTCGCTCGAAGACGTCTGGTCCGGACCACGAGAGGAGGGCTTCGCCTCCGACATCTGGATCAGGTGGCGCGTGGAAGGAATCGACGGCGTCGCCCAGGGCACGATCGGCTGGCCCACCGGGCGCACCTCCACCCTCACGTTCGCGTCGAAGTCCACGACGGGCGGCCAGTGGGTCACGCCGACGTGGAACACGATGTGGTTCCCCCACGCGTTTGCTGGTGTGATGGAGCAGCTCCAGTACGCCGTGAGCACCCGGACACCCCCGGCGCTCTCGGTTGACGACAACGTCCGAACCGTGGCACTCATCGAGGCCGGCTACCGTTCGATGGCCGAACGACGGGCGGTCCAGCTCTCGGAAATCGCCATCTGATTCGACGGGACTCGCGAGGGATCACCATGCTGCAGGTGGGCATTTTCACCGGCTACTTTCCCTACGGCCTCGAGGACACCGCGCGGAGAATCCGGGCACTCGGCTTCAATACGGTGCAGCTCGACATGCACTTCAAGGACGTGGACGTGTCGCCGGGCCGTCTCACGCGGGACAACTGCGAGCGGATCCGCGATACGTTCCGCGATCACGATCTGCCGATCTGCTGCATCTCGGGTTACACGAACATCATTCATCCCGACCGGGCGGAGCGGGATCGGCGCGTCGGATACCTGAAGGAGATCATCCGCCACGCGCAGTACCTGGGCTCCCCGTACGTGATCTCCGAGACCGGGACTTACAATTCCGAGAGCGACTGGGTGCACGATCCGAAGAACAAGACAGAAGAGGGATTCGAGGAATGCCGGGCCGTCGTCGCCGATCTGGCCCGGACGGCGTACGATCACGGCGCGATGTTCCTGCTCGAGACCTATGTCAACAACGTCGTCGGGTCGGTCGAGGAGACGGTGCGGATGTTCGCCGCGGTCGATCATCCCGGCCTCGGGCTGCTGATGGACCCGACGAACTACTTCGAGACCCACAACATCGATCGGATGGATCACGTGTTGAACCAGGTGTTCGACACGCTGGGCGACAGGATCAAGATCGCGCACGCCAAGGACGTGAAGCGCTCTGGCGAGGACAAGCGCGAGAAGCACGCCGACATCGGTGACGAGGATGCCCTGGAGTCGCACACCTTCCGCGGAGTGGGTGAGATCGAGCTGCCGGCGCCGGGCCTCGGCTCGCTCAACTATGACCTGTACCTGAGGCGGCTCGCGAAGAAGCACCCGAACGTCCCGATCATCATCGAGCACCTCGATGAGTCGGACGTGCCGCGGGCGAAGCAGTTCCTGGACGGGAAGCTTCGCGCGAACGGCGTGTGAGAAGCTCGGGATACCTCTCGACAGGGTCAGCCCTGATGCACATCCATGCCGCCTGTAGCCTGTAGGCGAACGTCAACG
Organism: Vicinamibacteria bacterium; assembly: GCA_963739995.1. Classification (GTDB taxonomy): domain Bacteria; phylum Acidobacteriota; class Vicinamibacteria; order Vicinamibacterales; family JAENWD01; genus CAVUCH01. Next base: position 249,439 of record CAVUCH010000017.1, on the reverse strand, counting down.
CCGGGTTGGTGCGAGGAAGTTCTGGATGGTTGATATCTACGGCCGGTCACTGTCGCGCCGCGATGTGGCACGCCACGCAGGCATGCTGTCGCAGTTTGCCGGAGTGCGGCTGGTGACGCTGCAGGACGGCGTGGAGCGCGGGATCCGCATGCTCGAGTTCCGGACCGGCACCGGCTTCCGGTTCACGGTGCTCGTCGATCGCGCGCTCGATGTCGCCGACTGCGAGTTCCGGGGTGCGGCCATCGGCTGGCACTCGCCAAGCGGGTTTCGCCATCCCGGGCTGCACGAGTACGAGGGCGAGGGCGGCCTGGCATGGCTCCGGTCCTTCTCCGGGCTCATCGTGACCTGCGGTCTCGATCACATCCTGTTCATGCACTCGGACAGCGCCGAGCATTATCACTACCTGCACCGGAAGAGCGTCGACAGCTCGATCCACGGCAGAATCAGCACGATCCCTGCCCGCCTGACCGGCTATGGCGAGCTGTGGGACGGGGACGAGTGCACGCTCTACTGCGAAGGCGTCGTGCAGCAGTCGACTGTATTCGGAGAGGATCTCCACCTGGTGCGCCGCATCGAGGCGAACGTCGGGTCGAACGCGTTCGTGCTGAAGGATCGCGTGGTGAACCACGGATTCTATCGAACGCCGCACATGTTCCTGTACCACATCAACGTCGGCCACCCGGTGGTGGACGAAGGGAGCCGGTATCTGGCGCCCATCCGGCAGACCGTGTGGGCGTCGCATGAGGCGCAGTACCGCGATCAGGGCGTCGGGTACCGCATGCTGACGGGCCCGCGGCCGCATTTCCATGAGCAGGTCTGGCAGCACGAGATGATGGCCGATGCGAACGGGCGCGTGCCTGTGGCAATCGTGAACGAGCGGTTCGACGGCGGCCACGGGCTGGGCTTCCTGGTGGAATCGGGCAAGGCCGAATTCCCCGCGCAGTTCGAGTGGCAGAACCTCCAGGAAGGGCAGTACGCGGTGGGAATCGAACCGTCGACGAATCACGTCATGGGCAAGCCGTTCGCCGAAGAGCGCAGCGAGCTGATCTGGCTCGAGCACGGCGACGAGAAACGCTACACGACACGGTTTGCCGTTCTCGACGGCGCTGAAAGCATTGCGGACTGCGAACGACGGATCCGCGCGATTGCCGTCCAGCCGGACGACGAGTACCCGGTGCCGGCGGGGAAGTGGGAGAGCCTTTCGGGACCGGGGCGAGGCCGGTGACGCGATGAGTGCTTTTTCGGGACGGACGGTGCTCTACACGGGCGCAGCGGGCGGCCTCGGGTTGCCCACCACGGCGCTGTTCCTGGCGGCCGGCGCGAAGGTAATTGCCGTTGACAACGATCCGGCGAAGATCGCCGCCTTGAAGGCGGCGACGGCCGCGCACGCGGACCGCCTGCTGGTGGCGGCGCTGGATCTCTCCGATCTGCGGCAGCTCAGGCCGGAGCTCGAGGCCCTGTCGCGTCAGGTCGGCGGCTTCGATGTGGTGATCAACAACGCCGCGATCTATCCATCCAAGCCGTTCGAGGAGTTCACTGTTGAAGAGTACCAGGCCGTGCAGCGGGTCAACGTCGATGCGGCGGTGGTTGCCGTTCAGGCGGCCCTGCCGCACATGCGCCAGCGGCAGTGGGGCCGGATCGTGAACGTGTCGAGCATCACCTTCTATGGCGGCTTGCCCTTGCTGGCTCCGTACGTAGCCTCGAAGGGTGCGCTCATCGGACTCACACGTGCGTGGGCCCGCGAGTTCGGACCGTACGGCATCACGGTCAACGCGATCGTGCCGGGCGCGTTTCCAACGGATGCGGAGAAAATCCACCCGGATCCGGAAGGTTATTCCCGCTTCGTCCTCGATCAGCAGGCGGTGAAACGCCGGGGGCATCCGGGCGACATCGCCACGGCCCTGATGTTCTTCGCCTCCGACGAGGCAGGCTTCGTCACCGGCCAGGCGCTCAACGTGGACGGCGGCTGGGTGATGCACTAGACGGATCGACATTCGCGCAGGCCGCAGGCTACAGGCGACAGACTGCGGGCCGGTGGCGCGAGGCCGTTGACCAGACGCGCGGGGGCTGCAGCTGCGAATGGCCCGCGAACCCGCGGCGGTCGAGCCCCAGGCCAGACGGGCCTGTAGCCTGTAGCCTTCAGCATCATGACAGGAGAACTGACCTTCCATGGGCATCCTCAGCGGCTATCGTGTCCTCGACTGCTCGATCGCGATGGCCGGACCGTTTGCGGCGCAGCGGCTCGGCGATCTCGGCGCCGACGTGGTCAAGATCGAGCCTGTCACTGGCGAGTGGCAGCGCCACGTGGCGGCCGGTGGTGCGCGCGGCAACAAGATCAATGTCTCGTTCCTGTCACTCAACCGCAACAAGCGCTCGCTGGCGGTGAACCTCAAGTCTCCGGACGGCAAGGCAGTGCTTCTGGAGCTGGTAAAGACGGCGGACGTCTTCCTGCAGAACTACCGGCCCGGCGTCGCTGCACGGCTGGGCATCCACTACGAAGCACTGTCAGCTGTCAACTCGCGGCTCGTCTACGTGTCGATGTCGGGGTACGGTGAGTCCGGCCCGTATCTGGATTGGCCCGGTCAGGACCTGATCCTGCAAGGCATGTCTGGCGCGATGCTCTCGGCGGGGCGCGCCGGAGAGCCGCCCACGCCGGCCGGGCAGTACCTCGTCGATGCCGTTGCCGCCTATACCGCCTTCGAGGGTGCCCTTGCGGCGCTGCTCCACCGCGAGCGCACCGGCGAGGGGCAGCTGGTCCAGGTCAACATGCTCGACGCGATCACGACGCTGCAGATGCAGGAGCTGTCGGTGTTCACCGTTGCGCAGAAGCCGCAGGTGCGCTCGTCGGAGCCGCACGCGCACGTGTACATCCGCTCCCCGTACGGCGCCTTCAGCACGGCTGACGGCTACATCATCGTCGCGTTTCCGTCATTGAAGAAGCTCGGCGCACTGATTGGGGAGCCGTCGTTTCTCGAGATGGACGACGAGACCGACGCGTGGACGCGCCGCGACGAGATCTTCCAGAAGACGCGCGAGCGGCTGCCGGCGAAGACCACGCGGGAGTGGCTCGACATCTTCAGGGAACACGACGTCTGGGCGGGGCCGGTGTACGCCTATGCCGACCTCGTCGCCGATCCGCAGGTGGCGCACAACGGTACCTTCGTCGAGTACCGACCATCCGACCGAGGGGCACGTCAAGACCCCGGGGTTTCCGATCAGGTTCTCGAAGACGCCTTCCACGGTGGCGCGGGGAGCGCCGCTTGCCGGCGAGCACACGCGCGACGTGCTGCGCGAGGCCGGCTATCCGGAGGACCGGATAGATGCGCTCGTCGCGGCTGGAGCAATCGGCGAGTACCGGGATGGGCCGTGATTCGGTACCGCGGTCTGACGTGGGATCATCCGCGTGGTGCTCATGCGCTCGCAGCGGCCGCGCGGCGGCTCGATCCGGCGCGTGACACTATCGCCATCGATTGGGACAGGCAGCCGCTCGAAGGATTCGAGTCGCATCGCATCGCTGATCTCTGCGCGCGCTATGACCTGGTCGTGATGGATCATCCCCACGTCGGAGAGGCCGTCGCGACGGCCTGCCTGCGTCCGCTGGAGGAGCTGTTCCTGGCCGAGGAGATTGCCGATTGGTCGGCGCAGACCATTGGCCCGTGCTTCAGGAGCTACCGATACGCGGGCGCGCACTGGGCGCTGCCGCTGGACGCCGCGGCGCAGGTGCTGGCCGTGGCCCCCTGGGTTGACGCTCCCGTGCCACACACGTGGTCTGAGGTCGTGTCGATGTCAGCGAAGGCGCCGGTGGCGCTGTCGACGGCGGGGCCGCACGCGATCCTGACCTTCTTCTCGGTGGCCACGGCTCTCGGGGCGCCTCCGGCGGGGGACGATCCGGCGGTGCTCGTGTCATCGGCAATCGGTGAGGCGTCGCTCGATGTGATGGCCACGCTGTACGGGCGGATGCCGAAGGTTGCGATGACGCTGAACCCGATTGGACTTCTGCGCGCCATGACCACCGGCGATCACATCGCGGTGTGCCCGCTCGTGTACGGGTACGTGAACTATGCCGCCGCATCCGCCGGCGAACGCCCGCTCACATTCCATGATGCGCCACGGCACGCGGAGGGGGGCCGTCCCGGGTCGACGCTTGGCGGAACGGGGATTGGCGTCACCCGACGCTGCCAGATCTCGTCGGCCCTGCTCGATCACCTGCGGTGGCTGATGAGCGCTGACGCGCAGGTCCGCTTCATCCCGGCACACGACGGGCAGCCGAGCCGCCGGCAAGCCTGGCGCGATCCCGACGTAAACGCACGCTGGGGGAACTTCTATGCGAACACGTCCGCCACCCTGGAGCAGGCGTACGTGCGCCCACGGTACGACGGGTACATAGCCTTCCAGACCAAAGCGTCCGAGATCCTGCGGCTCGGCCTCGGCGAGCGTACGCCGCACCGAGTCATCATCGACCGCCTCCAGTTGGCATACGCCGGCAGCCGCCCGGCGGGCGCAGAAGGATAGGACCGCATGCCCGACGACATTCTCTTCAGCATCGACGATCAGATCGCCACGATTACCCTCAACCGGCCGCAGAAGCTCAATGCGGTCACCCCTGACATGGCCGACGCGATCGTCGCGCACGTCGGGCGGTGCAACCGCGACGACGAGGTGCGTTGCGTCATCGTGACCGGAGCAGGGGAGAAGTCGTTCTGTGCCGGCTCCGACATCGGCGAGCTGGATCGCTACGACACGGCCTGGAACTTCCGCAACCGGCCTGACTACTGTGACGCGATTCGGCGGCTTCTCAAGCCGGCGATTGCGGCGGTGAACGGCTATGCCTTCGGGGGCGGGCTGGAGACGGCGATGAGCTGCGATATCCGGATCGCGTCGTCGAACGCGCAGTTCGCCGCGCCGGAGATTAAACTCGGATGGATTGGCGGCGGCGGCATGGCGACGTTCCTCGCGCATTCGATCGGCCCGTCGAATGCGGCCCTGATGATCATGACTGGCGATCCAATCTCCGCCGAGCGCGCGCTCGCCTGGGGACTCATCACCGAGGTCGTGCCCCCGGCCGACCTGCTGACGCGCGCCCGCTCCATTGCCGCCACGATCGCGTCACGGGCGCCAATCGCGGCGGAGACCGCCAAGCTCAACCTCCGCGCTGCGTTCACCATGCCGCTGGAACAGGCGATCGAATACGAGCGCGACCTGCAGACCATCTGCTTTGCCACCGCCGACGCCGCCGAAGGACGCGCCGCTTTCAAGGAGAAGCGCCCCCCGGTGTTCAGGAGGAGATGAGCATGTAGAGCCGGGACTTCGGTTGTCGCCCCGGGCCTTCAGTCCCGGGCGCGGGATCGCTGTGTGCGCCGACCGGCACAGTTCAGTCCGCGCCGCATCGGCCTCCAGCCCGAAGACGTCCCGCACCTCGCGGATAACGCGATCGATGCAGCGGACGGCGCGCGCGCTGTTGCGGTCGGTCTCCATGATCACCTGGTACACCGACAAACTGACGCGGGAAACCGAAGCCGGTCTGCAGCCGCCGGCGGGAGGTATGCTAGCGCGACACGTCCACCGACGCCGCTGCTCGCGGCGGCCGTGGCGTTCGGACGATTCAGGATGGGACCGGTCCGGGGGCCGCTCGGCAATGACGTTTGCCGAAGCCCAATGCGCCTGGAGCATCGCCGGTCGAATCGAACGGTCTGGTTCGGAACAACGGTGAAGGGAAACATGGCTGAGATCGTCGCGCATCCTGGTCCTGAGTGGGTGGTCGCGGAGATGCCCGCGGGCTACCAGACCCGGCTCCTCGAGATCCAGCGGCTGATGGCGGACCTGCAGGAGATGGGCAGGTTCGCACGCCTGCTGTGGGGCGTCGGCCCGCCGCTCGGTGAAGCGGCGCGGGACGCGTTCACCGCGCTGAAGTTCGAGGCGCAAGTCCAGGACACCTCGCCCGCCGGCGTCGTCGTGCGGCTCGACGGCAAGCGCCGCCTGCTGCTCATCCCATCTGCAACCACCGAGGCGATTCAGAAGAAGGCCCCGGAGCTCACCCAGGTGTTCCAGACGCTTCAGGAAGTTGGTGAGGAATCCGATCGCGTCGTCCTCATGACGAATGTCGCCCCCGAGAGGCGGCCCGCCGACCGTCCGGCTGCGATGACGCCGGACGCACTCGCGTTTCTCGTTCGCATGGGCGCGAGCCACCTCACCGGGTCCACCCTGTTCAACCTCTGGAAACTCTCGCTCCATGAGATGGAGCGTGCCCGCGCGCAAATCGAGCGGCTGCACGCGCACGAGGGCGGCACCTTCGAATTGCCCGCGTCGGTGCTGCGGTAGGCGCACTCACGGCGGTCGGACAGGTTATCGCCCTCCCTGTGGTGATGGCGTACAACTGGATGTCGCGGCAGAGGGATCGGAGCGGGACCGCGCGGCGGGCTGCTTCTATTTGCCGCTGTCGTCGCCCGAGCCGGCATCGCGTGCGGGGCCAATCGACGACTCGACTTCCGGCGTGTGTCGGTGTGCGTGCGGCAGACGGCAGAGCTCTGCCACTGCGCGTCGCAGCTCATCCATGTCCAGCGGCTTCTGATGCACGCTGGACGCGCCGACACGCCGCGCGGTCCTATCCGCGTCCGCAGCCCCGGTCAGGCAGATGATCGGCACGTCCGGCGCCACGCGCTTCTGCACCTCGCGGAAATCGTGGCCGTCCATTACCGGCATTTCGAAGTCGAGCAGGATCACGCACGGCTTCGCCTCCACCAGCCGGCGAACCGCATCCGCACCATTTTCGGCGGTTACGATGGTGTATCCGTCCGTCTGCAGCGTGCCGGTCAGCAGCGTTCGGGTACTGGCGTCGTCGTCGATGATCAGGATGGAGTGGCTCATGAAGCGCCGACCTCTGCAATTTGCGTGACAACCGGCAGTATTGATCGTGGTCGACTGCGACCGCCATCAGGATCCCACCACCCCATCGATGAGGCCGAGATGCTGCTTCAGCACGGTGAAATCGATCGGCTTGGTCAGGTAGTCGTCGCACCCGGAATCCAGCGCGCGCTGGTGCGTGGCTTCATCGCCGTAGGCAGTCACCATGTAGACCTTGAGGAGCGGGTAGCGCAGCTTGATCGCTTTCAGCAGCTCGAGGCCGTTCATGCCGGGCATGTTGATGTCCGACAGGATGAGGACAATGTCGGCAATCCCGCGATGCTCGAGCAATGTCAGAGCGTCCTCGCCCGAGAAGGCAAAGTGCAGTTCGAGGAGGCCCAACCGGATCTCACGCCGGAACCGCTGCTCGAACAGGGCCTGCACGTCACGCTCGTCGTCGACGACCACGATTTTCATCACGCCTCCATCGCTGGTTACGTGGCCACTGTCTTGTGGTGGGGCGCGACGCCGCTCGTGGCGCGCGGCAGCCGCACGATGAATTCCGTGAACCGTCCGGGCTCGCTGTTCACCTCGAGCTGTCCATGGTGCTGCTGCACGATGATGTCGTGGCTGATCGACAGGCCGAGGCCGGTGCCCAGGCCGGTGGGCTTGGTGGTGAAGAACGGGTTGAAGATACGATCGCGGATCTCAGGCGGGATTCCGTTGCCGTTGTCCCGAATCCGCACCTCCACCATGTCGCCCAGGTTGCGCGTGGTGACCTGCAGCGTTGGTGCGTAGCCCGGTTCACCCCGCGTGTCGGCCTGCTGCTTCCGCTCGTGCGTCGCGTAACACGCGTTGTTCACGATGTTGAGGAAGACGCGGCTGATGTCTTGCGGCACTACGAGCACGGTGCCGACCGTGGGATCGTAGTTGCGCTCGAGGGTGACGTTGAACGACGAGTCCTGCGCGCGGATGCCGTGGTAGGACAGGTTCACGTACTCCTCGAGCACCGCGTTGATGTCCGTCTCCTGCCGCTCGCCCGAGTGGCCGCGCGAGTGCAGCAGCATCCCCCGGATGATGCTGTCGGCCCGCCGGCCATGATCGTTGATTTTTCGGGCATTGAGCACGAGGTCGGCCGCGAGCCCGGTCACATCGTCGTACACCGCCGGGTCCAGCCGATCGCGCTGGCCCTCGAGCGATTGCTGCAGCTCGCCGGCCAGCTCCATGCTCAACTCGGCGAAGTTGTTGACGAAGTTGAGCGGGTTCTTGATCTCGTGCGCGATGCCGGCGGTCAGGGCGCCGAGCGACGCCAGCTTCTCCTGAACCACGAGCTGCTCCTGCATCCTCTGGAGCCGCTCGAGCGTGTCGTTCAGGCGCCGGTACGCGTCGGCGTTCTCGAGCGCGATGGTGGCGTAGGTGGCAAGATTTCGCAGGATGTTCAGGTGGTAGTCGGTGAACGCATGCGTCCGAAAACTCTGGGCGGTGATGACGCCGATTGCACGATCCTTGTGCACGAGCGGCAGGTAGATGATCGAGGCGACGGGCTTGCCGGCGACCGGCGGCTTGTGCTCCCGCAGATACCGCTGGTGCTCCCGGGCCATGTCCTCGATGACGATCTCCTCCCGCCGCTGAAAGCACACGACGGCGAGTCGCGAATCGTCGGTCAGCGCATAGCCGAACGGCGGCAGCGGCTCGCCATTCTCTCGCGTCGCCGGGAATTCGATCCGTTCCCCGGCTTCGTCGCACAGGCCGATCCCGAAGACCGCCGCGTCCATCAGCGCGTTCACGTTCTGGTAGACCGTGGCGATGATCTCCTCGATCGACAACCGTGCTGTGATGTCGCGCCCGATGCGGCTGAGCAACTCCACGTTGTCGTAGGCCTGCTCGACCTGCTCCTTCTGCTGCTGTAATGCGAGCGTCTTCTCCTGCACGGTGACGAGCGCACGAGCCTTGGCTACGGCGCCGATTGCATGCTCGCGGAGCCGGGACACGCGCTGCAGGTCGGAATGGTCGAACGCATTCTCGTCGTGCAGGTTGTCGAAGACGAGCAGGCCCTCGAGCCGGCCGCGGAGCGCCACGGTCATCGCCAGCATCGCTTTCGGTACCGGCAGGGCGCCGAGACGGCTCTTCGTCTCGGTGCCGGCCTCCGGTCGAACGATGTACACGCCGCGGTCCACGCGCTCGGTGCCGTGCGCGTATCGGTGCGTGATGTCGTCCTCACTGAGGGTGATGCCGTTCAACTGCCCGGCGTCATAGCCCACGTGGGTCGCAAACACGAACTGATCCGTCTTGAGGTCGCGCACCAGGAACGTGCCCTTCTCGGCCTGGGGCACGAGCTTGAGGCCCTCCTCGAGCAGTGCGTGGAGGACGTTGCCGAGCCCCTCCTCGCGATTGATGGCTTTCACGATTTCGTCCAGACGCCGCAGTTCATCGGCCTGGGCGCGCACCTCGGACTCGCGCTCCCGGATCTCCTGCGTCCGTTCGGTCACGATGCGCTCGAGCCGCCGGCTCTCGGCCCGCAGCTTCTGCGTACGCAGGCCAACCACGCCCAGGACTGCCGCCAGCGCGATCAGGGCGTACGCCAGGTATGCCCACCAGGTGGCGTACCAGGGCGAGACGATCACGAGGGCGTAATTTGCTTCAGTGCTCTCGTGCTGATAGAGGTTCCGCGCCCGCACACGGAAGCGGTACGAACCAGGGGGCAGGTTCGTATAGTCGCGCCGCGACTCCGTGCTCCACGCCGACCACTTCGGATCGAACCCTTCGAGCATCGTCTGGTAGTGTGTTTCGCGCGAGCTGGCGAGCCAGGTCGAAGCGAACTCGAACCGCAACGCGTTCTCAGCCGCCGCGAGGCGCGGAATCGCTGTGGACCCGTCGCCGGGGGGAGCGCCGCCGTGGAGCACACGGCCGTCTTCCAGCGTGACCCGACGGACGAGCGCGGAATAGTGACGCGTGTAGTTCTGACGGATTGACGGATCGAACCGAATCAGCCCGTCGTCCCGGCCGAACCAGACCACGCCGTCGTCCTCGACGTAGATTTTCGCCACGGCCATGTCGGAGAAGCGGAGCAGGGCCGTCTTGTCCACGCGGTAGGAGCCGTCGGTCTGGCGCCGGAACACCGCCGTCTCGAGGCCGAAGTTCCCCCACACGTTGCCCTGGCGATCTTCCGCCATGGCGGACTGATCCTGCGTGCCTCCCACGGACAGCCCCTGCCACGTGGTGTCCGGCAACAGGCGCTCGCCGCGGCCATCGAGCCGGAACACGCCCTGTTTCGCCACGAGCACCGGGCGGCCGCTCACCGCATACACGGCGAGCCCGGTATTTCCGGTCAGCCCTTGTGCCGCACCGAAGCGATCAATCCGTGGCCGCTCGCGCCCACGCTCGAATCGCACCCGGATCGCACCCTGGGCGCCCGTGCCGAGCCACAGCTCGTTCACCGCGGGTTCGGCGAGGTAGCCGATGGTTTCGCGGATGCCGGGCACGCGTCCCTCGTCGATCCACTTGCCGTCGTCGCCGAGCCGCATCGACGCGAGCCCATCCTCGAGCGCGACCCACAAGCGCCTGGGGTCCTGCCGCGAGAACCGGATGGCCCCGGACGAGAACGAGGCCCCGATGTTGGGCTTCACGACGCGGGCGACTGCGCCGTCCAACTGATGCAAGCCAGCCCCGTAGCCGACCATCAACACGTCGCCGTTCGACGCCAGGCCGGTCGCCTGCGAGTTGCCCTCGCGAAAGCCGGTGATCTGTTTGAAGGTGGACGAGGATGTGTCCAGATAGAACACCCCGACGCTGGTGGCGGCATACAACACGCCCTTGTGCCGGACCAGATCGGCGACGCCGCCTCCCAGCCCGACGTTGATGTCGAACCGCGACAGCGGCGAGGGGGTTTCGATCTGGCACACCGACCCTTCGGAGGCGAGCCACACCAGCCCGGTGCGATCGGCGTACACCGCAAGCGTGTTGTCGTTCGGCAGGCCCGTAGCCTGGTTGATGTAGTGAAGTGCGTGCCCTTCCCGGCTCATGACGACGAGGCCGCCGCTGATCGTCGAGAAGGCGAAGGTTCCGTCCGGGAGCACGATGCCTTTGTACAGCGTCCGCTCGCGCAGGTACGCGTCCCCGTCGGTCACGAACGGCGTGAACGTCTCGCCGTCGTACCGGAACAGACCGCGATTGAACGTCCCGAGCAGCAGCTGCGGCGAGCGCCCGTCATCGAGCGGCAGCAGCACCTGCACCCGCTCCTGCGCGAACTGCTCGCTGCCCGGCACGAGCACCAGACGATCGCCCAGCATCCGTTGCAGCCCGACGCTCTGCTCATGGACGTAGTACGTGCCGCCCACCGCGAACGCGAAGAGAAAAAGCCCGCGCGGCTTCCAGGTACGCACCCGCCACCCGGTGTCCGATGCCGGGTCGGCCGGAGGCGTCAGGAGCAACAGCAGCTCCCGCGACTGGAAGTAGACGCCCTCAGCGGCGACGTGCACCGTCCAGACGTCGTTGAACGCGCGGTCTTCGGGTTTCACGTGCTGGAGCAGCGACACGTACCGCAGCTGCTCGTGCGCATCGGGCGCGAGATAGCCGATTTCACCGGTGCTGCCGACGTAGAGGCGCCCATGGCTATCGCGGGTGATCGAGCGGACGACGCTGTTCGATGCGGTGTCGATGAGCCGCCACGAGGCGCCATCGTACTGGAGCGCCCCGATATTGTTGCCGACGTACATCAGCCCGCGCGTGTCCTCGGCGAAGACCCAGTTCTGAGCGGTCGCGCCGTATTCACGCGAGCCGAAGCAGGTCAGGAAGGGCCGGCCGACTTCCGAGCGCGTGGCGGCCGCTGACGCCGCGGCGGTCTTGACGGCGGCCGGCCGCGGCGAGGCGGCGCGCTGCGCGTGCAGCGGGGCAAGGCAGAGAGCCGCCGCCACGATGGCCAATCGCAAGCGCCTGCGGGTCACGCGATTGCCACGCTGCCCTGGGGGGTCCAGCTGATGGCCAGGAGCGTCGTGTCGTCGGCCGCCGGCGTTCCGGCGGCGAACGTCTGCACGTCGGCGAGCACGCCTCTGACGAACTCATCGCACGGTCCGCGGCACAGCCCTTCGAGGCAGCCCACGAGCCGGTCATCTCCGTACAGCTCGTCCAGCGGGCCGACGGCTTCGCTCACGCCATCCGTGAACAGCACGAGCGTGTCGCAGGGCTGCAGGTGCAGCGTGGCGTGGTCGTACACGACCCCGGGGAACGCCCCGAGCATGAACCCGCCGGCCTCCTCCGTCGTCTCCACCCGACCGTCCGCGCGAAGGACGTACGGCGGATTGTGCCCCGCGTTCGAGAACTCGACCACGCCCGTGCGGGTGTCGAGCACCGCATGGAAGCAGGTCACGAACATCGCCGAGTCGATATCCTCGAAGAGGGCCTCGTTGGCGGCCGCCAGGCACTCGTGCGGCCTGAGGCCTCGCGAGGCCGTGGCGCGCAGGAGCGTGCGGGTGACGGCCATGTAGAGTGCCGCAGGGACGCCTTTCCCCGTGACGTCGCCAATCGTGAAGACCAGCCGGTGATCGTCCACGAAGAAATAGTCGTAGAAGTCGCCGCCGACCGAGCGGGCCGGCACCATGCTCGCGTGCACGGCCACATCGCTCCGGTGCGGAAAGGGCGGGAAGCGCCGCGGAACTATCGATTCCTGGATGCGCCGGGCGACATCGAGCTCCTTCCGCAGCGCGATCAGCCCGTCGCGATCCTGCGCGGCCTGCTTGCGCACGAGCGCTTCCTGGAGGCTCTTGTCGAGTGTCAGGGAGAGGTCCTGGAAATCGATCGGCTTGGTGATGAAATCGAATGCCCCGCGATTCAGCGCCGTTCGAATATTGGCCATGTCCCCGTAGGCCGAGACGATCACGGACTTGAGCAGCGGAAACCGTTCGTTCAGCTTGCCGAGCAGCGTGAGGCCGTCCATCACCGGCATGTTGATGTCTGTGAGGACCACGTCCATGCTGCCCTGGCGGTCGAGGACGCGAAGCGCTTCCTCGCCGTTGCTCGCGAAGAGGAACTCCAGGCTGCGCTCGCGAATCTGCTTGCGGAATCGCTGGGTGATGAGCAGTTCAAGGTCCGGCTCGTCGTCAACGACGAGGATCGTATTCGGCATTCGCGCTCCCTGGCGTCGTACGAGATGGGCTGAGATCGAGGTGAGACGCGGAGTTTAGCAGAGCTGGCCCCGTCAGTGCCAGCCGACATGGGGTGTGTGCGTTGTCTGTTGGCCGCTGGCGGGTCAGGCCCGCGTCCGCTCCGTCCAGTGAGGGCGCATGGAACCCTGCGCCGGAGCCGATAGATCTCGCCGGAGATCACGCAATCATGCCACGCACACAACACTTCGATGCGCTCGTCCGCCTTCTGCAGCAGTCCGATGCTCTGGACCGTAGCTCCCCCGAAGCGAGCCCACCGCCCGGTCGCGGCCGCATCGGACGCCGGCAGTTCCTGGCCGGATCGGCGCGTGGCGCGGCGGCTGCCGCGATCGCCGCCGCCCTCCCCACGCAATCCTGGGCAGTCCCGGCGAGTCGCCCGGACGTCGGCATCGTGGGCGGCGGGCTGGCCGGCCTCGCGTGTGCGGATACGCTGCGACAGCGGGGCGTCCTCGCGCCGGTCTACGAGGCATCCGCGCGCGCGGGCGGGCGCTGCTGGTCGCTTCGGCAGACGTTTCCCGGGCAGGTCGTCGAGCGGGGTGGGGAGCTGATTGACAACCTGCACAAGACGATGCTCGGGTACGCGCAGCGGTTCGGACTCCCACGCGAGGACGTGAACAAGCGGCCGGGCGAAGTGTTCTACGTGTTCGGCGGCGTGCGGTATCCCGAGGCGGCTGTGGTGGAGCAGTTCCGGGCGTTTGTCCAGGCCATGCGCACGGACCTGCGACGCCTCTCCGGGGAACCCACGGCGGTGAGCTTCACGCCGGAGGATGCGCAGCTCGACGCGGTCAGCCTGGCCGAGTACCTCGATGGGCAGAACGCGCGCGGTGTTGCCGCTGGGCCGGTCGTACGCGGGGCCATCGTTGCCGCGTACGAAGCGGAGTACGGCCTGGCGGCCTCCGAGCAGAGCGCGCTCAACTTCCTCCTCTTCATCCATGCCGACCGCCGCTCGAAATTCACGCCCTTCGGCGTGTTCAGCGACGAGCGCTGGCACATTCCCGATGGGAACGACCGCGTCGTCCAGGGGCTCGCCGAATCGATACCGGGGCAAATCCGTTTCGGGCGTCGCCTGGTGCGCGTGCGCCGCGCGAGCGACGGACGCATCGAGCTGACGTTCGACACGGCCGGGGGCACCGCGATCCGGGTCCACGAGGCCGTTGTGCTGTCGCTGCCGTTCAGCGTGCTGCGTGAAGTCGATCTCGATGCATCTCTCGCTCTACCACAACCTAAGCGTCACGCCATCGAGGCGCTCGGCTATGGCACGAACGCGAAGATGATGGTCGGATTCGACGCCCGCCCCTGGATCGACCTCGGCGGCACCGGGGCGTCGTACTCCGATTTTGCGCACCACCAGACCACGTGGGAGACGAACGCCGTCAACGCGACGGCCTCCCGTGGCGTGCTCACCGACTACTCGAGCGGTGCTCGTGGCGCGTCGCTGGATCCGGCGCTGCTCCAACAGGAGGCGGCCCTGTTCCTCACCGATCTGGATCTCGTGTACCCGGGGGCGTTCGCGGCGGCGCGACGCTCCGAGGCGGGGCACTTCACCGTTCACCTCGAACACTGGCCGTCGAACGCACTGAGCCGCGGCAGCTATACGTGCTATCAGCCCGGCCAGTTCACGACGATCGCGGGCCACGAGGGAACGTCCGTCGGGAACCTGCATTTCGCCGGCGAGCACACCAACTCCTTTTACGAGTGGCAGGGGTTCATGGAAGGTGCGGCGCTCTCCGGCATCGATGCCGCGCAGCGGATTCTGAAGGGCGTCTGATCGCCCGCCGGCTGAGGCGAGTGGCCCGGTCCGGCAAGTGACGGGCCTGCAGCTGGGTGGGGATGTCTCTTGCACCTGGCCGCTTCAGGAGGTCAGATGTCAACCGAATCCATGCCGTTTATGACTCCAGATGCCCTTCTGTCGCACTGGCAGGGACATCGCCGGCTCACGCGACGCGTCATCGACGCCTTCCCCGAGGATCAGCTGTTCACGTTCTCCGTTGGCGGGATGCGCCCCTTCGGCATGCTGGCCCTCGAGATGCTCTCGATGGCCGTGCCGATGGTGCGAGGTGCTGCCTCGGGAGATTGGGCCATCTTTCAGGCGCGCGATGCGCAGCCGAAGGCGGACATTCTGCGACGGTGGGATGAGAGCACCGAGGAGCTGAACACTCTGTGGGGGCGGATTCCACCGGAGCGGTTCAGCCAGACACTCACGGCGTTCGGCCAGTACACCGGGGTGCTCCACGAGCTCATTCTGTACGTCGTCGACAACGAGATTCACCACCGCGGGCAGGGTTACGTGTACCTCCGGGCGCTGGGGAAGGAGCCGCCGCCGTTCTACGAGCGGAACTGATTGGACCGGCTCCGGGCTGAGATCGGGAGGTGTTTGCAGGATCTTCCATGCACCCCGCCGGGAGTGCAGTACCTGCAAACACCTCCCGATCTCAGCCCCCAGCAAACACCTCCCGATCTCGATTCCGGCCACGTCGCTGCTTCGTTCGCCGCGCCGAGCTAAAGCGATGGGCGGCCCTGAAGCTCGGAGCCTGGAGGGGCGAGCCTGAAGGCCGCCCCCTTCACCGCGGCCAGCAGCGCCAGCTCCCGCCACTTCCAGTGGCAGTCCACGTCCTCGAAGCGAAGCGCGCGCAGCCATTCGAGCTGCGTGTGGACGTCGAGGAGCTTGTTCGATGGGTCCTCGTCGGCAGGTGACACGCCGAGCGCGGCGAGGAACTCCTCGTGCAGGCGCACGGTCGGAGACGCGACGTGTTCCAGGTTGCAGAACACACCGCCCGGCTCCAGCGCGTCGAACACCTCCGCATAGAGCGCGCGCTTGCGCGCGTGCGACACGTGGTGGATGGCGAAGCACGAGACGACCGCATCGAACCTTCCGAGGTCGGGCAGCGGGTCATCGAGATTGTGCTCGACGATCGCCACGCAGGCGCGGCCTGCGAACCGCGCGCGTGACCGCTCCAGCATGGCCGGTGAGAAGTCCAGTGCGACCCCCTCGGCACCTGCCCTGGCCGCGAGCACGAGGGCGAGCAGGTGGCCGTCGCCGCTGCCCAGATCGAGGACGCGCCGCACGACCGGCGGCAGGCACTCGATCAAGGCCGTCTCCCCCTCCACGCGGCGCGGGATCTCCCTGGCCCGTCGCAGGTAGGCAAGCGCATGCTCGGTGGAGTTCCAGAGGTTGGTGGCCGACGAGTTGCGCGTGTCGCTCATTGAATCAGGTGTCCCCTCAGGCGGTGTCAGTCACCAGGGGTGAGTGCGCGCTTCACGTCCAGGCCGAACTGCGGCTTGTCGCGTGTACCGGTCACCTTGATGGGCAGGCTGGTACCGCCTTTGGGCCCGCGGAACAGCGGCTGGAAAATCTTCCCCAGGATCGCCTTCGTGCCCGACGTGGTTTCGGCGAGCGTTGCATCCAGCAGCAGGTCGCCCGTGAACTCCATCGTCTGCGTCCTCAGCGCATAGGTACCATCCAGCCGCACGACGGCGCCCGGCACGGCGAACGCCAGGCGGGACAGACGGAGCACCCCATCACGCAGCACGAAGTCGCCGTGAAGGTTCGACACCACGCTCGCACCATCCGCACTACCGGTTTTGCCACGGGCCCGGCGACTCAGCATGGTGATGCGATTCTGGACGTCATAGTTCGTGAACCGCGCGTGTGCAAGCGTGAATCGTCCATCGAGCTGCAAGCGGTCAATCACCCGCCCGTCCCCGGCAGGCACCAGGACCCTGCTCTCGACCGAGACACGCCCCGTCAACGGCGGCTGCGCGCTGTCCACCGCCAATCGCAGGACGTCTTCCATGCGGCCGCCGTCGATCGATACGTCGAGCGAGATGCTCCGCCCCTTGGCGCCCTTGTCGCGGACGATGGCCCCGCGGGCGTGGATGGGGGTTTCAGCGAGCACGCCATCGACGCTCTCGAGCACGGTGTCGCCGTTGGTGCCATCCACTACGGCGCGAAACCGGGTCTTCAGCGGAACGGGGCTGCGCCCGCTGTCCAACTGGAACTCGGGCGTGTCGGTGTGACCACTCACGGCAATGCGCTCCAACACCCCGCCGTACTCGCCGAGGGAGGTGAGAATGCCGCCCAGGCCCTTGATCGTGTCGAGGTTCGCATCCCTGAACGCGTAGCGGCCGCGCACCGCGGTCTTCGCCGGATCCTCCGCGATCCAGGGGCCGAACTCGCCGCTCGTCTCGATGTTGCCGCGGGGCACCGGATTCGTGACGGACGCGGTGAAGCCCGCCGGCGCATCGGGCCGGAACCCGTCCATCACGAGATTGTGGATGTCGAACCGTCGCGGAGCCTTCCGCGCGTCACGCGACGCGATGTCGACGCGCGCCTCCCTGGCCGTGATCCGGCCCACGACCAGCGAAGGCACGCGCGATCGCGGCTGTGCGCCGCCCCCATCGGACCGGGTCCGCGTGCCTGGCGCCGGTGCCGGACGCGCGCCGGTGTGCACGCCGCCGGGCGGCACATGAATCGTGAGCGCGTCCAGGTCCACGCTGCGCATTGAGAGCGGCGTCGCGAGTAGACCGGCAATCCCGGCGCGCCCCGCAAACGACCGGACCGTGATGAGCGGTTCCACATCGGTGCGGCCGTTGTGTCGCAAAACCAGCCCTGTGCCACTCACTTGCGGTGCCGGGAAGATGGCGATCTGAAGGGTCTCCAGGTCCACCTGGCTCTCGAACCTGCCGTTCAGCGCCGCCACGATCCGGTCGCGCACGTGCGGCGAAGCGCCCGACAGAAACGACAACACGATGACGCCACAGATCGCCAACAGCGAACCGGCAACCAGGAGACCGGTACGCCTCCGGGGGCGAGGGAAGTCAGCGCGTTCAGCTGGGGCAGGCACGGCTTCTCACACTAGCACGTGGCAGGCGGCGGACCCCGTCGGTGGGAGCTGGGCGCTGGGCGCTCGGCGTTGGGCAGCGTGCGGTGGGGACCCCGCCTCGTTCGGTCCCTTGTTGCACCTGCAGAGGTTGATGTATTCTCCGGGGTCCCCGGGTCCTCCGGTGATCGGCGCGGCTCGACGAGGCCGCGTGACGGCCAACGCCATCGGACCGAAGAATCGCGGGTGGCGCAAGACGTGCGCGATGGAAGACGGCACGTATGTCAACGCTCACGGGGACGCGAATCAGCCGGTACGAGATCCTCGAGCTGCTCGGCATCGGGGGTATGGGCGAAGTGTACCGCGCCCGCGACGGCGACCTGCACCGCGATGTCGCCATCAAGTTCCTCCCGCAGGCTTTTGCCAACAGTCCCGAGCGCCTCGCGCGCTTCGGGCAGGAGGCACGGACCGCCTCGTCCCTGAACCATCCCAACATCATCACGATCCATGAGATCGGCACCATGCCGGGCGGGCCGCCGTACATCGTGATGGAGTACGTCCAGGGACACACCCTGCGCGCGCTGCTGCAGGAGGCGCCGTTACCGGTCCGACAGATTCTGGATATTGCTTCGCAGCTCGCCGACGGCATGGGCAAGGCGCACGCCGCCGGGATCGTGCATCGCGATCTCAAGCCGGAGAATGTGATGGTCACGGCCGACGGGTTCGTGAAGATCCTGGACTTCGGTCTGGCCAAGCTGCGCGGCGGCGTGCACGGGGTGAATCCCGCGGAGACGCGGGCCGACACCGAGGACACGGCACTGTCGCCAGACACCGTCGTGGGCGCGCTGGTCGGCACCGCCGCGTACATGTCCCCCGAGCAGGCGCGCGGCGAGCACGCCGATTTCCACGCGGATCAGTTCGCGATGGGCGTGATGGCCTACGAGATGGCCACGGGCCGTCCGCCCTTCCGCGGACCGTCCGTCGTCCAGACGCTTGCGGCCATCATCGAAACGGAGCCCGAACCGATCGCCGCCACCGCGCAGCGACTTTCCGCCGGCTGCCCTGAGAGTCGTCGAGCGATGCCTGGCCAAGGATCCGCGCGCGCGGTTTGCCTCCACGATGGACCTCGCACGCGAACTGCGGCAGGTGCGTGATCGCCTTTCGCAAGATGCCTCGACGGCGGGCAGCGGGGCGGCCCGCCCGGCGACCGCGTGCGCGTGCCCAGCGCGCGTGGCGGATGGCGGCGGTCGCGGCGACGGGCCTTGCGCTCGCGCTGCTGGCGTACGCCACCAGTGGACCGTTGGGCAGATGGTTTCTTACCGCTGCCCGCCGAGATGCGGCTGGCCGTACTGCCCGTCGACGGGTGACCAGGTGTCAGCTGGCGCGGCGTGCTGTCCGGGCCTGCAGGAATACGTGACCGGCAGGGTCGCAGAGCTGCAGCGGTTCCGCAGTCGCCTGATTGTCGTCCCCGCGGCCGAGGTGCTCGACGCGGGCGCCCGCTCGCCGAGCGCCGCCCGACGGGCTCTTGGCGCGAACCTGGCGGTCACCATCAGCGTGCACGACGCGGGCAGCGATCGTCTGGTCACCATCGGCGTTTCGGACACCGCGGCGGTCCGGCAGCTGCGCGGCGACACACGCAGGTTCAGCGCCGCCAACTTCGCACCGGAGTCGATTGTCGAGGCCCTCGCGCGGCTCCTGGACCTGGAGCTCGCTCCCGACGATGCACGGGCCTGGCGGGAAACGGCCAGCGCGGTTCCGGCGGCGGGAGTGCTGTTCGCCCAGGCGCAGGGGGCGACGCCGTACGAGCAGGCTCGCAGCGCCCTCGAGCGCATCGACCAGCAGGCCAGCCTCGAGCGGGCCATCGACCTGTTCAACAAGGCGGTCGACGGGACCCGCGGTATGCCGCCGCTCATGCCGGACTCGCCGACGCGCGCTTGCGGCTGTTCCGGCTGACGAGACGGGCAGACGACCTGACACTCGCGAGCCAATCGTCCGCCCGGGCTCTGGCGACTCGATGACACCCGCCCGGCCGCATGGACCACGTTCGGCATGGTTCGCGCGGCCCAGGGGGACATGGCGGGGGCAGAGGCCGCCTTCAACGAGGCTATCCGGCGCAACCCTGCCGGCAGCGATGCGTATCGCGAACTCGGCATCGCATATCTCCGGGCGGCCCAGTTCGAAAAGGCCGAGGCTGCTCATCGGAAGAGCGTGGAGCTCGACCCCGGTTCGTGGGTGGCTCACAGCCAGCTTGCGGCCTTCCTGATGCGCCGCGGGCGATTCGATGAAGCAGAGCGCGTGCTCAGCGAGGCCTCGAGATTGCCCCTGGCAATCCGCGACTGCTCTCGAATCTGGGCGCGACGTACCTGTTCCAGCGACGATGGGCGGACGCTGAGGCCACCCTCTACAAGGCGCTCACTCGATGGGCCGTACGGCCTCGCCCTCTCGAATCTCGGGTGGCTGCAGTTCCGGGTGAAGCGGCAGTACGCGGCAGCGGCGCGAACGTTCGAGCGCGCGACGGTGGCGTCGCCTCGCGACTACCGCGTCTGGAAGAACCTTGGCGACGCATATCGCCATGCGCCTGGTGAACGCCACCGCGCCGGTGCGGCATTGGAGACCGCCCTTCGTCTGCTCGATGAGGAGCGTGGCGATCGATCCGCAAGAACCCGAAGGTCCTCGTGGAGCTGGGGGACTGCCATGCCATGTTGGGCAAAGCAGATGTCGCGCGGCCGCTGCTCGCAGAGGCACGGCGTCTGGCCCCGACCGACGGCGACGTCGCCTATACCGCCGCGACGGGCTACGAGGCCGTCGGGGAGCGCGACGCGGCGCTGGCGGCGATTGGCGCGGCGC
Source organism: Vicinamibacteria bacterium (assembly GCA_963739995.1). Lineage (GTDB taxonomy): Bacteria > Acidobacteriota > Vicinamibacteria > Vicinamibacterales > JAENWD01 > CAVUCH01. The sequence goes on along the minus strand of CAVUCH010000017.1, from coordinate 228,774 downwards.
TCAGCGCCGGCTACGACCGGCTCGAAATCGAGAGCGACACGGGGTTGGAGCGGCTGCGCGCCGATCCCCGGTACGCGAAGCTCGTCACACCCTTGGTCCCCGAACCGACGGCTACAACCGGCAAATCACGTGAAAGGACGACGCCATGACACCAGAGAGCACTGAAGATACCGGAAGCGCTGCGCCTCCGCCCAGAGCGCATGTGTTCGTTCTACGCGATTCGTTCGGGTTTGTCGTGGTGCCTCCCGTGCTCGCCGTAAGTGCCGGAGACGAGGTTCGTGTGCGGAACCTCAGCGACGTCCGCGTAGTCCTGCGGTTTCCGGGCGGGATCGTGGATGGCGGAGCTGAGCTGCCGCTCCAGAAGGCGAAGAGCCCCGGCGACAGAGACCGTATCATCACGAGGTCTGACGGTGATGGTGTCCACGAGTACGTCGTGGCGATAGCACTAGCGGACGATTCCTCGCTGTTTGCCAGAGGCGGCTCGAATCCGAGGATCGTCTTCGACTGAATCAGCGCCATCGGGCGCATCGAAGTGTAGCGATCCAATGGAGGCGCGATCGAGCCTGATGACCGGGCGCCATATGCTAGGCTTTCGCACCATGCACAGCATCCTGATTCTCCTGCTCGCCGTGTCGATGGTCGGGTCCAGCGTCGGGGCGGGCGCCGCGGCGACCGACGCGCCTATCACGCCCGACCGCAAGATCCCACTGTTCAACGGCAAGGACCTCTCGAACTGGGAGCCCGACGTGCCCGCGCGCGATACCAACCCGAACGCACCGGCCAGCTTCGTTGTCCGCAACGGGATGCTCGTCAGTCTCGGCAAGCCGGAGGGGCATCTGGTGACCAAGGACACCTATCGCGATTACCGGCTGGAAGCCGAGTATCGTTTTCCCGGCAAGCCGGGCAACTGCGGCATCCTCGTGCACGCGTCGCGGCCGCGTGCGCTCTACAAGATGTTCCCGCAGTCGATCGAGGTGCAGATGAACAGTGGAGACGCCGGTGACTTCTGGTGCATCCAGGAGAACATCGAGGTGGCCGATATGGAGAAGCGCCGGCCGCGCAAGGCGGGGGAGAAGTGGGGCGGCGCCGAGGGCGACGCGCGGCGCATCCTGAACCTGACCGACGGCTCGGAGAAGCCGTTGGGCGGATGGAACACGATGGTGATCGAGGCGCGCGGGCGCTCGGTGACGGTGTGGGTCAACGGCGATCTTGTGAACAACGGCGTCAACGCGACCGCGGATCACGGGAAAATCGCGATCCAGGCCGAGGGCGCGGAGGTCGAGTTCCGGCGTGTGGAGCTCGGGCCGCTACCCGTCGCACAGTGACGAGCGTCGCGATGGCGTCGCGACGGCCGCCGGCACCGCTATCGAAGCCCCTCGACGACGTACAGCGACGAGAGCAGGCGTGAGTAGCTGTGCACGTAGTAGCGCCCGTCAGGCGACACCACAATCAAGGTCAGCCGAAGGCCGGCCATCTCGCGAGGGCGAATCTCGAGCAGTTTCTCGCGGCGGCCCGACGCGAGATCCATTCGATCGATCACCCATGGCCGCCCCTGTCCGTGCGCGACGAGCAGCGCGCGCCCGTCGGGCGTCCAGGCTATCGGGATTTCGTCGGGCTGCAGGCCGGTGACGGGTTCCGGGGCACTTCCGTCGAGGGGGTATCGCGCGATCCGTCCCGAGTTGTCCCGGCCGAGCACCTGTGCTTCCGTCCGGCGACACGGCGATGACCACCACTTCACCGCCCCAACGCCTTCGGCGGTGAACGGGCGGGGCGGCCCGCCGGACAGCCGCTGCACGTAACCCCGCGCCATGCGACCAGCCGGTTGTCCGAAGAGCACGAGTCCTGTGCCGTCCGGTAGCCAGCCGAGGCTGTCGATGAAGATTTGCTCTGGGTTGGGCAGCTCCTTCGACTGCGCCGTGCCTGGCGAATGCAGCAGCACGCGAGGCTCCGTTGCCGGCATCGCTGCGACCCAGCGGCCGTCAGACGACATCCCGAACGCCTGACCTCGTCCGAGCCGCACCGGTGCAGAGGCGCCAGCGCGCAGGAGGTACGCGTCGTAACCGGCGACGGCCTGGTCCGCCAGCGTGATGGCGCTTCCGTCGGGCGCGACCCAGAAACCGGTCGACATGTCGCGCAACGTCACATCCCGCGCCTGCGTATCACCAGCCAGCATCGCTTCCACCCGACGTTCGCTGACGTCCACGCCGAGCAGCACACGGCCGTCCGCGGCGATGTCGAAGAGGCGCAGCTGCGTGGGAGCCGTGTAGACCACCCGCGGGCTCCCCGACAGGGGTGCGACTAACAGTGCCGTGTTGGCCCCGCTCTCGCGAGTGGCCGCGGAGTACCACACCTCCCGGCCGTCCGGCGACCACGCCACGCCCCGGACGCTGTTGTACCTCTCCGAGAGGACGGTGCGCGTCCCCTGCCGATCGACGATCGACACGCCTCCGGCGTCGTCGGCGAAGAACGGATGATCGGCAAACGCGATGCGATCGCCTGCCGGCGAGAACCGGATGTTGCTGATATAGCCGGATGTCTGGTACAGCACGCGGTTGACCGGGAACTCCAGGCGCTCGAACCCGCTCTCGCGGCGAACGATGGCGAGATCGGAGCCGTCGGGGGTCCACTCGGCCTCCCGCACGTGCTCGAGAAGCGGGCGGGGTGAGCCGCCGAGCAGCGACGCGCGTGCCAGCGTGCCGGCCCCCATCCAGCCCTCGAACGTGTGTCCGAGCGAGATGGCCATCTCGCCGGTGCGCGAAACAGACAGGACCTGCGCATCCGGCACGTTCACGCGGACAGCTTCCGTGCTGTCGGTTCGTGTCATGAACGTGCGGATCGGATCGCCTTCCCACGTGGCGCCGTAAACGACGGTGCGCCCGTCGGGTCCGAAGCGCGCCTCACGGACGCTGCCGCGCTCGTACGTCAGCCGCCGGAATGCCGGTGCTGCGCCGGTGGTCGGCGCCTGCCGGACGGCCCCAGACCACTCGCCGGCAAGCCATGCCGCGCCGGCACCCAGCGTGATGCCTGCTGCCAGCACCAGCCACCCCGATCGCCGCCAGACTGCGCGCCGCCGGACGATGGGCAGCGGCGCTGTTGCCGTGGCGCTGCCGTCGAGCGCGGATTCCAGCGCGAACGCGAGATCGCGCGCAGACTGGAAGCGCTCTTCGGGACGCTTCTCGAGGCATCGGCGGATTGTGCGCACGAGGCCGGGCGGCACGTCGGCGGTGGTCGATCCGATGTCGGGCGGGTCGTCGCGCAGGATGGCGGTCAGGGTCTCCGCCGCCGTGTCGCGCCTGAACGCGCGGCGCCCGCTGATCATCTCGTAGAGCACGCACCCGAGCGCGAACAGATCGGCACGGTGATCGGCGGCCTCACCGCGGACCTGTTCCGGCGCCATGTAGCCCACGGTGCCGAGGACGGTCCCTGGCTGCGTGTCAGGCGCGACGGTCGGGGAATCCAGCCCCGTGAACCCGGCCGGCCCGGTCGTGCGAGCGAGGCCGAAGTCGAGAATCTTGACGGTGCCGTCGGTCGTCAGGAACACGTTCTCGGGCTTGAGATCGCGGTGCACGATGTGCCGGTCGTGCGCGGCGGCGAGCCCGCGCGCGATCTGCGCCCCGACGTCCACTGCCTTGCGGAGCGGCAACGGGCTTGATGACACACGCGTACGCAAGCTCTCGCCTTCGAGCAACTCCATGACCGCATAGGTCGCCTCGGGTGACTGCCCGAAATCGTGAATGACCAGGATGTTCGGGTGGGAGAGCGCGGCGACGGCACGGGCCTCCCGCTCGAAACGGGCGAGCGCGTCCGGCGAATCGGCAATTGCGGCGGGCAGAACCTTGATTGCGACCTGACGGTCGAGGCGGGTGTCACGGGCCCGGAAGACCTCGCCCATACCACCGGCGCCGAGCGGGGCCGTGATCTCGTAGGCGCCCAGACGCTGGCCGACGTTCAGGCTAGCCATGAAACCTGCTGCAGCAAAGCGGCTCATGCTATCACTGCGCGAGGGGTTCGCCGGTTCGGGCGGCCGCACGGGCGGCGACACTAGCTTTTTGGCTGATCGCAACGGCGTCGTCTTGGGGTGTCGCAGCAGCCTGTGGGGCAGTGCTGAAGCTCTGCCCCACAGGATAATCATCCCGTCCACACCGCGCTACGCGCGGCCTTCTGCCTGATACTCGCGGAGGAAGCCCTCGAAAAGGCGCAGGTGCGCCTGCTCATCCCGCAGGATGTCGACGACCATGTCCTGCGTGACCGGATCTACCTGGTCCGCCGCCTCGATGAGCTCGTTGTAGAACCCAATCGCCGAACGCTCTGCCTTCATGACGCCCTTGATGACGTGCACGATGTCGGTCTGGTGGGCGGGCGGCTGAAGGGCCTGCTGCTCGGGCTTGAACGCCAGCGATCCTGGCACCACACCGTAGAGTTCCTTGATCCGCGTCGCGAACTTGCGCGCGTGGCCGAGCTCCTCCTCGACGTCTTGGGCCAGCGATTCGATAATCTCCTGCGCACGCACTCCATCGGGATTGGTCGAGTTGGCGACGTAGTTGATGACGGTCTCAATCTCCATCCAGTACGCCTTCGTGAGCAGCTGGATGATCTCTTCGCGCTTCTGGCGGTTTTCGTCAGCAAGGATGTCGGAATGTTTCGTCTGCACGGCCATGTGTCGTCCTCCGAAGTTGGGATATGGTGTTCGCCCTTTGGTTCACGAAAGAGTGTGCAAGGGCGTCGCCAGCCCCCCGGGGTGACGGATCCGTCACTCCGATTGCGGTTCCGGTAGGGACGTCCGGGTCTGTCGGACAGCAGAATGCCTGCAACTTGATGATTCCACACGAACAGGTGAGCGACTCTTCCGTGGCGTAGCCCTTGCCCAGGCACCGGGGTGGCGACCGCACCGGCCTTCGCCCACAGAGGAGCCGCTCGCATGCCCCGTTGTCTGAAATGTGCTCAGGTCATCGATCGTGCGGACGCGTTGTGCGTTGCATGCGAGGGGCACGTCGGGGCGCCTGAGACCGCACCAATGCCGGCAGCGGACACGCCTCGCGGCGTGGCTGCGCCCGAAGCTGAGGTCTCGATACCAGAGAGCGCCGAACCCCCGCGGCACGGGTGGAGCCGGTGGCACACATGGGCCGCCCTTGCCGCGGCCGGCTGTGCTGCGGTGATCGCCGTGACGGTGATCGGAACAGGTGGCCGCGGTGCCGGGACTGTCCCGGCGGCGGTGGACCAGGCGTCCATCGTGGCCGTCACGCCCGCTCGCGGTCTGCCGGCCGCGTCACACGCCGTGCATTCCTGGACGGATGCGAACAGCGCGCGGTGGGTGAGCAATTACCCACGGAGCATCGCGTTCGAGCTGCCAGCCGAGAACACGGCGTCGGGCTGGATGACGCGCGTGCGTCCGGTCCTCGTCGTGCGCTGCCTCTTGAACACCACCGAGGCGTTCGTGTTCACGCAGTTGCCAGCAGCCATCGAACCACTGGATGACCGGCGCACGGTGCGGATCGGGTTCGATGACGATGTCGCGTCAGCCGAGCGATGGCCCGGCTCCCCAGACCACAACGCCCTGTTTGCACCCGACGGTATCTCGCTGGCGCGGCGGATCGCACGCGCGCGCACGATGCGGTTCGGATTCACACCGCACAACGGTCCACCCGCCACCCTCGAGTTCCACGTCGACGGGTTTTCGAAGCACATCGGATCCGTGGCTCGCCTGTGCCGGTGGAAGTAGGCCCCTCGCGGGCAAGGCACTGAGACGACGACGAAATTCCGAGCGCCGGACGGCTTGCTAGCCTCTGCGGCATGATGCGCCCCTGTCTCGCCGCTCGCCTGCTCGCCGTGCTCGAGGTCACGGAGATTCGAGGGGCGCGCCCGAATGCCCACCCTGCATCCGCTTCAGCAGCTGAATCTGGCCCGCATGGTACAGGTCGTGCGCGATGATGCCCGACACCAGCGACAGCACCGTCACGGATTGTCCGACGCTCCGCTGAAGACCGGCCGGAGAGAGAGCGGCGATGGCCGAGCGGAGGGTGCGGTGACACTCGTCGAGCAGCCGCACGTCCGCACTCCAGAGCTCGTCGTCAGCCGTGTCGCGGCGGAACCAATCCGATCCCTTCAATGGGAAGGATCCCCGCTTCTCGCCTTTGAGCCGGCGGCGCGCGGTGTACTTCCAGTACGCGGCGTGAACGACGATTTCCTGGATGCTGTGGCGGGCCGGGTGCGGACGCCACGCGGACTCCCGGGCGGTGAGGCCGCGGATAGATCCGCGCAGGTTCGTTCCGTGCCATGACTTGCTGTTATAGCCCTGGTCAAATTGCGCAAGCAGCACGTCGACTGCAGTCATCTTTGTCCTCTGCCCACTCGGCCTGCACCGGCGTGTCGATTACAGTGAACGCGATCGGACCCGACGCCGGCGGAGGGTGATTATAGACCCAGGTTGCCGGGCGTACAATTCGCTGCATGCCGCGCCGGATCACCGTTCTCCTCGTGGTGCTCGCGCTCGCGTGTGCCTTCGCCACGTCTGCCGCGACGACGCCCGTGCGCCTGCTCGTGGTGACCGGCGGCCACGAGTATCCGACGTCCTTCTACAGTGTCTTCGAACAGGACGGCCTCGCGTGGGACCACGCGGTGTCGAACGAGGAGGCGTTCCGGCGCGATCTGCGCGGCCGTTACGACACCCTCGTGCTATACGACATGTCGCCATCGCTCTCCTCCACGGGGATGGCACACTTCCGGCAATTCGTCGAGAGCGGCGGCGGGGTGGTCGCGCTGCACCACGCGATCGTCAGCTATCCCGGCTGGGCGTGGTACCGGGAGCTGATCGGAGGTCAGTACTTCGAGAAGGCGCAGGGCGGCACGCCCGCGTCTACCTACCTGCACGATCAGGAGATCGATTTGAGGGTTGTGACACCCCATGCGGTCACCAGGCGACTGACACCCACGCGCATCCACGACGAAACGTACAAGGGCATGTGGATCGCGCCGACCAACACGGTGCTGCTCGCAACGAGCCATCCGACGAGCGATGGTCCGGTCGCATGGATCAGCGCCTATCGCGGCGCGCGTGTCGTGTACATACAGCTTGGGCACGGCTCGGAGGCACACCGTGACGGGGGCTACCGTGCGCTCGTTCGTAACGCCGTGCAGTGGGCAGCTGGCGCTTTGCGCTGAGCTCGTCTACTCGGCGAGCTCGCGGCGGCCAATGAAGCCCGCCCGGGACTGCTTCGTTCTGAGATGAGGCCGTGTTCTGCGCCGGCTGCGCTACCATGCGCGCATGGCTGCGCTCTCGCGTCGTGACTGGCTCCGCGCCTGCGCCGCCGTGCCGCTGGTGACCCGCGCGCCGGCGCTCGCGGCCGATCCACCCGTCCGGCATCAGGGCACTGCACCGAGCCGCACCGAGCCGCCATGGACGATCGGCCCGTTCACACGCGAGCTGCGGGGCCGGCCGATCCTGATCCCGCGCGCAGAGACACGGTTCATCTGCCCGGTGGCCCGCCGTGAGGTGAACTGGGAGGAGAAGGACGTCTTCAACCCCGCCGCCGTGGTGCGCAACGGGCTCGTGCACCTGCTCTATCGGGCGCAGGACAGCGTCGGCCGCCCGGCGGGCACGTCCCGGCTCGGGCTCGCAACGAGCCGGGACGGCCTGCATTTCGAACGCCGGGCCACTCCGGTGCTGTATCCCGACAACGACGCGCTGCGTCAGTTCGAATGGGAAGGCGGCTGTGAGGATCCGCGGGTCGTCGAAACCGCCGACAGCCGCTATGTCCTGACGTACACGGCGTACGACGGCACTACCGCGCGCCTGTGCGTCGCCACATCGACCGACCTCGTCACCTGGAACAAGCACGGGCTCGCGTTTGGCAGGGCAGGCCAGGGCCGGTATCGCGACCTGTGGTCGAAGTCCGGCGCGATCGTGTGCGAATCACGCGGTGGACGTCCCGTCGCCGCGCGGATCGACGGGCGATACTGGATGTACTGGGGCGACACGGACGTCTTCGTCGCCACGTCCGACAACCTGGTGGAGTGGACGCCGGTCGAGCGGCCGCTGGGGGCGGGGCAGATCGCCGCAAATCACCCGACACTGGTCTCGGCGCTGGCGCCTCGCCGGCGCAGGTTCGACAGCGCCCTCGTCGAGCCCGGGCCTCCGCCGATGCTGACGCCACACGGAATCCTGCTGCTGTACAACGGCGCAAACAAGCAGCGAGGCTGGTGATCCGCAGCTGCCGGAGATGGCCTATTCGGGCGGGCAAGCCCTGTTCGACTCGCAGGCGCCCGGCGCCCTGATCGGGAGAACCACGGAGCCCTTCATCAGCGTGCGCACTGCGCACGAAATCACCGGCCAGGTTGAGAACGTGTGCTTCGTCGAGGGCCTCGTGCACTTCGATGGACGATGGCTGCTGTATTACGGAATGGGCGATTCGCGGATAGGTGTCGCCTCAGCGCCGACCGGGCCTGCGGCGTCCGCTGCGCCGCGGGAGAGGAGCGGGTGATGACGATCGATGATCTCCACCAGTTGCTCGAGTACCACTACTGGGCGCGCGACCGCATCCTCGACGCGGTGACGCCGCTCACGGACGAGCAGTACGGGCGCAACCTCTCCAGCAGCTTTCCCTCAATCCACGCCACCCTGGTGCACACCTACTCAGCCGAGTGGGCGTGGCACTCGCGATGGGAAGGACGGTCGCCCACCGCGCTGCTGCCCGCGGACATGTTCCCCGACGTTGCGAGCCTTCGCGGCGCGTGGGTCGAACATGAGGCTCGCATGCACACGTTCCTCGCGTCGGCCGGCCCGGAGGGACCCACGCGCCGCTTCGCCTACACCCTGCTGAGCGGGGCGGCTGGAGAGTCCACGTTGCAACAGATGGTGCAGCATGTGGTCAACCATGCCACGTACCATCGCGGGCAGGTCACGACGATGCTGCGCCAACTGGGGGCGGCACCGCCGAAGAGCATGGACCTGATTCATTTCTGGCGTGAGTGGGAGAGTCGGAACGCGGCGCGTATGGACGCCCGTACGTAGGCATCGGCTCTAGACAATATGGAATGACCGGCCCGCTATCGTAACTCGTAGTGCTGTCGAAGGAGCCGCGCGGTGCGGCGCCTCGTGCGAAAGCTCGAGCGAGACGTCAGGGCCCGTACGGGCGTGCTCGGAAGCCGGGCCGTGTGGCTATACCTTGCAGCCTAGTCGCCGCCACGTACGGTGTGCCGTCGCATCGATCATTGCTCTCGACGGTACTTCTGCACGTCTATCCAGGCGCCGCCGGCGAGGACGCGCTCGACGGTGCGGATGTCCGAGATGCGCGTGAGCGGATCGCCTGTGAGGACGACAAGATCCGCGAGCTTGCCCGGCTCGACGGTGCCAAGGTCGCGGGAGCGTCCCAGGAACGCCGCGCCGTTCGCGGTCGCTGCCTGCAGCGCCTGCATCGGGGTGAGTCCGGCCTGGACCAGCAGCTCAATCTCACGCCACGGCGCTTCTCCACGCCCGGCGAACGGCACGGTCGTGTGCCCGCCCACCACGATCCGCGCGCCGGCCTCGAACGCACGGCGCGTCGCCCGCAGCATGTTCTGGAACCCTGCGGCCCGGGTCGCCACGACCTCCGGCTTCGCCTTGTCTTCAGAGACGCGGGGGCGCCGCTCGAACACCGCAAGAGTGGGGTCGATGAAGGGGTGCCGTCTGCCGATCACGTCCCAGAGCGCCCGCGCATCCGCGCTGTCGAGATCGAGGCCGGCGAACACGGCGTAGCGCCCCTCGGTGCGCGCGGCGTTGTTGGCGAGCACCGCCTGCCGGTACTGCTCGCGTGCGCCCTGGGGAAGCAGGCTCGGTCCGAGCGACGTGATGTGCTCCACGCCGTCGAGGCCGTATTCGAACAGCGCGCCCGCCTCGAGGCCCTCGAGGTGCGCCGTCGAGACCACGCCGCGTGTGCGGCAGACGTCGATGACCGCTTGTGCGCTGCCGAGCGGCAGGCGGAAGTAGATCTTGATCGCCGTTGCACCCTGCGCGATCCCTCGCTCGGCGAAGTGCCGTGCCTCCTCGGCATCGCGTGCGATCACGGAGTCGTTCGGATACGGCGTCGGTCCCGGTCCGTCGATGTGCGGGCCGGCCGTGTGGATGCGTGGTCCCTCCAGGCCGTCCCGTCTCATGATCTGCTGCAGGCCATCGAAGTATTCGTTCCACTGGCCAGGGTCGCGGAACGCGGTGACGCCGTTCGCGAGCTGGTGCAGCGCCAGCTTCGGGTCGGGCGGGCGGTTCTCGATGTGGAAGTGCGCGTCTATCAGGCCGGGCAGCATCGTGCGACCGGCGAGATCGACGTGATCGGCGCCCTCGGGCGCCGGTACGCTGGCCATCGGTCCCACCGCCGTGATGCGATCCCCTTCCACGACAATTCGCGCTTCGGGGAGCGGTGGCCGTCCGGTGCCATCAATCAGGCGGGCGCGATCGAGGACGAGGGCGCGGCCGGGAGCCTGGCTGAGGGCCGCTACCAGTAGCAACAGGGCAATCAGACTGCGCATCGACCGCTCAGATTCTGCAATTGAGATCGGGAGGTGTTTCGCAATTTTTGCGAAACACCTCCCGATCTCATTTATTTCACGCGGAGCAGGCGGCGCTGGGTTGAGGAGTCCAGCGCGGACACGGGGGCGTCCGCCACGTCGAAGTCCAGCTGCGGCGCGTACTGGCGTCGCGCTTCTTCGAGCTGATCGAGGATCTGTTCCGCCAGCGGCCTGGGTTCGACGACACGCACGTCGCCGCCGAAGCTCAGAATCCAGTTGCGCAGCGCCCAGTCCACTGAGACCTGGATGGTGAGGCGCAAGGACCCGTCCGGCCGCTTGTCGACGGTCTGTGTCCGGTGCCACTCACGCTCGAGGACGTACGGCGCCATCTTCGCCGTGAACTCGAGGACGACGTGTTCGGGCCGGCCGCTGTAGACGCCCATGGAGTGCGGGAACACGTCGGAGCCGACGTCCGCGCGTGCTTCGAACACCTCATCGAGCGTCGACAGGTGCTTGATCCGCTCGACGGCGAAGGTCCGCATCTCCCCGTAGATCGGCACGAACGCGTGGAGGTACAGGCCGCCCTGGCCGTACACAAGCCGATGCGGCTCAATCCGGTAGTCCTTGATCGCCTGGCTGGAAAACGACTCGTAGCGCATGACGATCCGCTTGTGATCGAGCACGGCATCAGTGAGACGTGCGAGGTAGGCGGGCACGTTCGTTCCGCGCTTCTTGGGCCGATCGGCCTTGCTGCCGAGCACCGCAGGCAACTGCTCGATGTAACGCCAGAGGCCAGGCGGGAGCGCGTTCTCGATTTTGTCGAACGCGCGGGTCAGATCCTCATGGAACGGCGCGCCTCCGAAGCACTCCAGCAGCGAGCGGCTGAAATACAGCGCGCACATCTCCGACAACGTGAACCCGCGGGCGGCGACGCCGCTGAAGAAGTCACGCTTCAGGATCCACCGCCGCTCGTCGTCGACCGTGATCTGATCGAGCATGAAGCCGGCGCGTTCGATCACTTCCAGATCCCGGCGGATCGTCCGCTGGGTCACAGACAGCTGCTCGGCCAGCGCCCGGAGCGACTTGCCGTGCGTCGACTCTTCGAGCGTACGGATGATCTCCCATTGCCGGACGATCTCGTTGTGCCGGCCGCGCGCGCGCCTGGGAAGCTTTGCCACCGGTGGTCGGGCCCTCCTGTCGCGGGAGAGTAGCACGCCGCCCGATCCGGGGCACCTCGGCCCACAATGTCGGTGCAGGCGGTCGGTGTAGGCCCGGCGGCCGAAGCGCCCCGGGCATCACCGACCTTGCCTTGGTGCCCGCGCCAGTTCCCCGATCTACCGCGCGAGATCGTCGTCGTGGTCGATGCGCTCCGGTGCACGGCTGTCCCGTATACGCTGGCCCGCATCGTCGCGCGTGTTGTCGCGCGGATCCCGCCGCCACTCATCCTGTTGCGCAACGACGTGTTCCTCGAGGCGCCCGTCCGGTGTGCGGACCGTCGCGGCGGGCGACCAGTCGGTCGTGGCGCCAGTGCCGCCTTCCGCTGTGCGTCTGTCCGGGCCGCGCCAGTCGCGGTCCGGCGAGGCAAGGCTCTCGAGGCGATCGCGTGTCCGCTGGCGGGCGACCGGACGCAGCCAGTCCGGCTGCGAATAGTCGGGAAGCCGGTCGTAGGACTCCCAGAAGGTCGTGGACGCCGACGCGTTCGGGTTGATCGTGTGCAGGACGCGGCGCTCATAGCGCCGTATCTCGTCGTCCGACATCGCCATGAACGCGGTCGTGCTGAACTCCGGATAGGACCTGATCGTGTCGCGGTCGACGTCGACCACCAGCGCGTTGCTCGTGGCCTCGAGGGTCGCCCGGCCGACGGGGACTAGATACCGGCGGCCCATGAACCAGCCGCCGGAATCGATGACGTAGTACACGGGACGGCAGTTGACCGTTTCGACCACAAACCCATCCAGCGAACCGAGATCCTCCCCGGCACGGCCGCGAATCGTCAGCTTGCGGTAGTCCATCGTGCTGTCCAGGTCGTCCACGTCCAGGTACCGGAGGCGTGACCACTGGCGTCCTCCGCCGGCATCGTCGCGGTCGCCCGCGTCCTGGTTGATGCCGCTCGTCGCCAAGTCCGTCAGCCGCTGGTCCGTCGCGCCCTCCTCGTCGAGCGTCTGCTGCAGGAGGCGTTCGCCTTCCCAATCGCCGAGCAGGCCGGCGTACGTGCGGGCGGTCCCATAGCCCGCAATCTCGTAGTGCTCGACGCGCTGCGCCGCCGAGATGAGCGCTGCGTCCTTGACGTCGCTCGGGCTGTCCTGCCGCAACCGTTCTCGCCCTTCCTTGATGAGCCCTGCCATCCCTTCACACTGGTCGCCGCGCCGCTGGGCGTTCAGGCTCTTCAGGATGAGGTCCAGGCGCTCGCGATGAACTGTCGTCTGCTCGAGATGCTCCGTGAATGCGCGCTCGAGCTCCGGCGATGTGGCTGCCGAGGCGAGCTGCGGCAGGGCGTCGATGATCTGCTGTTCTGCAGAGTAGAGGATTTGCAGTTCCTCGATATACAGATCGCGCAGTGAGTGTGGCATCCGTGGCCTCCAGAGTGGATGAAATCTCCCGATCCTCATTGCGTCTGCAGCCTCTATGCCGTGTGTGCCTCACCACCTCACGCGCACGCGGTAGGTCAGCAACGTCTCGCCGCCTGCAGCCACCGGTATTACGAACCTGGCGGCGAACGCGTCGGTCTTGGTCGCGTTGTGTGACGAGCTGATCATGCGCCAGTCTCCGGCGATGGGCTCGTTCACCTCGACGGTCACCGGTGCGGTCTTGTGGTTGCGGAGCGCGATCGCAAACGCGAGCTCGTACACGTTGTCAGCGACGCGGGTGAAGTCGGTCTGCTTTCGGTCGCACACGAGGTCGAAGGCAGTGCCGATGTGCAGTGTGAGCTCCTCGTCCTTCGGCGTGTGGTCGATGCGGTCCTCGCCCGCGAACTGCAATCCGCCTTTCGAGTCTGCCTGATAGACGCGCACCGTACCTGCCGGCATCGGCATGCCGAGCCGGGACGGCTCGTCGTTCCGGAACGTGTAATGCACCGCCACGTCGTCGCGCAGCGGCGCGCCCGGCTCCTGCCGGTTGCGGTAGTAGAACTGCTGGCCGTTCACGACGAATCGTTTCCGCACTGGGACGCCGCTGGTGTTCAGGAGCGCAATCTGCTTTGTTTCGTTCTCCGCCAGCGATGTGCGGCGGCCCAGCGTGTACAAGTGGTATTCGGAGAACGTCTCGCGGGCGAATGCGGCTGCATCGAGCGCCACACTGGCTCTGCGCTCCATCTGCTCTTCCAGCTTCGCGCGCGTCTCCGGCACGCGGTGCAGCTCGCCGGCCACGAGCTGCAGGCTCGCCTGGCGATACGACGTGCCGCTCGTGTTCGAGACGGTAACCCACCCGTCGAGATCGGCGCGCGCGTCGTCACGCCCGACGGTGAGCACGTAGTCGGCCGTCCAGTCCATGTTGCCGGCGAGGTATGACGTCTCGAGCCGGTGCCGTGAGGCCCCCGTGTTGTCTAGCCGCCAGACGAGGGTTGGACGGCTGTGGAGGTTCGGCGGGATCTCAGGAAAGCGCAACTGGTCTGCGTGCAGGCCGGTGACGATCTCGCCGTCGATCAGCCACACGGGCGCCTCGTTGTACGCGAGGAGGCGGGCCGTGACCTCGCGCTCCCGTGTGGTGCCGTTCTCGTCGTACCGGCGCAGCAGCTTGACGTCGCGCCCGATGTACTTGTGGAGCAGGCGATCGGGATTGAGCAGGTCGAACTGGTAGTTCTGCTCGAGCACACCCAGGCGCGACGGTTCGGTCAGGGAGCGGACGTGCACAGTTGCGGGATTGACGGTGGCCGCGATGTCGAGGAGCCGCAGGTCCGTCACGCCTGCAGGCAGGGTCACCCGCCGGACGTCGCGCACGAGGGCCACGTTCGAGTTGTAGACGGTCACCGCGAGATCGACCTGGTCCTCGAGCGTGGCAGTCGGGGCCGTCGTCCCGGCACCGGACGCAGTGGCGGTTCCCGCCGTGCGTGTTGCGGGCGCTGCAGCAGCGAAGACCGTGAGGACGGCGAAGGCAAGGTGTGAGAAGGGACGCATCTCTGTTTCCTCCAGAGCCGCTCCGGTGCGGGCGGTTCGAGGAGAGAACGAGCGGGAAGCAGAATCTTGCAGGGTAGGTGAGAGCGGATTGCGCGCGGACTCGTCAACGCATCCAGGTGCGCCCTCCGTCCGACGTCTTCACGGCGGTGCCGTCGGTACCGACGACCGTGGCTTCGAGCGAGGCGGTGACGTCCAGGCGCACGATGGAGATGCGCGGGGCCGGTGAAACGTCCATCCAGCTGCCGTCCTCGGTGCGCCGCAGCACCTGGCCGGAGGCAGCGGCCATCCAGCAGACGTCCGACGATGCGGCGCCGCCCATCGTGATTGAGTCGACGGCCGGCGTGCGCTCGGCGAGCCATGTCCGTCCGCCATCGGTGGTCCGCTGGATACGATCCTCGACGACGCGCCAGAGGACGCGCGCGTCAGGTGAACCGACCACGAGCGGCAATCGGTCATCTGCTCTTTTCGGAGCGCCGAGCATTGCCACGTCCTCTTCTCTGGGCTGGGCGACGCTCTCCCGCACGACCGCTGCGCTCGGCGGCGCCGATGCGGGCGCTTGTGTCTCGGTTTCCGCGCGAACTGACCGGCCGTGATCCGTGCGTCCTGGGAAGCTTCCTGATCTCTCGGCGCGACGTCGCTCGCCTGGTTCTGGGAAGTGAAGGCATCCGGCATCGGGCGCCGGCGCCGGCGTTGCCGACGGGACGCTCTTTGCGACAGGTGCGGGCATGCTCATCGGCGGGACTGGAGGCCGCCGTGCAGCAAGGAGATCCCTCACTGCGGGCGCCTGCGCAGCTTCGGTCTCTTTCCGCTCGGGCCTATCGTCCAACGTTGCCGTCCGGGGGCGCGCCGGCGCCTCGGGCACATCACGCGACGGAAGGGCGACATAGATTGCCACAACCAGGACTGCCGTGGCTGCTGGAACCATCCATGCCAGCCGTGACCACCAGCGGGGCGCGGGCGCATACTGCGGGCTGCCGGACACGTCCTCCAGTCGTACGAGCGTCGCCAGCTGGAGCGCGCACCGGGCGCAATCGGCTGCGTGCGCCTCGACGCCGGCGCGTTCCGGCACCGTGAGCGTCGCGTCGAGGTAGGCCGCGAGCACGTCGGCATCGGGACACGAACCGGCCGGCGTGGCCTCCCGATGCTCCGTGCGAGCGAGCAGGTTTTCGAAACTGTCAGACATCACGTGGCCCTTCCGGCCCTCCTCCAATGAACGGTCGACCCGTCTGGATCTTGCATCCGGCACGGTGCGGACCCGCTCAGCCGTCCGCGGCTCTCGAGAGCAGCCGCGTCAGATGGAGCTCGGGGGCCTCGGCGGCGTGGGCGAAGCACTCGGCGATGGCGGCATCGCTCAGGCCGTGTTCCGCACGGAGGTGTTGTTCGACGCGGCGGCGGAGGTCCGTACGGGCGCGATCGAGCTTGCGCGAAACCGTCGCCTCATGCTCGCCTGTGATGCGCCCCACCTGGGCCAGCGTGAGGTCCTCGCCGTAATACAGCCGCAGTCGCAGGCGGTCCCGCGGCTCCAGTGCAGCGATTGCTGCATCCAGGGCGTCCTGCGCGATGGCGACCGCGTGCGCGCGGCCCGGGTCGGGCGTCGCGGCGTACGCATGTGCTCGTCGTTCGGCGGTGCTCTCCTCCTCCGGGTCCCACTGCGCCGTGCGAGAGGCGGCGCGGTGCGCGTCGATGTGACGCTGCACCAGCACCGAGCGGACCCAGGTGACGAGCCGGCTCCGCCCGTGGTACCAGGCGAGCAGCGAGGTGCGCTCCTCGCCGGTGTTGGACACTCCGTAGAGTTCCGCGTACAGCGAATCGGCGAGGTCCCGGTGGGCGTCCCCGGCGACGCTGCGAGCGGCGGCGTACAGCGCCGGACGGAAGTCGAGAACGAAGTGATCCCAGGCGGCTCCGTTGCCGGCGCGGCACGCGGCAGCCAGGGCGAGGTCATCCACGTACAGCGTCGAGAGATACCGAGCGACCTCTTCGTCCGGGGCTCCGTCAGGAAATCGATTGGCGGTGCTGCGGTGGAGGGCCTCCGCCAGCGACTCCTGCGACAGCGCCCAGCGCTCGGCGCCGCTCTGCACGTAGATTCGCGCAATCACGCGGGACTGCACGGCGCGGAAGGTGGCAAGATCCTGACAACCCATGGCGCGTGCCCTCATCGTACACACGACGCCGGTGTAGCCCTAGCCCGGTATCGGTCCTCCTCCGGCTGGCCGCCCATTCGAGCGTCTGGGACAAGTATCATGTTTGTAAGCAGGACTGTGGACCGATGCCCGCGGTTACAGGTGCCGCTACGATCGCAGTTCGCGGTATTCTTGAACGGCTCACTTTCCCGGGTGGCAATGTGTACAGGCAGTTTTATGGCCTTGCGGAGCGGCCATTCGAGCTCACGCCCAACCCCCGCTACCTGCTGTTGACGCCCAGTCACCGCGAGGCGCTGGCGAACCTCGACTATGGCATCAGCTCGCAAAAGGGGCTGATCGTTCTGACAGGGGAAGCCGGCACCGGCAAGACGACGCTGCTTCGGCGGGTGATGGCAAAGGGCGTCAGCGGCACCGGGCGCACGCGAAGCGTCCGAACCGTGTATTTGTCGAACCCGACCCTCTCCCGGACCGAATTCGTTGAGTACCTCGCCCGCGGCTTCGGGCTCTCGCCCGACGCGCATACCTCCAAGGCACGGCTCCTCGCAGAGCTCGAGGCGGCGTTGACGGGCTTGAGGCGCGCCGACACGGCTGTGGCGCTGATCATCGACGAGGCGCAGAGCCTGCCGCACGAGCTCCTGGAAGAGGTGAGGCTGCTGGCGAACATCGAATCGGACACAGACAAGCTTCTGCCCGTCGTGCTGGTGGGGCAGCCGGAACTGGCGGACCGCCTCAACGACCGGGGATTGCGCCAGTTGAAGCAGCGTGTTGCGCTCCGCTGCCGGCTCGATCCGCTGGAACTCCATCACACGGCCGCGTATATCGCGCACCGGCTGACGCTCGCCGGCGGCGACCCCGCGTCGGTGTTTTCCCGCGAGGCGGTGATCGCCATCCACGAGCGCTCGCACGGCATTCCGCGGTCCATCAACGTGGTCTGCGACAACGCGCTGCTAACGGGATTCGCGCTCGAGCGTCGTCCGATCGATTCCGATGTGATTGCGGAGGTCGGCGAAGACTTTGACCTGACGCCGACTGTCGCCGACCTGACGCCGACTGTCGCCGAGCGCGAGGACCGCACAGGGACCCTTACGCGCGCGTTTCGTTCGGCAGGGGATGCAGAAGACGAGCCGGCTGAAGAGGCGCAGGGGACGACGTCACCGCGACCACTCCGATGGCGGGAACCGGAGCGGAGAACGCCGTGACTCGCAGGGCGCCCCGGTCCGGGAGTCTGGTTACACCGCCGACTGGGACGGACGTGGACGCGAGCGAATTGCTCGATCTCGACACCAGTTTTGGACTCTCGGCCTTCGGCTCGGAACAACCTCGCGACGCGGTCGAGACAGCACCCGTCCCCGAGCCCGATCGGCGGTTCGGACACATCGACGTAAAAGAGCGTGCTCCAGCCCACCCGGTGGCGCCGGCCCCCAGCAGGCCTGTGGATGCTGGCGCAGCAGCCGCAGACGTACCGGCCGTGCACGCGCCTGCCTCGCACCCAACGCTCACGCCCGCAGCGGGCATGCACGAAGCGTTCGAGGCCGACTACCTCTCGCCCTTCGACGAGGGGACTGATGCACGCGCCGGCGCGGCTCTCATCGGCCGCGGCTGCATCGTCGCGGCGTCTGCCCTGGGTCCTGCCCGCGACAGCAGCTCTGGTCGTCCTCACGCTTCTGACGGGCACCGCCTGGCTGCTATGGCGTCCGGCCCCTTGGCTGCTATGGCGTCCGGCCCCGGCCGTGACCTCGGGAGAGCTGACCATCAACTCGACCCCAGACGGGGCCCGCGTCATCATCGGCGGCAAGGACCGGGGCACCACGCCACTCTCCCTGAAACTCGAGCCAGGACGGTACAACATCGAGCTGCGCGCCGACGACGACCGGCACATGGTGCCGGTGCAGGTGAACGCCGGCGCGACGACAGCGCAGCACGTGTTCCTCCGAAAGCCCGCTCCACCTCCGGTCGGCACGTTGCGCGTCGTAAGCGAGCCCTCGTCGGCCACCGTGGTGATCAATGGTCGTCACAGAGGCACGACGCCCGCTCAGATTACGAATCTCCCAGTGGGCGGGCACGAGGTGGTGGTAAGGGGCACGGGGGGCCGCACGGCGCGGCAGCGCGTGCAGGTGTCCCCGGGGGTCACGACGACCGTGATGGTGCCACTGCCGGCGCCTGCTCCGCCCCAGAGCACCGGCGGATGGCTCTCAATCACGGCGCCAACGGAGCTGCAGGTGTTCGAAGGGGACCGCTTGGTGGGAACGACCCGCGTGAACCCGCTGATGCTCCCCACCGGGACGCACACCCTACGCCTCTCGAGCGAGGCCGCCGGAGTCGATCTGACGCGGGTCGTGTCCGTCGAGCGGGGCAAGACCGCCCGTCTGCAGATCACCGTACCGCCCGGGACGCTAAACGTGAACGCCGTCCCATGGGCGAATGTGTCAATCGATGGGCGGGAGGTCGGTGAAACCCCGCTCGGTGGCGTGGAGGTGAAGCCGGGGACGCATGAGATCACCTTCACTCACCCGGAGCTCGGTCAACGCCGGCAGCAGGTCACCGTCCGCTCCGGTGCCGCCGCGCGCGTCAGCGTGGACCTGCGACGCTGACGCGAGATTCAGCGATGAAGATTGAAAAATCAGGCTGCCGCCGGTCTGGCGTCATGCCCGTCGCGTGCAGATGACCCTCACCGCGCCTGGGTCAACTCGACCCGTACGGCCTTGACGAACGGCGTCGGCTGACCGTCCCGCAACGCCGGCCGGTATGTCCAGCTGCGCGCGGCGGCCAGCAAGAGCTGGTCGTAGCGCGGATTCACCGCCTTCTGGAGCCGCGTCTCGAGCACGCGCCCGTCCGACCCTATCACCACCTCGATTATCGCCACGGCCGGTTCAGGGAACGGCACGCCGCGAGGCCACGGTGGGACGTCCTGCCGCAGGGTGACGGGGGGCGTCACGTTGACTTGTCGCGGCGCGGCGGCCACTTGCGTGTCGGTCCCGCCTGCCCCGGATCCTGCGGAGAATCCAGACGTGGGCTCAGGTTCGGGGAGGGCCGCGCTCGCCGCAGCGGCCAGCTGCCGAAAGCCTGTCGCGAGCACGCGCAAGTCGGCCATCAGCGGCGGCATGTCGCCGGTTGCGGCAATGACATCGAGAATCTCCAGGGCCCGATCGAATTCGGCGACGGCTTGCTTCGGGTGCCCCGTCTCGTACGTCGCCTTGGCATGCGCATAGCGTTCCTGGGCAAGGGAGGACAGCGCCCGGCGCTGCACCTCCACGAACGTCTGACGCGTGCGCGGCGCGAGCTCGTCCTGAGGCAGCGAGTACAACGGATCCTTGGCGACCATCGTCTCGATCGCACTGGTGGCTTCCTGCGGCCGATTCAAGGCCAGCAGGCACAGGGCCCGGTAGTGGTGGATGGTGGCGATCTCGCGATCGTTCGCCGCCGGGTTCTCGGCCAGGCGATCGAGCGCCGCGAGCGCGTCCGGGTACGCGGCGCTCGTATAGAGCTCACGCGCCGCCGAGATGGGGTCGTCCTGCGGCTTCCCTTCGGCCGTGCTGCGGCCGAGCATCGCAAGGCATGCTACGGCCACCAGTATCGATACGAAAAGCCTCCCGCTGAGTTGCGAGCTGAAACCAAGCCGCTCGCGGGCGGGACTCATGCCGCGATAATGTACACATCCTGCGCCAGCCACATTCACGCTGCACGCTCCTCGGCGTTGTTCCGTGCGCGCCTGATTCCGCCGTGCGGTCGGACGGCTGCGGGCCTGAGCGATTGCGTTCCGCCGAGCCGCCTCATAGAATGCCGCTCGCATCCGAGATTCCACAGGAGGGGTGATGAGCGACTCCCACGAGCGCGGTACGGCGTCGGTTTCGCGGCGGCGGTTCCTGCAGGCAGTTGGCGTCGCGGGTGTCGCGGCCGCTGGAGGGCCCGTGATTCTGCACGCCACGAACAAGTCCGGCAGCAAGCGTCCGGTGGTCGGGGACGGCGCTCACACCTTCGAGGTATACCACGATTGGGGCGAACTCCCGGCCTCGATCCAGTACGGGAACACGCACGGTGTCTGCGAAGACGCGCAGGGGCATATCTACATCCATCACACGGTCAACGCCACGAGCGAGCGCCGCGACTCCATGGTCGTGTTCGATCGCGAGGGGCGCTTCGTGAAGTCGTGGGGTCGTGATTTTGAAGGCGGCGCCCACGGCCTGCACATCCGTAAGGAAGGGAGCCGCGAGTTCCTGTACCTGTGCGACACGAAACGGGCCCTCGTGGTGAAGGCGACGACCGACGGAGAGGTGGTATGGACGCTCGGCTATCCGAAGGAGTCTCCGCACTATCCGCTCGACCCCGAGGGCAAGCCGGCAGTGAAATATTCGCCGACGAACGTGGCGATCGCGTCGAACGGCGACGTGTACGTGGCCGACGGCTACGGCTCGAGCTACATCACGCAGTACGACCAGCATGCCGCGTTCATACGGACGTTCGGCGGAAAGGGGAAGGACGCGGGTCAGCTCGATTGCCCCCACGGGCTCATCGTAGACGACCGCGGGAAACAGCCGGTGCTGCTCGTGGCCGATCGCGGGAACAGGCGGCTCCAGACATTTTCGATGGACGGCAAGCATCTGGCGTTCTATGACGGCACCAACGCCCCGTGTCACTTCCACGCGTACAAGGGCGTGATGGTCGTGCCCGATCTCTTTGCGCGCGTCACGCTCGTCGATCAGGCAAATGCCCCGATTGTGCACCTGGGCGACAACGGCATCGACTCGTGGAAGGCACTGCGGAGCGGAGCGCGCGCGGGGTTCCCGGCCGGCAAGTTCGTGTGTCCCCACGGGGCCATGTTCGATCACGAGGGGAATATCTTCGTCGTCGAGTGGGTCGAGGTGGGCCGGGTGACGAAGCTCAAGAGAGTCTGAGCGCGGATCTTGCAATCGGCGGCGACGGGGCAGACAAATGACGTCGCCGGATCCCATTTTAATGCGACGGTGGGTCGCAGCCCCGGGGAGCAGCACGCATGGGGCAGGTTCTGCACGGGCGGGTCGTCAGCCTGCGTAGCCGCGGAATTGCAGTGGCAGTCGGACTGGCCGCCCTGTCGATCGGCGCCGGTCCAGCCCTGCAGGCCGGCGACAGCGTGCGGTTGGCCGCGCTCGAGCGGTTTCTCGGCCCCGAGCAGTCGCCACTGACGAGCTATCGCGCTCTGCGCCGGCTGAGCGCCGCCACGCGCGGTGGCCGCATGGCGGCCACAATCATCGCGTGGACGGAGTTCCATCCCGCACGCGGCTTCCGTTACGAGATCGTGTCGCGATCCGGGTCCCCGGCGGTCCAGAGCCGCGCCCTCATCCCTGCCCTCGAGATGGAGGCGCGTGCGGTTAAGGAGGGCGACGGGGAGCCGGCCGCCCTGGTCCGCGCCAACTACCGGTTCGATGATGACATCAGCCGGGAGGGTGGCCTGCTCCGCGTCGGCATCACGCCGAACCGCGACGCGCCCATGCTGCTCCGGGGGGCCATGTTCCTGCGGCCCGACACCGGTGATCTCGTGCGTGTGGAAGGACGACTTGTGAAACGGCCGTCGTTCTGGACCCGCCGTGTGGATATCGTCAGACACTATGCCCGCGTCGCCGGCGTGCGCGTGCCAATCGAGATGGAGTCCACCGGACAGGTGCTGATCCTCGGGCCGTCCTCCTTCGCCATGACCTGGGATTACGAATCAGTGAACGGCATCCCCGTTGGCACCCCCGGGAAGCAAGCCTCCGCAGCCAGAACGGAATAGCCCTCGCAGACTGGTGTGGGACTGGACCCGGGCGCCCCGGAAAGTCGGCGCGCCTCGTGTATGATGGCGGCCGCCTTCATGTCTCCGGCCCCCCGAAGCCGCACATGGACACTGCCTGGCAGCGGCGCCGCTCTGCTCGTGTTTGGACTGGCACCTCCGGCGCGCGTAGCAGCCGCCGGTGGGGCCTGTCAGCGCAGGATGGTTCCTCCGGGCGCTGGGAGGCCGGCACGCCTCCGACGTTTCCGCGCGCTCGCCTTCAGCTTCTCGATCATCGCATGCGCGGCCGCCCGACTCTTCTCCGTGGCTGGCGGACCGTGTCGATCGACGGCGGCCCGCAGAACGGCAGGGACGCGTCATGGGCATCAATCATCAGTCATCCGTCGTGACCGTACGTCGTCCACCATACGTAAGCGTCCGGCTTCAGCCGGACTCCACTGGCGCCAAGGCCGATTGAGCCCGGGTTGCGGGCCGTCGGGCACCCTGGAGTAGGGGGATCAATGAAATCTGCAGTTGCACGCCTGCTCGATCGCCGCGGGTTCTTCAAGTCGATGGGCGCTGCTGCCGGGAGCGCCGTTGCCGTCGGACTCACCGGCACAGCTGACGCACGGGCGGAGGCGGCGGCCGATCTCGTGCAGTCGAACGTGAGGAGGGCCTCGGAGCCGTCGGCCCTGAAAATCACGGACCTGCGCGTCGCGGTCGTCGAGAAGGCGCCGATGACGTGCCCCCTCATCCGGATTGACACCAACCAGGGCGTCGCCGGTTACGGCGAGGTCCGGGACGGTGCGAGCGAAACGTACGCGCTGTTCCTCAAGAGCCGGCTGCTCGGCGAGAACCCCTGCCACGTCGACAAGGTCTTCCGCAAGATCAAGCAGTTCGGCGGGCCCGCGCGACAGGCCGGCGGCGTCTGTGGCATCGAGATGGCCTGCATGGACCTGGCGGGGAAGGCGTGGGGCGTACCGGCGTGGCAGATGCTCGGCGGCCGCTTTCGGGATCGCGTGCGGCTCTATGCCGACACGACGGAGACGGACGATCCGAAAGAGCAGGGAGCCCGGCTGAAGGCACGCATGGATCGCGGCATCACCTTCCTGAAGCAGGATTTCGGCATCAACCTGCTGCACGACAAGCCTGGCATGCTGAGCAAGCCGGTCGGCCTGACATTCAGCGGGAGCCAGTCGATCATGCATCCTTTCACCGGCATCGAGATCACCGACAAGGGGATCGCGTTCCTGTCGGACTGGATTGCCGCCATCCGCGAGGTGATCGGGCCCGAGGTGCCGCTTGCCTCCGATCACTACGGCCACATCGGTGTGAACAGCTGCATCAGACTCGCGCGGGCCATGCAGCCTCACCAGATGGCCTGGATGGAAGACATGGTGCCCTGGCAGCTCGGTCATCTGATGAAGGAGATCAAGGATCAAGTGGAGGTTCCCATCCTGACCGGCGAGGACATCTACCTGAAGGAACCATTCGAAGCCCTGATTCGGATGGGTGCTGTCGATATGATTCATCCGGATCTCGCCAGCTCGGGTGGTCTCATCGAAACCAAGAAGATCGGCGACTTTGCACAGGAGCACGGCGTCGCGATGGCGATGCACTTCGCCGGCACTCCCGTGTCGTTCATGGCGAACGTGCATTGCGCGGCGGCAACGGAGAACTTCGTGGCCCTCGAGCACCACTCGATGGACGTGCCGTGGTGGGAGAGCCTCGTGACGACGATCGATGGCAAGCCGTTCATCGACCGCGGCTTTGCGGTCGTCCCCGA
Organism: Vicinamibacteria bacterium; assembly: GCA_963739995.1. Lineage (GTDB taxonomy): Bacteria > Acidobacteriota > Vicinamibacteria > Vicinamibacterales > JAENWD01 > CAVUCH01. The sequence goes on along the minus strand of CAVUCH010000017.1, from coordinate 204,537 downwards.
TTCGCCGGGGCTCGGCATCGAGTTGAACGAAGGCGCGATTCGCGAACACCTCCGACCCGGCAGCGGCTACTTCGAGCCTACAACCGGCTGGGACAAGGAACGGTCCTGGGACAGGACGTGGAGCTAGCCCGTGGTGAAAGACCGGCGTCGCACCGCGGGCGCGGAGGTGCCCCGCCGGCAAGGCGCGACATTTACCCCAAGCCGAGCACGGAGCTCGAGAAGACGTTCGAGCAATGGCAGAGGAGGCACAAAAGAGGTGGGTGTCGTGCCCAGGTAGCGTTCCGTTTCCAACTGCGCCCGGGCATGTCGAGGTCGTGCATTTCTGCCGGCCATGCACGTTCCTTGCAGCGTTTTCTGGGTGCCATGTCGGTGACCACAGAACGAATGCGGTCCTGAGGGCGAGCAGTGGCAGGCACCATCAACCTCTTCCTCGTTGACGACCAGACGCTGTTGCGGCGGGCGTTGTCTTCGCTCATTGCCGCTGAGCAGGGATTTGCCGTCGTGGGCGAGGCTGAGGATGTGTCCACGGCTGAGCCGCTGCTGCCTGAATTGCACCCGCACGTCCTGCTCGTGAACCTCGACTCGGCCGAGATGGGCGCCGAGGGTGCGGTTGGTTATCTCGTAACCCGGATACCCGGTGCGCGCGTTCTCGGGCTGACGTCCGTCATCGATCCGCAAGCTCACGCGCGCACGATCAGTGCCGGGGCGGCAGGCATCGTCCACAAACAACATGAGCCCGAGGTCCTCTTCAAGGCCATTCGCAAGGTGAACGCGGGTGAGCTGTGGCTGGCGCGGTACGACCTGGCCGCGATCGTGAGCGGACTCGTGCGGCTCCGGTCGGAGGACGCCCAGGAAGCGTCGAAGGTGGCGACGCTCACCAGGCGCGAGCGCGAGATCATCAGCTGCATCGCGGAAGGGCTGCGGAATCGACAAGTCGGCGAACGGCTCTTCATCAGCGAAGCGACCGTCCGCAACCACGTCAGCTCGATTCTGGACAAGCTGGATCTCTCGGATCGTCTGGAGCTGGTGCTGTACGCATTCAGCCACGGCCTCGCACAGAGTCCGCAGAACTCGACGGCCGCGCGACCGAGTCGTGACAGGGCCGACCACCGGGTGCCCGCACAGGGCGCTGTCCGCGGACGTCGCTCCAAGACATCCTGACCGCGACTAATGTCCTGAGGACCGTCCTTCCCCGGCCCCGTCTGCAGCACTGAGCGAGCGGCGCCGGTGCACCCATCCCGCGACCGTGTCGAAGACATGCTGCAGCACGTCGGTCTGGGACGGCACGCCGCGGCGCGGCACCTTCAGCGAGTGATCGCCGCCGGGGACGATCAGCCAGTCGACCGCCGCGGCCACCACGGCAAACGCCCCACGCACCTCCTGCTCGGTGCCGAACGTGTCATCGGAGCCCTGGACAACCAGGGTGGGCGTCGCGAGCTGGGGCAGATGCGCGGTCCGCAGCCGGGTCGGCTGTCCGGGCGGGTGCAGCGGGTATCCGAGCAGCACCAGACCGACGACGTCGGGGAGCGGCCGTGAAGGGTCGCTCAACACGTGCGACGCAATCCGTCCGCCCATCGACTTGCCGCCAATCACCACGGCTGGCGGCGAAGGATCGCCGGTCGTGAGGTCCTCGATGACCGTCCGCCAGGTGGCCTCGAGAACCGGCGCGCGATCGGGAGTGCGGCGGCCTGCCCGCATGTACGGGAAGTCGAAGGTCACTGCCGTGACGCCGCGAGCCTGCATGGCCTCGGCGAAGGCCGTCATGAACGGGCTCCGCTGACCGGCGCCTGCTCCGGGGGCCAGCACGAGCACCGGCGCACGCTGGATTCTCAGTGTCATACCGCAGGACCGACGTGTCACCGCCGCCCTCGAGCCGCACCTTCAGTTCTTTGGGCATCCAGGTGGCTAGATTACCGCGAACGGGAAGAGGCCTGAGTGGCGGCGCGCCGGCGCCGGGCCGCCGCCGGCGGGCGGCCGTGCGAGTGCGAAACCGGAAGACTTCCAACGCGCCGCCCTGCCACAATTGCACGAGGCCGAGAAGGCTCAGCTTGTGAAGGGACCGCTGTTGTCAGCCCCGATGAGGGAAAATGGTGGACGCCGCAATCCGGTGGAAACGCTGTGTGCAGGCTCTGAAACTGTAACCACTCGGCCGAAGCACGCCGTTCACAGCCTTTCGCACATGTAGGTACTCAGGATGCTGAACAGCCCGGATGACACTACTGCATTCCAGCCTGTGTTCGTTGTGGGCAGCCAACGATCTGGCACAACGCTTCTGGCGGTGCTCCTGGACCGACATAGTCGTATTGCCATACCTCCAGAAACTCACTTCTTCGGCCACTTCAGGCGTCATCTGAAGCGCGCTCGTCACCCTGTCGGGCACGAACCGTTGATCACCGAATTCTTCAGGAATCGACGAGCGCAGGATGCGGGCCTCGAGCCGTCCACCGTGCTGAATCGCTTTCGTCAATATCCGGCCAACCTGCCGAATCTGCTGCAGGCAGCGCTGGAACAGTACGCCGCTGACCGAGGAAAGCCGCGGCCCGGCGAAAAGACGCCGGGTCACCTCGAGTTCGTGCCGCAGATCATCGAGTGGTTTCCAGGTGCGCGTGTCGTATGCATCGTCCGAGACGGTCGCGCCGCGGTGCAATCGGCTCTGAAATTGGGCTGGTACCGCAGCGACATCGTCACGCTGTCGCTCTTGTGGCGACGCAACGCCGCCAGAACGTTGCGGTTCGAACAACGTTATCCGCAACAGTTCATTCGCGTCCGCTATGAAGACTTGCTGCGTCGTCCGAAGAGCGTGCTCGGCGACATTGATCGGTTCGTCGGCGTTCCCTTCGAAGAGTCGCAGTTCGATACTTCGGTTCGCAGCCATTCCGTCCCGGAATGGGAGGAGAAGTGGAAGGGCAAGTCTGAAGCCGAGCTGGATTCGGGACGGCTCGAGGCGTGGCGTGAAGAACTGACCGCAGAGGAGAACTGGCTCATGACTCTGCTGATGGGCAAAGCGCTTCAGCGGCTGAATTACGCTGACGCCCAGGTTTCAACACGCGTGACACGACAGCTCATGTGGTATGCGGCTGGGCGGGTAGCGTACTCGCTGCGGGCGCACCCGCCGGGCAGGAAGTTGCTGCGCCGTCTATCCGCGCTAGCCGCTGCGAAATGAAGATCATGCTGGCTGCGCGGCTTTCGATTTGCACGCAGACCCAGCATGCCGGTGCGGCGTCCGCCTCGACAGCCTCCAGTCAATCCGCCCACCGGGTCTGCCTGGGTGCAACCGCGGCGCAGTCCCTCCTCGGCCCGCAGTTCAAGCTGATGGCCCAACGCGGTCAGCCCATCACCTCGCCGTTCGCGCCGGCCGTCGTCGCAACCATTCATCCGTCGTCGATCCTGCGCGCGCCAGACGATGAGAGCCGAAAGGCCGCACTGGCCGGCCTGGTCAGCGACCTCCGGGTGGCGGCGGCACGTGTTCGCTGACGAGACCTGCACTCGGCCGGCGCTCCTGTCGGGGCTGTTGGACCTGGCCGAATCCACAGACGATCCAGATGACCGTGCAGCCCTTGCCGGGCCGAGATGATGCGGGCCTGCTTCTCGCGTGCGCGATGGTCACCAGCCCCGCACCAGAGCGCCTGCGCCTCGCGTGACATCGGGTCCTGCGGCGACGAAGCAGGGGCGCTCGTGTCGACCTACATGTCGCGACACAGCGGTGGCGAGTGGGCGTGGGTGAATGGCGGGCGCGTCTCGTTCGAGGGGACGCATCCGATCTTCTATAAGGCGCTCGGTTCGCCCGCAGTAGCCCGCTCGATTGTCGAACAGCGATCTTCGGCAGGTCGCGAGGGTGCCCGGCGCAGTTACACCGCGACGGCGGGGCTGATCGCGGACGCTTCCTGACCCGCCGACCGGAGCTCGAGCCTCGCCAGAATCAACGACGTGAGGAACTCCCGTGTGAGCGGCGTCCAGAGCAGACGCGCGCGCCTGATCGCACGGATTTCGCACCGGTCGAACCGGAACGGGCTGTCGGCGACGTATCGTTCGAAGCGCCGGATGGTCATCTTGTTGAGGCCGCACTCTTCGATGGTGCGGGCCGTCTCGGCCGGATGCAACTGCTTGCGCCACGTGAGCATCGCGTGTTCGGTGAACAGCAGGTGCGCCCACGGAAACACCGCGAAGTTGTGGCCGCCGTATGGGTGGTACCACGTCGTGCCAAAAGAGATCACAACTTTGCCGCCGGGCTTCAGGCAACGGGCCATGCTGTTGAGCACCGCCGCCGGGTCGTCGTAGTGCTCGAAGGCGTCGAGCGACAGAATTACGTCGGCCGGCTCGTCGGCGGTCTTGGCAAACACCGCGCGGTGCGACAGGCCGGCCGCCGCGGCTTTTTCGCGCGCGTCGTTCAGGAACTTCTCCCGCACGTCCAGGCCGATTATCCGGGCGGCGCCGCGATGAAGCATCTCGATCGCTTCGTCGCCGACACCGCACCCGAAGTCGATCACCGTCTTGCCCCGAATCTCGTCGAAGAACTCCCGACCGAAGAGGACTTCGAGTTTGCTTCGGTTGCGGTAGGCACGACCGTCGAGGTTCTGATTTTCCCCCGTCGGTGAAAGCCAGGTCAGGATCCTGGCGGCGAGTCGGCCGCCAATGATGCACATGCCCCACCTCTCTCGCGGGTACCCACTATCAGGCAACCCGTTACTTTGGATCAGCGTAGTGGGCGAACATCGAGCAAAAGGCGGGCCGCGGCCGCCTCAACCGGAAAGGACAATGAAACACCCAGCGAGGCCAGGTCGGGATCCTGCCTGGAGCGGGTCAGATCAGCGTGTGCAGGCACTTGACCGTGTGCTCCGCATCCTTCGCCTCGACCACCAGGCTGATGCTGCACTCCGAAGAGCCCATCGCAATCGCAATCACGTTGATGCCCATCAGCCCGAGCGCACCGAAGACGCGGCCCGCCACGCCGGGCGTCTGCTTGATCGCTGCGCCAACCACCGTGACGATGACGGCCTCGTCGAGCGACCAGATGCTCTCGATGTCGCGCCGTGCGAGCTCGTGCTCGAACTCCCGCCGGAGGGTATCGAGCACGTTGGATGACGCGTCCTGCGGCACGAGAAAGCAGATGCTCTGCTCCGAGGAGGCCTGCGAGATCATCGACACGCTGGTGCCGGTACGTGCGACGCTGCCGAATGCGCGTGCCGCGATGCCCGGTACGCCGAGCATCCCGCGTCCTTCGATCGTGACGAGGCTCTGGTGGCGAACCGCCGTCACGCCCTTGAACACGGCGACGGGATCATCCGACTTGCCGACGACGAGTGTGCCCGGGTGGGCCGGGTTGAACGTGTTCCGGATGCGAATCGGAATGCCGCGTTCGAGGGCGGGGAGTACCGTTTTCGGGTGCAGCACCTTGGCCCCGAAGTAGGCCAGCTCCGACATCTCGCGGTACGAGAGCGTGTCGAGGGTCCGCACGTCGGTCACGACACGCGGATCCGCCGTCATGACACCGTCCACGTCCGTATAGATCCACACCTCGTCCACGTCCATGGCGGCGCCGATGATGGCGGCGCTGTAATCGCTGCCACCGCGGCCCAGCGTCGTCACGACACCTTCCACGGTGGCGCCAATGAAGCCGGTGATGACCGGCACGATGCCCTCGGTGAGCAGAGGCTCCAGTGTCCCCTGTGTGAGCCGGCGAGTCTCGAGCGAGTCGGGCGCGGCCGACTGGAACGCGTTGTCCGTGCGTAAGATTTCCGCCGCATCGATCGGCACCGCAGGTGTCCCCAGCTTGCGAAGGGCGCCCGCCAGCAGGTGAACGCTCATGCGCTCGCCGAGCGACGAGACGGCATCCAGCGCGCGAGGCGAGGCGTCGCCGAGCACCGCCAGCGCATCGCAGAGCACGGCGAACTCTGTCAGCCGCCCGTCGATCGGGTCGAGCACGACGGCGCGCTCACCATCGGTGAGCGCAAGCTCGCCCGCCGCCGCATGATGTTTCGCGCGTAACGTCTCGGCCAGCTCGCGGACGTGGACACGTTCACCGCGCACAGCTGCGGCGGCTCCGCCGAGCAGCGCATCGGTCACGCCGCTCATCGCGGAGGTCACAACCACGACCGGGTGGCCGGCCCGCCGGAGGTCAGCCGCGATGCCCGCGGCACTCGCGATCGCCTGGCCGCTGCCGACGGAAGTGCCGCCGAATTTGATGACGAGACGCTGTGCGGGCATGGAGGGGCGACCGTGCTCCGTTGGGACTGGCTGGTGTCGTGCAGCCGGGCTCGCTCTCACCGCATGCCCGACGTCCAAGGATAGCAGACGGTCCCGTCGACGATGCAGGTCCGCCCGTCATCGCTTCGTCGTTGACGCCGCGAGCGGGCTCTCATCGATCGACTCCAGGTGGCGCCGGGACGTCAGTCCCGGCGGAACACCGTTTCAGCGCCTCTCAGGATGGTTTGAAGCGCGCCGCCCGGAAGGGGGAGAGGTCGAAGCGGGGCGTCTGCTCCATGACCAGATCCGCAAGGATTTCGCCGACGGCACTCGCGAACTTGAACCCGTGGCCGGAACACGGACTCGCGATGATCGCCCGGCGGTGCGCCGGGTGGTAGTCGAGGATGAAGTCCTGGTCTGGCGTGTTGGTGTAGAGGCAGACGGTCGACTCTGTCAGGGGACCGGCGACGCGCGGCAACCACCGCTGCACCAGCGCCTGCATCTCGAGCTGCTCATCTTCGCCCACCCGACGCCGCACCGTATCCGCCGTCGTTCGCTCGCCCTCGTGGTGTGTCGCGATCTTCACGCCCCGGCCCGTGTCTGGGAGACCGTACAGGAGCCTGTCCCGCGCGTACTCAATCATGAAGATCGGCAAGCGGTCCGGACTGCTCAGGCCTTCATCAGGCAACGGGCGGAACCAGTGCTGCACGGCCCGCTCGATCGTCAGGGGGAGCCGAAGCTTCGGCAGCAGCTCCGGCATCCAGGGCCCGCCTGCGAGAACCAGGCGTCCGGCGCGGTAGTCCTGAGCCCTGGTGGCAACCGTCACGCCGCCGCTGTCTGTCTCCCAGCCCGTAACCGTGGTTTCGTACAGGAGCTCTGCCCCGCGCCCGGCGGCGGCGCCGAGCATCGTCTCGATGCAGCGCTCCGGAAAGAGGACGCCGGCGCGCGGCTCCCACAGGCCCACCATTTCGTCCGCTGGCTTCAGCGCGGGCACGCGCTCGCGGACCTCCGCCGCCGTCCAGAGCGCATACGGCAATTGGTGCAGCTGCGCGCTGCGCATTGCACCCGAGACGAGCTGCCCGTCCTGCGGTCCCAGCATCAGGCCCCCTGTCCGCGTCAGGAGATCGGTGCCGCTGGCGGCAGCGAGCGTGTCCCACAATGCGTACGCACGTTGCACGAGCGGCACGTACTGCGGATGCTCGAAGTAGGCCTCACGGATGATGCGCGCATGGCCGTGAGAGGAGCCGTAATGGTGCGGCGGCGTATACCGGTCCACCCCGAGGACGCGAAGACCGCGTTCGGCCAGGTGCCAGGCGGCGGCGCTCCCCATGGCGCCGAGCCCCACGATTGCGACGTCGAACGATTGCATGGGTGGAGACGTTATCACGCGCTAAACGGCGGAACGCTCGAGGTCTGCGCCGCCCGTTGTTGTACGCTGGGAGCCGTGCCACCGTCGATTGTTCGCGATGTCAGCGTGGCGGAAGCCGAACGCCTCGTTGCTGCGGGGGAGACGCTGGTGGTCGATGTGCGCACCCCGGCGGAGTACGAGCAGCTTGGCCACATCCCGGGCGCGTGGCTCGTTCCGGTGGACTTGATTGTCTCGGCGCCCGCGGTGCTTCCGGCGGACGGCCGACCCGTCCTCGTTGTCTGCGAGCACGGCGTGCGCAGCCAGCGTGCCGCGACGATGCTGGGCGAGGCGGGCATGCCGGCGCTCAACATGAGGGGCGGTATGGCCGTGTGGACCGGACCGCGGAGGTTCGGCACCGGGCGAGGTGCGCGGGCCGTCGGATTGGCTGCTCGCCAACGCGGACCTCCTGCCACGCGGAGGAACCGCGCTGGACGTGGCGTGCGGCCGCGGGCGGCACGCGCTGCTGCTCGCATCGGCCGGATTCCACGTCCGCGCAATCGATGCGGATGCCGGCCGCATCGAGACGCTGCGCGCCCTCGCCGAGCGGTGGCACCTCGAGGTGGATGCGGCGGTCGAGGACCTGGAGCGCGGCGCTCCGGGTATTCCACAGGGTGTCTTCAACCTCGTGCTGGTCTTCAACTATCTTCATCGCCCGGTGATGCCCGCCATCGTAGGCGCCGTCGCGCCCGGGGGTCTGCTGTTCTACGAGACGTTCACGGTGGACCAGGCCGCCCGCGGACGCCCCACGAGCCGCGCGCACCTGCTAGAGCACGGCGAGCTTCCGCAGCTTGTCACGCCGCTCGCTGTGATCCGCGCGCGCGAGGGCGAGGTGTCTGGACGGATGATGGCGGGTATCGTCGGACGGAGGGACCGCTGACGTGCGCCTCCTGTGGACGTACCTCGCACGCTACCGCGGCCTGCTCGCGATCGCGCTCCTGCTGGCGACCATCAACCAGGTGTTTTCGCTGCTGGATCCGCTGATCTTCCGCCATGTGATCGACGAGTACGCCACGCGGTACCGCGAATACACGACAGGCCAGTTCTTCCGGGGGGTGAGCCTGCTGCTGCTTGCGGCGGTCGGCGTGGCCTTCGTGTCCCGGGTCGCGAAGAACTTCCAGGACTACTGCATCAATGTCATCACGCAGCGGCTGGGCGCGCAGCTCTATGCGGACGGCGTGCGCCATTCGCTCGACCTGCCCTATGCCACCTTCGAGGATCAGCGCAGCGGGGAGACGCTCGGAGTGCTGCAGAAGGTGCGCGTGGACGTCGAGAAGCTCATTGCCGTCTCGATCAACGTGCTCTTCACGACGCTGGTGGGCATCGTCTTCGTGATGGTCTACTCGTTCACGGTGCACTGGGTCATCGCCCCCGCGTTGCTGCTCACCGTGCCCTTGCTCGGGATACTCAGCTCCACGCTCAGCCGGCGCATCAAGCGGATCCAGGTCGAGATCGTGCGGGAAACCACGGGGCTGGCCGGATCGACGACCGAGTCGCTGCGCAACATCGAGCTGGTGAAGAGCCTCGGCCTGGCGGACCAGGAAGTGGCGCGCCTGAACGGCACCACTGAGAAGATCCTCGCGCTCGAGCTCAAGAAGGTGCGCTACCTGCGCAGCCTGAGCTTCATCCAGGGCACGGCCGTCAACGCGCTCCGCACCAGCATCATGTTCCTGATGCTCTATCTGATCTTCACGCAGCGCATCACGGTCGGCCAGTTCTTCTCGCTCTTCATCTACTCGTTCTTCATCTTCGGCCCGCTGCAGGAGCTCGGGAACGTGATCAACACCTATCGGGAGACCGAGGTGTCGCTGCAGAAGTTCGAGGCGCTGTTGAACACGCCGCTCGAGCCGCGCCCCGTGAAGCCGATACTGATCGATCGTCTCTCGACGCTCGCGTTCGAGGCGGTGGGTTTCACGCTACCAGAGCGCGCAGGTTGCGGCGCTGACAGGCATCTCCTTCGAGGTGTCCCGCGGCGGGACGATCGCCTTCGTGGGGCCGTCGGGCGCGGGCAAGAGCACGCTCGTGAAGCTGCTGGTGGGCCTCTACCGCCCGCAATCGGGCCGGATTCTGTACAACGGGCACTCGGGGCTGGAGGTGGACCTGGAGCAACTGCGCGCCCGCATCGGGTTCGTCACGCAGGACACGCAGCTGTTCTCGGGGAGCATCCGCGAGAACCTGCTCTTCGTGTGCCCCGGAGCGGGCGACGCGGAGGTCCTGGACGCGCTGCGACGCGCGGCGTGCGACAGCCTGCTCGCACGGGCGCACAAGGGACTGGACACGATCATCGGAGAAGCAGGCGTGAAGGTCTCGGGCGGCGAGCGCCAGCGCCTCTCGATCGCGCGCGCCCTGCTGCGCAACCCCGACCTGCTCGTCTTCGACGAGGCCACCTCGTCGCTCGACTCGATCACCGAGGACGAGATCAGCCACACGATCCGCGACGTCAACCACAGCCGTGAAGCGATCACGATCCTCATCGCCCACCGCCTCTCCACAGTGTTCCACGCCGATCGCATCTACGTCCTCGAACGCGGCCGCATCGTGGAGCAGGGGCGTCACGACGACCTGGTCACGCAACGCGGCTTGTACTACGCGATGTGGCGCCAGCAGGTGGGCGAGCGGCGGGAGGAGCCGTTGGTCACTGTGGGATAGCGACCGGCGGCACCATGCAGACGACGAACCGCCGGGCGGCGGGCGGTAGGCGGTGGGGCGGTAGGCTGGGCGGTGGGCGGTGGGCGGTAGGCGGTAGGCGGTGGGCGGTGGGCGGTGGGCGGTGGGCGGTGGGCAGTGGGCCGGTTTATTTGTTACCGATGTTTGCGGTTGGACAGCCAGCTGAGACACGCCCTAGCGCCCAAACGAGGGCAGCGTCAGCAGGGGAGGAGCGGCATCGACGGGCGTGGGATCGCCCGGGTAAGTCACGCGCTCGAGGAAGAGGCCCGACGGAGGTGCGGTCAGACGCGCGGGTGCGCCGGACGGTTCGCGCATGAACTGATCGAGTTCCCGCGGGGTCAGCTCGTTCCGTCCGATCGCGACGAGCACGCCGACCATGCGGCGGACCATTTTCCACAGGAAATGGGACCCCTCGACTCGCAGCAGCAGCAGGTCCCCGGCCTGGTCGAGGCGCACGCGGGTGACCGCCACCTTGGTGGACTTCTCGTCGGGGTCGTCGTCCGTGAACGACGCGAAGTCGCCCAGGCCCTCGAAGCGGACGGCGGCACGGCGCATCCCCTCGACGTCGAGGGCCTCGCGCACCCACCAGACGAATGGCTTCGCGAACGCCGTGCGCCGCGTGGCCACCTGATACAAATACGTCCGCGCGATCGCGTCGTGACGCGCGTGGAACCGGTGGGGCGCGGCGTCGACGCGGAGGATGTTGATGTCCGCGGGCAGCTCGTCGTTCACGCGCCGCAGCAGCGAGGCCGGAGGGACGTTCGTGCGAATGTCCAGGTGCGCCACCTGCGCAAGCGCGTGCACCCCGGCGTCGGTGCGTCCGGCGCCGTACAGCTCGATCGCGCGCACCCCGGTCGCTTCGCGCACCGCGCGGTCGAGTTCGCCTGCCACCGTGCGGGCGTTCTTTTGAATCTGCCACCCGCTGTAACGCGTGCCGGCGTATTCGATGGTCAGCTTGAAGCGGGCCATGGCCAGGCGCATTGCACCAATTTGCGCGCGAGGGGTCAAATACGGCGCTGGCTGCTGGGCGGTGGGCGGTGGGCGGTGGGCGGTGGGCAAGACTAAGGTGGGGCGCCGTGGGCGGTAGGCGGCCTGGTGCTGAGCGCAAGGCTCGGGCGGCGGCGGAATGGCGCGCGTGTGCGTGCCCAGCGCCCAGCGCCCGTAAATCCCGTCCTCCTCTGCTTGACACCGGCAGCCTCGGTGGACGACACTCAACAGGCGCGGCGATTTCACCCGACTTGATGGGCCGCGCGTAGTCAGCCTCACCGCTGGCCACTGCCATCTAAGTCGCGGATCGAAAGGCTCGCGACGAATCGCCGAGCCTTTTTTTCGTGTACGGCCACCTGTCCTAGCGGGAGTTGAAACGCGTCCATGAGCAGCGAACAGCACTACACGTTTTCGTCGGAGTCGGTGTCCGAGGGTCATCCGGACAAGGTCTGCGACCTCATTGCGGACGCGGTCCTGGATGCGTGCCTCGAGCAGGATCCGCACAGCCATGTCGCCTGCGAGGTGATGTGCAAGCACAACACGGTCGTGCTCGGCGGGGAGATCAGCACGGCGGCGCGGTTGAATTACGAGGACATCGTGCGGCGCACCATCCGGGAGATCGGCTACACGGATCCGGCCGAGCCGTTCAACGCCGACGCCGTGCAGGTGCTGCTGCTCCTCTCGCGCCAGTCGAACGAGATCAACCAGGGCGTTGTCCACGCGACCGATGACCAGAAGGAACAGGGCGCCGGCGATCAGGGCATCATGTTCGGGTACGCGACCGATGAAAGCGATGAGCTGATGCCGCTGCCGATCCTCCTGGCGCACCGCCTCACGCGCGGTCTCGCCGAGGATCGGCGCACTGGCAAGCACGACTGGCTCCGTCCCGACTCGAAGTCGCAGGTCTCGGTCGTCTACCGCGGCAACACCCCCATCGAAGTCGCCACCGTCCTCATCTCCACGCAGCATCGCGACCGCGTGTCGCGGTCAGACGTCCAGGCCTACGTGGAGCGCGAGCTCGCGCCGCGCGTCCTCGGGGAGTGGTACAACCCCCGCGCCGAGTTCATCGTCAACCCGAGCGGCAGCTTCGTCCTCGGCGGGCCCTCTGCCGACTGCGGCGTCACCGGGCGCAAGATCATCGTCGACAGCTATGGCGGCGCAGGCCGTCACGGCGGCGGCGCGTTCAGCGGGAAGGACCCGTCGAAAGTGGATCGCAGCGGCGCGTACTACTGCCGTTACGTGGCGCGGCGGCTCGTGCAGTCCGGCTTCGCGCACAAGGCGGAGCTTCAGGTCGCTTACGCGATCGGCCGCGCCAAGCCGCTCTCAATCAAGGTCGACACCTTTGGCACGGGCGACGCGCAGAAGGCCGAGAAGTACGTAGCGGACAACTTCGACTTCCGGCCCGCCAACATCATCCAGGAACTGGAACTGTTGCAGCCCATCTACCGGCAGACCACGAACTACGGCCATTTCGGAAAGGCCGGGTTGCCATGGGAGAAGGCCGTCGTTCCGGCGGCCGTGTAGGCCATCGGTCGACCGTCGACGGTCCACCGCCACCCGACGGGAGCGGAGGCTCACGCGCCCAACCGCTCCTCATTCTTTGCACCTTCCACCACACGTCCCGCCAAAATCGAAGAGGTCCCCGCACCTTCCCTTGTGTTTTCCTGTTGTAGGATCGCAAGGGCGACCCTCATGCGCCACTCCGTTCCTGCCGCGTCCGCCGTGCTCCTCTGCAGCCTGTCGCTGGCTGCGATGACCACGTCTGCGCCGCGCCCCGGGGTCGATTGGCCCCAGTTCCGCGGCATCTCGGCGGGCGGCATTGCCGAGGGCTTCAGCGTGCCCGCGGAGTGGGACGTGGCAGCGGGCAGAAACATTCTCTGGAAGGCGGACGTCCCTGGTCTCGGTCACTCGAGCCCGGTCGTCTGGGACGACGACATCTTCATCTCGACCGCGATCAGCGGCAGGACAGATGCCGGGCTGAGAGTCGGTCTCTACGGGGATGTCGAGCCGGTGCGCGATGACACGCCGCACGAATGGCGCGTTTATGCCCTCGACAAGAAGACCGGAGCCGTCAAATGGCAGCAGACGGTCCATAAGGGCGTCCCGCAGATCAAGCGGCACACGAAAGCCACGCACGCGAATTCGACGATGGCGACCGATGGCTCGCGTCTGATCGCATTCTTCGGGTCCGAGGGGCTGTACGCCTACGATCTGTCGGGCAAGCTGCTGTGGAACAAGAATCTCGGCGTGCTCGACGCGGGCTGGTTCACCGCGCCCGAGATGCAGTGGGAGACCGGCAGCTCTCCGGTGCTGCACGAGGGGACGGTGATCGTCCTTGCTGACGTCCAGAAGAACTCGTTTCTGGCGGCGTTCGACGCGGCGACGGGCAAGGAGCGGTGGCGCACGCCACGCAGCGACGTGCCAACCTGGGGAACGCCCACGATTCACCGCGTCAACGGCCGCACACAGGTCATCGTCAATGGCTTCCGTCACGCGGGCGCCTACGACTTCGAGACAGGTGCCGAGATCTGGCGGCTGTCGGGCAACGGTGACATTCCCATCCCGACGCCTGTCGTGCACGACGGCCTCATCTACATCACCAACGCTCACGGAGGGCCGTCGCCGGTCCTCGCGGTCCGGGAGACGGCGAAAGGCGACATCACCCTGCCGCCGAACACGACGACCAGCGATCACGTGGCGTGGAGCGTGCCGAAAGGCGGCGGGTACCTCTGTACGCCGCTCGTGTATCGCGGGCTCGTGTACGTCGTCGCGTACAACGGCGTTCTGAGCGTGTTCGACGCGAGGACGGGCGATCGCAAGTACCAGCAGCGGCTGCTGGCAGACACGTCGTCGGCGTTCACCTCATCGCCGGTGGCGAACGATGGCCGGGTATACGTCGCGGCGGAAGATGGACAGGTCGTCGTGATTGCGGCTGGTCCGACGTTCGAACGCCTTGCGACGAATGACATGAAGGCCAGCGTCCTGGCCACGCCCGCCTTTTCGGAGGGCCGCCTGCTGATCCGAACGCAGAATCAGCTCATCGCGATCGGCAAGCGCTGAGCCACCGCCCGCGGCAACCGGTCGCAATGGTGCGCTCTTGTCTGCTGAACGTCCGTTCGCGCGTGTCCGCGCGGTGAAACCCGCGCCGCCGTGCGCTCGTCCTAGGGGAGACATGTCTTCGAACTCAACCTGGTCTGGGGGCGGGGTGTCGGCGATCGTCGCGATATTCGCCCTGTTGTTCATCCCGATGTTCGTCACGGGCGCCGCTGCGCAGACCATTCACGGCTCGGTGCGCGGCACGGTCCGTGACGCCGCCGGACAGCCCGTCGCGGGCGGTGCGGTGACGGTCGTGCGTGAAGAAACGGGCGAGCGGCGGCAGGCCGAAACGGGAGGGTCCGGTGAGTTCACGGTCGCGCATCTCGCCTCGGGCGCGCACCGGTTGGAGATCGTTGCGTCCGGGCACGCGCCGTACATCCGCCGCCTGGCGCTGGACGTGGCTCAGGCGATCTGGATTGAGGCGCAGCTGGGCGTCACCGTCACCGAGGAGCTGACGGTCTCCGCGCCCCTGCGGCGGGAATCGGAACTGCCGTGGCGTGGCACGGTGCTCGACGATCGCCTCGTCTCCGGCCTCCCGCTCGACGGCCGCAACGTCCTCGAGCTGGCGCTCCTCGCGCCAGGGACAGTCCCGGCCGCTCCCGGTTCGGCCACCTCGATCCGAGGCGACTTCGCATTCAACGCGAACGGTGCGCGCGAGGACAGCAACGCGTACCTGCTCGACGGCGTCTACAACGTCGATCCGAAGCTGAACGGTATCGGCGTGCGGGTGCCTGTCGATGCCATCCGGGAGTTCGAGGTGGTCACCAGCTCCTACGATGCGTCCTTCGGCCGAAACGGCGGAGCACAGGTCAACGTGATTACGCGGTCCGGTTCGAACCGCTGGGGCGGCACGGCGTACCAGTTCCTTCGGAACGGCGCTCTGGACGCGCGCAACTACTTCGCGCCCCGCGACGAGCCGGCGCCAGATTACGAGCGGTACCAGTTCGGCGGGTCGGTCGGAGGGCCGCTGCAGAAGGACCGCACGTTCGTGTTCTCGGTCTACGAGGGCACGCGGATGCGCGAGGGGACGACACGCCTGACCACCGTGCCGACCCTGGCCGAGCGCCAGGGGGACTTCTCGGCCAGCGCCCTGCCGCCCCCGCGCAATCCTTTCACGGGGCAGCCCTTCACCGGCAACCGGATTCCGTCGCCGTTCGTGAATCCCATCGGCAGTGCGATCGCCGGCCTGTATCCGCTCCCGAATCGCAATGTGCCGGTCGGCAACTACGTCTCGTCGCCTCTTCTGCGCGACGACGAGGACCAGTTCGACCTGCGTGTGGATCGCACGCTCGGCGCCGCATCGACGTGGACCACGCGATATAGCTTCGCCGACCGGCGGCTGTACGAGCCGTTCTCCGGCCAAGGCTTTGCGGCCGTCCCGGGTTTCGGCACCGACGTGGCACGGCGTGGTCAGAACTTCGCGACATCGTTCTCGCACGTGTTCTCGTCACACCTCGTCAACGAGGCGCGCGTCGGCTGGAGTCGCGTGTCGGGCGGCTCGTTCCACGAGAACAGCGGCAACAGCCTCAACAACGCCGTGGGGCTGCCGGAGCTGTCTGCGAACCCACGCGACTGGGGACTGAGCTTCATCACTGTCTCGGGCTACTCTCCGCTGGGCGATGGGTACAACGAGCCGCAGGAGAGCACCACGCACCTCGTGCAGGCACTGGACACGATCACGTGGACGCGAGGCCCCCACCTGGTGAAGGGCGGGATCGACCTTCGCACCGTCCGCCAAGACGCGTACCGGGACGTGCAGTCCCGCGGGTTCCTCACCTTTACCAGCGCGGCGCCGATCACCGGCAACGCCCTCGCGGACCTGCTGCTCGGCATCCCGGCCCTCACCGGCGGCGCGACGCTCGATAACCCGCAGCGGCTTCGAACGCGCAGCGTGAACCTGTTCGTCACCGACAGCATCCGCCTGCACGACGACGTGACGCTCACGGCGGGCGTCCGGTACGAAGTGAACGAGGCGCCGGTCGATGCCGACGATCGCGCGACCATCTACGACCCCGCGACCGGTGAGCTCGTGCCAGTCGGGACGAACGGCGTGCCGCGTGGGGGGTACACGACCGACCGCAACAACATCGCGCCGCGCGTGGGCGTCGCGTGGACGCCCGCTGGCAGCAACAACGTCGTCGTGCGGGGCGGTTACGGGATCTACTTCGACCAGTCGGCGCTGGCGCCCTCGGAGGGCTTGTACTTCAGCCCGCCGTACTTCGATCTGAGCTACTACTTCTCCCTGCCAGGGCTCCCGGTGACGCTCTACGACCCGTTCCCCGCGAACTATCCCCTTCCCACGCCCGACGCGGCGCTCGGCATCCAGCGCGATTTCCAGACCGCGGCGTTCCACCACGCGTCGGCGGGCGCTCAGTGGCAGCTCGGGAGCGGCCGCGCCGTGGATGTGGCGTACGTCGGAATCTCGCGGGCGCCACCTGCTGGCAGCGCGCGACATCAACCAGCCGGAGCCGAGCCCCGCGCCGGTGAACCTGCGCCCCGACCCGCGACTGGCGGACATCATCTTCCTCGAATCGCGCGCCCGCTCGCGGTACGACAGCTTGCAGGTCTCGTACTCGCAGCGGCTCGACGCCGGGATCGCAGTGCTGGCCGCCTACACGCTTGGCAAGTCCACCGACGACACGTCCAGCTTTTTCGCGAGCGCCGGCGATGCCAATTTTCCGCAGGACAGCAACAATCCCGACGAGCGCGCGCGCTCGAACTTCGACGTGCGGCACCGGTTCTCCCTCGCCATCTCGTACGCGCTGCCGTTCGGCGTCGGCCGCCGGTGGCTGCACGACGGTGGGATCGGGACGGCTGTCCTGGGCGGCTGGAGCCTCGAGACCGTGGCGGCCTTCCACAGCGGCCGCCCGTTCACCGTCGCGCTTCTCCCCGAGATCGACAACAGCAACACGGGCCGGGCCAGCCTCGGGTTCGGCGCCAACGACCGACCCAATCAGGTCGGCGATCCTGCGCTGTCAAGCCGCGGTCCGGGAGCGTGGTTCGATGCGGCTGCGTTTGCGTTCCCGCCGTTCGGCAGCTTCGGGGACGTCGGGAGAAATACGCTCGAGGGACCTGGATTCGCGAACGTGAACGTCGGTCTCCTCAAACACGTGCCGCTCGGGTCGCGCGCGCGCCTGCAGCTCCGGCTCGAAGCGTTCAACGTGCTCAACCGCGCGAACTTCGACCTGCCCGACAACTTCCTCGGCTCGGCGACGTTCGGGCAGATCCTGTCGGCCGGCTCGCCGCGCCGGCTGCAGTTCGGCACCAAGCTGCTCTGGTAAACCGTCACCAACTCGGGAGGACGCCATGATCCGTCGGTCCGCTCTCTTCGTGGGGTTCGCTGCGCTCGTTGCAGGCGCATCAGTGACGATTCACGCGCTCGACGACTGGCCGCAGTGGCGCGGCCCGCGGCGGGACGGCGTGTCCGCCGAACGCGGGCTGCTGAAGGCGTGGCCCCAGAGCGGCCCGCCGCTGGCCTGGAAGGCCCCCGGTGCAGGCCAGGGCTACTCGTCCTTCGCCGTCGCCGCCGGCCGGCTGTACACGCTCGGCGCCCGCGAGGACCGCGAGCACGTGATGGCCTACGACATCGCGACCGGTAAGCGCCTGTGGGACGTACCGCACGGTCGCCGCTTCTCGAACGATCGCGGCGATGGTCCCCGCGGCACGCCCACCATCGACGGCACCCGCGTGTACGCGTTCGGTGCGAGCGGTGACCTGACGGCGCTCGACGCGGCCTCGGGCAAGGTCGCATGGACGGTCAATGTCATTCGCGATTTCGGCGGGCAGAACATCACCTGGGGTCTCAGCGAATCGCCGTTGATCGCAGGCGATCGGATCATCGTCAGCCCGGGCGGCCCCGGCTCATCGGTGGTCGCGCTGAACAAGGCCGACGGCAAGCTGATCTGGAAGACGGAAGCCGACCGCGCGGGATACTCCTCCGCCGTCTTCCACGAGATTGGCGGGATTCGCCAGGCCATTGTCTTCACCGGGCAGCGGGCGCTCGGCGTCGACATCGCCAACGGCCGCGTGCTCTGGAGCTACGACCGGGTGGCGAACAGGGTCGCGAACATCGCCACACCGATCGTGCGCGGGAACCACGTGTTCCTGTCGTCCGACTACGGAACCGGGGCGGCGCTGCTTCGCCTGACCCCGTCGGGCGGCGGCATCACGGCGGCGGAGGTGTACTTCACACGCGAGATGCGGAATCACCACGCCAGCTCCGTGTTGATTGGTGACCACCTGTACGGGTTCTCGAGCGCCATTCTCACGGCGATGCGGTTCGACACGGGCGAGGTGGCCTGGCGCGATCGGAGCGTTGGCAAGGGCTCGCTGGTGCACGCCGACGACCGGTTGTACCTGTTCAGCGAACGGGGCGTCGTGGCGCTGGCCGAGGCGAGCCCGGAGGGCTATCGGGAGCACGGCCGCTTTTCGCTGGAGACCGGGTCATTGCCCACCTGGTCGCACCCCGTCGTCTCGAACGGGAGGCTCTTCCTGCGCGATCAGGACACCATCTACGCGTACGACGTGCGCGGCAAGTGACGGGGCGGCCGGTCAGCTGCCGATCGCGTACAGGTGCGCGGTGCTCCTGAGGTAGACGCGCCCGTCCGCGATCGCCGGGGACGCCAAGACCGGCTCCCCGATCGAGTTCGTGCGAATCACCTCGTGCTTCGGGCCGGCGCGGATGACATACACGTCGCCCGTGTCGCTCGTCTGCAGGATGACACCGCCGACGGCGACCATGGAAGCCATGAAGCGTGCGGGATTGGGTGGCCGGCCGCCTTCGTACTTGACCTCGCCGGTCCTGGCATCAAGGCAGGTCATGATCCCGCTATCGGTCATCAGGTAGACGTAATCGCCCACGAGAATCGGCGACGGCACGTAGGCGGTGCCTTTGTCGTAGGTCCACGCGATCTGCGACGTGCCTGTCAGGTCGCCCGAGCCGCCGAGCTTCACCGCGATTACTTTCTTCGCGGGGTAGCCGGCCGAGAGGATCACCAGCCCGTGACCGAACACCGGCGACGGAATCGCGTTGCTCTGCACCCCGGTCGTGCGCCACAACTCGTGGCCCGTCTTCGGGTCGTAGGCGACAATCAGCTCCGTGCCGCTCGTGACCAGTTCGTCGCGGCCCGACAGCGCCTTCACGACCACCGGGGTGGACCAGCTCACCTGAACCTTGCGCGGCGCGCGCCAGACCTCGCGGCCGTCTCTTTTGTCGAGCGCGACGATGAAGGAATTGTTGCCGCCGTCTTCATCACACTGGAGGATGAGGAGACCGTCGTGCAGGATGGGCGACGTACCCGTGCCCATCCCGAGCGTGGGGAGCCCGCCCAGCGATTTCTTCCACACGAGCGTGCCGCTGAAGTCGTACGCGTACAGGCCTTCGGAACCGAACCACGCGTAGACCCGCGTGCCGTCGGTAATCGGCGTCGGCGCCGCATAGCTGCTGCGCTTGTGCCGGTTGTCGTACGGAGCGCCCTCCCAGGCGGTGCGCTCCCACCGGATTTTGCCGCTCTTGCTCTCTACGGCCAACACCTTCAGGGTGTGTTTCCGGTCGGCGCCCACACTGTCGGGATGGAGGAACTCCTTGCCCTCGTCCACGTGGGTGACTGCCTTCGCGCCAGGCACGACCTCGCCTTCCACCGCAGCCGTCAGGAAGATGTGGTCGCCCCAGACGATGGGCTGCGAGTGGCCATGACCGGAGAGCGGCGTCTTCCAGACGACGTTCTTGTCGGCCGCCCACTCGAGGGGCACGGCCGTCTCCTCGGATACGCCAGTGCCCTCGGGGCCGCGCCATTGGGGCCAGTTGCTCGCGTCGAGCGAGGCCACGGATGAGAATGTCAGGGTAAGCGCGAGCACCCTGGCGGGCGTCATCGACATGTGGATCTCCGCGGCCGCCCTGGAGCCCCGGCCGTCTGATGGACTGAATGCGCGTCGGTGGCTGCGAGGGTAACATGGTGTGGCGGATCATCATGAAGCATGTGACGAACGGTGTGACGAAGGGGTGGGCAGCGGCCATGGTGCTGCTCGCCGGTGTGGCGCTCTCGGCCGCGGACTGGCCGGAATGGCGCGGCCCTCAGCGCGATGGCCACTCGATGGAAACGAACCTCCCGGAACGCTGGTCGCCGGCCGGCGAGAACCTCGCGTGGCGGGCGCCGTTCGGCGGGCGTTCGGCCCCGGTCGCCGCAGGCAACCGGCTGTGCATGCAGAACATCGCAGGGGATGTCGCCACCTCGCAGGAACGGGTGATGTGCGTCGACGCCGGCACCGGCAAGCCGATCTGGGAGCGGCGGTTCAGCGTGTATCTCAGCGACGTGCCGCAGCACCGGGCGGCCTGGGCCTCGCCGGCGCTCGATCCGGAGACGGGCAACATCTACGCGCTCACGGTCGGAGCGCAGCTCCTCGCGCTCGCCGCGGACGGCAAGACGCTGTGGAGCCGATCGATGGCCGACGAGTACGGCGCGATCACGACGCACGGCGGGCGGACCGTCTCGCCTGTCATCGACGGCGACAAGGTGGTGATCAACGTGCTCAACGCCGGGTGGGGCGATCAGGCGCGCACCAGCAATCGGTACTTCGCTTTCGACAAGCGGACCGGCGCCCCGATCTGGGTCAGCGCTCCGCAGACCTGGCATTACGACACCAACTACTCCACCCCCGTGGCCGCCGATATCGGCGGCGTGCACATGCTGATCGTCGGCGGCACCGACGGCGTCATCCACGCGCTGAACGCCGGAACCGGCGAGCAGCTGTGGGGGTGGCACGTCACCAAGCGGGCGATCAACAACAGCGTGCTGGTGGGGGGCACCACGGTCTACGTGACACACAGCGAGGAGAACACCACGACGAGCGAGATGGGCATGGTGGCGGCTGTCGACGGCACGGTCCGCGGCAAGGTGGAGCCGAACCAGGTGAAGTGGGCGACGCTTGGTTTTCTCGGCGGATTCGCCTCACCGGTGATGGATGCCGAACGCCTCTACCACGTGGACAACGGCGCAGTCCTCGGCGCCTTCGACCGTGCGTCCGGCCGGGCGTTGTGGCACCGGAACCTCGGAACGATTCAGAAAGGCTCGCCCGTGCTCGCCGACGGAAAGCTGTACGTCGGAACCGAGAATGGGAAGTTCTTCATCCTTCGTCCCCGGGCCGACGGCGTCGACGTGCTCGATGAAGACTGGCTCGGGTCGGCACAGGCGCCGGAGATGATCGTCGCCTCGCCGATCGTCTCGAACGGCCGCGTCTACGTGGTATCGATGGACGCGACCTACGCCATCGGCACCGGCACGCCGGCGCGCGCGTCCCGCAGCGGGTCGTCGCCCGCTCCCGCGGCCCGGCCGGCGCCGCGACGTGCGGCCGGCGCGCCTGCCGTCGTGCTGGTGTTTCCGGCGGAAGTGACGCTCACACCCCGGTGCACGGCAGCAGTTCCACGCGCGCGTGTACGATGCCAATGGTGAGTTCGTCGGCGAGGAGAAGGGGAGCTGGTCGACAGAGGGTCTGGCCGGCTCCATCGCCCCTGACGGCACCTACACGGCCAGCGCGCCTGCAGCCGAGGCCGGCCTGATCAAGGTCAGCGTGGGATCGCTCAGCGGGGCGGCGCGCGTGCGCGTGTTGCCGCCGTTCCCCTGGACCTACGATTTCGAGGCGCACGAGGGTGAGGCGCCGCCGCGCACGTGGGTTCACGGCACCGGCCGGTACACGGTCCGTGACCTGGGCGGATCGAAGGGGCTTTTCCGCGCAGCCGACAACTCGGTTGCCCGGCGCGTGCGCACCATGATCGGCGCGACGAACTCGTCGAACTACACCATCGAAGCGGACGTGCGTGCGTCGGAGCGTCGGCGCCAGATGGGGGACGTGGGCGTGATCGCGCAGCGCTACGTCCTCGTGCTGTTCGGGAACAGCCAGCTGCATCGAGCTGCATCCGTGGCAGGCCGCAGACGAGATGACGGTTCGGGCGCCGTTCTCCTGGAAGCCCGACACGTGGTATCGCCTGAAGCTGCGGGTGGAGACGCTGCCCGAGGGCGACGCGCGTCCAGGCGAAGGCATGGCCGACCGGAGAGCCGGAGCCCGACGCGTGGCTGCTCGAGAAGCTCGATCGCCATCGGCCACCGCGAGGGAAGCCCCGGCCTCTACTCCGATGCCGGCTCAGACATCATGTTCGACAACATTCGCGTCTACGCGAACAGGTAAGAAATGCTCATGTTCCGGCTCATCGCTCTCTCCGCGCTCTTCGTGACCATCGCGGCCGTGGCGCCATCGGCGTTGCCCGGGTCCGCCGCCGGCGACTGGCCGATGTGGGGTGGTTCGCCCGGATCGGAACATGGTGTCGACCATGACCGGCCTGCCGACCACCTGGGACGTGAAGACCGGAGTCAAACGTCAGAGTGGGTGGCGCCGCTTGGTTCGCAGACCTACGGCAATCCGGTCGTCGCCGGCGGAGTTGTGCTCGTCGGCACCAACAACGAGCTGGTGCGCGACCCGAAGCAGGGAGGCGACCGCGGCGTGTTGATGGCGTTCCGGGAGTCGGACGGCGAGTTCATGTGGCAGGCGACGCACGAGAAGCTCGCGTCCGGGCGGGTCAACGACTGGCCGTATCAGGGCGTGTGTTCGTCGCCGCTCGTGGAGAACGGCATCGTCTACTACACGTCCAACCGCGGCGAGGTGATGGCGGTCGACCTCGACGGCTTTCGCGACGGCACCAACGACGGGCCCGTGACCGACGAGAAGTTCGCGGGCGAAAAAGACGCCGATATCCTCTGGCGCTTCGACATGATGGAGGAGGTCGGCGCATTCCCGCACAACATGTCGAACGCCTCACCCGTCGGGCACGGCGATCTGATCTTCGTGAACACCTCGAACGGCCAGGACGAGAGCCACGTCAACGTGCCCTCGCCCAAGGCGCCGGCGATCATCGCCATCAACAAGAAAACCGGCAAGCTGGCCTGGGAAGACAACCCGGTGGAAGACCGCATTCTCCATGGCCAGTGGTCCTCGCCCGCGGTGGCCACGGTCGGCGACACGGTGCAGGTGATCGTGGGACAGGGTGACGGGTGGGTGAGGGGCAACAACGCGCTGACGGGCGAACGCCTCTGGGAGTTCGATACGAATCCCAAAGAGTCCGTATGGCCAAAGACCCGCAACGAAGTCATCAGCACGCCGGTGATCCACGACGGCATCGTCTACATCGCGAACGGTCAGGATCCCGAGCACGGCGAGGGCGTCGGGCACCTGTACGCGATCGATCCGACGAAGCGCGGCGACATCACGCAGACGGGCCTGGTGTGGCACTACGACAAGATCCGACGTTCGATTTCGACCGCCGCGGTGCACGAGGGCATCGTCTACTACGCGGATTTCAGCGGGTTCCTGCACGCGCTCGATGCCAAGACGGGCCAGGTCTACTGGACGCACGACATGTTCGCCGCAGTCTGGGGATCGCCGCTCGTTGTCGAAGGGCGGATCTATCTGGGAGACGAGGACGGCGACGTCACCATCCTCCAGGCAGGCAGGGAACTCAAGGTCATCGGCGAGATGAACATGGGCAGCTCCGTCTATGCGACGCCGGTGCCTGCAAACGGCGCGCTGTTCATCAGTGGCCGCAACCAGCTGTTCGCGCTCGGCGTGAAGAAGTGACGTGATGCCGGCCGCCGCCCTTGCGCTTTTCGTTCTCTGGGCCTCTGCAGCGAACGCTGCGGACTGGCCGCAGTTTCGGGGTAACACCGCCATGACGGGTGTGGCGGCCGACGTGCTTCCGCCGGCGCTGAAGCTTCTCTGGTCCGCGGAGATCGGAGAATCGGTCGAGTCTTCGGCCGCAATCGTCGGCGATCGCATCTACGTTGGCACGCAGCCGGGGCTGCTGGTGGCGCTCGCGGCCGGTACGGGTTCGGTGCTGTGGAAGTACGAAGCATCGAAGGTCGCCGGCGTGGGCGAATCGTCGCCGGCGGTCAGCCGTGACCTCGTGTTCATCGGTGACCTGGATGGCGTCGTTCACGCTGTCGACGCGGCGACTGGCCGAGGACGGTGGACGTTCAAGACGGGCAGTGAAATCAAGTCCTCGCCGACGATCGCCGGTGACCGTGTGCTCATCGGATCGTACGACGGCCACGTGTACGCGCTGAACCGGGACGGCACGCTGGCGTGGAAGGCCCGCACCGAAGGTCCCGTGCATTCCACGCCTGCCGTACGCGACGGCGTCGCCTACGTCGCAGGGTGCGACGAAATGCTGCGTGGCTTCCGGATCACCGACGGCCGCGAAGTGTTCGCGACCCCGTCCGGGGCGTACACGGCCGCGTCTCCCGCGATGCAGGGGGGGCGCGCAATCTACGGGACCTTCGCGAACGAGGTGCTGGCGGTCGACCTCGCGTCCCGGAAGATCGTCTGGCGCTACACGCATCCGGATCGGAACTTCCCGTTCTACTCCTCGGCGGCGGTGACCGATGGCCGCGTCTTCCTCGGCGGTCGCGACAAGCTGCTGCACGCGCTCGATGCAGGCACGGGCAAGGCCCTGTGGACACTGACCACGCGCGCGCGCATCGATTCATCGCCGGTGGTCAGCGGCGGGCGGGTCTACGTCGGGGCCAGCGACGGCCGGATGTATGGGGCAGATGCGGCCAGCGGAAAAAAAGTCTGGGAGTTCGAGGTCGGTGCGCCTGTCACCGCCTCACCCGCGATCGGGGGCGGACGTCTCGTCATAGGGGCGCAGGACGGCCGGGTGTACTGCTTCGGGGCAGCCTGAACGACCCGCAGCGGCCGACCGGCCGCTCATCATGGGCATCAGCCGGCTGGCAGGACGTCCCTGGGGTGGACTTCGACATCCCGGTAGACGAACGGTTGCGCATCGATCGCCTCCGCGAGCGACACGACCAGCGGCAGCGAGGCGGCGCGCGCGCGGTTCAGAAACGTCTGGTATTTGCGCGCTGCCCGTACGCGTGCCTCGGCCCCTGTGTCCAGTTCGAACGCTGCCCGCTGACGGTGCTGGATCCACAGATACGCGAACGGCGCCAGGGGTGTATCCGGCCGCGCACGGAGGAATGCCTCCGCGTTGCGCACCTCGGCTAGCGGGACCTGCGCATCGACCGGAGCGCTGCCGCCCGGCACTCCGGGCACGAGCAGCGCGAGCAGGAACGTGGTCATTGGGTGCATCAATGGGCCTCGCGTGAGCCCAGGCGACTGTCCTGTGCTGCGACCGTGTGCTCGGGCAGCGCCTCACTGGAGGGTTCGGGCAACCAGTGGCTCGCGAGCCAGCCGATGCCGTAGGTGAGCGCCGCCACGCCGGCGGCCGCATAGGCCAGCTTCTGCGACGGCGAGCTTCCTGGCGCGTGATTGGCCAGGGTCGTGGTCAGCAGCGCCGCGGACGTGCCGACCATGCGGCCGCCGACGTTGGCCGCGAATCCTTCACCCGTGCCGCGGAGGTGCACCGGATACATGCGCGGCAGGTAGTTGCCCCAGAAGCTGAACTGGGCCACGGTGAAGAAGCCGGCCGCGAAAATGCCCCACTTGAGTCCCTCGAGCGAGGTCATGGCGGGAAACAGGAACACGAGCGGGATGATGAGCAGGCCAGGCACCTGGAACGTCCGCAGCAGCCGGCGCCTGGAGACGATGCGAACGGCCAGGAACGCGAGCGCAAAACGTCCGAGCAGCCCGCCGACCTCCTGGTACGACTGCACGGCGCTCACGATCCGTTCCTGCTGCGGTCGCGGCAGGGCCCGGACCTCCGCGAGGCCCGGCACGATTCGCGGCGTGTGCTGGATGGCCCCAAACGCCGCGCCGTAGCTGCACGCGAACATCAACGCGGTCACGATCGTCGTACGCCGGTACTCGGGCGCGAAGATCGCCACGAGGCTTGGGCGGGCGAGCGTGCCGGCGGCCTTCCGCTCCCGCCACACGGGCGACTCCGGAAGGAACGGCCGAACGATCATGAGCGGCAGCGCAGGGATGAGGCCGGAGATCAACGTGTACCGCCAGGGGGCGTGGCCACCATGGATCGCCGGCAGCGATTCGGCGTAGGTGACCGCCAGGAAGTAGGCGCCCGTGACCAGGATGCCGCCGACCGAGGAGAACGCCTGCGTGTAGCCCAGGACCGCCTCCCGCCGTTTCGGGTCGGGAAACAGCTCGGCCAGCCAGGCAACGGCGGCCACGAACTCGACACAGACGCCGATGAAGGTCGTGCAGCGGAAGAAGAGCAGCCATCCGATGGAGGTGGAGTAGCCCGCAGCACAGGCGGACCCGGCATAGAGCAGGATGCTCCACACGAGGATGCGCCGGCGGCCGAAGCGGTCGGCCAGGTAGCCGCCGATGAGCCCGAAGACGCCGCCCGCCATCGCCGGGATCCAGAACAGCATGCCCACCCAGTAGTTGAACGCGGGCGTGCCGGGGACCGCGCCGGTCAACTCCATGAGGGCCGGCCGCGCGATGAGCGGCAGCATCAGAATTTCGTAGATGTCGAACGCGAAGCCGATGGCGGCAATCGCGCAGATCACCCATTGTGTTGGCGTCAGAGGTACCATGGTGTCTCCGAACCACGAGTTCGCGGGGCGACGTCTTTATAGCATGGCAAGGGAGACCGACGGCGTGCATCGATTTCTGTTGTTCCTCGCATACCTGCTGCTGGTCACGGTGTCTGCACTACCCGCATCCGCCCAGGGCACGACCAGCCCACTCACCGGCACCGTCAGCGATCCGAGCGGCGGCGCGCTGCCTGGCGCGAGCGTCTCCGCGCGAAGCCTTGAAACCGGCGCGGTTCGCACGGTCGTCTCCGACCCGGCGGGCCGGTTCGTCGTGACCGGGCTGCCGGTCGGCGCCTATGAGCTCCGCGTCGAGCTGGCGGGGTTCCGGCCGGCGCAGTCACGCGTGGATCTCGTCGTGGGGTCGCAGGCCGTGGTGCCGATCGTGCTCCACGTGGGCGGCATCACCGAAGCGGTCAGTGTGAGCGGTGGCGCCGCCCCCGTGAATGTCACATCGTCTGAACTGAGCTACCTCGTGAGCCGGCAAGCCATCGAGCAGCTCCCTCTGAACGGCCGCAACTATACCGACCTGGCAATGCTGCAGCCTGGCGTTCACGCCTTCCCCCACCGGGACGGGGGCTCGGTCGTCGCGCACGGGCTCGCCATGAGCGTGAACGGGCAGGACCCGCGTTCGAACGTCTATCTCATCGACGGCACGCTGCAGAACGACTTCACCAACGGTCCTGCGGGCAGCGCGGCCGGAACCGCGCTCGGGAACGACACGATTCGCGAGTTCCGCGTGGAGACCAACGCCTATGGCGCCGAGTTCGGCCGCAACTCCGGCGGGCAGGTTCACGTGGTGACCAAATCGGGATCGAACGACATGTCAGGCAGCGCGTTCGAGTACCACCGCAACGATGCCCTGGATGCGCGCAACTACTTCGATCGCGGCGAGAAGCCGGATTTCACGCGCAACCAGTTCGGGGGCACCCTTGGCGGCCCCCTGCGGGAGAATCGGGCCTTCTTCTTTCTGGGCTACGAAGCGCTCCGCGAGCGTCTCGGGAAGACGATTTCCACCGTCGTGCCAGACGACAACGCGCGCCTGGGCATCCTTCCGGATCCGGCGAACGCCGGGCGGACGATCACAGTGCCGGTCGATGCGGCGGTGCGGCCGTATCTCGATGAATACCCGCAGGCCAATGGGCCGTCGCTTGGAGGCGGCCTCGCGGAGTTCACGTTCCCGTTCAACCACACGATCGATCAGCACTTCCTGCAGGGCAGGGTCGACTACCAGCTGAGTCCGGCGCACCATTTCTTCGGACGCTACACTTTTGACGATGCCGACCAGAACCTGCCCACCGACTATCCGCAGTTTCCGCGTGCGTTCCGTTCGCGGAACCAGTTCTTCACCGGCGAGTACCGGCAGGCGGCCTCGGCTCGCACGCTGCACACGCTGCGCTTCGGCATGAGCCGGACGCGCATCGGCCAACGCGTGGAGTCGAATACGTCGGGGACGCTGACGCCCTTCGTGCCCGGACGGCCGTACATCGGCAACATCGACACCGGTGGGTTGAAACGCTTCGGGCCGCAGAGCTCCGCGGACTTGCAGCTCGTGCAGAACGTCTTCAGCCTTCAGCACGACGTCGTGCACACGCGTGGACGGCATCTGATCAAGGCCGGCGGGCTCGCCGAACGCTACCAGGAGAACATGGTGAACCCCACGTTCAGCCTGGGCATCTACCGGTTTGCGAACCTCGCGACGTTCTTCCGCAACCAGCCGATCTCGTTCATCGGGCTGACACCGGAAGGCGCGATCGACCGGTACTGGCGCTTCACGCTCTTCGCCGCGTACGTGCATGACGAGTTCCGGCTTGGGCCGCGCCTGACGCTGAACGGGGGTTTGCGCTACGAGTACATGACGATGCCCGAGGAGAAGTACGGCCGCGACTCGGCGCTCATCAACCTGAGCGACCCGGCGCCCACGCCCGGACCGCTGTACCAGAACCCGACGGCGGGCAACCTGTCGCCGCGCGGCGGGATAGCCTGGGACATCGGCGGGGACGGGCGCACATCGTTGCGCGGCGGCTACGGGTTGTACTTCAACACCAACAACCAGCAGAACCTGATCGTGACGGTGACGAACCCGCCGGCGACACCGCGGCTGATCATCACAAACCCGACCTTCCCGTCCCCGCCATTCGACAAAGGCGTGGGCAACTCGATCCGGCCGGTGCAATGGAATCTCGAGAACCCGCGCGTGCACGTGTGGAACGTCAACCTGCAGCGGGCGCTGCCGTGGGAAACCGTGCTGATGGTCGGCTACGCCGGGTCGCGCGGCAAGCACCTGCTCCGCAGCAGCGATGTCAACGTTCCCACGCCCGTCACGCTGGCCGACGGCACCCTTTTCATCCCGGCGGGCTCGCTGCGGCCAAACCGGAGCTTCTCGACCATCGAGCTGAAGAGCAGTGACGGGGACTCCTGGTACAAGGCGCTCATCCTCGACGTCCGGCGGCGCTGGAGCCGCGGGATCATGGTCCAGTCGTCCTACACGCTGTCCAGCAGCGTCGACACCACACAGGCGTCCACTTTCTTCTCCGACGCGACAAACGGTACGACGAACGCGTTTCCGGAGTTCGTTCCCGACTACAACAAGGGGCCGTCGGACTTCGACGCGAGACACCACTGGGTGATGAACTTCACCTGGGAGCTGCCGTTCGCGCGCGGGCTGTCCGGCGTCAGCAAGGCTGTGCTGGATGGCTGGCAAGTTTCGGGCATCCTGCGGGTGCGGAGCGGGAACCCGCTGACCGTCTTTGTGCAGAACAACCGGTCGCGGTCGCTGTGGACGCCGTCGCTCGGGCCGGGCATCGGGTCGGACCGCCCCAGCTACGCGCCCGGCCGCGACGGCGGCAACGCGGTCGTGGGCAGCCCGGAAAGGTGGTTCGATCCCGCGGCGTTCGTGCTGCAGCCCGCAGGCACGTTCGGCAACACGGGCAGGGGAGACCTCACGGGGCCCGATCTTCAGACCGTCGATCTGTCGATCGGTAAAGGAATGGCGGTGCCGCGCCTCTCGGCGCGTGGACGCCTCGAGCT
Source organism: Vicinamibacteria bacterium (assembly GCA_963739995.1). GTDB lineage: Bacteria > Acidobacteriota > Vicinamibacteria > Vicinamibacterales > JAENWD01 > CAVUCH01. The sequence goes on along the minus strand of CAVUCH010000017.1, from coordinate 174,675 downwards.
GAGGATCGAAGCCTTCAACATCTTCAACCACACGAACTTCGGCCCACCCAGCCTGATCGCGTTCGCCGGCGTGGCTGACAACGAGGCGCCGTTGTCCACGTTCGGGCGGATCACCACAACGGTGACCTCATCCCGGCAGATACAGGTCGGCCTGCGACTCGGGTTCTGACCCGCTGGTCTGGACGTCTGGACAACAAGTGAGGCGCGTCGCTAGGACGCCGGCCGGTAGTACAGCACCATCCCCGCCCCTATCGCCGCCAGCAGGAAGCCGACGAACAGCATGGGACTGGGCGCTGCCTTCGGCGGGTGCAGCACCATCGACGTCAGCACGTTGACGAGCGGCGCGCCCCCGAACACCAGGGGCATGACATAGAGGGGGAGTCCTCCGGCGCGGAACGCGTAGATGATGCAGACAGCGCCCAGTGCGCCCAGCGCTCCTGCGACGGTCGCCGCCGTCGTGCCCGCCGTCGTGAAGCCCTTGGCTCCCAGGTTGCTCTGGTAACCCAGCACCGCAACCGGCACCAGAACACCGATCAGGAAGTACGCGATCCCGACGCACAGCAACGCGCGAAGCGGACCGAGCCTCACCTGGCCCTGGTGCAGCAGGACGCCGTAGGTGCCCCACGACAGAACCGCGCCTGCCACGAACACGAGCCAAGCCATGCATGCCTCCGATGAGGGTGCGGGGCCCGCCGCCGCGGTCCGCACCCGAACTGAAGAACTGATGAAGCCTACGGCGCCGCCTGCGCGGCGCGCTTCCCGATCGCCCACAGCGCGCTCGTGGTGCGGATGAACAGCTGTCCGTCCGACACCGCGATCGAGCTCAGACAGTAATCGTCGAGCGCGTTTTCGGCAAGGATTCCGAACGTGGGCCCCGCCTTGAACACACTGGTGAGGCCATCCTCGTTCGTGACGTAGATCTTGCCGTCAGCCAGCACGGGCGAGCTGCTGTACGTGCCCGGCTTCAGCCGTTCGGGTCCGTAGACGACCTTGCCCGTTCGCGCCTCGAGGCAGTGCACAACGCCCCGGTCGTCCACGATGTAGAAGTATTCACCATCGGTCACCGGCGTCGGCACGTCGGGACCCCGATCGAAGGACCACAACCGGTGTGACCCTGTGATGTCTCCGCGTCCGCCCGCCTTCAGCGCGAGCAGCGGCTTCACACGCGACGGCGTGTAGACCACACCGTCGAAGACGACCGGAGAGGCGATCATCCGGTTGAAGGGATTGTTCTCGGGGTTCAACCCTCCCGACCGCCACAATTCCTTACCAGTGGCCGGATCGTGGCCCGTGACCACGTCGCCGCCGAGCACGACGACCTCGGTGCTGGAGCCGTAGCGGAGCAGCCCCGGCGTGGTGTAGGCGTCGGGCGACTCCTGCTCGGCGGGCGTCGGACGCTCCACGCGCCACAGTGTCTTGCCAGTCGCCTTGTCGAGCCGCAGGACGTACGACGGGTCGTCCGTCTTCATTCCGTGCAGCACCTGGATGTAGAGGGCGTCGCCGTGCAGGAGGGGAGACGATCCGTACCCCCAGTTCAGGCCGAACGTCCCGTAGTCCTTCTGGATGTCACGTGCCCAGAGCTCACGGCCGCCGAAGTCGAACGCCTTGACCACGCCGGTGCCGGTCATGACCCACACGTTGCGGCCGTCGGTGACCGGTGACGGTGACGACATGTTCTGCTTCCGGATCTTGAAGTTGCCGCCTCCGAGCTCGCCCTTCCAGACCACGCCGCCGTTGGCGCGGTCGACCGCCCAGAGCTGCAGCTTGTCGCCGTCTGCGGTGTTCAGGAATATTCGATCGCCCCAGACCACCGGGGTCGACCCGGAGAACTCGGGCATCGAGAGCGTCCAGGCGAGGCCCTCGGTCTTGGACCAGGTCACCGGCACCCCGCGCTCGGCGCTGACGCCATTCAGGCGCGGCCCGCGCCACTGCGGCCAGTTCTCGGCCCCCAAGGGCGCGACGGCGGCGCCAATCAGACAGGCACAAGCGATACAACTGACGACGTTACGCACGCGAACCTCCAGATGACATCGGTGTTCGTACCCCGTTTCGACCGCGCGGCGCAAGCCCGTGCGCACGCGAACTGCACCCGACCTTTTCGGCACCAGTCACTCCGATCGCAGTGACGAGAGCAGCGACGCGCGTGCCGTCGCGCGCGCCGCGATCGCCGACGACCCGAGTCCCGCGGCCAGCACCGCGAGGACGAGTGCCGCGACCGACCACGTCAGCGGACGGCCGCCGCGATCCATCAGCACCGGTGCGATGGCGAGCAGTGCGGCCGCAATGCCGGACCCGATCCCCACGATCAGGAGCAGGGCGTTCTCCGCAAGCACCACCGTGCGAAGATCGCCGGCGCGGTAGCCCACGGCCCGCAGCAGAGCAAGCTCTCGCCGCCGCTCCAGGACGTTCCGGACGGCAATCGCACCGAGGCCGATTGTGCCCAGCAGCAGCCCGAGCGCACCGAGCGCCTGAAAGGTGGACAGGTACGTGTTCTCGACGCGGTGATAGGCGGCCAGGCGATCCGCCGCATTGGTGGCGTCGAACCCGAAATCCGACAGCCGCTCTTCGAGGTGTGCCGCCACCTGGCCCTCGCGTGCCACTGCCGCCGCGACGCTGACGGGCGGCGAGCCGGCGATGTCCACGAGGAAGAAGCGATACCCTTCTTCGTCCGGCAGCGTCCGGCGGAACTGCTCGTCGGCGATGACGATCTCGCCCTGCAGCACGCTGTCGGCGAGAGACGCGACGATCCGCAGTCGGATGGGGTGGCCATTGGCGTCAACCCTGCCGGTGTCCAGTTCGTCCCCGATCGCCCGGTGCAGCACGTACTGGAGCGACGTCGCATCCGCGATCGCGGGTACTGCCCCGTCCTCTTCACGGCGGCGCAGCATCAGCCAGGGATTCTCGCGCTCCTCCACAGAGGCGGCAAGGGTGGCCTTGAAAGAGAACCGGTTCGCCATGATGAAATGCGCGGGCGCCCCGATCAGTCTTGGCCGCTGCGGCCGGTACAAATTCACGCAGCTGACGTCGTCGCCTTCGCTCAACCGGAAGGCCGTGAATGAAAACGGCGGCAGCGCATCCCCGTCCTCCCGGCGCAGGTTCAACGCCTCACGTCCCGCGGCACTCTCGGGGTCGTGGATGATCGGCAGCAGCGACTCCGCAACCAGTGACGCACCGCCGGTGCCGGAGCGACGATCGGCCGGGGTGGCAGGGACGTCACGGCGAAACGCTTCGACGGAGACCACCAGGAACACGGCTCCAGCGATCAGCGCGGCCGACAGCACGCTCCTGCCCCGGCGAAACGACGCGTAGCGCAGACCAAGCCACACCACCGGCATCGCGCTTGTGCCATCGAGGTCGCGCCGCGGCCGGGCAGCGAGCCGATAGGCGAACGTGCAGAGTGCCGCGCCGAGCAGCAGCGAGCCGGCCCCGAAAAAGCCGGCGGCATCGTCGATGCGATCGGCGGCCGCGAGCGCGGTCAGGAGCGCGGCCGTGCCGGCAAGCGTCACGGCGGCGACGCGGAACGCACGCGCGCTGCGATGCCGAGGTTTCAGCGCATCCGTCACGTCACCCGTCAAGAGCGCGCGCGGTGATGCCCGGCGGAACGCCCGGAGGGTATAGAGGATCGTCAGCAATCCAGCGGCGGCCCCGCCCCCGACGCCAGCTGCCATCGCAAACCATGACGGGTGCAGTTCGAGCAGCGTCGTGCCGACCGCTCCCACCCACCATGTGCGCAGCCCCGCCATGATCAGCCAGGCGTAGCCGAGCGCACCGAAGACACCCAACACGCTGCCAATCGCCGCCAGGAGTCCGGCCTCCATGAGGAACAGCGCTCGCAACCGGCCTGGCGAGTAGCCGATCGCGCGCAGCAGGCCCACCTCCTGGAGGCGCTGCTCGAGTCCCAGGCGGAAGAACAGGCCCGACAGGAGCAGGGCGGAGGCGGTGATGAAGAAGCTGAAATAGGTGAAATAGGCGCCGAAATCCGTTGCGCCCGTCGAGGCGCGGATCGCTTCCTGCCGCACCGGAACGACAACCACGCCGGAGAGGACAGGTGCGAGCCGATCCCGAAGCGCGCGGGTGAGGGCAGCGCCCCCGTCCGGCACACCGGTGAGCCGCACGGCGGTCAGCCTGCCCCACCTCGTACCCCACAGATCCTGTGCGACGGCGAGCGGGACGAAGCCTTTGGGCAGCGTGCGATACCGCTCCCAGTAGGCCTCGTCGGGCCGGCCGACCCTGGAGAGGTCGACCGGGAACGGCGGATCCCAGTCCGACAGGCTGTCGGTGTCGCTGATCCCCGGGAAGAACGGCGCGAAATCACGGTCGGCGGCTGTCATGGGCACGATCCGGGCCAGCCTCATTTCCGCCGAACGTGTCTCCAGCCGTCCAGTCGCAGCCCAGACATAGAATTCGATGGTGACGCGATCCCCCGGTGTGGCGCGCAGCTCTTCGGCCGCCCACTCGTTCAGCGCGATCGGGGGAGCGCCGCTCACCGGCTGCCCCTTCTCGAAGAACGCGTCGCTGCTCACGCCCGTGACGAGCGAATACGGGACGGTGCGATCGGACGTGCGAATCGTGTTCACGACGTAGGTAAACATCGGGGTGGCGGCCACGCCCGCGCGTGCCGCAACGTCCGTCGCCACGCGCGCAGTCACGTCGTCCAGAAGGCCGCGCTCGGATTCGACAGCGAGCTCCGCCGCCGCGACGGCGCGCACCCTCACGCCGAGGTCGTCGAGCGTGGCGTGCGCACGAAACGCTGCTTCCGCTGCGCTGCGATCCCCAGTCAGCAGTACCGTATTCACGCGGCCGGCCAGGTCGAGCTCGCGCTGCAGCTGCGACACGCGGACGATGAGCGTGCGCACCTCGCCCTGTTGTGGACGTAAGCTGAACTCGCCGAGCGCGTGACGCGAAAGGATGCCGGCGCCGCGCAGCCGCATCGCACGGCCCGGTTCATCGCGGCGGCCATGCAGGAACTCGGCCGGGATGGCGGACGCCTTTCTCGTCCGGACGATGAGTGCGTCATCCACCTGCCATGACAGTTCTCGTGCGAGTCCAGGACTCATCCACGCGTCGGCGCCGCGCATGGCCGGGGGCGTGACCTGATGAAAGGTCCAGAACCGCTCGTCGACGCCGACCACCTGCACACGCGAGGCACGCTGGCGCGAGCGTTCATTCGTCACGACTGCTTCGGCGAGCAGGATCGGAGCCGCCGTCGTGCCCCCGCGCCCGAGATCGGCCGCCAGCGTCTCGCGGAAGTAGGTCTCGGAGGCGACCACGACATCCGCCCGGCCAAGCCGCGCCAGCGAGAGCTCCCGCAGGCTCGCGCGCACCGACTCGCCGACCATCAGCGCTCCGGCGAGCACCGTGACGGCGCATGCGATCCCCAACACCACCGCGAGGTTCGTCCGCCGGTAGTAGCTGGCGCCGCGCCACGAAAGGGTTGGCAGTCGCATCGCGGTCAGGCTGGTGCGAGACGGCCGTCGTGAATCTCATACCTGGTGGGAAGGCACTCGGCGAGCGGCGCACTATGTGTGACGACAATCAGCAGGACGTCTTCCCGCCGGTGGAGGTCGACGAGAAGGGCCGCGACATCGGCGGCCGTGGAGCGATCGAGGTTGCCGGTCGGTTCGTCACACAGGAGCAGCCGCGGCTTCCGGATGAGAGCCCGCGCGAGAGCCGCACGCTGGCGCTCGCCGCCGGAAAGCTCGCCCGGATGATGCTCCAGCCGGTGCGAGAGCCCCACGCTCGCCAGCAGGGCGACGGCGCGCAGGCGGTCTGCAGCCGCGTCGCGCTCCCCATCCACCAGCGTGGGTGTCAGCACGTTTTCGAGTACCGAACACTGCGGCAGCAGCAGGTGGTCCTGAAACACGAAGCCGACGGATCGGTTCCGGAATCGCGCGAGCTGGGGCTCGGCGAGCTCGAACGGGTTCTGCCCGTCCAGCGTGATCGAACCAGACGTCGGCGGCTCGAGCGCGCCCAGCATGTAGAGCAGCGTGCTCTTGCCGCTTCCAGAGGGTCCCATGATCGCGGCTGCTTCACCCGAGGCCAGCGTGAGCGATGCGTGCGAGAGCACCTCCACGGGGCCGCGCGGCGTGTCGTAGCGCTTCGTGACGTCAGTGAGAACGAGCACGAGCTGCAGAGTCCTGGGTCGCAGTCCGGGTGAGCGCGGCGTAGACCTCGAGCGCCCGGTCGGCCGCGCGGCTGATGCTGTAGTGCGTGCGTGCCCCGGACGCCCCCGCCGCCGACAGGTGTGCCCACTCCGCGGGATCCTGCAGCACCCGCGCGATCCCACCGGCCAGAGCGTCGATATCGCCGGCCGGGACGAGCAGTCCGCCTCCGGTGTTCCCGATGATCTCGGGGAAGGCACCGAGCCGCGGCTGGACGACGGGGACGCCGGCGGCCAGCGCTTCGATGACGGAGAGCGCCTTTGGCTCGTCGTAGGTGGCGGGCATCGAGAAGACGTCGAGGGAGCGGATGAACGCGAGCTTCGACGTGCGGTCCAGCGCTCCGTGGTAGTGGAACTCGGCTGCAAGCCCCCACGCCCGCATCTGGCTGTCGATGCCCCGGAGATACGGTCGGTGCTCGGGCGCCAGGTATCCTCCGGCCTCGAGCGTCGCCTGCGGCAGACGCCCGCTCTGTCGAAGCGCCCGATACGCCTCACACAATACGTGCAGCCCCTTCTCCGGGGCGATCCGTCCGAAGAAGCCGATCCGCGGCGGTGCCGCATCGCGCGGGCCGCGCGGCTCGATGTCCCGTGTCGTGATGCCGAGCGGGATAACGTTGATGCGGCTCGGCTCCACGTCGAGCAGACGCGCCATGACCGGCGCGTAGAAGGCGCTGACCGCGAAAAACCCATCCACGCCCGTGGCGTGCTCCCGCATCAGCCGGAGAGACTCCGTGCGATAGGGCTCCTCGAGCCCATCCAGAAACAGGTCTTCTCCCTGCAGCGTGACTCCCACCGGCCTGCGGGTGGCTCGTGCAATCGGCGCGGCGAGCGCGATCAGCAGGGAGTTCGGCAGCACCGTCAGGTCCGGCGGAGGCTCCTCGGCGAGCCAGTCGGTGAGCTTCTCCATCTCCTTGCGGAAGGCGCCGCCTTCCCCGCGCAGCATCGAGACGGTCATGTCGCCGAGCATGTGGGGGTCGGTGCTGATGGCGCGCCTGGTGGCCGCGCGGATCACTCCGGGCGCATCCCACACACGATCGAGCCATTTCGGCGTGTGCCTGAAAAGGGGCACCTTCTGGGCGAGGTAGACGCTGATACCTCCCATCAGCACATGGCTGCCGCTCACATTTACTTCGTCCGTCAGCGTGGGCGTGTAGACGGGCTGCAGGAGCACGTCGTGCCCCCGCGCCAGCAACTCGGCCGCGAGCGCGTTGTCCCGCAGGCAGCTCCCGCAGTACATCTGCCCGGCACCCGCCGTGAGGGACAGGATCCGCATGCCTCAGGCGCTCAGCGCAGACGACTGGAACGAGCGGCGGGCGTACAACAAGTCGAACAGATTGCCTTCGTGCGGCTGATCCCAGGCGATCTGGTTCGTCGGGATCGGGCCCAGATTCAGCCGCTCGACGAGCGGAGACTGAAGGAGGGCATCCACCAGCCGCGGATCGCGCGTCAGCGCCGACAACGCCAGCGTCGGCCCTAGCGGCTCCGGCACTCGCGACATGTTGGCGCCATCGAGCTCCACGACGGCGGCGAATGGGAACAGGAACTCGCGGTTCGCGAGGGGGTGCGTGGGGCTGTCGCAATAGACGACCGTAGGCAGCAGATACGGGCACCCGTCGTAGTCGACGAGCCGGGGAGACTGCCGCCTTGCGGCCGTGACGTCGATGGCGCCGGGCTCGCGGAGTCCTGTCTCGATCTGCTCGTTGATCCATTCCGCGACGCGGTGGTCCAGAAACGGAGCAAGCAGCGCGTCGGGGTGATCGGCGGGAAGCGGCTGGATCGTGACCACTCGTTCTGCAAGCGCCTCGGCGATTTCGCGCCCGCGAGATGGCACCCACACGCCGGATGCGTTCACGCAGGAGCGCCCGCCGTTGTCGGCGATTGAGCGCACCATCAGGTCGATGTGCTCGCGCCACGACTCGACGCGGTCCGGCCCGAGCAGCACCTTGCTGTAGCCGGGTCCGTGCAGCTCGATGCGCGGGTCGCCCGCGAACGCCCCGACAGCCGACACGTCGCCGAAGAACATGCTGCGTCCGCAGCGCCGGACGATTTCCCCTGCCCCCGCGTGGTCGCTGGGGTAGTACGTGAAGGCCTCCGGCGGGCACCCCGCGGCCATGAACGCCTGCGCGATGCGGAAGGGAGTCCAGGGTTCGGCGCTGCCGGGCCTCAAGACGAGCGGCATCTTCAGCGCGATGGCGGGAGTCCACAGCGCGTGCACCCCGGGCGAGTTGTTGGGGAGAACGACGCCCAGGGCCTGCGCGCGGGGATAGAAGCTGAGCCCGGAGCGGCCGCTCATCGCGCCCGCGTCGAGCACCGTGTGGTCCAGTCCACGCGTGAGGCCGGCGAGCACGCGCGGCATCTCCTCGAGCGCCGCGGCAATCCTGTCCATGTTGCGGCGCACGAGCGCGAACGGCATGCCCGTCGTGGCGGAGACCTGCTCGATGTAATCCTGCGGTGACTGTCGATCCGTCCCGATCGACAGCGTGCCGCTGAGGAACTGAGCGGCGGCTTCGCGCGAGATATCCAGCAATCGCACGACGGGGAGCGCGCCCAGCGCGCTCCGTGCAGCCGCCTGCTGGTCGGGCAGGAGATCGCGCCTGATCAGACCCGAGTTCGCCTGGCTCACCGTCACGAAGGGCTTCCGCGTGCGGTGGTGTACGGCGGTTGCGACGTCCAGGCTGGTGTATGGAACACCGCGGCGAAGGATAGGGATGTGGATCACGGCTGGCTCAGTAGACGCCCTCGACCACCGAGGCGTTCAGGCGGGAAAAAGGTCGGACGTTGCGGACGCCGTCCCAGGGGTACGGGTCGCAGGGCGGCTCACGTTCTGCCTCGTCCCGTTCGAGGAAGCGCGGCATGAAGAACTCCCGCGTGAGCGTCGTCAGGCGCACGCGTCCCGTTTCACCGTAGCCGACGACCCGGTCCGGATTGTCCGGCTCCACCACCTCGATCATGGCCCGCGGCGACGGCGGGTAGTAGATGACGGCGTAGTCGTCTGCGAGTGCGAGCGGCTTGTGGACCGCGAGGCCCATCAACGTGTTGCCGTAGGTGGGGGCGAAGTACGCGCCGTCGAGCAGTTCCTCGACCGCGAACCGGTAGAACTGCGGTGTCATCTCCGTGCCCCCGCAGAAGACGCCGGTAATCCCGAGCTTGCCCAGCGACACCTTCTCGCAGAGCGCCTCGAGCAGCTTGGGCGTCGTGAAGATGCACCGGATGTTCTCGTGCGCACGCAGGATCGTGAGTGCCTGATCCACCACGTGCTGCTTGTACCGCTCGGCCTCGTCGATCTGCCGGCGTTTGATCAGCTTGATCACCCATCGTGGATCGAGATCGACCAGGAAACAGATGCCGCCACGGTGCTGCGCGAGATGCTCCACGGCGAGGCGCAGCCGGCGGGGGCCGGTGGGGCCCACCGAAAGCCAGTCGCTGCCCTTGGGAAACGCCGCGTCGGGCAGCGTGTCGCTGAACATCTCGTAGTCGATGCGGAAGTCGTCGATGTTGATCCGTGACTTGGGGACGCCGGTGCTGCCGCCGGTCTCGAATACGGAGACCGGCCGGTTCGCGAAGCCCTTCGGCACCCACCGTCGTACGGGTCCGCCCCGCAGCCACTCGTCCTGGAACGGCTCGAATTGCGCCAGGTCGGCGTAGGTGTGAACGGACGTGCGGGGGTCCCAGCCGAGACGCTTCGCGTAATCGAGCCAGAACGGGCAGCCCGTCTCCGGGTCGAAGTGCCAGGCGATTACGTCGCGGGTCGAACGGTCGAGCGCGTCGGCAGCAGCAGCCAGGGTGCGGTCGGCGACAGGCATAGCTGATTTTATACCGTGGTGCGGGGCCTCATCGCCGGGCCCCCTCCATCCGCTGCAGCACATCCCCGAGGCGCTTGATCTCCTCGCCATAGAGTGCCCAGTTGCCCTGGCGCTGGGCGTCGAGCGCCCGCTGGTAGTGGTCGCGAGCCTCGCGGGTGAGCGTCCGAATCTCCTCGGCGGCCGCTGCTGAAGCCGCCGGCGGCGCTGGTGTACCGTCTGCCGGCGCAGCCGCCGCCCCTGGTGCTGGCGCGGCGAGCGCCACACCTCCCTGCCCCGGTTCGGGCACATCAGTCGGTAGCCGCAGGCCCGCCGCCGCTCCCGGACCGAACAGGCGATCCAGCGCGGCCTCGAGCGTGGTGTCCATCACAATCTGGTTCTGGTAGGCGACGATGACCCGCTTCAGTTCGGGAATGCGTCCCCCGGCGCTCCTGAGGTACAGCGGGCGAATGTAGATCAGCGACTCCTCCACCGGGATGACGAGGAGCGTCCCCTGGATGACCTGAGAGCCCTGCTGGTTCCACAGCGTGATCTGCGGCGAGATCACCTGGTCCTGATTGATGCGCGCCACGACCTGCCGGGGGCCGAACACGACCTTCTGCTTCGGAAAGCGGTAGACGAAGAGCCGCCCGTAGTGCTCCCCGTCGCTGCGCGCCACCATCCACGCGGCGAGGTTGTCCTTGCGCCGAGGCGTGAGCGGCACCATCTGGATGAACTCGGCCTTGTCCTCGCCCGGCAGCTTCATGATCGTGTAGTAGGGCTCCATGCGCTCCGGCTGCGCCTCGCTGCCCTCGATCGCCGGCACGTCCCACTGGTCTTCCTTGTTGTAGAACACCGCCGGGTTGGTCATGTGATACGTCGTGTACATCCCCGTCTGAATCGAGAACAACGCCTCGGGGTAGCGCACGTGGCGGCGAAGGTCCTCCGGCATGTCGCTCATGGGCCGGAACAGCGCCGGGAAGATGCGCCCGTAGGTGGCGGCAATCGGGTCCTTCGGATCGGCCAGGTAGAACGTCGTGGTCCCGTCGTACGCATCTATCGCGATCTTCACGGAGTTCCGGATGTAGGTCACGTCGTTCGCGGCGGGCGTCGAGTAGGGATACTGGTCCGTGTGGGTGTAGGCGTCCTGGAGCCACACCAGCCGCCCGCCCGTGAGCACGAGATACGGGTCCGGGTCATACGACAGGAACGGCGCGATCATCCGTACGCGCTCGTTGATCCGCCGATGGAACATGACGCGGCTCTCGTTGGTGATGTCGTTGCTGAAGAAAATCTGCTGCGCCCGGAACCGCATGGCGAGCGCGGCCTTCCGCAAGAGCGAGTTCACCGGCACGCCGCCGCGGCCGGTGTACGTGGTCGTCACGTTGTCCTCGCCACGCGGATAGTGGAACTCCCGTGCGCCCGTGCGCACGAAGACGTAGTCGTTCGACAACTCCCCGTAGTAGAGGCTCGGCTCCTTCACCTCCAGATCGACCGTGGACACGAGCGGCAGGTCCCCGACATAGAGCACCGGCAGCCCTTCCTGCGTAACCTGGTTCACGGGCCCGAGCGTCAGGCCATAGCCGTGTGTGAACGCGAGCCGCTCGTTGATCCAGTTGCGGTTCGGCAGCGCCGTCGAGTTCAATTCCCGGGCCGACAACATGATCTGCCGGTACTCGCCGTTGATGGTGTAGCGATCGTTGTCAACCGAGACGAAGTCGTAGTACGGCCGGATTTCCTGCAATTGTCCGAAGGTGTCGAGCAGCGGGCGGTGGTCCCAGAGCCGCACGTTCCGCAGCGTGGCGGCGTTCCGTTGGATGTCGGCCCGCGTCAGCACCGCGTCGCCCGTCAGTTCCCGCTCTTCGACGTTCTCGAGCCCGAACGCTCGTCTCGTGGCCGCGACGTTGTGGCGGATGAACGGCGTCTCACGGTCCAGCTCATTGGGCGCCACCAGGAAGCGCTGGATGGCCGCCGCATACCCCGCTCCGCCGAGTGAGACCAGCAGGTACAAGCCGATCGCGATGAACAGCGGCGTCATCCGGCCGTAAGCCGCGACGACGGCCAGCACGGCACCCAGGAGCGAAACCCCGGCGAGCACCCGTGCCACGGGGAAGCGGGCCGCCACGTCCGTGTACGACGCACCGTGGACGATTCCGGCAGGCGTCGTGAGGGAGCGCGGGATGTCGAGCCACGCGCCTGCCGCGAGCAGCACCAGGAACGCAGCGACCAGCAGCGCGAGGTGACGCTGCGCTGCGCGCGTGAGCAGCACGCCTCCCGTCGGAGACAGGCCGAGCCCACCGGAAACGGCATACACGGCCCCCGCGCCGAGCGCCGCCAGCACCACGAGTACCGTCAATGCGCCTCGCACGAACTCGATGAACGGCAGCGTGAAGACGTAGAACGACACGTCGTAGCCGAGCACCGGATCGGCGGACCCGAAGGGGAGCGCGTTACGCCAGCTGAGGAACGTGAGCCAGCCGCTTGCGCCGTACAGGGCGGCGGGCAGGGCCACGATGGCAGCGGCGCCAATCGCGAGCCGCCCGAGCTGTCGTTTGCTGGGCAGCTCGATCTGCACCCCCTGCTGCCCCGTCCACACGATCGGCCCGGCGAACCGCAGCGAGGAGAGCGCGAGCCGCAGGTTCAGCAGCAGCCAGCCGAACGTCACCAGGAACGTCACCGCGCCGAGCAGCAGGCGCGTGCCGAATGACGTGGCGAATATCTGACGGTAGCCCGTCTCGCCGAACCATAGCCAATCGGTGTAGAACGTGAGGGCGGAGGGCAGACCGAAGAGGAGCAGGGCTGCCAGGGCGAACACGACGTATCGAGCGATCCGCGGCACGGAGGGCACCTCATGGGAAGCGCGCCGGGGTGGCGCGCACGGACCTCACTCTAACGCGAAGCCGCCGAGGTGCAGGGTACGTTTTTTCGGCCCTGGCCGCTGTAACACGTAAGCAGGACCCGGCCCGCTGGGAATAACGTTCCCGGCAGGCCGGCCGAACGTGCTCAGCCCGTGTGCCCCTCGTCATCGCTCAGCGTGGGCTCGACCTCTTCAGTCCCGCTGATGTTCTGCGGGTCGGCGGATCCGAGGCGACCCGCCTCCGACGCGTTCTCGTCCACCTGGTCGGCCTGGGGCTTCGAGGCGCGCTCCTGGTTCGGAATGTGCGGGCCCGCGGCGCCAGTCCGCTCCGCGTGAGCCTTCGCCCCCGAGAACTGCTGCCGCTCCTCCTCGTGGTCCACATCATCCCCTGCGTGCTCGCGGCCGGCGACCTTGTAGTGATCCCAGTTGGCGTTGTTGTGCTTCGACATGTCGCTCCTGCGGGTGAACGATGGGTTAGATCCTGAAGCGGAGAAATGCTCCCACGCCTCCGACTTCGGCGAGCAGCGCCGGCTCCTCGATGAAGCGGACGTGTGCGGAAGTCTGGCGGGCGAGGGTGACCAGCTGGTCGGCGACCTTTTCGGGCGCAGGCACCGGCTCGGCCGGCGGGGCGGCTTCTTCGGCCACGGCCGCCGCGGCTTCCACGGCCGCAAGGCCGTCGGCAACATTGCCGGTCGGCGTCGGTGCCGCAGCGGGCGTCGTCGTGGCGAGATGGTCGACGTTGGTGAGGATGTCAGGCCTCGCGGTGATGACGAGCTCGTCTACCTGTCCGAGTTGCAGGGCCGCGAGCGTGTCTTCGGCACCGAGCACGCCCAGATCGCTGCCGCGGACGGCCTCGAAGAGGCGATCCACCACCTGCGCATCCGTTTCGGCGTCCTTCTGGCGCAGCGCGTCGAACGTTGCCGCCAGCACGCTCCGCTCGGGTGTGCCGATGGCGAGAGGGATGACATCGAGCACCTTCTCCATCAGGTGTTGCGGGAATTCGCTCCGCACCAGCGACACGAACACATCGTCGCCGCCGATGATGATCTGGTCGATGCCTTCGGCGCGCACGACGCGATCGAGCACATCCGCAATCTCCTTGACGTGCTGCTGGTGGTACTCGCCGACGTGGCGCTGGTAGCGGGCCTGCGACCAGCCGCCCACCTTCGTGTGCTTCGTCTTGACGCCCTGGATCTCATCCTGTCGCACCACCTGGCCGGTGCTGTAGACGAGGATGCGGGCGAAGTTCGTGTCGGCTACGACGGCTGCATAGCGGGGATACTGGTCGTGCAGGCGGGCGAGCGGGTACAGGTGCGGCTGGTCGTCGACATACAGGCGGTGGTCCTCGATGGCTGCGTCCAGTTGATACGCCTCGAAGAAGCCGTCGGCACCGGCGCAGGCGAAGATGGCCACACCGTTGGACGACGGCTGCAGCTCGTTGGCAAGGTAGCGCTTGATCCGCTCGACGTCGGCGCTGAAGCTGGCGTGTTCGGGCGAGTGCGGCCGATAGGTGCGCAGGCGCTGCCGAAAGGCCTTCCGAAGGAACTGGTCGAAGTTATCGCGGCCCGTACCGTCGGCGCGGGCATTCAGATACAGGCTCAGGACCGGAAACGGGACGGGCTCGAACGCGGCGAGTCGATCGATATCTTCAGTCAGCAGCATGGGCGATGGCCTCTTGCGGCGGCGTTGCCGCACCTCGCTCGGCTGCAACCTTCGTTCCGCGCGTGATTGCGATCCTGGCCCGAACCAATACACGAGCTCCGGCGGGGTGTACGCCGAGGCGTACTCGCTTCCAGGGTGGCATTCCGCCCGTGCCGAGTGCGACGTCGATCGGGCAGAGCGTCCATCCGCCGCGACGCGCACCGGGTGAGCGCTCCATGGGTACCGAACATGCACAGCCGTTCGCTGATGACCACGCCGACGCTGAGCTCGAAAGTGCAAGGGATGCCAGTGGGCGCCGAAGTGGTCCCCGAGGGTGTGCGTTTCCGCGTGTGGGCGCCTCACCGTTCGCGCGTACAGGTGATCCGCGACGGTCACCCGCCGCTGCCGCTCGCGCGCGACGGCGAGTACTACACCGGGACGTGTGCGGGCGCGGGGCCCGGCACCCGCTACTGGTTCCGGCTCGACGCCGATGATCGCGACTACCCGGACCCGGCCTCCCGCCACCAGCCGGAGGGGCCGCACGGGCCCTCTGAAGTGATCGATCCGTCAACGTTCGCCTGGTCGGACGCCGACTGGCCAGGGATCTCCCTGCGCGGACAAGTGCTGTACGAGCTGCACGTGGGTACGTTCACGGCGGAAGGCACCTGGGCTGCGGCAGCACGCGAGCTGCCGTGGCTGAAGGCGCTGGGGGTCACCTGCATCGAGATGATGCCAGTTGCCGAGTTCGCCGGCCGCTTTGGATGGGGCTATGACGGCGTCGATCTCTTTGCGCCTACCCGTGCCTACGGGCGGCCGGACGATCTCCGGCGCTTCGTCGACCGCGCCCACGAGGTCGGGCTCGGTGTGATTCTCGATGCGGTTTACAACCACCTCGGTCCGGACGGCAATTACCTGACGGCGTTCTCGCCGGCGTACTTCACCCATCGGTACGTCAACGAATGGGGTGACGCCATCAACTTCGATGGACCGGATGCCGGTCCCGTGCGCGAGTTCGTGATCGAGAACGCGGCGTACTGGATTCGCGAGTTCCACTTCGACGGCCTGCGGCTGGACGCCACGCAGTGCGTGTTCGACGCGTCCGACGTGCACGTGATCGCGGAATTGGCCGCGCGCGTGCGGCAGGAGGCCGCACCCCGGGAGGTGATCCTGGTGGCCGAGAACGAACCGCAGCACGTACGGCTCGTTCGCCCGCGCGACCAGGGCGGCTTTGGCCTGGACGCGCTCTGGAACGACGACCTGCACCACACGGCCGTGGTCGCGGCAACGGGGCGCAGCGAGGCCTACTACTCGGATCACGCCGGCGCGCCACAAGAGTTCATCTCGGCGGCGAAGTGGGGCTATCTGCTCCAGGGCCAACGCTACCGCTGGCAGAACAAGCGCCGTGGAACGCCGTCCCTCGACGTCGAGCCCGCACGGTTCATCGCGTTTCTCGAGAACCACGACCAGGTTGCGAACTCTGCGTACGGGCGCCGGCTGCACCAGCTCACAACCCCCGGCCGGTATCGCGCGCTCACCACGCTCATCCTGTTGTGGCCCGGCACACCCATGCTGTTCCAGGGGCAAGAGTTCGCATCATCACGACCCTTCCTGTACTTCGCCGACCACGAGCCTGCGCTCGCCGAGATGGTCGCCACAGGACGCGCCGAGTTCCTCGCGCAGTTCGCGAGCGTCGCCGACCCCAAAGTCACAAGCGCGCTGCGCGACCCCGCGGCTGACGACACGTTCCGGCGCTCGGTGCTCGATCTGCGCGAGCGCGAGACGCACGCGCCCGTCGTGGCGCTCCACCGCGACCTGCTGCGCCTTCGCCGCGAGACACTTGCGTTCCGCGCACAGGCGGTTCGCGGCGTCGATGGCGCGGTGCTGGGGCCCGAGGTCTTCGCGCTCCGGTACTTCGACGGTTCACCAGGCACGCCGCATGACCCGGCGGACCCACGAAGCGGGGACCGCCTGGTGCTCGTGAACCTCGGATGCGATCTCGATCTGGATGCCGCGCCCGAACCGCTGCTGGCGCCACCCGGCGGATGCCACTGGACGTTGGAGTGGTCCAGCGAAGCACGCGACTACGACGGTACCTGGTACGCCGCCCGTCGAAGACGAGACACGCGGATGGCATCTGCCGGGCCATGCCGCTGTCGTGCTGCGGCCGGTGCCGGCGCCGTGCGAGCAGCAAACGCCCACGCCCTGACAGCCGCTGGAACAACAAGACGATGACCGATTCACTGTCCTGCACGACTGCGCCCGCACGCACCGAAGGCGTTTCCCTGCTCCGCCGCATGCCATGGCCGGGCGCTGCGGCGGCTGCCGAGCAGGACCGTCTGCTGACGCGCGAGTGGCTGGTGGCCAATGGTCTCGGCGGCTACGCCTCGGGCACCGTGTCGGGCGTCATGACGCGCAAATACCACGGGCTGCTCGTAGCCGCACTGCCGGCGCCGTTGGGTCGAGTAGTGATGCTGAACCACATCGCGGAGCACCTCCGGCTGCCGGACGGCCGGAGAATCGCGCTCGGCGGGGAGGAGCGGGTCGGATCGAGCCCCGAGCTCCACGGTGCGCAGTATCTGTCCGAGTTCAGGCTCGAAGCCGGCCTGCCGGTCTGGCAATTCGACCTTGGCGGATGGACGATCGAGAAACGCCTGCTCCTGCCGCATCAGCAGAACACCGTGCACATCACCTACGTCCTGCTCTCGGGCGAAGGACCGGTGCGCCTGGATCTCCGTCCCTCGCTGCACTTCCGGCATCACGAAGCAGCGGTCAGCCTCCCGCTCGACAAGCCGTATGCCGTCACGATTGTCGATGACCAGTACGAAATCGCCGGCGCCGGCGTTCCGCCGCTGCGGCTGCGTGTGTGTGGCCATGGGGGCTCGCTTACGGTCCAGCCACACCGCGTACGCCAGGTGCTCTACCGTATGGAAGAGTCGCGGGGCTACGAGTCGGCGGGCGAGTGGTGGAGCCCCGGTCATTTCCGCGTGTGGCTCGGCCTGGACGCCGACGCGACGCTCGTCGCGTCCACCGAGTCATGGGAAGCCATTCGGGCGCTCACGCCGAACACGGCATTGGCGGCGGAACGGCGCCGGCGCGAGCGGCTGCTCGAGATGGCGCCGGGCGACGCTCGCGACGGCACGGCTGCGGAACTCGTGCTCGCGGCCGACCAGTTCATCATCAAGCCGGCCGGACGCCTCGAAGACGCCGCCCGGGCGCACGCCGCGGGCGACGAGGTGCGGACTGTTATTGCGGGCTACCACTGGTTCACCGACTGGGGCCGCGACACGATGATCAGCCTCGAGGGGCTCACGCTGGCGACGGGCCGGCATGTGGAGGCCGGGTACATCCTTCGCACGTTTGCTCACTACGTGCGCGACGGCCTCATTCCGAACATGTTTCCCGACGGCCAGAACCAGGGCCTCTACCACACGGCTGACGCGACGTTGTGGTACTTCCAGGCGATGGACCGCTACGTTGCGGCCACCGGGGACCGCGCAACCCTGCGCGCGCTCCTCCCCGTCTTCCGCGACATCGTGGACCACCATGTGCGCGGCACGCGGTTCGGCATCGACGTGGATCCGGACGACGGCCTGCTGCGACAGGGCGCCGAGGGCTTCCAGCTCACGTGGATGGATGCGAAGGTCGACGGCTGGGTGGTGACACCACGCCGAGGCAAGGCGGTCGAAATCAACGCCCTTTGGTACAACGCGCTCCGGCTGCTGGAGAAGTGGCTGCGAGACGAGGACGGTGATAAGGCCGCCCGGCCGATCGCGACGCTGGCCGATCGCAGCCGCGACTCGTTCAACCGCCGCTTCTGGTACGAGGCCGGCGGCTACCTGTACGACGTCGTGGACGGCGAGGCGGGCGACGACACTGCCTGCCGGCCCAATCAGTTGCTGGCGATATCGCTCGAGCATCCGGTGCTCGAGGAGGCCCGCTGGGCCCCGGTCGTCGAGATCGTCCGTGATCGGCTGCTGACACCTGTCGGCCTGCGCTCGCTGGCGCCAGGGCATCCGGATTACAAGCCCACGTATCACGGCGACTTGCGGGCGAGGGACGCGGCGTACCACCAGGGCACCGTGTGGGGCTGGTTGATCGGCCCCATGGTCGACGCCTGGCTGCGGGTGTACCCGGACGATCGGGCGGCCGCACGCGCTTTGATCGCGGGGTTCACCGCGCACCTCGGCGAAGCGTGCATCGGATCGGTCAGCGAAGTCTTCGATGCCGAGGATCCGTACACGCCCCGCGGATGCGTGGCGCAGGCATGGAGCGTGGCCGAAGTGCTGCGATGTTGGTTGAAGACGAGCTGACGCATACAATGCCGCCACCACATACAAGGAGGTGGGCGGCGTGATGTCCTGGTGTCTGTTCTTCCTTCTCGCGCTGGGCCAGGCGCCACCGCAGCCGCCAGCCGGCGCGAATCCCCAGGCTCCCGCGCCGCAGGCCCCGGCACCGGCGGGTGACTCGAAGCCCGATGCTGCACGCGCCGCACCCGCCGAGGAGGCGCCGGTCGTCACGCATCACGAGGCGCGCGCCGGCGGGCGCACGCTCGAGTACACCGCGACGACAGGGTTTCTCCCCGTCCGGAACCCCACGAGTGGCGATCTCGAGGCGCGGGTGTTCTTCATCGCGTACACGCTCGAGGGGCGGGCAGATCCCGCGAAGCGCCCACTGATGATCTCGTTCAACGGCGGCCCCGGCTCCTCCTCGGTATGGCTTCACCTCGGTGCGCTCGGGCCGAAGCGCGTGCACATGAACGATGACGGCACGATGCCCGCGGCACCGTATGCGCTCGTCGACAACGAGGCTACCTGGCTGGACCAGTCGGATCTCGTGTTCGTCGACCCCGTCGGCACGGGCTACAGTCGTGCGGCAAAGCCGGAACTGGGACAGAGGTTCTGGGGAGTAGACGGAGACATCGAGTCCGTAGGCGAGTTCATCCGTCTGTATCTCACCCGCTATGGGCGCTGGGGCTCGCCGCTGTTCATGGTCGGGGAGAGCTATGGCACGACGCGCGCCGCCGGGCTCGCCCAGCATCTGCTCGACCGGGGCATCGCCTTCAACGGGGTGCTGCTCGTCTCCTCGATCCTCAACTTCCAGACGGCGCGGTTCACGACAGGCAATGACCTGCCGTATGTGCTGTACCTGCCGAGCTACGCGGCGACGGCGTGGTACCACAAGCGCCTCGTGCCCGACCTGCAACGGGATCTCTCCGCCACGCTCCGGGAGGTGGAGGCCTGGGCCGGAGGAGCGTACACCATCGCCCTTGCGAAGGGCGCGGCGCTGCCGCCGGACGAGCGCAGCGCGGTGGCGGAACGGCTCGCCCGCTACACCGGTCTCGATCGGCGGGTGGTGGAACAGAACGATCTTCGGATCGAGATAGGGCGCTTCTGCAAGGACCTGCTGCGTGACCGCGGCCAGACTGTCGGACGCCTCGATAGCCGCTTCATCGGCATCGAGCGGAACACCGCGGCCGAGCGGCCCGCGTTCGACCCGAGCCTGGCCGCCATCCGCCCCCCGTACACGGCCATGTTCAACGACTACGTCCGGCGGGACCTCGGGTTCAAGTCCGACCTGCCGTACTACATCCTCGGCGGCGGCATCGGGTCGTGGGAGTGGAACGCCGAGAATCGTTTCGCCGATACGAGCGATGCGCTCGGCGGCGCGTTGACGCAGAACCCGCACATGCGGCTGTTCGTGGGTTCCGGATACTTCGATCTCGCCACCCCGTACTTCGCCACCGAATACACGCTCGATCATCTGGGCCTCGATGCAGGGCTCCAGAAGCGCGTGACACGCCACTATTACAGGGCGGGCCACATGATGTACATCGACGTGAAGGAGTTGACGGCGCTGAGGCGCGATGTTGCCGCCTTCATCGCAACTGCGATCGGCAACACAGGACGCGACTGATGCTGGCCGGCCGGGACTGAAGTCCCGGCTCCACATCGGTGAGACACGGCGGCGATTGATGGCGATCCGCCGGGACTGACGTTCGGGCCTCCACACCGATGTTTCGGACCTCCGGCGTCCCGGCCCCACGTCACCCGGCATGTCGCGCCGGAACTTCAGTTCCGGCGGTGGTCGTTCGGAACCGATGTCGACTCCGCGACGCATCGAGAATAGATAGGGAGAGGAGAAAGGCATGCCGACGTCAGACGAACTGATGCGCCTCGCGCGCGCCTGCGCCAGCCGGATCACACCGCCCCGGAAGTCGCGGCAGTTTCCGAGCTTTTCGGAGGTCGAAGAGCAGTGCGAAGAAGAATACGAAGAGTTGCTGGGCGTCCTGCACGACGACGAGGTCTACCAGTCCGCCGACCTCGCGGTGCAGGAGCAGCTCGTCGAAGCCATTCGCGCCGCGCTACCCGAGATTCGGCACGTCCTGCTCGAGGATCTCGTGGACAACCAGGCCGCGCAGGTCTGGCTGCAGCAGGAAGGGGCCTTTCACCTCGGGATGGCCGTCGGACTGAAGCTCGCCGAGGGCGGGTTTCACATTCCTGACGATGACGAACCGGTGGACCCGGACGAACTCGAAATCGAAGACATGTTGCGCTTCGGCAGGACAGGAGACGGGGACGACGAGAAGTAATGCACGATGCGCAATGCAGAACGCACAAAGTAGAATTCACAAAACAGGAATGCACAACCTTCAAGACACCCGCGCTGCCAACTGACTGGTAACCAGAGCCAGGCACCGATTTCCGCTCGTTCTGCCTTCCAGGCATGAAGCAGCTGTGCATGCGCATTCTGCATTGTCGCATTCGTGCATTGCTGCATCGTGCATCGCGCATTCATCGTGCATCATCGTGCATTGTGCATTGTGCATTGTGCATTTAATCCCCGTCCTCCCTGCCTTTCATCTTCCTGATCGCGCGCCGATCGCGCTTGGTGGGGGTCCGCGGCGCGGGATTCATCGCACGGAAGATGCGTTCGAGCCGGCGGGCTTCGACCTCGTCGGGTGAGGGCGGCGGGGTGCGATCTTCGTAGAGCCGCCGTGCCTCCGCCTTCGGGATCGATCGCTCGGCGAGACCCGTTACCACGACGGTCTGCTGGCGGCCGAGTGGACGCGAGATGACAATCTCGTCGCCCGGACGCAGGAGACGGTGGGGTTTGCCCGTCTGGCCGTTCACATCGACCTTGCCCCCTTCACAGGCTCGCTTGGCTTCGGAGCGCGTGCGGAACAGGCAGGCGACGTCGAGCCAGACATCCAGCCGTACGCCGTCGGGCTGGTGGTCGGCCACTGTCCTCGTCTAGATGAGTACCTGGACGTTCCCCTTCGCGCGCAGCTGATCGACGAACGCCTTCGTCTTCGCCTGCTGCTGTTCCTGCCGCAGGTACTGCTCGATGCGCGGCGCGGCCTCCGAGAACGGCACGCTCTGGGCAGGCCGCTTCTCGATCACCTTGATCACATGGAACCCGAACGGGCTCTCGACGATGTCGCTGACCTGGTTGGGCGCGAGCGCGAAGGCCGCGGCCTCGAACGCGGGCACCATCTGTCCCTTCGGGAAGAACCCGAGGTCCCCGCCGCGTCCCTTGCTCGCATCGTCTGAGAACGTCCGGGCCAGCTTGGCGAAGTCCACGCCGGCACGCGCCTGCTTCAGCACGTCCTCGGCCTTGGCACGTGCGGCAGCCCTGGCCGCCGGGGCAGCGCCCTCGGGAACCGTGATGAGCACGTGGCTCGCGCGTACCGCCTCGGGCTGCTGAAATTTATCGGGGTTCTTCTCATAGAAGCCGCTGATCTCAGTCGGCTTCACCGCGACTTGCGAACCCACTTCCTGCTGGAGCATCTTCGAGACGAGCACCTGCGTCCGCGTTTCCTCGCGGAGCTGCTCGAGGGTCATCTTCTGCGCCGTGAGCGCCTGCTTGAACGCGGCCTCGGTTGGAAACTGCTGGCGCATCCCCTTCATCGCCTCGGCGAGTTCGGCGTCGGACGCCGTCAGCTGGCGGCGTGCGACCTCCTGCTTCAGCAGCCGCAGCGCGATCAGATCCTCCAGCACGCCGCGGTACACCTGGTCGCGCTGCTCGGGGGGGACGGGCCGGCCCGCGCGGCTCTCCACGTTCTTGATCGTGGTCTCGAACTCGACACGCTGAATGTCGTCGCCATTCACTTTTGCGATGACCGACGGCAAATCGGCGGGCACCGGCTTCGGCGCTGGCGGCGTCGCCGGCGCGCTCGGCATCGGGGCGGCGGACGTGCTTGCTGCGGCACCGGGGGCGGGCGCCGTGGCGCCCGCCTTCGCGGCCGGCGCCTGAGACGATTGCGAGGCGGCGGGCTTCTGGCAGGCAACGCCTGCCGCCAGGAGCATCGCGAGACACACGTACTGCTGCTTCACCCTTGACCTCAACCTGTCAATGCGGCGCCGCCTCGCACGAGGGGCGCCGCGATTTGATGTGCCGTGGAAAACGTCTCAGGGCCTGGGGCGGGAGCGGATCACTGCTCCTCGGAGTCGTCGCCCGGCTCGATGCTGGTGGCGAAATCGTCTTCGACGATGGCTTCATTCGCCTCCTCGCCGTATTCGTCGGTGCTGTAGATGCGGCCGTTCGGCTTGACGCGAATGGGCCCCTTCGGCCCTCGGGGCTCCGGCCGATTGAACTTGCTTTTCTTTCCCTTCGGGGGGGCGTCGGGCCCGAAGTTGCTCCCCGGCGCGCGGCGCACGGGCGCGTCGAATGAAGGGGCACCACCAGAGCCCATCGTCCGCGGCGGACGCGGTCCCGGGCCGAACGCTGGTCGCGTGCCCATCGGCGCTCCGCCCGGCGGGCGCGCCTCTCGGGGCTGGGCCTCCTTGACCGCGAGCGGGCGGCCGCGGAACGGCTGGTTGTTCAACCGATCGATGGCCTGGTTCGCGAGAGAGTCGTCGGTGTACTCGACGAATGCGAACCCGCGCGGTCGCCCGGTCTCGCGATCCGTGGGCAGGTAGCAGTAGGACACCGGACCGATGGTGCTGAAGTGCTGTCGCAGTTCAGCTTCTGTGGCTTCGTAGGACAGGTTCCCGACAAACAGTCGCACTGGCATCTAGAGCTTTCTCCGTCTGAGAGAGAGAATACACTGATTTCCTGCCGGACGGCAGTAGCCGTCCAATATCAACCGAACCCCGCATGAACCACAGGGCTCCGAAACTTCTCCTCCACCTGCGCGGCTACTCCCGCCGGGTGTTTGCCATGGACCTGGTGGCCGGCGTCACCGTCGGGCTGGTCGCGCTCCCGCTGGCCATGGCTTTCGCGATTTCTTCCGGGCTGCAGCCGCAGGCAGGCATTTACTGCGCGATCGTTACCGGCTTCCTGATATCGGCACTCGGCGGCTCCCGGTACCAGATTGGAGGCCCGACCGGCGCGTTCGTGGTGGTCGTAAGCGCCATCGTGGCCGAGCACGGCGTCTCGGGCCTCTTCATGTGCACGATGATGGCGGGGGTGCTGCTGGTCGTGGCGGGAGCGACCGGGCTTGGTACCGCGGTGCGGTTCATCCCGCGGCCGGTGGTCATCGGTTTCACGAACGGCATCGCGCTCCTCATCGCCAGCACCCAAGTCAAGGACTTCTTCGGCATCGCCGTGCAGCACGTTCCGGGCGACTTTCTCGGCCGTGTCCACGTCCTGGCAGCGGAGGCGGGATCCTTCTCCCCTGCAGCGACGGCGCTCGCGTCGGTATCGCTGCTGACCATGATCGCCGTCGTCCGGTTCGCCCCGCGCGTGCCGCCGACGCTGATCGCGCTGCTCGGCGGAACGATCGTCGCCACCCTGGCGAGCCTCCCGGTCGACACAATCGGGAGCCGGTTCGGCGGGATCCCGGGCGGGCTGCCCAGCGTGCACCTGCCGGCATTCCGGCCCGACCTGATCCTGCAACTCATCTCGCCGGCCCTCACGGTGGCGATGCTGGGGGCCATCGAGTCGCTCATGTCCGCGGTCGTGGCCGACCGCATGACCGGGGATCGGCACAACCCGAACGTCGAGCTGATCGCGCAGGGCGTGGCCAACATCGCCTCGCCGCTGTTCGGCGGGCTCCCGGCGACCGGCGCCATCGCGCGGACCGCGACGAGCATCCGGTCGGGAGCGCAGACCCCGGTCGCGGGCATGGTGCACGCCTGCACGCTCGCCGCCGTACTGCTCATGGGCGCGCCCCTCGCCAGCTACATTCCGATGCCGGTGCTCGCGGCGATCCTGATGCTGGTCGCCTGGAACATGGGCGAGTGGCGGGAAATTCCCGACCTGCTCAAGCTGAGTCGCGCCGACATCGCCGTCTGGCTCGTTACGTTCGCGCTGACCGTCCTTGCCGATCTCACGGTGGCGGTGGAGGTCGGAATGATTCTCGCGTCGCTCCTGTTCATCCGCAAAGTGGTCCGGACGACCACGATCACCGAAGTGACCAATGAAGACGTACAGGACGGGCGAGCTCACGTCCTCCAGGACAAGCAGATCCCGGACTACGTATCGATTTTCCGGATCCACGGCCCGTTCCTCTTCGGGGCGACCGACAAGCTCGATGTGATCGCCGAACGCATTCCGTCGCTGCCGCCGATCGTCGTACTGCGGCTGCGCAACATGACCGCGATCGACGGCACTGGCCTCGCGGCGCTCGAGCAGCTCGCGGACGCGCTGCACGCGTCGGGCCGCGATCTGCTCCTCTGCGGCGCCCGCGAGCAGCCGCGCACGCTGATGGCTCGCGCCGAGTTTCACCTGCACGTTGGCGACGCGAACGTGTGCGCGAACGTCCAGGACGCGCTCGACCGGGCCCGTGTCATCTACGAAGGGCGGGTCGCAGCCGGCATCGACGTGTGGGGAGGGTCGGCCGTCTCCTGACGCCGCAGGTCGGGCGTCCGCCCGGCGGGCAGCGACACCGTCACGATCGTGCCGCCGCCGGGTGGGCAGTCGGCGCGCATCTCGCCGCGGTGCTGTTCGATGAGCCGCTTGGCCGTGGAGAGACCCAGCCCGGTGCCGCGGTGCTTCGTCGTGAAGAACGGTTCGAACATGCGGTCGCGGACCTCCGGTGGCATCCCCGGGCCGGTGTCCTGGATCGTCAGATCGCAGCGGCCGTCGTGGCGTTCCACCGACACCGTCACGGTCCCGTGGCCGTTCATCGCCTGCGCCGCGTTCAGCAGGAGGTTCGAGAACACGATCTGCAGCAGCTCGGGATCCGCTTCGACCGTCTCCTGGCCCCCGCGGACGATGACGTCCACCTGCGCCAGGTGCGGGTCCTTCTTGAGCAGCACCGCCGTGGCTTCGACGACGGCGCCGATCGGCACGTGCGCCATGCGCGGCGCGCGCGGGCGGGCGAACAGCAGCAGGTCCTGCATCATCTCGTTCAGCGAATCCAGGCGGGCGAAGATGTCGCCGATCACGGCGCGGTCGCGGCTCTCGGCGGGCATGCGTGCGCCGATCACCTGCAGCGCCCCGCGGATGCCGGCGAGCGGGTTCTTCACCTCGTGGGCCACGACCGCGGCCATTTCGCCGAGCCGCGCGAGCGCGGCCTGCTCACGCAGCAGGTCCTCGGACCGCTTGCGCTTCGTGATGTCGTAGCGAATGGCCACGTACTGGTACGGGCGGCCCTGGTCGTCCAGGAATGGCACGATCGTCGTGTCGACCCAATAGATCGTGCCGTCCTTGGCCCGGTTGCGCAGCTCGCCCGTCCAGATGCGGCCGCTCGAGATCGTCTCCCACAGATCGCGCATGAACGCTTTCGGGTGATACCCGGAGTTGATGATGCGGTGGTCCCGGCCGATCAGCTCCTCCCGAGAGTACTTCGAGATCTCGCAGAACTTGTCGTTCGCGTAACGGATGATCCCGCGCGTATCCGTTCTCGCGACGATCGCCGACTGGTCGAGCGCGTATTTCGTGTCCTCGAGCTCCTTGACCGAGCGCTCGATCCAGGAACGGGCCACGACCATGTACCGGTGCACGAGGAATGCGGCCACCCAGATCACGGCGACGACCAGCGCGGTGTTTCCCAGCCATGCCGTGTCCTCAGACCCGCGATGCGTCAGGATGGCATCGGTCCACGCCAGGATCGAACAGAGGATCGCAATCGCGAGCGCGGCGCGGGGATCGGGCGCGCGGAGGTTCAGGAGCACGAGCACGGCATAGAGGATCGACACGAACACGGTCGGAGCCGCCAGAAAGTCGACGGCGAATACCGTGAACGCGGCGCAGGTCGACAGCACCATCCACGTGCGGAGCGACGGGCCTTCGCGAGTCGGGTGGTGGGTCATGTGGCGCAGGAATTGAAGTGGAGCCTCCGACAGGTACTCCAATGGCAGGCACCCTGACGGAAACGATCCATATTAACGCGCTCTTTGAGCCCGATTTTGCCGAATGCGCGGGTGATCCGGATGCCGCCGGACAGATTTTTCCCCCGAAGTCGGCGAAATTTCTCCCGCGCGTACTCGTCGTCGATGAGGAGCACCTCGTGCGGTGGTCGCTCTGCGAGATGCTCACCGCGGCGGGCTACCAGGTGGTCGGCGCGCAGAACCGAGGCGAGGCGCATGCGGCGATGGCCGACGAGGATCACCCCATCGACGTGATGCTGGTCGACGTGACGCTGCCCGGCGCCGAGGGCCTGCTGTTGGTGCGGGAAGCTCGCCGCCGCTGCCTCACGTGCCCGGTCCTCGTCATGACCGCCTATGGATCCGCGGATACCCTCGACGCCGCCCTGAGTGCCGGCGCAGACCACGTAATCGTGAAGCCCTTCGATCTGGATGACCTGCTGCGTCTGGTCCGGCAGGTCTGCCCGGCGGCGGCACACTGAGACGTCCGATGGACGGAGGGGCCCTGCACGATGCTCGCGCAGATTCGGGCCTATACTATCGGCACGGCATGCTGACTCCGTGCATTCTGGTCGTCGACGACGAACCCCTGATCCGATGGTCTCTCGCCGAACGGCTCACCCAGGAGGGCTATCGGGTGGTCGAAGCGGCAAACGGTCGCGAGGCCCTCGAGCGACTCCGGGATCCGATCGACCTCGTGCTGCTCGACTACAGACTGCCCGATACCGACGGTCTCACGCTGCTCAAGCAGATCAAGGCCCACGATCCCGACACGCTCGTCATCCTGCTGACCGCCTACGCAAGCGTCGACACGGCCGTCGAGGTCATGAAGCAGGGGGCCTACCACTACGCGAACAAACCCTTCGATCTCGATCAGATGATCCTGCTCGTTCAGAAGGCGCTCGAGACCACGCGGCTGCGCCGCGAGGTCCGGGCGCTGAGGTCGAGCCAGGCGCAGGAATGGGGCATCGACCGGATCGTGGGCGACTCGCCGACCATGAAAGCGGTCAAGGTGCTGCTGCAGAAGGTGGCGACGAGCCCGGCGTCCACGGTGCTGCTGACGGGCGAGAGCGGCACGGGGAAGGATCTTGCCGCGAAGGTGATTCACTATACGAGCGAGCGGGCCCCGCGCCCGTTCGTGAACATCACCTGCTCGGCGCTCCCCGAGACCCTGCTCGAAAGCGAACTGTTCGGCCACGAGCGCGGCGCCTTTACGGACGCGCGCGCGCTGAAGCGCGGGTTGCTCGAATCGGCCGATGGCGGCACCGTGTTCCTCGACGAGATCGGTGAGATGGTACCGGCGCTGCAGGCCAAGCTGCTGCGGTTTCTCGAAGAGAAGGCGTTCAAGCGGGTGGGCGGCGCGCAGGACATCCGCGTGGACGTGCGCGTGATTGCGGCCACGAATCGCAACCTGGAAGATAAGGTGCGGCAGGGCACGTTTCGCGAAGACCTGTACTACCGGCTCAACGTGCTGCCGCTCGTCCTGCCGCCGCTGCGCGGACACGCCTCCGACGTTCCCGCGCTCGTGCGTCATTACGTGGATGGGTTCAACCGTGAGTTCCGCAAGAGCGTGACCGGCGTGTCTCCCGAAGCCATGAAGGGCCTCGAGGCATACCCGTGGCCGGGGAACATTCGCGAGCTGCGCAATGCCGTGGAGCGCGCGATGCTGTTGACCGAGAGCGACACGCTGCTGCCCGACCACTTTCCGGTCCTGACGCCGCGGGCCCAGGCCACACAGGGGGTGGAACTGCCAGCCGGCGGCATCGATCTCGAACAGCTCGAACGCGACCTGGTCGTGCAGGCGCTGGCGCGCACGGCCGGCAATCAGACGCGAGCAGCCGGCCTGCTCGGCCTCAATCGCGACCAGATCCGCTACCGCATCGAGAAATTCGGTCTCAAGACGTAGACATTCGACTGCAGTCTGCAGCCGAGTGTCGCATCCAGCGCTACACAGCCTTGTAGCTCTCCAGCACCCGGATGTAGTTCCGCCGCACGAACGCCGTCGAGTCGGCGATTGACTGCTGGCTCCGCGAACCGCGCATCTGAGCGACGGACGCGTAGCCCTTCGTCTCCATCCAGCCGGACACGCCCCCGACGAGCCGAGAGAGGAAGGGCGGGCCTTGATGCAGGAGGGCGGAGGTGGTCATCACGACATCGGCCCCGGCCAGCAGGTACTTGATGGCTTCAACGGCCCCGTGCACTCCGGTGGTTGCCGCGAGCGAGGCGTTGACGCGCCCGTGGAGCAGCGCCAGCCACAGCAGCGGCAGGCGGATCTCGTCGGGCCTGCTCAGGGCGAGCGATGGCACGACCGTGCGTGTCTCGATGTCGAAGTCCGGCTGGTAGAAGCGATTGAACAGGACGAGCGCATCGGCGCCGGCGGCGTCCAGCTGTCCGGCCATGTGCGCGAACGAGCTGAAGTACAGGCCCGACCTTCACCGCAACCGGTATCGTCACGGCCGTCTTCACGGCGCGGAGCACGTCCAGATACTGCTCCTCGACCTGCACGCCGGTGCGATACATCTCGGTCGGGATGTAGTAGACGTTCAGCTCGATGCCCTTGGCGCCGGCTTCCTGCATCTCCTTCGCGAAGCCTGTCCAGCCCCGTTGCGTCATGCCGTTCAGGCTGGCAATGATCGGGACATCCACAGCGGCGCTGGCCTTGCGGATCAGCTCGAGGTATTGCGCCGGCCCGACGTCGTACGCCGCGAACTCGGGAAAGTATGAGAGCGCCTCGCCGACGCTTTCAGTACCGAGCCCCAGGAAGTACTCCATTGCGTCCCGGTCGTGACGGATCTGTTCCTCGAACAGCGAGAACATCACGACCGCACTCGCGCCGTGATCCTCCAGACGCCTGATCGTGTCGACGCTCTCGGAGAGCGGCGACGCAGAGGCGACGAACGGGTTCTTCAACGGGAGGCCCATGTACGAGGTGGTGAGATCCATTCAGGCACCCAAAACGGCAAAGGCGCGAAAATCGGCCCCGGGAAAACTTGCACTGACACGGAACGCGTATCACCCGCGCGGCGAGGCCATGACCGCCTCAACCGAGGGGCCTCCGACGTGGCTACCCGCCTCGCCCTGGCCGCGGGTCACGGCTGCGGGCCACCGTTCCGACATGCTCTTGTAGACACGCCAGCGCTGGTCGATATCCTCCTGCGCCAGCCTGAGGAGCGTCCTGGCATCCTCCGGCTTCGTATACGACAGCATCTTGTAGCGAATCTCGTTATACGCGTAGGTCTTCACCGGGATGGATGGGGCCTGGGAATCGAGCACGAACTCCTGGCGCACTCTGGCCACCGGCGGCCGGCCGGTAGCGGTACAGCGGCCAATGGCCGCATTCGGTCGCGAGCTTCTGCTGTCGCATGCCGTATCGCATGTTGATCCCGTGGGCGATGCAGTGGCTGTAGGCGATGATGAGCGCGGGACCGTCGTGTGCTTCGGCTTCGAGGAATGCGTCCACCGTTTGCTGCGGGGACGCGCCCATGGCGATCTGCGCGACGTACACGTTGCCGTAGGCGATGGCCATCAGCCCGAGGTCCTTCTTCCGGCCTCGCTTGCCGCCTGCCGCGAACTTAGCGACGGCACCTCGCGGCGTGGACTTCGAGGCCTGACCGCCGGTGTTCGAGTAGACCTCGGTGTCGAGCACCAGGACGCGCACCTTGCGCCCGGACGCGAGGACGTGATCGAGGCCGCCATAGCCGATGTCATAGGCCCACCCGTCGCCCCCCACGATCCACACACTTTTGCGCACGAGGTCACCGCACAACGTCTGCAGATGGCGGGCCCGGGGATCGTCCAGCGACTCCAGGGCGGCATGCAGCGCCGCCACCCGGCGGCGCTGCACCTCGACCTCGTCCTGCGTGACCTGGACGGCCTCGAGGATCTCGGTCACGCGAGCGGTGCCAAGTTGTGGCTCCAGCGCCTTCAGCAGCTCGGTCGCGTGCTCGTGGTGCTTGTCGAGGGTCAGACGGTATCCGAGGCCGAATTCGGCGTTGTCCTCGAACAGTGAGTTCGCCCACGCGGGGCCGCGGCCCTCCTTGTTTCTGGCCCACGGGGTCGTCGGGAGGTTGCCGCCGTAGATGGACGAGCATCCAGTCGCGTTCGCGACGAGCAGGCGATCGCCGAACAGCTGGGTGAGCAGCCGCAGATACGGCGTCTCACCGCAGCCGCCGCACGCGCCCGAGAACTCGAAGAGCGGCGTCAGGTACTGCATGCCGCGCACGAGCGTCGCGTCCAGGCCCGCCGGCGTGTTGTCGGGCAGCGCGTTGAAGAACTCCAGGTTCCGCCGCTCACGTTCGAGCCGCGGCGCCTTCGCTTCCATGTTGATGGCGCGCACGCCGGCCGATTCGAGGCTGCGGGCGGGGCACGCCTCGACGCAGAGCTCGCAGCCAGTGCAGTCTTCGACGGACACCTGCAGCGTGAACCGCAGGTTGGGAAAGCCGCGCCCGGCGAGTGGCGCATGCGCAAACCCCTCGGGAGCCGCGGCGAGCGCCGACTCGTCGTAGTAGCGCGCCCGGATTACGGCGTGGGGGCACACCATCGCGCAGTTGCCGCACTGGATGCAGATGTCCGGCTGCCACGCCGGCACGGCATCGGAGATATTGCGCTTCTCCCATTGCGCCGTGCCCGAGGGATAGGTTCCGTCAGCGGGGATCGCGCTCACCGGCAGCTCGTCGCCGCGGCCCGCCATCATCATCGCCGTCACGTTCTGCACGAACGGCGGCGCCGCGAGCGGCACGGTCGGGCGCGGCGCGCGGGTGCTCGTCGCCTCGGCGGGCACCTGTACCTCGTACAGGTGCTCGAGCGTCCGGTCCACCGCCTCGAAGTTCTTCTCGACCAGCTCACGACCCTTCCTGCCGTAGGTGGCTTCGATCGCGCCCTTGATCTTGCGGATTGCTTCGTCGCGCGGCAGCACGCCCGAGATTGCGAAGAAGCACGTCTGCATGATGGTGTTGATGCGACCGGCCATCCCCGCAGCCGTGGCGACGGTGTCGGCATCGATCACGTAGAAGCGGATGCGCTTGCGGATGATCTCTGCCTGGAGCGTGCGCGGGAGTTCGTCCCAGACGTCCTCGGGGCCGAATGGGCTGTTGAGCAGGAACACCGCGCCATCGACGGCCTCACGGAGCATCGTGACGCGGTCCACGAACGAAAACTGGTGGCACGCGACGAAGCGCGCACGCTGGAGGAGGTAGCTGGATCGGATCGGGCGAGGCCCGAACCGCAGGTGCGAGGTCGTCCGCGATCCCGATTTCTTGGAATCGTAGACGAAGAACCCCTGGGCGTAGCCGGCGGTCTCCTCGCCGATGATCTTGATCGAGTTCTTGTTGGCTCCGACCGTGCCGTCGGCTCCGAGCCCGTAGAAGATGCAGCCGACGACGTCCGGGTCCTCGGTGATGAATTTCGGATCCACCGTCAGGCTGGTGTGCGACACGTCGTCGGTGATGCCCACCGTGAAATGGGGCTTCGGCGTGAGCGAGGCCAGGTTGTCGAACACCGCCTTCACCATCGCCGGCGTGAATTCCTTCGATGACAGGCCGTATCGTCCGCCCAGAATGCGCGGCATCGATGGCCGGCGATTGCTGGCCACACCTTCGGCGAACGCGGTGACGACATCCTGGTACAACGGTTCGCCTGCGCTTCCGGGCTCCTTGCAGCGATCCAGCACCGCAATCGACTGCACGGTGAGGGGCACGGCATCGAGCAGATCGGTGACGGAGAACGGTCGATAGAGGTGGACCTGCACCAGGCCGAGCCGGGCGCCGCGGGCGTTCATGTAATCGATCGTCTCGTGCGCGCTGTCCGCTCCCGAGCCCATGAGGACAATCACGCGATCGGCGTCCGCGACGCCGAAGTATTCGAACAGCTTGTATTGCCGGCCGGTCAGATTCGCGAACCGGTCCATCGACGTCTGGACGGCACCGGGAACGGCGCCATAGTAGGGGTTTACGGTCTCCCGTCCCTGGAAGTACACGTCCGCGTTCTGCGCCACCCCGCGGATGAAGGGCCGCTCCGGGTTCAACGCGCGGCGCCGGTGCTCGAACACGAGCGTGTCGTCGATCATCGCGCGCACGTCCGCATCGTCGAGCACCTCTATCCTGGCGACCTCGTGGGACGTTCGGAATCCATCGAAGAAGTGGATGAACGGGATGCGGGAGGCGAGCGCGGCGTTCTGCGCGATGAGCGCCAGATCGTGCGCTTCCTGGACGGAACTCGCGCAGAGCATGCGCCCAGCCGGTCATGCGCGCGGCCATGACGTCGGAGTGATCGCCGAAAATCGACAGCGCCTGCGCGGCGAGGGCCCGCGCGGCCACGTGGAAGACCGTGGGCGTGAGCTCGCCGGCGATCTTGAACATGTTGGGAATCATCAGTAGCAGACCCTGCGACGCGGTGAAGGTCGTCGTGAGTGCGCCCGTCTGCAGGGCCCCGTGCACGGCGCCCGCGGCGCCGCCCTCGCTCTGCATCTCGATCACGTGCGGCACGGTGCCCCAGATGTTCGTCCGGCCCTCGGATGCCCACTGATCCGCCAGCTCGCCCATTGTCGACGAGGGCGTGATCGGGTAGATCGCGCAGATCTCGTTGACCCGGAATGCGATCGAGGCTGCGGCCTCGTTCCCGTCGAGCGTCTTGACCTTGCGAGCCATCGTCCAGCGGTCCTCTCAGTTCGGCGCTCAGCGATCACCTGTCCGCCGGGACTGAAGTCCCGGCTCCACGCGCGATTTCCCTGCCCCCGGGGTTCCCGGACTCCACACCCGATTTCCCGGCGCTACATCGGAGGTGGGCGGCTCCGGGATCATCGTGATGGCGCCGCACGGGCACTGGTCGTAGCAGATCGCACAGCCGGTGCACCTGGTGAAGTCGTACTCGTAGCGCCTGCCGGGCCCGAGCTTGATGACGGCCTTCTCGGGGCACGCAGAGAAGCAGCCGTCGCACTCGAAGCAGTTGCCGCACGACAGGCAGCGCTGCGCCTCGTAGCGGGCAGCCGCCGGCGAAAGTCCAGTGACCACCTCCTCGAATGTGTGCCGCCGGCGCTCGATGTCGATCGTGCTCTGGCCGCGCTTCTTCGCTTCCGCGTGGTACCAGATACGCAGCATCTCGAAGCTGGCGATCTCGTGTCGGCCGTCCCGCAAGCCGCCAGTCGATCGCAGCCAGGCATCGATCGATTGCGCGGCCTTCCTGCCGTGACCAACGGCCGTGGTAACCGTCCGACCGAACGGCACCATGTCGCCGCCCGCGAACACGCCCGGGCAGCCGGTCTGCATGTCCGGCCCGACCACGACGGTCCCGTCCTTCTTGAAGTCGATGCCCGGGATGTTCCTCATGAACGCGGTGTCGGTGTCCTGGCCGAGCGCCAGAATCAGGGAGTCGGCCTCGAGCCGCTCGAATTCACCGGTCCCCTGCGGGAAGCCGTTCTCATCCAGTGTCATCCGCTCCACGGTCACGGTCGTTCCATCGATCTGCTTGATGGTGCGCAGCCAATGGATGGTGATGCCCTCTTCGACGGCCTCGTCGGCTTCGAACCCGTGTGCAGGCATCTGTTCGCGGGTGCGGCGGTAGATGATGAGCGCCTCGTCGGCCCCCAACCGCTTCGCCGTGCGGGCGGCGTCCATCGCCGTGTTGCCGCCCCCGTACACCGCGACGCGCCGCCCGATGTGCGGTGTGTCCGGCCGGACCTCGACGTCCTGGAGGAACTGCAGCGCATCGTAGATCCTGCCGGCGTCCCGCGCCGGAATGTCCTGCCGCTTGCTCAGGTGAGCGCCGACGGCGAGGAACACGGCATCGAAGCCGCCTGCGGCCTTCTCCGCCATGAGGTCCTCGACTTTGTGATCAAGGACGATCTGCACGCCCAGCGCCTTGATGCGCGCAATCTCGCCATCGAGCACTTCGCGCGGCAGCCGGTACTTGGGGATGCCAAAGTGCATCATTCCGCCGGCGAGCGGTCCTGCCTCGTGTATCACGACCGCGTGTCCGCGACGGGCGAGGTGCCATGCGGCGGACAGGCCGCTCGGGCCCGCCCCGACGACCATCACGCGTTTGCCTGATGGCGGCGCGTCCGGCCCGAGTGCCCACCCCTCCTCCAGCGCCATGTCGCCGAGGAAGCGTTCGACCGCGTGAATGCTGACCGGCTCGTCCAGCTCCGCGCGTTGCAGCAGCCTTCACAGGGGTGATAGCAGACACGTCCGTGCACTGCGGGCATCGGATTGTCCCGGACGAGGATCTCCCAGGCGTCGCGATAGCGCCCCGCCTGTGCCGCACCAAGCCACGCCTGGACGTTCTCGCCCGCAGGGCACGCATGGTTGCACGGCGGCAGGCGGTCCACGTAGAGGGGCCGCATCGTGCGAACCGGCGGAACGGGGTCGGAAGGGGCAGATGGCTGAATGTCGGCGGACACGAACGTCCCTCCTCAATCGCGTGAGGTCAGCGCGGGCGGCGATGAACGCTGAAGGCTCCCGCACCCGAC
Source organism: Vicinamibacteria bacterium (assembly GCA_963739995.1). GTDB lineage: Bacteria > Acidobacteriota > Vicinamibacteria > Vicinamibacterales > JAENWD01 > CAVUCH01. The sequence continues at coordinate 139,526 of CAVUCH010000017.1, read as the reverse complement.
GCTGGACGCGACGTGGCCCGACCCCGGACGTGTGGCCTATGAATCGGCTCTCAGCAACTGCCGCGCCACGAGGCACGTCTGTCAGAGCGATCGAATCTGGCTGAGAGGCCCGTCGTGCGAGTTTGGCGCGTGCCTCCGACGCCCGGAGTGAGGTGGAATAACGCACCGGCGCTGCGAAATAGTTCGCGATGCACGCGCCTCGGTGAACCCGGCTCCGCGCCGCGGGCGCCTGTCTCCTCTGGCACCACCATTGCGGTCTGCGTTCTCAGCTCCCGATCCCCGTCAGAGGGGGACGAGCTGAAAGCGAGGACGCATGCGTACGATGAAGGCCGTCGTGTTCCATGGCATCAACGACATTCGGGTCGAGGAGGTGCCGAAGCCTCGGCCCAAGCCGGGCGAGGCCGTCATCCGGATCACGGCCACCACGATTTGCGGGACTGATGTACACATCGTGAAGGGTGAGTATCCGGTGCGGCCAGGCTTGATCCTCGGCCACGAGCCGGTCGGCGTGATCGAAGAGCTTGGCGACGGGCTCGGTGCGGAGTACGCCGTCGGGCAGCGCGTGATCGTTGGCGCGATCACACCCTGTGGCCAGTGCTTCTATTGTCTGAACGGCGCCCACGCGCAGTGTCATGGGCCGCTCGGCGGGTGGCGGTTCGGAAACACGATCAACGGCGCGTGGGCGGAGTACCTCCTGGTGCCTGACGCGCGAGCCAACCTCGCGCTCGTCCCGGACGCGCTCACGGACGAGGAGGTGCTGCTGTTGCCGGATATCGCGTCGACCGGCATCTCCGGAGCGGAGAGCGGCAACGTCAGAACCGGGGACAGCGTGGCGGTGTTTGCGCAGGGTCCGATTGGACTCTGTGCCACCCTCGGCGCCCGGCTGCGTGGCGCGGCCCTGATCGTGGGTGTGGATCCTGTAGCCGAGCGGCGGGACATGGCACGCCGGTTTGGCGCGTCGATCACACTCAATCCCGCCGAGTGCGACGTGGTGGCGGAGTTGAAGCGGATGACCGATGGCCGCGGCGTCGACGTCGCCATCGAGGCGCTCGGCCGGCAGGCAACCTTCGAGGCGGCGCTGCGATCGGTGCGGCCCGGAGGCATCCTGTCGAGCCTGGGCGTGTACTCGGGAAAGCTGGTCGCGCCGTACGAGGCCGTCTACGCGGGTCTTGGCGACCAACGAATCGTGACCACTCTCTGCCCGGGGGGGAAGGAGCGCATGCGGCGGCTCATGGCGATGGTCACGGCCCGGCGCATGGATCTGACGCCGCTGGTGACGCACAGGTTCGCACTGGACGATCTGCGCGACGCATTCGAGCTCTTCAGCCACCAGCGCGATCAGGTGATGAAGGTTGCGATTTTCCCCCATGCACAGCAGCCTGCGGGCGTGCGGAGCGTTCCTGAAGCCGTCGCTGCCGAGCGCTGATGGCCGTCGCGCGCGGAATCGGATCGTGTTCGCGCGATGGAATCTGAAGGGAAGGGGCAGTGGCTGCGCCGGCACTTTCACGGGTGGGCGTGACATCCACGCCCACCCGCGGCGGCGCAGAGCAGCGGTCACGCGGATGGAGCACTCACCTGATTCGCAGGCGGCGCCGCGCCCGCCTCTCCCACAGCCAGGCCGGGTGGAATCGTCAGCATGAGCGTGGGGGCGAGACACAGGACCCGGTAGGTCACGGAGCCCATGCGCGGCGCCAGAAGGGCCGATCCATGAAGTCCCATCACGATCAGGCCGACTTCGCGATCGCGGGCGACCTTTGCAATCTCCTCGGCGGGATCACCGTACGCCAGAAGGGTTTCCACCGGCACGGCCAATTGCTCTGTGAGCGCCCGGAGTTGCTCTTCCGCCCGGTGGCGGCGCTCGTGGTCGACGCTGCCGACGTGCAGTTTCCACCGCATCGGCAGCGCCAGCGGTTCGATGACGTGCGTGATCAGGAGCGGCACGCCCAGCGCGACAGCCAGTCGATGTGCCACCTCCAGCTGGTGCGGGGTTGCGGACGTGAGGTCGACAGGTAGCAGAATGCGTCTCACAGATCGCGCAGCGTCGGCCAGTGACGCAGGCGCATCGCCGCCTTTCCTGGTGATGAGCACCGGCACCATCGTCTCGCGCAGCACGCGCTCGGTCGTCGCGCCGAAGAAGGCTTTGCGGACGCCGCTGAGGCCGTGGGTGCTCATCACGATGAGGTCTGCCGCGTGCTCGGTGGCGGCCTTCAAGATCTCCGGTGCTGGCTTTCCCATGCGGACCTCGTAGAGCACGTCCTCTCCGTGGAGGGTGCTGGCGAGATCCGTCTCTTCGTAGAAGGCGCGCAGATCCCGCTCGCTCTGGACATCGAGCGCTTCTGCGTCATACGCCATCAGCGCTGCCTGCACCAGCAGCGGATCGTTCACAGTGACCAGCACCAGGCGGGCGCCGAGGTGGCTGGCGAGGAGTGCGGAGTGGTGCAGGGCGCGGCGTGCATGCTCTGAGAAATCGATCGGACAGACCACGGTGCGCTTCTGAGGCATCGGCGTTCTCCTCTGCTGGTCGATACTCGCTGCGGTTGCGATCCGCTCCCGGTGGCACTTGCAAAGCAGGCGCCCCGCAGGCGGGCGCCTGGCACCGGAGCGATCGCGCGCGATGTCGGCAGATTGTACGGCCCCGGACTCGGGCGGACGCGCTCACCGGCGCGCCAAGACGGACGCGACCTCAGGGGAAAACGCCCCATGGTGGGGAAAACTCCGCGCCGTTGTTCTCCGGTCGGGCGCAGGCACACGAGAGAAGCAGCCGAAAATCCTGCCGTGTGTGCATTCCTGGTGGCATCGCGGTTGCTGAGTCCGGCACAGGCGCAGGTCCTCTCGGAGTGGCACCGGAACGCGCGCAAGGCCTTCCTCAAGACGAAAGGTGACGTAATGGCTTTCGGCGATCGCTGTGGTATCGGTCCGGTACCTGTCGGCCGAGCGGGGCCATGCGGCGGTCGGACATCGGGGGGGAGGACGCGCGGATTTGCCCGACGAGGACACCGCGACTCGACGTTGGTCCCGGCCATGAATGGCGATCGCCCGCTAACGCCTTGACCCGCGCGCTCGTTTCGGGCTATCTAGTCGTCGCATCCCGTCCAAGGAGCCTCGTTGTGAACCGCGACACCGTACTCGGTAAGCTCGCCGCGGCGGCCCTGACGGCCGCCGCGCTCGCGCTCTGTCTGATCATGCTGGGGTCCGGCCGACTCGCAGCCAGCGGGCAGGGCGCGGCCCCAACCGCGCCGCAGCAAGCGGCCCCAACCGCGCCGCAGGGAGCGGCCGCCCCCGCGCCAGCGCAGAGCGGGTACGTCGGACAGGACACCTGCCTGACGTGTCATGAGACCGCCACGATTCATGGCACTGCCCACGGGAACGCCAAGATTCCGGGCACGCCCGCAGCGGACAAAGGCTGCGAGTCGTGCCACGGCCCCGGCCAGGCGCACGTCGACGACGATGCGAAAGGCCACATGCTGAAGTTCGGCAAGATGCCCGCGCGCGAAGTCAGCGACACGTGCCTCACCTGCCACAACAAGACCGAGCATGCGCTGTGGGAGAGCAGCGGCCACGCGGCCCGCAGTCTGGGCTGCGTCTCGTGCCACTCGGTGCATTCCGCCAAGTCCGAGCAGGGGCAGCTGGTGAAGGCGAACCAGCTCGAGCTCTGCGGCACCTGCCATAAGCCGCAGGTGCAGAAGCAGCTGCGCAGCTCCCACATGCCGGTGCGTGAAGGCAAGATGACCTGCACGTCGTGCCACAACCCGCACGGCTCGACCAACGTGCGCATGCTGCGGGTGGGCAACTACATCAACGAATCGTGCGCCAGCTGCCACGCCGACAAGCGCGGGCCGTTCCTCTGGGAACACGCGGCGGGCCGCGAGGCGTGCAGCACCTGCCACGACCCCCACGGGTCGAACAACGATCGCATGCTCGTCGTCCGGACGCCGATGCTGTGCCAGCGCTGTCACATCGGCACCCGGCACCCGTCGACCATTTATGACGGCACGTCGCTCGCCCAGCGCAGCAACCGGCTGGTGAACCGCGGCTGCACCAACTGCCACCAGCAGATTCATGGGTCCAACCATCCATCGGGCAACGCGTTCGCCCGGTAACCGCAGGAGGCACAGATGCGCATGAGAGCTTTCGTCGTGCTCACCGCGCTGCTGCTGGCCCCCGCGGCCGGCGTGCGCGCGCAGGAACCCTCCACCACGAACGAGCCCTCGGTCGGCGCGGTCGACTTCGGCGGGCAGTTCAGCAGCACCGACGGCGACGAGGCCCGGTACAACCGGTACAAGGATTTCCGCAGCGGCGCCCTCCTCGACGCCTTCAAGTACACGCGTGAGGACGAGAACTGGATCTTCAACGCCACGGGGAACCACGTCGGCTACCGGGACCAGAAGTTCGTCGCGCAGTTCCGCAACTACCAGCGGGCACGCATCTCGTTCACCTGGGACCAGATTCCGCTCTTCTACAGCACCGCCGACAGCGACCAGTTCGGTCTCTTGTCCGCCACGCCGTTCCGCCGCGTCGGTGACGGCGAGTACCGGATCAACGACGCCGTGCAGACGACCTTGCAGGCCATCTGTCCGACGCCCCCGTGCAGTGCCGATTCCGCGACCAACTCGAGGCTGCAGGCGCAACGCCAGGCCGCACTCGGCGGGTTGACCAATCAGGAGGCGCAGACCCTCGACATCCGGCACCGCCGCGACGTGGCCTTGCTCGACGCGTCGGTTGCTGTCTTCGAGCACACGAACCTGCTGTTCCACTTCCAGAACACGAAAAAGGGGGGCACGCAGCCCTGGTTCGCGTCGTTCGGCTTCAACGCAGCGAACGAGCTGGCCGGGCCGGTGGAGCACCGGACCACCGACGTGGGTGCGGCGCTCGAGTGGTCGAACGCCAAAGGGGTCGTGAAGGTCGGATGGGACGGATCCTGGTTCCAGAACAACGTCTCGACGCTCGTGTGGGACAACCCGATCCGGGCGACCGACTTCACCTACTCCAGCGCCTACTCGCCCGGGGACGGCACGTCGCAGGGCCGCGCAGACCTGTGGCCCGACACGTCGATGAACATGATCTCGGGCACGGCCACCTACAAGCTGCCGGCGCGCACCAGGGCCTATGCCAACCTCGGGTTCTCGGTCCTCGGCAACGACGATGCCTTGCTGCCGCACACCATCAACACGGCCATTCCGGTCATCCCGCTGGAGCGGACCACCGCGGACGTATCCGCGAACGTCACCTCGGCTCCTCGTTCGGGTATGGCGGCCGCCCGTTCGACCGGGTGTGGTTCAACCTGCGCTACAAGCTGTACGACTGGAACAACACGACGCCGGAAGTGACCACGCCGCTGGGCTCGACGACCTTCCCGGTCACGGAGTACGTGCGCTTCGACCAGGTCGAGGAGGAGTTCGTCGCCGGCGCGGGTGCGGAGCCATTCTCCTACACGCGTAACTACTTCGACGCCGACACGTCGTTCTCGCTGCTGCCGTTCACCGCGCTGCGGCTCGGCTACAGCCGCGAGGGCGACGAGCGCACGTTCCGGGAGTTCGAAAAGACGACGGACAACATCGTCAAGGTGGCGATCGACACGACCGGCTGGAATTACCTCCAGCTGCGGGCCCAGTACGACTACGCCAAGCGCACGGGGTCGGGCCTGGACGAAGAAGTCTTCGACGCCGAGAACGAAGGGTTTCGCGCAGCCGCGGCAGTTCGACATCTCGGACCGCAACCGCAACCGCTTCACCTTCCTCGCGACGGGGGCGCCAGACGACAGGCTGTCGGTGAACGCGCAGGTCGGCATCTTCCGCGAGGAGCGGCCGGACACCGAGTTCGGCGTGCTCAACACCGACGGCAACTTCTACTCCCTGGGCGTCGACGTCACGCCAGTCCCGAAGGTCGCCATGGGGCTGACGTGGGGCCGGGACGAGTACCAGTCGCTCCAGCGCTCGCGCCAGGCGAACCCCGGCGTGCAGGAGACGGATGTCCGGCGCGATTGGACGACCGAGGTGCAGGACCATGCGAACACGGTCTACGCCTACGTGGATCTGCTCCAGGCGGTCGCGAAGGCCGACATCCGCTACGCCTTCGACTGGACCGACGGTCTCAACGATACGACCTACGGCCTGCGGCCCGACCAGACGATCTTCACGACCGTGCCGCTCATCCAGCTGCCGAACGCCTCCCACACGATGACGCGCTCGATGCTGGACGTGATGTACCGGGTCAACCGCCGCTTCGGCGCCGGGGCTTCGTGGTACTACGAGAGCTACGACGTCAACGACTGGGCCTGGAACGATTGCGGCGCCCCGTGCGCCAACGGCAACGGGACCGCCTCGGTGCCGCCGAGCCCGACGACGACGCTGAACAACATCACCCTGAACCCGCCGGGACAGTCGAACACCGTGGCGCAGTTCTTCGCCGTGACGCGCTACATGTATCGCCCCTACGACGGCAACACCTTCGCGCTCCGCGTGCGGGTATTCTTCTAGTAGGATTGCCCGGAGGCGCGCGGCGAGCGGCCTCCGGGCCTCCGGCGGCGCATCTCCTGGCGAATGCCGAGGGCTGCGCGAACCGGGACGGATGCAGACGGCCGGCGCGGTCGCCGAGGAGGAACAGCGATGGATAGCAGGATCTGGCTGAAAGCGGGACGCGCGGTGCTGGGGATCGCTGGCATGACGGTGCTCACGGCGGGACCGGCACTTGCGGGACAGGACGCCAAGCGAGGCGAGGCTGTCTACGCCGAGCAGAAGTGTTCGATGTGCCACTCGATCGCCGGGAAAGGCAACGCCAAGGGCCCGCTCGACGGCGTCGGCAGCAAGCTGTCGGCGGCCGAGATCAAGGAGTGGATCGTCAACCCGAAGGAGATGACCACCAAGACGAAGGCCGAGCGGAAGCCGCCGATGAAGGCGTACCCGAACCTGCCGGCCGCCGACGTGGACGCGCTCGTCGCGTACATGCAGACGCTGAAGAAATAGAGCATCACGCGGCGCGCGGCGGCCGCTCGTGCTGTGGGAGTCCCAGGGCCGCGGCAGCGGTCGCCGGCATGCGCCGGCCGCAGTCGCGGCCCGTCGTGTATCCGCCGATCGTGACGCCCGCTGCCCACCACGCCCTTCGCCCGACGCCGGCGGCGTGGCGAGAACGAGAATGGGATCCGCGGCGAACAGAAGGGAGCGGACGCGCACCAGGAGCTGCCGCCGGCGGCGGAGCGGGCCTCGAACTGACCTGCGCAGGCGACCTGACAATCGGAACACGGAAGGCGGTCAACACGACCGAGCAGGCTACCCTGGTTTGAGCAGGCGCCGCACCTCGGTGAGCAGCAGATCGGGATCGCACGGCTTTCCCAGGAAGCCGGCACACCCGGCTTCGGAGGCGCGTCTGCGGTCTTCCGTGGTCGTATGGGCGGTCAGGGCGACGACAGGGATTCCGGCCGTCTGCTCGTGTTGCTTCAGCTCACGCGTCGCGGCGAAGCCATCGAGCCGCGGCATGGCCAGATCCATCAAGACAAGGGAGGGTCGTTCACGCAAGGCGGTGGCGACCGCTTCGACGCCGTCCGTGGCCTCGACGACCAGGAAGTTCCAGAGGCTCAGCCACACGGACCAGAGGTGCCGAAGCCCCGGATTGTCGTCGACAACGAGCACTTTCTGGGGTCTGGCGTCCTGCCGCCGCTCGCTCAGTCCGATCACCACTCTAGGACAGTACACCACTTGACCTGTCGAATCATGCTCGACCATTGATGTCACGGCGCTCATCAGGGGCGAGGCAGAGCGTCCGCGCTGCACCTCGGCGTGTAGACAGTCTGGGGACGGAGCCGCATCCCTGTCAGCGTCCAGAAGCCCGTCGGCGAGGGAAACACCGGCCCAGCCGGCTCGTACGCTCGCTCGAGGTCGGGGCGCATCCATCCCGCGCGGTCGACGATCACCAGTTCGAATTGCTGGGCGCCGAGTGTCTCGCGAACCTCCATGACGAGGTGGTCGCGATCGCGCGGGTCGCCGGCCCGGATCACGTCGTACATCGCCATCGAGTGGGCGTACGTGCGTTTGCCCGCCAGTGAGCCCAGGTAGCCGTGCTGTGGCAGCCAGACCTCGCCCCGCGCGCTTGCGATGCGGCTCACGAGCTGCCGACCCATGGCGGCTTCCCGGGATGAAGGCATCGCCAGCCGGGGATCGGCCAGCAGCATCGCGAACTGGACGCTCACGAGCAGCGTGACGTGTGGAGGCCAGTGCGGCCGTGGCCCATTCCCGACGGGCGACACCTCCTGCGTCTGTCCCAGGAACAGTCCGAGCAGCACGGCGATCGCCGCGTGGGCCGGCATGAGCACGTTCGGGTGCGCCCCCGCATGCAGGCGCGAGAGCCACGCGCTGCCCACGAGCCCCACCGTCAGAAGACTGTAGAACAACACGCGCCCGCGCCGCTCGTACTGCCGGGGCATCAACGCGGCCAGCCCGAGCGCGCACGCGATTGGCATCGGCGGCACGAGGTCGTGCGACCAGAACGCCGCGTCGACCGAATCGACTCGTTGGATGGCGAGAGGCAGCCGAACGACGTAGTAGTAATACCAGCCGTCGTTGGCGCGGTCGAGCAGCCAGGTGCCGCCGGCGGCGTCGGCAACTCCGCAAAGAAGCGCCCCGGTCACAGCTTTGGCACACCCCGCGCTGACGATCGCTACATTCAGGCGACTCACGTTGACCACATCGTGCCGCATCGTGAAGACATGGCACCGTGGCGGACGGACAAGAAGCGTTGGCGGACATGATCGAGTCGCACAAGATGTTCGCAGACGATCCGCAAGTCATCATCCTGCGCGAGTGGATCAAGAAGACCTGCGCCGCGCACGGCATCGACGTGCGGGAGGATGCCGCGCCACAGTTGTGCAACGGTTCCGCCGTGCGCTGCGGGGCTACGCGATCGCGTTCGGTGCGCGGTCGGCAAATTTGGGCGGCTTTGTCGAAATCATCAAGTCGTCAGCCGTCGATCGGATGCTGGCCGAACGGACGGATCTGCGTGCGCTGTGGAACCACAACGCCGAGATCGCGATCGGCCGCGTGAAAGCGGGGCCATTGAAGGTGTCGAAGGATTCCACCGGACTGCACGTCAGGATCGCAACGCCGAAGTGGGCGCGTGGACACGTCGAGAGCGTCGAGCGGCGCGACGTGACGGGCATGTCGTTCGCGTTCGCGGCGCGGGATGACGCGTGGTCCCTCGATGACGGCGTGCCCGTGCGGGAAGTGTTCGACATGTCTGTGTCGGAAGTGTCGCCGGTCAGTTTTCCCGCGTATCCGGCGACGACGCTCAGCACCGGCGCCGAGGGAACGGGGCGATCAATCGAGCTCGCGCGGCGCTGCTACTGGCCAAATAGCGTGCGATACGACACGCAAAAACCCGCTGCAACGCGGCCGTGCTCGATGTGCGGGCGAGTCTCGCGGCTCATCGAGGAGCGGCGCGTAACGCCCGAGAGCGAGCACAGAATGCTGTATGAGCCGAGCCGCGCTAGGCGGAGAGCGTTCTTTCCGCTCGCGCCGTGTTGAAGATCGGGTGGCGCATTGTGGCTGCGTCACGCGAGGAGTTGGGCGATCCTCGAGGCTCACGGGCTCCGACCGGGATGGGTGCAATGAGATCACCCTGCAAGGACCCACACCGCGATGGCTGCCCAGAACGCCACTGGTACGACAATCCACGCCAACACATTCAACGGCCAAATCGGCAGCTCGCGTTCGCCGTAAAATTCGGCAGTACGAGCGTACGCCAAACGCGCTGCAGGTGCGAGTCGTACGGTGTACGTCGTGCTGTGCGCGTGCAAGGTCAGCATTGCTGCCTCCTCCATTGCTGGACGGCTGCCGATCCGAAATGCAACTTCTGCGCCTACGCGACTCGGCGCATTTTGCGCCCAAACGGGTATGGTGTTTTGGGCTGAGCTGGGACAAATAGGTGCTGCCGTGCAGAATTTCTACACTTGCCAAATGGAATGCTAGGTTCGCACGCGAGGTCGGAACGTTTTACGTCTACGGCTATCGAGCCGAGGGAAGCGTCTTCTACATCGGCAGGGATCAGGTCGCCGTGCGTGGGATCACAAGGGGCATGGACGGGACAGGCCCGCCGGTTGCCGATCTCTCGAGGCGGGCAGTCGAATGCTCGAGGCCGGATGGCCGTTGCACCACGTTCAGCAGATGCTGCTTTGTCACGGATTGCCACGCGGGTGTCGTGCCGAACCGTCTGCGAGACGCGAGCCTGCCCCAGGCTGCGACCGAGCACCCGACAGATAGCCACGAGGCAAAGCCTTCGCAGCCGCAACCGACAATCAATTGAATGTGTTAGCGATGGTGGCGAGGGTCAGAATCGAACTGACGACACCCAAATTTTCAGTCTGGTGCTCTACCAACTGAGCTACCTCGCCACTGATGTTGGGCAGCTGAAGAAGGTCGAATATACCATGCGCGTCCGCCGGTGACCAAGACGCCGACGGCCAGACCGACCAGTGCGCCAAAGACGACATCGAGGGGATAGTGCACGCCGACGTAGATCCGCGACAGGGCGATGAGCGCGGCGAGCGCCCACAGCAGCGCGCGTACGCGGGGCAGCATCAGCGTGGTAACAAAGGCGCCGGCCGCGGCAGAGGCCGCGTGACCGGAGGGAAACGAGTAGGTGGACGGCCGTGCGACCGCAACGCGGGCGTCGTGAATGACGACGAACGGGCGGCTGCGGGCGATCAGGGGTTTCAGGGCGAGATCTATGGTGACGTGCGCGAGCAGTATGGCGAGGCAGACCTGCCACAGCAGCGGCCGGAGCGGCGGGCGTCTCACGGCGGCGGTGGCGCCGATGACCAGCCAGATGAGGCCGCCGCGACCGACATCGCTGAGGGCCGCCATGAGGACATCGGCCCACGGCGCATGGTGCGTCGTGGCCCACCCGCGCAGGGCGGCATCGAGCAGGAGGAGGCGTTCGAGCATGGCATCCGGCAGTGAGCGAGATCCAGGCGCGGTCTCTCGCTGACGAGAATACCTCCACGGCCGCGATCGCCCCGCGTCGATCTGCGGACTCCCGCTGTTCGTCTGCCTCTGAACAGGAACGATCGGCCGGCTGTGCTACACCGTCCGTCCTACACCCCGACGACCTCCGGCTCGCGCGTCAGCCCGAGCTCCTTGCGAACGCGGTCTTCAATCGCTTGCAGCAGATCGGGGTTGTCGCGCAGGAACGCCTTGGAGTTCTCGCGCCCCTGGCCGAGACGGTCGCCGCTATACGCGAACCAGGCGCCGCTCTTCTCGACGACCTTGTGTTCCACGGCAAGATCGAGCAGGTCGCCCTCGCGGGAGATGCCCTCCCCATACATGACGTCGAACTCGGCCTCGCGGAACGGCGGGGCGAGCTTGTTCTTCACCACTTTCACGCGCGTGCGGCCGCCGGTGACCATGTCGCCATCCTTGATTGCCGCGATGCGGCGGATGTCGACGCGGACAGAGGCGTAGAACTTGAGCGCCCGTCCACCCGTGGTCGTTTCCGGGTTGCCGAACATGACGCCGATCTTCTCGCGCAGCTGGTTGATGAAGATGAGGCACGTCTTCGACTTCGACACGACGCCGGTGAGCTTCCGGAGCGCCTGCGACATGAGCCGCGCCTGCAGGCCCATCTGCGAGTCGCCCATCTCGCCTTCGATCTCGGCCCGAGGCACCAGGGCGGCGACCGAGTCGACCACGACCACGTCGACGCTGCCGGACCGGACCAGCACCTCGACGATCTCGAGCGCCTGTTCGCCATTGTCAGGCTGCGACACGAGCAGGCTGTCGAGATCGACCCCGAGTTTTCGGGCATACGCGGAGTCGAGTGCGTGCTCCGCGTCGACGAACGCCGCCAGCCCACCCATCTTGTGTGCCTGTGCAATCACCTGCAGCGCCAGCGTGGTCTTGCCCGACGACTCCGGCCCGTAGATTTCGACGACGCGGCCGCGGGGCATGCCGCCGATGCCGAGGGCATAATCGATGCTGATGGCGCCCGTGGGGATCACCTCGATCGGGGCGATGCCGCCCTTCTGACCGAGGCGCATGATCGACCCTTTGCCAAACTGTTTCTCGATCTGCCCGACGGCGAGGTCGAGCGCTTTCAGGCGGTCTTTGAGGTCATCGCGTTCGAGCGGCATGGTGCTCCTTGCGGCTGCAGGGGACAAGCGGACGTGAACAATGTAAGCTCCTGCATTCTAGAGACGTGCCGATCGCCGTGTCAAGCGAAAACCAGTTCCAGCCTGGTCGCAATTGCCTCTGATACATCGGTTTACAGACAGGCCGACTTTCGCCTGCAACTCTCGCGTATGGCAGGATCTGCGCAGGGTGGGCCGTGAGCGGCGGCAGGAAATGCGGCGCCGTCCAGGATGGTTCCTGGTGAGCGAGGGAGAGCCAGGGTGCCGAGCCCGATAGGACATGTGCTGGGTGGCCTGGCGGCCGGATGGCTCGTGGCAGGGCGATCAACGGGAGCTCGGCGCGATCCCCGAGCGCTCCCGTCACGATGGGGTCCGCGCATCGAGCCGAAGAGCGCTGGGTTCGGTCTCATCGGCGCCGCGCCGGACATGGACCTGCTGTTCGGGATGCACAGCATGTACAGCCACAGCCTCGGCGCCGTCGCCCTCACCGCAATTGCGGCCCTGCTCTGGACGCGGGGCAGGCAGCCCCGCGTGGCGTTTGCGTGCGCAGCCGCGGTCGCCAGCCATGTGCTGCTCGACTGGCTCGGGAGCGATACGACGCCCCCGCTTGGCGTGATGGCCCTGTGGCCGTTCACGAGCGATTTCTACCAGTCCCCGTTTTTCCTGTTCATGGCCATCTCGCGCCGCTGGTGGCTGCCCGGCTTCTACCGGCAGAACGGCCTGGCCGCGCTGCGCGAGCTGGTCATCCTCACACCGATTGTGGCCGTGATCGGACTCCTTCGAGGGCGCTTCACTGGCGATAGCTGACCAGGGCTGGGGTTGCGCCGGTGCTCGTCATGGCCGCCCGGCAGACAACGCGTCAGTAGACATGGAAGCCGCGCCCGGTCTTGCGCCCGAGATGTCCCGCCGCCACCATCCGGCGGAGGAGCGGACACGCCCGGTACTTCGGGTCGCCTAGTCCATCGTAGAGGACGTCGAGTATCGCGACGCATACGTCGAGACCGATGAAGTCTGCGAGCGTCAACGGACCCATCGGGTGGTTCATCCCGAGCTTCATCACTGTGTCGATCGCCTCCGCCGTGCCCACCCCCTCCATCAGGGCGTAGACGGCTTCGTTGATCATCGGCATGAGGATGCGGTTGGCGATGAACCCCGGGTAATCGGCCGCTTCGACCGGCGTCTTGCCCAGGGCAAGACAGAGCGCCCTGGCGGTCTCCATTGCCTCCGCACTCGTCGCCTGGCCGCGGATGAGCTCGACCAGCGGCATGAGCGGGACGGGATTCATGAAGTGCATCCCCAGCACGAGTTCAGGGCGCGCCGTGGAGGCGCCCAGCGTGGTAATGGAGATGGACGAGGTGTTGGACGTCAGCAGGCGGCCGGCCGGCACGATCGCATCCAGCCGCTCGAACAGCTCGCGCTTCGCCGGCGCGTCCTCGACGATTGCCTCGACCACGCAGTCGACTTCGGCAAACCCGTCGAGACCCGTGAGGAAGGCGAGCCGGGCCGCCGCCGTGTCCCGAGCCTCGGCGGTCAGCGTGCCCTTCTGCACGAATTTCGCGAGGCTCCGATCGATGCCCGCCCGCGCCCGGTCGAGCGCGGGCGCAGACGCATCGTGCAGACGCACACTGTAGCCGGCCTGGGCGAACACCTGGGCGATACCGCTCCCCATGGTGCCGCTGCCCACGACCCCAACTGTCCGGATCTCACGCATGACGCCTGGCAACGATCGCTACCGCTCGACGGCGAGCGCCACACCGTTGCCGCCGCCCAGGCACAAAGTGGCGACGCCGCGTCGCGCCCCGCGCCCGGTCATCGCATACAACAGCGTCGTCAGGACGCGCGCGCCGCTGGAGCCGATCGCGTGACCGAGCGCCACGGCGCCACCGTTCACGTTGACGCGGGCGGGATCCAGGCCGAGCTCACGCATGACCGCCACCGACTGCACGGAGAACGCTTCGTTCAGCTCAAAGAGATCGACGGAATCGACAGACCAGCCAATCTTGTCGAGGAGCTTCCGCACCGCGGGCACAGGCGTCATCATCACGAGCCCCGGCCGAAGGCCGCTGGTCGCCTGGCCGACGATGCGCGCGAGCGGCTCGCGCCCGAGCGCCTGCGCCCGCTCCGCGGCCATCACGACGAGGGCGGCGGCGCCATCATTGACGCCAGGCGCGTTGCCGGCGGTGACTGTACCGTCGGGCTTGAATGCCGGCTTCAGTTTGGCGAGTGCCGCTGCAGTCGTGTCGGCCCTAATCGGCTCGTCCCGATCGATGACAACGGGCGCGCCCTTCTTCTGCGGAATCGTGACCGGCAGCATCTCGTGCCGGAACAGGCCCGCCTCGGTTGCGGCCGCCGATCGGCGGTGGCTCTCTGCCGCATAGGCGTCCTGCTCCTCGCGCGTGACGCTGTACGTCTCGGCCACGGTCTCCCCTGAGATGCCCATGTGGCAGTTGTCCATGGCGCACCAGAGGCCGTCGTGGATCATCAGGTCCCGCAGCTCGCCGTCGCCCATGCGCAGGCCTTCGCGGATGCGCGGCAGGATGTAGGGCGTGTTGCTCATCGACTCCATGCCCCCCGCCACCGCCACGTCTATGTCGCCGGTGGCAATGCCCTGGGCGGCGAGCATCACGGCCTTCAGACCCGAGCCGCATACCTTGTTGATCGTGAGCGCCGCCACCGACTCGGGTAACCCGCCGCCGAGCGCGGCCTGACGGGCGGGTGCCTGGCCGAGGCCGGCCGACACGACATTGCCCATGATGCACTCGTCCACGGACCCGGGGTCGATGCCCGCCCGTGCAACGGCTTCACGCACTACGAGCGCGCCGAGCTGAGGCGCGGTGAAATCCTTGAGAGCCCCGAGGAACTTGCCTGTCGGGAGCCTGACGGCGCTGATGATGACAGCTTCGCGCATGGTGTGTAGGGGCGCCGCCAGTCTGCGCCGAACAGGCCCCTTCGCCTGGTGCCGGGCCTTGCGCTCGAGTGGCTAATCCTGCTCAGTCGCGATCGTGATCCCGCGGACGGTCTCCGGGCCCAGCAGCGGCGTCAGGCGGCGCAGGATCACGGGGAAGGCACTCTCGACCTCCCGCCGCCAGTTGCGATCGTGCACCTGGACGAGCAGTGTTCCGCTCTCGAGCAGCCGCACGCGTGTAGCCCGCGCCATCGCGGATCCGACCACCGTGCGCCACGCGAACTCGACCTTGTCGCTCGTCAGCGGGGCCCGCGCCAGCAGTGCCGGCAAGACGGTGGACAGGAGGCGCGAGGCGGGGTTCATCCAATCGTCGAGTGTATCATCGCGGTGCGTGCGCCTGGTTCTCGCCTCCGCGTCGCCCCGCCGGGCCGACCTGTTGACGTCTGCGGGTTTCGTCTTCGAGGTTCGCGCGGTCGCGGTCGACGAGTCCGTGCGGCCGGGAGAAGGTGCCGCCGAGTACGTGCGCCGGCTGGCCGCTGTGAAGGCGGAGACTGCCGCCGATCCGTCCCGGTTCGACGAGGTCGTGCTCGGCGCGGACACGGCCGTTTCGATCGACGGCGCGATTCTCGGCAAGCCGCGCGATGACGTGGACGCGGCGGCCATGCTGCGACAGCTGACCGGCCGTGCGCACGAGGTGCTCACCGGTGTGGCGCTGCGACACGACGGGCGCACGGTGTCGGAGGTCGCGCGCACCGTGGTGCAATTCGCGCAGCTCAGTGAGGAAGATCTCGCATGGTACGTCGCGTCCGGAGAGCCGCGCGACAAGGCGGGTGCCTATGGGATCCAGGGGCTGGCGTCGCGTTTCATCGAGCGAATCGACGGTTCCTACACGAATGTCGTCGGCCTGCCGGTCGCGCTGGTGGTCCGGCTCGTGCGGGACGTCGTCTCACCCGCCTGGCGGTGACGCCAGGCGTGGCCTGGCTTGGTTCTGGCATGGCTGGATGGTTGACCGGCCCGGGGACCGGCAGTATTCTGGGCCGGTAGCAGCATATGAACAGCAAAATCGTACGGGTAGGTCTCACCACCTGCGTGCTGGTGCTGGCCTTCGGCGGCCTGCTCTGGTCCACGCTGCGCGACGGGACCGAGTACTACAAGCACGTCGAGGAAGTGAGCGTTCAGCCGGAGGCGTGGTACGGGAAGAAGCTGCAATTGCACGGCTTCGTGGTCCCCGACTCGATCCTGCGGAAGCGCGACTCCCTCGATTACCGCTTCCAGGTCCAGAGCAAAGGGGCCGTCATTCCGGCCAGCTACAGTGGCATCGTGCCGGACACGTTCAAGGACGAAGCGGAGGTGGTGCTCAAGGGCACGCTTACGCCCCACGGGTTCACCGTGGAACCGAACGGGGTCATGGCGAAGTGTCCGTCGAAATACGAGCCCAAACCAGGTGCGACCGGCGCAGCGCCTTCCGGCCTCTGACAGGGGACAGTCTGTGGGACTCACGTTCATATCCGCGATGGCTGTCCCAGTGAGCCACGCCCGGTTGTAATCGGGCACTTCAGCCGGGTCGCTCGTCCGGCACCTCGCTAGCGGCTTCACGACACCATGGCCTCACTTGGCTCCTTCACCCTGCTCGCAGGTTTCGTGGTTGCGGCCTATGCCGCCGCGATCTCGGTGCTCGGCGCGCGTCGCGGCTCGCGGCGGCTGATCGAAAGCGGTATCGGCGCGCTCTATCTCACAACGGCGCTGATGACGGTCGCCTCGGGCGTGATCGTCTACGCGTTCGTCTCCCGCGATTACAGCATCAAGTACGTGCAGCGGTACTCGGACGCCGTGCAGCCGCTGTTCTACAAGATCACCTGGTACTGGGGCGGACTGGACGGGTCCATTCTGTTCTGGGTCTTCCTGCTTTCCGCCTTCGGGGCGATTGCCGTGCGGGTGAACCGTGAGCGGCACCGCGAGCTGATCCCCTACGTGGTGGCCGTCATCTCGGTCGTCGAGATGTTCTTCCTCTTCATGATGGTCATCCACCGGAACCCGTTCGACACGTTTCTCGCGCAGGTGCCGCCCGACGGCCGCGGGCTGAACCCGCTGCTGCAGAACCCCTACATGGTCATTCACCCGCCCTCGCTGTACATCGGGTTCGTCGGGATGACGATTCCGTTCGCGTTCGGGATGGCGGCGCTCATCACCGGCTACCTCGACGACGCGTGGCTTCGCGCGGTGCGGCGCTGGACGATGGTCAGCTGGTTGTTCCTGTCGTTCGGTCTGACGCTCGGGATGATCTGGGCGTACGAAGAGCTCGGCTGGGGCGGCTACTGGGGCTGGGATCCCGTGGAGAACGCCGGGCTGCTGCCATGGTTCACGGCCACGGCATTCCTGCATTCTGTGATCGTGCAGGAGCGGCGCGCCATGCTGCGCGTCTGGAACGTCACGCTGGTGATCGTGACGTTCTTCCTGACGATCTTCGGCACCTTCATGACACGGTCCGGCGTCGTGCAGTCGGTGCACGCGTTCGGGGAGGACCGCGCGCTGGCGTGGATGTTCACGGTATTCATGGTGGTGATCCTGGTCTTCAGCTTCGGGCTGGTCATCTACCGCCTGCCGCTGCTGCGATCACGCCACGAGCTGGACTCGTGGGCGTCACGTGAAGCGGCGTTCCTCGTCAACAACTGGATTCTGCTGTTCGCGGCGCTATTCGTCCTCTTCGCCACGATGTTCCCGACGCTGAGCGAAGCGATCACCGGTGAGCGGCTCACGGTGGGGCCGCCCTTTTTCAACAAGTGGATGACGCCGATCGGCCTCGCGCTGCTGGTGCTGACCGGGATTGCTCCGCTGCTGGCGTGGCGGAAGTCGACGCTCTCGAACCTGCGCTTCCAGTTCATCTGGCCGGTGCTCACGTCCGTAGTGACGGGGGTGGCGCTCCTCGCGCTCGGGGTGCGCGTCTGGGTCTCCGGGATCTGTTTCGTCATGTGCGCGTTCGTGACCGCGACGATTCTCCAGGAGTTCGTGCGCGGCGCCCGCGTACGCCAGGAGGGCACGGGCACCGACCTGTTCACCGCGCTCGTGGGGGTGGTCGGGCGATCCAAACGGCGGTACGGCGGCTATATCGTGCACCTCGGGATCGTGCTGATCTTCTTCGGCTTCGCAGGTGAGGGCTTCAAGATGGAGGAGCAGGTGCTCCTCAAGCCCGGCCAGCAGGGGACGGTCGGCCCGTTCAGCGTCCGGCTCGAATCCGTGCGCGTCACCGACGACGGACAGAAGCAGATGATCACGGGACACCTGAAGGTGTCCGAGGGCAGCAACGAATTCGGGATGTACCCGGCGAAGTGGTTCTTCCGCAAGCATGAGGAAGAGCCGACGACCGAGGTTGCCATCCGTCGTGGCATCACGGAAGACGTCTATATCGTCATGCCGGCGTTCGACCTGCAGGACCAGTCCGCCAGCCTGCATATCGTCGTCAATCCCCTCGTCAACTGGATCTGGTTCGGGTTCGCCGTGATGGCGCTCGGGACGGGCATTGCGCTGCTCCCGGAGCGTGCCTACAGTTTCGCGCTCGCGAAGCTGCCCGCCGAGGCGGCCTCGACGACCACGGTGCTGCTCGTGCTCGTCCTGCTGCTGCCAGCCGTCGCGCATGCGCAGCACGTCGAAACGGGGCAGACGGTGCCGGTGATCGCCCGCTCCGGGCTCGAGCGGGACCTGCAGCAGAACCTGATCTGCATGTGCGGCACCTGCGGGCGCCAGCTGTTGTCCCAGTGCCAGTGCGGCTATGCCCGGAACATGCGTGCGGAACTGGCACAGCTCGTCACCGAGGGCCGCACGCGCGAGCGGATCATCGCCTACTACATCGCGAAGTACGGCAGCCAGGAGCCGCTGGCGCAGCCCATCGACGAGGGGTTCAACCGGCTCGCCTGGGCCGTGCCCTACCTGCTCGGCGCCACCGGGCTGCTCGTGACCGGCCTCGTCGCAGTGCGGTGGACGCGCCGCGGCGAGACGGCGAGGGCAGCCGCCGCGTCCGCCGCCGACCGTGACGAGCCCGTGGATCCCACACTCGAAAGCCGTCTGAACGATGAGCTCAGCAACCTTGACTGAACCGGCACGACGCGAGAAGCGCGCCACCAGTCGCGCGCCCTCGCCGCCGCCGCCCGCCGCGCCGGCACTCCAGGCTGGCGACGGCATGCGTCCGTGGCACTTTTTCTTCGTGGCGTCGGCGCTGCTCGCACTCGTCACGGTGGTCCTGTTGCACGGCCAGCCTCTCGAGCGGCTGGTGCTCGCGGTCGCCACGGTTGCGGCCGCCGGCTACGCGGGGCACGGCCTGTTCCGCATGCTGAGCCCGCTGGTCAGCGACGATATCGGCGAGGACACCACGATGGTTGCCGGGCGCACGCGGGCGGCGCTCGAACGCGACAAGATGCTGACGCTGCGAGCCATCAAGGAACTGGAATTCGATCGCGCGATGGGCAAGATCGCCGAGGGTGACTTCGACATCATGCGCGACCGGCTTCGTGCGCGTGCGCTCCGTCTGATCACCCAACTGGATGGCGCGTCGGTGTACCGCGAGATGATCGAGCGCGATCTCGCGGCCCGCGGTCCCGGCGCACGCGAAGCGCCGGGTGCGGCTGCCCCGCCAGCCGTCACATCCGCACGGCCGGCATGCACCGAATGCGGCACGGCGAACGATCCCGACGCGCGCTTCTGCAAGGGCTGCGGACGGCCCCTGCACGTGACCGCCTGATGACCACGCCCTCGTCTCGCAGCACGTCCCCCGTGACGTGCACCTGGCGCAGTGCTGCGGTCCTGCCAATCGCCCGCTCGATCACGTGCGCGATCGCCCTCGTCTCCGCCTGGTGGCCGGCGGTCGTGGGGGCGCAAATGCCTGACGTGCGCGCGATGTCCGGTCTATCGATGCCAACGCCGGACCTGCCGGACGGAACGGTGACGGTGCGTGTCGTCCGCGACCAGATCACGAACAACCTGTCCGGCGTCGCCGTGGAACTCCACGGTGCGGGAGCGGTGCGGCGCGCGACGACCGGCGCCGATGGGCGGGCGCAATTCGCCGGCGTCCCCACCGGCCGGCAAGTGCACGCGGTAGCGCTCGTAGACGGCGAGCGCATCGAGTCGCAGCCGTTCGACATGCCTGCCAAAGGCGGCGTTCGGACCATCCTCGCCGCAACCGGCGACTCGTCGGCTGGAGGCGCCACCGGACCGCAGGACGGCCCGGCCCCCGGCGCAGTGCCGCAGCCGACCGGCAGCCTCTCCTCGCTCTCGATAGGAGGGAACTCGAGGATCGCGGCCGAGTTCTCCGACGACGTCCTCCAGATGTTCTACCTGCTCGAGATCGTCAACCGAACGAGCGCGGCGGTCACGCCGGCGTCGGCCCTCATCTTCGACATGCCGACCGGTGCGGAGGGGACGACTGTGCTCGAGGGCTCGACGAAGAACGCCAGCGGCAAGGGCACCCGTGTGACGGTCACGGGACCGTTTGCGCCGGGTGTGACACCCCTGCAGATTGCGTTTCGCCTCGACTCGCTCGGGAGCGCCGCCACGATCACGTCGACGTTTCCGCTCCCGATGGACGTGGTGTCGATGGCCGTGCAGAAAATCGGCGGCATGACCGTGAGCTCCCCGCAGGTGCAGCGGGTGCAGGAGAGGCCCCTGGATACGTCGGTGTTCATCATGGGCATGGGCCCGCGGCTCGCGGCGGGCGCACCGCTCGTCCTGCAGCTCGAGGGACTGCCGTACAAGAGCCTCACGCCCGTCTATGTGGCAGTGGCGCTCGCGGCGGCCATCGTTGGCGTGGCGCTGTGGCTCCTGGTGTTCCCCGGCCAGTTCGAAGCCGCGGGGGCGCGGCGGCGTGCCCTGCACGAGCGACGCGAGAAAGGACTCGCGTCCCTCGCCGCTCTCGATGCGGAGCACCGGGCCGGGCGCATCGACGAGGCGCACTACACGGTCCGGCGTGCCGTCCTCGTGGCACAGCTCGAACGCGTCTATGGCGAGCTCGATCTGGAGGGCACCACCGGGCCCGGCGGGCAGGGCGTCGCCGCGTGAACGACGACTTCGACCGGCTGACCCTGTCAGACGTCTCCCGACACTTCGGCCGCCGCCGCGCGCTCTCGCGCGTCTCTTTCTCCTGCGCCGCCGGCGACATCTTCGGGCTGCTCGGACCCAACGGCGCAGGCAAGTCCACGCTTCTCGCCATTCTCGCCACGCTGCTGCGTCCGAGCTCCGGCGACGTGCGATACGGCGATCGCTCCGTGCAGGGGGGCGGCGCAGGGATTCGTGCACGCCTGGGGCTGCTCGGGCACGAACTGCAGTTGTATCCGGAGCTGACGGCTGCGGAGAACCTGCGGTTCTTCGCGCGACTGTACGGGCTGCCTGATGTCGGTGCGCGCATCCGCCACGCGCTGGGGCAGGCGGCACTCGTCGACCGGGCGGACGATCCCGTGTCAGGGTTCTCTCGCGGGATGCGGCAGCGACTCGCTCTCGAGCGTGCCCTCCTGCACGGTCCGCGGCTGCTGCTGCTCGACGAACCGTTCACCGGCCTCGACCAGGCCTCGGCCGCCGCCCTCGTCGCCCGGTTGCGCGCCCTTGCCGCCGGTGGCCGGATGATCGTCCTCGCGACCCACGACCTGGATCTGGCCGAAGGGCTGCTCACGCGCTCGGCGATTCTCAAGGAAGGACGGGTGGCGGCGCTCTACGACGACGGACTGGCCGTGCGCGCGCGTTATGAGGCGGCCGTGCGTCCACCAGCCGTGGCGTCGTAATGGGCCAGTTCGTTCGCATCGCGTGGCTCGTGATGCAGAAAGACCTCACCGTCGAGATCCGGAGCCGGGAGATTGTCTCCATGACGGTGTTCTTCGCGATCTCCTGCGTGCTGGTGTTCGCCTTCGCGCTCGTGAAGGACGGGCGGACGGTCGTCGATGCCGCCGCAGGGATCCTCTGGATCGCGATCGCCTTTTCCGGAACGCTCGCTCTCGGGCGCACGTTCGAGCGGGAGCGCTACACCGACACGCTGCGCGCCCTGATGCTCGCGCCGGCGGACCGGCCGGCCATCTACGTGGGGAAGCTGCTGGCGATAGTCGCGATGATTTTCGCGACCGAGGCGCTCCTGGTGCCGCTCGTGGCGCTGCTGTTCCAGGCGGGACTGTTCGCCGCGCCGATGCTGCTCGGCGCGATTCTGCTCACCGGCACGCTGGGGTTTGCGGCGGTCGGGACGCTGTTCGCGGCCATGCTGGTGCGCGCCCGCAGCCGCGACGTGCTGCTCCCGGTGCTGTTGTATCCCATCACGATTCCGGTGATCATTGGCGGCGTTCGTGGCACGGCGGCACTGCTGGGCGATCCCCCGGACGTGGCCATGGCCCAGTTCTGGATCGGGCTGCTGCTCTTCTTCGACGTCGTGTTCATCGTGCTGTCACTCTGGACGTTCGAGCCGCTCATGACGGAGTGATCCCGGGACGGATCTCCGTCGCACGCGGCGTGTGGCAGGTGAGCCGTGAGATCCGCAATCCGCGAATTGACAGCGGAAGCATAACGAGACAGGTGATGCGCAAGTCTTTCGTAGTCTGGCTGACCGTGGCTGCCGTGATGTTTGCCGTGGCGCCGATCCTCATCGTGCGCGCGCCGTACGAGTCGACCATGGGGCTCGTGCAGAAGATCTTTTACTACCACGCGCCGCTCGGCATGATGATGTTCCTGTCGGCTTTCGTCTCAGGCATCGCTGCCGGCATCTTCATCTTCAACAGGCGCGCCGCCGCGGATCGGGTGTCGCTCGCTGCGGCCGAGATCACCGTGCTGTTCGGGTCGCTGGTCCTGATCACGGGACCGATGTGGGCGCGGAAGGCGTGGGGGGTCTGGTGGCAGTGGGATGCGCGCCTGACATCATCGCTGCTGCTGTGGATGATCTTCGTGGCGTATCTCCTCGTGCGCCGCTACGGCGGTCCCGGCTCGGACAAGCTGAGCGCCGCGGTCGCGCTGTTCGGTATGGCCAACGTGCCGTTTGTCTACGTTTCGGTGAACGTCTGGCGCACGCTCCACCCGAAGACGAGCGTCGTTCCCACCCTGCAGCCGGGGATGCGGGAGGTCTTCTGGTTCTGCGTGGCGGCGTTCGCCGTCTTGTATGGAGTGCTGCTGGCCCTGCGTGTCCGGCTCGCGACGCAGCAGGCGGAGGTCGAGCGGCTGTATCTGGAGCTCGACGATCAATCGGAGCTGTCGTGATGAAGACGAGAAACGGCGTGGGCTGGTACGTGATGTCACTCGCGCTGGTCGGGCTGCTCGCGTCTGCCGGGACGGTGTTGGCAGGCTCCGGGCAGCAGCCGGGGACGCAGACGGAGGCGGCGCGTGAAGGGTACGTGCCGGTGAAGGACCTTCCCGCCGCGGAGCAGCTGCCGGCGGCCCCCCTCGTGCTCGGGGCCTATGCGCTGATCTGGGTAGGGGTGCTCGTGTATGTGTGGAGCATCTCGCGCCGGTTGGCGTCCGTCGATCGCGAGCTCGGCGCGTTGCGCCGGATGGTCGACACGCGCCAATAGGGAACGGCTACGGTATGGAAGGCATGGGCGCGGGCCACTTCATCTTCATCCCGGCGGTGCTGCTCGTGGGCATCGTGATTGGCTGGATCCTGGGCTCGCGGGCGGCGCGCGACGCGTTTGCGGCGGAGCTGCGGCGCCGCGAGAACCGGCGGACGCCCGGGTCCTCGTAGAACGGCGTCAGCAAGCTACCTACCCAGGGCCAGGCGCCGCGCCAGGACGTCAGGCAGTCCCGCTCGTATGACCTTCTGCTGTGTGGTTTTGACCGGATACTCGGTCCGGCGAAGCTCCACGCGGCGCGCGGTCGTGTCCGCAATGGCAAAAGCTGCGCGCGGGTCGCCGTCACGCGGCTGTCCCACCGAGCCCGGATTGATCAAGTAGCGGCGATCGTCTGAGATCGGAACCGGCCACAGCGGCTCCCCGTCGGGCGTCTCGACTTCGAGCCCCTGCCCGGAGCGGGTGAACACGACGGGGATGTGCGTGTGTCCGAACAGGCAGACGGGCCGGGTGGCCGATTCCAGTGCGCGGAGGGCATCGAGCTCATCGAACACGTACGCGTCCTCGTCGTACGGTGTCCCGTGGCAGATCTCAATCATCTCGTCGATCACCTGCGGGCCCTGCTGCAGCGCGGCCAGATAGGCGGTGTTCTCGGGCGAAAGCTCCAGCATCGTCCAGCTGACGGCACTGCGCGCAATCGTATTGAACCCTTCGGCGTCTTCCACGCCCGCCGCGACCTTGTCGTGATTGCCGCGGATCGTGGCGTGCGGCGAGAGGCTCCGCACCCGGTCGATCACGGCGTTCGGATCGGCGCCATAGCCGACGAGATCGCCGAGGACGAGCGTCGCGTCGTAGGTTACGGGATCGACCGCAGCGAGCACTGCGTCGAGCGCCTCGAGGTTGCCATGGATGTCGCTCAGGATCAGGTATCGCATGTCACACGTCCAATGCGGCGACGACCTGCTCGACGAGGTCGCCGACCCGGGCTCCCGAGGCGTCCAGCCGCAGGTGCGCCTGTTGATACGCCAGGCGGCGGGCGGCGTAGAGCCGCTCGAGCTGCTCCCGGTCGGCCGCCAGCGGCCGGCGTCCATCCGCGGGCAGGCGGTCGATCACCTCCGCGAGCGGTACATCGAGCCATACCGAGAGCCCGTCGCGGTTGACGGCCGCACGGTTCTCGGGTGCCACGAACGTGCCTCCGCCGGTGGCGACCACGGTGTGACGCAGCGGCACGAGGTCCAGGAGGACGGCGCGTTCGACCGCCCGGAAATAGGTCTCGCCTTCACGCGCGAAGATGGACGCGATCGGACGCCCTTCGCGCGCCTCGATGCGCTCGTCAACGTCCTCGACCCGCCAGTCCAGCCGTTTGCCGAGTGCCCGCGCCACCGTGGTCTTCCCGGCAGCCATGAACCCGACCAGGTACACCTTATCGACCGTCACCGCTCAGCGCCGCCAGCGTGTCGAAAAAACCCGGGTACGAGACGTCGACCGCATCCGCCCCCGTGATGAGCGATGGCCGCTCGGCGCCGAGCGCCGCGATCGCGAATGCCATCGCCAGGCGATGGTCGCTGGCGGCATGAGCGGTGCCGCCGGTGAGCTGCCGGCCGCCGCGCACGTGGAAGCCGTCCGGAAACTCGTCGATGTCGCCTCCGAGCGCACGCAGTCCCGCAGCCAGGGCCGATATGCGGTCGCTCTCCTTGACGCGCAGCTCGGAGGCGCCGGTCACGAGAAGGTCGCCCCCGTGCGTGGCCATGGCGGCCAGCGCCGGCAGTTCGTCGATCAAACCGGGCACCTCGTCGGGACCGATGACCAGCGGCCCCAGGCTGCCGGCGCGAACCCGCACGGTCCCGCGCGGTTCGCCGTGCTCCACGCAGGCGTTGCTGCGCTCCACCCGTGCACCCGCGTGCACCAGCAGGTCGAACAATGCGGTGCGGGTGGGGTTCAGGCCGACGTCTGGCAGCTCGAGATCGGAGCCGGGCAGCGATGCGGCTGCGACCGCCCAGAACGTTGCCGAGGACAGGTCGCCGGGAACGGTGGCTTCGATGGCCCGCAGTTGCTGGTTCCCCTCGAGAGATACGCCGCCGTCGAAGCTGCGGACCTCGGCGCCGAACGCGCGCAGCCCATGCTCCGTATGATCGCGTGTCGCGACCAGCTCCCGTACCGTGGTGGTGCCATCCGTCTGCAAACCAGCCAGCAGTGTGGCGCTCTTGACCTGGGCGCTGGGGATGGGGGGCGTGTAGTCGATCGGTCGCAGGCGCCCTCCCGTGATGGTCAGCGGTGCCCGCTCGTTCTCGGCGGCAATGCGAGCGCCCATCCGGCTGAGGGGCTCGATCACCCGGCGCATTGGCCGGTTCCGCAGGGAGTCGTCCCCGGTGATCGTTGCCGTGAACGGGTGGGCGGCAAGGATGCCGGAGAGGAGCCGGAGCGTCGTCCCGGAGTTCCCGGCGTCGAGCGGCGCCGCCGGCGCGTGCAGCCCCCGGAGACCACGGCCGATGATCGCTAATATGGGCACGCCGCTCTCGGCCGGAGCCGGCTGGCGTTCGATGGCAACGCCGAGGCCGGCAAGGCACGAAAGCGTCGCGGCGCAGTCCGCGCCGGGCGAGTAGCCGTGAATGATCGATCGCCCCTCTGCGAGGGCCGCGAACAGGGCGTACCGGTGGGAGATCGACTTATCGCCCGGCACCCGAACCCGGCCCGCGATGCGCCGGGCCGGCCGCACGGACGCATCTGTCACTGCGGGCACCGGGGGAATATATCATGCAGGTTCCGGTGACGTGCGGGAGCGGCGGCGGCCGTTTTGTGCCTCCGTGGAATGCAGGCGCTGTCTTGACCGTTGATCGGCCTTATGGTACTTACACGCGTCAGCCCAGCTGCGGGATGAGGGCTCCCGTCACAGCATGACTACCAACGGCACGGTCGTCCGGCTCGAGTTCTGCAGTGCATTCGACATGCTGGATTTCGTCCAGTTGGTCAGCGATCACCTGTGCAGGAAGATCGGGTTCGACGAGGACTCGATGCATTGGGTGGGCGTTGCGGTCCGCGAATCGGTGATCAACGCGATCAAGCACGGCAACGGGAGCGACGAGCGGAAGATGGTGCACGTGGAGTTCGCATCCTCCGGCAGCCCCGAGACCGGCGAGCTGGTGATTGCGGTCCGCGATGAAGGCGAGGGATTCGATCCGGAGAGCATCGCGGACCCGCTCGCGCCCGAGAACGTGCTGAAATCGAGCGGGCGCGGCATCTTCCTGATGCGCAACTTCATGGATGATGTATCGCTGCGGCGCATCCCGGAGGGCGGGATGGAAGTCCGCATGGTGAAGAAGCTCGCCCGAGCGGAAGCATAGCCGCCTCGCTGCTCGTCCCCGCCGCACCTCGACGTCACGGCTCCCACCATGTCGAACACCCGAGAAGCAGCGCCGGAACCATCGCCCTTCCTTGCCACCGCCATCGAGGCCGTGCGCCGCGCCGGCCGGATGCAGCTCCAGGCGGTCGGCGCCGGATTCACCGTGCGCAAGAAGGGCGTCATCGATCTCGTGACGGAGGTCGACCTCGCCATCGAACGCACATTCCGCGAGCTGGTGGCCGAGCGGTACCCGGATCACGACGTGCTCGGCGAAGAGTTCGGGGCGCCCGTCACCGCGCGTCCCGCGGCGCGGCACCTCTGGATTTTCGATCCCCTCGATGGCACGACCAACTTTGCGCACGGGCTCCCGATCTTCTGTTCGTCGCTGGCCCTCGAGATTGACGGCGAGGTGACGGTCGCTGCCGTGTACGACCCCACCCGCGACGAGCTGTACACGGCTGAACGCGGGAGCGGCGCCTGGCTGAACGGGGAGCGCCTCACGGTGTCGACGAATGATCGGCTCGTCGATTCCCTGCTCGTCACCGGATTCCCGTATACCGTGCACGAAGACGCCGAGGAGATGCTCGGGCTATTCGGGGCGTTCATCTCCGCCTCACGGGCGGTGCGTCGGCTCGGCTCGGCGGCACTCGACATGTGCTACGTGGCGGCCGGGCGGATGGAAGGGTTCTGGGAGCGCGGGCTCGGTCCATGGGACATCGCGGCAGGCGCGCTGCTCGTCGAAGAGGCAGGCGGCCGCCTGTCGGATCCCGAAGGCGGCCCGTTCGTGCTCCGATCCGGTCAGTTGGTCGCCTCGAACGGGCACGTGCACGCGGAGATGCTCACGACGATCGCACGCTACACGGCCGACCGTGCTCGAAAGCGGACGCTCTGACCCCCACCTGCGACAATTCACCCGGCACTTCCCTGAATCGCTAAAGTTTTCCCCCACGCTGGTGGCATTCGGCGTGCTCCTCCAATTGACAACCATCCGGCAAACGGCCGGATCGGGCTGCGGGTACTGGACCGCACGCCGGGTTTGATCAGAAGGAGCACGCCAATGTGGCGATCGATCGTGACAGGTCTCGGGCTGGCGGTGGCGCTGTCGGCAGCCGCAGCACCGGCTTCGGCGCAGGACCACGCCGTGAGCTTCAACATCGGGTACTTCGCATTGCGCGGCTCCGATTCACGGGTGGAAGGTGACGTGCTGAACGCGAACCGCTGCATCGACAGCACGTCGGTCTGCGAGCCGCTGCTGTTCGACGTGGACGACTTCAACAACGTCACGTTCGGTGGCGAGTGGCTCGTCGGGCTCGGCAACCTCTTCGAAGCAGGGGCGGGCGTCGCCTACTACCAGCGCACGGTGCCGACCGTGTACGAAAACCTCACCAACGTCAACGGTTCCGAGATTGAACAGGAACTCAAGCTGCGGCTCGTGCCCATCACGGCATCGGTGCGGTTCGTCCCGACTGGCCGTCAGGCGCCGATCCAGCCTTACATCGGCGCCGGCCTGGCGCTGATCAACTGGCGGTACAGCGAGGTGGGATCCTTCGTCGACACCAGCAACGGAGACATCTTCAACGCGCGGTATGCGGCCGACGGCTACGAGGCGGGTCTGCTGGTGCTCGGCGGATTGCGCGGGCCCGTCGGCGACAACCTGCTCATCGGCGGGGAGGTGCGCTACCAGCGCGCCGACGTGACGTTGCCGGTTGATGTCGGGTTCGTTGGCGACCGGCTCGATCTCGGCGGCTTCACTTACCAGGCCATGTTCCAGATGCGCTTCTGAGGTCCGCCACGCCGGATCGCGCCCCCTCGTGGCCGTGTGATCCGGCGTCCCGGTTGCGGTAGAGCGCCACTCCGCCGCCCGCACACACACGATCGAACCCCGCCAGGAACCCGGGGTCTTTCGCGGCACGCCGATTCAGCATGTCGCCGCCCTCCGCACGCTCCTCGATAAGCATCCAGCCCACGTAGCGCGCCGGTCCGTTCAAGGCCGCGAGCCAGATGTCCCCGTTGCCCTCGTGCAGGAAATCGCGGATCGCGAAGCCGGCCTCCGACAGCTCCTGCATGTAATGCGCGAGCGAGCCCATGCTGGCCATGATGGTCGGCCGGGGCGTAATCAGCGGCAGGCACGCGGTCACCTCCTGCCGCGCCCGGCTGTTCGGCCGATCCCACTGCGCCTCCACGACCATCGCCGCTCGGGGATCGAAGGGGCGCGTGCTGACGAGGACTCCCGCCACCACGAGGGCCGCGCTCACCGCCTGCAGGCGGCGGGGGAGCAAACCCACCCCGAGGCTCACGCCTGCGACGGCAGCCGCCACCAGCGGGACCATGTAACGAATCCTGAACGGGTGGCCCTCGAAGTACGCGTACCACGGCAGCGCCGCGACCGCGAAGAGCGCGAGGGGAACGACCAGCGCCGTCCGGCGTGGGTCGCGCAGTCCGACGGCGACGATGCCCACGGCGGCAGCGGTTCCACCGGCTACGAGGGTCAGCGAGCCCAGTTGCCACGCGCCCCACCACACGGCGCTCGTCACCGTGAACACGTGGCCCTGCAGCCGCGGATCCGGTACGTAGAAGCCGCCGGTGACGAACCAGTGCCCGATCGAGAGCTTGCTGTTCACCAGGAACAGGACGATGGCCGCCAGCGGATACAGCGCGATGACGATGGCGTCCCGGGCGACGCGCGGCAGAGACTCGCCCGAGCGCCAGCGGGCCCACGGCGCGAGGGCCAGCACGGCGCCCGTAAATGGCCAGGCTTCGTAGCGGGTCAGGCACGCCGCGGCCAGGATCAGGCCAGCTGCGCGCCGCCAACGGCTGCCCCCTTCACCGGCCCAGGCGTGCATCGTCATCGCCCCGAGCATCAGCAGCGCGATGAGGAGCGGCTCGGTCATCGGTGTCGACTGCAGGTACAGAATGTTCGGATTGAGGGCCAGCAGGGCGCCGCAGAGTATCGCGCCGGCGCGCGACCCGGTGGCGCGGAGCACTATGGCGGCGGCGGCGTACGCCGCCACGCCCATGCTCAGGACCGAAATCGCGATGCCGGAGAGACCTGTGCGATAGAGCGCGTCGACCTGGACCGGTATCAGATTCAGAAGATGAGGCAGCGGCAGCCAGACGGCCCCGATCTGTTGCCACCCCGGCGTGATGCTGTCGATGACCCGCCGGGCGACCACGAGGTGCGCCTTGGCATCGTAATGGCTCAGCGTGAGGCCCTGCAGGTGATAGATCCACGCCGCCATCACGCCCCAGACGATCACCGCGAGCGCGCACCACGCAGCCGTGGAGCGATGGGGCAAGTGCGCGGGAGGCCGTCCCGCATCGGCCGCTATAATCGGCATCTGTTGCGGCGACACTCCGTCACGACGCATGAAAACCTTTCTGGCCGGGCTCCTAACGTTCGCTCTCGCCATCGGCGGGCCGGGGCTCTTCATTATCGCCTTTGTCGATTCGTCGTTCCTCTCGCTGCCGCAACTGAACGACCTGCTGGTAGTCACGATGGTCGCACCGCATCCCGCGCGTTTCGCGTACTACGCGCTGATGGCGACCCTGGGGTCGGTAGCCGGATGTCTGGCGCTCTACGTCGTGGGTCGCCGCGGAGGCGACGCACTCCTCCGCACCCGATTCGGCTCGGGACGCATGCAGCGCGTGACACACATCTTCCAGCAGCACGGGCTGGTTGGGCTGCTCGTCGCCGCCCTCTTGCCCCCGCCGGCGCCGTTCAAGGCGTTCGTGCTCCTCGGCGGGATCACCAGGATGCCCGTGTGGCAATTCACGGCGGCCATAGCCATCGGCAGAGGAGGGCGATTCCTGCTCATCGCTCTGCTGGCTGCGTGGTACGGCGCGCAGGTGCTCGACTGGATCGGGCAGCATGGGCGCGCCGTCGGGCTGGGATTGGCGATCCTGGTGGTAGTCGGGGGAGCTGGATGGATCTGGTGGGGCAGGCGGACCGCTCCGCCCCCACCGCTTTGACCCGTCGCACGCTAAGCCGTTACAATCGCAAGGTTTGTCTGCAGCCACCGACGCGAAAGGTCCGTCTGCCGCTCAGACTGCCGCAGCCCTCATGCTCCCTGATCTCTCCGTCGTCATCCCCGTCCGCAATGAATCGGCGAACGTTGACCCGCTCTGCCGCGAGCTAACAGAGTCGCTCGAGCTCTCGGGCCGCACGTTCGAAATAATCCTCATCGACGACGGCAGCACGGATGACACGTTCGCGAAGCTCGCGGCCCAACAGGAGCAGGACGCACGCCTGCGCGTGATCCGGTTCCGCCGCAACTTCGGGCAGACCGCCGCGTTCGCCGCCGGGTTTGCCCACGCACGGGGCACCTACATTGTCACCTCCGACGGCGATCTGCAGAACGATCCCCGCGACATCGCGCGCATGCTCGACCTCATCGAGCAGGGGCACGATATCGTCTGCGGCTGGCGCAAGCATCGGAAGGACGCGTTCCTGTCCCGCCGCGTGCCGTCCGTCATCGCGAACCGGCTGATCTCTTGGTTTACCGGGGTCCGGCTGCACGACTACGGCTGCTCGCTGAAGGTGTTCCGGGCGGAAGTCGTCAAGCCGCTGAAGCTGTACGGCGAGATGCACCGCTTCCTCCCGGCGATTGCCAGCGAGATGGGCGTGAGCATCGCCGAGACCGTGGTGAACCATCGCGCGCGGCAGCACGGGAAGTCGAAGTATGGCCTCTCCCGTTCGGTGCGCGTGATGCTCGACTTGCTGACGGTCAAGTTTCTTTTGAGCTACTCGACCAGGCCGCTGCAGATTTTCGGACTGGTTGGCGGCGCCATGGGATTGCTCGGCGGGATGACGACGGCCTGGCTCGCGTACCAGCGATTGTTCGGGTATCAGTCCATCGCCAACCGCCCGCTGCTGCTGTTCGGGATCCTGTTGATCTTCACCGGCGTGCAGTTGATCACACTCGGGCTGCTGGCCGAACTGCAGTCGCGCACGTATCACGAGTCGCAGAACAAGCCGATTTACGTCATCCGCGAAGTCCGGGAATCACCTGCGACGACCGCCACGACAGAACGGGCTCCAGCGCTCATCCGCGCATGAGGCAGACGACCATCGGGCGGGCGGTCACCGTTGCTGCCCTCGTGTCGTTGCTGCTGGCAGCAGCGTGTGGCGGCAATTCCACGGCACCGACGCCGCCCTCTACCGGCCCGGTCGTCTCGTCCATCACTCCCAACAGCGGCCCGTCTATCGGCGGCACAGCCGTGACGATCAACGGCCAGCGGTTCGATGCCACCGCGACGGTGACGATTGGCGGCGTCGAGGCCCGAAGTGTCACCCTGGTCAGCGCCAACTCGCTGACGGCGGTCACCGGTTCGCGGAACATCGGGGTGGCCGACGTGGCCGTCACCGTAGGCGGCCAGCGCGGCGTGCTGCCGAATGGGTTCACCTACACGGCAGCGGGCGTAGTGACGAACACGCCGCCGGTGATCAGCAACGTCCAGGCGATCGGCGGGGAAAACCAGCCGGCGGGGTTCGCGGAATCTGCGGGAGAGATCACCGCGTCCGCTGTTGTGACGGACGCCGAAACCCCAGACATGGGGCTGGTCTATCAATGGACGGCCGACGCCGGCACATTCACGGGAAGCGGCGCCTCTGTGAGATGGAAGGCGCCAACCCTTTCCGGGCCGCCCGTCACTGCGAGGCTCACTCTGACGGTGATCGAGCGCTACACCGGAACCGACACCACGGGAAACCCGGTGGCCAGCGAACACCGGGTATCGGCTGGCACCACCGTGTCAGTACACGACTCTCCAAAAGAGGTCGGCGAGCTGGCCATCGCCTTCCTGACGGATTTCTCGACCTCGTCGGTCAGCCCCGCAGCCGCCGTGCGCCACTTTTATACGGGCTGCCCCGGCCGCGAGGACGAGCTCGAAGACATACGGGACAACCGCGCGCAGTACGTGATCACATCGTACAAGCTCGGCACGCCGGCCGTGACGATCGAATTTGGGGGCGTGTGCCCGTACCGATCGCGGACGGGCGATGCGTGCGTCTCGGTCTCGTGCGAATGGGACTCGACGACCCGGGCGACGGGCGAGAAGGGCACGGCCAGGGGCACGTGCTTCCTGACCTCCGTCTACCGGGAATCGAAATGGCAGCTCTGCGACAGCAACTTCGAGGGCCAGCCTGGAAGCCTGAGCCAGTTCATGCGCTGACGGCTGCTTGGTGAGACCGCAACCTTCACGCACCCGCCATCCGTCCTCGCGACACGTACACGCCCCGGCGGGTCATGCGAGCGAGCGCGTCTTCCTGGCGACGACGAACGTCTGCCCGATCCAGTAAGGGACCTCATGTTGCGACAGCCGCAGGCCTCGTGCGATGGATCGTGCCAGGCGGGACAATACCGGACTGATGACCTCTCCGCGTGCGGCGATGTATTCGAGCTGCAGCCGCTGGTGATAGGGCCGCATCTCGATCGTGTCGAGCCCCGCGCGCTCCAGCGCGGCGCGGATGGTGTCGCGCGTGAAGTAGTAGAGGTGAACCGAGCTCAGGAAGGGCCAGCGCTGTCCGAGCGCGCGGGCGATCCAGCTGCCGATGTCCGGGTAGTTCACGACCAGCAGTCCGTCCGGCCGCAGCAGCGCGTTGACCCGCTCGAGCACGTGCGTCGGGTCCGGCGTGTGCTCGATGACGTCCCAGAGGGTGACGACGTCGAACGGACCTGCCAACAGCACGTCCTCTATCGACCCGACGTGGATGGAGACGCCGTACCGCTCCCGCCCCCATTCGGCCAACCACCCATTCGGCTCGATACCCGTGGCGTCCCATCCCGCATCGGTGGCGGCTTTGAGGAACGCGCCCGCGGCGGTACCGACGTCGAGCAGCCGGCCGCGCCCCCCTGCCAGCCGTTCAATGTGCCTGAGTGTGCGCGCGAAGGTCCGCACGCGCGCGCTCATCTGCGAGACGTACTCGGGGTCGGCGCCTGCGGCGTAGGCGTCGAGGATGGCGGAAGCGGCCACGCGAGGGCTGACGAACTGCAGCCCGCACCTGCGGCAGCGCACCAGCGGCTGCGTCAGCAGTTCGTCACCCGACGCACGGAACTTGCGGGCGAGATCGTGATCCTTCTCGAGGTCGGTGCGGGCGTCGTAGATCGTGTCGACCTCCGTGGACCCACACAAATTGCAGGGCACGGATTCAAGCGGCAGGGCGCGTTCGACTAACATCCAGCGTTCGATTATAGCGAACGGTGGTGCAATAATTGGTCGTGCTCCGACCGGCAACGCCAGAACCGCTGCGCGTCGTTCTCTTTTCGGGCGGCCGCGGATCCGGCGCACTCACCTCCACGCTCCTGCAGACACCGGGCATCTCGGTGACGCTCGCCGTCAACGGGTACGACGATGGCGCATCGACCGGCGAGGTGCGCCGCTTCCTCGGTGACGCGCTCGGCCCGTCGGATTTCCGGAAGAACGCGTCCCGTCTCGCCTCCGCGCTGCGGGCGTGCGAGCCCTCGCTGGTGCAGTTCCTGGACGCCCGCCTGCCAGATACCGCGAGCGCAGACACCGTGGCCGGCCTGGTGGCCGCTCTCACCGGGGCCTCCCACCCCTGCCTGCTCCCCGTGGACGATCTCCCGCCCGCGTCGCGCGCCGCGATCGCCGAGCGGCTGGCCGCATTCCTCGACGAGATGCCGCGCCGCGGCCCGTTCGACTTCAAGGATTGCAGCGTCGGCAACCTGGTGTTTGCTGGCGGCTACCTGCGATGCGGCCGCCGCTTCAATGCCGCGGTGGACGACTACGCCGGGCTCGTCGGCCTCGCACCCGGCGTCATCGAGAACGTCACCGATGGCACGAACGCCTTCCTCGTCGCGCTCGACCTCGACGGCCGCGTGCTTGGCAGCGAGGCGGACATCGTGGACGCGAAGCGGCGCAACACGGTGCACGACATCTTCCTGATCGATCGCCCGCTCGACGCCGACGAGTGCGCGGCCCTTGCGGCAGAGGGACCCGCCGTCGCGTCCGACCGGCTCGCCGTGCGTGCCGTGCCGACTCCGCTCAACAGCCGACTGGCCGCCCGGATCGCGGAGGCGGACCTCATCGTGTATGCGCCCGGGACGCAGCACTCCAGCCTGCTGCCGTCGTATCTCACGCCGGGCCTGAGCGGCGCCATCGCGTCCAACGTGCGGGCGATCAAGCTGCTGATCACGAACATCCAGATGGATGCCGAGATCACCGGCCGCAGCGCGGTCGACATCATCAATCGCGCTGTGTTCTTCCTCAAGGAGAAAGGGAAGCGCGGCACCCCGACGCCGGCCCTCATTACGCATTTCCTGATCAACGATCCCGGTGCCTCTGCGACACCCACGGCCGCCTACGTGCCGCTTGGCCGCCTCGACACGCTGCAGGATCCGCGGCTCGTGCGCATCGGCCAGTACGAGGAGGGCGGTTCGGGCCGACACGATGCGCTGAAGGTCCTCGGGCCCTTTCTCGCGGAGAGCGCCGGCGGCCGGGACAAGCGGCGGGTCGCCGTGGTGCTGTATGACGCGGGCACCACCGACAAGCTCGCGCAGACCCTGCTCGAAATGGTTCGCGGGGGGATCGCCGACCTGCCAATCGAGGTCACTGTCTTCTGTGAGACGGAGGCGCCGATCGATGCAGCCTTTCTAGGCGCGCTCCCATTCCCGGTGCGCGAGCTGCCGGCGCTGGATGTCCGCGGCGACGCCCGTCTCCGTGAGCTGCTGCAGGGCGGCCGGTATGAATACGTCATGCTCTTCGAGTCCTCCGGTATGTACAACGGTGAGGACGTGCCGTGGCTGGCGTCTCACCTCACGGGGCGGCTGGACGCCGTGTGGGGCAGCCGGCGGCTGTCTGTGCGCGACATCGAGGAATCGTACCGCCTGCGATACAACGCACACGCGCTCGCGGGGATGACGAGCTACATCGGGAGCCATCTGCTCAGCCTGCTGTACCTGGCGCTGTATGGACGGTATATCTCCGACACGCTCTCCGGCGCGCGCGCGATGCGCGTCGCCGACGCATGCGCCATACCCTCGACGCTCACGCACAAACGTGCGAACCAGCATCTGCTCACGCGGCTGCTTCGACGCAAGGCCGAGATGTTCGAGGTGCCGGTGCATTTCTTCGCCGTCTCGCCTGCCCAGGTGAAGCGCACAACCGCCTTCGACGGGCTGCAGTCGATCGGCACGATCATCCGCGGCCGGATTCGGCGCAAACCCATCGTCACGGCGGCGCCACGGCCGGAGGCTGTCGACGCGCGTTCGGCCGACGCCGCCCCCACCTCCCGGTGACCGCCGCCGCCCGTGCGCTCGTCGTGCCGGCTGCCGGGCGGGGATCCAGACTCGGCTCCAGCAGCGCCAAAGCGCTCGTGACCGTGAACGGCCGTCCCATGCTCGCGTGGCTGGGGGATCTGTACGCGCCGTACGTCCAGCAGGTGGTCGTGATTGCGAGCCCGGCCGCCGCCGCCGACATTGCCGCATGCGTGCGCGAGTTCGTCACGCCGACAATCGTCGTCCTGCAGCCGCAGCCAACCGGCATGCTCGACGCCATTCTCATCGGCATTTCGGCGCTGGCTGAGGGGCGTCCCGAGCGCGTCTGGGTGACCTGGTGCGACCAGGTGGCCATACACCCGCTCACCGCGCGGCGGCTCGCGGCAACCGAGGACGACTCGGCCATGACGCTGCCCGTCGTGACGCGTGACATGCCGTACATCCACTTCGATCGTGACGAGCAGCAGCGGATCGTCCGCGTCCGGCAGCGGCGTGAGGGCGATGTCATGCCGGAGCGCGGCGAGAGCGACATGGGCCTCTTCAGCCTGTCGTCCCGCGTGGCCTTCGATGAGCTCCAACGATTTGCGGCGACCGCCACAGCCGAGGGTGGCACGGGCGAGCGCAACTTCCTGCCTTTCATTCCGTGGATGGCGCAGCGCGGGCACGTGCGGACGTTCGCAGCGACACACCCCATGGAAGCAGTGGGGATCAACACGCCCGAAGAATTGGCTGCGGTCTCGGCGTGGCTGCGCAAGCCCTGAGCGCGTCCATGCCCACGCTCTCCATCATCATCCCGGCCTACAACGAAGAGCGATACATCGGCGAGCTGCTCGAGCAGGTGCGTTCCGTAGATCTGGGCGCCCTCGGCGTGAACAAGGAAATCATCGTCGTCGACGACTGCTCGGGCGATCGCACGGGTGCGATCGCCGGGGCAATGCCCGGCGTGCGGCTCCATCGCATGGCGGTGAACGGGGGGAAGGGAGGGGCGGTACGCGCGGGGATCGACCTCGCAACGGGCGACTACCTGATCATTCAGGACGCCGACCTCGAGTACGACCCGCAGGATTATGTGCCGATGATGCGCGCCATTCTCGAAAAGCGGGGGGACGTCGTGTACGGGAGCCGGTATCTCGGCCGCGGACGGCACGCGCAGCAGTCGCTCGCCGCCTATGCCGGGGGGCGCAGCCTGAGCCTCGTGATGCTGGTGTGCACCGGTCACACGGTGACAGACACCGTGACAGCGCTGAAGCTGTTCCCGCGCGACCTGCTGCCGTCGCTGCGCCTCGAGACCAGCGGGTTCGAGACCGATCATGAGATCACCGCGAAGGTGCTCGCGCGAGGGCTTCGGATCGTCGAGGTGCCGGTGCGCTACTATCCTCGAAGCCGCGACGAAGGGAAGAAGATCGGGCCGGCGGACTGGTTCAAGGCCGTCCGGACGTTCTGGCGCTATCGCAATGGGTGAGCCGATGCGCCCGTGGCGCTGTCAACGGACCGCGTAGATCACGACCTCCGCATTGCGGAACACCGGCCTGAAGAACTGGTGCGCGGCGTCGAACCGCTCGCTCACGCCCGGGTAGGCCTGCTGCTCGTGGCCGTCCACCCACAGATAGTCGATACCCAGCCGTCGCGCCTGCGTGTGCGCCGTCTCCATGTCGGGCGACGTGAAGATGGCCTGCACCTGCCGGGACCGCTCCTGGTACTCCGGGACGGGCAGAAGCGAAATAGGAAGGCCGGC
Source organism: Vicinamibacteria bacterium (assembly GCA_963739995.1). Taxonomy (GTDB): domain Bacteria; phylum Acidobacteriota; class Vicinamibacteria; order Vicinamibacterales; family JAENWD01; genus CAVUCH01. The sequence goes on along the minus strand of CAVUCH010000017.1, from coordinate 101,685 downwards.
TGACGTTCGCCGTTCGGCGAACGTGGGAATGAAGCTCCAGTGCGCACGGCCGCGCACCATCGGTTCCGCCTGGACAACGGCCTCCCGGCGCGTGTTGGTGCGAATCCAGCGCAGCGCTTCGTGCTGTGCGGGGCTGACGGTCAGCGTCCAGGGAAACCCGGGCGCCATGCGCCGGTTGCCGATGTCGGCCGCGTTCTGTGTGTCGATCACCGTTGTCGGGGCCCCCACGATGAGGATCGCGGTAGCGAGCACCGGGGCCAGCACACGCACACGGCCTGCGAGCAGGCGCGCGAACAACCGCGCGAGCGGCAGGGTCAGCATCGCGAGCATGATCTGTCCCGCCCGGAACCCCACCCACGAGCGTTCCGACAGCACGACGAAGTAGAACAGGAACAGCGCTATCGCAAGGCCAAGCAGAGCAACCCGCGCCGGCTGCGACGGAAGGCGACGATCGGGTATGAATCCGGCCAGCGCGGGCAGGAGCACCGGCCCGAGCCCCAGCAACAACGTAAGCAGCGGAGCGTTCCGCGCAAACCCTGCCCACCCGACCGTGAGCGCCTGGCCCGCGCCTTCGCCCATCGCGTTCGCCACGCCCCACGTCACCGCCAGGGCGGGGGGAATGGCGGCGGGCCAGTGCGACACGATCGCGCGCAGAGGCGCCCGCGTGAACGCGCCATCCGCGAGGACTGCCAGCCCGTAGATGACCGAGAACACAGCGCCGAGGAATGGGTTCAGCGTCGTGGCGAGACCGAGGAGGACACCAGACGCGACGATCGCGCCCGTCGGGGCGCGTACGCCGAGCGAGGCGCTCGCAAGCAGACCGAGCAGCCCCAGGCTACACGACAGCCCGTGCTGCGGGGTGTAGAACATCGTGCGGTGGACGCCGTCAATTCTGAGGCCGTTGTACCACCACGCGGTGATGGCATCGACGTTGATGTCCCGGAGTGCCGCCAGCGGCCGGCCGCGGCTCCACAGATCCCAGGCGGCTGCGAAGCCCTCGGCGCTCGCCGCGAGCACCACGAGGATCACGCCCAGCGCGGTTGCCGGCCCGCTGCCGCCGGCCGTCCAGGCGAACAGGAAGATCGACGCCAGGAGCAGCAGCGCGGTGCATTCCGCGTTGACCTTGAGCGCAGCCTCGACGTTCTGCACCCAGGCGGGTCCCTCGGAGGTGACGGCGGCCGGCACGAGGAAGTACGTCCAGTAGTAGTTCAGCCCGCGATGCGCCATGTACGGGTTGCGGGGCGGCATCTCGAAGCGTCCGAGCTCCGAGGTCAGCGCCATGTGCCACACGAAGTCGGCAGTGAAATAGGCCCGATAGTACGTCCGGCCCTCGGCGTCGGCGGCGCCCAGGTTCCTGTACGGCGCACCCATGAGGGCCGGGACGAGCAGGACCACCGCGGAGAGCGCCAGCGTATCCTGCGGGGTCCACGGGCGCAGCGCGACGGCCGGCGCGCGTATCATGCGGGACGCGGCATGAAGGACGGCGCACTCGACGAGCCACGCTGCCGCAAACGCGAACGGCGAGGCGAGGCCGGCGGCGATTACCGCCCACATGACCAGGGACGTGGTGGCGTAGCCCGCCGCAGCGCCAGCCACCCAGCCTGCCGCGTGCCGCCCGAACACACTGAGGCCCAGGGTAAGGCCAGGGGCGGCCGCTGCGATCCAGAACGGAAGATACGCCAGCCCTGATACGCCGGCTGTCCAGCCCACGAGCGCCAGGCACACCAGCGCGAGCCCGCCCACCACCGCGCGTGTCATATCCCCCGACGCGTCAGACCGCCGGTCGCGTAGAGCAGCCCGCCCGGCAGGTTGCCGACGACGCCGAGCGCAACGAACAGCACCGAGAGGGCGAACGCTTCCGGCCGGCCGACGCCTATCGTGCCGAAACACCAGATGAAGGCCGCCTGGCTCGTTCCGATGCCGTTGATGGTGATTGGCAGCAGCATGATCAAGAGGATGACCGGCACCACGACGAAGTACGCGGACACCGGCGACGCGATTCCGAGCGAGAGGCCGAGAAAGTACGCCTGAACCACGCGGAGCACCTGCACCCCCACCGAGGCGGCGAGGACCGCGGTAAGCGCGCCGTGGTGATGCCGGTACTCACGCACGGCTTCGAGCAGCCGGGCCGCGATCCGCCGCAGTCCGGCCCACGGCAGCCGTTCCACAATCCCGTCGAGCCGTTGTGCCGCCCGCGCGCTGAACACCACGGTGGCGAGCGCCCCGCACATCAGCGCGCCCAGCCACAGGATGGGTGCGACTCCAGGGGGCGCCCGGTCGGGCGCGACCGAGACGCTGACGACACCGAGCAGCAGAATGGACATGACGCCGAGAGCCCGATCCATCACCACGGACGCGACAGAGATCGCGATGGGCACGCGCTCGGAGGAAAGCGCATACGCACGCACGAGATCCCCGCCGACGCTGGCCGGCAGGAACGTGCCTACGAACGTGCTGACGAAGAAGATGCGCACGACGCGGCGGAGCGACGGGCGCGCGTCGCCGGGGACGGGCGCGAGCAGGGCCAGCCATCGCCACGCCATCAAGGCGCGATCGAAGAACGTCAGCCCGATCGCGATCAACAGGGGAACCGCACGCGCGGACGAGGCGACGCGCCAGATCTGGGCGGGGTTGCTGATCCACAGCAGCCAAATCAGCAGCACGAGCGCGACGGTGAGGCGCACCCATCGGCTGCCGAGAGGCGTGCTCACCGCGTCGCTGGGATCGTCTCGAGGTGGCGGTCGGGGTCCCGCTTCACCTGGTAGGCCCGCACGAGAAACTTCGCGTAGGGCACGAACTGCTTCATTGCGCCGACGTTCACCTGACACGGGCTCAGGCAGGTCGCGCAGATGGTCTTCTCGAATTCGTCCCGGTCGGCGATGTGCTCGGCCTTGAAGTACAGCGCCTCCGCGCCGGCGTCGAGGACGTTCCCGAGCGGCTGGGAGTTTTCGCAGTAGTAGAGCGTCCCCTCCGGATTGAGCAGCAGGCCCTGCGTGCGGAACGGGCAGGGCATCGTCCGCTTGTAGCCGTTGGCGATCATGTCGGCGTAGTGGAGGTACATGAACGCCTGTCCCGAGAGCACCGACTCCTCCTGGACGCGCTCCAGGAAGAACTGCCGCATGAACTCTTCTTCCTTCGCCTTGAACCCGATCTCTTCCTGGAGGCTCGTATTGCCGAGCATGTTGTCGGTGAACCGCAACATGTTGAAGACGATGTCGAGGTTCCTGGCGCGGGCCCAGGTCAGGATGTTCCTGGCGTCCTCGAGATTGGTCTGGAAGATCGTCGCCGCAATCCCGAACTGGAAATTCGGGTTCTCGGCCGCGAGCGCCTGCATGGCCTCAACGGTCTGCAACGCCTTGTCGAAGCCGCGCTTCACATTGCGGACCTGATTGTGGATGTCGCCGATGCCGTCGAGCGAGACACGGATGCTGATCGGCAGGTCGTGTGCCGCGCAGAACTTCACGATGCGCGTCAGCATCGGGATGGCACGGTGCGGCGTGAGACCGGTCGTGTTGATCCCGATCTTGCGGAGGCGGGGCAGCCGCTTGTGAAAGAGTTCGACCATGTCGGGCAGGTCGTTTCGGGTGGTCGGCTCACCGCCGGAGATGTTCAGGTTCTCGAGGGCACCCCAGAACTTGTGGTCCATGACGCTGTCGAGCTGCTCGAGCGTCATGTCGCTCTTGCGATCGCCTCGCTTCCAGTTGTTGCACATCTGGCAGCGCGCATCGCAGACGAAGGTGCAGTTATAGATCAGCACCGTCGGGCGGATGGGCTTGATCTTCGACACGACGAACGTGTTCGCGAGATCGCGCGGCACGCCCGCGGCGGCGCGGGCCAGATAGTTCAAGCGGAAGGTGTCGATGGACATAACGGCGCGCGGCCCAAGAGCCGGGTGTTGCGGCGGCCCCTTTTGCGTTTTCGCCAGTATACCACCCGTGGTGGCCGGGGCCGGGCGGCGCCGTAGAGATGACCAGCGGCTCCAGGCCCCAGGCTACGGGCTCCAGACTGCGGGCTCCAGACCCCAGGCTGCAGGGCCTCTCAGACGCGGAGGCCGTCAGACAGTGGCCGCATCAACCGGTGGGCGAAGGGCGAGCCTGCCTTCGAGCCTGAGGCCAGACCGCGCGCAGCCAGACGCCTGGAGTCCGCACTCTGAACGCTGTCAGTGGGTACGCACCGGACCGAGCTCGTCGCCGAGCCTCAAGGCCAGCGCCGCCAGCGTCAGCGTCGGATTGGCGCTCGACGCGGACGGGAAGACCGAGGACGAGAGCACGTACAGGTTTTCGCACTCGTGATGCCGGAGGCTCGCGTCCACGCAGCCCTCACGCGCGTGGTGGGACATGCGGGTGGCCCCCATCCAATGGAAGGACGTAGGCACGGAGCCGACGTGCACAGCGGTGGCGCGTGGCAGGCGCGAACGGATATAGCCGAGCACTCGGTCGATGCATGCCGTGAAATAGGAAGGGTAACGCAGCTGAATGCGCGGCACAGGCTGGCCGTTGGGCTCGATGCGCCCCACGCCCACGGAGTGCTCCGCGATCGGCTGAGGCTCGACGAGGAACCACACGTCGAGCGTGGATCGCCACACCCGCTTCAGGCTGGTTCGCAACGGATCGCCAGCCGCCCGGGTATTCACCGCCTCAGCGACGATCTGGCGCATGAGGATGTCGCGTATGAGCCCGCCCTCGCCTTCCGACAGCGACCCGCAGCGGATTTCGCCAAGCATCGACACCGGCAGATCCTCGGATGCCTGCTCGAAGAAGGGCAGAAACATGCCGGTTTGCGCGCTGTCTCCGTACCCCGGCTTGGCGTCAACGCCGGAATCGTAGATCGCTACCTGAATGATGGGGTGGTCCATGAAATAGCGGCCCAGGCTGGGCAGCTGCGGCACCTCGGGTGAGCGCTGCAGCAGCAGGCACGAATCAACCCCGTTGCAGGCGACGACGAACTGACGGGCGTGGATGCGATGGGATTTCCCCGCCGGGTCGAGCGCAGTCGCGGCCTGCACACGCCCGGCGCGCGCATGCAGCGTGGTGACCAGCAGGTTCGTGCGCAGATCGATTTTCGACCGGATCGAGGGGTAGACGGTGTTGAGGGCGGTGCCTTTCGAGTCGATGGGACAGAGCTCACACTTGTTCGTCCCGCAGCACTCCGGCCGTGTGCCGACCGAGCGCGACGGCCTGGTCGTCGGTACCTGCAGGACGGTTCCCTTCCCGAAGAGCGTCTCGCACGCGCGGTCCGAGGGACTCAGCCGGTGTGGCGGCAGCGGGTAGGCGAACCGGCCAGGGAACGGCGTGACCTCGGAGTTCCCCGAGATCTCGAGGCGGCGTTCGGCTTCGAGGTAGTAGGGCTCCAGGTCGGTATACGTGATCGGCCAGCGTCTCGCCACACCCCCGGCAAAGGCAGGCTGGTCGAAGTGTGACGGGTGCCACCGGGGCATGTTCCCGAAGAACATGTTGGTGCTCCCCCCCAGGTTGTACACCGGCCAGTACGGGTAGTCGCGATCCCACCGCGTCCTGGGACCCGCCGGGGGCGCCTCATGCGGCAGCCGCAGCGGACTCCGGTTGAAGGGGAGCGGATCGTCGTGGGAGCGCTGACGCACGCGCTCTTCTGCGGTCAACGCCGTTCCCCGCTCGATCATCAGGACGCGCCGTCCCCGCGCGATCGCGCGTTCGGCGAGCAGCATCCCGGCGATGCCACTACCCAGGATGCAGAGGTCCGCCTCGGTCTCACTCACGGATGAGGCCGTCGCAGATCCCGACGCGCTGCAGCTCGGGGTAGCCGACGTACGCGAACAGACGCTCACGCCGGCTCAGGACTTTCATCAGGAGATCCACCGTACGGCGGGAGGCGCGCCCGCCTGGAGCGTTGATGGCCTCGTGCAGTTGGCGCTGCTCGTCAGCGGAGAGCGCGTCGAGCCACGCCTCCTCGGCGCCGGTGAGGCCCAGCAGTCGGATCAAGCCCGCGCGCGGTTCCTCGGTGGGGCCGGGAGAGCACGCGCTGGCCGTTCCTAGCGATGCGGCTATGGTGAGACAGAAGCTGCGCCGGTCGACTCGCACGGCACATGATCGCCCGAACCGTCACCGGCAGACAAGCGTTCCGCGCCCCGCGCCGTCAACGCACCGCCGTCCACACCTCCACCCCGGGCCTCTGAGCGATGCGTTTCGCGGCGCGCCAGCCGTGGTCCCAGCGGACGCCCACCTCGTTGCTTTGGCCCAGTATCAACGACCATGCGCGGTCGTCGGCCGTTGCGCTGAAGACCCGGGCATTGACGCCGTCCGCTACTGCAGCGGGTGCGGCGGCCGACGCGGCGTCCACGATCGTCGGATCGACATCTTCGGGGACGATCCGCCGCCCCTCCACGAATGCATCCGCACAGCGCTGCTGAACCGGCCCGGGCACGCGCGCAGGCAGGCAGTCCTCGCAGTGGAAGGTCGAGCCGACATCGAGGAGGCGCGACAGGACGCCCTGGGCGAAGAAGGCCTCCGGTGCCGAATCGCGGCGGCCACGGTCGGGTATCTCGGCTGCCCCGATGGGCTCGTTGTCGACTACGAACTTTCCGGTCGCCGCCGACAGCCCGGCCAGCGAACGCATTCGGGCGACTCTGGTCCACCGATCGCCGGAACGACCCACGTGGACCACTACGTAGGTCCCGCCAGCCATTTCGTGGGACTCATCGTCCGCCGCCGCGCCCCAGGCCACGGGCAGCTCCTTCGGGACCTCCTGCTCGAGGCGCCGCATGAGGGCGGGCTCGTCCAGGCTCGCCTGCGATCGGTGATACGGCTCGTTGGCGAGCTCCAGGACACAGTTGCCGGCCTTCGCACACAAGCGGCCCACCTCCCGGACCTGCTCCCGCAGGAACGGCTCCGCACGATAGCGCCCACTGCGCTCGTTCGTGTTCGCGAGTGCGACGACCTGGACGTACATCCCCTGCTCCCGGGCGATCGCGAAGACGCGTGGCAGCGCCCGCCGGCCGTCCGCGGGGGAGAGATCGAGCCAGCCCCCGCTGGGCAGCATCGCGAGCACACGCAGCACGTTGAACCCCGTGTCCCGTGCCCATTTGGTGAAAGTGCGCGCGTCGGTCTCGCGGCCGTCGGCTAAGAGATCCGCCAGCCCGAACGCCGTCACGCCGCGCCAGCGGAAGCGCTCGTCCCCGGCGCACAACGCGCGGCCGCATACCCGCAACGGACTCGGAGAACTGCCAGAGACCGCAGCGGCCTGGTGTCGTGCCTGGGCGCGAGGAGCGGGGGAGCACGCGATCAGAAGCGGGGCGACAGCCATGCTGGCGACGGCGCAGCCGAAGGTGAGCAGGCGGGCAGCAACACGCATCGTGGAACCAGGGCCGATACTGATCATGTAGAACTCCGCGGCGGATAGATCGCCACTGGCAAAGTGCAACATGGGTGCCGCACACGCGCCGCTCCGGGGCGCCAGCAGGGCGGCGTGGTATCGTGGCGCTTCAGTTCGGGCGCTCTTCATACACGCATCCCCTCAACGATGGCTTCGTCTCACGCGGTGGCCCGTCGTCCCGATATCTCCGTGCTCCGGCGGACCCTCGCGCCGCACGGGCCGCTGGCGCTCATCCTCCTCCTGGCCGCCGTGCTGCGGCTCCTGTATGTCGACGCCCCGTTGCTGGACGCCCATCGATGGCGGCAGGTCGATACCGCCTTCATGGCGCGCGCGTTCTACGAGAGCGGGATTAACCCGCTGAAGCCAGAGGCGAACTGGGGCGGCGCCCACGGGTATGTCGAGAGCGAGTTCCCGCTGCTCCCGGCGATCGTGGCGGTGCTTTATCACCTCTTGGGGCCCGATGAAATCTGGGGGCGCCTGGTCGTGGCGGCGTTCTCCGTGGGAGCCGTCGTGCTCACCTACCTGCTCGCGCGGATGCTGCTGGGAACGCCGGCGGGGCGTGCGGCGGCGCTGCTGGTCGCGGTCTCGCCGTCGGCCGTGTTCTACGGTCGCGCGGTCATGCCCGACACGCTGATGGTGTTCTTTTCCCTCGCCGCGCTCCTGGGATTCATGCGCCACGGCGAATCCCGCAGTGCACGAGCGCTGGTTGCGGGAAGCCTCTCACTTGCGCTGGCCATTCTCGTCAAGTTGCCCGGCGTCCTGGTCCTTGCGCCCATCGCGTGTGCCGTGTGGAGAAGCGGCGGCCGAAGCGCGCTCGGAAACCGCCGGCTCCTGATGGCGTTGATCGTTCCGTGCCTCGCGGCAGCCGCCTGGTACATCTACGCGTATACGATCTACCTGCACACGGGGCTCACGTTCGGGGTCATCGGGACCACCAAGACATACCCGCTGGACGTTGGTCCCGGCCCGTGGCCCACCGCGTTCTCCAAGTGGAGCTCGGTCGAGCTGCTCACCAGCGCCAGTTTCTACAGAACGCTCTTCGCGCGCCTGTACTTCGTCCACCTCACTCCGCCCGGGTTCGCGCTGGCGGTCATCGGGCTGCTCGCGTGGCGGACGGTGGAATGGCGCCGCGTGCCGGATGGCTGGTTGCTGGCCATGCTGGCCTTCATCGCCGCGGCAGGCGCGGGGCACATGGGCCACGATTACTACCAGCTGCCGCTCGTGCCGATTGGCGCGCTTTATTTCGCCGCTGTGGCCTGGCCCGCGTTCGATGCCGGATGGATCGCACGGACAGTGGGGCCGGGCGTCGTCAGCCGAGTGCTTTCTGGCGCCGCAATCGGCGGAGTCGGTCTCGTCTGCTTCCTGCAGAGCGGCGTGATAGAGCGGCACTTCAGACCGGCGAACCTCGACCTGCGGCTCGCGCTTGCCGCGCAAGCGATTGACGCAGCCACCGACAACAGCGGCCTCTTCGTGGTGGTGGACGAATACGGGGTCAACTCGCCGATGCTGCTGTACTTTGCACACGCGCGCGGCTGGAGCCTTGACGCCGAGACGGCGACGGTGCACGTGGTCTCAGGTTTGCGGTTTTCGAAGGGCGCGCGGTACTTTGCCACGACCAGGTGGGCGGAGGTGCAGCGCCAGCAGCCGGACCTCGCGATGTTCCTCGAGTCGCGCCGTGGGCTGCCGCTCAACAATGCGCCGCCCAACACGGTCCTGTTCGACCTGACGCAGCCCCGCTGACCGGCGGGCCAGCCATCACCGCGGAGCCGCGGTGGCCGCGGTGCAGGCGGGGCACAGCGGGCACCGGCGTCGGCCTGGTCTGATGCCAGCGGCCTGCTGGCTGTTGCACGGAGACTGCAGCCTGCGCGCTGAATCCAGCCTTCAAACGGTTCTATTTACAGCTCGGTCGCGGCGAATACGGCTTCTGGACCGAGTGTGGCCCATCGTTCTGCCACGCGAGCTGAAGCCGCTTGCCCGTATTGTCGTAGTCCCGCGCGATGTCGTAACCGTAGGTCAACCCGCCCCGCCGCTCTGTAATGAAGTCGACGCTGATGTCCGGCCCGCCCCGCTTCAGGTTCCAGCCGAGCTCGAGACCGCCACAGATACCGGCCTCGATGATCCGATTGCGCAGGAACTCCATGTTCGATCTGCGCCTCGAGGAGCTCACGCCGGCCTTGAGGTACGACGGGTACTTGTTGCCGATGCACTCGACGATGAACTCGCCGTCCCGTGAGGCGCAACTGCCGCCGCCCCCTGCCGGTGGGGACGGGGCCGGAGGCGCGGGCGCCGGCGCGGGCGCGGCTGCCGACGTCACGAAGCTTGCGGTCGACGACCACGGTCCCCGGTTCTCGGGGTCGGACGCTCGGACGCGCCAGAAGAGGGTGGACGATGCCGGGAGGCCGCCCGTTGTCGCGCTGCTCTCGCCGCCGCGTTCGCCGGTCCCACCCCTCCAGACTACTGCCGTGAAGCCCTCGTTGCGGGAGACCTCGAGGCTGTAGCTGATGGCCCCGACGGGTCCCGAGCGCGGGGCGTTCTTGAACCGCAGTTCAGCGACCACGCCGACCGTCTCGCCCCTGACCGGCGAGACGGGAACGGGACGTTCGATCGTGACCTTCTGCAGCAGCACGAACGCCACCGGGTTCGAGAATGCCCCGGTGTTGGCCCCGTCCTCGGCACGCGCACGCCAGTAATACGTACGCCCCGCGGCCAGCGAGCTCACTTGAAGGCTCGTGCGGCCGGCCGGTCCAGGCGCCACGCCCGTCTTGGAGAACACCTTCGCGCCGAAGGCGGCATCCGTGGCGACTTCGAAGACGTAACTGAGGGGGCGTACGCCGTTGCTCGACGCGTTCTCGAGGAGCAGGGTGACGGGCTGCTTCGCGGGGTTCAACTTCCAGCCGTTACCCGGTTCGAGTGGTTTTGGGGGCGTGATGTTCACGCCTGGAATGGGTCCCGCTACCGTCGGGCTCAGGGGATTGGCGCTCTTGGTCGATTCGCAGGCCACCAGCGGTGCCAGCACGAGGACGCCGATGCACAGGCGCAGCAGGTTTCTGGTCATGAGCACGCTCCGCGAACCCTGGACTCCCGGCACGGGATGCACGTGCCGCCGTGAGTATCGTCGTGTAGACGTTCCCTGAATAGGCGCGGGGCTGGGAAGCCCGCCGAAACTGAGGCTGGATAAGCAGGATACGAGTCGAAGCGTTCGACGTCAAGCGCAGATTCGAACAGCCGGAACATCCGGCTGTTCGAATCCTGCAGTCGGCTTACCGGTTTGCGAACGCCGGCCGGGGGTTGGCCGAGATCCACACCTGTCGCACGATGATCCCGGGGACGGTGCCGCTGTCGAACCCGGCCCGCCCGGCCGGTCCGCCGATGAACGCGCGATGGGGTGACGGGTCGTAGACACCACGGTAGTTCTTCCCAAAGCGGTAGATCACCTGGCCGTTGGCGCCGCCGTCCCTGATCTCGGCGTCAAACCGGTTTCCGCCCCACTTCGCCCTCCACAAGTAGGTCTTGCTGGGGCTGAACTGCCGAACCACGCGCTCCTTGCCGATCGTGTCGATCTGCTGTCTGCTCGTCAGCATCCGCCAGGCGACGATGCCCGCGGGATTGCCTCGCTTCTCCAGGGTGAACCGCCGATCGTTATTGGTGATGGTCTGATCGGCGTCGCCCTGGATCATGGCCATGATCTTCGTCTTGTCGCCCTCGGTGTTGAACACCACGTTTGTCACGAGGATCGAGAACTCGCCAGCTGTCAGGGTTTGCTGCAGGTAATACTTGACGTAGCTGCCCAAGCCTTCGAGCCGCACCCCGACGCCGGGGACGAAGGAGATTGGCCCGACGGGGCGACCGATCGTCTTCCCTGTGTACAGGGGGTCGTACACTTCGCTGCCACGGATATATCCCTCGGGTTGATCGGGCGTGGTGAACGTCCACGTGGCCGACCACGGGCCAAACCGGGGACCCTGCTCGCCACGCACGTGCCAGCCGTACGTGGTCTTGTTCTGCAGATTCGACGGCACCCAGCTAGTACCGGCGGTCGAAAATTCGGCAATCACCGTGCTGCCGTTGAGCAATTGAAAACGGTGCGTGATGGCACCCGCGCCCTGGAACTTGAACGTCGACGGCGTAGCCCGGAGTGTCGGACCGAAGGTGTTGATGGTGGAGCCGTTCGCCGGCGTCATCGGTGTCGGCGCGGTGACCTTCAGCGTCTCACCGGCTCCGCCGGCATTTGCGGCATCCACGCTGCCCCCAGGGGTGGGTGACACGGGGTTCGAGCTCTGTTCTCCCGAACCGCAGGCGACGGCGGTGGCCAGCGCCACGGCGGCGCCGCAGAGGTACAACTTCTTGAACATATCCGACTCCGTCTGGATGCGCATTTTCTGATCAAGGCCCGTCAGAATCTGACGCGCCCCCCAATGCCAATCTGGAACCCGCCGACGTCGAGGTCCACCGTGTTGCCGCCGGTCTCGAGCGTCACGGACCCGCCCGTGAAGCGCAGGAAACCGCCGACGCCGAATCGTTGCGTCAGCAGATAGGTACCGTCCGCCCCGAGGTTGTATCCGACCGTGCTTTCGCTCGCGCGCTCGACGGTGACTCCGGTGAGGTTCACGCCGGTTGTCGGGTTGCCGATCTCGGCGACGGTGATCCCGGAGACGAGATCCTGATCGACCGAGAAGAACGTCGGACCGCCGCCGACCAGGACGTCGAACTTCGTGGTTACCGGGTATCGCCACATGGCCTGCAGGTGTACTGCCTGCTCCGAATGCTTCAGGCCTGGCGTCGTGCCGGTGACCGTGCGGAACTCATCGAAGTTGGAGGGGTGCGGCACCGTGGCGTTCAGCGCTGCGTCCTCCGTATTCGATCCGCTCGTGAACGAGAGGCCGGCGTAGAGCCGCTGCCACACGCGCCACCCACCCCCGATGTCGAACAGGACGCCGCCCCCGCCGCTGCCGTTGACCTGGATGCGACCGGGCTCGTCGTAGATCACGAAAACGGTGTCCTGTTGCAGATCGTGAGAGGTCGCCTGGATGCCAAGATTCACATGTCCGTAACCCCTCTCGAGCGGTGCGGGGCCCTGCGCCGATGCGAGGGGTGCCACGAGCACCAGGGCCCCCAGCGTCATCAGGCTTGTCAGTATGGTCGAGCTCATCATTCGTTCCTTCACACGTCAGTCCGCGCCGCGTACGCGACATCCCCGTGCGGAGCCAGACCGGACGGAACCACGGTTCCGGCCGGCGGCGGGCGCCGGATGTCTTCAGTGCGCGGATCTGGGTGTCCGCGCTGGTCGGTGGGCGGGTTGTAACGGGGGGGCGCTACGTGCCACGGATCACGTAGACCGCCGCCCCGGAGAGCGAGAACAACATCACCAGACCGGCGCCCACGAGCGACACGACCAACGCAGCCTCTATCGGCAGCCCGAGCCTGGTGAAATAGAACGAGAACGTCGCCTCGCGCAGTCCGAACCCGTTCACGGAAATCGGCAGCATCTGCACGAGAAACGACATCGGTACCACCACGGCCATGTGCCAGGGCGAGACCGGGACTTCGATGCTGTGAGCAACGGCGGCGTAGAACGCGACGAGCAGCGCCTGCACGATCACCGCACCGACGAAGCAGCCAGCCAGCGCACCTGGCGCCTGGCGGAACCGGGTGAACACGCCGGTGAGCTGCTGCAGACGCGCACCGACCCAGTCGGGATTGAACGCGCGCAGTGGCTTTAGTAACCGCTCGAGGCCATGCGGTGCAAGCACAGCCGGCATTGCGACTGCCAGCGCGCCGCCAAATCCGAGCCACAACGCGTACGAAGGGACCGGGCCCTTTACGGTACCGGACGTGGTGGCAATGGTGGCTGCGACGGCGGCCAGCAGGACGAGACCAAGCAGGCCGATGCCGCGATCAACCAGGACGATTGACGCCGCGAGTGTCCTCGAGCGCGCGGGCTTTGCCGTGTCCGCGATGCGCACCACGTCGCCACCGATGTTGCTCGGGAGGAAGTTGTTGAAGAAGGTGGCCACGAGGAACGACTCGGTGAGAGCCCGCGCCCGCATGTGCACGCCCTGCGCATGGAGCAGCAACCCCCACCGCCAGGCGCTCGCGAGCACCATCAGGAAGTACAAGGCCAAGGCCGCGACGAGCCACGGAAGGGACGCCGCGCGCGTATAGGCCCAGAGCCGCGGCACGTCGCTCCGCGCCAGGAGCAACCACAGCAGCGCTACGCTGACGACAATCTTCGCGATCAGGACGAGCCGACGACGGGTAGGCGATGGCGAAGCCGGAACGCGTGGTGGAGCAGACACTCTCAATGCGGTGATCGGATTTTCACGGTCGGGCCGAAGAGTACCACGCACTCGAGAGCTTGTCCATCCCAGACGTGAGGGTCTCCTGCGTGAGGTCCGCGTGCACCGCTGTGGCGAGTCTCTGCACGCGCGCGCGTTGACCTTTCGCGCAGCCGTTGCCTACAATCGACCGGATCGAGCGGCCCCGGTTGGCCCGGCTGCCTGTGGCTGCCCTCATTCATGCGCATCCTGATGATCGCTCCGGAGCCCTTCTTCGAGCCCCGTGGCACGCCCTTCAGCGAGTATCACCGCATCCGGGCGCTCCTCGAGCTCGGGCACACGGTCGATCTCGTCACGTACCCGTTTGGCCAGGCCGTCGATCTGCCGGGCCTGCGCGTGTTCCGCTGCCTGCGTCCTCCGTTTCTGCACCGGGTGCGGATCGGTCCCTCGCTTCAGAAGGTTCCCCTCGACCTGGCGCTGACGCTCACGGCCGTGCGTCGCGTGCTCGCGCAGCGGTACGACGTGATCCACTCCCACGAGGAAGGCGCAGCGATCGGCATCGTGCTCTCTGCCGCCCTCGGGATCCCCCACGTGTACGACATGCACTCGAGCCTGCCGCAGCAGCTCTCGAACTTCGCGTACAGCCGCTCACGGGTGCTCCGGTGGATCTTCGACGGCTTCGAACGTGCGGCCGTGCGTCATTCGAAGGTCGTCATCGTGATCTGCCCGGAGCTGCGACGCCTCGTGCAGGAGGTGCAGCCGGGCATCGAGCCCGTGCTGATCGAGAACGCACCCGGCGCGGGGGATGCCGCACCCGGTGACAAGGCTGTCGCGGTGCGCGCAGCCCTGGGGGTGACGCCGTTGACACCACTCGTCGTCTACACGGGGACGTTCGAGGCGTACCAGGGACTCGATCTGCTGTTTGCCGCGGCAGCTCTCGTTGTGGAGGCCCGCCCGGATGCACGGTTCCTGCTCGCGGGGGGACGTCCCGAGCAGGTGGACGCGGCACGGGTGCAGGCGTCCGCGCAGGGGCTCGGCACCGCTGTCATCTTCGCGGGCGAGCGTCCGTCCGCCGAGATCCCCGGCATCCTCGAAGCCGCCGACGTGCTCGTGTCGCCCCGCAGCCGCGGCACGAATACGCCGCTGAAGATCTACCAGTACCTCCGGTCCGGCCGCGCCATCGTCGCCACGCGCCTGTTGACGCATACGCAGGTGCTCGACGACAACGTCGCCATCCTCACCGGCGTCTCGCCGCGGGAGTTCGCGGACGGCATCCTCGCGGCGCTGGCCGACCCGCAGATGGCCGCCACGATTGGCGCGCGCGCGGCGGCGCTCGCGGCCACCAAGTACAGCTACGACGCGTATCTGGAACGGACACGCGAGGTCGTGGCGCGCCTCACGAACGCCGCCCGCGCCCAGGTGGCTGGAGGCGTCGCGTGACGCCGGGCACCGGGCCCCGCGCGTCTGCGCCGCCCGATCACTACAGCTACACGGCCTACGCCGACCCGGCGATGGCGGATCGCTTCGAGCAGGTGCGCTTCGGGGGGCCAATCGGCGGGCTGCTGGCGGAATCGCAGGAGCGCGTGCTCGTCGGGTTCGTCGGTCCACTCGACGGCCGAACCGTGCTCGACGTCGGGACGGGCACCGGGCGTGCCGCCCTGGCGCTCGCTGCCCGAGGGGGAACGGTGACCGGGGTGGACGCCTCGACGGAGATGCTGCGGGTTGCCCGCGAGCGTGCGGAGGCGCGCGGCGTGCCGGTTGTGTTCACGCCTGGCGACGCACACGACCTTCCGTTCGAGGCGGGAGCGTTCGACGTGGCGGTGTGCCTCCGGGTGCTGATGCACACGCCCGACTGGGTCCGGTGCGTCGGTGAACTGTGCCGCGTCGCCCGGCACCGTGTCGTGCTCGACTACCCGGCGCTGCTGAGCGCCGCGGCGCTGCAATCCGGCGCGCGGCGCGTTGCCGCCGCGCTCGGCGCGGGGGTGGAGGCCTATCGTGTCCTGCCGGCACGCGCCGTCCGGCGCGAGCTCTCACGGCATGGCTTCCGCGTGGTCGCGGTGCACCGGCAGTTCGTGCTGCCGATCGCGCTCCACAAGCGGCTCGGCTCGCGCGCCGCGACCGAGCGGATCGAGGCGGGCCTCGCGCGCGCCGGCCTGCTGAGGCTGCTCGGATCGCCCGTCACGATGATGGCCGAGCGGTGAAGGTCCTCGTGACCGGCGCCACGGGCTTCACGGGCGGCCACCTCGCCCGTGCGCTGGCCGGGCGCGGGCACGACGTCCGCGCGCTCGTGCGGGACCACACGCGAGGCACGGATCTCGCGCGGGCCGGCGTGATCCCCGTGCCCGGGGATCTCACCGACGCGCTGTCATGGGCCCGCGCGCTCGAGGGCGTCGAGGTCGTGTACAACATCGCCGCGGTGTACCGGCAGGCGGGCCTGGCGGAATCCAGCTACCGCCGCGTCAATGCGGTCGCGGCGGGAGAGCTGGTCGGCGCGGCGGCGGCTGCAGGCGTCCGGCGGGTCGTGCACTGCAGCACGGTGGGAGTGCACGGCGACATCGAGAGTCCGCCGGCCGACGAAGACGCGCCGCTCCGCCCGGGCGACGTGTACCAGGACACCAAGGTCGAAGGGGAGCGGCTCGCACGCGCGGCCGCGGGGCGCACCGGCATCGAGCTGACGATCGCGAGGCCCTCAGGCATCTACGGGCCCGGCGACCGCCGCCTCCTGAAGCTGTTTCGGGGCGTGGCGCGGCGGCGATTCGTCGTGATCGGCGACGGGCGTATCTTCTACCATCTGACGTATATCGACGATCTCGTCGAAGGCTTTCGCCTCTGTGGCGAGGTGGATGCGGCGGCGGGACGCACCTACATCCTCGCGGGCGCCGAGGTGAGCACGCTCAACGAGCTCGTGTCCCTCATCGCGGACGAAGCCGGCGTGCCCCCGCCCAGGCTGCATCTGCCGGTCTGGCCGTTCTGGATGGCCGGGGCCGCCTGCGAGGCGGTCTGCCGTCCGTTCGGAGTCGAGCCACCGCTCTACAGGCGCCGCGTGGACTTCTTCACGAAGAGCCGCGCGTTCCGCATCGACCGCGCCCGTCGCGAGCTGGGCTTCGCGCCGGCGGTTGGCCTGCGAGAGGGCGTCCGGCGCACGCTCGCGTGGTACAAGGAGCGGGCATGGATGTAGATCGGCGAATGGCGATGAGGGCCCCGCGATCAGGCGTCAGCGGTCGGCAACCGGGGGGCGGCGGACGGCGCTCGCGGCTGCGTGGAAGGGTCGCGTGATTTCGCGCGCGCAGGACGAGCTGTTTCAGCCTGGTGTGTCGGCCCGAGCGAAGTACCAGGCGCTCGTCGTGGGGCGGTCGGGTGTTGCGGCGCTGGTCCGGCACGAGCTGGTCACGATGATGGCGCAATCGACCGCCGGCGCCATGGGGCTGCTCCTGCGGAAGGTGCTGTATCCGCGGCTGCTCGGGGCCTGCGGGCGGAACGTGGTGTTCGGCCAGCATGTCGTGCTCCGCCACCCGCACAAGATTCGCATCGGCGACAACGTGGTGATCGACGACAACTGTCTCCTCGATGCCAAGGGCGACCGCAACGGCGGCATCACGATCGGCAGCAGCGTGTTCGTCGGGCGCAACAGCATCCTGTCGTGCAAGGGCGGCGATATTACCCTCGACGATGGCGTGAACATCGGATTCAACTGCGAAGTGTTCTCGGCGAGCCACGTGCGCATCGGCGCGCGCACCCTGCTGGCCGCGTACTGCTATGTCATCGGCGGCGACCACGAGTACGGGGATCCCACGAAGCCGGTTCTCGAGCAGGCCCGCTCCTCGCGGGGTGTGGCGATCGGAACCGGGGCGTGGCTCGGGGCCGGGGTCAAGGTCCTCGATGGTGCCACCGTCGGTGACGGCGCCATTGTCGGCGCCGGGGCGGTCGTGCGGGGCGACATTCCCACGATGGCCATCGCGGTGGGCATGCCCGCACGCGTGATCGGAAGCCGCGAGCCCGCCGCGCCTGGAGCGGGCGCGTGAGCGCTGCCGCTGGTCCGTCACGGCCGATCAACGTGCTGCAGGTCTGCGACCACCTGGGGTGGGACGGCTCGCGCATGCACGGCGTGAAGCGGCTGTTCGCGTGGATGATCCCGCGCTTTGACAAGTCGCGGTTCAACGTGTCGCTCGTGAGCCTGCGCAAGCGCGACGTCTCCGAGGAGACGCTGGACGCCCTTGGCATCGAGATCGAGTACCTGCACCGATCGAAGTTCGATCCCGCGACGCTGCCCGCCCTGCTGAAGATCATTGACCGCCGCCAGGTGGATGTCCTGCACCTGCACGGGTATGGCGCCACGACGTTCGGCCGCCTCGCCGGCGCCATGCGCGGGATCCCCACGATCCTGCACGAGCACGCGAACCTCACCGATACACCCTGGTTCCAGAAGGTCGCCGACCGGGTGCTCGAGCCGTATACGGATCTCGCGATCGCCGTCTCGGAGAGCACGGCGGCGTTCGTCCGCACGGCGCGGCACGTTCGTTCCGAACGCGTGAAAGTCGTATACCTGGGTGCGCCGCTCGACGAGTTCGGCACGTGCCGCACGCCTGCGGAGATTGCGGCCGCGCGAGCCGGGCTCGGCATCGAGCCCGGTGTGTTTGCGATTGGCACGATCACCCGCCTCCACGAGTCGAAGGGAAACAGCTACCTCGTCGATGCGGCCGCCACGGTGCTCGCGGAGCGCCCGGCCGCCCGCTTCTACCTCGTGGGCGAAGGGCCGCTCAGGCCAGCGCTCGAGGCTCAGGTACGGACGCACGGCCTCGGGGATCGATTCGTGTTCGTGGGATTCGCCAAGGATGTCGCCGCGGTGCTGTCGGCGTTCGACCTGAGTGTCTTCCCCTCGCTGTGGGAGGGCACGCCGCTGACCGTGTTCGAGGCGCTCGCGATGGGGAAGCCCATCGTGGCCACCGACGCCGACGGACTGCTCGACGTTCTCCGCGCAGACGACACGGCGCGCATCGTGCCCCGGCGCGATGCAGCGGCGCTCGCTGCGGCGATCATCTGGATGATTGACCATCCCGATGAGCGGGCCCGGTTCGCCGCCGCCGCGGGGGCGGCCGGGCGCGAGTTCGGCATCGACGCCTTCGTGCGGAAGATGGAGCGGCTCTACACGCTGCTCCAGCAGGTGTCGCGGCCAACGAGGCGGCTTGGAATTCTGCAGCAGGACCTCTCGTTCCTGACGGGCCGAGCCGAGGTGTGATGCCGCCGGCCGACCGCGCGGCCGTAGCCGCCCCCTGCGCGACGCATGTCAGCTTCGCCCTGGGCGTGCTCGTGGCGGGCTTCGTGCTGATCCTGTTTGGTGGCGTCGCCCTCTCCACGGACGTTCCACGCACCGCTCTCGGCTTCAAGAGCGACGAGGCCAGCTACTACATGCTGGGGCACAGCCTGGCCGAAGACCTCGACATGACCTACCGTCGCGAGGATCTCGCGCGCGTGTGGCACGAGTTCCCGAGCGGCCCCCTGGGAGTGTTTCTCAAGAAGGGACGCCGAGACCCGCACCTGGTCCTGAACGGCGCGTTCCCGTTTGTGCGCCTGGTGTCGGCGCCAGACACGGATGGCACGCGTTTGTACTACGGCAAGAGCTACATCTACCCCCTGTTTGCAGCGCCGTTCGTCATGGTGTGGGGAACCAACGGGTTCCTGGTGTTTCATGCCCTGCTCCTGGCGCTCGCCGTCTTCGCCGCATACCTGTTCCTCAACGCGCGGGGGGGCGCGGTTGCCTCGGCGCTCATCTCCACGGCCTACGTGCTCGCCTCGGTCGCGAGCGGCTACTTCGTCTGGATGACGCCGGAGCTCTTCAACTTCACCGTCGTGACGCTCGGGGTGTTCTGCTGGGCGTACAAACTCGTGGCGCCTGAAGCCCTGCCGCCCGGCCTGCGGTGGCTGCGGACCGGCAAGTCCGACGCCGTGGCGGCAATCCTGCTCGCGTGCGCCACGTTCTCCAAGCCGCCCAACGCGCTGTTCATCCTGCCGGTGCTGGCTTGGAGCCTCTCCCGCCGCCGGTGGGCGCACGCGGTGGGAATTGGCGTTCTGTTCGGCGCCCTCGTCGTGGCGCTGTTCGGCCTCAACACCGCAATCACCGGCGACTGGAACTATCAAGGCGGCGAGCGGAACACCTTCTACAGGGACTTCCCGTTTCTGGACGCGGACTCCGGGTTCGACGTCGGCATGACACGCGCGACCGATCGCGTGCTGACGGAAGTGATCTTCGACTGGTCGCCGAATCCAGGCTCCGCGCTCGGTTACGTGTTTCCGACCGTGCTCGCACACAACCTCTGGTGGTTCTGGACGGGCCGCCACTCGGGTGTCGTGCCGTATTTCTTCCCGGCGGTCTTCGCGCTGGGGTGCTTCCTGTGGCCGCGTGCGCGTCGCGAGTGGTGGCAGTGGATGGTGTGCGCGGTGGGATTGACGGAGATTCTGGTGCTCATCGTTTGGATCCCCTACAACTACTTCGGCGGTGCGGGGGTGCTCGGCAACCGGTACTTCATGAATTTCTACGGCGCGTTCCTGTTCCTGTTGCCGCCGATCCACAGCGTCGCGGTGGCGTTTGTCCCGTGGGTAATCGGGGCGCTCTTCACAGCGCAGATCGCGTTGAACCCGTTCTACTATTCGTGGAAGCCGCACGAGCACATGAAGCACGGCCCTCTGCGCCTGTTGCCCGTCGAACTGACGCTCGTCAACGACCTGCCCGTCAACACCGACGTGGAGCGCGTACGCGTGCTCTTCGGCACGACCCCACGGTTCCAGATCTACTTCCTGGACGACAACACCTATACGAGAGAGCGCGAGTTCTTCTGGGTGCGCGGCAGGTCGCGCGCGGACCTGCTGTTCAAGACGCCCGACCGGGTCACCAGGCTGAAGCTGACTCTCGCCACCGGGGCGGTGCCGGCCGACGTCGTGATTACCGCCGCCGGCCAGCGCATCACCAGGCACTTCGCGCAGGGAGAGGGCGGGGTGGTGGAGATCCCGATCGGCCCCGGCTTCCCGTATCGAGGCACGCGCGTATGGCCGGTGACGATTGCCGTCAACAGCGGGTTCGTGCCGATGTTCACCAGCGACAGCCTGGATCACCGGTACCTCGGAGTACAGGTGACGCCGGAGTTGGTTCCGTGAAAAGGGGTCCGGGCTACCGGGTCCGGGCTCCGGCGCAAGTCTGGGTGACGTCTGTCGGCCGGAACTGAAGTTCCGGCTCCACATCTGCCCGCCGCCCACCGCCCACCGCCCACCCCCTGCCCGCCCACCGCCCACCGCCCACCGCCCACCCCCTGTCCGCCCACCGCCGACGTCGTCTATGGCACACTGACAGAAATGGGCTACCGCACACCGCTGGAGTCGCGCATCGCGAAGAAGACGACCCGCGCCATCCTCGAGTACGGGATGGTGGAAGACGGCGATCGCGTGATGGTCGGCTTGTCGGGCGGGAAGGACAGCTGGGCGCTGCTCGAGATGCTCCACGTGCTCCGGCAGCGCGCGCCGATCCGGTTCTCGATCATCGCGGTGAACGTCGACTCCGGTTACAAGGAGTACAAGCACGATCTCATCCGGAGCACGTGTGAAGCCCGCGGATGGGACCTGCGCATCGAGCACACGTCCATCGGGGAGGTGATGGACGATCTGCTCGAGGCCGACGCCACGCCATGCTCCCTGTGCGCCCGGCTCCGGCGCGGTGTGCTCTATCGCATCGCCGGCGAGGTGGGCGCCACGAAGATTGCGCTCGGCCACCATGCCGACGACTTCATCGAAACGCTTCTCATCAACCTGTTCTTCGCGGGTGCCACCAAGGCCATGCCGGCGCGCCTCCTCTCCGACAACGGCCGCCACGTCGTCGTGAGGCCTTTCGTGTATGTGAGCGAAGACGAAGCGCGCCTCTATACGAAGGAGGTCGGCCTTCCGGTGATCGGGTGCTGCTGTCCGGTCTGCGGCGACCTCAGTCTCCAACGACAACGGATGAAACGGCTGCTGTTGCAGCTCGAGCGCGAGCACCCAGGGGTGAAGGCGTCGCTGCTGAAGGCGCTTGGCAACGTAATGCCCCGGCACCTGCTCGATCGCCGGCTGAATCCATTCCCCGCCGACTTGCCCGACGCGTCCATTGCGACAGCCCCTGCCGGGCCGGCCGGCATGTCGGCGCCATCATTCGCGCTCGAGGACGACGCCGCCCGGGCGGGAGACGCCGGTTCGTCCGACCGACGGGAGTCCGATGACCGTGCCCGCGTCATGCCGCTCGTCGTGCGGCGTCCGGGCGAGGCGGCCGGCGGCACGGGGCTTCAGGGGAGTGCGCTGCCAGCGGCCGTCCGGACCGCACGCGAGGGCGACACGAGCATCCCAGCGGCAGAATGAGAGCTGTCCTGCAGCGCGTGACCGCCGCGCGGGTCACGGTGGCCGATCGGGAGGTTGGCGCCATCGGGCGCGGCATCGTCGCGCTCGTGGGCGTGGAGCAGGGGGACGGTCCCACCGACATCGACTACATCGCGCGGAAGATTCGCGACCTGCGCATCTTTGAGGACGCCGAGGGCCGCATGAACCTCGCCCTGAGCGACGTCGATGGGGCGGTGCTCGCCGTCTCGCAGTTCACTTTGCTCGCGGACTGCCGCAAGGGCCGGCGTCCGTCGTTTCTGGCGGCCGCTCCGCCCGCGCACGCGAAGGCGTCCTACGAAGAGGTGGTCCGGATGTTGCGATGCGAGGGCGTGACGGTCGCGACCGGCGAGTTCCAGGCGATGATGCACGTGAGTCTCGTGAACGATGGTCCCGTGACTATCCTGCTCGATAGCCGGCGCCCATAATGGGCGGCACCGGCGGTGCCGCCGCCTGGCAGCCAGGCCGGCGGGCTCAGGTGCGCGCCGCGATCCTCTCCGTCTTCATCGCAGCAGTCTTCGCAGACCACGCCGCCGCGCAGCAGCGGCCGATCGTGACCGAGGATCCCGAGACGATCGGCGCCGGGCGCATTCTCCTCGAGGGCGGCATCGAATACGCGGACAGCCTCCAGTTCCCGATTTACGGGCTGAGCGGTGACCTGTGGCGTGTGCCGGCGCTCGGGGTGAGCATCGGGATCAGCTCAATCGCCGAGCTCCAGATCGACACGGGTTACAGTCGCCTCAGCGTCAGGAGCCGCGACCCGGGACCGCTCGCACCAGTGCTCGACTTCGAGGGGGACCACACATCGTCTATCGAAGACATAGTGGTTGCGACGAAGATCCGCGTCCTTTCGGAAGGGACGAACCGTCCGTCGTTCGGCCTTAGAATCGCCACGAAGCTGCCGAACGCCCGCAATGAAAGCGGGCTGGGCACCGACATGACCGACGTGTCGCTGGCGGTGCTCGTGGGGAAGACGATCCGATCGATTCGGGTCGTCGGTAATCTCGGCGTGGCAGTCATCGGCGATCCAACGCAAACGGCCGTCCAGTACGATCCCACCACCTTCGGACTCTCATTGGCGCGTGCGCTCGCACCGGGTTTCGATGTGGTCACGGAGATCGAGGGGCGGTGGCAGTCTCATGAGGGCACGCCACAGCCTGCGGCCGAGAACCGTGCGGCCCTGCGCGGTGGCCTCCGCTACACGCGCGGGGCGGTACGGGTGGACGCCGGCCTCCGGACGGGGTTCGGCGATGTCGAACCGGCGATTGGGTTCACCACCGGGGTGACGTGGGTCCTCGATGCCTTCCGTGTGCCGTGAGGGTGTGGGTGGCGTCGGCCGACGCGCCCCGGCCGATGCCCTCGCGTCCTAATCCGCGTTCTCCACAGGCCCGCCGATCTCATAGAACCGCCGCACGGAAGACACCTCATCCTCAACGCGACCTGCGCTCCACCCCAGCTCCTGCTGGACCAGCGCGGCGCAGTGCCGGACGATCTCGTCACCCGGGTGGCCGGTGGCCCCAAGCCCCGTGCGGCGCACGACGATGTCCTCGAGCGTCATAGCCATCTCGTGCCGGACGGCCTCGAGCACCTGCGCACCGGTGACCGGGACACCCTCGGCCAGCGGGCGTCCGAGGTCCGGATGTTCGGCGTGCAGGCCGAGCACGCGGGCCGCGGTTGCGCCATACACCCGCGTAATGCGCTCGATCGCGCTCGCGGGATCGTGCACAGGAGGCTCGCTCTCCTCCCGGACGGGGGCCACCAGCGGCAGCTGCGACGTGCGGCTCGGCGCGATCTTCTGTCCGAGCTTGTGGGCCACGAGATCGATGGTGCGCTGCGCGAGCAGCCGGGCGGTCGTGTACTTGACCCCGATCACCGATACGGCGCCTTCGATGCCGTCCCTTGCATGATCACGGAGCTCCGCGCGATCGCGCAGCGCCGGCGGCTTGCCCTCCCGCACGATGGCCGGGACCACGCCGCGATGGACGAGCGAAACCTCCGCCATGCCGAGTACCAGCCACGGAAACGCGGAATTGATCTCCGCCAGGAACGCGCTCACCTCGTCGGCCTTCACAGACGTGTCGTCCGCGCCGCACAGCCGGAGGCCGTGGGATGTGCCTATGGTCAGGCGTCCGCGCCACGGCAGGGCCACGAGCAGCCGCCCACCTTTTGAAGGCAGCGCCACGGCAGGCCCGCTCGCCTGCCGCGTCGTCACGACGTTCATCGCCTTCAGCAGGGGAAACACACGGCGCGCGCCGAAGGCCGCCATGACTCGCGCGGCGTCCGCGCCCGCCGCGTTCACCGTGACGCGCGCGCGCACGTCGATGATGTCCCCCGTTGCCGCGTCCCGTACCTTCATGCCGACGATGCGGCTGCCGTCGCGGATCGGCTCGAATGCATCGGCATAGTTCGCCAGAACGGCGCCGAATCGCGCGGCGCCCAGCGCGAATGACAGGGTAAGGCGATCGCCTTCATCCGTCTTGTAGTCGTGCCACAGCGCCCCGCCTGTGGCGGGCAGCTCGCGGGTTTCCGGCACCATGGTGAAGAATTCGTCGCGGGACAGCACGCGTCCCGGGGGCAGATGGTGCGACTCCGCCACGCCGCTGTTCCGATTGATTGCGAGCGCCTGATCGGCCAGAAATGCCAGGTGCATCGCGATGCGGCTCCGGGTCAGGCGAGGCCACGTCGGCGTGACGAACGCCTGCGGCGAGATCAGCTGTGGCGCGATCCGCGCGAATGCGCGGCGTTCAGCAATCGACTCCCGCATGCGGCGAATGTCAGCCGTCTGGAGGTATCGCAGCCCGCCGTGCAGCGTTTTGTGATGGTTGAAGGACGTGGCGCCACCGAAGTCGTGCCGCTCGACCAGCGCCACGCGCAGGCCGCGCTGCGCAGCCTCGTACGCGGCCGTCAGCCCGTAGATGCCTCCACCAAGGATGAGCACGTCGAAGCCGTCGCCCGTCAGCTGTCCGAGGTCCCGGTTCATGCGGGGCGCCGGCCGATGTGTGTCATGCGTTCGACTATAGTAGCGTGTCGTGACCGGCACCGGTGCGCACGAATCGAACCTTGGGCGCCGGGTGCGCACGTACTGGGACTCGCACATCCACGATCTGGCGATCACGCGCCACGAGGTCGGCTCGTCCGGCTTTTTCGCGGATCTGGATCAGTACCGCTTCGAAAAGCTCCACCACCTGCAGCGCCTCGTCGAATTTGCCGGTCCCCCGGGGCGGCGTGTGCTCGACGTCGGCTGCGGTACGGGAGTCGATCTCGTGCACTTCGCACGTGGCGGCGCGTCCGCGACAGGCGTCGATGCCTCCGAGGCAGCCATACGTCTCGCATCCAAGAACCTGCGGCACCAGCACCTGCAGGCGCACCTGATCGTCGCCGACGGTGAGGATCTGCCATTCCCCGACCGCGCGTTCGACTACGTCTTCGCGCACGGTGTCATCCAGTACACGGCCGATGACGCGCGGCTCGTCACCGAATGCCGGCGCGTCCTGCGGCCGGGCGGCCGCGCGTTCTTCCAGGTGTACAACCGGATCTCCTGGTTGAGCGCACTCTCGACGCTGATGAAGGTCGATCTCGAGCACGTCGATGCCCCGGTCATCCGGACCTACACCCATGGCAGCTTCCGCCGCCTCCTGGCGGGGTTCAGCGACGTGCAGCTCGTGACCGAGCGTTTCCCGGTGAAGAGCCGCCTCCACGGCGGCTGGAAGGGCGCGCTCTTCAACGGTGCCTTCGTCGGCACGTTCAACGCCCTCCCGCGTCGCTGGGTGGAGCGTTTCGGCTGGCACCTGATTGCGATCTGCACGCGCTGAGCCCGACGTCCATGCACCTAATCAAGGCCCACGCGTACGGCAACGACTTTCTCTTCGCGCGGCGCGGAGAGATGGGCGCCGTCGATCTCGCCGGCGTGGCTCGGCGTCTGTGCGATCGCCGCCACGGCGCGGGTGGAGACGGATTGATCCTGTACGACCTCACGCCGGAGGGCGCCATGATGCGCCTCATCAACGCCGATGGAAGCGCGGCGGAGCTGTCGGGCAACGGCCTGCGGGCGCTGGCTGCAATCGTGATCCGGCACCGCGGAAGCGCCGCACAGGTGGTGGCCGGAGCCGAAGTCCTCATTGGCACCGACGCGGGCCCGCGCTCGTTGACGCTGGTCGAGCGCAACGATCCACGGTTCACGTTCCGCGCCGGCATGGGTGTGCCGTCGGATCTTCGGAGGCTCACGCTCCCGGCCGCCGGTGAAGACGTCCTCGTCTCGGCCTTCTCGATCGGCAACCCGCAGTGCGTCATCCTCGGTCCCCTGCCGGACGATGAACGGTTCGCACGGCTCGGACCGGCCCTCGAGCGGCACGCCGCGTTTCCGCAGGGAACGAACGTGGAGTTCGCGGAACTCGATGCCCCCGATCGCGTGCGGATAAGGATCTGGGAGCGGGGCGTCGGGCCGACCGAGTCGTCCGGCACCGGCGCGTGCGCGGCCGCCATCGCGGCCATCGCTCACGTCGGGGCTTCGCGGGCATTGGACGTGGTCGCACCTGGGGGAGTCCAGCGCGTCGAGTGGACCGCCGACGGCCTCTTCCTGACCGGCTGGGCCGAACTGCTGTGGGAAGGGACCTGGCTTGCAGACCTTTGACCAGGCGACCGACGCCGTCGAGAGCTGCTCGCCGGCGGAGGAGCGGTTCAACAGGCGACGCCGCACCATCGGATTGTGGCTCGCGCCGGCGGTCCTGCTCGTCCTGCTGGCACTGCCACTCCCCCTGGCCCTCGCAGCCCACCGCATGGCCGCCATCCTGGGGCTCGTCGTCGTGCTCTGGATGACCGAGGCGCTGCCGATGGCGGTCACCGCGATGCTCGGCCCGGTTCTCGCCGTCATCTTCTCCGTGGCTGACGCACGCGGCGCGCTCGCGCCGTTTGCCGATCCCATCATCTTTCTCTTCATCGGCAGCTTCATACTGGCCGAGGCGATGTTCGTGCACGGGGTGGATCGCCGCATCGCGTTCACCGCCCTGTCCTCGCCGTTCGTTGGGTCGAGCGCGCTCCGCGTGCTCGTGGTGTATGCCGCCGTGGCCACGGTGATCTCGATGTGGATCAGCAACACGGCGACAACAGCCATGATGTTTCCGATCGGGTTGTCGATCGTGAATCACCTGATGCGGGTGGCACCCCGCGACGAAGCCTCGCGGCACTCGGTGCGGCAGTTCGCGCTCGGACTGATGCTCCTCACATCGTTTGGCGCGTCGGTCGGAGGAATGGCGACGCCCGTGGGTACGCCGCCGAATTTGATTGGTATCGGCATGCTCGACCGCATCGCGAACGTGCGGATCTCTTTTTTTCAGTGGATGGCTCTCGGGCTGCCGATCGTGGTGCTGCTGTTCGGCTTTCTCGTTGCGCTCTTCTCGTCGACGGCACGCGGCCTGCGGGTCGGGGAGGGCAGCAGAGACCTGGTGCGCGACGAGCTCCGGCGGCTTGGGCCGCTATCGCCCGCCGAGCGCAACGTCCTCGTCGCGTTCGGCGTGACGGTGGTGCTCTGGGTGGCGCCGGGCCTGTTCACGATTGGCGGATGGGAGCAGACGGCATTCGCGCGTGGTTATGCCCGGGCGATGCCCGAAGGCATCGCGGCCATGGTCGGCGCGATGCTGCTCTTCGTGCTGCCGGTGGAGTGGCGCGCGCGCCGCTTCACTATCACGTGGGATCAGGCTGTGCGGATCGATTGGGGCATCGTGCTGCTCTATGGCGGCGGCCTGGCGATCGGCGGCCTCGCGTTCTCGACCGGGTTGGCGGACGCGCTCGGGCGCGGCATCACGGCCTGGCTGCCCTCGCACAGCAGCTTTGTGCTGACCGCACTGTTCACGGCCACGGCCATCATCCTCTCGGAAGCCACGTCCAACACCGCCTCGGCCAACATGATCGTGCCGGTCGCCATCGCGGTGGCGCAGGCCGCGGATGTGCGGCCGGTGGAGCCTGCGCTGGGCGCCACCCTCGGCGCGAGCATGGGTTTCATGATGCCCATCTCCACGGCTCCGAATGCCATCGTCTACAGCTCCGGCTTCATTCCGATCACGGCCATGATGCGCTACGGCATCGCACTGGATATTGTCGCCTTCGTACTGATCGTGGCGGTGGTCACGCTCGCCGGACCGATGCTCTTCTAGTGACCTGTATCGGTGGAAGCGGTAGTGGATTTCGACGCGCGACGCCTGGATGGCAAGACGCGACGACCGAGCATACCGCAGAGTATTCGCAGCGCCGCCAGGCGGGATGCCCCGCCCGAAAGGCACTAGTGATTCAACCGATACAGGCCACCAGTCGCAGGCAGTATCTGCAGACAACGGAAGCATGATGCGAGCAATCGTTGCCCCAGCCCGTCGCCTTTCCCCGCTGGGGACGCTGCGTCGTTTATCGCCGGCGGCGTGCTGGACGTGGCGGCGGGGCGGCGAGAGCCGCATCAACGCTGGCGATTGCGGCACGTACTGAATCGGCGCGACCCTCGAGCACCTGGGCGGCGCCGAGATAGTCCTCCTGCCCAAGCGCCGTGCCCGCTTCTTGCACGGCCTTCTGGACCGCGGTGATCTGATCGCGGGGACCGGTGAGTGCCTCGGGCGGCAGCTTGGCACTCTCGGCGGCTTCGAGCCGCCCCGTCGCGGTGGCGAGCGCGGTCGTGACGTCGGCGAGCAGGCGTTCAGCACGGCTGCGCGCCGCGGCGCGACCCGCAGCGGCCTCGCGGGCGGCGCTCTGCGCACGCTCGCGGCTGTCGAGCGCGTGGTTCAGCGCCAGGCGGTAGTCACGCTGGGTTGCCGCGGCGTCGGCTTGCGCGAGCGCCTTCACCGCTGCGGCGAGTTCAGCGGCGGCGTAACGTTCCGCTCCCGCCGCGCGTGCGGCGTCGATTGCGCCCTGCGCCTGGTGCATTTCCTTGTTCGGCGGCTCGGCGCACGCGCCGGCGACGAGCGTCAGGGCGAGCGTCAGAACCCGGGTTGCACGTCGCGCGGGGAGCATCGGCGCCAGTATACGCAACACGCGCGAGGAGTTCACGGTTGTCCACGCGACCTGTTGCCATGGTCCGCACGTACGGGCCGCGCGGGAACGGGGCCGGAACGGTCCCGGACGGTGCCGAAGCCGGGCATCGGAGATGACCGCAGCGCGGGACAACATCGACGCCGGAGCGGAGCGCGCTCTGAACCGGAGCGCTGGAGCACGGAAGGGACATGAAGCACCTGGCGCCGGATGACCGACCGCGTGAGAAGCTCGCGCGGGTTGGCGCCGCCGCCCTTGGTGACAACGAGCTCGTCGCCCTGGTGATCGGGCACGGGACGTCGCGAGCGGACGCCCTGACGCTGGCGAACGCGCTGCTCGCCCGTGCGGGCGGCGTGCGAGGACTCGCGCGCGCCGGCCTCGCGCAGGTGATGGGAGTTCCGGGCGTGGGGACTGCACATGCCGCGCGCGTGCTCGCCGCCATCGAGCTGGGGCGCCGCGCCATCCTGCAGCCGCGCGCCGCCCGCGCGCGGTTCAACGCGCCAGACGATCTCGCCCGGTTCCTCGTGCCACAGTTCGGGTGGCGCCCCGTGGAGCACTTCGGGGCTCTCCTGCTGGACGGCCGCAACCGGCTGCTGCGGACGGCCGTGGTTTCCATCGGCACGCTGGACGCGAGTGTCATCCACCCGCGCGACATTTTCCGAGAGGCGGCGCTGGAAGTCGCGGCGGGGGTCGTGCTGTTTCACAACCACCCGTCCGGAGATCCGACGCCGAGCCCGGAGGACGTGCTCATCACCCAGCGGATGGTCCATGCCGGCGTGGTGATGGGCATCGAGGTGCTCGATCACCTGGTGCTTGCGGAGACCACCTACTTCAGCTTCCGGGAGAACCGGCAGCTGTCCTGACCCGCGGCGGGCTGGGAATGCGCGCGCCCGCCACGCCATCAGGTAAGATCCAACGTTTGTGGTCGCCGGCGGTGACCGGACACTTCCGTATGAAGCTGCTGTATTTCGACTGTTTCAATGGCGCCTCAGGCGACATGATTCTCGGCGCCCTGCTCGACGCGGGGCTCCCGCTGGACGACCTTCGCCGCGCACTGGGGAGTCTCGGCATCGGCGACTACGAGCTCGCCGCGGAGCGGGTACTGCGCGCAGGGGTCTCGGCGACGAAGTTCCATCTGATCGAACGAGGTCGCGGGGAGAGAGCGGCGGGCGAGGGGAGTGCGTTCGCCGGGACTACAGTCCAGCCACCACACGCACACACCCACGAGCATTCGCATGCACACACGCCCGAAGTCGCACATGGTCACGCCGGGACTGAACTCCCGGCTCCACATACACACACGCACGAGCATTGGCATACACACACCCACGAGGTCGCACTTGGTGGCGCCGGGACTGAAGTCCCGGCGCCACATCCCCACACGCACCGCAGCCTGCGTGAGATCCTGGCGCTGATCGAGCGGTCGGCACTGCCGCCCGCGGGTCGGGCACGCGCGCGGCAGCTGTTCGAGCGGCTCGCCGAGGCCGAGGCGTCCATCCATCAGATGCCCGTCGAACGGGTGCACCTGCACGAGGTGGGGGCCCTCGATTCCATCATCGACATCGTCGGCGCGGTCTTCGCCATCGACTGGGTCGGTGCGCAGCGGATCGTCGTGTCGCCGCTGAACGTGGGGGGAGGGATGGTGCGGTCGGCGCATGGCCTGTTCCCCGTGCCGGCACCCGCCACGGTGCGAATCCTTGGCGACGCGCCAATCTACTCGAGCGGCGTGCAGGCCGAGCTCCTGACCCCCACCGGCGCGCTCCTGCTGACGGGGCACGCGCACGCGTTCGGATCCGTACCTCCGATGCGGGTGGAGCGTGTGGGCTACGGCGCCGGCGCTCGCGATCTCGGCGGCACTCCGAATGTGCTGCGCGTGCTCGTCGGCGAGAGCACAGCGGAACCCACGACAGAGCGGATCGTCGTGCTCGAGTGCGAGATCGACGACATGAACCCGCAGATCTTCGGCGTGCTGATGGATCGGCTGTACGCCGCCGGCGCGCTGGAGGTGTACTACTCCGCCGTCCAGATGAAGAAGAGTCGCCCCGGAACCCTGGTCACCGTGCTTGCAGCTCCGGATCGGCGCGAGGCGCTTGCCGGGATCGTTTTCCGCGAATCGACGACCATCGGCGTTCGCTACTGCGACATGCAGCGCGAACGGCTCGATCGGGAGGTAGTGTCCGTGGAGACCCCTTTCGGCGCGATCCGATGCAAGGTCGCCCGGCGCGGCGGCGCGATCGTGAACGCGTCACCTGAGTTCGAGGACTGCGTCCGCGTCGCCACGGAGCGCGGTGTCCCCGTCAAGGACGTGCAGGCGGCGGCGGTACACGCGTGGCTGAGCCGATCGTGAGCCGCCCCCTGGAATCGCGCGGTTGCCCAACATGTCTTTCTTTCTGACCACCGCCATCGATTACGTCAACAGCCGCCCGCACCTCGGCACCGCCTACGAGAAGGTCACGGCGGATGTCATCGCGCGGTTCAAGCGCCTGACGGGCGTCGAGACCCATTTCCTGATGGGCAACGACGAGCATTCGCAGAACGTCTTCAAGCGCGCACGCGAACTGGGCGAGGATCCCCTCGCCTACTGCGACCGCATGGAGACCGTCTTCCGTGAGGTGTGGGGACGCCTGTCGATCTCGTTCGACGACTTCATCCGCACGACCGAGCCGCGTCACAAAGCGGGCGTCCAACGGCTCGTGACCGCCTGCCGGGCGAACGGCGACGTGTACGAGGACACCTACGAAGGCTATTACTGTGTCTCCTGCGAAGCGTTCAAGCAGGACAAGGATCTGATCGACGGCAAGTGCGCCGTGCACCTCACGCAGCCCGAGTGGATTCGAGAGAAGAACCACTTTTTCCGGCTCTCGCGGTATCAGCAGTCCCTGCTCGAGCACTACGCCGCGCACCCGGAGTTCATCCAGCCGGAGGTACGCCGCAACGAGATCCTGCGCCTGGTCGAAGCCGGCCTCGAAGACATTTCCATCAGCCGCGCGGGACAGTCCTGGGGCATTCCACTGCCGTTCGATGAGAACAGCGTCGTCTACGTGTGGTTCGACGCGCTGATCAACTACGCGTCCGCTGTTGGCTACGGCACCGACGGGGGGCAGTTCGCGCGGTGGTGGCCGGCCGACCTGCATGTCGTGGGCAAGGACATCACGCGTTTCCATTGCGTCGTCTGGCCCGCGATGCTCATGAGCGCGGGCCTTCCCCTGCCGAGCCAGGTGTTCGGCCACGGGTGGGTGCACCTCAAGGGCCACAAGATGAGCAAGACACTCGGCACGGTCGTCGATCCGCTCGACGCAGTCGAGCGGCTCGGGGCCGACCCGCTGCGCCTCTACCTGGTGAAGGAGATCCCCTTCGGCGGCGACGGTGACTTCTCGTGGGAGCGGTTCGAAGAGCGGTACAACGTCGATCTCGCGAACAACCTGGGCAACCTCGTGAGCCGCGTCACGACCATGGCCGAGAAGTATCGTGCTCTGCACGTCGCGCCCACCACGCTCGGATCGGGACGGCTGGCCGACGTGGCGACGGACGTGCTCGCCACCTATATCGACGCCATGGAACGGTTCGCCCTGCATGAGGGCGCCTTCGCGGCGTTCCGGCTCGTCGACGCGACCAATGAGTTCATCGCGGAGTCTGCGCCGTGGGCCCTTGCGCGCGACCCCGCGGATGCCGAGCACCTGTCGCAGGTCCTGTATGACGTCGCCGAAGCATTGCGAATCGTCGGGATCCTGCTGCAGCCTGTGATGCCGACCGCCAGCGTGGAGATCCTACGCCGGGCGGGAGAGACCCGACCTGTCGGCGAGCTCCGCCTCGCGCGCGACGCCGCCTGGATCTCCGATCTGGCTCGCACCCTCGTCAAGGGCGCGAACCTCTGGCCGCGGCTCGAAGCCGCGCGCCCTGGCACCACCACCACCACCCCCACCCTTTCGACCGCGAGAACGGAGACGCCCGTGAGTGACACGCCCGACTGGAAACCGAATGCGCCTGCGCCGGACGCGCCGCTGTCCGCCGGGACCGAAGTGGCGGCTCCACATCCCGCGGTGGAGGCCACGGAGGCCACGGTCACACGGCCGGTGGCTCCGCAGGCGGCGGCCGCACCGGCCGACGGCGGAGAGCGTCTGTCGATCGACGAGTTCGCGAAGATCGAGTTGCGTGTGGCGAAGGTCCTTACGGCCGAGCGCGTTCCGAAATCAAAGAAGTTGATGAAGCTGTGGATCGACCTCGGGTACGAGCAGCGCACGGTCGTCGCCGGCATCGCGGAAGCGTATGACCCCGATCGGCTCGTCGGCCGAACGATCGTGATCGTCGCAAACCTGAAGCCAGCCAAGCTGATGGGCATCGAATCAAACGGCATGATCCTCGCGGCCTCGGGAGAGGCTGGAACGCCGATGCTGCTGTCAGTGGAAGAGGGCGCGGAGCCGGGGATGCGGGTGCGGTAGACGTCGTCCGGTCGTTCACCGTCCACTGTTCACCGTTGACGGATAGAGACACGGCACCCTCCAGCAGCGCCGGCACCGATCGCTGACCCCTGACCGCTAACCCTGTTCCCGAGCCCGCGTTCATGATCGACTCCCATTGCCACGTCGCGGATCCTGTCTTCGCGCCAGACCTGGAGGCCGTGCTGGCGCGCGGACGGGAAGCAGGGCTGACACACGTCCTCTGCATCCTTGCGGCGGGTGACGCCGCCGAGCAGGCGCAGGCCGAACGTGTGGCCGCGCAGTTCACGGGTGCGCGTTTTGCCGTCGGCGTGCACCCGCATCAGGCGCACGAAGCGGCGCCGGCGGGGCGGGCCGACGATCTCGTGCGCGCCGCGTGTGCGACCAATATGCAGGTGCGCGCCGTCGGCGAGATCGGGCTCGACTATCACTACGACTTCTCGCCACGCGACGTGCAGCGAGGGGTGTTTGCCGAGCAGGTGGCGCTCGCGCGCGAGCTCGATCTCCCGGTGATCATCCACACCCGCGAAGCAGAGGACGAAACATTCGACATTCTGCGGAGCGAAGGACGCGGCGAAGTCAGGGGGGTGTTCCACTGCTTCACCGGCGACGTCGGGATGGCGCGCCGCGCGCTCGATCTCGGCTTCCTGCTGTCGTTCGCCGGCATCCTCACTTTTCCCAAGGCCGCGAGCATCCGCGAGGCGGCGGCGATGGTGCCCGACGACCGCCTGCTGGCGGAAACCGACAGCCCGTTTCTCGCGCCCGTACCGCATCGCGGCAAGCGGAACGAACCCGCCCTCGTGCGTCGCGTCATCGAGATGCTGGCGCTCGTCCGGTCGTCCACCGTCGAGGCGATCGACGCCCGGATCACTGCGAATTTCCTCGCGCTGATGCGCGACGCGTGAGCCGCCGTTGCGTTGACACCCTCCGCAACCTGTGGTCAGATTGACGAGCTTTGCATCGAACCGTTCAGAAGGCACCGTCGGCGGATCTGCTGCGTCTTTTCGAGCCCATTCGCGCCGATCTCGAGAAGGTCGAGCGCGAGTTCGGCCGTCACCTGCAGTCGCAGGTGGGCCTGATTCCCCGCATCGGAAAATACATCCAGACGAGCGGCGGCAAGCGCGTGCGCCCGGCCGTGCTGCTCATGGCCGCGCGGCTCTGCGGCTACCAGGGCGAGCGCGCGGTGTTGTACGCGTCGGTCGTGGAGTTCATCCACACGGCCACGCTCATCCACGACGACATCATCGACGACTCGCAGATGCGCCGCGGGCGGGTTGCGGTGCATTCGCAGTGGGGCAACGACATCACGGTCCTCCTCGGCGATTTCCTCTACATCAAATCGATGTCGTTGGCCCTGACGCAGGACTCGCTCGAGATGATCCGGCTGCTCTGCGACGTCACGTTGCGGATGATCGAGGGCGAGCTGTACCAGCTGACGAAGAACGGCGACATCGCCATCACGGAGGATGAACACTTCGACATCATCCGGCGCAAGACCGCGTACCTGTTCAGCGGCTCGGCACAGATTGGCGGCATGTTGGGGAACGCGACACCCGAGGAGGTGCGCGCGCTCCGCGAGTACGGGTTCAATCTGGGCATTGCCTTTCAGCTGATGGACGACCTGCTCGATTTCACGGGGGACGCCGCGACCCTGGGGAAGCCCGTCGGCGGCGACCTCCGCGAGGGGAAGCTCACCTTACCAGTCATCCGCCTGATGGAAGTCGGCGACGCCCGGGCGCGTGCGCTCGTCGCCGATATCGTTCGCGAGCGCACGGTCACCATCGAGAAATGGGCCGAGCTGTGCGGGCTGCTCGAATCGTGCGAGGCGCTCGATTTGGCGAGCCGCCGCGCGAACGAGTACGCCGAAGCCGCTCGCGACTACCTCGGCGGATTCCCGCCGGGTCCCGAACGCGACGCGCTCACCGCGCTCGCCGATTACGTGCTGACGCGCGATCGATAGGTATCCAAGACTGAGGCGGCAGGCGGCAGTCTGCAGGCCCCTGGTGGGCCCGAGGCTCCGAGCCGGACACCCTGCCCCCTGCAGTCTGTAGCCTGCGCTCGCGTGACCGAGAGATGCAGTCTCCTTCCTCCCGCATCGCTGCTCTTCGCGATCAGATTCGCCACCACGAAGAGCGGTACTACGTCCACGACGCTCCCGACATCACCGACGCCGAGTTCGACACGTTGATGGACGAGCTCAAGGCGCTCGAGCGCGAGCACCCGGAGCTCGTCACACGGGACTCGCCGACCCAGCGGGTGGGCGGGCGGCCCGTGGAAGGCTTCGAGACCGTCGAGCACGCCGCGCCGATGCTCAGCCTCGACAATGCCTACAACGAGGCGGAGTTGCGCGCGTTCGACGAGCGCGTGCGCAAAGTGCTCGGCGGCAGGCCGAGTGTCACCTACGCGGCCGAGCTGAAGATCGATGGGCTCAGCATGGCCCTTACCTATGTCGACGGCCGCCTCACACGCGGGGCAACCCGGGGCGACGGCGCAAGGGGCGAGGACGTGACGTCGAACGTGCGCACGATTCGCGCGATTCCGCTCGCGCTGCGCGACGCACCCGCCGGAACGGTGGAAGTACGCGGCGAGGTGTATCTGCCGCGATCGACGTTCCAGCGGATCAACCGCGAGCGCGAGGAAGCCGGCGATCCGGTGTTCGCGAATCCCCGCAACGCGGCCGCCGGTGCCATGCGCAACCTGGATCCCGCGCTGGTGGCGCGGCGGGGCCTTGGCGCCTGGATGTATCAGGCCGTCGGTCTCGGGGAGGGCCTGGCGACCCACAGCGCCTTGCTGGGGCGACTTCGCGTGTGGGGTCTGCCGGTAGAACCCCACTGGCGGTCCTGCGAGGGCATCGAAGCGGTGGTCGCCTTCTGCGAAGGCTGGCGGGAGCGGCGCGAGGAGCTGGAGTTCGAGACCGATGGCGTCGTGATCAAGGTGGACGACCTCGCGTCGCGCCAGTTGCTGGGAACGACGGCAAAATTTCCGCGCTGGGCCGTTGCGTTCAAGTTTCCCGCACAGCAGGCCCGGACGAAGCTGCGCCGGATCGCGGTCAACGTCGGACGGACGGGCGCCGTGACGCCGTTTGCGATGCTCGAGCCGGTGAAGCTCGCGGGGTCCACCATCTCGATGGCGACGCTGCACAACGCCGAGGACGTGGCCCGCAAGGACGTGCGCGACGGCGACATCGTCATCATCGAGAAGGGCGGTGACGTCATCCCGAAGGTCGTGGGCCCGGTGCTGGCGGAACGTTCAGAAGGCTCGCAACGCTGGGAGATGCCCACCGAGTGTCCCGCATGCGGCAGCGCGCTGCAGCGGCCGGAGGGCGAAGTCGTCTACCGCTGTGAAAACGTCTCGTGTCCCGCCCGCATCCGGCGGGCACTCGAGCACTTCGCCTCACGGGGTGCGATGGATATCGAGGGACTGGGTGAGGCCATCGTCGATGGACTGGTCGATCAGGGACTCGTCCATGACTTCGCCGATCTCTACGCGCTGACCGCGCCGCAGCTCGAATCGCTCATCGTCGCGCCCCGGGAGGCCCGGTCCGAACGGGCGCGGCCCCGCAAGCTGGGCAAGGTCGGAACGAATCTGGCCGCGGAGATCGACAGGAGCCGGGTGGCCGACCTCTCCCGCTTGATCTACGCGCTGGGCATCCGGCACGTCGGCGAGCGCTCCGGCCAGGTGCTTGCGGCGGCGTTCGGATCCATGGATGCACTGCTAGCCGCGCCTGTTGAGAGGCTGCAGGAGACCCGCGAGATCGGCCCCGTGCTCGCTGCCTCCGTGCGCGCGTGGCTCGACGAACCGCGGAACGTGGAGCTGGTCGGGCGGCTGCGCCGCGCCGGCGTCAACATGACGTCGACGCTTACCCCCGAGGCCTCGACCGATGGACCGCTCAGCGGCAAGACATTCGTCCTCACGGGCACCCTCGAGAGCCTCACCCGCGAGGAGGCGACCGCGCGCATCGAAGCCATGGGCGGACGCGTCTCCGGGTCGGTCAGCCGGAAGACCAGCTTCGTCGTGGTGGGCACCGATCCCGGCACCAAGGCTGAGAAGGCTCGTGCCCTCGGCGTAGAAACCTTGGACGAAGCCGCGTTTTGCCGTCTTATAATCGGGACATGAACCGGCGTTTCGTTCTGGTGACGCTCGTGCTCACCGCGACTGCCGCCTTCCTGGTCGGCTTGATCGTCGCTGGTTCGCTCACGCCGAGCACCGCGCAGTCGGCGGGCGGCGCCGCGCCGCGCCGCGCCGCGGCACGTCCGGCGGTTCTGCCCGCGGGCGGCGTCAACTTCGCCGACATCGCCGAGCTGATCAACCCGGCGGTCGTCAACATCGACGCCACCTCCCGGGGCCGCCTGCAATTGCCCGAGGGGCATCCGGTTCCGCCCGAGCTGTTCGGGCCCGGCGGCAGCGGCCGCAGCGACGGCGACGTGCCGCGCAAGGGCGCCGGCAGCGGCGTGATCATCGGCGGCGACGGGTACGTGCTCACGAACCATCACGTGATCGATCGGGCGGAACGGATCACGGTGAAGCTGTCGGACGGCCGCACGCTGCGTGCGCGTCTTGTCGGCACGGACCCGATCATCGACATCGCGCTCATCAAGGTCGACGCGACGGGACCGCTCCCGTTCGCACCGCTGGGCAATTCGGATTTGCTGCGTGTCGGTGAATGGGTGTGCGCCATCGGCAATCCGCTCGCATACGAGCACACGGTCACGGTCGGCGTCGTCAGCTACATCGGCCGGAAGCTGTTCGACCCCAGCCTCGACA
This sequence comes from Vicinamibacteria bacterium, assembly GCA_963739995.1. Lineage (GTDB taxonomy): Bacteria > Acidobacteriota > Vicinamibacteria > Vicinamibacterales > JAENWD01 > CAVUCH01. The sequence continues at coordinate 63,467 of CAVUCH010000017.1, read as the reverse complement.
ACTACATTCAGACCGACGCGGCCATCAACTTCGGTAACAGCGGCGGCCCGCTGATCAACGGTCGCGGCGAGGTGATCGGAATCAATGCGGCCATCAGCTCACGAGCGAGCAACATAGGGTTTGCGGTGCCCGTGAACCAGGCCGTGGCCATCCTGCCCCAGCTCAAGGAGCGCGGGCGGGTGTCGCGCGGGTTCATCGGGGTTGCCCTGCGCGACGTGGATCCCGACCTGCAGCGCTCTCTCCGTCTCTCCACCGCGCAGGGGGCACTCGTGCAGGACGTGACCGTCGGATCGCCGGGTGACCGGGCGGGCCTGCGGGTCTACGACCTGATCATCGCAGTCGACGGTGCGGCCGTCGCCAGCAATGACCAGTTGATTCGCACCGTCGCCGCCCGCGTGCCGGGCACGACGGTGCGTCTCAACGTCCTGCGGGACGGACGGCCTGTGCTCGCGACCGTCAAGCTGGCCGAGCGACCCGGCCACGACGACGTCGCCGCGGCGAAGCCGGAACCGACCGCGCCGGGTTCGTCGCCGACGGCCCAAGCGATCGGCCTGACCGTCCGTGACCTCGATTCAGATGCGCGCCAGCGCTATCGCCTGCCCCGCGCGCTGCAGGGCGTTGTCGTGTGGCGGGTCGACCCCATGAGCCCGGCCTTCGATGCCGAGATCGAACGCGGCGCGGTAATTCTGGAGATCAACCGGCGTCGGGTGACATCCGCGGCGGAGTACAGCCGAATGACGGCCGGCGCACGGACCGGTGACGTCCTGACCTTCTACCTCTACGTGCCCGATTCCGGTCGTACGCTGCGCGCCGTCCGCATCGACGCGCCGTGACGGACTATCCGCTGCCGGCCGAGACGTCCCACACACGCCTGTGAGATCCATGAAATCGCGCATTCTCGTCATCGACGATGAGGCGGCCATCCGCGATTCGCTACGGATGATTCTCGAGTACGAGGGCTACGAGTTCCTCGGCGCCGCCACGGGCCAGGACGGACTTGCGACGGTGGACCGTGAGAATCCGGACCTCGTGTTCCTCGACATCAAGATGCCCGGCATGGATGGGCTCGAGGTGCTGCAGCGCATCAAGGCCGCGAACGAAACCGTGCCCGTCGTCATGATTTCCGGCCACGCGACGGTGACGACGGCGGTCGATGCCACGAAGCTCGGTGCGCTGGATTTCATCGAGAAGCCGCTGGCGAGCGAGCGCGTGCTCGTCACGATTCGCAATGTCCTCGACCGCAGCCGGCTCGCCGACGAGAACCGGTCGCTCAAGCGAGTGGTGGAGGTTCGGCACCAGATCGTTGGGGAGAGCCCGCACCTGAAGAAGGTGATGGACGCGATCCGCCGTGCCGCGCCGACCAATGCGACGGTCTTGATTGCCGGTGAGAGCGGCGTCGGCAAGGAGCTCGTCGCCAGGGCCATCCATCGCAACAGCCTGCGCAGCCGCGACCGGTTCGTGCAGGTGAATTGTGCCGCAATCCCGGACGACCTGATTGAATCCGAGCTGTTCGGCCACGAGAAGGGCTCGTTCACGGGGGCAACCGAGAAGCAGATTGGCAAGTTCGAGCAGGCCGACAAGGGAACCATCTTCCTCGACGAGGTCGGGGACATGAGCCTGAAGACGCAGGCCAAAGTGCTGCGCGTGTTGCAGGAAGGCGAGGTCGAACGGCTCGGCTCGGCCCGCACCAGCAAGGTGGACGTACGCGTGATTGCGGCCACCAACAAGAACCTCGAGGACGAGATCGAGAAGGGCACCTTCCGGGAGGACCTGTACTTCCGCCTCGCGGTCATCCCTATCTACGTGCCGCCCCTGCGGGACCGGAAGGACGACATTCCGCTGCTCGTGCGCCACTTCGCGGACCTGTTCGCCCGCGACAACAACTTCCGTCCGAAGCGGGTCACGCCGGCGGCGATGGACGTCCTGCAGCGCTACCGCTGGAAGGGCAACATCCGGGAGCTGCGGAACACCGTGGAGCGGCTGATCATCATGACGCCGGCCGACAGCATCGACCTGGCGGACCTGCCCGAGAGCATCCGCGTTGACGGGCCGCCACGCGGGCCGGATAATGACATGGGCAAGGCGGGTACGCTCCGGGAGCACAAGGAAGTGTCGGAGCGCGCCTTCCTGGTGCAGAAGCTCCGGGAAACCGGCTGGAACATTTCCAAGACAGCCGAGCTCATCGACACGCCTCGCAGCAACCTGTACAAGAAACTGGAGCAGTACAACATCAAGCAGGAATCAGACGGATAGCCGCAGCCGCGCCAGACGATCGCCGCTCGTGGCAGGCCGGGTTCGCCCGGAACCGTTCCGAGGGGAGGAAAGTCCGAACTCCGCAGGGCAGTGCGCCGGGTAATCCCCGGTCGGGGCAACCCGAAGGAAAGTGGCACAGAAAATATACCGCCCGCCTTCGCGCCTTTGGCGCTACGGCGCGGCAAGCCCGCGATGTTGCAGGCCACGCCGACACAACGAGCCCACAGCTCTGTGCGATGCTGGGAATTGCAGATCAGGCGGGCCTGCCGCGCCGTAGCCCGAAGGGCGAAGGCAGGTAAGGGTGAAATGGTGCGGTAAGAGCGCACCGCGCCCGTGGCAACACGGGTGGCAGGCAAAACCCCGCACGGAGCAAGACCAAATAGGGAGGCGTTCGAGGACGGCCCGTCCGAAGCCTCCGGGTCGGTCGCTTGATCCCGCCAGCAATGACGGGGCTAGAGGAATGATCGTCCCGCCGTCGCTCGGCCTCCGCGTCGCAAGGCGCCATGGCAAGACGAAGGCGGACAGAATTCGGCTTACGGTGCGACTGCGGCACTTTTCTCATGTCATGCCCGCGCGGCACCAGGCGGCGCGTCCGTCGGTGCGTGTCCCTTCTCGTCGTGTTAGCCGCGGCGCTTGCCGCGTGGTCGGCATTGGTCGGCGCGCAGGATCTCTCGATCCGGGAGTACAAGCCGAGGTCCACGCTCGTCGTTCCCGCGCACCCGGTGCCCCAGGCGAAGTACCCGGTGATCGATGTCCACAGCCATCACTCCCGCCTCACGCCCGCGGGCTATGCGCAGCTCGTCCGCGAAATGGATGCCCTGAACCTGCGTGTGCTCGTGAACCTCAGTGGCGGCACCGGGGAGGGCCTGAAGGAAATGCTCGCGACGGTTGCGGCGAGCCCCGCCCCTGACCGCATGGTGGTGTTCGCGAACCTCGATTTTTCGGATGTCGACGCTCCGGGTTATGGCCGGCGTGCGGCGGCCCGTCTCGAAGCGGACATCGCGGCCGGCGCGCGCGGGTTGAAGATTTTCAAGAATCTGGGTCTGAGCGTGAAGCGTGCAAACGGCGCGCGCGTGCCGGTGGACGACGCCGAGCTCGATCCGGTGTGGGCCGCCTGCGCGCGGCTGAAGGTACCCGTGCTGATCCACACCGGGGAGCCCGCATCTTTCTTCGATCCGGTGGATGTGACGAACGAACGGTGGCTCGAATTGCAGGTGCACCCGCAGCGCCGCCGGCCGGCCGAAACGTTCCCGGCCTTCGAAACGCTCATGGCGGAGCGCGACCGATTGTTCACGAAGCATCGCAGCACGACGTTCATCGCGGCCCACATGGGGTTCCACGCGAACGACCTCGGGCGGCTGCGGCGCATGCTCGACGCGATGCCGAACGTCTACGTGGAGACCGGCGCGATCCTCGCGGAGCTCGGACGGCAGCCCCGGTTCGCACACGAGTTCTTCACGGCGTATCAGGATCGCGTGCTGTTCGGGAAGGACTCATGGGCCCCAGCCGAGTACCCATACTTCTGGCGCACGTTCGAGACCGCTGACGAGTATTTCGACTACTACCGCGACTACCACGCCTTCTGGAAGCTGTACGGACTCGATCTGCCGGACGGGGTGCTGCGGAAGTTGTATTACGCGAATGCGCTCCGCGTCGTTCCCGGCCTGAACCCGGCACCGTTTCCAGGCGCGAGCTCGCAGTAGCGAAGCGGACGGAAGTGGCCGTGTCGGGGTACAGGCAGCCGGTGGCCTGTTCCCGACTGTCACATCAGGAATTGGGTAGGGGCGTTTTTTGTTGAACGAGGTGACATGGCTTTCTACTTGGTAACCGGTGGCGCCGGCTTCATCGGCTCGCATCTCGCAGAAGAACTCGAACGGCGGGGCGAGCGCGTGCGCGTGGCCGACAGCCTGATCACGGGCCACCGGCGCAACCTCGCGCACTTGCGGACGGTCGAGTTCGTCGAGGGCGATGTGGCGGATCTCGATGTTGCGCGCACGGCGGTGGCCGGCGTGGATTACGTGCTGCACCAGGCCGCGATCCCGTCGGTGCCCCGATCGGTCAGTGATCCCATCACGTCGAACCGCGCGAACATCGACGCCACGTTGAGCGTGCTCGTCGCTGCGCGGGATGCCGGCGTCAAGCGACTGGTGTACGCCGGGTCGTCGTCGGCGTACGGCGACACCCCGACGCTGCCGAAGCGCGAAGACATGCCGACCGATCCGCTCTCCCCGTACGCGCTGCAGAAGTTGGTAGGGGAGCAGTACCTGCGGCTGTTCACCCGCCTGTACGGCCTCGAGACGGTGACGATCCGCTACTTCAACGTCTTCGGCCCGCGCCAGGACCCCTCGTCGCCGTACTCGGGAGTCATCTCATTGTTTGCGATGCGGATGCTGGAAGGGCGCGCGCCCGCGATCCAGGGCGACGGCGGGCAGACCCGCGATTTCACGTACGTCGCGAACGTCGTCGACGGCGTCCTGCGTGCCTGCACGGCGCCGCAGGCGAGTGGTGAGGTCATCAACGTGGCCGTCGGCGGCCGGATCAGCATCAACGAGTTGTGCGCGACGATGGCGTCTGTGCTGGGCAGCACCGTGAAGCCGGAGCACACGCCTCCGCGGGCAGGGGACGTGCGCGACTCGCAGGCGGACATCACGAGAGCACGCGACATCCTGGGCTACGAGCCGATCGTATCGTTCGAGGAAGGCCTGCGCCGCACGCTGGAGTGGTACAAAGCGGAGCACGCACTTGCCGCGGGCAAGGCCTAGTGGCCTGTATCGGCTGAATCGGTAGTGCCTTTTGGGGCGGGGCATCCTGGCTGGCGGCGTTGCTCCTCCCTCGCATACTCCCGGTATGCTCGGTCGTCGCGCCTTGCCAGCCAGGCGCCGCGCTCCGAAATCCACTACCGATTCAGCCGATACAGACCACTAGCAACGGAGCCTGCAGCTGTTCCTATCGTCCGACCAGCAACTTGACGCGGAGCGACAGCCCGCCAAGGTTCGTCTCCCCGAACTCGCCCGACACGCCCGGGATGCCAAGCGCGTCGGGCACCGACGTGTACTGCACCTCGAAGGCGGTGAACACCCATTTGCTCACCCCGACTTCAACACCGCCGAGCGCGTGATAGCTGGTATGCCGTTCGTCGACGTTCTCCGACGGGTCCGCGAACTCGGAGGTCTCGCGGAGACGATATGAGCCCACTCCGCCCCCCGCGTACGACACCAGCATCGCGTTCGATCGGAAGCGGTACCCGGCAGTGACGGTGATCGGGTTGATGGTCACGCGGTCCTCGATGCCGAGCGGAAACACCTCGCCGTCGGACACCACGACGCGCTGACCGGTCTTCTTGAACTGTTCGAACGCGCCCTCCACGAACAGCCGGTCGAACAAGACGACCTGTCCGCCGCCACCATAGAACGGCTGCCAGGCGCTGCCGAAGATCGCATCGAAGCTGTCCTCCGCCTGGAACAGCGTGTAACTGCCAACGCCGAACCCGCGCACGCCGACGGTGGGCGGCTTCGGTGCGGGCCCGCCCGGCGCGCGGGGGTCACCCGACTCATCCCACATGGACTCCACGGGCCTGGGCTGGCGCACCGGAACGTCGGGCGTGCCCGCGATGTGCTCGACGTGGGCCGCAAGCACGAATCCTGTGTTGCCCTTGCCGCCCTCTTGGGGGGGGACCAGAACCTCGATCCAGCGGTCCTCGCGTGCGACGGCCCGCAGCACGGTGCCGGCCTTCACAACAGCGAGCACCGAGCTTGGGTTGCGGCTCCAGATGGTCGTCTGGTCCTTGACGACCCGCACCTCGCCGGCCGCCGCGCCCCCCGGCGGCGTCCTCTCCTGCGCGTCCACGGGGGGCACGACCCCGAATGCCAGCGACAGTACCAGAACGGCCGACTGCCCGTACCCACGCGTCACGAGACCACCGCTTTCTGATCGGTCATCGGCGGAGCCCCAGGCCGCGTATGGTCCGCTGCGGGTTGATGACCCCGTGGCCTGTCTCGTTGTCGCGCCCGGGCGCCCCGGTGTCGGTCGCGAACGCCTTGATCGCCGCTTCCACTGCTTTCGGGGTGGTGATCCCTTGATCCATGAGGAGCGCGGCGAGACCGCTCACGTGCGCCGTCGCCATCGACGTGCCTTGTTCGAACGCGTAGATGAACTGGTTGAATACACCTGCATTCACCGCGTCCGCGTCGAGCGTCTGCTGCAGGATGCCGTCAGCGAACTCGTCGTTGTTCAGGTCCTCGTTGTTGTCGCCACCCGGGGCCGCAATTTCGACATAGTCATTGACGTTCGAGTAGTACGAACGTGCCAGGTTGAAATCCACGGCGGCGACGGCCATCGCACCGTCCATGTCCTTCGCGTACACCGCCGGATAGGTTGGCGGGTTGCCCGCGTCGCCATCGTTCCCGGCTGCGATCGCGAGGAAGGCGCCCTTGCCGATCGCGTATTCCATGGCATCCCGTGAGGCGGTGTTCGGCAGGAACGAACCGATGCTCAGGTTGATCACCTTCGCACCGTTATCGGCTGCGTAGCGGATGGCGCGGGCCACCGTCGACGAGCCGTACGGGAACGGGGCGCCGAACGCCTCATCCCACTCCGTGAAGATGGCTTTGATGGGCATGATCGAGACGTTGAACGACATCCCGGCGGTGCCCTCGTTGTTATTGGTGGCCTGGGCAATCGTGCCCGCGATGTGCGTCCCGTGCCCATTGAAATCGAACGGCTCGGCATCGTCCCAGACGAAGTCGAATGGGCTGACGAACGGCACACCCTCGAGCTCGGGTGCCTTCGCGAACGCGCCCTTGTCCTGGAACGCCACGCCGCTGTCGATGATCGCGACGATGAGGGCGTTCTTGGCGCCGCGGTTCACGTCCCATGTCCGCTCCATGTCGATCTTCTGCAGGTTCCACTGATAGCGATACAGCGGATCGTTCGGCCGGAACATCGTGAAGACTCGTCCATCGGGCTCCGCGTAGACGACGCCGGGCTTCTGCGACATCTGGGCTGCGGCGGCGACAGGATCCGCGTCCGCCGGGATGTGCACGTAGACGAAGTCTGCATGGTGCACCCCACGTACGGCCTGGCCGCCGATATCCGCCGCCATTGTGCTCATCGCCTGCGGAGACACCCCCTCGGCGAACTTCACGACGATATGGCCGGGCACATATGGCAGGCGTGCTGCGTCCCGCACGCGGGGGCGCCCGGCCCTGAGCACCTCGGGCGCATCCGCTGCACGGTTTGGCTGCGCCAGGAGCGCCTGTTTGCGGGACTGCTGCTGCGCCTGCAGATGTGCCGGGGAACCCGAGGGCAGGAAGGCCAGCCCCAGCGACACCGTCGCGGTCGTGACCAGACGGGTGACATGCGCGAAAGCAGGGGATCTACTCATGCACCGTAGCTCCAAGGGAAAAACAGGGGGAGAGCCGGTTGAGCGCGCGCCGCCGCCTCAGCGGGGAACTGTGATCATGCTTGAAATCTCGTCCGGGTTCAATCGTCTGCGCTGAGACCGGCGGCCTGCCCCTTGCGGGGCGATTCCGCTGCTCGTGTCACCTCGCAGCACGATCGTTCACACCTCACCTGTCCACACAGCGCGAACACCCGACCTGCAGCATGTCTCGAGCGCCTGATGGACACCGTGGTGGGGGCGTCCGCCGGCGCCGTCCCACACTCCGTCGGCTGGCTGATCGCCCGGGCGATCTCGCCTGCCCGAACGCCCGGCAACCAGCGTTGACGCCGAAATTCGCTACTGGCGGGTGAATCCGCGCGCCCGCGTCAACCGTCGTTACCACCCGGGCCGCACCTTGCCGGTGCGCGCCCGGTGTGGTCACCGACGTCGTGCACGCAAGCGTCAGCCGTTCACCGAGATGCGGCACCGGACGTCGCACGCGGCTCGGTGGACCCTGCCTTGCCCTTGTGCCGGGCGGCCTCTCCGGCCGCGACGTGGTGGAGCCCGACCTCACTCTGCGTGGTCGTGCCCGGAGAGGCGACGTTCCCAATCATCACGGCGCGTGGACGAACGCAGCGAGAGGTCAAAGGAGCAGGAGAGATGATTCGTACATCGATCGGACTGGTGGTCGCGGCGTTCCTTCTGGCCTCCCCCCTGGCGCACGCTGCCGGCGTGTCTCAGGATGCGGCGGAGGCAAAAACGGCCGTCGCGGCGGTGAACCTGAACACCGCGTCTGCCTCGCAACTCGAAGCGTTGCCGGGCATCGGCGCCAAGATGGCGCTGCGCATCGTGGAATATCGGCAGAAGAACGGCGGGTTCAAGAAGATCGAGGACCTGATGAACGTCAAGGGCATCGGCGAAAAGGCCTTTCTGAAGCTGAAGCCCCATCTCACGGTCTCCGCACCAAAGGCCTGATGTTCCGAGGTCGGCTCGCCGTTCCCGTCGGCTCACCGGCGGGAACGGCGCCCGGCGTACGGCATGCCTGGCTACTCGCTCGTCGACGTGCTCGTGACCGTGGCCGTTGCCGGCTGCGTGATGTCGATCTCGGTGCCGCGTCTCGACGGCGCGCTCGATGCCTGGCGCACCCGGGGCGCTGCCTTCTTCGTGGCCGAACGGATCGCCCTCACGCGCATGCAGGCGGTGCATCGGGGCGCCAACGTAGCATTGCGGTTCGAGGCAGAGGACGGCACGTTCCGCCTCCGCGCGTACGCGGACGGCAACGACAACGGCGTGCGCAGCGCGGACATCGGCGGCGGCTACGATCCACCCATCACGCCGCCGGATCGGCTCGATCACCTGTTTCCAGGCGCGCGTTTCGGCTTCGTGCCCGGCGCCCGGCTGATCGACGGTACGGCCGTGGGGACGGGCGATGACCCGATCCGGTTTGGCGGCGCGCGGATGATGGCGAGCGCGCCCGCCGGCACTGCCACGTCAGGCACGGTGTACATCAGGGGACGGGGAGCCGTGCAGTTCGCGGTCGTGGTGCTTGGCGCCACCGGTCGCGCGCGTGTCGTTCGCTTCGATCCGGCGACGCGGCAGTGGATCACACCCTAGCGGCGCGGGAGACGCCCGACGAGCTGCCAGCCGGCGAGCGTCGTGCGTTTCCGCGCGTGCACTACGCACGGGGGATCCTGCCACCGGGCGTGCGTGTGCAGCCCGCCCGTGAGGTCATTGCCGTGAACCTCTCGCGCGGCGGTGTGCTCGTGGAGAGCGTCTGGCGGTTTCGGCCGGGCGGAAGCGTCACGGTTCACGTCCAGCAAGGGACCGGCGGCTTTCAGGTGCGCGGAGCCGTCGAGCGCTGCCTGGTGCACGCAATCGAGCGCGGCGGCGGCGTGAGGTACCGCGCGGCGATCAGGTTCGAGGCGCCGCTGATCAGCGATCCACCGGGCGACGCGCTGTACGGCGCGGGCTGACCTGGACCGTGGGTTGTGCAAGCGGTCTCCGCGGTGCGGCAGCGTTGCCGTCGTCCGTCGGCACCTGTGACCGACTCGGACGAGAACGTGGGCACCTGTCCGCGCCGCTCGCCATCACGTCCTCCGCCCCCGACGGGCCAGCCGCGTTCGCCGTCGCGTAGCCGCAACTACCCGAACTCAGGCCCCACGATCGCAAACTGCTCGTCAGGCCGGCCGATCGCGCCCGTGCCGCCGCGGCGCATACGGATGAACGGCCGCTGCACGGCGAATCCTGAAGCCTCGAGCCACGCGAGCCACTCCGGCGCATCGCAAGGCGCATCAAGGATGAACGGCACTCCAGGGCTGGTCCGCAGGCAGGTTGCTGCCAGTGCCATCGCCACGGTGTGATCGCGCGCGATGATGGGGCCCAGGTGATCGAAGGCGAAACCGTGGCGCCCGAGCATCCAGCCGGCGATGCCGCGCGAGTCCTCGGCCACCCAGGCGTAGCGGGGAGAGCCTGCCGCGAGCCACTCAATCAGCGGCTGTCGTGGCGCGCCGAAGACGGTGAGGTCCCACGCGGCAATCGCCGCGCGGTCTGCCGCCGTCATTCGCCGCACCTGTGCGGCCGGCACGGGAGCAAGTAGATCAGACCGCCCCCGCTCCATGCGAACGAGGCGGTATTCCTCTTCCAGTCCGCGCGTGAGATAGATGGGGAATCCCGCCGGTGTGGCATCGAGCCGCACGATTGGCACGTGCTCGAGGAGCTGGAGACCAGCAGTCAGCATGGTGGTCCCCAGCCCCTGCCTCCGCCGAGTGGGGTCGACGAGTACCATCGCAACCCACCCGAATCGGCCGCCGTAGTCGAGCGTGGCTACTGATGCGACGACCCGTTCATCCGTGATGGCCACGCGGGCGCCGCCCGGGTTCAGCAAGAGCAACTGCTCCCAGTCGCGGGCCACCTGGTTCCACCGGCTGGCCCGGCAGAGGACAAGGCCGGCGGGTATATCGCGCGCGGTCATCGGGCGGATGCTCAACATGCGGGATCACCGGCCTCCGTCGCTGTCGCGTTACATGCCCCCGTGGACGGTGTACGCTCGTCCCCAGACCGCGGCCACGTCACGGCCACGCGGACAGAGAGTTGCCCGTACTCTACACAGGGATGCCCGTGCTGCCCACCCGGATCGCCACCACCGAGACGCTCGAAGACCTCCTCAGCGAGCCTACACCTTCGCTGGTGGACGCGATGCGCGGAAGCGTCGGGGATCTCATCGTCCTCGGGGCGGGCGGCAAAATGGGACCGACGCTCGCGCGCATGGCCCGGCGCGCCGCCGACGCTGCCGGTGTGACCCGGCGAGTGATTGCCGTTTCACGGTTTGGATCGCAGACCGCCCGGCAGCACCTCGACGCTGCCGGCGTGGACACCATTGCCTGCGATCTCCTCGACGAGCAGGCGCTCATGCGGCTGCCCGACGCGGACGGACGTCGTCTACATGGCGGGGATGAAGTTCGGCGCCACCGGGCAGGCGGCGCTCACGTGGGCCGAGAACTGCCTCATCCCCGCGTCGGTCTGCCGCCGCTATGCGTCATCCCGTATCGTTGCGTTCTCGACGGGCAACGTGTATCCGCTCATGCCGGCGGGACGCGGGTCGCGCGAAGACGATCCCGCGGCGCCCGCAGGCGAGTACGCCATGAGCTGCCTGGGGCGCGAGCGCATGTTCGAGTACTTCAGCAGCCGCGCATCCACGCCGGTCACGCTCCTTCGCCTGAACTATGCCTGCGAGCTGCGCTACGGGGTGCTCGTCGACCTGGCGCGCCGTGTGTGGGTGGAAGAACCGGTGGATGTGACGACCGGCAGCTTCAATGTCATCTGGCAGGGGGACGCGAACGCGATGAGCCTTGCCGCCCTGACCTGCGCAACCGTGCCGCCCCATGTCCTCAACGTGACCGGGCCCGAGGAATTGAGCGTGCGGGCGGTGGCCGAGGAGTTCGCGCGCCGGATGGCAAGACGCGTGGCATTCACCGGGGTCGAAGCCGGCGATGCGCTGTTGAGCGATGCGTCACGCGCGTTTGCCTTGTTCGGGAAGCCCCGCGTCAGTGCCGCACAGCTAATCGACTGGATCGCCGACTGGACCATGCGCGGCGGCGACACGCTTGGGAAGGCTACGAAGTTCGAGGTGCGAGACGGCAGGTTCTGACACCAGGCCAGGCAGTCCGGCATACGGCTTCGGCCGCGGCCGGCGTCGGCGTGCAGCGGCCTGGGCTTCTCTGCCTGTACGGCGCCATCGTTTCGGCCCGTCGGCCGCTCACCGTTGACCGTTGACCGTCTACCGCGGTCTCCGGCCTGTGTGCACGAGGGCTGAGGCCCAACAAGGAGGACGTTCTGGGAATCGACGCACGGGTACTGGGCGCGTTGCGCCGTGGTCTGGTGATTCCTGCGCATCCATTGGCGCTCACGGGCAGCGGGACGCTGGACGAGCGTCACCAGCGCGCGCTGACGCGGTACTACATTGCCGCAGGAGCCGGCGGCCTCGCCGTCGGTGTGCACACCACGCAGTTTGCGATCCGAAACGCCTCCGTCGGTTTGTTCGAGCCGGTGCTGGCCCTTGCCGCGGAGGAAATGGCACGCGCCGACGCCGGACGCGACGCGCCTCTCGTGCGAATCGGCGGGATTTGTGGCACGACCGCACAGGCGGTTGGGGAAGCCGGGCTCCTGCGGGATCTGCGGTATCACGCAGGGCTGCTCAGCCTTGCGGGGTTGGGCCGCTCCTCGGATGACGAGTTGCTTGCGCATTGCCGCGCGGTGTCCGAGGTGATCCCGATCGTCGGCTTCTATCTGCAGCCCTCAGTGGGAGGACGGCATCTGTCATACGCGTTCTGGCGCCGCTTTGCCGACCTTCCGAACGTCGTGGCCATCAAGATCGCGCCGTTCAACCGCTATCAGACCCTGGACGTCGTCCGTGCGGTGACCGAGTCCGGCCGCGAGGACATCGCGCTGTACACCGGCAACGACGACAACATCGTTCTGGACCTGATCACCCCGTTCCGCTTCGCACTGGGGGAGCGGAGGATGACCCGGCGCATCGTGGGAGGGCTGCTCGGGCACTGGGCCGTCTGGACTCGCACAGCCGTCGACCTGCTGGAGGAGTGCCGGCGCGCCGGGGAGATCGTGCCTCGTGAGCTCCTGCAGCGCGCGGCGGAGGTGACCGATACCAATGCGGCCTTTTTCGACGCGGCACATGATTTCGCCGGGTGCATCGCTGGCCTGCACGCCGTGCTGCAGCGACAGGGCCTGCTCGCCAGCACGCGCTGCCTCGATCCGGGCGAGACGCTCAGTGCGGGACAGCTCGAGGAGATCGATCGCGTGTACCGTGCCTACCCGCATCTGAACGACGATGACTTCGTAGCGCGGCATCGTGAGGACTGGCTGCGCTGATCGCATCGAACCGCACGAGTGCAAAGCCTCTTGCGGCGCGCGCTCAGCGAGCTCGCTCGAACACGACGTTGCCGCCTACGACAGTCGTTTCGGCCACGATGTCTCTGATCTGCTCGGGGGCGACGGTCAGCAGATCGTCCGAAAGAATTGTGAGGTCCCCGAGCTTGCCCGGCTCGATCGATCCTTTGTGCGCCTCGTCGAACGTGAGGTATGCGGCATCGATGGTCATCATGCGCAGTGCCTGCTCGCGTGTGACTGCCTGCTCTGGTCCGATCACCCGACCTCCCTCCGTTCTCCGCGTCACCGCCACGTACATCGTCAGGAACGGATTGAACGGATTGAGTGACGTGTTCGGATCGAGTCCGAACATATGATCACTGTTCAGCACCACGCGCACGCCGCCGTCCACCCACTGCCGAACCCCGATCAGCGTTCCCACGCGCCCTTCGCCGAGGACCTCGGCGAGCACGTCCCCGTCCTTGTAGTACCACGCCGGCTGCGTGTCGACGATGACGCCCAGGGCAGCAGCGCGTTTGGCCGCGGCGGCATTGGCGAAGTCCGCGTGGATCAGCGTGAAGCGTCTGGAGTTGATCGGCGCCTCGCGGTTCACGGCCTCGAATGCGTCGAGCACGGCATCCACGCCCGCATCGCCCGTCACGTGCGCGCACGCCTGCCAGCCGTGACGGCGGGCCGTGCGAAAAATCGAGAGCATCTTGTCGGGCGACAGCGTGAGGAAGCCCCGGTCTTCGTTACTGGCGAGACCGTAGAGGGCGGCAGCGGCTGCGCCCCACGGCTGACGCATGAACGCGGTCCCGCTCAGGATGCCGCCATCCGCGAAGACCTTCAGCGCGCCGCCCTTGAGCCGATCATCCCCGCCACCGAAACCGGCCGGCACTGTCCGCAGGAAACGCTCTGTCCCGTCAACGGTGCCATCGGACTGGGCGAGCAGGGTGACCACGGCGCGAAGCTGCAGCCGCCCCCGCCGATGCAGCTCCTCGTATGTTCTGTACCCGGACACCGATGCCGCGCGCTCGACGATGCTCGTGATCCCGACGGCGGCATAGCGCTGGTGCACGCGGGCAAGCCAGTCCACTGGTGGCCCGGCTTCGCCCGTGCGTGTGTCGAACCGTGACAGCAGCGCGCCCACGTTTCGAAGCAGGCCGGTTGGCTCGCCTGCCGCATCCCTGACGATGGCGCCTCCGGGTGGATTTGGGGTAGCGGGCGTGATCCCCGCGGCGCGGAGCGCGGCGGTGTTGACGGCCAGCGCGTACGCGCCGTCCACGACGACGGGGTGCTTCGGCGCGGCGGCATCGAGTTCCGCCCGGGTGGGAAACCGGCGCTCCCGCAGGCGCGGAGGGAAGGTGCGGGGTGTCCAGATCCAGCCGCCCTCCGGCACCGTCGCCGCCCGTGCACGCACCCATGCCTGCAGGCTGGGAACATCGGGAAGCGACACGTATGGCTGAAACGCTTCACCCTCGGCGACGCCGAGCGCATGCACGTGGCTCTCGATGAGGCCCGGAACGACGGTGCGGCCGCCGGCGTGGATCACGCGCGTGCGCGGCCCAATCACCGGCTCGACGTCAGTGTCCGTGCCGACCCCGACGAACACGCCGCCGCGCACGGCGACTGCCGCGGCGATGCGGGACGTCGGGTCGAGGGTGACAACCTTGGCGTTCAGGACCACCAGATCCGCTGGCGGCTCCCGCTGCGCGTATGGCAACAGCGGGAGGGCTGGCAGCAGCATCAGCATCAGCCAGCCGCGAGGGGCCCGCGCGCGTCCGGGTGAGCGTGGGTGAGCGGCTTCGCGCCCGCGTGGCATGCCGAATTGTAGCCTCGCACGTCAGATGCTGGCGGCGCGCTGCGCCAACCACCATCTCAGACATCCCACTGGCGGAAGGTGAGATTGAAGCGTCCTTGCATGGCAAGAGCCGGAGGAGCGGTGCCCGGGATGATTCGGGACACGCCGTGATATCGCAGGCGGGAGGGGCCGCCGAACACGAAAGCGTCGCCAGACTCCAGCAGCAGCGCATCGACAGGGTCTCGCCGCCGGGTGCCACCGAACAGGAACCGCGCCGTGTCGCCGATCGACAGGGATACGACCGGCACGCCGGCGGCGATCGATCGCGCGTGCTCGTCCTTGTCCTGGTGCAGCCCCATGCGCCCGTCCCCATCGTAGAAGTTCATGATGCAGATGTCCGGATCCAACGACATGCCGGCCGATGCGGCTGCCCGTCGAGCGAGCATCCGGAAGTGGTCG
This sequence comes from Vicinamibacteria bacterium, assembly GCA_963739995.1. Taxonomy (GTDB): domain Bacteria; phylum Acidobacteriota; class Vicinamibacteria; order Vicinamibacterales; family JAENWD01; genus CAVUCH01. Next base: position 48,192 of record CAVUCH010000017.1, on the reverse strand, counting down.
GGCATGGGAGGCACGGGCGCGCCGTCGAAATCAGTTCGCGTCGATTCGTACTGGTAGAGCCTGCCGTTCCAGTGACGGCCGAGGCACAGCATCCGCACGTGCATCCTGCCGCCGCCGCGCACCGTGGGCACGTAGCCCGGGACCGGGCCGTCCAGAAGAACGCGGCAGCGATCGCGCAGCGCGAGCTGCTCCTCAACCGTGAGGAGGTGCCGGAGATGAACCGCGCCCGGGCCGAGCTCCATGCCTGTTCTTCTACCACGTCATCAGTGCCAGGCGATGCCTCGAGCTCCTTCACGCGTTATCATGGGCGGTCATGCGCCGGTCCCGCATCCAGCGTCGTGAGCTGCTCGCGCTTGGCACGGTCTCTCCGCTGCTGTCCGCCGCGCTGGCGGCGCAGGGGGTGCCGCCGTCGACTGCGACGACCATTCCCGACGCCCGGCGCGGCGAGCTCTATGGTCTGCTCGGCAAGCTGCCGGACCGGCATCGCCCCATCCGCAAGGACAAGATCGGCGAGGAGGCGCGGGACGGCTACATCCTCGAGCGCTGGGTCTTCGACCTGAACGGGATCGAGCCGGTGCCCGCGTTCGTGGCCAGGCCGCGCACCGCGACGGGCCCCGCGCCCGCCGTGCTGTTCAACCACTCGCACGGGGGCGGCTACACGGTCGGCAAGCAGGAGTTCATCGACGGCCGCAGTTATCTGCAGCCGACGCCGTATGCCAAGGCGCTGACGGACAGCGGCTATGTCGCTCTCTGCATCGATCACTGGGTGTTCGGGGGGCGCAGCCACAGCACCGAGGAGGATACGTTCAAGGCCATGCTCTGGCAGGGGCAGGTGCTCTGGGGCATGATGGTCTACGACAGCCTCCGGGCGCTCGACATCCTGGTGGAACGGCCCGATGTGGACGCAGAGCGCATCGCGACGCTCGGCATCTCGATGGGCAGCACGATGGCGTGGTGGCTCGCCGCGCTCGACGAGCGCATCAAGGCCACGGTCGACATCTGCTGCCTCACCGATTTCGGAACACTGCTCGCGAGGAAGGCCTTGCGGCTGCACGGCGTGTACTACTATGTGCCGTCTCTGATCGAGCGTTTCACGACCGCCCAGATCAACGCGCTCATCGCGCCGCGCGCGCACCTCGGGCTTGCCGGTCTGCAGGATGAGTTGACGCCGGTCGAAGGGCTCGACATCATCGATCGTGCGCTGCAGCAGGTCTATGCGGCGGCGGGACACCCGGAGCGCTGGAAACTGCTCCGATACGATGTCGGCCACCAGGAAACGGCCGAAGGACGGCAGGAAATCCTCGCGTTCCTCCAGCGGTTCCTGTAAACAGGGTCCGGCCGCCCCGCCGCGCACCCTCCGGGGACGGCGGGCCCGGATACGGCGCCCGCGCCGCCGCGCGCGTCCTTCGCATGATTTCATAACGCCGGGATCCAGAAGGCAGGGACCCACGGAGGCCCTCATCCGATGACCATCGCACATCACAAGAGCGTCGCAATCCTCGTCGGGGGCGGTCCCGCGCCCGGCATCAACAGCGTCATCAGCGCGGCCACCATCCGGTGCGAGCTGGAGGGTGTCGAAGTCGTCGGCATCCGCGACGGTTTCGAGTGGTTGATGCAGGGCAACATCGAGCGCACCACCCGTCTGACGACCGAAGCCGTGAGCCGCATCCACTTCCGCGGCGGCTCCCACATCGGCATCTCGCGGGCGAACCCGACACTCGACCCCGAGCACCTCGAGCAGACGGTCATCTCGCTGTTGCGGCTGAACGTCTCGCAGCTGATCACCATCGGCGGGGACGACACGGCCTACTCGGCGATGAAGCTCGAACAGAAGTCCCAGGGCCGCATCCGCGTCGTGCACGTGCCGAAGACGATCGACAACGATCTCGACCTGCCGCACTACGTGGACACGTTCGGCTTTCAGACGGCGCGGCATCACGGCGTCGAGATCATCAAGAACCTGATGGTGGATGCGAAGACGACGTCGCGGTGGTACTTCGTCATCGCGATGGGCCGCAAAGCGGGCCACCTCGCGCTCGGGATGGGTAAGGCTGCCGGAGCGACCCTCACGATGATCCCGGAGGAGTTCGTCGGGCAGACCGTCCGCCTGAAGACGCTGGTAGACACGCTGGCCGGGGCCATCATCAAGCGACTCAGCTACGGCCGCCGCGAGGGCGTCGCAATCATCGCGGAGGGTCTGGCGCTGCACATCGACCCTTCCGATCTTGAGCAGCTCCAGGACGTCGAGCGCGACGATCATGGCAACGTGCGGATCGCGGAGCTCAATATCGGGGAGATCCTGAAGCAGGAGGTCAGCAACCGGCTGAAACAGTTCGGCCTGAAGGCCACGCTCGTGGCCAAGAACATCGGGTACGAGCTGCGATGCGCCGACCCGGTGCCGGCCGACATGGAGTACACGCGCGACCTCGGCTACTGCGCGGCGAAGTACCTGCTCTCGGGCGGCAACGGCGTGATGATCTCGATGCAGGGCGGCCACTTCGTGCCGATCCCCTTCGAGCAGCTGCTCGACCCGAACACGGGCCGCGCGCGCATCCGCATGGTCGACATCCGCTCGACGCGATATGCGATTGCCCGGCGCTACATGATCCGGCTGCGGCGCGATGACTTCAACGACCCGCACGAGCTCGCGAAGTTCGCGGCCACCGCGGGACTGTCGTTGCAGGAGTTCCGGAAGGAGTTCGAGTACCTCGTGAACGACGAACCGCCGCCGGTGGTATTCGACCCCGAGCTCGGGTTCGTTGAGCAGGGGGAGGACCACACGGATCACGCGTCGCCGGTGAACCGGGGAAAGAATGCCCCGGCCGAACAGAAAGCCTGAGACTCCCCTTTGACGTCTGGCTGCGGCGCGACCGCCGGGGTGCGCTGCCGCCACCAGCATGCGGCCAGCGCGGATCAATGGATGGCCTCCCGCCCGCCTGCAGCCTGTCGTCTGCAGCCGGAAGGAAGGTTGTGTCCGGGGGCTGATCAACCCAGGTCCTTGTCCGCGTACGCCCGATCGAGCAGACCCATCGTGTGGAGCACCGGCAGCGGGCTGCCGGCTCTGGCCAGATGTGTCCCTATCTGCACGAGGCATCCGATGTTCCCCGCCGTCACGATCTGAGCGCCGGTCGAGAGGATCGCCTGCGCCTTGCGTGCACCGAGGTCGCCCGCCGTGGCGGGATGCTCGACGTTGTAGAGCCCGGCCGACCCGCAGCAGATCTCGCCGTCGGGAATCTCCACGACGCGCAGGTTCGGCACGGCAGCGAGCAGCGCCCGGGGCGCCGTGCGGACCCCCTGCGCGTGCGCGAGGTGACACGCGTCGTGGTAGGCGACCTTCAACGGCTTGCGCACAGCGGGCGGCGGCACGAAACCGAGGTCGTGGAGAAACTCGGCGACGTCGCGCACCCGCGCCGAAAAACTGCGCCCCTCCCTTTCCTGCGCGCGTCCGCGGAACACGTCGCCGTATTCCTTCATCGCCGAGCCGCACCCAGCTGCGTTGGTGACGATCGCATCCACATCCTCTGGAAAGGTGTGGAGCAGCGCTGAAGCACGAGCGCGCGCCCGGCGCTCGTCGCCGGCGTGAAGCGCGAGGGCGCCGCAGCACCCCTGCGCGCTGGGGACGACCACTTCCACGCCGTTCGCAGCCAGGACGCGCAGCGTCGCGTGGTTGATGTCTGGGTCGAGCACCTGCTGTACGCAGCCCGCCAGCAGCGCGACGCGCGCGCGACGCGGCCCGCGGGCGGGCACGACCGCCGGCAGGGGCGCCATGAGGGGAAGCCGATCAGGCAGCAGCGCGAGCATCGTCCGGAGAGACGAGGGGAGCAGCGCCGCCGCGGGCCTGGCCACCCGCCCGAGTCGTGCCGAGATCCGGAAGAGCGCGGGGGACTCCAGCGTGCTGAGCAGGACACGGCGCCGCAGCCGCTGAATGCCCGTCCGCGCGTTCTGCTCGGCCCGCGCCCGGAACGGCACGAGCAATTCGCCGTACTTGACACCCGAGGGACACGCGGTCACGCACGCGAGGCATCCCAGGCAACGATCGATGTGGGGCAGCGCGTCCTCCAGCGGGAGGTCACCCTCGAGCACATCTTTCATGAGCACGATGCGGCCGCGTGGAGAGTCCATCTCCTCGCCGAGCACGCGGTAGGTCGGGCAGGCGGGCAGACAGAACCCACAGTGCACGCAGGTTTCGACGGCGCGCGCCATCGCGGGGGCGTGCGGGTTCAACGCGTCTACCGGGATGTGGTGCTGCACGGGTTACCTGAGCGAACGTACTGCACAATGCACGACGAACGATGCATCAGGATCAGCTGAACCTGGCGTCGGGGTCCATCACGCCGCGGAGGCGTTCCTCGAAGGCATTGGGCGTCAGGGCTCCGATGAAGCGGGTGTCCGGCGTCCCGAGGAGCACCTGGCCCTGGAGGCCAATGCCGCTCAGGACGTCTGACAGGGTGTCCAGCGAGTGGGGCCACGCGACGAGCGCCAGGTTTCCTGCCACGGCGTATCGCCGCATCGCACCGTATCGCGACAACGCCGCATCGAGCGGCGGCAGCGTGGGTACCGTGATCGGCACCCGCACGAGGGACGTGTTCCGCGGCGCCCACGCGAATTCCCGCGCATCCCGCCACACGGCCGCGTCATCGTCTCCGGTGAGGATTTCGCTCGCTCCGCCCATCGCCTGCTGTAGTCCCGCCACACGCGTGGCGAGCGCCTCGCGAAACCCGCCGAGGCGCAGCCACAGGAGTCCGGGCGGCTCGAGGTCGACCGCTTCGAGATCAAAGCAGGCCTTCTGGACCGTGGCGATGAGTGCCGTCGCCGACGGGAGGTCTGCAGCGACCACCCGTATCGTGGCGTGCGCCTCTGCGGCAGGAAACACCTTGAAGGTCAGCTCCGCAAGAATGCCGAGCGTTCCACAGCTGCCGACGAGCGCCTGATGCAACAGGAACCCGGCCGCGTTCTTCACCACTTTGCCGCCGCTGCGCGTCAATCGCCCGCGCCCGTCCACGATGCGTGCGCCGATCAGAAAGTCGCGTGTCCCTCCGTAGCGATAGCGGCACGATCCGTTCACGCCCGCCGCCACGGTGCCGCCGAGCGTGGCCCCCGCCAACGCCAGCGGTGGATCGAAGGGCAGGTACTGTCCGTGCTGCGCGAGCAGGCGCTCGATATCGGAAACGCGGGTACCCCCGAGCGCCGTGAACGTGCATTCCTCGGGCGTGTGCTCGACGATGCCGGCGAGAGCAGCGAGGTCGAGGGTGGGCGTGCCTGGGAGGTTCGCCCGACAGCGCTGCCTTGGTGCCACCACCGCGAATCCGGAGCCGCGGGTGTTCGGGAACCAGCGCTTCGAGGGCGGCAATGGAATCGGGCTGCAGGATCATGCGCGTGAGATGACGCCGGCGCGTTCGAGCGGGTGCAGGCCGTGGGAGACGCCCGCGCCGGCTGGCGCCGCGAGCTTCTTGCCTGTGTTGGCGATCCCGTGCGGATCCATCGCGAGACGGATCCGCCGCATGCAATCGAGATCTGCTTCGCTGTACATCTCGGCGAGGAACTGCCGCTTCTCGAGCCCGACGCCATGTTCGCCCGTGATCGATCCGCCCAGGCGGATGCACAGGCGCAGGATCTCCGCCGCCAGGATCTCCGCGCGATCGTGGGCGCCCGCCTCGCGGCCGTCGTAGAGAATCAGGGGGTGGAGGTTGCCGTCGCCCGCATGGAACACGTTCGCCACGCGGATGCCGTGCGTCCGTGACAGCGCTTCAATGGCGGCGAGCGCCTCGCCCAGGCGGGCACGCGGGACCACGCCATCCTGCACGATGAAGTCAGGGCTGAGGCGTCCGACTGCCGAGAACGCGCACTTGCGGCCCTTCCAGATCCGTGCGCGATCGTCCTCGTCGGCCGCGACGCGCGTATGGGCTGCCCCGGAAGCCGCCAGGATCCCCATCAGGCGCTCGAATTCCACTGCCACCTGCGCGTCTTCGCCCTCGAGCTCCACGATGAGCACGGCCGCCGCGTCCGTGGGGTAGCCCGCCTGCACCGCTGCCTCGGCGGCGTCCATCGCGAGGCGATCCATGATCTCCATCGCTCCGGGCAGCAGGCCAGACTCGATGACACGCGACACGGCATCGCCGGCCGCCTGGAGGCTCGCATACGCTGCGAGGACGGTGCGGTAGCCAGCCGGCCGCGCCACGAGGCGCAGCGTGATCTCGAGCGCGACGCCGAACAGGCCCTCCGACCCGACGAACAGCCCGCCGAGATCTGCGCCGGCCTGCTCGAGGCTGTCGCCCCCGAGTGTGGCGAGGGTCCCGTCGCCGAGCACGACCCGCAACCCGAGCACGTGGTTCGCCGTCATCCCGTGCCGGAAGCAGTGCGCCCCCCCGGAGTTGAACGCCACGTTGCCGCCGATCGTGCAGACCGACTGGCTCGAGGGGTCCGGCGCGTAGTACAGCCCGTGCGGGGCGGCCAGTGCCGTGACCGCGAGATTGACGACGCCGGGTTCGACGACGGCGAGGCGGGCTGCGGGATCGAATCGCAGGACGCGGTTCATGCGGTTCAGCGCGATGACGATCCCGTCCTCGATGGGCACGGCGCCGCCCGAGAGGCTCGTCCCACTGCCGCGGGCCATGAACGGCACGTGCGCCGCATGACAGGCGCGCACGGTCTCGATGATCTCCTCGGCTGATTGGGCGAGCACCACCGCACGAGGCCGCGCGCGGTAGGCCGTCAAGCCATCGGACTCGTATGCGGCCAGCGCGCCGGCGCGTGTCAGCAGCCGATCCGCAGGAACGAGACGCGCGAGCGCGCGAAGAAGGTCCTCGCGGTCCATGCCCCACTATACTGCGCCAGACAGACCCATTGAGATCGGGAGGTGTTTGCAGTTTTTGCGACATAAACACCTCCCGATCTCAATTGCAGAAGTGGACAAATACCTCCCGACCACGATTGTGGAATCTGAACACTGGGGGAGCCTGAGCCGACACCGATGACCTGGACGCAGACCTACGATCCCCTGGGCCAGCCCTGGCTGTCGACGCTGTGCGCCGCACTGCCCATCGTCGCGCTGCTCGGCTCGCTGGCGTTTCTGCGCCTGCGGGCGCACAGCGCCGCGCTCGTCGGGCTCGGCACGTCGCTCCTGATGGCCACCGCGGTCTTCGGCATGCCATTCGGCATGGCCCTGGCCACCGCCGGATACGGCGCCGCCTTCGGCCTGCTACCGATCGGGTGGATCGTCCTCAACGTCATATTCCTGTACCAGCTCACCGCCGAACGCGGACTCTTCGCGACGCTGCGCCAGAGCATCACGCAGGTCACGACGGATGCGCGTCTGCAGCTGCTGCTCGTGGCGTTTGCGTTCGGTGCGTTCTTCGAGGGCGCCGCCGGCTTCGGCACGCCCGTCGCCGTTACGGGCGCGCTGCTCATCGGGCTCGGCTTCGCGCCCCTTGCCGCATCGGGCCTCTCGCTCATCGCCAACACCGCGCCGGTGGCATTCGGCGCGCTCGGCACGCCGCTCATCGCGCTCAGCGCCGTGAGCGGCCTCGACCTCCACGCCTTGAGCGGCATGGTCGGCCGGCAGCTCCCGTTCTTCTCGGTGCTCGTGCCGTTCTGGCTGGTGGCCGCGTTCGCAGGTTGGCGTGGGATGCTCGGGATCTGGCCCGCGATCCTCATGGCCGGAATGCCATTCGCTGCACTGCAGTTCCTCGTCTCCAACCTGCATGGACCGTGGCTCGTGGATGTCGTAGCCTCGATCGCCTCGATGGCGGCGCTCGTGCTTTTCCTGCGCGTCTGGCGCCCGCGGGACGGATGGGACCCGGGCGGACGCATCGGCACGCGGGTGGCCGAGGGTGCGGCCATGCCGCCGCGCGCCGAGGTCATCCGCGCATGGATCCCGTGGATCATCCTGAGCGTCGTCGTGTTCGCCTGGGGGCTGCCGTTCGTCAAGGGCACACTCGACGCATGGACCACCGTGCGGCTTCCCATCCCCGGGCTGCACAACCTCGTGCTGCGCATGCCGCCGGTCGTGCCCGCGCCCGCCACGGAGAGCGCCGTCTTCGCGCTGTCCTGGGCGTCCGCGACGGGCACCGGGATTCTCGTGGCCGCGATCGTCGCAGGGATCGGGATGGGGTGCTCGCCGACAGACCTGGCGCGTACGTACTGGCGCACCATACGGCTGGTACGCACGTCGCTGCTGACGATTGCCGCAATGCTCGCGCTCGGGTTCACGACGCGCTACGCGGGGCTCGACGCCACGCTTGGACTCGCGTTCGCCGGCACCGGCACGCTCTATCCATTCTTCGGCACGATGCTCGGGTGGCTCGGCGTGGCGCTGACGGGGTCGGACACATCATCAAACGTGCTGTTCGGCAGTCTCCAGCGCATCACGGCCGAGCAGTTGGGGCTCGACCCCGTCTTGATGGCCGCCGCGAACAGCTCAGGCGGGGTGATGGGCAAGATGATCGACGCTCAGAGCATCGTCGTGGCGAGTACCGCGACCCGCTGGTACGGGCATGAGGGCGAGATCCTTCGATACGTGTTCTGGCACAGCCTCGCCCTGGCAGCGCTCGTGGGTTTCCTGGTGATGCTGCAGGCCTACGTGTGGCCGTTCTCCGGCCTGGCCGGCTGGTGACGAGCGGCACGCACTCGCATTTATCGCTCCGCATGGGCAGAGACCGACTGCTTCTCGCCATCAGTGCCGCCTCCATAGTCCCTTCCGTCGCGCTCGTCCGGTCGGTCGCTCGACGTGACACCGCGAGCAGGACCACCGCCTTCGAGAGGCAGTCGTCGCGAAACAGGGTCCAGTCAATCGCGCCCTCGCCCAAGTGGTGGGTCCGCTCGGCAAGGAGTGGTTCCATGCACCGGTCGCGCTCGTCATCGCCCTTGCGCTCCGGCGACGCGGCGCAGGCCCACGAGCGACGCTCCCGCTGTCGGCGGGTACCTGCTCGGCATCGCGGTCGGCGCCGCGTGTTGCGCTCTGTACGAGGCGGGGGGGCAGCCTTCAACCGCGGGAGGCGGGAGCGCCGACCGCAATCTGCAGCTGCAGCACGCCTGACCGGTTCGGCGCTGCGACGTGAATGGACCGCAGGTCCTGAACGAGCGCGTCGCAGTCGTCGAGCGCCGCATAGGTCGTCAGCATCCCTACCACCCTGGCACCTGCCGCGCGGCCGGCCTGCACGCCGGGCGGTGTGTCCTCGACGACCACGCATCGCGCGGGCTCGAAACCGAGCGCCTGGGCGGCGCGCCGGTATCCTTCGGGGTCCGGCTTTCCTACGCGAACGTCGCCCGCCCCGATCAGCAGGCGCGGCACCGGGAGCCCTACGCCGGCAACGCGGCGCCGCGCGATATCCGCGTCAGCCGATGTCACGATCGCCCACCGCGTGATCGGCAGCGCGCTCAGGAGCAAGGCCGCACCGGCAACGGCCGTTTCGCCGCCGTGCTCCCGTGCCTCCTCCTCTTCTTCGGCGTCCAGCTCCGCGGCTTCCTCCGGTGTGGCGAACTGCGGCGCGACGAGCTGCATGGTCTCCAGCGTGCGGCGCCCATGCGCCACTGCAAGGATGGATGCCGGCGACACGCCACGCCGAACGGCCCAGCGCAGCCACATGCGCTCCACGAGCGCGCGCGAGTCGACAAGTGTCCCATCCATATCGAACAGAACCGCGTCGCAGTCGAGAACAACTGAAGGCATCATGAGGGAGCTGGGGGCAGCACCTGCGTCGGCGGGCCGCCACTCGGTGTGGGCTGTGAGGCGAAGACGACCCGCAGCCAGGTCAGGACAGCAGCGTGCCCGCGTTGGTGCTCGCCGGCAGCGTGCGACCGCCCTCGAAGGTGAGGTGCAGCCCGGCGTCGCGCCATTCGCGCACGCGGTACAGCGTGCAGAACGAGAAATCGGGTGCGGCACCGCCCTGGCCGCCAACGAGCTCGCCGCCGCGACGGACGTTGTCCTGCATCCACGCGGGCAGCAGCAGGTGATACGGGTTCCGCTCGACCTCGCCAACGTGGAACGACAAGGCGGTCACCATGTCGGCCAGGTCATCGGCGGTCAGCTCCACCGTCAGGTTCGGGGACGCCATCGCCCCCCAGAACTCCGTCTCGACGGCGGTGCAGCGGAAATCCGCCCGTTGGCGCGCGAGCGCATCTACGACGAGATGGTGCGTGCCGATGTGCGTGCTGTTCCAGTCGGTGTCGTGCGGGAAGAACACGACGCGCGGCTGCTCACGCGACAGAATCCCGGCGACCACCGCAACGGACGCCTCCCAGCTCGCCGCGTCCTGCTGCCGTGTCCTGACGTTGATGCGCTCGAGACCCCCGGGCACCGTTTGGAGCAGGCCGAACCCGAGATACTCGCACGCCGCAGCCAATTCGGCCCAGCGGGCCGCTTGCCGGTCCTTCCTGCTGCCCTGGGTCACGGCGACGTTGACCACACGGACACCGGCTTCGCGCAGCATGCGAAGCGGGAGCCCGCCGATGATGCACTCATCATCGGGATGCGGCGAGAAAACGAGTGCCTTTGGTGCGGTGTCTGCCAGAGGCTGGCGAGTCGGCGCCGGAAAGCCTCCGAGCGGATACTTCTTGCCCTCGCTCACGAGCCGGGTGATTTCGGTGACGAGGTGCCGGTACGGGTTCATGGGTCCTCAGGCGTGGAGGGCGGGAAGGCTGGCAGCCGCGATGGCCTGACCGTGACGCTTGTCCTGCTCGTCAGGCACGTGCACCTGGATCCGCTCCGCCAGCTGCAGAAACTCCGCATCGAGCACGGCGCGAGCGCCGTTCACGATGAAGTCTCCGCCCGCACCGGATGTGACGCGCCCGAGCACGAGCACGTGCTGCAGGTCGTAGAAATCGGCGAAGTGCGCGATACCGTAGCCCAGGTACGTCCCGATGGTCTCGTAGATTTTCCGGGCCCGATAATCGCCGGCGGCCATAAGGGATTGCACCAGCTTCAGCTTGTCCGGCAGCGGCATGTCTGGCGGTGCCTCGATGCCGGCGCGCGGCATGAGCCGGCCCACGCACTGCTGGGAGAAGTACTGGGAGCCCACGCCGGAGTCACCCGACCACTCATCGGCCGGCCCTGCTGGGTTCAGGTCGACTGGCACGAAGGCGAGCTCATCGAGCCACGAGGTGATGTGGCCCTCCCGCGTGACGTACCCCGCGGCGGTGCTGGTGCCCATCGCGATCCCAAGGATCGCGTTCACACCGAGCGACATCGATCCCGCTAGGGCCGTCACCTCGCCGTCGTTGACGACCTCGAACGGGATGTCGCCCCACACGCGACGGATCTCCAGGAACAGATCGCGGACGCGACGCTGGAACACGTCGGGCGGCACGCCGCGGAACAGGGAGCCCGCCTTCACCCGATTGTTGACGTACACGCCCGCGGCGCTGCCGCCAATCGCATCCACCCTGGGCATATGCGCCGCCGCCTTCTGCAGCGAGTCCATGATGCCGTCGAAGTGGTACTGCGGATCGGGCTTGTGATACGGGTCCCAGACGGTCTCCTCGCTGAACACCACCTTGCCGTCAATCACCGCCGCGACCTTGCGGTCGCTGCCCCCGAGATCGAACCCGATCCGGCAGCCCTCGAGATGGCGGCCGAGCGCCTTCGTTTCAGACTGCTCCTCGGGCAGATCATCAGTCCGGACGATGGCGAGCGGGTGATCGAACATCCGTTCACCCACCAGGTGGGCGTCGAACCTTCCGGTGGGGGAGTCGGCGTAGTGCGCGGCCAAGGCTCGTGCGAGTGCTTCCGGCGCATCGAGGTGGATGCGCCACCCCCCACGCGACCAGAGCAGGAACTTGAGAAAGCGTTCGAGGTACCGTGCGTTGGCCGCCGCCCCGGGATGTGTGCCGGGCAGCACGCGGACGTCGAACCGGAACACTGACCCGTCGGCCTGCTCCAGGGCGACCCGCACCGGAACGGCACCGGGCGTTTCGGCCACCAGGGCCTGGTAGGCGTGCGCGCTCAGCACAGCCGGCCGGAAGGCCGGGTCGAGCACCGGTGTGACCTCGGGTGCCACGAGCGCGAGGCCGTCGTTCGTGTTCATGTCGCGGAGATCGATACCACAACCGGGACGGCGGTCAAAGCGCCGCCCTGACCGCATATCTCCGTTCAGTTGTTGGTCCTCGACCGGCGCTCTGGCGCATGAGCCCCACCGCCTGTCCGCGGCGGCTCGGCTCGAGCCCACTCGTGAGAGGGATTCCGAAGTGTATCGATGAAATTCACGGTTGCGGTCATGGACTATATATAGATGGGCTATCGAATCCGCGAAAGGGAGCCGATTAGTATTCAAGACATACATAAAAGGCCAGCATCTCTCGGTCTGCTGGCACAGATGTATGCTTTCGCGCCAAAAAGGCGCGCAACGGTATGACGGGGTTCGGGGAACGTGGCGGAGACGCCGCTTCTCCGGACCTGACATCGCGCGCTGCCCACGCGTGCCGATGACCGGGGGATAGCGACCGGCGTTTCCACGACAAATGGAGCTCATCAACAGCGATTTCAGCTGTCACGGCCGAGGTGTGTCCGCGACAGCGTGCAGGACGAAGACATGGGCCTCAATCGCGTCGGATTTTTAACTGCCCTTACCTTCACGCTCGCACTATCTCTTCCGGCTGCCGGGGCCACTATCACCGTGGAGGCCGGCGGAAACCTCCAGGCCGCCCTCGACAACGCCGCCGCAGGCGACACGATCCTCTTGCAGGCAGGCGCGACGTTCATCGGGAACTTCGTCGTCCGGAGCGGAAAGATCTCCCTGACCATCCGGTCGTCTGCCCCCGACACGCTCCTGCCCGCCGCCGGGCAGCGCACCTCGCCCCGGTACTCGGCGTACCTGCCCAAGCTGAAGTCGCCGAACAACGTCGCGGCGTTGACCATTCAACCTGGCGCGTCCTACATCACCCTGCTGCACCTCGAAGTGCTGCCAGCGTCCAACGGCAGCTCGAGCCTGATCGAGCTCGGTTACGTCGACTCCCGCCAGACCACCATCGCACAGGCCCCGCACCACCTCGTGCTCGACCGGCTGCTCGTGACGATTCCCGCAACCCTGCCGCAGAGGCGTGGGATCGCGCTGAACAGCGCGAGCACCCAGGTGCTCGGGTGCCATCTGGCCGGCTTGAAGTTCGCGGGCGCAGGATTCGCAGGCCATTGCGGGCTGGAACGGGCCGGGGCCCTTCGTGATCGAGAACAACTATCTCGAAGGCGCTGGTGAGAACCTGATGTTCGGCGGATCCGATCCGACCATACCCGGGCTCGTGCCCACGGGCATCGAGATCCGCCGGAACCACTTCTCGAAGCCGATCGCCTGGAAGGGCAGTTCCTGGACGGTGAAGAACCTTCTCGAGCTGAAGAATGCACAGGACGTGGTCATCGAGGCCAACCTGCTCGAGTACAACTGGCTCGCCGCGCAGCAGGGGTACTCGGTTCTGTTCACGCCCCGCAATCAGTACGGCGGCAACAATGACACCGTGGTGCAGCGGGTGAAGTTCGTCAACAACAAGGTCCGGCACGTCTCGTCGGTGTTCAGCATCCTCGGCCGGGATAACAATTTCCCCAGCCAGCTGACCAACGACATCGAAATCCGGAACAACGTCTTCGAAGACGTGTCCAAGGCCTACGGCGGTTCGGGACGCATGCTGCTCATCGACGGCGGCGACAACATCCGGGTCATCAACAACACGTCGCTCAACGCCGGCACCGCCATCTACGCCACCGGTCATGCGGTGACCGGGTTCCTGCTGGAGAACAACATCTTCGATTACGGCGACTTCGGCATCATGGGTGACGGTGCCTCGCCAGGCAAGGGCACCCTCACGACCTGGTTCCCCGGCTCCGTCGTGCTGGGCAACGTGATACCCGACAACACGCAGCCGTGGACGTTCCCCGTTGGCAACTCGTACCCGGTGAACTGGGCTGCGGTGGGGTTGGTGGATCTGGCCGGCGGGAACTACCGCCTCGCCCCGACGAGCGCCTACATCGCCGCCGGCACGGGTGGCACAACGCCGGGCGCGGACGTGGACGCGCTCGAGACTGCGTTGTCCGGCGGGCCGCCCACCCCGCCGGCGTGCACATTCTCGGTGGCGCCCTCGTCGCACGACTCTCCGGCGGGCGGCGACACATTCAGCGTCGCCGTGACCGCCAGCGACGCCTCGTGCGCCTGGAGTGCGTCAGCTGCGCCCTGGATCACTCCGTCACCGACCGGCGGCACGGGATCGGGCACCGTCGTGCTGACGGTCAGCCCGAATGCCACCACGGCACCGCGCTCGGCCAGCGTGATGGTAGCCGACAGCGCCGTAGCCGTCACCCAGGCGCCGGTCTGCGCGTTCACCCTGGCGCCCTCGTCGCACGACTCTCCCGCGGGCGGCGACACCTTCAGCGTCGGCGTGACCGCCAGCGACGCCTCGTGCGCCTGGAGTGTGTCAGCTGTGCCCTGGGTCACCCCGTCACCGACCGGCGGCACGGGATCGGGCACCGTCGTGCTGACGGTCAGCCCGAATGCCACCACGGCACCGCGCTCGGCCAGCGTGATGGTAGCCGACAGCGCCGTAGCCGTCACCCAGGCGCCGGTCTGCGCGTTCACCCTGGCGCCCTCGTCGCACGACTCTCCCGCGGGCGGCGACACATTCAGCGTCGGCGTGACCGCCAGCGACGCCTCGTGCGTCTGGAGTGTGTCAGCTGCGCCCTGGGTCACCCCGTCACCGACCGGCGGCACGGGATCGGGCACCGTCGTGCTGACGGTCAGCCCGAATGCCACCACGGCACCGCGCTCGGCCAGCGTGATGGTAGCCGACAGCGCCGTAGCCGTCACCCAGGCGCCGGTCTGCGCGTTCACCCTGGCGCCCTCATCGCACGACTCTCCCGCGGGCGGCGACACATTCAGCGTCGCCGTGACCGCCAGCGACGCCTCGTGCGCCTGGAGTGTGTCAGCTGCGCCCTGGGTTACCCCGTCAGCGACCGGCGGCACGGGATCGGGCACCGTCGTGCTGACGGTCAGCCCGAATGCCACCACGGCACCGCGCTCGGCCAGCGTGATGGTAGCCGACAGCGCCGTAGCCGTCACCCAGGCGCCGGTTTGCGCGTTCACCGTGGCGCCTTCATCGCATGACTCTCCGGCGGGCGGCGACACATTCAGCGTCGCCGTGACCGCCAACCACGCCTCGTGCGCCTGGAGTGTGTCAGCTGCGCCCTGGGTTACCCCGTCAGCGACCGGCGGCACGGGATCGGGCACCGTCGTGCTGACGGTCAGCCCGAATGCCACCACGGCACCGCGCTCGGCCAGCGTAATGATAGCCGGCAGCGCCGTAGCCGTCACCCAGGCTGCGCCGGACGTGGCGCCGGTCTGCACGTTCACCCTGTTGCCCTCTATTGTGAAAGTCCTGGCTGGTGGCACAACGTTCGCCGCGACTCTCACGGCCTCCGCCCCCTCGTGCGGCTGGACCGCAAGCAAAAACGCCGGGTGGGTCAGCTTGTCATCGACAAGCGGTGCGGGCACCGCGACCCTCTCCGTCACGGTCGCAGCGACGACGACGAACGGGGCGCGCAACGCGACGATCACCGCAGGCGGTCAGACGCTCGCCGTGCAGCAGGCCGGCCTAAGGAAGAAGTAACGCCGATTTGGGAGATGCCGGCCCGGGCGTTGCTACTATCACTGCGCCCTGGTAGGTCCCCCGTGCGTCACCCGCCATATCCTGCCCGCGCCGTCGTCAGTCACCAGCAGCGAGCCGTCTTTCAGGACGGCCAGCCCGACGGGGCGGCCCCACACCTCCGGCGAGTCCTCGCCGAGCATCCAGCCGATGAGGAAATCCTCGTACCCGCCGGCTGCGTCTCCACCCTTGAATGGCACGAACACGACTTTGTAGCCGGTCCGTCTGGTGCGGTTGGACGATCCGCGCAGCGCAACGAACGCGCCGCCGTGATAGCGCGCGGGAAACTGCGGGGCATCGTAGAAGGCGAGCGTCATCACCGACGAGTGCGCCTGCAGGATGACGTCGGGCACGACCGCGGTCTTCACCAGATCCGGCCGTGCGCCCTTGTGCCGGGGATCCTCGTGTGCGCCGATGTAGGCGTACGGCCAGCCAAAGAAAGCGCCCGTCCGCGCCCGGGCCATGTAATCAGGCACGAGGTCGTCCCCCATCCCGTCCCGTTCCTGGACGGTGATCCATGGCTCGCGGGTCCGGGGATGAAAGTCGATACCAACGGGATTCCGGGTGCCCGTCACGACGACCTCGCGGCCAGAGCCGTCGGGCTTGAAGCGCAGGACAGCCGCGCGCAGCGGATCCGGGTCCACGTCGATGTTGGAGGCCGAGCCGACTGTGACGTAGAACCAGGTGCCGTCCGGGCTGAACCGGATGTTGCGGGTCGAGTGACCTGTCGGTCCGTGCGGGAGATCCGCGATCTTCTCGCCGGCCGCGGTCGCCTGCCGCTGGCCGGAGGCGTAGGGAAACCGCAGCACCGCGTCGGTCGCGGCGACGTAGAGGTGCCCACCATGGAACGCCATCCCGAAGGGCGCATTCAGGCCGGTCGCGAACTCGGAACGCTCGCCCCCGTCGATCACGTGATTACCGTCGGCGTCATGGAGCACCAGCACGGTGCCGATCGACGGATCCGCCACAAAGACGTCGCCATTTGGGGCCTCGACGGCAATCCGCGGACGCTTGAAGTTCTCGGCGAAGATCGCGGCCTGAAATCCTGGTGGCAGCGTCAGCATCGCACCCGGCGGCCGCGGCACGAGCTTCGGCGGGTTGGAGGCGGACGTGGATGGTTCCGTCAGATCCTTCACGGTGAAGTGATAGCTTTTCAGCTCGGCGGCGGGCGGGCCGCTCGCCAGCGCGCCCGTCGCGGTGATGGCAGCCGTCACCGCAAGCAGTCGCATCCTCCGAACACACTCCATCATCACGCGTCTCCTCTGCGATCGGCCCGTGGATGATAGCCCGAGTGCGCGCAGCGCGTTCAGACCGCTGAGGCATCGCGGTTGCAGCGACGCCGGAGCGGCCGCACGCACGGCGGGACGATCAGCCCTGGGCTTCGGGCGATGCCGCATGCCTGGCGCTCGGCACCGGCACGTCGGACTACGCGGGCAGCGTCAGCAGACGGACTGCATTTTCCGAGTACACCTTCTTCAACACAGGGTCAGGCAACCCGACGCCGTAAATCCGCCACCGACCCTGGTCAGGCACCGGCCCGGGGCCGTACTCGAAGTACTCGTCCTCCGTTTCGAGGAAACGGAAGTAGAACGGGTACAGCTCGTCGCGTACGCCGTCGGTGCCGAACAGGATGCGGTCCTGGTACTTGTCAAAGAAGCGGCGCGAAGCCCGGGGTTGCCGCCCGAGTTCCCCGATGCGGGCGGCGATCTCCACGTGGAGGTTCGGAAACCTGTCGAGCGCCTGCGAGGCACCGCCGAGATCCTCGGACGAATGTCCCACGTGCAGTCCGATGAACGTGGTCTTCGGGTGCCGCGCGAGCACGCGATCACGCGCCGATAGCAAGTCGGCGTTCGACGGGTAATCCTTCCCGGCGAAGGACCAGTCTGGATGGCGCTGCAGCTCCTCATAGCGTTCGTTAAGACCGTCGATGGGGAGAAAGAATGCCGTCGGATCGGAAATATGAATCGCGACCGGAAGATCGAGCGCCCCGCATGCCTCCCACATGGGATCGAACCGGGGGTCGTCGATCTTCACGAGGGGGCCTGTGGTCACCCCCTCGCGAAGGTAGAGTCCGAGCGTCTTGAGCACCTTGACGCCGCGCGCCCCCGCCGCCTTCGCGCGCGCGAGCTCGTCGGCCTGCCACCGTCCATAGCCAGGCGCCGCAATGCGGTCGTACGACGGCTCGGTGAACATCACGAACCTGCCGGGGTGTGGGGCCTGCAGTGTACGAACGCTCTCGGCGAGCCCTGCGCCGACACCGCCGGTGAGGTTCACGATCGTTCGCACGTTGCGGCGGTCCATGACCGCCAGCAGGTCGGCAGCCGTCGCGCTCGCGCGGATGTCCTCACCGTGCGGCACGCCCGCGACGCTCCGGGCACGAGACGTCGGGTGCGTGTGCACATCGATGACGGGGAAGCGTGCCCGCACTACCGGCGTTTCCGGCACCACCAGCATGCTGCGCGGCTGGAAGTCTTTCAGCAGGAGCGTGTCCGTGGGGTTCGGGGATGCTGGCGCTGCAGGTGCCGCTGACTCTCCTGGCGGCGGCTGGACTGCCTGCCGCACACCGGCCTGCGTGCGGCCCCCCGCCAGTGCGGCCCCCATGGTCGTCAGCCACGCTCGCCGGCTCAGGCTGTTCTTCATCGCGCCTCCTGTCTTGCGTCCGGTTACAACCTCACCATTCGGCCGGCTTCAACGTCCACGCCTGCAGTCTCGCGTGTTCCACGAGTCGCGGGGCGCGGAAGCCTGCGGGGTGAATCACCCACCCGCCGAACAGCTCGGGCGAGTCCTCGGCGACGAAGCGTTCGGTCGCCACGCGGGTGCCGGTCGGGAGCGCCACGCGCTCGGGAAAGACGGCAGCGGCAGACGCGTCGGACGCGAGCATGGCCGAAACCACTGCTGCCCCGGCTCGCAGGAAGTCCGCGGGCGGGACGGGTGTGGCTCCCACGAACACACGCGCGGGCACGTGCCCGCGCGTCCGCATCTCGCGAGCCGCCTCAATCGCCGCGTCTCGGAACGCCGCCCACGGCAGGTCCGCTGCACCGCTCTGCGGCGGCGGGTCCGCAGGCCCGATCAACTGGGGCACGTCGACACGCGAGGCCAGCGCTCCTGTGTCGATCGCGTCCGCGAGAAAGCTGGTGATGAGGGCAAACTGGTCCGCGGGGGACAGCGCGCGCCCTGCAGCATCCCGCACCACGTCCAGGGCAGTCTCCCGTGAGACGCGTGAGGCGATGTCTCGCACCGCCGCGCGATCGGCGCCCTGCTCGCCGACTCGGTTGTGATAGATGGTCGCGAGGTCGGCGGCCGTGATGTGCCGCACGCCGGGCAGCGCACGCTGGAAATCGATGTACGCCGCAAACCGGGTGAAGGCAGCCTCGGTCTCGGCGGAGGATCGCTGGCTCGGCGCCTTCCAGTCTTCACGCGGCGGGTTGGCGCCTCGCGTGAAGTTCACGGCATCCCAGAACTCACGGTGCACCCACTCGGCCGGATGGTAGTAGATGCTGACCAGCCCGCCGCCCTCCGTCCGGAGGCGATCGTATGCGGCCTTGAAATCTGCCTGCCCCTGCTCCAGACCACCGGCCTCGTGGAGCTCCATGCGCGTGGCGTTTCGGCCCATGTTGAAGACCGTCAGCACTCCGTCATACCAGAACGGCTGCTCCCCGATCCCGACGTGCGTCCCTTCGTCCACGTAGGCGGGCACGCCCGCGGGCGTCACTACGCCGATATCTCGCAACGCGGCGAACGCCTGCGGTGCCCACGATGATCCGGGCTGCCCGTAGCAACTGAGGAACGGCACGTCGAACACCCGCATCACGTCCAGCGCCCCACCGCCTTCGCGCCGGATGAACTCGGCCACGCCGTCGCTCCACCCGGTATCCGCGAGATACTCGGCCGGCGTGGGATGAACCGAGTGCAGGTTCGAGTGGTACCCGATATCGTGGCGCTTCAAGGCCGCGATTACGTCGGTGCGGCCACGTCGCTCGAGAACGCGCGCCTTCTCGCCGACCACCTTGAACGTGCTTCGCACGCCGCGGGCCGACAGGATCTCGGCAACCCGCGCAGCTGCATCGTCGCTCGCTGGCAGCAGATAGTCTTCCGTGTCGAACCAGAGGATGACGAGCACGTCACCCCGTGCGGCAGGGGGCGTCCGGCGTTCCTGCGCCCGCGCAGGAACCACGGCCAGGGCGAGCAGCAGAAACGACAGGTGAGCCGCCGTGTGTCGAATCACGCCCGGCATGATAGCGCACGCCTTGGCCAGCCCGGCCATTCGTCAGCGCTCAAACGGCCGCTAATGTGAGCTACCCCTTGACTCGGGCCTGCAGAGGTCCTACGGTTACGGCGTTCACCTGCGCATACTCACAGTGTCCGGGCGCTGACCCGGGCGAATTCATGGGAGGTTCTATGAGGCATGCATCGCGAGTCGTGCTGGCGCTGCTGATGGCGGCGATCGTGACCACGGGGGTGATGGCGCAAGAAAAGCCCAAGACGACGACGGTTCAGGGTACGGTCACCGCGGCGGCAGGTGACTCCTTGACGATTAACAAGGGAAGCGAGCCGATGACGTTCGTCGTCGACAACATGACCAAGGTGACGGGGAAGGGACTGACGACGAAGTCGAACGAGAAGGCTGCAGCCGGAGAGAAATTGGTGTTGTCGGATACCGTAGGCAAGGGGGACATCGT
Organism: Vicinamibacteria bacterium; assembly: GCA_963739995.1. Taxonomy (GTDB): domain Bacteria; phylum Acidobacteriota; class Vicinamibacteria; order Vicinamibacterales; family JAENWD01; genus CAVUCH01. The sequence continues at coordinate 27,898 of CAVUCH010000017.1, read as the reverse complement.
CTCGGTCACGTATCACGAGATGGACGGAAAGATGCACGCGAGCGCGGTCAAGATCAAGCAGAAGGCGCTGTCGGCCAAGTAGGCCTGTTGGGCACCCACGCGCGGTCGCAGTCCACGTCCCGGCCGCGTCGGCCCGCCGGGATGATCAGGACTGGCGATCGCGCGTGAGCGCATCGCCGGTTCCTCCGCATCCCACCACGCTCGAGTTCATCCGACACTGCTTCGAACGCCGACTGGAGAGTAGGATGCGCCATGCGCATCCCGTGCCCGGCGGCATTCATGTACGACATCGGTGTCGTGCTGGCGATCATCCTCTCGGCAGCCTGCACGCGTACCGGGACGCGTGCGAGGACGAAGGTACGCGGCCGTGCCACGTTGCGTGCGTGCCTCTTCGTCTTCCTGCTCGGCGTCGCCTCGAGCGTCTCAGCGCAGGCGCCCCCCGACGTGGGCGCACTCGATGCGTACTTCACCAGGGCGCTGGCCGACTGGGGGGTACCCGGGATGTCCGTTGCCATCGTCAAGGACGGACGGGTCGTCCTCCAGAAGGGATACGGCGTACGCGAGCGAGGGAAGCCCGAACATGTGGACGAACGGACGCTGTTCGCCATTGCCTCGAACACGAAAGCGTTCACTGCGGCGGCTCTGGCGGTGCTCGTGGACCAGCAGAAGGTCGGATGGGACGAGCCGGTGCGCAGCTACCTGCCGCGTTTCGAGCTGCAGGACCCGTTGGCGTCCGCGGACCTGCGGGTGCGCGATCTGCTGTCCCATCGCAGCGGCCTGGGCACGTTCAGCGGTGACCTGCTCTGGTACAACACGACGTTCGGAGCCGATGAAGTACTGCGCCGGGTGCGCTACCTGCAGCCGCGGTTCCCGTTCCGGACGCAGTATGGCTATTCGAACCTGATGTTCCTGGCCGCCGGGGAGGTGGTCGCCGCGGCGAGCGGTACCAGCTGGGATGCATTCGTACAGGCGCAGTTCCTCGATCCGCTCGGCATGGCGGACACCCTGACATCGGTGCGGGGGCTGCCGGGCCGCGACAACGTGGCCACGCCCCATGGACCGGTGGGCACCGGTGCCCGCCCGTATCCGTGGTACAGCTCCGCGGCCGGCGGCGCGGCAGGCGGTCTGATCTCGTCTGCGCGCGACATGACCCGCTGGCTGCTGCTGCAGCTGGGACGCGGCAGGCTCGACGGCCGGCAGTACTTCACCGACGCGCAGGCGCGGACAATGTGGACGCCGCACGTGGCGCTCACGATCAGCAGGGAGTCGGAGGCTACTTCGCCCACCACGCACTTCAACGCATACGGGCTCGGCTGGATGCTGCGTGATTACCACGGACGCTTGATCGCATCGCATGGAGGAGGGCTGGACGGGATGTACTCCGCCGTGGCGGTCGTACCCGATGAGCGCCTCGGGGTAGTCGTGCTCACCAACGGCATGACGAACATTGGTGATGCACTCGTCATGCGAGTCATCGACGCGTACTTCGGTCTCCCCGGACATGAGTGGAGCGCTGAGGGGCTCGAGCGCGCCCGAGCGCACCAGCGCACGCGCACCGCCCGCGTGCAGAATGTGCGCGAGGGGCGTGTGAAGGGCAGCAGGCCCTCACTTCCCCTTGAGCAGTACGCCGGGCGTTACACAGGCAGGTTCTACGGCGATGCGGTCGTCACGCTCGACGACGGCAACCTGGTGATGCGGCTCCTCGCGAACCCGCAGCTCGTCGCCGAGCTCACGCACCTGGAGCTGGATACTTTTGTTCTGGCCTGGCGCCACGACTTCCCGTGGTTTTCGGAAGGCAAAGCGCAGTTCGTGCTGAACAACGCGGCGCAGGTCGCGGAGCTGAAGCTCGATGTGCCTAACGAGGACTTCTGGTTCGATGAAATCGATCTGAAGAAAGTGGCGCCATGAGGCGCGCGGCAAGGAGAGCGACGCCAGGACCTGCCGCACGGCAGGCCCGGGAATCTGCTGACCGATGCGGCCCAGGCTTAGAGTAGCGCCTCGGCTGAAGGAGTAGCGCCTTTCGGGGGGCATCCCGGCTGGCCGCGTGGCTCCTCGTTCAATCACTACCGGTATTCTCGCTCGTCGCGTCTTGGGAGTCGGGCGCCGCGCTCCGCAATCCATTACTCCTTCAGCCGAGACACGCCGCTGGCAGCCCGTGGTGAAGGCCGGCTGCATTCGGCCGCCGATGCATCCCCGCCGGCTGCGTTGCTTCTTCCTCAAATACTGCCCGGTACTCTCGGTCGTCGCGCCTTGCCGGCGGGGCGCCTCCGCGCCCTCGGTGCGACGCCGGTCTTTCACCACGGGCCGCTAGGATCGCGGCTGCGGCACGTAGCGCAGGTATGGCTTCGGCGCCGTCCACCCTTCGGGGTATCGCTCCTTCGCCTCGGCTTCGGTGACCGCCGGGAGGATGATCACCTTGTCGCCGTCACGCCAGTTCACGGGTGTTGCGACCTTGTGCTTTGCCGTCAACTGCATGGAATCGATCACCCGCAGCACCTCGTCGAAGTTGCGGCCCGTGCTCATCGGGTACGAGATCACCAGCTTGATCTTCCTGTCGGGCCCGATGACGTACACGTTACGCACCGTCTGGTTGTCCATGGCCGTGCGTCCATCGCAGCTGTCGCCGGCCTCGGCGGGCAGCATCCCATAGAGCTTCGACACCGCCAGGTCGGCATCCGCGATCATCGGGTAGTTGGGCGCGGTGCCCTGGGTCTCCGCAATGTCCTTCGACCAGCCATGGTGGCTCTCGATCGGATCGACGCTCAACCCGATGATCTTCACGTTGCGGCGATCGAACTCGGGCTTGATGCGCGCCATGTAGCCCAGTTCGGTGGTGCACACCGGGGTGAAGTCTTTGGGGTGGGAGAACAGGACCCCCCACGAATCGCCGAGCCACTCGTGGAAGCGAATGGGGCCTTCGGTCGTCATTACCGTGAAATCGGGTGCGTTGCTGCCGATCGGAAGTGGGCCGCTCATGCCGTTCTCCTCGTGGTGAATCCCCTGGGCACTCGGCTAGACGTCGCTACGGCCCCATCGCAGAGCCGCGCCGAAGCGCCAGTGCCGGTCGGGACAGGAATACCTCAGGACGAGGGATCTTCTACCTTAGTTTCGGCGGCGGTCGCAACAGCCGTCGATCGTGGCGTGGACGAAGCGCAGAATCGGAGGTCGGCGGGGGAAGCACACGACGGCGACCCGTCACGGCTCCGTCAAACTGAAGATGAGCTGCTATCAGCGCCAGAGCGGATCGCGACGGATGAAGCTGATGAGCCCTGCGACGGCGGCATAGTTCATCGCCACGAACGCATACGCAACCCGCGCCGCTCGTTCCAGAACCCTGACCATTAGGGACTCCGATACCGTAACTGGCCCCGACCGTTACACACCTTGGGTACTCGGTCACATGGAAGAGGCCGACGTGGAGATGTGGTGCAGAAAACGGGCCGCGTTGGCACCGCTGATACTGATCAGCTCACGCGTCCGTCAAGCGTCGGCTCGTCACGCGTGTGGGCGCAGCGACTCGCGCGGCCGGCATCCCGACGGCTGCAACCAGGGTGCCGGGACCACTGGTCATCTCGCGGCGCGCCAATTTTCAGCCGCTTCCTCTATCGCTTGAGCTGGCATCCGCTTCGTCGAACGCCGGCGTGCCACGTCTGCCGCCTGCGGACGCAGGTACCTGCGTTCCTCGGTGAGCGGCGCCGGTCCCAACACGCCCGCTCGGCCGCGATGAGAGCGCGGCGCCGCATTTCCCGCGTGTGTCAGTAGGCGTGCCCTCCAGGGGCGAGCGGGCCTGCCGTTGGGCCAGGCCGATCTGGTGTGCGCGCGTTGCGGACCGGACACATGCAGGACGCTCACGATGCGCAGACACCGCAGGTGTCGGTCGTCATCACGACACACAACCGATGTGCGCTTCTCGCGCAGACACTCGAGTGTGTTCTGCACCAGGCGACTTGTGTTGCCTACGAGGTGATCGTCGTCGACAACAACTCGTCGGACCAGACCCCGCAAGTGGTGGCAAAGTACGCCGCCGCGCAGGGTGTTCCCATCAGGTACCTGTTCGAGCCGAGACAGGGTGTGTCCCACGGACGCAATGCCGGGATCGGACGGGCCCGGGCGGGGCTCATCGCCTTCGTCGACGATGACTGCTGTGCTGCCTCAAACTGGCTGACCACGATGAAAGAAGTCTTCGACGATCGCCCGGATATCGACTGCGTCGGCGGAAAAGTGCTGCCGCATTGGGTAACCCGCCCGCCCGCATGGTTGGACAGGAGGCACTGGTCGCCCGTAGCGCTCACGGACCATGGAGACTGCGTCCTGCGCGTGAACGCCCGCACGCCAGTGTGTCTGATCGCCGCCAACCTGGGCGTGCGGCGTGAGGTGTTCGACAGAGTCGGGCTGTTCTCGCCGGACTTCTCCCGTTCAGAGGATCACGAGTGGGAGCTGCGCTTCTACAGCGCAGGAGGGCAGGCGATGTATGTGCCGGGACTGGTGACGACCACTGAGGTGCCAGCGGTCAGGTGCACGAAGGCTTACCACCGGCACTGGCACGCCGGGCACGGGCGCGACGGCGCGGCGATGCGCTTGAACGAGCGGATTGGCAGACACGGGGAGCTGATCCCCGTCGTCGTCTCGCCGCTGGCGCTGTACGGGATTCCACCGTTCATCTACCGCGAGCTGGCCGCCGCGGCGTGTGCGTGGTGCCGTGCCCTGATGGGTGGTTGCGAGAGCGTCACGTTCGAGCAGGAGAACCGGCTCACATACGTTGCGCACTACAGCCGTCACCGATACCGGTGCTGGCGCGCAATGCCCGGCGCATCACACGTCGCCGAGCTGACAACCTTCATGGGATGGCACGCCAACCTTCATGGGACGGCTCGCCAGCAGGCTGATCGATAAATTCGCACCGACGGCCAAGTCCCCGGCAGAGGCGCGCTCAGCCGAAGTCTGTGCAGGAACTCCGGAAGGGGATGAGCGATGAGCAAACCGCGCGTCACAATCGTCGTCGTACCACGGGAACGATTCAGCGCATCCCGGCGCTCGCTCGAGAGCATTTACGAACATGCAACCGTGAGCTTCTCGCTGGTGTACGTAGACGGCGCGTCCCCGCCGCCGGTCAGGCGCTATCTCGAGCGGCAATCGGTCGACAAGCATTTCAAGATCATACGCAGTGATTCTTATCTGTCACCGAACCGCGCGCGTAATCTCGGCTTCGCGTCGGTCCAGACGGAGTTCACGGCGTTCATCGACAACGACGTACTCGTCACCGCCGGATGGCTCGAATCGCTGATGCGCTGCGCCGATGACACAGGAGCGTGGGTGGTGGGCCCGCTCTACCTGATGGGTCAGCTCAGCGACGAGTTCGTGCACATGGCGGGTGGAATCGTTGAGATCACGGAGCAGGACGGTGTGCGGATGCTCTACGAGACGCACCGCTACCCGCATACCCCCCTCCGCAAGGTGCCGGTGCCGCTCCGAAGAGAGCCGATCGATCTCGTGGAGTTCCACTGCCTGCTGATTCGAACATCGGAGCTACGTCGTATGGGCCCACTCGACGAACAGCTTCTGAGTGCGCCCGAACACATTGATTTGTGCCTCGCGGTTCGGGAGGCGGGAGGCAGTGTCTTTTTCGAACCAGACGCGGTCGTCTCGTACGTGCCGCCGCCGCCCTTGGCGTGGTCGGACGTCCCGTTCTTCATGCTCCGCTGGAGCGATGCCTGGAATTCTTCCAGCCTCGAGCACTTCAACCAGAAATGGCGCGTGCGCATCCAGCCGGAGTACGGCCTGTGGCTGACGTCGCATCGACGAAGCGCCATCAAGCCGCTGCGCCGTGCCATTCACAGGGTGCTTGGCTGGCGCCGCGGAACGTGGGTCGAGACGAGGTTGGTGCACCCCGCGGAAGCGCTCGTCAACCGCTGGGTGGTGCGTCACGTGTGGGAGGGGTGATCGGGACACCCTTGCGCTCGGCCCTGTGTTGGAGCAGGATGCGTGTGGCTTGCCGTCCCTCTCGCGCTCCATCTCCACAACTCTCGTGGCCTGCTCCCTGGCGGCGGGCTGTTCGAGCCCAGTCGCGCGTCCGATCCAGGTACAACGCAACCTGCTGACCGTGGACAACCAGACCTCGCGCGACTGGCTCGACGTGGAGATCTGGATCAACCATCAGTATCGGCTCACCGTTCCGAGAATCGCGGCCCGCAGCAGGTTCACCGCCACGCTCGACGTCTTCGTCGCGGGCTTCGGACAGCGCTTCGATGTTCGTCGTCAGCGCATCGATGATCTGCGACTGAAAGCGCGCGGGGGGGACGGAACGCCGGTGGAAGTCCGGTTCGAGCCGCCGAAGGGCGGATTGGCAGGAGCACTGGAAGGCTTCGGTTCGTAAACGGCAGGGAACCTACGTTTCCCGACGCACGGCTCGTGCCTTCTTGTCGGTGCGAATACCCAGATAGGCGGCATGGCGCAGGTGCCCCTCGGCTGTCCATTCCACGAACCGGATCTGCGCCACCAGCGCCGGTGTGACCCACTGCATCTCGCACAGCTGTTCCGCTGTGACCCCGCCGCCCCAGTGGCTCGTCTTGCTGCTGGGGAGATCGGCGAACGGGCATTGCTCCGCGTGAAGCGGTTCGAGCGCGGCAAACACCTGCCGTCTCAGGTGCGGCGTGAAGCCCGCCCGCACCTTCCCCGCGAACCGTAGCTGCCTGGCCTCGTAGTACCCGACCAGCAGCGCATCGATGCCATTGGTCCCGGGCCGATACCCGCCAATCACGAACTCCTGCTGGCGATCGAGTTTGAGTTTCAACCACGAGGAACTCCGCTCGCCCGGCACGTAGCGTGAGTCCCTGCGCTTCGCGACGATGCCCTCGAGTCCCAACTCGCGGACGGCCTGGATCACGTCGGTCGCGCTGCCGTCGAGGGTCTCGGACAGGAGAATGCCTGAGTCGCTGACGATCGCCGCCAGCTTCGGGCGCCGGGCCCCCAGCGGCAGCGGCGTGAGGTCCTCACCATCCAGGTGCAGCAGGTCGAAGGCGTAATAGACGATAACGTGCTGAGGGTGGGCGGTGCGATGCTGGAGTGCCTGGAACGAGGGTCGTCCCGAGGGGTCCAGCGCAACCACCTCACCGTCGAGGATTGCGCTCCGCGCCTTCAGCTTCTGGCCGGCGGCATGCACCGATGGATAGGTGCGCGTCAGGTCCTTGTTGTTGCGCGATCGGATCTCCACCCGCTCGCCGGCCTTGAGGAGGATGGCGCGGTAGCCGTCGAACTTGACCTCGTAGTCCCATCCCGGGCCGTCGGGAAGTTCAGTGACGTTCTGCGCCGCCATGGGCGCGATGAAAGCAGGGGCTGGCATTCTCGTCGCCCGCCATTGTCGGCCGAATCGGCGCATGGGACCATGGGAACCGTCACCGGGTACGCGCCCTGGGCAACGCACGCCACGTCAAGCGACGATCGATTGCGCAACGCCTGTCTAGCTGACGCGAGCAGGAGGGAAAATAGTGGACCTGTTCCGGATTGCCCTCGCCAATCTCCGCTTTCCGGCTACGCCCGACGAATCGATCACGCTCGGCGAACAGGCAATCGAGCAGGCCTCGCGCAAGGGAGCACGGATCATCTGCTTTCCCGAATGCTTTGTGCCCGGCTACCGGGGCATGGGCACGCGCGTACCGCCTTCCGACCAGGAGTTCCTCGATCGGGCCTGGTCCGCAATCGGCCGGGCGGCCGCGGCTGGAAGCATCGGGGTCGTTCTCGGCACCGAACGTCTGGTCGATGGCGGCGTCATACCGACCGCCCTGGTCATCAACCACGACGGTTCCGTCGCGGGCTTCCAGGACAAGGTCCAGATCGATCCCAGCGAAGAGGGCACCTACACAGCAGGTTCACGCCGCCGGGTGTTCCAGGCCGGTCCATTGACGTTCGGTGTGGCGATCTGTCACGAAGGCTGGCGGTATCCCGAAACTGTTCGCTGGGCGGTGCGACACGGCGCACAGGTCGTTTTTCACCCGCACTTTCACAAGGCGGATGGCGATTCCTACCGGCCCACGTCCTTCGCGGATCCGGCGAATACGTTTCACGAGAAGGCCGCCCTGTGCCGGGCGGCCGAGAACACGTGCTATTTCGCGACGGTGAACTTCGCCAGCGCCGGTTCGCCGACCACCTCTGCGTTCGTGCGTCCCGACGGGACGCTGCTCAGCTATCAGCCTTACGGTGCTGAGGGATTGCTGATCGCGGACATCGACATCAGCACTGCCAGTGGCTTGCTCGCAGCACGTTGGAAGAGCCTCCCTGAGGAGGGATGAGACTTCGTTTGGTGCAGCCTGCCGCTCGCCGCACGGGCCCCAAGCGTCAGCGCACCTTCACCGGTCCGTTCACGGTCGACAGTTTCACGTGCGTGGGACCGTCGCCCAGACGTGCCCGGCGCGTGCCGGAGGCGTTGTCGCGAGTGCCGCAGTCCACGTCGCAGGACCACGGCGCGTGACCGGCGGATTCAATCTCGACACCGGATCGGTACGGCGTTGGCAGCTCGACCGACAGCGGACCGTTCTGGGCTCGCGCCACGAGATCGCCTGCTTCCCACTGCGTGCCCAGGAGACGCACGCCGATCGGACCGTTCTGCGTCTCGACCGACACATTCCCACCGTCGCCTTCGAGCTTGACCGGTCCATTCTGCGCGCGTGCGGTGACCTTCCCGCGAACGTGCATCAGGGCGATTGGTCCATTCGTCGTCCGCAGACTGAGTTGGCCTTCGAAGGATTCGGCGCGGATAGGACCATTGGTGGCGCTCAGGTCGACGTGACTCCCGCGCGGCGACCGCACGAGCAGGTATCCCACCCAACGTCCTCCCGCGGGCCCCGCGACCTCCACCGATGGCCCGTTGACGACGGCACGGATGGCGCCGAGATCCACGCCCCGGTCCTCCGGTACCGCTTTGCAGAGCGTGACTTCGTGCTGGTTGGCAGACCCTTCGCGCAAACCGATGCCCCCCTGGTTGGCAAGCGTCACCCTCAGGGGTTCGGTCCCGACCGGGAGTTGCAGTGCCTCCTCGTCGCGTAGTGCCGGCCGATTGTCGAACGAGATCTCCACCTGATCGCACCGCTCCAGTGGTCCGTTCCCGTCGCTGATGTTGATGCCCTGGCTGGGCGCCGCATCCAGCGGCGGCATGAGCAGCAAACAGCTGGTGAGGAGGATCGGCAAGCGCCCGAACGGATGACCTGTGTGCATTTGCATGACCGCCTTTCTGGCGATGAGACGAAAAGAGATGGGTTCGAGTTGCCAGCGGGTTGCGAGGGCGGTCGATGGCCAAACTCGGCCGTCCTGAGAGCGGATTGGAGAACCGCCGCCGCACCGAACAGCCTCAAGGCGTCCGACGAGGTGGCCCCGGACACTCGGGAACATTCCCAGAACAGGTCTGCAGTTGGAAAGATTGGTGAAGGCCGCCGCTGGCGTGGGGTTGACCGCCAGCGCCTCGCCCCGGGGATTTCAGTGTCGGAGCGTCACGCCTTCAACGCCGCGTCTTCGGCAGCGTAGTCGAATTGGTGTGGATGAAACCCTGTTGGTGGCGTCTGGCGTTCCCACTCTGCTGTCCGCCGGACGGCGAGATCGCGGCTTCGAGACTCATGAAAACCCAGCTCCTCGCGTATACGACGTGTGTCGGCGACCCAGTGTTGGGCGGCATTGCCGGGCGCGCGGAGGTGCGGCGGTACCTGATCGTCCGGTCGGACAACGAACTCGCCGTTCCAGTCCATGGCGCGCGCTACTTGCTGCGCCCATTCGAGCTCGGTGAGCGTGTCGGGCTCGCCAACGTTGAAGATCCGGCCCGCGGACTGCTGCTCGGCCGCCGCAGTCGCAATGGCGCGAGCCACGTCCTCCACATATCCCTTGGTCGCCCGCCATTGCGCCATGCTTTCGCTGAAGAGCAGCACTCGTCGACCGTCCAGGATTCTCTTCACGACAGGATAGAACCGCCGCAGCCGGTCGCCGGGGCCGTACACCATCGGGAGTCGAAGGATCGTCCCCGGCAACTGCGGGTCTCCGAGGATGGCGCGCTCAACCGGAACCTTGTCGTAGTGCTCGTCGAGCCAGCCGAAGACCTGCTGCAGCATCCGGACCTGTGCTGGCGGGTACGTCTGGAGGCGAGTGCGTACAGGAGAAGATTCGGTCAGCGGCAGCGGTTCGAGCGGCCCGGGCTCGGTGCCGTGGAGCACGCCGCACGCGCGATAGACGTCCATGCTGCTGATCGCCACAATGCGTTCCGCGTGGCCGCGGAAGGTGTCCAGCAGTGCCTCGGCCTGCCGCCCGGAGCTGAGGATCATGTCCACCACTATCCGGGGCGCGAACGCCCGGAGCCGCGGTGCCGCATCGGCGAGTCGGTCCCTGGGCACGATGATCTGCGTCGCGCCTGGCAGTTCGCGCGACTGGCTGCCGCGGTGCACGACGGCGACCTCGTGTCCGAGTCGCAGGAGCGCGTCAACGACGAACCGCCCGATGAACCCTGTCCCACCGATGACGAGGACGCGCATGCTTACAGGCCGAGTAGTTGCTGAATCTTGCCATACCCGCTGCGGCTCACGGGCAGAGTCGTCCCGTCCTTCAGGTACTGCCACGCGGGTTTCGCGGGGAGTCTGCTCCACGCGCGCCAGCCGGTCGACGTTCAACAGGTAGGAACGGTGGATCCGGAGGAAGCGTTTCGGATCCAGGCTCGACTCGAGATCTGCCAGCGTCTGTTCCTTCAGGTACGCGCGACCGCCGCTCTGAACGGACACGTAGTCGTCCTGCGCCTGGACGTAGTCGATGGCGTCGACCGGCAGAATGTGCACGCGGGCGCCGTCCCGAATCAACACGCGCTCGGCAGGCCTGGGCCGCGTCTGTCCGACCAGGCCGTCGACCGGCGTGGTGTCGTGACGGTCAATGCGCGCCCGCGCACGGTCCAGCGCCTCCAGCAGCCGGTCGCGATCGAAGGGCTTGAGCAGGTAGTCCACCGCGTGCACCTCGAACGCCTTGAGCGCGTATTCGTCGAAGGCCGTGACGAACACGACGGCCTGGTCGCGGCCGATCAGCTCGACCACCTCGAACCCGTTCAGTTTCGGCATCTGGACGTCGAGCAGCACCAGGTCCGGCTTGAGATCCGTCACCGCCTTTACCGCCTCGAATCCGTTGGCACACTCCCCGACAACGGTCACGTCGGGCTGGCCGGCAAGGTACTCGGTCACGACGTTCCGCGCCAGCTCCTCGTCATCCACGATCACGACGCGTAACCTGCTCATGGCTTCTACGCCCCCGTGTCTGCGTGCGGAGGGTCGGCCGTGCGTACCGGAAACCGCAGCTCCACCCGATGCTCGTCGGGGAGCTCCCGTATCTCGACGCCGCTCTCGTCCGGAAACTGGTTTGCGAGGCGGCCGCCGACGTTAGCCAGACCCACACCGGTGCCTCGCTGCGTCGGCCGGTCCGGGTCACAGGTGTTCGTCACGGTGATATACGCGAGCGAGCCGGCACGCGCGGCCTGCACGCGAATGGATCCGCCGTCCAGCACGTGCGAAATGCCGTGGGTGATCCCGTTCTCGACGAGCGGGTGCAGCAGCAGCGGCGGGACGAGGCAATCCCGCAGTGTGGGGTCGATTTCCGTCAGGACGGTCAGTCGCGTGCCGAACCGGATCTGCTCGATGGCCAGATACCGATCCACGAGCTTCAGTTCCTCACCGAGGGTGATGAGGGGACGCTGCCCCACGGCAACGCTCGTCCTGAGGAACTCGCCCAACAGCACCGTCATGCGGCGCGCCGCGGCCGGATCGGCACCGATGAGCGCGTTGATCGAGTGTAGGCAGTTGAAGAGGAAATGCGGATCGATCTGCGCCCGCAGCGTCTTCAACTCGGCTTCCCTCGCCAGCATCCTCAGCTCCAGCGCCCGCCGCTCCGCGTCCTGCGACGCCTGGTACGCCAGCGCGAGGTAGTGCGCGCTTATGGACAGCAGATACGGCAGTTCGGCCAGGCCGAAGAGAAACGCGCGCAGCTGCGCCTGGCGCACGTCGAGGCCCGCGCCAAAACGCAGCTCGGCCAGCTCGCCGGCCACGACTTCGACGAGGCCCAACCACACGACGATCGAAATGACCGCGACCGAGCCGTGTCCGATTGCGAGCCTGAGGGCCGAAGACGTGCCGAGCGGAAGCCACCGACAGGTGTACCACGGGGTCAGACACATGAAGGCGAGCATCCATGCGGCGGGCAGGGAGAGGGCAACGGAGGCTTCCCAGGAGACGGACCCTGTCCCGCGCAGCGACATCGTGATCAGGGCTGCGAAGGGCAACCAGGCCAGCAGATACAGTGCCAGCCAGCGCGGCTTGCCAAGGATGGGATGCATCGCGCGTCAGGAGTTCTTGGGGTTCTTCACCTCGGCGCCACCCATCGTGACCAGCCCGGTGACGATCAGGCGCGGCGCATCGGCGGCGGCCGGCAGCGTGGTCTTGTCCTCGTACCCGCCGAGGAACGCCGCCACCCGCATGTCCACAGCCCAGCCAGGCGGCACTTTCAGCTCGATGCCCCCCCACATGGCGAACACCGTGAGGTGCGCCTCGGCACCCTTGATCGTTGCGCGAGTCAGGTCGAGTTGCACGCCACCCATGAACGCCGTCAACTCGCCTCCGGCGAACTCCGAGGACGCGACCGACCGTGAGAGGCCCGACAACACCGCCGTCGCGGTGACCCACGATCGCAGATCGACGTCGCCACCGGGTCGACGCGGCCTGAGATGAAAGGTGTGCCAGATAATGAGACCGCCGAACAAAATCAAGATCACCGGCCAGTAGGTCCGCAGCACCGAGAGGTCGACGCCGAAGATCGCCGGCTCCAGCCAGACCGCCAGCGCCATCCAGAAAACTCCCACGAGTGCCGCGGGGACCGAACGGGCTTGCACCAGCTTGATTGCGCCCAGAAGCATCAGGAGCCACGGCCAGTAGCCGAGGTATGGTCTGAAGTCCGCTATGCCGAGGTTGTGCAGCAGAAAGACGACACCCGTCACGAGGACGGCCAGCCCCATGAAGAACTGCGGCGTGCAACGAGGCGTGACAGGCGGTCGCATGGTTTCCAATCTTAGCGGACGAGATTCGCAAGCGCGTTCAACAGTCCGACCAACACGCCGTCCTCCAGCGCATCGACCACTTCCAGCGGCCGTGACAGCACGAGCCAGATCAGAGCCGTTGCCACTGTGCTCGTGGCGGCCCCGATGATACCCAGCCCGGTGAAGATTCTTGCCGTCGCCATGATCACTGCTCCTTCCCTGTCGAGAGCAGAGTAGGCCTCTCTGGACACCCCGGCGCAGGCGAATCGGCGAACGGCCGGCCGGGGTCGGTGAAGGGCGGTGTCGGACAGGCGAACGAATGGGGGAAGCCGTCGGGCGTATAAAATCACGGGCATGTCGAGCATCCAGTGACAAGGTGAGCGACCTCCGTCCGCCCGACGGTGGCCGGGCTGCGCGTACGCGTGGCCCGGCGGCGAAACTCGAACTCCGTGGCCAACGTCCCCAACGTCCGGAGGCGCGTGCTGTCCAAGTCCGAGGACCGAGACGCATGATCATGCAGCTGGCAGTCGTCGCGGCGGCGGCTGCCCTCGTCCTGTCGGCGTGCGCCGCGGGCCTGCCACCACCGGAAGCACACCCGCCCCCTCACTTCGTGCCTCATACGATAGCGACCGGGCTGGCAGGCGGCTACCAGACGGTGGTCGCGGATCTCAACCGGGACCGGAAGCCAGACGTCATCGCGGTCGCCGCTGATCTCGACGAGCTTCGCTGGTACGAGAACCCGGAGTGGAAACGGCACGTGCTCGCTCGAGGCATCCGGCAACCGATCAACGCAGCCGCCTGGGACGTCGATGACGACGGCGTCCCTGAACTCGCCGTGGCCCACGAGTTCTCCAGTGTCTACGCAGAACGGCCCGGCGTGCTGTCGATCCTCACGCACCAGGGGAGATCCCGCACAGCCCTGGTCCATCAGCGAGATCGATCGCGTGCCAACGTCGCACCGGGTGCGGTTCGTCGATGTGGATGGCACCGGACGGAAGTGGCTGGTGAACAGCCCGCTGACGGGTCCACGCGCCATGGCGCCCGAGTTCCGCGACCGCGTCCCCCTGTATGCATATCGTCCGGGCGTGTGGAAGCGGGAGATGATCGATGACCGCGACGAAGGCGTCGTGCACGCCATCCTGCCGACCGCCTGGGACGGCGGCCCCAAGGAGTCACTGCTCACGGCGAGCTTCCTCGGCGTCCACCGGCTCGAATTCGACGACGGTCGCTGGCGTCGTTCGCGGATAGTGACGGGGAACCCCGCCGGCTGGCCGCGCAGCGGGTCGAGCGAGGTGGCGGTCGGACGTCTTGGGCGCGATCGCTTCCTGGCGACCATCGAGCCGTGGCATGGCAACCAGGTCGTGGTCTACCGCCAGGCCGAAGGGAGTTGGAGGCGGCGGGTCATCGACGATGCGATCGTCGATGGGCACACCCTCGTAACCGGGGATTTCGACGGTGACGGCAGTGACGAGATCGTGGCGGGCGAGCGGCAGGGGCAGCGGAGCGTCTACGTCTACCGAGCGAACTCCGCGAAAAGCACCTGGAAACGGCAGGCGCTCGACAGTGGGGACATGGCCGGTTCCGGGTGCGCGGTGGCGGACCTGAACGGCGACCGGAGGCTCGACATCGTCTGCGTCGGCGATTCGACGGCGAATCTAAAATGGTACGAGAACCGGCGGTGACGAGCGCGGGAGTCCGAGGCTGCCGATGATCTCACGCCCACCTTAGGTTACGCCCAGCTCAGCTTTTTCGTTACGGTTGCCTCCGTTCGGCAAGAGGCGCAGAGTGAACGCATGCCGCACCCGCACCAGCGGCCGACCCCGCTCTGGAAGTGGTGCTTCGCCATTCCTCCCCTGCTGGCGCTGTCGTCCTGCCTGCTCATCGTCACGACGAGCCCGACGGCCATCTCAGGAGCCACGATCGTGTTCGTCGCGATCGATGACGACGGAGACCCTGTTTCGTCGCTGCACGTCACGGTCGCAGACGTGTTCGGCGACTGGCGTGACCACGGCTTGACGGCGCACGACGGCGCTTTTCGCTGCGGCGTTCAAACGGGAGTTGCACGGGTCCGCGCCGGGGTGACCTTGCCTTCCGGGTTCACGCTTGTGAGCTCTGAGCAGTGGCCGCGCGAGCTCGAAGTGGAGAGCGGTAGCACCCTCCGGGTGGTAATCCGCGTTCGGGCGGCACGGAGTTGATACGAGGTGCCTGGTCCTGACTCCCGTGCCCCTCGGACCCGGCTCTCGGGTGGATGCTGACTGAATCGCTGGCCCGGCGAAGCAGCAGTGTCGGCTGCAGCCCGCGAGATTGTCAGAGCGGTGCTGCGTCACTCGATTGTCTGCGTCCTGACCTGTCGCAGAAATTTCACCGGTGGCAGGGTCGGAACGCACCTCTGCTAGCGGACCGCCCCGCCTCCGTGCTGCGGCCTGACCGAAGTCTTCGTGACCGTTTCGACCAGTTGCAGTTCGACCATCAGATCGGTGGCAAATCGCTCGAGGTCGGCGCGGAGTGGATCGGAATCTGCGGCTGCCGGCACCGTCAATCGCATGTGAGCGCGGAACAGCGGCTCTCCAGACATGGGCGCGCTCGACACATCGGTGACGAGTTCCTCGATGTTGGCGCCGTGTCTCGCCAGGATGCCAGAGATGTCACGCACGATCCCGGCGCGATCCAGGCCCACGAGATCCAGGTCGAGTGAGCGCTGTGAACCGAGCGTCGCGCCGACAAGGCCAGGTTCGACGGTGACCTTCAGGTCAGCGCGCGATAGTGCCTCGATCGCCGCGACGACGCGCGGGATGGCCTCAGCTGGCGCTTGCACACGGAGGACGCCGGCAAACCTGCCCGCGAGGTGTACCATGCGACTCTCGAGCCAGTTTCCGCCGGCACGGGCCACGACTTCCGCGACCGCTTCCACCAGCCCTGGACGATCGGCGCCGACAATGGTCAACACGACGTCGTGCATCGCATTCTCCGAAGGATGTGAGGTTACGATCCCGCTGTTCGCCAGCCTTCTGCACAACGCCAGACACGCACACATCCGCAGCGCTTGAGCACCGGACGATGCCGCCAGGGGTCACGAGTCCCGTTGACGCGTCGACATCGAGCCGCGGCGTGTGCCTCAGCGCCTCGTGCCCGCACGCGCCACTGAGACACGGCGTAAGACCGTCGCGAATTCGTCGACCGTGGTGAACAGTGCGTCGCCCAGGTACTGAAGCGTCGCCATCGATCGCTCGCCCGCGTCAAGGTGCCCGGCGCCGCAAGCGTCTCGGATGACGATCGGGATGTAGCCGAGGTCGACGCCGTGGCGAACGGTAGGCTCGATGCCGATCTCGGTGGCCACGCCGACAATGGCGAACGCATTGACCCCGGCGTCGCGCAGCACGATGTCCAGGGGGGTGCCTTCGAAGGCGGACATGGTGATTTTGTCGAAGATTGCCTCAGACGTGCGAGGAACGAGCTCCGGTACGATCGGGAAGCCAGGTGCATCGCGAAGGAACCACGGCTGGACGTCCTCCGCGCGCTCGACGCGCTGCCACGTCATGGCCATCCGGAACTGAACCACACCCATCAGCTCCTTTGGCATCGATACGTGGCGCATGAATACGATCCGCACACCTGCCTCGCGCGCCGCAGCCAGCACCGCGGTGACTCTTGCTGTAATCTCGGCACCATTTGCGATTTGTCGCAAGATGCCGACCTGCATGTCGTACACGATCAACGCGAGGCGGCGAGGATCGCAGACATCCTCGAGGCTGCGCGGAATGTCGAGTCCATAGACGTGTTGCACTCGAAGATCCTCCAGGGCCGGGCCAATCTCATTCTGCGTGTCTGCGATTCTCGCGTTCCCTATCGCCGCGCAACTCGCCTCGGTCCTGGAACTGCCGACGACGCTAGCAGGTCACGTGCAGAATCGCGTTCGTCTTGTCCGAGGCTTGGCGCAAGGCTCTGATAGCCTCGGCGGTGGGCAGGATGATGAGCTCGATTTTCCGACGGGCCGCTTCGCGCTTGACCTCATCCATGACGGGCAGATTGCCGTAGGTTCCAGTACCGATGATGAGCCGGCGACACTTCCAGGGAATGTTCTCTTGCGCCGAGAGCGGCGTATGTCCGAATGCGCCGCGGAATCTCTTGGATAGCTTCTTCTTCCGCTTCCGGATACTCCCGTGGTCGATCACTACATCGTGCTCGTAGCTGACCCCGCCGATGGTGATGTGGCCGAACGAGAAGTCCTCGATTCGCACAGCCGCCTCCCACTCCGATCACTATACCGCGTCGGCGGTGGGCACGATCTCGATCTTCGGGGTCCACACGCGTCGTTCGAATTTCATCGATGGTGCTGGCGCCGACGCAGCGTATGTGAGGGACCAGATCCTTCGCCGGGCAGATCAGAACTGACGCCGAAGTTTTCGCGCTGGCCCCGGCGCATCAATCACGAGTAGTCGCCAAGTAACGGGGCTACCGGTTGGTGAGCATCCCGTCTGCCGACGGCGACTGCGTGACCTCCCACCGGTTCCCGTCCGGATCCGTCAACAGGAAGCTCTTCTCGCCCCAGGGGTGGTCGTTCGGCGGTCCGCTTAGCTGGATGCCGGTATCGCGCAGACCGTCGAGCGCACGGTAGGCGCGCTCGACGTCTACGACCGTGATGCCGAGTGCGCATCCGTCGCGGTCCGCCGACGCGCGAAACGTGCGCGCCGACGCGCCGGCCGGCTTGAAGAAGGCCAGACGGAACCTCGAAGGGAGAACAAACTCCGCGAACATGTCGTTCTCGAACTGCGGAAGCATGCCGAAGGCCTGGCTGAAGAACCTCGCGATGCGCGGCACGTCGTCGGAGGCAAGGATCACGTGAGAGCAGGCAAGGATCACATCCCGGATCTTGTCATGGCTTTTGTCGAAACGTGGATGGCCGCGGTCTCGCGGCCGCCGTGGCGCGAGGTGGCGATCCCTGATTTGCCCTGACCGGGCGCCGATGTGGACTTTCGACTAAGTGGCATGTATCGGCTGAATCAGTAGTGTCTTTCGGGCGGGCATGCCGGCTGGCGGCGTTGCTCCTCCCTCGAATACTCCCGGTATGCTCGGTCGTCGCGCCTTGCCAGCCAGGCGCCGCGCTCCGAAATCCACTACCGCCCCAGCCGATACAGGCCACTGGCACCGCGCCGAAGAGCCGTCGGCTCTGCGCGGATGCTACGGTTGCTCGGTCCGTCAGGGCAGTGCTGCCATGATTTTGCGGTATTCAGCCTCGCTGAACGCGCGAAGCGTTTCGCTCTGAGCTGATCCGGACGCGGCAACGGCGAGCGACATCTTCGCGGCAGTCTCGTCGTCTGGCGCCTCGCTGATCGCCACCATATCGTACTGACCCATCACGAGGTAGAACTGGGTCATCCTGCCGCCAGCAGCCTCGAACGCTTTCTTGGCGGCGTCGAGCCTGGCGGGGCTCTGCTTGACGTTCTCGGCGCCCTTGTGGGTCCAACGGAGCAGGGTGATGTACGTGGGCACGGTGAACCTCCTCGTCAGTGATCGCGTTGCGTCGGTTCCGTTTGTCCGTCTGGCAGACTCGAGGGTCCGTCCCGGTCGCGCTTGCCAGACGCGCGAGGAACTCTAGCAGGTCCCTCTGAGTCGTTCAATGCGTGTCCGCATGCCCAAAACCTGAGCTTCCCATGAACGCAGTGAACGCTTCCGCATCGGACCTTGCAGATCGTCTGCGGGCCGTGGGAACGGGAACGCCAGTCCAGAAACTGACGAACTGACCAATACGTTTAGTTGAGGGAGGCGTTCGTTGGGCAGGCAGGCCGTCGCAGCGTCGCGCCAGCTCAGGGAGGCGTCAGCTTGATCGACGAGACGCAGTCGTTCATCCCGTCGTGATCGCAGTCACCGAGCACCAGCTGCAGGTTCGGCAGATCGCCGGCGACGTCCAACGCGTCACCATGGTAGTCCGTATCGCGGTAGATGGTCGCGTGCCAGCCTGGTGCGATCCGGACTGCGGAAATACAATCGTTCCAGTCGAGGGTCACGTCCCCACTGGACTCGTGCACGCACGGGCCCTTGAAGTCTTTGAGGTCGCCAATCGAGCTCGTCACGAGCGCCGTTGATCCGAGATAGCCGGCGTGCTCGTAGACGGTCAGGCCGGACGCGACGTCGGATGGTGCCGGGGGGAGCGATTTTCCGCCGCAGCACGGGAGCAGCAACACCAGCAGCAGTGTCACCGCCTTCGCCGCCGGCCGTATAACGTGACCACGGTCCCAACGGTTGGCCTCGTTGCGAGGCAGCATTGCGAGCCCCATAACGCTTCGTGAGAAGCGGTACTTCAAGTAACCTCCTCTGGCGCACGGCGCCGCAAGTTGCAAGTTGAAGGCGGTTGCACCATATGCCCTGATTAGTCGGACGCAATGGCTGCTCCCGAGTGGCCGATGATCTCGAGTTGTGTCTGACGCCGACTGCCGTAGGGGTGGCACACGGTGCCGCCTTGCCGTCATTGCCACAACCACAGGAGAGACCCCGCCCCCCGCTAATGATATCGTCTCTGACGCTGCAGGCGGCGCGGACCCGCCCGTTCTGGATTGCGGTCACAGCCTCGGGGCGGCGCTGGCCACCGTCGCCGCGAATTTCGCGGCTGGCGAGCCGCGACTTCGGTTGCAAGGGCTCTATACGTACGGCTCGCCGCGGGTGGGGGACGCTGCATTCGGACGTGCCATTGGCGTTCTCCGTTTTCCGGTTTCGGAATAACTCCGACGTCGTCACGACCGTGCCAATCGGCCTCGTCTTCCGCCACGTCGGCGCGCTCCAGCTCATAGACAGCGGTGGCCACCTGCACGAGAACGTCCAGCCGCGCGAGGAACTGATCCTCAAGACAGCTCGATCCACTTTCAAACCCGCGAGACACACGCACTCGGAAGCCTGCTGCGCACGTCGCACCCCACCGTGCCGCTGCCCGGGTTTCTGGCCGACCATGCGCCAGTCAATTACGCGATCCGGATCTTGAACTGCTAGGAAGCGACCCGGGAAGAGACCGGCTGATTGGTGCTTCGGGGCCGGGTGATCAGTGTAGCGACGAACGTGTGCACGTTCGCACCGGGTCTGGCCAACCGCCCTGTTCGCGCCTGACTAGTCCCCTGGAACCGTGATGACTCACACAATCCCCGCGTGGGGCATCCCGTCTGGCTGCGTTGCTTATCGCTCACAATTGGCCAATATGCTCGCTCTGCACGCCTTGCCAGTTCGGGCGCCGCGCTCCGGGGCTTATGCAAGCCATCGTGGTTCCGGGGGAGTAGCTGCCGCTCGCTTCGGTATTAAGCCTCCCAGCCCGACCGTGGCACATCGGTTGCAGCCGCGAGCGGCGGCTCCCCACAGCACGGCATCTGACAAACGAGACGAATGGGACGGAGGAACCGTGGCCAAAGAAGATCGCGGATTCGCGTCGATGGACCGTGCCAAGCAGCGGGAGATTGCCAGCAAGGGCGGCAAGGCGGCGCACGAAAAGGGCACCGCGCACGAATGGAGCAGCGAGGAGGCGCGGGAAGCTGGCCGAAAGGGCGGGATGGCGAGTCATCGCCGCAAGCAACGCGACCGCGCGAGCGGCAGTGACGGCCGCGACGGACCGATGTAGTTGGGGGGCTTGGCGGGGGTGTCACGGCCCCCGCCCGCCAGCTTCGACTCGTGCTGGTCCTCGGAACAGAAATCCTTTGCTGATAGAGAATTCATAGGCAATACGGCTCAGTTCGCGGCTGAGTCGCATCGTCACCCTGAAACACTGCAGAGTTTGCTGATTGGACGGCCGGGGCGTTCCCTTCGTGCGCCCGCAAACACACGTACTGACCAGTTGGATCGCGCTAACCAATGGGCATCGCGCCTCTCAGAAAGCAGCCATGGCGACCTGCTCCGATCGAGAGACTCCGAACGATCGCGGAGCCAGTTGGGCCGACAACGACACCATCGTGCTCGCGCCCCATATCTTCGGTGGCCTCCTTCGCGTTCACGCCGCCGGAGGTGTCCCTGAACCGCTGACATCGCTGGCAGCCGGTGAGACGTCGCACGCCTGGCCACAGTCGATTGCCGAGCGGCGGGTTGTGATCTTCACGGGTGGTGCTGCCGATGCGCCGAACGTACAGGTCTTATCCCTTGCAACCGGCGAGATCAGAGTGGTGATTGCCGCAGGGTACTGCGGCCGCTATGTCCCCTCGGGACACGTCATCTACGTCCACAGGAACACGCTCTTCGCCGTGCGCTTCGACATCGACACGCTCGAGACCCGCGGTGTGCCGGTGCCGATCGTAGACGACGTTGCGGATGATGTCACCGATCGGACCGCGCATTTCGACTTCGCGAATGATGGGACGCTCGTCTACTTGAGCCGCGACGCCGTGACCTCGGACCGCACGATCGCCTGGATGGACCAATCGGGTCATGTCGAGAAGCTGCTCGACGCGCCGGGACGGTATGCGCATCTCTTCCCTTCACCGGATGGACGGAAGCTCGCGTTTGTGTCCGGGCAGGACATCTGGGTACTCGACTTGAAGCGAGCTCGCCCGTCACGGGTGTCCTTCAACACCCTCGAGAACCAATGGCCGGTGTGGGCGCCCGACAGTGCTCACCTGGTGTGCAGCGCACAGAACCGGAGCGGCACCGGCCGCTCACTCTGGTGGCTTCGCGCGGATGGCGCCGATGAGCCACAGATGCTTCTCGAGAGCGCCGATGAACTGCATCCCTCGTCGGTCTCGCCTGATGGCAAATACGTGGCCGTCCACCGACGCAGCGCGGAAACCCTGTATGACATCTGGATGCTACCCCTTGATTGCGCCGATCTCGATCGCCCGAGGGCGGGCAATCTCGAGGTGTTTCTCCGTTCTCCGCTGAACGAGTGGGGCGGAGTGTTCTCGCCCAACGGTCGGTGGGTTGCGTACTACTCGGAGGAGTCAGGCACGGGCGAGATCTACGTCAGGCCATTTCGCGGGCGCGGGGGACCGTGGCTCGTGTCGAGCGGCGGCATTTCCGGCACGGTTGCTCACTGGCCCAGCGGCGGTCGAGCGCTGTACCACCTCAGTACGGATCGGCACATCATGGAGGTCGCATACACGGAGGACGGCAACTCGTTCGTGGCGGACGAACCGCAGCGCTGGTCGGAAGCGACACTGCCATTCGCGGCGTTCAATCTCAGCCCCGATGCCACGCGTGCCATCATCGCGAGGCCTGCTGAACCTGTGGACGCCCGACACTCCCTGCACGTGACTTTTCTCATGAATTTGTTCGACGAGCTTCTCCGCCGCGCGCCGACGGCGGTTCCGGGGCGCTAACGATCCGTTCTGACCGCGAGGCAACGAGCTGAGCCCTCTCAGGTCTGCGCCGGCTGCGGCGCGGTTCCAGCGAACCGCGCCGCCCGCTCGCGTGTCAGGTGCGGCACGATGCCGAGTTGCCGCTCGATCATCATCAGCTGACCGCGGTGATGCATCTCGTGTTCTTTGACCGAGAGGAGCATTTCGAAGCGGCTTTTCGGCGGCTGGCCGGCTGGCATCGAGACCATCTCACTCAACGCACTCTCGCTCAGGCCGTCGAGAAACGATGCGAACGCCTCGGCCGACCGCTGAAGCAGATCGATGATTTGCGCCTTCGTGCGTGGCACCTGCTCTTCGGCCGCGGCCTTCATGAAGCGTCCTTGAAAATCGTAGCGTTCGAGCGAGACCAGCTGCTGGCTGTGCACTTCCTGCTGCCAGTCTGGTGACACCGCGAGGTGGATCAGCAGCTGCGAGACCGTGCGCGTGTGCGGCGCGGCGCAGAAGGTGTATCTGTCTTCGGGAATATCCCGCGCGATGGCGATTGTGTTCTTCCGGACGGTGCGAAACGCGTCGGCGAGATGTGTGACTCCGTAGTAAATCATTGGCTCCCTCCTTCAGCGCGCATCTGTCATGAACAAGAAGCCGTGACTATACCAGTCGTCAACCGGTGGAGTGCCGGTGCCATCGATGAGCCGGACGTGACGAGCACGAGCACGCTTGGACCCGCTTGCGGTCCCTGCGACATCAGCAACAGCATGAGGGCGGCACGCGCATGGGCCTGATTATGGCCTCATGCGGCGTCCCTTGTCGGCAACACAGGAGATGTGGCGCGTCTCCGGCAACGGGCTTGCAGCTGGGGCGTGCAGGAGGTGCGGGCATGCGCTGGATATGGATCGTGCCGGTGATGCTGTTGGTCGGGACCGTGCAGAGCTTCGCCGACGAAGCCGAGCGGCTCAGCAACGCCGCGACAGTGCTTCAGGAGCTGAGAGCCACGCCCGACAAGGACGTGCCGGCCGAGCTCTGGGAGAAGGCTGCGTGCGTGGGCGTGATCCCATCGGTGAAGAAGGCGGCGTTCATGTTCGGCGGTGAATACGGCCGCGGCGTCATGAGTTGCCGCCAAAGCGGGCGGTGGAGTGCGCCGATGTTCCTCAGTCTCGAGAAGGGCAGCTGGGGGTTCCAGGCTGGCGCCGAATCGATCGATCTCGTACTGGTCTTCATGAATCGCGGGGGCGTGGACAAGCTGCTCGCGAACAAGGTCTCGCTGGGCGCCGACGCGTCCGCGGCGGCGGGGCCGGTTGGCCGCTCGGCGCACGCCGCCACCGACGCGCAGATGAAGGCGCAGATCCTGTCGGTACTCGCGCGCACAGGGCGTCTTTGCCGGCGTGAATATCTCCGGTGGCGTACTCAAGCCGGACACCGATGCGAACAAGGAGGTCTACGGCGCGAGCGTGACCCCGCGCGACATTCTCTTCGGCACAACCGTCAAGCCGCCGGCCACGGCTGCGGCGTTCATGAGCGGCCTGAACCGGAGTACACAAGCGTCCAAATAGCGACGCATGACTGCCGGTCTCCGGGTTCATCGTTCCAGGCTCGGTTCCTCGGGGGGCGGCACCGTGACCTGGAACGATGATCCGGAGGCGATGCCAGGCGATGGGCTCGATGGCGTAGTCCCGCGATCATGCGGACCAACACGACGTGGCGGCAGATCAGTCAATGAGCGTACGCTTGACTTTCAAGACAGTTGCTATCGTCCCCCATGGTCGACTGCGACTGCCTGATCGACCGCTGCTCCTGGGACTCGTCCTCGGGCTGATTTTCGGGGTCGTAGACTTACTATTCAGCTCGGTTGCGCCGTTGTCAGACGACAGCATCCCAGCTTTGCTCAGCTTCTACGGGCCGATGTTCTTTTCATGGGCGTTTGTGTCGTTTTGCTCAGTACGGCGCAGCGGGCGCCTGTCGAGAGGCGTTACCACCGGCTTCGTCGTAGCGTTCGGAACCTTTTGCGTCTTCTACGCCCTCAATCTGTTACGGGTGAACCTGTTTCTCGCCGAGCTGACTGGGCGGTCCGACTGGCAGAACATGATGCAGCGCTTTCGAGCCAGCGAATTCGACAGCCTGCGGATGTTCGTCAACATGGAGTATCTCAAAGGGGCGCCTTTCAAAATTGGCGTGGCGTCCGTCATCGGGGCGGTAATGGGACTCGTTGGCGGAACCATCGGCCGTTTGAAGTCGGCCCATTTTCCGGCGAGGGTGTGACACCGCTTTCACCACGACTTGCTCCGCGGCGACTAACATAGAATCCGCCGTTCAGCCAGGTCGAGTCTGCGACGTTCCGGCGGCGCCCATCGGCCCGGAGCTTTACCCGAGTCTCAGTGTGCTCCAGTGGCGGCCTCGGGCAGCCACGTCACCTCACCATTTTCAAGCGAATAGACGGCTCCCACGACCCGCAACTGGCCGGTCTTCACCATCTCGCTCAACAGCGGAGCCGAGTCGCGAATCTGCGCGACCACCATTTCGACGTTGAGTCGGACAGCGTTGGCGACCACATCACCGGGCATGCCTCGCGCCTTCTCGACCGCCGGGCGAATGGGCCTCACAAGCGCTGACAAATGCCCGGGCGGCTCGCCGGCTTCGGTGGCCGCCGTTACGGCGCCGCACGAGCCGTGACCCATGACGACGAGCAGCGGCGTATGCAGGTGTCCGGCCGCGTACTCGATGCTTGCAAGGATGGCATCGTCGGTGATGTTGCCTGCCACGCGGATGGTAAACAGGTCACCGAGACCCTGATCGAAGACGATCTCGGGGGGCACACGCGAGTCGGCGCAGCTCAGGATCATGGCGTGCGGGTGCTGGCCACTGATGAGGCTCTTTTGACGCGTTGGCGTTTCGTGCGGGTGTCGATACCGGTGCTGGACGTGGTGCCGGTTGCCTTCCTTCAACTCTGCAAGCGCTGTTTCCGCCGTTGCAGCCTGCGCCTTCGCGAGAGGGGTCCCAGCGTCAACGCGACACGCAAGCGCGACGAGCACCGCGATCGTCCACAGGATCGATGACCGTTCGGCGTTGATCGACATGATGTTCCTCATGCAGCCAATGATCGAGGTTGTCTTGACTCATCTAGTTTCACGAACCTCTTTCAGCGCGGCATAGAGGTGGCGATATTGCGGATAGAACGCGTCATAGCGCCTGGCGTTCGCCTCATTCGGCTCGATGGTGCGTGCCGTGCGGACCATGGCATTGGCGCCGTCCTCGATGGTCGCGAAGCGCTCCGCGCCACGGGCGGCGAGGATGGCGGAGCCGAGGGCGGGCGCGTCCGGCACTTCCGTCAGCTCCAGCGGCGCGCGGATCGTATCGGCATGAATCTGCAGCCAGAGCGGGGATTGGGTGGCACCGCCTGCCACGACAATGCGCCTTGCCTGGAAGGCTGCGCCGAAATTCTCGACAATCAGCTTCGTGCCGAGGCAGATGCCTTCGATGATCGCTCGATAGACGTGGGCCGGTGTGTGCTTCAGCGTCAGGCCGGTGATGGCGCCGCGGGACGCGGCATCTGTATAGGGCGTGCGGTTGCCCTGGAAATGATCGAGCACCAGCAGCCCTTCGCAGCCTGGGTCAATCTTCGCGGCTGCCTCGTTCAACGCGTCGAACGTTGTCTGAGACGCGAAGTGGCGCTGGAACCAGGCAATGACCGATCCGGTCGAGGTCTGCCCGCCCTCGATGATCGGTTTATCGGGGTAGACAGCATCCATATAGGTACCCCACACCCCTGGCGCGTGGACCGGCCGCGCCACAATACCGAGATGCAAATGCGAGGATCCGGTGATGACGGCCATCTCGCCCGGCTCGGTGACACCGAGCCCGATCATGCCGATAAAGGCATCGGCTCCGCCCTGCGCCACGGGAATGCCGGCCTGAAGGCCGAGATGCGCGGCCGCATCTCGCCTGAGACCATCGATCACATCACCAGGCCGCACGATCACTGGCGGCCACTTCTCCTCGAGATCCGAGAGCCCCAGCTTCTCGATCAAGGAGAGCGGCAATCCGCCCTCGCGGCTCCGGTAATGCCAGCGCACGGCCATGTTGTTGAGCGAGGCGACCCAGCGACCGGTGAGGCGCCAGTTGATGTAATCCTGGTACTCGCAAATGCGCGCCGCCGCGGCGAACAGCTCCGGCTCATGGCGCTTCATCCAGAGCGATTTTGGGATCATCCACTCGGCGGAGACGGGCCCCCGGCCGTTGCTGTTGATGCGCAAGGCCGGATCGCCGCTTGCCGCAACCTCGGCCGCTTCAGTGGCGGAGCGCACATCCATCCAGATCATGGCTGGGCGCAGCGGCTTGCCCTCCGCATCGACCGCGACGACGGAGCAGCAGGTGGTGTCGATCGCCATTGCCATGACCTGGTTGGGGGCGATGCCGCCGGCTGCCAGCGCACCGCGCGTCGCCTGGCCCATGGAGCGCCACCAGTCGTCCGGATTCTGCTCGGCCCAGCCCGGGTTGGGGAACTGGGTCTGATAGGCGCTGGCATGTGAGCCCTTGGGTCGCCCGTCGAGATCGAAAACGATCGCCCTGATGCTCTCCGTTCCGCCGTCCACCCCGAGCAGATAGGCCATTCGCGTTCCCTGATCTGGTTGGTGGGGAATGTCGCACAGGCCTGCAGGCAATGCCAAATCGTCGCTTCCGAGTCCGCTATTCCGGGCGAGCCGCGCGACCTGCTCGCGTCGCCAACTGAACCGGTCCAGAAGCGCAGTGCGTGGGGAAGGGGAGCGGCCGAGCTTCCTTTCGTTCGCAGGCCGTACACATCCCGCGTCAGCGGCTATCATCGTCGGCCACGATAGTTCTGTGGTCCGGTCCATGCGCAGGGGAGACAAAATGGCCTCAACACTCTTTGGCCGCTCGAGGCGAACCGAACCAACCGCCGCCGGCGACGACCGCCGGCAACGTTCAGCGAGCAACCGGCCGTGGCGTCCGGAGCGGCGCGACGTGATTCGGCTTGCTGCCGCGTCAATGGGCGCAAGCCTGACGGGAGGCTTTCACGCGGCGGCCGTCGCTGCTCCCACCGGCGAATCCATACGCCGCTCGCGAAGACCGCTTCGGGCAGCGTTCTCGAACATCGGCCTGCAGGTGACCTGGTGCACGCAGGGAAAGCAGGCCGCCGAGTTTTGGGGAAGGTTGTTCAACGTCGACGTCACGTGGTTCGACGGCGGGCTCTCCGTGACCCAGCAAAGAGCTGCGCTGGAGGAGATCGCGTCTCGCGACTGGGACTTCGTCGCCATTCAGGCCGTCGAGATCGACACGCTGGCAGCGCCTGTCAATCGACTGATTGAGGCGGGAATTCCCGTCATCGACATGGATACGCTGATCGCGCCACTCGATCAGATCGCTGTACACACGTTTCTCGCGCCCGACAATGAATTCATGGGTGCCGTCGTGACCGAGGCGCTCGTTGACGCGATCGGTGGAACTGGCACGGTCATCATGACGCAAGGAGCGCTCGGCCATACCGGCGCGCAGGGCCGTGCGCGCGGCTTCGAGTCCGTCATCGCGCGGCATCCGAAGATCGAAGTGCTCTCCACCGAACCCGCGGATTGGGATCCAGCGAAGGCGGCGC
>CAVUCH010000016.1:0-40238 GCA_963739995.1 Vicinamibacteria bacterium | reverse complement strand
GCAGATCCCCCTGTACGTCTGGCTCCCTGACGCAATGGAAGGCCCGACCCCCGTGTCTGCGCTGATCCACGCGGCGACGATGGTCACCGCCGGCGTCTACATGATCGGACGGAACGCCGAGCTGTTCAGCCACGCGCCCGACGCGCTGCTCATCGTGGCAATCGTCGGTGGCGTGACGGCGCTGATGGCGGGCACCATCGGCCTCGTGCAGAACGACATCAAGCGCGTGCTGGCGTACTCGACGGTCTCGCAGCTCGGGTACATGTTCCTCGCTATGGGCATGGGCGCCTACGCGGCCGGCATCTTCCACCTCTACACGCACGCGTTCTTCAAGGCGCTGCTCTTCCTGGGATCGGGCGCGGTCATCCACGCCCTTGCGGGCGAGCAGGACATCCGGAACATGGGCGGCCTGAAGAAAGGCCTGCCGATCACCTACTGGACATTCCTGATCGGCGCGATCGCCATCGCGGGCGTCCCCGGGCTGGCCGGGTTCTTCAGCAAGGACGAGATCCTCTGGCGGACGTTCGCCAGCGGGCACTGGATTCTCTGGACTATCGGCGTGCTCACGTCGCTGCTGACCGCCACCTACATGTTCCGGCTCGTCTTCCTCACTTTCCATGGGGAACGGCGTCATGCGGCTGCCGCACCAGCCCACCCCGAAGAATCGGAGCCCACGGCACAGTCGCCTGCGCTGGCAGCTGCGGCGGGCCCCGCGGCTGGTCGAAGCGCGCACGCGCACGACGCGCACGGACACGGCGCACATGGTCACCTGCACGACGCGCCACCCGCGATGGCGGCTGTCCTCGTCGTGCTGGCGATCGGATCCGTGCTGGCCGGCTACGTGGGCGTGCCGGCCGCGTTGGGCGGCAGCAACCGCATCGAGCACTACCTGCACCCGAGCTTCGTCGCCCACGGCGTCGGCGGCGAACACCGCGAGACGGACCGATCGTCAGCGCACGCGAAAGCGGACCGCGTCGACCCGGACGCGCACGACCCGTCGGGTGCGACCTCCGGGCATGAGCAACCCGACCATGCCTCGGACACGGCCGCCGGGCATGCCGAGGAGATCGCCCTCGAGCGCAGCCTGATGCTCGTCTCCAGCATCATCGCGATCCTCGGGATTGGGCTGGCCTGGTACTTCTTCGTCCGCCGCCCCGCCGCCGCCGACGCGGTGGCCGCGACCGCGGAGCCGCTGCACCGGCTGCTGCTGCACAAGTACTACGTGGACGAGATGTACGATGCGGTGATCGTCCGGCCGATCAAGCACCTGTCCGCCGGCTTCCTCTGGAAGGGGATGGACGCCGGTCTCATCGACGGCGCGGTCAACGGCACGGGCGCCTTCGTCGCGGCAGGCAGCTCGGTCCTGCGCCGGTGGCAGACCGGCTCGGTGCGCGTCTATGCCGCGTCGGTCTTCGTCGGCGTGGTCACGGTGCTCGGCTACTACATGTGGCGTTACTAGCGGCGGCGCGAAAAGGCGTATGACGTTCCCGATCCTCTCCTCCATCGTTGCGCTGCCGCTTGCGGCCGCGGGGCTGCTCCTGTTCATCCCCAACCGCGATGGCTCCCGCGATGGGCTCGTCCGGCAGGTGGCGCTCGTGGCGTCTCTTCTCGTCTTCGGATTGACGCTGCTCCTCTGGTCGCGGTTCGACGCCTCGTCCGCCGATTTCCAGATGGTGGAGCGCGTCTCGTGGATCCCTGCGTTCGGGATCGACTACTTCGTCGGCGTCGACGGCATCAGCCTGCTGCTCATCGTCCTGACCGGGTTCCTGACGCCCATTGCGCTGCTGTCGTCTTGGGAGTCGGTCACGACGAAGATCAAGGAGTTCTCGCTCTTCATCCTGGCCCTCGAGGCCGCGATGATCGGCGTCTTCATCTCGCTCGACCTGTTTCTCTTTTACGTGTTCTGGGACGCGATGCTCATCCCGATGTATTTCCTGATCGGGATCTGGGGCTACGACCGGCGCGTCTACGCGGCCGTGAAGTTCATCCTGTACACGATGGCCGGCAGCGTGCTGATGCTGGTGGCGATCCTGGGCCTCGCGTGGATGCACGCCGAGGGCCCCGCCGGCACGTACACGTTCGACCTGCTGAAGCTCTTCGCGCTCGAGATTCCCGTGCGCACCCAGTTCTGGTTCTTCCTCGCGTTCGCACTCGCCTTTGCGATCAAGGTGCCGCTGTTCCCGTTCCACACCTGGCTGCCGGACGCCCACGTGGAGGCGCCGACCGCGGGTTCGATCATCCTGGCCGGCGTGCTGCTCAAGATGGGCACCTACGGCCTCATCCGGTTTGCGTTCCCTCTCTTCCCCGAGGCGGCCGTCTTCTTCGCGCCCTACATCGCGGTGCTCGCGATTGTCGGCGTCATCTACGGCGCGCTCGTCGCGATGGTGCAGCCGGACATGAAGAAGCTGGTAGCCTACTCGAGCGTGAGCCACCTCGGCGTGGTCGTGCTCGGGATCTGCGCGATGAACCTGCAGGGGATGCAGGGTGCGGTCTACCAGATGCTGGCCCACGGCGTCAGCACCGGCGGGCTCTTCCTGATGGTCGGCATGCTCTCGGACCGGCGGCACACGCGCCTCATCAGCGAGTATGGCGGGCTCAAGACGGTGACGCCCCGCCTGACCGCCGTCTTTCTGCTGATTACGCTCGCCTCCATCGGCCTGCCGACGCTGAACGGATTCATCGGCGAGTTCCTCATCCTGCTTGGCGCCTTCGCGCGTGACTGGCGCTGGGCGGCGCTGGCCGCCACGGGCGTGATCCTGTCGGCCGTCTACATGCTCTGGATGGTGCAGCGGGCGTTCTACGGACCCGTGGGCGAGAAGAATGCGACCCTGCCGGACCTGTCGGTGCGCGAGTGGTGGGCTGCCGGTCCGCTGGTGGCCGCCGCGATCCTGATGGGCGTGCTGCCGACGCTGTTCCTCCGGCCGATGGAACCGTCGGTCACGCGCGTCGTGCAGCGCGTCACCCAGAGTCAGCGCGTGAACGTACGGGTGCTGCCGCCGCCTTCGGATGGCGTCGTGCGCGCGCATCGCGCTGCCAGACCGGCCACGACCGCCGCCGTTTTGGAAGTGGGACTCCGCTGATGCTCCAGTCCACGTACGCCGCCATCGTTCCCATCGTCTGCGTCACGCTGGCGGCGCTCGCCGCGATGATCGCCGAGGCGTTCCGCGCGAAGGACGAGCGGATGCCAATTGGCGCGCTCGGGGTCATCGGGCTCGGGTTCGCGCTCGCCGGGAGCGTGCTGATGTGGGGCCGCAACGCCACCAGTTTCGGAGGCACGCTGCAGGCGGACAACTTCGGCCTGTTCATCACGATCACGCTCATCATTGTCGGCTTGCTCACGGTGGCGCTCTCGGGTCCCACGATCGAGCGCGAGAACCTGCCGGCGGGTGAGTACTACGCGATCACGCTCTTTGCGATTGCCGGCATGATGATCATGGCGATCGCGACCGACCTGCTGCTCATCTTCCTGGCCCTGGAGATCCTCTCGCTGGCCGTGTACGTGCTCACGGGTATGCGCCGCGACGATCCGGCGAGCACGGAAGGGGCCTTCAAGTACTTCCTGCTCGGCTCGTTCTCCAGCGCATTCTTCCTCTACGGCATCGCGCTCGCGTACGCGCTCACCGGCAGCACGCGCCTCGACCGCATCGGCAGCTACATGGCCGCCGAGGGCATGAACGTCAGCCCGATGATGCTCATGGCGGTGGGGCTGCTGCTCGTCGGCTTCTCGTTCAAGGTGTCG
Organism: Vicinamibacteria bacterium; assembly: GCA_963739995.1. GTDB lineage: Bacteria > Acidobacteriota > Vicinamibacteria > Vicinamibacterales > JAENWD01 > CAVUCH01. Next base: position 36,499 of record CAVUCH010000016.1, on the reverse strand, counting down.
GCCGTGCCGTTCCACATGTGGACGCCCGATGCGTACGAGGGCGCGCCGACGGTGGTGACCGGCTTCATGTCGACCGGAGTGAAGGCTGCCGCGTTTGCGGCTTTCGCGCGCGTGTTCCTCTCGGCGCTCGAGCCGCTGCGCGCCGACTGGACGCCGATCCTGTGGGCGCTCGCGATCCTTACGATGATCGTCGGGACGGTCGTGGGCGTGGCGCAGTCGAATCTGAAGCGGATGCTCGCGTACTCCAGCATCGCGCATGGCGGCTATCTGCTCGTGGCCCTGGTGGCGGCCAACGAAGTGGGGAAAGCGTCCATCCTCTTCTACCTGCTCGTCTATGCCGTGACGAACATCGGCGCCTTCGGAGTCATCGCACTGCTCGGCACGAAGGACCGTGCGAACGACGAACTGCGCGACTACGCCGGCCTGTGGCAGTCGCGCCCCGCGCTGGCGGCGCTCATGACGGTATTCCTGCTCTCCCTCGGCGGCCTGCCACCGACCGCAGGGTTCGTCGGCAAGTGGTACGTGTTCAGCGCCGCCGTGCGCGCGGGCTACTACGACCTCGCCATCATCGGCATGCTGACGAGCGTGGTGTCCGTCTTCTTCTACCTGCGGGTGGTCGTGATGATGTACATGGCGGAGCCCGCCGAAGGCGTCACACGCCCGGTCATCGGCGCCGTCGCGCTCTCCGCGCTGGCAGTCTCCACGATTGCGATCTTCTACCTTGGGATCCTCCCAACACGACTGCTCGATCTCGCCGCGGCGTCAGTGGGGACGATTTTTTAGGGCTAAGGGCTGAGGGCCAAAGGCTAAGGGCTACGGGCTCAGACAAAGGGCTAAAGACTAAGGGGCTGAAGGCTAAGGGCCAAAGGCTCAGGGTTGACCACATGCAGCCGAATGCCCGCGCCTCAGCCCTTAGCCCTCAGCCCTTAGCCCTGATTGCTCCTCGGACATGCCACAGCTGAACAACGTCGTCGCGGTGGTCACGGGCGCCAGCCGTGGGGCCGGACTCGGCATCGCCCTCGAGCTTGGGGCCGCCGGGGCCACCGTGTACGTGACGGGTCGAAGCGCCGGCAGCGGACCCACGACGGATGGCGTGCCGGGCACGATCGATGAGGCTGCTCAGGAGGTCACGGACCGCGGAGGCCACGGCATCGCCGTTCGCTGCGATCACACGGTCGACGCGGACGTCGAGTCGCTGTTCAACCGCATCCGCAACGATCATGGACGGATCGATCTCCTCGTCAACAACGTGTGGGGCGGCTACGAGAATCGCCGACTGTCGGCCCCTGCCGCTCGCGCCGTTCTGGGAACAATCCGCTTCATCAATGGGACGGCATGTTCACCGCCGGCGTCCGCGCGCATCTCACGACGAGCCGGCTCGCGGTGCCGCTGATGCTGCCCCGCCACCACGGTCTGATCGTCAGCACGACCGCGAACCTCGCCGCGCTCCCGTACATGCGGAATCGTCTTCTATGACCTGGCGAAGAACGCCATCGCGCGCCTGACGTGGGCCATGGCGCAGGAACTGCGTGAGCAGGGCATCGCGCCCTGGCGGTGGCGCCGGGGTTCATGCGGACCGAGCGTGTCGTCGAAGCCTTCCGGCGAGCCGGCGCGTTGGATGCGCTCGATGGCCCCGGCGGGCCGAAGGAGACCACCGCATATCTTGGCCGCGCGATCGTTGCGCTCGCGTCCGACGGGCGCGTGCTCGAGAAGTCGGGCCAGCTCGTCGACGTCGGCACGCTTGCGCACGAGTACGGCTTTACGGACGTCGACGGAACTCAGCCGCCTCCGTTCCGCATTCCCACGAGTCCGGGTGGGTGAGGGCGTATTTGCGCGTGATGCTGGCGATAGAGTTCATCAGGAGGTTCCATGCCGGTGCATCTCGATCAGCTCAAGTCGACCTTTGACAGCTTCTCGGATGCCTGGGGGACCAACGATGGCGCGGCGGTCGCCAGCTTCTTCGCCGAAGACGGCGCCATCATCAGCCCCTTCGGTCAGCGCGCCGAGGGGCGCACCGCCATCGCCGCAATGTATTCCGAGCACTTCGGGGGCATGCTGCGGGGCACGTCGACGACCTTCAGTCTCAGCAGCGTCCGCCCGGTCGAGGGCAACCACGCGTTTGCCGACGGCGAACAGACCATCCATGGCCCGGATGGACAGGTCATTCTCGCCGTCCACGTCACCGCCCTGCTGCGTCGCGAGGAGGACCGCTGGCGAGTCATCGAGGCGAGGCCATACGCCTTTGCGCCGATGCCGGCCTGAGCTCCACGGGCGATGGGCTCTTCGCCCGTAAGCCCAAGGCACTGCCGAGCTATGGCTTCTGCACCGGCTTGAAATCGAATCTGCCCCTGCCATCCTGATAGAACACGCAGTCGGCTCCGGCGCGGCAGCCGCTCACGTGCACCCAGTCGGCGGGCATCATCACGACGGAGCCGGCGCCGAAGTCTCTGGCAGATGTGGCGTTTGCGCCTGTATACCAGACGCCGCTGATGATCACGTTCTTCAGCTCGCTGCTGTGCGCGTGCAGTGGATTGTCGGTCCCAGCTGGCACCTTCCGCATCTGCGTGTACTCCCCCGTCGTGGGATCTCCCGAGAGCACGGCGAACTGCATGCCCTTCCGCTCGGGGAGCTCGGTCCACTTCAGCTCGGCGAACGACACCATCAGCGGCCCTCTGTCGCCCTGCTCGGTTGCCGCGGCCGGCTTCGCGCCCTCCTGCGCAAGCGCCGCGGTCCCAAGACATACGCTCGCGAGCGTTACCCACAAGGCGTTCATCGCATACCTCCTCGGATCCTCTTACGGCCATCGCCCTTCGACACCGCCACCTCAGGACGACTCGTGGTCGGACAACGCCGTGCCGCTCCGCAGCTCGGAAGCGTCCAACTGATCGTGCCGCGACTGCGTTTCGGCGAATTGCCGCTCGACGCCGAGCACCGGCAGATACGCACGCCACGGCCCGACCGCCTCGCGGTACTGTTTGGCGAGCACGCGCGCGGTCTGCGCAACGTGGCCCAGGTCGTGCGCCACCCACGTCGCGAGGAGCTGCCGGAGCGTGACGGTCCCCAGTTCCGGGTGCTCTCCTTCGAGCGCCAGCTCACGGTCTGAGAGCTGCCAGCCCCGAAGGGTGATCAGGTTCTCGGCGCGGAGGCGCGCGAATTCGTCGAGGAGCCCCGCGACACTCTTGCCCTGGCTCTCGTGGTACTGCGCGAACCGGTCGAACGGCTCGAAAGTTCGATTCGGCCCCTGCGCGAGGATGATGCGCGCCCGTGGAATCCAGTCGGTGCGCTCGCCGTGAATGAGGTGACCGAGATTGTCGAAGGCACTGAACGTGTCGGGTCCTTCATTTTGCGCCGTCCACGCATCTGGCAGGCCGCCGAGCAGCGCGTGGAAAGTTGCCGGCGTGCGCTCGAGAACGTCGAACGCGTGGGTCAGGTGGAACTGCATCGGCTTGCCCTCCCGTGCGGATCATGGTCTGTCTGGCGCGTGCGCGTCAGCCGCCGCGAGTCGATGATCGCAGCGGCCGCCGTCGGCTGCAAGCCGGTGCACGCCGAATGCGGGCGGCGCACGCTGCGCTGCAGCATGCAGCAGCAGGTCACGTCTCACATTGCCATAGCGGCGACGCGTCCGGTAACGTCTAATCATGCTGTCGCCCGGCGCTCACCCTGGCTCCGCGTTTCCGCTTCCACTCACCGCGTATCCGCCGGCTTCGCCAGATGGCCTCATGGCGACCCTCGCAGCCCGCGCGCAGATCGAGCCCTTCAACCTGATTGCCACCGCCATTTTCCTGCTCGCTATCCTGCACACGTTCCTGGCGGCGCGGTTCACAATGCTCGCGCACGACATGGAGGAACGACACGAGGCGCGCCAACGCGCGCGGCAGCTGCCGCTCGTGCCCAGCATGCGCGCCGAGGTCCTGCACTTCTTCGGAGAGATAGAGGTCGTATTCGGGCTGTGGGTCGTCGTGCTCCTCGCTGCCATGCTGTCGTTCTTCGGGTGGGAGACCGCGACGCACTACCTCAATGACGGCGTCAACTACACAGAGCCTCTGTTCGTTGTCGTGATCATGGCGCTTGCGGCAACCCGCCCCGTCGTGCTGCTCGCCGAGTCGGGGATGCGCAAAGTGGCAGCGCTGGGCGGGGGGACACCGGGGGCGTGGTGGCTGACCATCCTCGTGCTGGGCCCGCTGCTGGGATCGTTCATTACGGAGCCGGCGGCCATGACCATCTCCGCATTGCTGCTCGCGCGGCAGTTCTACGACCTGTTGCCCAGCACGAGGCTGAAATACGCGACCCTGGGGCTGCTGTTCGTGAACGTCTCGATCGGAGGAACGCTCACGCATTTCGCGGCGCCTCCCGTGCTGATGGTCGCGAGGCACTGGAGCTGGGATCTCCTCTACATGAACACGCATTTCGGCTGGAAGGCCGCCATTGCGATGTGTGTGTCGTGCGCGCTGTATTACGTGGCGTTTCGGGGCGAATTCAGGGATCTGGCGCGACGCCCGCCGGCGCCCGACGTCGATCGGTCCGAGGACGGCGTCGATGCGGCTCCCGCCGTCGCAACCTTACCGGTCCCCCCGTGGGTGACCGCCATTCACCTGCTGTTCATCGGGTGGACGGTCATGAACGCCCACTACCCGCCGCTCTTCATCGGAGGCTTTCTCTTCTTTCTCGGCTTCGCACGAGCCACACGTCCGTATCAGAGCGTGATCGATCTGAAGCCGCCGCTGCTCGTCGGGTTCTTTCTCGCGGGGCTCGTCATTCATGGCGGGTTGCAGGGGTGGTGGATCGAGCCGACGCTCGCCAGCCTGTCTGCCGAGCCCCTCTACTATGGCGCTATGCTCCTGACCGCGTTCAACGATAATGCGCTCGTCACGTACCTGGCCACGCTGGTGCCCAGCCTCACCGAGCCGATGAAGTATGCGGTCGTGGCGGGCGCGGTGACGGGAGGAGGACTGACGGTCATCGCCAACGCACCGAACCCCGCGGGCCAGGCGATCCTCAGCCGCTTCTTCGAGGGGAGCGTCTTGCCGCTCGGCCTGCTGCTCGGGGCGCTGTTGCCGACGGCCGTTGCAACGCTGGCGTTCAGGCTGCTCTAGTGTCCCGTGGTGAAAGACCGGCGTCGCGCGGAGGCGCCTCGCCGGCGGCCGAATGCAGCCGGCCGTTCACCACGGGCTGCTCGCCTGTGACCCCAGAGTCGGGATGCCGGGTTGCTGCGTTCTGGGGGCTTCACAGGCCAGACTTGTGCGTGCGGCCTGCCACGCGGCGACAGGAACGGCTGCGCCGGGGCGGAGTGCGATAGGATCGCCAGTGCATCTGGAGGGGAGCCATACATGAGGATCGTCGATCGGGCAGTCGGGGACGTGACCGTTCTCGATCTCGAAGGTAAGCTGACGCTGGGCGACGGCGCGCCCGAGTTCCGCCAGGCCGTGGATGCGCTCGTTGCGGCCGGGCGCGTCAAGGTGGTTTTCGGTCTGCAGAAGCTCGGCCTGCTCGATAGCAGCGGTCTTGGCGAGATCGTACGGGCGCACACGTCGATGACCTCGCGGGGGGGCGGCGTACGGATGCTCCAGCCGACCGATCGCACGGCCATGCTGCTGAAGATCACGAAGCTGTCGACGGTGCTGCCGTCGTTCGAGACGGAGGAGGCGGCCGTCGGGAGTTTCTCCTGACGCAGGCGTATTCCATAGACCGGCCAACCCCGTCCGTCTCCGGTGCTGTCTGCTACCCGATCGCACCTGGTCACACCTTCCGCCCCATCTTTCGCCGGTGCCCCACCCGTAGTGCCCGAGTCGATGCACGCTCAGCACGACTGCCAATTCCCGCGCCCGGCAGACGTGCGCCTGTTCTGCTGACCCCCTACATCCCGCGGAGGGCGACGGCGATCTCGTCGTCCTCGTCTTCCCTGACGGTCCTCAGATCCAGCACGAACCTGTCGTTCTCGATGCGCCCGACAATCGGGGTTTCCAGCGCGCGGCAGCGCGCGTCGAGCGTGTCGGCGCTCTCACCTGCCCGCGCGATGGCGATCAGCCGCGTCGGCAGACCGCTGCCAGGTGCGCTGCCCCCGCCGATCGTCGACACCCCGTCAACCACCTCCGCCCGCCACTCCGCCGCGCGCAGCGCGGCGGCCACGCGATCCGCGCGCGCGCCGATCGCTTCTGCGCTCAGCTTCGCCATCCGCAGCACGGGCAGCGCTTCGTACGCCCGGCCCGCCAGGTGCTCGGCGAGGGTTCCCTCGAGCGCGGCGTACGTGAGCTTGTCCACCCGCAGCGCCCGGAGCAGCGGGTGCTTCCGTATTTTGTCCAGCAGCGCCGCGCGCCCCACGATCACGCCGGCCTGCGGACCGCCCAGCAGCTTGTCGCCGCTGAAACACACGATGTCGACACCCGCGATGACGCTCTGCTGAACGGTTGGCTCCTGCGCGAGCGGCGCAATGTCGGTTCGCGCGAGCGGCGTGAAGCCGCTGCCGAGATCCTCGATCACCGGCACCGAGAAGCGCCTGCCCAGCCCGACGAGCTCCGCGAGCGGCGTGCGTTCCACGAACCCTTCAATCCGAAAGTTCGACGGGTGCACGCGCAGGATGGCACCGGTCGCGTCGCTGATGGCCAGCGCGTAGTCGCCCGCGCGCGTGCGGTTCGTCGTGCCTACCTCGCGCAGGCGCGCGCCCGATTGCGCCATCACGTCGGGCACCCGGAAGCCGCCGCCAATCTCGACGAGCTCCGCGCGCGACACTACCACCTCGCGGCCGCGTGCCAGCGCGGCGAGCGCCAGCAGCATCGCCGCCGCGCAGTTGTTCACGACCACCGCGGCTGCCGCACCCGTCAGCCCGCAGACCAGCCGTTCGGCGTGGGTGTCGCGCGCCCCGCGACGCCCGGCGTCGACGTCGTATTCGAGGTTGGTGTAGCCGCCGGCCAGGTGGCGGATGCGGGCGACCGCCGCCTCGCCGAGCGGCGCCCGCCCGAGGTTGGTGTGGAGAATCACGCCCGTGGCATTGATGACGCGCCTGAGCGACGGGCGGAACGTCGCCCGCAACATCAGGGCCGCGCGGCGTTCGATCGCTCCGGCAATCGCCACGGAGTCCGGCTCATCGTCTCCCGGGCGCAAGTGCTCGCGCAAGTCCGCTGCGGCAGAGCGGAGCGCCTGCACGACGGGGTCGTGTCCGTACTGTGCCACGAGCGTCTGCACGCCACGACGCTGCGTGAGTCGATCGATCGACGGAATCGCCCGCGTGGTCATGCTGCTGCCGCTGCCGGCCAGTGAGGATAGCACTGCGGCACGCGCGGACGCGCCGGCCGGGGCGGCCTGGCGTGAACGCTCAAGCGCACCGGCCCCGGAGCGGATCGGACCGCGTGCAGCCCGCCTGGTAGACTGACGGCCAATCGGTCCGACCGTGCCATTGTCACCTGCAAGGGCCTCGGCTGAACGCCGGGACGCGTCAGCTCTCCAGCGCTGCAGGCGCCCGTCGCCGAGGTGGCGACGGGCTGCGGCGCGCACCGCTTGCCTGCGGGTTGCCGTCGCGATACGATCTCGCGTTCTGTCGCGCGTCCGTCGCCCGCGACACCCGGTCATCGCGCTACATGTCCAACGCCAGCAGCAACCCGGACGCTTCCGAGGTGTTCCCACGCGGCTCCGGCACGCCGGCCTACCAGCCGCGCGAGCGCTTCTGGCCGTACGCGGAGTTGCCGGAGCAGCCTACGCCTGAGGAGCTGGCGGCGCTCGATCCTGACTTGCACGCGGCCCTCTTCGGCGCGCCCCCGCGGCCGTTTTCCTTCACGCTGACGTTTCCGCCCTTTGAGGCTCCGGATTACGATCGGGCTGTAGCCCTCGCACGTGCGTCGGCCGAGTACCGCGAGAGCGGCAGCGGCGCCAGCTTCCGCCACCGCGCGCGCTTCTACCCGCAGGATGCAGGTGCGCTCAAGGATCTGTTCGAGATTGTCGGCCGCTATGACGCCGCCGAGGTGCTGGTGGACGACCGGCCCGTGCCGTTCGCGCGTGAGCTGTGGCTGCCGCTGCTCTGGATTTTGACGCTCCGCGTGCCCATCTGAGGACCGTGAGATCTGCCACAGAGTGTCGAGAGTGGAAGGGGCGGGTGCGGGCGCTGAGAGCGAACGAGGTGCGAAAGGTGGCGCCGGCGTCCGGCCCCGCGTGGCCAGACACCGGCACCGCGCCGGGTGTTGTCAGACCTTGATGACGTTGCCAGCCTGCGGGCCCTTGGGGCCGTCCACGATCTCGAACTCCACCGCCTGGCCTTCTTCGAGCGACCGGAAGCCGTCGCCCGTAATCGCCGAGTAGTGAACGAAGACGTCGCTGCCGCCTTCCCGCTCGATGAAACCGTAGCCCTTGGCGTTATTGAACCACTTGACCTTGCCTGTGATGCGCATACGTTCTCTGTCCTACTTGCTTTTCGCGGCGTCAGGATGCCGCGAGACCAACTGACCCCATCGCCGGCGATGAGGCACAAAAAAAGACCGCGGAGGCGGCCCCCTTCGACGCGCCGTAAGCCCGCTGGCGTCGCGGCGATGATGGCAGACAATACGGGAGAGTGTCAAGACATTGGCACTCCACGACTTCCGAGCATATGGCCGGGCTGGAGACCGCAGGATTCATGAAACGAGCATTGCTCAGCGTGTCGAACAAGAATGGTCTCGTCGAGTTCGCCCGGGAGCTCAGCGGACGCGGCTTCGAGCTCGTGTCGACCGGCGGCACGGCCAGGGCGATCGCCGCGGCCGGGCTGCCGGTGACCAACGTGTCCGACGTCACCGGCTTCCCCGAGATGATGGAGGGCCGCGTGAAGACCCTGCACCCGCTGGTGCACGGCGGCATCCTCGCGCGGCGCGACCAGCCCGGGCACCTGGCGTCTGCCGCCGAGCATGGCATCGGCCTCATCGACGTCGTTGCGGTGAACCTTTATCCCTTCGCGCGCGCTGCGGCGGATCCGGACACGCCGTTCGACGCGCTTGTCGAAGAGATCGATATCGGCGGCCCGAGCATGGTCCGCGCGGCGGCCAAGAACTTCCGCGACGTCCTCGTCGTGGTCTCGCCTGACGACTACGGGCGGGTCCTCGCCGCGCTCGACGAGCCCGACGGCCCGTCCCTGGCGTTCCGGTTCGATCTGGCCCGCAACGCCTTCGCGCACACGGCCGCGTACGACGGCGCAATCGCGTCGACGCTCGAGACAATCACGCTCCCACCGGAGGGCGCGCCCGTGCGCGACGCGAGCCGCTCTATCGGTGCCTCTCGTCTCGTGCTTGCGCTGCGGAAGATCCGCGACCTCCGCTATGGCGAGAACCCGCACCAGCCGGCCGCCTGGTACGCGGCGGCGGAAGAGGGGCTTGGCGGCGCGACCGTGCTCCAGGGCAAGGAACTCTCGTATACCAACCTGCTCGATCTCGACTCCGCCGCCAGGATTGCCGCCGAGTTCACGGAGCCCGCGGCCGTCGTGATCAAGCACACAAACCCCTGCGGCGCAGCGACGGGTGACACGATTGCCGAAGCCTACGTGCGCGCGCGGGAGGCCGACCCGCTGGCCGCCTTCGGCGGAATCGTGGGGCTCAACCGCCGGATTGACATCCCCACGGCCGAAGCCATCGTCGGCACCTTCATCGAGGCCGTTGTGGCTCCCGCCGTGGACGACGACGCCAGGCCGATCCTGGGGAAGAAGGCGAACCTCCGCCTGGTCGTCGCCAGCTTCGAGCGTGCGGTGGCGCAGGGTCTCGAGCTGCGGTCGATCCTCGGGGCCGTGCTCGCGCAGGCGCGGGACGTGGTGGCCGAGGCGCGGCACGACTGGGCGGATCCAGCGGCTGCCGGCCTCACGGTGCCGACCAAGCGGAGGCCGTCCGCCGCCGAATGGCAGGCGCTCCGCTTCGCGTGGCGCGTGTGCGCGCACGTGAAGTCGAACACGGTCATCTTCACGGGTCCCGACCGGACGCTCGCCGTCGGGGCCGGGCAGATGAGCCGCGTCGATGCGGTGAACGTGGCGGTGATGAAGGCAGCGCAGAAGACGCCGGACCTGCTGCGCGGATCCGTCGCCGCGTCGGATGCATTCTTCCCGTTCCGCGACGGGCTGGACGCCGTTGCGGCGGCGGGCGCTACGGCCGTGGTCCAACCCGGCGGCTCGATGCGTGATGCGGAAGTCGTCGCGGCCGCCGACGAGCACGGCATGGCGATGGTGTTTACGGGTAGGCGGCACTTCCGGCACTAGGCCACAGCCTGGTTTCTGGCCTGCGGTGTGCGAGTGCTGACAGTCTGCGGGCATGTGAGCCGGACGTGGGGAGTGACGTGAGCGGTGAGCAGAAGACGGTGAACGCCCCGCGTGCCGTGTTGTGGGACATGGACGGCACGCTGATTGACTCCGCCGAGTACCACTGGCTCACGTGGCGCGACACGCTGGCCGGGGAGGGGCACGCGCTCACCGACGAGCAGTTCGCGTCGTGGTTCGGGCAGCGCAACGACGCCATCCTGCGGCGGTATTTCGGCGAGGGCATCACGCCGGCGGAGGTTGCGCGTCTTGGAGAGGCCAAAGAAGCAGCGTACCGCGACATGGTGCGCGCTCGCGGCATCGAGCCGTTGCCCGGCGTCCGGCGGTGGCTCGGGCGGCTTCGGGACGCGGGCTGGCGCCAGGCCGTGGCTTCGTCCGCGCCCCCTGCGAACATCGAGGTCATCATCGAGGTGCTCGGCCTCGACGGCATCTTCGATGCGTCGGTGTCGGCCGAAGAAGTCGCTCACGGGAAGCCTGCGCCGGACGTCTTCCTGCGCGCGGCCGAGAAGCTCGGCGTGCCGCCGGCCCGGTCGGTCGTCGTCGAGGACGCGCCCGCAGGCGTGGAAGCGGGCCGCCGTGGCGGCATGCACACGATCGGGATCACGTCGATGTCGCGCCCGCTCGATGCCGACATCGTCGTCGCCTCCCTCGAGGACCTGCCCGGTGATGCGTTCGAGCGGCTGGTGGGGGACGGGCGGTGAGGGACTGGCCGTGGCCTGAGGCCGGCTCCAGGCGGACGTGGGCCTGATGCCCCGCCACCACACGGAGGGCGAAGAGGGCACGACCCGCCTGTTCAGCGCGCCACGGGATCGCCGCACGGCCACGCTCGCCTGGATCGCGGCGGCTGCGGCCTCTTTCGTGCTCATTGCGCTCGTCGGGTTCACCAGCGGCGATCCGGATTCCAGGGTCTACGCGGGCATCGCCGCGCGTCTTGCCACAGAGCCGTTCGCACGGTGGATTGCCCCCGAGTGGTGGGGGCTCTGGGGGTTCACCGGTCCCTTTCGCGAGCACCCCATCGGAATCCTGGTTCTCCCTGCGTTGATCGGACGCATCGGCTACCCCGGGCCCCAGGCGGCATACGCGGTGAACGGCCTCTTCCAGATCGCCTCCATCGTGCTCGTACAGGCGATCGCGTTGCATGTCGTACGTCCCCGCGAGGCGCGCGCGCTCGGGTGGATCGTGCAGCTGATGCCGATTGCGTTCGTCTTCCGCGTGCGCGCGAACCAGGAGTACGCGGTGCTTGCCGGTGTGCTGCTCGCGCTGCTCGCCACAGATCGCTCCTACCGGCGGCCCGCCTGGGCATCCGTCATCGCGCTGGCGTTTGCGTGGACGCTCTTGGTGAAGGGGATTTTCGGGTTCCTGGTGCCGATCACTTGTAGCGTGTGGCTCGCCGCGCGCACGTGGATGGACCGAGGCGCGACACGCCGTGGCCTCCCGGCAGCGCCGTGGATTGCGCTCGGCCTCGTGCTGCTGATTGCGCCCCTGCTCGCGATAGCGTACGAGCACGCGTACCTGCGTGCGACGGGCGACTCGTTTCTCGCGTTCTACATGGGCCCACGGCTGAATCCCGGCGCCGTCGCGGGCGGCGCGCTGGAGCGCGTGGGCTACAACACCGTCTGGTACACGGGCCGGCTCGCCTGGTATGCGTTCCCGTGGAGCCTGGTGGCCCTGGCGGCGTTCGCCGCATGGACTGCACGCCGGCGTGTGCGACGGGGCGCAGTCGAGGCGAAGGCTGGCCCGGGGAGCACCGAGGAAGTTGCTGCCCCGGCCGGAAACGATGCGCCTTCGGGCGACACGGATGCCCGCGGCCTGCTGTTCGCCGTGGCCGCGTCCTTCCTGCTCGTCGTTCTGTTCTCGTTCGCCGACCGCAAGGCCGACCGGTTCATCTTCCCTGCGTACTATTTCATGGCCGCCGCCGGCGGCGTCGCCGCGATCCGCTACTCACCGCTGTTGTCGCGGATCGTCGATCGCCTGGACCGCCCGTGGGTACCAGCCGCGTGCTGGACGGGCCTGTTCCTGCTGCGCCTCGCCACCGGCTCGCACCTGCCGCAGTTCACGTTCTGGCGGTCGTGACAGAAGGCGCTCGGCGGTGGGCGCTGGACGCTGGGCACTGCACCGGGTGGATGACGGCAAAGCGGTAGGCGCTGGGCGTTCCGCGATGGACGGGTGTCTGGCCGTCGCTCCAATGTGGAGCCGGCACTTCAGTCCCGGCTGCGCCGTCATCCTCTATGCGTCCACGTGCCCGCTGAAGAAGGCTGCGACGGCTGCTTGCTGTGGGGCAACGCTCTTCCGCACGCGATCGATCTCCCCGTCGTCCATGGGCGTGAACCCGCGCGCGATGGTGATGTTCTCCGCGACGAACTCGCGCTTCGGCATGCCGACGACCACGGTGGAGACCGGCAGGCTGAGGGCGTAACGCAGCAGGCTGGAGATGTCGGTCTTGCCGGGCCCCACGCCCACCAGCTTCTCCTGGCTCGTCACCTTCATCAGGATGACGCCGAGGCCTTTCTTCTTCGCGGCGGGCAGGGCGAGCTCCTCGAACTGCAGCGCACGGGCGGGGTTCATGGCCATCTGCACGCAATCGAGGTCGTTCTGTTCGATGGCTTTCGCCATCACGGCGCCGTCGGTATGGCTCGTCATCCCGATCGCGCGCGTGACCTTCTGGGACCGCAGCTCGTACAGCGCCTTGATGGCGCCGTCCGGCGCTTCGATGGCCGCGAGATCCTGCGCGTCCGTGAGATCGTGCAGGTGGAGCACGTCGACGTGGTCCGTCTGGAGCCGCTTGAGGCTCGCCTCCACCTGCCGCAACGCCGCGTCTCGCGTGCGCGCCGAGCGCGGGATCTTCGTCGCGAGGACGACATCCTTCCGCCGTGTCCGCATGAGCAGACCGACGCGGCGTTCGCTCTCGCCGTTTCCGTAGCCAACCGCGGTGTCCAGGTAGCGGATGCCCTGATCGATGGCGCCGTTCAGCACGTCCAGGGCGACGGCCTCCTGTTCGTACATCAGGAAGCGGCTGCCGCACCCGAACGCTAGACACGTCACTTGGATGCCCGTCTTGCCGAAGGGACGTGTCGGCAGCGCCGCCGCGGCGCCGGCGTTCGCGGACGCCGCGGCGAGGCCGGCGGCTGTCAGCGTGGTCGTCTCGATGAACTCGCGCCGCGTGATCCGTCTGGCCATGCGTCTCACCTCGTGGGTTGGAACACACATTGTCGCGCCCGCGCCCCGCGCACTGCAAGCGGAGCCAGGTCAGCCTGAGGCGCCGTGCCTGAGGCGCCTGACGATCGCTCTCACGTGCAGCGCCGTCGTGTCGAGCGCCGCAACGTCCGCGATGGTTGGCGAGTGCAGCAGCAACGGCAGCTCGGTGCCCGCAAGAATGACGCCGTCGACGCGTTCCCGATCGCGCAGCCGGCCCACAATGGCGGTGAGCGTCCGCCGTGTGTCCTCCCGAAACTCCCCCCTGAGCAGCTCGCCGACATACCGCTCGTGAACCCACGCGCGGTCCATGGAATCCGGTGGCACCACGGTCACCCCGTGCCGCGCGCACACCTCGGGGTAGAACGCGCCCTCCATCGTGAACCGCGTGCCCAGCAGAGCGAGCCGGCGCAACCCGCGCGCCCGCGCTTCGTGCGCGCAGACCTCGACGATGCTCAGGAGAGGGATCGAGGAGCGGCCTGCGAGATCATCGAACACGATGTGGGGCGTATTGGCGCTCATCGCCGCGAAGTCCACGCCGGCCGCCGCCAGCCGGCGCAGCGAGGCCAGGAGGTACTCGGTGAGCGCCGCGTGATCGCTGTCAACGAGGCTCAAGGCGCGCCGCACATCGAGGCTGTCGATCACGATGGAGGGCGCGGTTGATGGGTCTTCCCGCTCCCACGCCTCGAGGATGCGGCGGTAGTAGTCGATGGTCGATTCCGGCCCGAGGCCTCCGACGATCCCGACTGTCGCCAACTGTTCTCTCCCGCCAATGCCGACCCGCCCGTGACAAGGCGGTCGCTCACCCGCGATTCGGTGTCACGGCAGCGCCATCCTGCCGCGGAGACGTGCGGCGCACGGCGCGCCCATGGCTCCCTCCACCAGCGGCTGCATCCGCGCTCGCTTCGTCCGTCAGGAGCGCGACCATCCATCCGATGAAGGTAAGGACGAGAAACGGGTAGGCAAAAAACGGCATCGGCGTCGAGGTGGGCAGCAGCAGCTCACCCCAGAAGATTCGCATCGCAACCCAGGAGAAGAGACCGGCCGCCAGCACGCCCACGATGCGGACCCACATGGGGAACACTGCGGGAATGCTGATGAGCAGTAGCGCTGCGGCCCAGAGCGCGACGCCGCCCGCGAACGACGGGACGCTCCCCGCCAGGCCGGCGGCGGTGCCCGACACCAGCAGGCTCTCGCCGATGGCGAACACGAGAAATCCTGCGGCCACGCAGTCCTCCCCCCGCCGGAGAAACCGCACCGTCAGCAGCGCGGCCGCGACGATCAGGCCGACGCCGTCCACCGCCCACAGAACCTGGCGTACCGCTGGTTGTGACACCAGGGTTCCGGCCAGGCCGAAGACGGCCCCGGCGGCGAGACCGGCCGCCGCGACAAGATCGAGGTGCCGCACGCGCGCTGACGACATAGCTGCCTTCCTCATCTTTTACGGGGGATCAACGCGACGCTCTGCTTGTGTGGAGCCAGGCTCGAGGCTTGTGGGGAGCCAGGCTCGGGCAATGTGAAGCCGGGACTTCAGTCCCAGCCGACAGGCAAGCATTCTGCACAGCACTCGCGTGAATGCAAGCGAGAGACCCCAGCGAGAACCACCCGCGCCGGTAACCTTGCCTCCGGAGGACTCGCGCCGGTGCGAACCGCACCCGTGTGCGCCCCCGGTCCGGTCGGCGCCCCGTTGCGACGCTGTAGAATGACGCGGGAGATCACGCCTGCCGTCCCGCCCCGATCCGCCGCGCGTTGATGTCGCCGCCGTCATGGCCGATCTCCAGGGACGCGTCCGCGCGCAGGTGCGGCAGCGGCTCGCGGCCGCCGGGTCGCCGGAGTTCCGGGATGCCGAGATCTTCGATGCGGTCGCCCGCGTGTTCCGGCGGGGGCTCGACGCGCGGGATCGCGGCGAGCTGCTGCTGCCCGAGCTGCTGCCGGACGAGGAGGAGTGGCGCGTGGACACGCCGCTGCGCCTCTCGACGCACCGGCCTGCCGTCGGCGGCGCGCTCCTGTTCCTGAAGCGGCGCATCCTACTCCCGCTGAACCGCTGGCTCTACGAATACACGCGCGAGCACTTCCGGCGGCAGCACCAGGTGAACCTCGTGCTGTTCGCGTGCCTCGAATCGCTGGCGATCGAAAACGCGCGCCTGCGGCAGGACGTCGACGCGCTGCGCGCCGCGCCCGAGCCACCGGCCACGGGGGCTCCGCCAGGCGACTCGCCGCGATGAAGCTGGCGTGCGTCGTCCACCGCTACGGCACGGAGGTGACCGGCGGATCTGAGGCGCACTGCCGATCGATCGCCGAGCACCTCGCCGCCCGGCACGACGTGACCGTGCTGACCACGACGGCGAAGAACTACGTGACCTGGCGCAACGCCTATCCGGCGGGGGAGACCCGGGAGAACGGCGTGCGCGTCCTGCGGTTCCGCGTGCAGCGTACCCGGCGCCTGCAGGCGTTCCGGGACATCAGCGACCTGGTTTTCACCGGGGTGGCAACGCTCGAGGAGCAGGCACGGTGGTTCGACGAGAACGGCCCGGTCGTGCCGGGCCTCATCGATCACCTGAAAGCTGGCGTGCCCGCCTACGACCGCGTCCTCTTCTGGTCCTACCGCTACTACCCGTCCTTTTACGGCGTGCAGGCCGTCCCCGATCGCGCGGTGCTGGTGCCGACGGCCGAGGAGGATCCGCTGATCCACGCGCCCATCCTGGCATCCTACTTCGCGCGGCCGCGGGCGTACCTGTTCCTCACGCCCGAGGAGCGCGACCTCGTCACGTCGCGTATCGCCGGCGCAGCGCCGCCCTCCGCCATCATTGGCGCCGGCCTCGACCCGCCGATTCAAACCCCCGACCGCCGCGCACTCGACGGCCTCGGCATTCCAGACTCCTTCCTGCTCTACATGGGCCGCATCGAGCGCAACAAGGGGTGCGAGACGCTGCTCCGCTACTTCGCGGCCTACCTGGCGGACGGCCGCCCGCCGATCCCGCTGGTGATGGCCGGGCCGGCGATCATGCCGATTCCCGAGCACCCGCTGATCCGCCCGCTGGGATACGTGCCGGACTTGGTGCGTGACGCGCTGCTGACACACGCGCGCGCGCTCGTGGTCCCTTCACCATATGAGAGCCTCAGCATGGTGCTCCTCGAAGCGTGGAATCGAAGCACCCCGGCGGTGGTCAACGGACGCTGCGGTGTGCTCAAGGGACAGGTGGAACGGGCAAATGGCGGGTTGCATTACGGGACGGCGAGCGAGTTTGGCGAAGCGCTGGAGCTTCTCGTGCGCGACCCGGCTCTGGCCCGCACACTGGGGGCCCAGGGGCGCGCCTACGTGGACGACGAGTACCGCTGGCCCGTGGTCCTGCAGCCGATCGAGTCGTTGCTGGCCGCCAATTGAGCTGATTCTGTCGGTCGAGACAACTCGCGGTCAATCAGGAGGGGGTAGGTTGGCGCCGCGCGTCTGAGCGGGACGCGAGCCCCAAGGCCACTAGGTACCGACGGCGTTCATCAGCGCGTGCGGACCCGCTGTCGCAGGGCCGAACTTGCCGACGACCACGCCCGCGGCGTAGTTCGCAAGGCGGGCCGCTTCTGCGGATGTCGCGCCGGCGGCGAGCGCCAGGCCGAGCGTGGCGATCACCGTGTCGCCCGCGCCCGTGACGTCCGCCACTTCCCGAGCCGTGGCCGGCAGGGGCCCTTCGAACGAGTCGTCCAGCAGCCACATGCCGTGCTCGCCGCGGGTGATCAGCACGCCCGCCGCGCGCGCCCGTTCGCGGAAGGCACGCGCGGCCGTCTGCGCCTCCGCCTCTCCGCGGATTCGCAGATGGGTGGCGATCTCAGCCTCGTGGTGGTTTGGCGTGATCAGCGTCGCGCCGGCGTAGTAGGGCAGATGCGGGATCTTCGGATCCACCAACAGCGGCACGCCCCGTTCACGGGCGAGCGATGCGAGACGCGTGACGAGCAACGGCGTGACAGCGCCCTTGAGGTAATCCGACACCACGATGGCCTGCACCGTGGCCGCAGCCGCCGATGCACGCTCGATGAGTTCGGCTTCCACGCGGCCGTGGGCTTCGCCATCAGTCTCGTAGTCGACGCGTGCAACCTGCTGATTACGTGTCGTGACCACGCGCATCTTCACGGTCGTGCGCCGGTCCGGGTCCGTGAGCAGACCCTCCGTGCCGATGCCGTGGGTCTGCAGGGCCGCGCGCAGTGTGTCCGCGGACGCGTCCGCGCCGACCAGGCCCACGAGATGCACCGTCCCACCCAGCGCGCCGACATTGTGGGCGACGTTTGCCGCGCCCCCGGCACGGCCCTCTTCGTGATCGAACACCACGATCGGCACCGGCGCCTCTGGCGAGATGCGATCGACGCGTCCCACGAGGAACCGGTCGAGCATGACGTCGCCGACGACGAGCACCGCCGCGCGCGGGAAGGCCTCGACGACAGCGCGGGCCCGGTCCGACAGGAGCGGAGGGAGCCTCTGGCCGGCCGTCACGGCAGGTCCGGACGTTTGGCGGCGAATGGCAGCGTTACGAGGACGAGGAACAGCATCAGGAACTCGGAGTCGCCGAAGTTGTACTCGAAGAGGCCCGCCGCCAGCATGCCGGCGATCGCGGCGAGGGCAGCGGCCGGCAGCGACGGGAAGCGGCTGCGCCGCAGCAAGCGTGTGAGGTCGATGGTGGCGATCCCGATGACGCACAGCCACGCGGCCAGTGCCGGCAGCCCGCGTTCGGCGGCGATGTGCATCGGCACATTGTGCAGGTGGGGATTGATCTTCTCGACCGCAGCCGGATCGCGGTACTGAGCATAGAGCCGCTCCACCATGTTCGGTCCGACACCGGTGATCGGATGCGCCCTGACCATGGCGATGCCCTCGTGGAGCATCGCCACCCGGTCGCGGCTCGTGGGATCCTTCAGGTCGAATATCGAATAGAACCGGGCGGTGATCTGGGGCGGTGAGATGGCAAAGAAGGCCGCGGCGACGATCGGAATCACCGGCAGCAGGCGAAAGTCCTTCATGGCGAGGAGCAGCGCCGCCACCGCACAGGCGCCCACCCAGGCACTCCGGGTGAACGTGAGCACGAGCGCTACGAGCAGGGCGGGTAGTATCATGGCCGGCCATGCGCGGTTCTTCGGCTCGAAGAGCAACCGGGCCACGGCCGCGCCGACGACCAGCAGCAGCAGCCCTGAGTACGTCATGTAGTGGCCGAGCGCGCCCTGCGGGCGCTGGCCGAGATTGTTGTAATTGAACAGTCCGTACTGCACGATGCCCCACGCGGCGCTCGCAGCGCCCACGGTGATGACGACCTGCAGCACCGTCATCGCACGCGCTCCGCGGGCGAACTGATAGACCATCGGGACGATCAGAAACAGCACCAGCTGCTTCGAATCGACGAAGCTTGCGGCACTGTCGTACGACGCGGCGGCCGACAGCAGGGTCAAGGCCGCGTACACGAGCAGCGGCCAGAAGAAACGCGGCACCTCCACGCTCTCCTGGTGCATCGTCGCGAAGAGTGCCCAGCAGCCAAGCGTGAAGGCGAGCACGATGCCGGCGACGGCAATCGAGAGCTGCAGGGCGCCAACGAAGACGAGCAGGCCCATCACGCCCGCGAGCTCCACGCGGTCCCGTGGCGGTGCGCCTGCGGCAATAGAGACCGTGGTCATGCTAGTGGCTCGCCCTGGTCATCTGTAGAGCGCCTGTCGGGCGGGGCATCCCGAGTGGCGGCGTTGCTCGTCGCTCGAATATTCCCGATATGCTCGCTCCTCATGCCTTGCCACTCGGGCGCCGCGCTCCGACAGGCACTCCACACTTGACCCGGGCAGGCCACCAGTCACCGGCCGCTCGCCGCCGCGGCCGGCGTCGGGGGCGCCGCCGAGGGGGCGCGGCATTCTGTACGGGCGCGCGCGAGCGCACGTTCGGCCGCCGTCGCGACCTCGCCGGGTGTGATCTGCCGGAGGCACCGGAAATCCCCTGGTGCGCACACGCGCTGGTCGCACGGACGGCACGACAGCGGCCCCGGTTCCACGGCTTCGGTGATCAGCCGCGGGTCGCGCCAGGGCTCCGATCGCACGCGCAGCGTCGGACCGTAGATCCCCACGATCGGCGTGCGCGTCGTCGCGGCCAGATGCAGCGGCCCGCTGTCGCCGCCGATGTAGAGCGCGGCGCGAGCCACGAGGGCACGGAGATCGGCAAGACCAAGCTCCTCGGTCAGCACGACGCGCCCGGCGGCCTCTGCCCCTAGAGCCTCGCGTGCGGCCTGAGCGATCTTGGTTACCGCGCCGGCCTCGGACGGACCCGACGTGAGCAGGATGCGGCGCAGCGCCGAAGTGCGCGCGAGCGTTGCCGCGAGCTCGGCGAACGCTTCACCGGGCCACCGCCGGAAGGGATTGCCCGCGCTCACGTGCATCACGATCAGCTCCGCCGCGTCGGTCACGCCGGCCACGGCAAGCGCCCGTTCCACACGACGGCGCGCGTCTGCCGTTTCCGTCATTTCCGCAGGATCGTGGACGGGATCGAGCGGTGGGATGCCGAGTGGCGTGAGCAGATCCGACTGGTTGGACACGGAGTGTCGCGGTCGCAGCTCGCGGGGCCGGTGCACCCGATCGGTGTACATCCAGCCGCGGCCGGGGATCGTATAGCCGACCCGGCGCGGCGCCCCGGTGACCCTCGACAGCCACGAACTCCGCGGGCCGCCGTGGAAATCGATCACCACGTCGAAGCCTCTGCCGCGCAGCGTGCGGGCCAGGCGCAGATCGTCGCGGAGCCTGCGCCATCCGCGTGTCCGCTCGATGACCATGACCTCATCGAGGTGCGGATTTCCGAGCACGATGGCAGCCGCGGGGCGTTCGACGAGATACGTGATGCGGGCGTCGGGATAGTGCCGGCGCAGCGCTCGGATGGCGGGGGTCGTGAACACCACGTCGCCGACGAGCCGCAGACGGATGATCAGGATGTTCATCGAGTGGCGCGGCGTCGCTCGGTCGTCGAACGCCGGGACGTCCTCCAGGCTCGCCTCTCACCTCCGACCGCCCGGCGCCCTGGGCGCGTTGGCTCCCGGACAGGTCCAAGCAGCCTGTCGGCCTACGGCTCTATTGTGGCCTCGTCGATCAGCATCACCGGAATGTCGTCCTTGATCGGATACACCCGATGGCACTCCGGGCATTTCAACCCGGTGTTCTCGTGTACGAGCGCCAGGGGTTTGTGACACTTCGGGCAGACGAGCAGTTGGAGCAGCGCAGGATCGACTGCCATCGGGCCGTTCTCCTTCGTATCCCCGGCCACTATACCAGAGTCATTCCGGCGTGTTTGTGCGCAGACGCGGGCTGAAACACCGCCGTCTGTGAAACAATCGAGCGACACCATGCAGGTCATGATTCCGGCGCCGGCCCTGCTGTGCCTGATCCTCGCACAGACCTTGTCTGTGCCGACCCCGCGTTCCGAGCACCGGACCCAAAGCCAGACGGCGCAGGCGTACTACCAATTCATGCTCGCCGGCCACTTCGAGTATGAAGGGGAGCTTGACCGGGCCATGGCCGCCTATCGGGAGGCTGCGCGACTCGACCCCGAATCTGCTGAGATCCGCGCTGAGCTCGCCGGCTTCTTCGCCCGCCAGGGCCGAGTGGAAGACGCCTCGCGGGAAGCGCGCACAGCCCTGGCGCTGGATCCGGCGAACCACGAGGCGAACCGGATTCTGGGCAGCATCCTCGCCTCGCTGGCCGAACCCGGCACGGGAGGCGACGCGAGCGACCGGGACTGGAGCGAAGCGGCGCTGCATCTCGAGCGCGGCCGCCGTGCCGACGGGACGGACTCCGATCCGGCGCTCGACCTCGTGCTGGCACGGCTGTACGTCCGAACTCGCCAGCACGACAAGGCCATCACGCTGCTCCAGGACCTGCTCGAGCGCGAGGTCGTTCCAGAGGCGTACCTGCTGTTGGCCGAGGCTTGGAGCAGCGCCGGAAATGCCGCTGAAGCGGCGCGGACGCTCGAGGCGGGCGCGCAGGCGAGCCCTCGCCTCCTGGTCTCGCTGGCCGAGATGTACGAGGGGCAGCAGCGATGGTCCGATGCCGCCGCTGCGTATGAGCGCGCGGCTGCGCTCACGCCGCAGTCGGCAGAGGTGAAGACCCGCTGGGCCGGGGCGCTGCTGAATGCGCAGGACGATGAGACAGCCACGGCGCGCGCGCGTCAGATGCTCGAGCAGCTCGCGACGTCGCAACCGGCGAACGATCGCACGCTCTATCTGCTCTCGCAAGCGCAGCGGCGATCGCGCGACCTCGCTGCCGCAGAGGCAACGGCGCGACGAGTGATTGCGCTCGATCCGAAAGGACTCTGGGGCCCGTGGGCGCTGGCGCAGGTGCTCGAGGACCGCCGTGACTACACGGGAGTCGTCAACACGTTGACCGCGGCCCTCTCCGAGGAGTCGACGCGCGAACGGCCGCCGTCCCGTCAGACATCGGTGATGCTCACGCACCTCGCGTTCGCTCAGCTGCAACTCGGCCAGCACGAGGATGCCGCGTCCACGTTCACGAAGGCGAAGGACGCATCCGGCGGGGATGACACGTTCGACCTGTACCTCGCACAGGCATACGTCTCCGCACGTCGCTTCGATCAGGCGCTGAGCGTGCTCGGCCCGCTCCGCTCGAAGGATCCGCTGGACGCCCGCCTCGCACAGCTCGAAGCGCGTGCGCTTGCGGGCAGCGGCCGCCGCGCCGAAGCGATCACGACGCTCCGCGCCCTGACCGACGATGATGCGGATCAGCCGTCCGTCTATCTCGCCCTGGCCGACATCCTGGCCGAGGACGGGCGCGAGGCGGAAGCGCATGCCGTGCTCGACAAGGCCGCGGTCCGTTTCCCGGACACGGCGTCGGTGCCCTTTCAGCGCGGCGCGTTGTACGAGCGGGCCAAGGACTACGCGCGTGCCGAGGAGGCGTTCAGGGCCGTGATCGCACGCGAGCCAGCGCACGCGCAGGCGCTGAACTATCTTGGGTACATGCTCGTGGAACGAGGGGAGCGGCTCGATGAGGCCGTGGACCTCATCCAACGGGCGCTGGCGATCGATCCGGGGAACGGTTCGTATCTCGACAGTCTGGGTTGGGCCTATTTCAAGCTGCACCGCTACGACGACGCCCGGACTCATCTGGCCGAGGCCGCCTCGCAGCTGCCGTCGAACTCCGTCGTGCAGGATCATCTCGGCGATGCGCTTGCCGCACTCGGCCGGCACGCCGACGCCATCGGCGCGTGGCAGCGCGCGCTCGCGGGGGACCGCGAGGCGATTGACGAGACCGGCATAGCGTCGAAGATCGCGCAAGCCAAGGAGCAGGCTTCGCGGTGACCGGCTTGGAAAGCCCGGCCCCACATCAAACACTGCTCCTGACGCGCCCTGCCGGAGGGTTTGGCGCGGCCCGTGTGGTCCCGACGATCACCACAGTCTCGATCCTGCTTGCGGTTGTCGTCGCGGGTTGTGCTCCAAAGCGCTTGCGGTTGCCAACGGGCACCGGCACACCGGTGGCGGACGCGACGTCCATTCTTGCGGAGGCGCTTGGCCACTGTGCGGGGTTGCGTACCCTCACCGCCGAAATCGGCCTGTCGGGACGGGCGGCCGGACAGCGCATCCGCGTGCGGCTCATTGCGGGGCTGGCCGCGCCCGACGGGATCCGGCTCGAGGCGATGGCTCCGTTCGGCCCGCCCGTGTTCATTCTTGCGTCCGCCGGCGAGGCCACCACACTGCTGCTCCCCCGCGACGATCGCGTGCTCAGGGGCGAGCCGCCGGCGGCGATCCTCGAAGCGTTGGCCGGGATCCGCGTGACGCCTGCCGCACTGCGCCGCCTGCTGGCGGGATGTCCGGTCGAAGACGTCGACGCACGCGACGTCCGTGCGATCGGCGAGGATTGGGTGCTCGCCCGCGCCGGCGATCGGAGCACCGCCTACCTGCAGCGCGTGCGCGACCGCTGGCGTCTCGCGGCAGTGCGCGGAGCGGCCCTCGACGTGGAGCTTGGCCCAGGGGAAGCCTCACAGCCGGCGTATGTGCGGCTCAGCAGCCCCAACGCAAGCACGATCCCGACGTTCGACCTCATGCTGCGGTTGTCGCAGGTCGAGGTGGACGCCGAAGTACCGGATGAGGCTTTCACGGTGTCTGTACCGGCGGATGCCGTGTCCATTTCGCTCGACGAGCTTCGCCAATCGGGTCCATTGCGCGATCGGTCCGAGTCGTGATCCCACTGGTCGCTCGCGCCCACGCGAAGGTGAACCTCGATCTGCGGATCGTCGGCCGTCGTGAGGACGGCGACCACGACCTGCGCACCCTGTTCCAGTCGCTCGCATTGCACGACCGCCTCGTGTTCCGCCGAACGCGCGGTGCCTTCGTAATCGAGAGCGCCGCCGCCGACATGCCGACGGACGCCAGCAACCTCGTGTGGCGCGCGGCGCAGGCCCTCTGGTCGGCCAGCGGCCGCGCGGATGAGGTGCGCGGGGTTCAGGTGACGATCGACAAGCGCATCCCGTCGCAGGCAGGACTCGGCGGCGGGAGCAGCGATGCCGCCGCAGCGCTGGCCGCCCTCAACGAACTCTGGCGGGCGCGCTTCGATGCCGGGGACCTCGCGCGTCTTGCCGCCTCGCTTGGCGCCGACGTGCCGTACTTTCTCATGGGCGGCACGGCCCTCGGTCTCGGCCGCGGCGAGATGCTCTACCCGCTGCCGGACGTCCCCTCGATGGGTGTGATCGTGGTGAAGCCCGCGGTCGGCGTGTCGACGGCGGACGCGTACCGTTGGTACGCGGCGGCGCCCCGGCAGCCGGGGGACAACGTGCAGGCGCTCGCGGTGCCATGGTATCCGGGACCGCTGGCGATCGCGAACGACCTGGAGGGGCCTGTGATGCGCCACCATCCGGAGCTGCTTGCGATCCGCCGCGCGCTGTTGCGCAACCGGGCAGAAGTCGCCCTGATGTGCGGCAGCGGATCGGCCGTATTCGGCCTCTTTCCCACTGTCGACGACGCGCGCGCGGCTGCGGCTGGGCTCTCGCGTCCTCCCCGGGGTGGCACCGGCGCTGCCGATGGGCGGCCGTGGCGAGTGATCGTGACGCGGTTCATCGGACGGGGCAGGTACCGCGCCCGGATGCGGTAGCCGGGATGCCCACATCCGCCTCCGCCGGGGTTGCCGCGCGGGGCGCATGTCGCTTGCCCGCCTCGCAGCCGATCGTATAAACTTCAGGTTTCACGCGACGTGGTTGGGCCGTCCTGCCGGTCAGCTTCCCCCGAGAAGGTCACCGATGAATCCCGGTTTCCTCGTGAAGACCCGCGGACGGGACAGGTCCAGGGCAGCAGCGCGGGAAGCGCGTTCTGCCGGATGGTATCTGGTGGCCGGGTGGCGCCGGGGCAGATGAGCGGTTGCACGACGCATGGGTGACTGCTTGATGCCGACGGGTTTTGGCCAGTTGAAGGTGTTTTCGGGCAGCGCGCACCCTCTGCTGGCTCGTGAGATCGCTGATTACCTCGGGATTGCCGTCGGGCAGGCGCGACTTCGGCGCTTCCCCGACACCGAGGTTTCGTTCCAGATCGACGAGAACATCCGCGGCACCGACGTGTATATCGTGCAGCCGACGTCGGCGCCGGTCGACGAACACCTCGTCGAGCTGATGATCATGATCGATGCGTTCCGCCGCTCGTCGGCAGCGCGCATCACGGCGGTGATCCCGTATTACGGGTACGCACGGCAGGACCGCAAGGACAAGCCGCGCGTGCCGATCTCCGCCAAGCTGGTGGCGAACGTGCTCAGCGCGGCGGGCACCAACCGGGTGCTCACGATGGATCTGCACAAGGCGCAGATCCAGGCGTTCTTCGATATCCCGGTGGATCACCTGTTCGCGGCGCCGGTGATCATCGAGTATCTCTCGAGGCGAGGGTACCCGGACCTGACGATCGTGTCGCCGGATGCGGGCGGCGCCGAGCGCGCGCGCGCATACGCGAAGCGGCTCGGGGCCGAACTCGCAGTAATCGACAAGCGCCGCACCGAGGACGGATCGGCGGAGGTGATGAACGTGATCGGCGACGTCGAGGGCCGGACGTGCATCATCCAGGACGACATCATCGACACCGCGGGTACTATCCAGAAGGCGGCTCACGCGCTGAAGGCAAACGGCGCCGCCCGCGTGCTCGCCTGTGCCGTGCATGGCGTGCTCTCGGGACCGGCGATCAAGCGGATCGAGGAATCACCGCTGGACGAGCTGATCGTGACCAACACGATCCCGCTGACGCCGGAACGCGAGCGGTGCGCGAAGATCAAGGTGCTGTCGGTGGCGCGCCTGCTCGGGCAGGCCATCCGCAGCATCCACGAGGAGACCTCGGTCTCGTCGCTGTTCGTGTAGGACTGACGGCGGGTGGCGTCTCGTGGCCGGCTGAGCGGATGCGCCACTGCTCGGGGCAGTCCGCAGCAATCGGGCCGGTTCAGCCCGACGGTCGACCGTAATTGAGTACCGATCACTAAAAAACTGATCACTGAAGACTGATCACTGAAAAACTGAGAACTGAGATGGACGCAACACTGCAGGCAGTCAAGCGGGGCGACAAGGGGAAGAACGAGGCGCGCCGGCATCGCGCGGCGGGCCGGCTGCCGGCCGTCGTGTACGGGGCCGGGGATCCGATGCCGGTCACGGTCGAGCCGAAGGCGCTCTCGAAGATCCTCCACAGCGAGTCGGGTGCGAACAGCCTGATTACGCTCGCGGTCGAGGGCGAGGCAGACTCCCGCGTGCTCGTGAAGGAGTACCAGCTCGATCCGATCACGCGGCACTTCCTGCACGCCGACTTCTATCGCGTCGCCATGGACAAGGCGCTCACGGTCGACGTCAGCGTCGTGCTCGAGGGTGAGCCGAAGGGCGTGAAGCAGCAGGGCGGCGTTCTCGACTTCGTGACGCGCGAGGTGTCGATCGAGTGCCTGCCGGGCGATATTCCCGAGCACATCGTGATCGACGTCAGCGAGTTGATGCTGAACGAGGGCGTGCGCGTGCGCGACGTGGTGAAGGACGTCAAGTGGACACCCGTCAGCGATCTCGACACGCTGCTCGTCCATGTCATCCCGCTGCGTGTGGCGGAGGAACCCGCGGCTGAGGCGGCCATCGCGACGACGCCGGCCGAGCCCGAGGTGGCGAAGAAGGGCAAGCCTGACAAGGACGAGGAGAAGGCCTGAAGCTCGTTGCCGGCCTCGGGAACACGGGCGCACGCTACCGCGACACGCGGCACAACGTGGGCTTCCGGGTGATCAACGAAGTGGCGCGGCGCGAGGGCGTGGCGTTCGAGTCGGCGCCGGCCGAGGCCCTCGTTGCGCGACTCCGGCTCGGGGCCGAGCCGGTGCTGCTCGTCAAGCCGCTGACGATGATGAATCTCAGCGGCGGGGCGGTCGGCGCACTGGCGCGCTATTACAAGGTGGAGATCGGCGACCTGCTCGTCGTCGCCGACGATGTGAACCTGCCCCTCGGGCGTTTGCGGGCGCGGGCCCGTGGATCGGCCGGCGGACACAACGGGTTCAAGTCGATCAGGCAGCACCTCGGCACCGATGCCTTCGCGCGGCTGCGGGTGGGGGTGGGCCGCGGTGATGCGAGACGGGACCTGGCCGATCACGTGCTCGCGACGTTCGCGGAAGACGAGCGGCAGGTGATCGAGGACGCCATCGCGGCGGCAGCGGACGCGGTGGTCATGTTCGTCGCCGAAGGGATCGGGCCGGTGATGAACCGGTTCAATGCCCCGCAGGCGGCGGACGAGCGCCCGGAGGAGAGCGAAGGATCGGAAGACAGCACACAGCGCGAGAAGGACAGTCAACAGTGAACAGCGCGCGGCGCGTGTGGCGCCGCGACCGACTGACTCCTTGCCCCCTCGGGCACTGCGTGCGAATCGCGGTGCACGCGCCGGATCCGACCGGTGCAGGGGCCGTTGGCGGGGCGCAACGTCCCGCCATCATCGACGTCCAGAAGGAGTGTTTATGAGCACACGCAAGTACGAGCTCGTCTACGTCGTCTCACCGGAGTTGAGCGACGAGCAGGTGACCGCCGTGCACGATCAGGTGCAGGCGATCGTCACGCGCTTCGGCGCCGAGATCGAGAAGACCGACAACTGGGGCCGGCGCAAGCTGGCGTACGAGATTGGCCACCACAAGGAGGGGACCTACGTCCTCGAGGTGATCAACGGCACCGGCGAGCTGATGAAGGAAATCGATCGCCGGCTGAAGGTCGTCACCGACAGCGTCATCCGCCACATCGTGGTGCGGGTGGACGAGGAGGAGCGGGTCGTGACCCGCACGCGCACGCGCCGCACGTCGCAGCAGCACCGGCGGCGCATTGCCCGCGGGCTGCCGCCTGAAGTGCAGGAAGGCGAGAAGCGCCGCGACAGCGATGATCGTGACGATGGCGGGTTCGACGAGGCGGGGGTGTAACCATGGCGATGCAAAAGCGATCCGGAGGTGGCGGAGGCCGGGGCCGGTCCGGCGCGCGCGGCGCGAACGCGGCTACCGGCGACAAGGCGGCGCAGGCCCAGCGCCGGGGCGGGCTGTTCCGCCGGCGCAAGGTCTGCAAGTTCTGCGCGGACAAGATCGACGACATCAACTACAAGGACGTGAAGCTGCTGCAGCCGTTCGTCCCGGAACGCGGCAAGATCCTGCCGCGGCGGATTTCGGGCACGTGCGCGATGCACCAGCGCAAGCTGCGCACGGCCATCATGCGGGCGCGCGTCATCGCGCTGCTGCCGTACGTGACCGACTGACGTCCGTGCGGCCCGGGCGCGCCGCGTCGGCGCGGCCCGCACGCGCGAACGCGAAGGGGACAGCCATGGAAGTAATTCTTCGAGAGCACGTCGAGAACCTCGGCCAGCGCGGCGATGTGGTGAAGGTGGCGAGCGGCTACGCGCGCAACTACCTGCTGCCGCGCAAGCTCGCCCTGACCGTGACCGACGGCAACCGCAAACAGATCGACCGCGAGCGCAAGGTTGCGGACATGCGCGAAGCCGAGGAGCGTCAGGGCGCGGAAGGGATCGCAGCACGCCTCGCCGGCGTCGAGATCGTGATCGCACGCCGCGTGGGCGGGACCGAAGCCCTTTACGGCTCCGTGACGAGCGCCGACATCGCCGAGAGCCTCGCCGCCCAGGGGTTCGACATCGAGCGCCGCAAGATCCAGCTCGCCGACCCGATCAAGCAGTTGGGCGAGTTCCAGGTGCCGGTGCGGCTGCACCGCGAGGTGACGGCGAACGTGAAGGTCGTCGTCGCGAAGGAAGGGTAGGGAACGGGTAAATTTTGCCGGTCGAACGTCGACGGTCGACGGTTGACGGTTGACGATCAACGAAGGCCGGATGATCATCCGGCCTTTTCTTTTGCTACACTGCTCTCCCCGCGTGCGAGCGCCGCCGTGTCGAGCGCGGGATCCCCTTTCACTCGTCAGTCGTTCCCGACACCGTCAGCTGTCCGCGTGCCTCACGATGCCAGACGTCGCTGTTTCCGAACGTACGCTGCCGCACAATCTGGACGCCGAGAAGTCGGTGCTCGGCGCGATCCTGATCCACAACGAGGCGTTCAATTACGCCGCCGAGGTGATCACGTCGCGCGACTTTTATCGGGACGCGCACCGGCGCATCTTCGAGAAAATGGAGCATCTCTCGGAGCACGCCGATGCAATCGACCTCGTCACGCTGAAGGAGGAGCTCACGCGTGCCGGCGAAATCGACGAGATCGGCGGCCTGGCGTACCTCACGTCGCTCGTCGACGGCGTTCCGCGGTCCACCAACGTCGAGCACTACGCCCGCATCGTCAAGGAGAAATCCGCACTGCGAGCGCTCATCCTTGCGTCGCAGCGCATCAGCGCACGGGCGTACGAGGCGGAGGACGATCCGAACATCATCCTCGACGAAGCGGAACAGGCGATTTTCGCGATCGCCGAAAACCGGGCGCGGGCCGGTTTCCTCTCGATGCACGAGATCGTTGCCGAGAGCATGCCGAAAATCGAGCTGCTGTTCGAGCAGAAGAAGCTCATCACGGGCGTGCCCACCGGCTTCTCGGATCTCGATCGTATGACGCGCGGCTTGCAGGCGGGCGATCTCATCATCATTGCGGCACGCCCGTCGATGGGCAAGACCAGCCTCGTGATGAACATCGCGGAGCACGCGTCCCTCAAGGAAGGCACGACCGTCGGCTTCTTCAGCCTCGAGATGTCACGCGAGCAGCTGTTCATCCGGCTGCTCACGTCGGTGGCGCGCATCGACGCGCATCGCCTGATGTCCGGCGCGATCGGGCCGCGCGAATACCAGGGGCTGTCGCAAGCGATCGGCGTGCTCGGGGAAGCGCAGCTGTTCATCGACGACACGCCAGGCGTGGGCGTTCTCGAGATGCGCGCGAAGGCGCGGCGTCTGGCGGCGGAGCACGGTCTCGGCCTGCTGATTGTCGACTACCTGCAGCTGATGACCGGTCGTGGACGCTTCGAGAATCGCACGCTGGAGCTCGCCGCGATCTCGCGCGGGCTGAAAGGGCTGGCCAAGGAGCTGGGCGTGCCGGTGGTCGCCCTGTCGCAGTTGAGCCGCGCGCCTGAGGCGCGATCGGACCATCGCCCGCTGCTCTCCGACCTGCGTGAGTCGGGAGCCCTCGAGCAGGACGCCGACGTGGTCCTGATGCTCTTCCGCGCCGACATGTACCCGGATGCGAAGCCTGAAGACCAGGGAAAGGCGGAGCTGATCATCGCCAAGCAGCGTAACGGCCCGACCGGCAGCATCGAGCTGGCGTTTCTCAAGCAGCACACCCGGTTCGAGGACCTTGCGGGCGGCTACCGGCACAACGGGGAGAGCTGATCGGCGACGTGCTCCGTTCCACCCTCGCTCACATCGACCTCGACGCGATCGCGTCCAATTACCGGGCCATCACCGCCTTTCTGGCAGCCGAGTCACCGGGCGGCTCGCCCCCCTCGGTGATTGCGGTGGTCAAGGCGAACGCGTACGGCCACGGCGCCGGGCCGGTGGCGCTGGCGCTCGAGCGTGCGGGAGCGGAGATGCTGGCGTGCGCCGACATCGAGGAGGCGGTCGCGCTCCGGACGGCAGGGGTGCGCGCCCGCATCCTTGTGTTCGGCGCCATGAGCGTCAGCGATCTCGGCGGGCTCTTCGAGCACGATTTGGTGCCGACGATCTCGACACCGACGGCCGCCCGCGCCGTCGAAGCGGAGGCCGCCCGCCGTGCGACACGGATCCGCTACCACCTGAAGATCGACACGGGCATGCACCGCCTCGGGTTCCGTCACGACAGCCTGCGACAGACGCTGCCAGAACTGCTGGCCAGCCCGCACCTTGAGCTCGCCGCGGTCTACACGCACTTTGCGACGGCGGAGGATCCCGAGCACCCGCTCATGGAGCGGCAGCGCGCGGCATTCGACGGCGCGCTGGTGACGCTCGCCGACATGGGCGTGCCGCGCGTGGCGCGCCACGCCGCCAACAGCGCCGCCATACTGCGCGATTCACGCGTCTGGTTCGACGCCGTTCGCCCGGGGCTGCTGCTCTACGGTGTGCCGCCGCCACCGCTCGCGACGACCGTGCCGCTACGCGCGGCGATGCGGCTGGTGAGCCGTGTCGTGTCGATCAAGGGGCTGCGGGCGGGCGAATCGGTGGGATATGGCGCGCGCTACACGCCCGAGTTGCCGCGACGGATCGCGGTGGTCCCCGCCGGATATGCGGACGGACTCGATCTACGGCTCGCGGGGCGCGGTCACGTGCTCGTGGGCGGACGGCGGGCGCCAATCGTCGGCTCCGTCAGCATGGACATGATCACCATCGATGTGACCGACGTGCCCTGTGCGCCGGGCGATGAGGTCGTCCTTCTCGGCCGGCAGGGAGGTGAGGTCATCGACGTGCGTGAGATGGCCGCCACGATCGGCACCATACCGTGGGAGGCACTCTGCCGCATCGGCACGAGGATCGAGCGCATATATAATCCGCCTGAGGCATTCTGACCCCGACATCCGGAGCCACGGCACGGCCCGTCCGCGCATGAAACCCCCGAAGGCCCTGTTCGTGTGCCAGGAGTGCGGCGGGCAGTCCCCGAAGTGGATGGGGCGCTGCGCCGAATGCGGCGCGTGGAACTCGCTGGTGGAAGAACGGGTGCCAGACGCGCCCGCGACCGGTCTGGGCAGCGCCGACGGCCACCGGTATACGCTGCCCGGCGGGTCTTCCGGAGCGCAGCTGTATGCCGACGTCCAGTACTCCGACACGGCACGGCTCGGGACCGGGATAGGAGAGCTCGATCGGGTACTGGGCGGCGGGATTGTGCCCGGCTCGCTGGTGCTGCTTGGCGGCGAGCCCGGGATCGGCAAGTCCACGCTCCTGCTCCAGGCAGCCGCAAACGTGGCGCGCGACATCGGCGCGGTGCTCTATAGCTCGGGCGAGGAATCAGAGCACCAGGTCAAGTCCCGGGGCGAACGGCTCGGCGTCGGTCGCGCCCCTTTGTACCTGCTCGCGGAAACCTGTCTGGAGAAGATTCTGGGTGAGGCGGCGCGCCTCAAGCCGGCGCTCGTCGTCGTCGACTCCATCCAGACGGTGTTCTCGCTGAAGCTGCAATCCGCGCCGGGCAGCATCGGGCAGGTGCGTGAGGCGGCCACCCAGCTCCTCTTTGCGGCGAAGGGGCACAATGTGCCCATCTTTCTCGTGGGGCACGTCACGAAGGACGGCAGTCTGGCCGGCCCGAAGGCGCTTGAGCACGTGGTGGATACCGTGTTGTACTTCGAAGGTGAGCGGCATCACGCCCACCGTGTGGTGCGCGCGGTGAAGAACCGGTTCGGCGCGGCGAGCGAGCTGGGGGTGTTCGAGATGACGGGCAGCGGCCTGCGAGCCGTGCCAAATCCGTCTCAACTGTTCCTTGCGGAGCGGCCGGCCGGCACCCCGGGTTCCGCGGTTCTCTGCTGCATGGAAGGATCGCGGCCCTTGCTCGTGGAGGTGCAGGCGCTCGTCAGCAGCAGCACGTTCGGCAACGCCCGCCGCATGACGAGCGGCATCGACCCCGGACGACTGGCGCTGCTGCTCGCGGTGCTGGAGAAGCGTGTCGGCCTCCACCTGATGGGCGAGGACGTGTTCGTGAACATCGCGGGCGGCATGACAGTCGAAGAACCGGCGAGTGACCTGAGCATCGCCGCCGCCGTCGCCTCGAGCCTGCGTAACCGTCCCGTCTCGGCCGACACTGCAGTGTTCGGCGAGATTGGTCTGGCCGGCGAGGTGCGTGGCGCGTCACAGGCCCCGTTGCGCGTGCGCGAGGCGGCGCAGCTCGGGTTCAAGCGCTGCGTGCTGCCGCGCGCGAATCTCGATCCCGCAGATCGTACACTCGTCACCGGTGGTTGTGAGCTGGTACCGGTCAGCACTCTAGGTGAAGCGCTCGATGCACTCATTCTCTAATCGCAGGTCTTTCGGCCCCGTCGCCGCCTCGGTCGGCGGCGGGCGCCGGTCATACGTTGGGGAGTCATCCTATGGCCTGGTTTCTTCTCGCGCGCGTGCTCTTCCTCGCGGCGGTGACGGGCGCGGCGATCTTCCTTCAACCGCTCGACGCACCGGTCGTCTTCAACGCGGGCTTCGGCCTGCTGCTGGGCGCGCTGGTCGTGGCCTTCGAATGGCGGATGCGCGACCTGTCGGTCACGCACATGCTCGGCGCGGTGCTCGGAGCGGCGCTCGGGCTCGCACTGGCGCGGATGCTGGTCGCCGCACTCTTCTGGACCAACCCGGCCGAGCCGCGCATCGCCTTCCTGCATGCACTGGCGGTGCTGGCGCTGACGTACCTCGGTGTGCTGATTGGCGGGCGCAGGGGTGAGTGGCTCGAGCCGGCACGGCTGGTCACGCTCTTCCGCGCGGCCGGTCCGCAGCGCCGGTACAAGATCCTCGACACGAGCGTCATCATCGACGGCCGGATCGCCGATGTCTGCGAGACCGGGTTCCTCGACGGCACGCTGCTCATCCCGCAGTTCGTCCTGAAGGAGCTGCAGCTGGTGGCCGACTCGGCCGACTCGCTCAAGCGGAACCGCGGGCGCCGGGGCCTCGACATCCTGCAGAAGATCCAGAAGATGTCGGGCATCGAAGTGATGATCTCCGATCTTGATTACCCGGAGGTGCGAGAGGTCGATCTGAAGCTGATTGAGCTCGCGCGCACGCTTCAAGGGAAGATCGTCACTAACGATTTCAACCTGAACAAGGTCGCGCAGCTGCGCGGTGTGGACGTGCTGAACATCAACGAGCTCGCCAATTCCCTCAAGCCCGTCGTGCTGCCCGGTGAGATCATGAAGGTCTTCATCCTCAAGGAAGGCAAGGAGTACAACCAGGGCGTGGCCTACCTGGATGACGGGACCATGGTGGTCGTCGACAACGCGCGGAAGATGATCAGCAAGACCATCGACGTGGTCGTCACGAGCGTTCTGCAGACCACGGCCGGGAAGATGATCTTCGGGCGCTTCATCGACCCGAACCTGGCCGCGGCGCAAGCAGCGGCACAGGCAGGCGATCGGGATGAGCAGGGCGCGCCGCCGCGCCGTCCCCGGCCCGTGCCGGTGCCTCCGGCTGGCGCCGTGGCTGCCGGCGGCCCTCCCGCCGCCATTGCGAATGGCGCCGTAGCCCCGGTCGTCGCGCCAGCACCGCCTGCGCCGTCAGCCGCTCCCGCGGCCGGAGGCGTGGTGCCGACGTCGGGAACCGGAGGCGGCCAGTAGGTGCGGGTCCCCCCGTTCCACTGGTGGCGCACCGTCGTCTTCCTGATTCCCGCGATCTCCGTCTACACCATCGTCCTGGGCACGGCGTCGCTGGTGTCGAGCCTGTTCGATGGCCGCGGGTACTTCGCGCACGGATGTGCCCGGGCCTGGTCGTGGTTGATCCTCGCGACGACGGGCGTGACCGTGCATGCTGCCGGCCTTGAACGTCTGGAACGCGGACGCACCTACATCTTCGTGGCGAACCACCAGAGCATCTACGACATCCCGGTGCTTTTCGCGACACTGCCGTGGCAGCTACGGATCATCGCGAAGGCGTCGATCGGCCGGGTCCCGTTCCTGGGCTGGCACCTGCGCCGGAGCGGACACCTGCTCGTGGACCGCAGGCGCCCGGACCGCGCAGGCATCCTTCGGAAGTGGAAGGCGCTGGTCGGGAAGGGACTCTCGCTCCTGATTTTTCCTGAGGGCACGCGCAGCGTGGACGGCCGCGTGGCGCCGTTCAAGGGTGGTCCCTTCCTTCTGGCTGTGGAGGCGGGACTGCCCATCGTGCCGATCTCGGTCGACGGGAGCCGGTTCGTGATGAAAAAGGGGCGCCTCATGACCTGTCCCGGCCATGTGCTGCTGCAGGTGCACGCGCCTATCGAAACCGCAGGCCTCCCCGTAGGCGAGGCCCGCGCGCTCGCCGAGCGGGTCAGGGGGATAGTGGACACGTGGCCGTCGGAGCTCCGGACCCCCGTCTAGAACTCCGACGGCCGCACCCACGAACGGGTGCCAGAGCTGTCTTACACGCCAACCGGTTCGAGCTTCTCCGCTGGGGGCGTCGACGCCGGAGTGGCCGGGACCGGGACGGTCTTCGCCCCTGGCATCTCGACCTTTCCTCCGAAAATCGCGCCGTCCGCCATCGCGATACGGGGCGCCTTCAGGTTGCCCTGCATCGACCCGCCCGCTTTCAGGTCGAACTTCTCCTTGACGGTCACGTTGCCGACAAGCTGGCCAAGCACCACGATCGATTTGGCCACGACCTCGGCGTTGATACGTGCGCTCGTGCCGATGGTGAGGACGTTGTCCGGCAGGTTGATTTTGCCCTCGACCTGGCCCTCGAGCGTCAGGTCTTCCGCCCCGCTCAACTCGCCCTTGATGGCAATCGACTGACCCATGTTCATGGTCGGCTCCTGGTGCGGGACGGCGGGGAGGCCGCGGCCCTGAGTATCGGTCGCCCACCCGTCAGGGCGACGACCAGCGGTGTTGTGATTCCGGCCGATGACTCCGGCCTGGGACTACAGGCGGTATCGGATCCCGGCGCTGCACACTTTACGCTCTCCGCCCGGCAGCTCTCCCGGATCGTGCAGAGTGCAAAGCCGGGCATTATCGTGCAGCTGGCGCTGACGTGGTTGTTCGTGCCGCGACGTTCCTCGCGGGCCGTGTGCAAGGCCGCAACGAAGGGTGCACGAGTACAATCACGCACCGTGGAGCTCTCCGTTGCCGCTGACCTCCAGCCAATCGTCCGGCTGGGCGCGCTGACATTCGACGGGCTCACCGTTGTGGCCCGGGACGCGCGCATGGATGCGCCGCTGGCAGCGGCGGAGGCCGCCGTCCGCGTGCGCCCGCCGGAAGAGAGCGCCGCCGTACGTAAGATGTACAGGCGCACCGGTCTCGACCCGACGAAGCGCCGCCCCTCATCGGAGGCCCTGCTCCGCCGCGTGCGGAAGGGCGAGGCGCTCCCCCGCATCAACAGCCTGGTGGACATCTGCAACTGGTGCTCGCTCGAGTTCCAGTTACCGTATGGGCTCTACGACCTCGATCGCATCGAGGGTGACGTGACCCTGCGGCTCGGAGCAGCGAGTGAGTCGTACCCGGGAATCCGCAAGGACCAGGTCCACGTGGCCGGTTGCATCGCGCTGGCGGATGCGTGCGGGCCGTTCGGCAACCCGTCCTCCGACTCGGCACGGACCATGGTCACCGACGGCGTCGCGCGTGCGCTGATGATCGCGTTTGCACCCGCCGAGGTGCCGCTCGAGCGCGTCGAACAGGTGCTCGAGGTCTCCTCCGCGCGCACGCTCGCGTATTGCGGGGGCGCGGAGACCTCCCGCCGCATCGTATAATTCGATGTCGTCCCCACGCGTTGTTCATCGACGCGCTCGGCTTTTCAGCAGACGGCTGGCCGTGAGCCGAGCGGTCGACGCGAGTAGTGACTGGTGAACGACACAGGTCCTTCAATTCGCGTGGTCGCGATCATCGCCGCTGGAGGTCGGGGCCGCAGGCTCGGGGCCGGCACGCCGAAACAGTTCCTCGAGTTGGCCGGACGTACGATCCTCGAGCGCAGCATCGCCGCATTCGTCTCACATCCGCGCGTGTCGGACATCGTCGTGGCGCTGCCGCCTGAGGTTGTCGCC
>CAVUCH010000015.1:137500-139146 GCA_963739995.1 Vicinamibacteria bacterium | reverse complement strand
CGACGCCGGGCTCATTCGCCATCGCGTCCGCGTCCGTGGCGGAACCTCGCCACCACCGGGCGCCGCCCGCCGCCAACGCGAGACACACGAGCGCCAGCGCCGCGCCCGCGACACGCAGAAGCGTTTTCCGGCTGGTCCAGAACGCCAGAACGTCGCGGCTGCCCGAGGGCCCGAGCCGGGGCGGGCCGTCGCGCTGGGCCACGGCCCGGTCGACGGGCATCCGGCGACTCGGAGAGGCCTCATGGCCAGCGGCTGAGAAAACGGGCGCGCCTCCCGCTTGCCAATCCTGTCGGGCGTCCGTGGTGGTGCTGAGGCGTGCGGTTGTTGAGAACACCCCCAGGATCTCCGGTGCCGGCGGGCCCGCGACTCGTGGAGCCGCCTCTCGGTCCGGCAGGGGACTGGCAGCGGAGGGCAGGACACCTTTGAGCGCCGTCAGACTCTCGTCGAGCGAATTGCTCAACTCATGCTGCACGTTGCGCAGTCGGGCGATCTCGGCCTGGGCCGCGGCCAGTTGGGCGCGCGCCTCTGCGTTGATCTTCGCCGCCTCGTCGCGAGCGCCTCCGAGTACCGAACTGGCCTCGATCTCAGCACGGCTCCGCACCTCACGCGCCTCGACGCGCGCCGCAACAACGGCTTCAACAAGCTCCCGTTCCTGGTCTTTGTACCGGGCCAGAGACACACGTGCCTGCTCCAGCTCTCGCTCAAGGCGCTGGATCTTCTCCTGTGCGGCGTGGAAGGTCTGTTGGCGGACCAGCATGGTCAGTTCCCGGACGGCGCGGTCGAGAGCAAAATTTTACATCACCTCATGCGTGACACGACAACCAGCTGCGCACGATTCGGACGCGAGGATCGGCTTATCTGATTGTCGTTCGACGTGACCCGCAGGATTAGTCTCAAGCGCTCGGCCCTGCCACCCTGCGGAGGGTGAGAACCGCCACCTCCGGCGGACAATTCACGCGTACCGGCAGGTACACGGTGCCAACGCCTCGGCTCACGAAAATGCTGGTGCGACCGCGGACGGCAGAACCCGCCAGCACAGGAAACTTGCGGCCCGCAGGTGCTCCAATGAACGGAAGGACGATTTGGCCCCCATGAGTATGGCCCGACAGCACGACCGGTACGGCCAGTTCAGCGGCTAAATTGAGAACACGCGGATCATGCGCGAGCAGAATCGTGGTGCCTCCGGACGTGCCGACCACGCGAGCGACGTCTGCCGGGGCTCTCGTCTTGTACCTGACGCCAGCGAATTCCAGGGTGGCGCCTTTGAGGCTGCGAGTCGCGCGTCGGTCCTTCAATACGGTGAAGCCGCGATTCTCGAGTGCGGCAGGCATGTACCGGTCGTCATCATGGTTGCCCAGGATGGCGAAGACACCGCCTGGTGCCTGCAGCGGCGCGAGCGCCTCTGCGCAGGGTTCCATGTAGCGGCGCTCGGCGAAGCTGACGTAGTCGCCGCCGAGCACGATGACATCGGTCCGCTGCGCCATGGCAAGATCGACTACCGTGGCGATATCGGCTTGAGATGTGAATTCACTGTGGTGCAGGTCGGTCACCAGCCCGACGCGCAGCCCGTCGTGGAGTGGCGACAGCCCGGAGACCAGCAGTTCCGCCTCGACGACCCGGAGTGCGTGCCGCTCGTACAAGTAGCC
>CAVUCH010000015.1:0-132500 GCA_963739995.1 Vicinamibacteria bacterium | reverse complement strand
CGGTGAGCCGCAAACAGGCTTCGACCCGAAGATTCCCGAATGGGGCAACCCCCTCTGGCTCATCCCGGAGGATCCCCGGCTGAATACATAGGCCGGCGGAAGACAACGCAGGGAAGTGAACCATCTCAGTACCTGCAGGAACAGAAAACAACAGTGATTCCGCTAGTAGCGGCGAGCGAACGCGGAACAGCCCAAACCATCGTGCATGCACGGTGGGGTTGTAGGGCCTGTCGGGCCGCAAGGCCGGCAAGTCACAAACCAGCTGGTTAGTCGAACGCCCTGGAACGGGCGGCCATAGAGGGTGACAGCCCCGTAGGCGACAACCGGCTGGCTTGCTGGACAGGTTCCTGAGTACCGCGGGACACGTGAAATCCCGCGGGAATCCACGAGGACCATCTCGTAAGGCTAAATACTCCCTGGCGACCGATAGTGAACCAGTACCGTGAGGGAAAGGTGAAAAGCACCCCTGTGAGGGGAGTGAAAGAGTACCTGAAACCGTGTGCCTACAAGCAGTGGGAGGGCTATGCCTGGTCTTCGGACCGGGAATGCCTGACCGCGTGCCTTTTGCATAATGAGCCGGCTAGTTAATCTCAGTGGCAAGGTTAAGCGTAAGCGAGCCGCAGCGAAAGCGAGTCCGAAATGGGCGTTCAGTCGCTGGGATTAGACGCGAAGCGAGGTGATCTACCCTTGGCCAGGGTGAAGCGCGGGTAACACCGCGTGGAGGCCCGAACCAGTGTTGGTTGAAAACAGCTTGGATGAGCTGAGGGTAGGGGTGAAAGGCTAATCAAACCTCGTGATTGCCCGTTCTCCTCGAAATGCTTTTAGGAGCAGCCTCGGGAGGTCGGCGCTGGTGGTAGAGAGCTGGATGGACTAGGGGCCTTACCAGGTTACTGAATCCAACCAAACTGCGAATGCCAGCGACACGTATCCCGGGAGTGAGACGGTGGGGGCTAAGCTTCATCGTCGAAAGGGAAACAGCCCAGACTACCGGCTAAGGTCCCTAAATCTGTGCTAAGTGGGAAAGGATCTGGAGACGCTCAGACAACCAGGAGGTTGGCTTAGAAGCAGCCATCCTTTAAAGAAAGCGTAATAGCTCACTGGTCAAGCGGCTCTGGGCCGACAATTCAACGGGGCTCAAGCACAGGTCCCGAAGCCGTAGATTGGACGGACCCCTGCGGGGGTCCACAATGGTAGAGGAGCGTTCTCTTTGCCGTGAAGTCAGACCGAAAGGACTGGTGGAGCGGAGAGAAGTGACCCTGCCGGCATAAGTAGCGATAAGGAAAGTGAGAATCTTTCCCGCCGTAAGCCTAAGGTTTCCTGAGGAAGGTTCGTCCGCTCAGGGTTAGTCGGGTCCTAACGTGAGGCCGAAAGGCGTAGCGGATGGACATCCGGTCAATATTCCGGAACTACCTCGTTCTCGTTATCACTGATGGGGGGACGCAGGAGGCTAAGCGAGCCTGGAGAGGGCCGAAAGGCGCCAGGTTGAGGCATGTAGGGAGATCCGCCAGGCAAATCCGGTGGGTCGTTAATCCTGAGGTGCCGAAGCGAGACCGCAAGGTCGCAAAGTCGTTGACGCCACGCTGCCGAGAAAAGCCTCTAAGGAGAGAACTGGGTACCCGTACCGCAAACCGACACAGGTAGGCGAGGAGAAAATCCTCAGGCGCAAGTGAGAACCCCCGTTTAGGAACTCGGCAAAATTGCCCCGTAACTTCGGGAGAAGGGGTGCTCCGTACGCGTGAGCCGGCTTGCCCGGCAGAGCGCGCGGGAGTTGCAATAAAGAGGCCCAGGCGACTGTTTACTAAAAACACAGGACTCTGCGAAGTCGAACACGACGTATAGGGTCTGACGCCTGCCCGGTGCCGGAAGGTTAAAGGGAGAGGTTAGCCGCAAGGCGACGCTTCGAACTGAAGCCCCGGTAAACGGCGGCCGTAACTATAACGGTCCTAAGGTAGCGAAATTCCTTGTCGGGTAAGTTCCGACCTGCACGAATGGCGTAACGATCTGGGCGCTGTCTCAACGGGGGGCACTGCGAATTTGTGGTACCGGTGAAGACGCCGGTTGCCCGTCACAAGACGAAAAGACCCCGTGCACCTTTACTACATCCTAGTAGTGAATGCTGGCGCAGTATGCGCAGGATAGGTGGGAGGCTTTGAACCCGGGATCTCGGTCTCGGGGGAGCCAACGGTGAGATACCACCCTTACTGCTCCGGCGTTCTAACCGCGGCCTGTCATCCAGGTCCGGGACATTGCTAGGTGGGTAGTTTGACTGGGGCGGTCGCCTCCTAAAGTGTAACGGAGGCGTACGAAGGTTCGCTCAGGCTGTTTGGAAATCAGCCGTAGAGTGCAAAGGCACAAGCGAGCTTGACTGCGAGACCTACAAGTCGAGCAGGTGGGAAACCAGGTCTTAGTGATCCGGTGGTTCCGCATGGAAGGGCCATCGCTCAACGGATAAAAGGTACGCCGGGGATAACAGGCTGATCTGAGCCAAGAGTCCACATCGACGCTCAGGTTTGGCACCTCGATGTCGGCTCATCGCATCCTGGAGCTGTAGCAGGTTCCAAGGGTCCGGCTGTTCGCCGGTTAAAGCGGTACGTGAGCTGGGTTTAGAACGTCGCGAGACAGTTCGGTCTCTATCTGTGATGGGCGCAGGAGATTTGAGTGGGGCTGACCTTAGTACGAGAGGACCGGGTTGGACGCACCTCTAGTGTACGAGTTGTCGCGCCAGCGGCAGTGCTCGGTAGCTACGTGCGGAAGGGAGAAATGCTGAAAGCATCTAAGCATGAAACCCTCCACGAGATGAGATCTCCCAGGTCGCAAGACCTCTGAAGGCTCCTGGTAGACTACCAGGTGATAGGCCAGGTGTGTAAGCGCAGCGATGTGCTCAGCTAACTGGTACTAATCAGCCGTGCGGCTTGACCAATAACCTCTTTCTCCGGGAGCAAAAGACCGGAGAAGATGTGCGTGCACCTGCGGGTGCGTGGTCGGACAACTATCGTTGCAGGATATTCAGTCACGCCGGATCCTCCCCACCAGGAGGGCCCGGCGATAGCGCGCAGCCGGGCGTATGTCTCGGCTCCGCTCTGGTCTTTGACATCCGGTTGGGGCAGGGCTTCAGCCCTGCGCTTCAGTCTGACGCAAGTTTCCCGGTGGTCATAGGAGCAGGGTCACACCCGTTCCCATTCCGAACACGGAAGTTAAGCCTGTTTCCGCCGATGGTACTGCGTGCGTAAGTGCGTGGGAGAGTAGGTCGCTGCCGGGATTATCTCAAAGCCCGCCAAGTTCGTCTTGGCGGGCTTCTTCTTGTACGCGGCAGTGACCTGCCAGGGCCAACGCGCGGCCGCCCGGGAGAGTAGCGCTCCGCGGGAAACGCGCCCACTGGCGCGTTTCCATGCGCACTTAGCCGGCGGACGGACGTGCGGCTAAGTGCGAAGCGGAGCCTCCTGCCGGAAGTATTCATACGCCCGATCTTCGAAAGAGGGTCGGGCTTCTTTTTTGTACGGCTGGGTCGACGGGACCACGCCTGACCTGCGGATTTTGGAGCCGCCTGCGGGCCATGCGAGCCATCGAGGCTTGGCGTAGAATGGGCTACCGACAAAGCCCGCTCCACCCATGCCGGTCATCGATCTGCACATCCACACCACCGCGTCCGATGGTCTGTCAACCCCCGCAGAGCTCGTCGATCAGGTACAGGCTGCCGGCATCAGCATTTTCGCCGTGACCGACCACGACACCGTGGCTGCGCTGTCGAGCGTGGGTCCCCTGGCCGCGGCTGCGGGTCTTACGTTGGTGTCCGGCGTCGAGATTACCGCGGTTGACCGGCATAAAGACGTCCACGTGTTGGGCTACTTCTTCGACCCGGCATCCCCGGAACTGCTCGCATTTCTCGAGGACAGCCGGCAGGACCGCGAGCGCCGGGGGCGCCTCATGTGCGAGAGGCTCACCGCGGCAGGAGCGCCGCTCGAGTTCGACGTTCTGCAGTCGGGGGCGGCCGCATCGCACGTCATCTCGCGTCCGGTGGTGGCTGACGCGCTGGTGGCCTCCGGGCACGTCACCAGTCGCCAGGAAGCCTTCGATCGGTATCTCGCTGAGGGACGTCCCGCCTACGTGCCTCGACGCGGGGCATCTCCGGCCGACGTGGTCGCGATCATCATGCGGGCGGGCGGTCTTGCCTCGCTGGCGCACCCCGGACCGACCGGCAGAGACGACCTGATTGGGCCGCTCGCGGACGCGGGCCTTGCCGCCATCGAATGCTTCCACAGTGACCACAGCCCTGAACTGACGAGTCGATATCTCGGTCTCGCCCGCTCTCTTGGTCTCGGTGTGACTGGCGGGTCGGATTTCCACGGCTCGGGTACGCGACGGTCCGACCGCTTCGGGTGCATCGGTCTCCCGGCAGAGCACTACGAATCCCTCACCGCGCGACACCAGACAGCCAGTCGGGATGCTCACGGCGCATGACGTGGGAGGCGTGGCTTACCTGCGGGCTCGTGATAGTGATGCTGTGGTCGCTCGCTCGGGGCGTGGCCGGCGCAGACCTCATTCTCACGAGCGGCGCGCTGTTGCTGGTCTCGCTGAGCCTCACGTCCTCACGCTTTCCCGCCGTCAGAGACCTGGCCGCATCGTTTGGGAATGAGGGCGTGCTGACGGTGGCTGTTCTCTATGTCGTGGC
The DNA here is from genome assembly GCA_963739995.1 of Vicinamibacteria bacterium. Lineage (GTDB taxonomy): Bacteria > Acidobacteriota > Vicinamibacteria > Vicinamibacterales > JAENWD01 > CAVUCH01. The sequence goes on along the minus strand of CAVUCH010000015.1, from coordinate 127,831 downwards.
GGCCGGCCTGACCGAGACTGGAGGTATGCGTCTGCTGACGGAGCGGCTGCTCGGCCGACCGCGCACGATGGCCGCTGCTCAAATCCGGATGAGCATTCCCGTGGCGTTCATCAGCTCGTTCATCAACAACACGCCGGTCGTGGCGATGTTCATCCCGGTCGTCAGCGACTGGAGCAAGAAGATCGGCATCAGCCCATCGAAGCTCTTCATTCCGCTCAGCTACGTGGCCATTCTTGGTGGCATGTGCACCCTCATCGGGACGAGCACGAACCTGGTCGTCCATGGGTTGATGGTGAGTGCTCGCAAGACTGATCCGGGAATGCCGCTGATGGGGATGTTCACGATCACGCCGGTCGGTGGCGCATGCGCCCTGGCGGGAATCGCGTTCATCGTGCTGGGCTCCCGCCTGCTGCCGGCCCGGCACGCGTTCCGCGAGGACATCGGGGATGCTCGCCAGTACACGGTCGAAATGCGGGTGCAGCCCGACAGCATTGTCGACGGACTGACGATCGAGGCCGCCGGCCTGCGGCACCTGCCGGGTGCCTACCTCAGTGCCATTGAACGCGACGGTGAAACGCTGGTGGCTGTCGGCGCGGACCAGGTGCTCCGCGGCAACGATCGATTGGTCTTCGTCGGTGTCGTCGAGTCCGTGATCGATCTTCAGCGGATACGCGGGCTGTTGCCGGCGACCGACCAGGTTTCGAAGCTTACGGCCGCACGATTCGACCACCTGTTGGTCGAAGCGGTGGTCAGCGACACCAATCCGCTGGTCGGTAAGTCGATCCGCGACGGCCGTTTCCGCAGCCATTACGACGCAGCGGTCATCGCCGTCTACCGGAATGGTGAACGCCTCGCGGGAAAGATCGGGGATATCGTGCTCAGGACAGGAGACACGCTCCTCCTCCAATCGGCCACCGGCTTTGCCTCGCGTCATCGCAACAACCGGGACTTCCTGCTCGTGTCCGCTGTCGATGAATCCCGGCCGGTCCGCCATGACAGGGCAATTACGGCGGCCGCCATCGTGCTCGTCATGGTGCTGCTCGCCGGCCTCGAGTCGCAGACTCACGTGAGCGTCTTCCACGCGGCGCTGCTGGCCGCCGCTGCCATGGGCCTGACCGGCTGCATCTCCGCAGGCCAGGCACGCCGAAGCGTCGATCTGCCCGTGGTGGTCTCGATCGCGGCGGCGATCGTGATCGGCCAGGGGATCGCCACCACCGGGTTGGCGAGCGCGGTCGCGGACCAGATCATCCGCCTGTCGAGCGGGTATGGTCCCTGGGCCGTCCTTGCGGCGGTCTACGCGATGACGGTGGTGTTCACCGAGCTTGTGACCAATAACGCCGCCGCGGCACTCGCGTTTCCGATTGCCTACGCGGCGGCTGGCAATCTCGGCGTCAACTTCATGCCGTTTGCGGTGGCCGTGGCCATTGGCGCGTCCGCGGGGTTTGCGACGCCGCTGGGCTATCAGACACACTTGATGGTGTACGGGCCGGGAGGCTACCGGTTCAGCGACTTCCTCCGCGTCGGCCTGCCGCTCGACATCCTGTGCGGGATCATCGCCGTCGTTCTTGCCCCGCTCGTGTACCCCTTCTAATGAACCATTGATCCCGTGCGGACGCCAATGCCCCCGCGAAATGCCAGTCTTCTCGTCTCTGACGCGAGAGCGTCGGAGCTGCGGGCGCATTCGGCCGGGTGGCCATCGTGGACCGTGGCAGGCACCCAGCTCGCGGAGCTCGAGTCACTCATGGCCGGTCTGCTGTGGCCCAGCGTTACCTACGCGCCACGAGGCGAGCGCCCGATCGAGGCATCGGGGACGCTTCTGCACTCTCCCGGCCTCGAGCTCGCCCACGAAGTCGCCCAGGAATTACAGCCTGGCCGACACCTGGCGCTGAAGGACTCGGAAGGCGTGCTGCTGGCGGCGCTACAAGTGACGGACGTCTGGAACGAGAACGGCAGCTGGCGCGTGACCGGCACCCTGGAGGGCGTCACCCTGCCCGTCCATCACAGCTTTCGCCGGCTGCGGCTCTCTCCGTCGGACGTGGCAGCGAGGGCCGAGGCCTTCGGTCGGCCGCGGCTGCTGGCTTTCTACCCTGGACGCGTGCTGCACGCCGGCCTGCGGGAGGCACTGATCGGCCTGGCCGCACGACTGAATGCAGGCATCCTTCTGCTCGTCGCAGCCGATCCGTCGGATCGGGATGACCTGGCGTTCATCGCGCGTGTGCGGGCGCTCGAGGTGTCCGCGGGTCGCCTGCCCGCAGGCCGTGCCCTTCTGGTCATCACTCCGATACAATTGACAACCGGTCCCGCGCAATCAGCCACGTTGCGGGCAGTGGTCGCTCGGAATTACGGGGCCAGTGCGGTAACCGTCGATATCAGCGACGCTCCAGCCGCCAACGACCTGATCGCTACCATCGCTGCCGGTCAGAACATCGAGGTCTTCCCGCTCCGGCCGTGGGGGTTGGACGTGGAGAGTGGCGTGGTCTCGGATCCCGATCTGCCGCCCGGCGGCCGCTTCGAGCCGGCGCCCTCCGAACGGCAGATCCTCTCGCGTATAGCAGCGTCCCTCGAGGTGCCTCGCTGGCTCTTATCGAACGAGGAGATCGCCGCGCTTCGCTCGCTCCACGATACTCGCCGGCGCCGCGGGTTCACCGTCTTCTTCACGGGACTGTCGGGATCCGGAAAATCAACGATTGCCGGCGCGCTGCGGCACCGCTTGATGGAGATGACGGGCCGCCCGGTGACGCTGCTCGACGGCGACGAGGTCCGAAGCCATCTTTCGTCGGAGCTCGGGTTCTCGCGCGAGCACCGGAACCTGAACGTTCGTCGGATTGGTTGGGTCGCGTCCGAGATCACGCGACATGGCGGAATGGCGGTATGTGCACCCATCGCCCCATACGATAATGTTCGTAAGCAGGTGCAGGCGATGATTGAGGCCGTCGGCGGGTTCGCGCTCGTGCACGTGGCTACTCCGCTCGACGTGTGCGAGCGGCGCGACCGCAAAGGTCTGTACGCTCGCGCGCGGGCCGGACTTCTTCCCGAGTTTACCGGCATATCCGATCCCTACGAGGTGCCCGGGGCCCCGGCCGTGAGCATCGATACGACGCTGGTGGACGTCGACTCCGCGTGCGAAGCCATCATCGACTGGCTGCAGACGCGGGATTATCTCCCGCGGTGATCGCCGAGTGATATGAATCGCTATTCTTTGACTCACCTGCAGCAGCTCGAGGCCGAGAGCATTCACATCATCCGTGAGGTGGCCGCCGAGTTCGAGAACCCGGTCATGCTGTACTCGATCGGGAAGGACTCGTCCGTCATGGTGCGGCTCGCGATGAAGGCGTTCCACCCGGGCAAACTGCCTTTTCCGCTGCTCCATATCGACACCCGGTGGAAGTTCCGGGAGATGATCCAGTTCCGCGACAGCTTCTGTCAGGAGCATGGGCTCAAGCTGATCGTGCACAGCAACGAGACGCCTGCGGCCCGCGCGCTCGATCCCATCACCGTCGGCAGCAAGACCTGGACAGACGTCATGAAGACACAGGCGCTGCTGCAGGCGCTCACGGCAGGTGGTTTCGACGCAGCATTCGGAGGAGCGCGACGCGACGAGGAGAAGTCGCGCGCCAAGGAGCGAGTCTACTCATTTCGCGACCGATTCCACCAATGGGATCCGAAGAACCAGCGACCCGAGCTCTGGAACCTCTATAACGGAAAGGTCAGCAAGGGCGAGAGCATCCGCGTGTTCCCCCTGTCCAACTGGACCGAGCTGGACGTCTGGCACTACGTGCACCTCGAGCGGATTCCGGTGGTTCCGTTGTACTTCGCCAAGGCGCGGCCCATCGTCGAGCGGGATGGCAATTTGATCATGGTGGATGATGAGCGCCTCCCGCTCCGCCTCGGGGAGACGCCACGGATGCGCGTGGTTCGATTCAGAACCTTGGGCTGCTATCCATTCAGCGGCGCCGTTGAATCGACCGCCACGACGCTGCAAGGGATCATCCAGGAAATGCTGCTTGCCAGGACGTCGGAGCGGCAGGGCCGCATGATCGACTACGACGAGGCGGGATCGATGGAACAGAAGAAGCGGGAGGGCTACTTCTAATGCTTCCCGAGTCCGAGCTCATTGGCGCGGACATCGAGGCCTATCTCGACCAGCACGCGCGCAAGGAACTGGTGCGCTTCCTGACCTGCGGCAGCGTTGACGACGGGAAGAGCACGCTCATCGGCAGGCTTCTCTTCGACACCGCCATGATTTACGAGGATCAGCTCGCGGCAGTAGAGAAGGAAAGCGTGCGGAAAGGCGGCACGCGCGGCGAGTTGGACTTGTCCCTGCTCACCGACGGTTTGCGGGCCGAACGGGAACAGGGCATCACCATAGACGTCGCCTACCGCTACTTCTCTACGGTGAAGCGCAAGTTCATCATTGCCGACACTCCGGGGCACGAGCAGTACACGCGCAATATGGCCACGGGCGCGTCCACATGCGATGTGGCCATCATCCTGATCGATGCGCGAAACGGCGTCATGCGACAGACGAGGCGCCATAGCTTCATTGCCTCACTTCTGGGCATCCGGCACGTGGTCGTCGCGATCAACAAGATGGATCTGGTTGGCTACTCGGAGGATGTGTTCGAGCGCATCAAGGAGGAGTACAGCCAGTTTGCGGCGAAGCTCGAGCTCGGCGACCTTCGCTTCGTCCCTGTGTCTGCGCTTCGGGGCGACAACGTTGTCGAACCGAGCACGGCCATGCCGTGGTACCGCGGCGAAACGCTGCTCCACTTCCTCGACAACGTCCACGTTGCGTCCGATCGGAACCTCATCGACTTCCGTTTTCCGGTGCAGTACGTGAACCGCCCCGGCATGGATTTCCGCGGCTTCTCGGGTACTGTGGCGTCGGGTGGCGTACGGCCCGGCGACGAGGTGCTTGCGCTGCCGTCGGGTGCTCGGAGCCGGGTGCAGTCGATCGTCACCTGGAACGGGGAGTTGGAAGAAGCGTCTGCGTCAGTGGCGGTGACGCTGACGCTTGTCGACGAGATTGACGTCAGCCGCGGAGACATGCTCGTCCATCCCAGGAACCTGCCGCGTGTCGATCGTGTGCTCGATGCGATGGTCGTCTGGATGGCGGATGAGCCATTGACGACGGGCAAGCAGTATTGGGTGAAGCAGACGACCAGTCTCGTGCCCGCGTCGGTGACCGCACTGCATTACCGGATCGACGTCAACACGCTTGTACACCAGGACACCGGCGCGTTGCAGATGAACGAGGTCGGCCGCTGCCAGCTCACGCTGGTACGCCCCATCGCCTTTGACAGCTACCGGCAGAATCGCGCTACAGGCGCGTTCATCCTGATTGACCGTGTGACCAACGTAACCGTTGGCGCGGGGCTGATCGTCGATCGGTCATCGGTGCCAGAGTTCCTGCGCGACTACTGGAACAGCGACACACTCGCCGAGATCAGAGCGTCGCACCCAACACAGGTAACCGTAGAGGAGCGAGCGAGGCGCTTCGGGCAGCGCCCCGCCACGATCCTGCTTACGGGCCTGCCAAAGTCCGGCAAGACGGTCATCGCTTACGCCCTCGAACGCCGCCTGTTCGAGATGGGGCGTGCGGTGACCGTGCTCGACGGTGGCGAGATGCGCCAGACCATCAGCCGGGGGTTGGGCTTCACGGCGGCCGAGCGCTCCGAAAACCTGCGGCGTTCGATGGACGTTGCGCGGTTACTGAACGAAGCCGGGCTGATGTGCATCTGCGCATTCGTGTCGCCGAGCGAAGCCGTGCGCCAGAAGGCGCGACAGGCAGTGGGGCCGGAACGCTTCATGGAGGTGCATGTGACGGCGCCGCTCGACGTCTGCAGAACGCGAGATACGGAAGGCATGTACGCCAGGGCGGATGCGGGCGAGATCGGGGACTTCCCAGGCGTAACCGCAGCGTACGAAGCGCCGATCACGCCGGCACTGGTGCTGGACACGAGCCTGCTGTCAGTACATGAATGCGTGGAGCGAATCGTCGAGCGGCTCGCGCCTTGGCTCATCAGCGGCCACGAAGAGGCGACAGACGGCCGTCCCGACACTCCGTGAGCGCGGGGCGGCGCTCGTCGGACACGTTCGCGTGCGACTGGGCTCCCAACTACCCGGCCGCTTCAATAGTGGGCCTGGCCTCGCTGCCACTCGGTTCGGGCGCGTCCTCGACGACGATGTCGTCTGCTCCGAGCAGGCGGTCGGCCAGCCACTCGTGCGCGTCCGCGTCCGCGCGCGCCAGCAGCCCGTCGAGAGAGGTCAGGCCCGCGCGCCTCCCTTCCCGCTCCTGCATTGTCGGAAAAGACCCGTCGTCGCGCTGTGGCGCGTAGCGGCACCAGAACCCGAGGTGCCACACGAGAAAATCCCTCGCACGTGCGCGGCCGTGCTCATCGTCACCCCAGTGCTCGAGCGCGAGCGCGACATAACGTCGGTACACAGCGAGCCGGTCCTCGGCCGAGAGGTGGCGATACCCGTCGGCGGCTTCCCGGAAGATCCAGGGTTTGATCAGAGCGCCGCGTGCGACCATGACGCCGGCACATCCGGCGCGCTCGTGGGCACTCGCAATCTCGTGCCCGAAGAGGAGGTCGCCGTTGCCGACCACTGGGACCGGCAGCGACGCGGCAATTTCGGCGATGGTGTCCCACTCGGCGGCGTGACGATAACGTGCGTCCCGGGTGCGGCCGTGCACGAACACTGCCTGGGCGCCTGCGTCGACCGCGGCGCGAGCCACCTCGAGGTAGTTGCGAGTCTTGTCGTTCCAGCCCAGTCGAATCTTCACGGTGACGGGCGCATCCGTCACGGCCCGCACCATCGCGCCGACGATGCGGCCGATCCGTGCGGGCTGCCGGGAGAGCGCCGCACCGAGCCCCTTGCGCGTGAAGTGATCGATCGGACAGCCGAGGTTCAGGTCCACGAAATCCGCACCACGCGACTCGACGAGAGCGGCTGCCCACCCCATCTCCGCCGGGTTGCTTCCCGCCAGCTGCACGGCAAAACATGGCTCGTCGGCCGCGCGCCGGATCAACGCGAACTCCGCCCGCCGCTTCTGCTTGAGCCGGCGAGCCACGGTCATCTCGCTCACAGTGACACGTGCGCCAAGCTCGACGCAGAGGCGGCGGTATGGGAGGTTGGATCCCTTGGTCATCGGTCCCATCACGACGGCCCCGGTTAACACCTCGCGGAGGTTCATCGGAGCATTATGAAGGACCCTTACCGTCATCGCGCCTCGGTACGCTCGCCGTGCACTTGGCCTGCCGCTTGAAGAACACTCCAGCATGGACAACCGAATGACCGTGTTTTTACCTTGGAGCCGCCGTTGCGCTCGCAATGGGCCTTCCAGCCTGGCGCGGCCGTCGTCAGCGGTGAGGTGCCGGTGCCGCCGCATGTAGGCGGCATGATCAACTCCGCGATTCCCGGCACCGCGCCGACAACCATGAGGATGATTGTGTAGACGATGAGGGTGGAGGTCACTGAGTACAACCAAACAATCGGCGGGGCCGCCCCTGTGCAATTTTGAACAGACGTGCCGAGCTGGCTCGGCTATTGTAAATCGCTTCCGCCGCAATCACACGCCTGATCGGTCGACCTTGCGTCCTCGACCGCGACTCGACCAGGCCTGCGGACTCGGCGGCAGCCCGCGATCATCGCCGCGACAGCGTTCTCCGAACGGTTTTGACCCTCGATTTGGAAGGCGTGCCATGCGCGTGCTGATCATCGACGATGACCAAGAGTACCTGAGCCTCTGCGCCATCATCCTCAGGGACGATGGCCACGACGTTGTAGCGTGTAGCCACTTCCAAGAGGGCCGACGACGGCTCGCACAGGAACACTTCGACGCGCTGATTGCCGACGTGCGGCTCGGCGCGTACAACGGCCTCCATTTGATCACGCTCGCCGCTCCATCCATGACCAAGATTGTCCTATCCGCCGTCCACGACACCGTGATCCGCCGCGACGCCGAGCAGGCCGGTGCGCGGTTCGTGCTCAAGCCCTGGGATTGTGCATCGCTGTCAGCACTGCTGCCGCAGGCCGGCGGGCCGTAGGTCAGTTTGAATGACGAACCGCCTCACGGCGGCCATCTCGAGCAGTGCGCCCGCCTTTTAGCCCGGGCCGAGCACTGCGTCGGTACGCATTTGCCGTAGAGGCCGGCGATCCACTCGGCGATAGGAACGGTGAAGCCGAGCTTCGGAAGGGCGGCGAGCGCGGGGCAGGCGGCAGCGTCCGCGCCATTCACTTCCTCCTGGCGGCACCCCACGTGTACATCGTCGTCACCGCGTAGTTCCACACCGCGCCAACAGCGACCCCGGCGAGGGCTGCCAATGCCCACTGAGTCCGGCTCAGGAACAGGTAGTTGGCGACACCGACGTTTGCGATCGCCCCGATGCTGCAGGCGACGATGAAGCTGGCCAGGCCGGTCCACCAGCGCCATCCGCGCAGACGCTGGTCGCGGTAAGTCAGGGCGTTATTGACCGCGAAGTTGAAAATCATGGCGGTCAAGGTTGCGCTCGCCTGGCTGATCAGGAAGTCGAGCCCGAGCCCCTTCAAAGCCACGGCAAGCGCCAGTATGTGGACGAACACGCCGAGGCCGCCCACCGCTGTGAACCCCACGAAGCGGACAGGCACGTAGCGCCCTATGGTCTTGTCGGCGAGCAGCATCCCGAAATCCCACAGGGCCATGCTGTCCAGTTTGCTCTCACCGGCGAAGCGGTGCCTGAAGGTGTACGGCACCTCGACGATCTTCAGCGGCGTCTTCGAGGTGGCGAGGATGTCCAGCAGGATCTTGAACCCGAGGGCCGACAACCGGCGGACGTTGGCGTCCAGGACCTCGCGGCGGAGCATGAAGAACCCGCTCATCGGATCGGACACGGGGCTCTTGAGGACGAGGCCGCTGACTCGAGTCGCGAGCCGGCTCAGGCCTGCGCGCGTCGGGTTCCATGCTCCCGTGCTGCCGCCTGCCGCGTACCGCGTGGCCAGCACCATGTCGGCGCCTTGACTCTCCATCGCCTGCAGCATCACGGGGAGCCGCGTTTCATCGTGCTGGAGATCCGCGTCCATGATCGCGATCACCGGCGCCGACGCGGACAGCATACCTTCGATGCATGCCGACGAGAGCCCACGCCGTCCGATCCGCTGCAGCACACGCACGCGAGCGTCGGTGCGAGCGATATCCCGAACGAGCGACGCCGTGCCATCTGTAGAGTCATCGTCCACGAAGATCAGCTCCCACCCTTCGGTGCCGAGGCTGTTCTCAACGCGGTGCAGCAACTCGCGAACGCTCCCAGCCTCATTGAAGGTCGGGACGACCACCGATAATCTGAGCATGATGGGAGAGAGGCTTGGGAGAGGCCACTCGCGCGGCCTCTCCTGGGGAAACGGGAGCGCGGCGGCGTGCCGTTACGGGACTCGCTGATCCCCGCCGCCACCCTTGACCTTCTTGTCGGCCGCGCTCCGTGTCTTGAGATCCTTCATCGGCTTGGCAGGCTTCGCGGGTTTCTTGGCCATCTCTCGCTCCTTTCTGTGCGGGCGCGCCCCTCACGGCTCGGGCCCTTTTGCAGGGACGACAACGCGCGTCCGTGGTGTCGAGGCGCATTGTAGCGGAAGCCCGGGGCGAAGGGTGGGTCAGTGACGGCTGAAGTGGCACAGGCGACGTGTGGCACCCTGCGCCACGGACGCCGTCAGCACGCGCGCCCGGCTCTTCAGGATCGATTCGAAGGTCGTCCAGGTGTAATCGGGATAGACATCCGGCCTCAGGCGCAGCATCTGCTTCACCATCGGATCCTCGCGATCCACCCACTCGATGATTCCCTCAGGCGCGCGGTCCAGCAGAAACTGGATGACGTCCGGCAATGGGATTCCGGCGGTGATACGCAGGTGGTGCACCAGCGCAAGCGCAAGGACGAAGTCGCCCTTGAGCCGATCCAGCAGCGCCGCGCGCTCGCGCAGCTGCCAGCCTTGCGCGGGAGTGGGATTGTGCAGGTCGCTGACTATGGGCGAGAGCTTCGTGGACCCGCGCTCGGTCCGGTACAGTGCGTCGACGCTGTCCGCATCGCCGTCGAGCGCGACGACGTGGTGAGCGTGCCGGAGTGCGAGTCGTGAATACTCGCCCGTGTTGCACCCGAGGTCGAGCACCACACGTGGCCTCTTCTCGCTCAGCGCCCGCTCCACGAACCCTGCCTTCTGGGCGCGACTCTCCTCGTTGTAGGTATTCGCGTCGGAGTACCCGGCCCATGCCGACGATCGGCGGTGGCGCAGCGACGCGACGAGCGCACGGATGCGGCCGGCGGTCTTGATCAGGAGCACCTTCGGGTGTGCGGCTGCCGCCGCGGCCTGCCCTACATCGTCCGGCCGCTTTCCGAAGCCCTGCTCCAGCCGGCTCTGTAGCAGGATGTGCGTGGCGACTCCCGGTCGCAGCACGCGTGTCCATCCGAGCAGGCGTGCGGCATCGCCGAGCGGCAGCTCTCCCAGGTGTCCGCGCAAGAGCGGACCCACGGTCGTCCGGGTGTGCGCCGAGACGAGGAGCGGCGCAAGGAAGCTGCGGCAGAACTGCGTGTACCCGGCCCACAGCGCTCCAGGCTGGTAGGCCTCGAGCGACAACACATCGACCAGGCGCGGGCACGTGCCTTCGAAGAGGACGTTGAACGCCGGTGCGTCCTTCAGCACGACGTCGCGGGCGAGCGCGGCCTGCAGAATGTCGAGGGTGACGAGCGCTGCGTCCTGCAGCATCGAGAATGTCCACTCGTAGCTGTAGGAGACGAGCGGCACCGCCGCCTGCCTCATCACGCGATCGCCGACCGCGTGGGGATCGAGACCGAACGCCTCCGCAGATTCAATCGTGGTCGGCATCAACAGACCGGGGGCCACGAGCGAGTCGATGAGCCCGCTGTTGTGCAGATGCTCGAACCGGGCGAGGGCCGCCGGGGTGACGGTTCGGAACACGTGCTCCCCGGAGCGGAAAACCCGGCCGTCGGGATCCTTGAACGATCCCGGGTCGAAGTCGATCATGATTGCGGCGAGTGCGGGCGGTCCGGCGGATCGGTGCGTCCGAACAGGCCGCGGATGCGCGACCAGAAGAGACGCCCGATGACCAGCACGCCGGCCGTGCCGCCGAGCAGCAGCTGCATCAGCATGCCCCCGGCGCTCGGATCGATGTAGGCGAAGACCGCCACGGTACCTCCTTCGTCAGCCTTGGAATTCGCGACTATCGCGTGAACATTCTATGTGATATGGCTCCGCCGGGCCACGCGTTCGTTCCGCTATCGACGCTTCCTACCTGCCGCTTGCCAGGTTCTCCCGCAACTGGCGGATTGGCTCGAACGCATAGCTCACCAGCGAGCGTCGCCCCACGATGACCGCGGCGCGCCCGCCCATGCCTGGCGCGAGCGGACGTGATTCGCCCTGCACCCGGACCGCATTCTCGTCGAGATCGGCAAACACACGGAACGCACCGTCCGCGCCGCTCCCCGATGCGGGGCTCACCCATCGCACGGTCCCGTAGCGGACGCCGTAGCGTTGATAGGGAAAAGCATCGTACATCAGCTTGACGGCCTGCCCTGGACCGACGCGCGCGAGCCCCTGCTGCGGGAGGCGGAGCTCGGCCTGGAGGCGCGCACCGGCACAGGCCACCTCCGCGAGCACATCGCTTTCGTGCACGACCGCGCCCGGGGCCTGCACGCGCAGCGTCACCACCGTCCCCATGCACGGCGCCTCGACGGCGAGCTCGTTGCTGTCCCGGCCCGGCTCCCTGTCGAGCATGCCCTTGCGGGCCCGCGCGCGGGCGTTCTCCTCCCGGACGGATTGCTGCAGCTCGGTGTACCCGGCAGCGCGCGCCCTCTTCTCGTACCGCAGCTTCTCGAGCGCGGCCTGCGTCTCCGCCTGCTCGGTCTCGACCTGTTCGACCTCCACGGCGAGTCGGTCGACCTGCAGCCGCTCGGCGCTTGCGTCGAGCCAGCTCGTCAGGCCCTCGCGGTAGCTGCGCTCCTGCCGCTCCGCGACCTCCCGGGCGAGCGTGAGCTGCTGCTGCTTGAGCACGCGCTGCCGCGCGAGGTTCTGAAGCCGCTGCGCGAGTCGCGCCTGCTCCTTGTCGTCAGCAAGCCGCCCGCTGTCGTACCGCAGCCGCTCGTTTGCAAGCCGGGCGTCCGTGCCACCGAGCTGTGCCTCCAGGACGCCGCGCTCCGACGCTCGGTCGCCGACCGGCTCCGAGGCGATGACGAACATCCGCTCGCCCGCCGTCACCCTCTGTGCCTCGAGGACTCGCACGTCGCGGACGATCCCGTCGTGGAGCGTCCGGACGGGATCCACACCGCGCAGCGGCACGAGCCGAAACGGCGCGTGCACGGTCTCCGGCACGGTGACCAGCACCAGCGCCGCAAGGACCACCCCGAACAGCACGATGAGGATGATCGACAGCGCCCGCGCGACGAGCGGCGGCGGATCCTGCTCGAGGAAGGGTGGCTCGCCGTCGCGCGGCCAAGGGGTAGTCATGCGACACGCACAATGCACAATGCACAATCCACACGGTGCACGCGGAGCATCGCCGATACGCGACTACGGGCGTGCGTACGATCGTCATTCCCCGTGTGTGGCGCTCTCGCCATCACGGTGTCCTGCTCCTCATTCAACGTGACCGATTCAGCCGGACGGGCGAACGCCTGGCGCGTTTGGCAAGCTGGAGCCTGCCCTGTAGCGCCGCCGGCAACGTGGCTGCTCATCACAAGTAGGCCTTGACGGTCTTGCATTGTGCATCCTGCATCGTGCATCAGACCCGGTGTTCACTCAGGCGGTACCCAGCTGCTGGCTCGACAGGTAGTAGTAGAGGCCCTGGCGCGCCATCAGGTCGTCGTGCGTGCCGTGCTCGACCAGGCGCCCGCGTTCGAGCACGAGAATCAGGTCGGCGCCGCGCACCGTGCTGAGGCGGTGCGCGATGATGAACGAGGTGCGTCCGTTCAGCAGCCCGTCGATGTTCTCTTTCACGGCGCGCTCGGATTCCGTGTCGAGCGCGCTGGTGGCCTCGTCGAAGATGAGAATCGGCGGTTTGTGATAAATCGCCCTGGCGATCGCAATCCGCTGCCGCTGGCCGCCTGAAATTGCAAGGCCAGTCTCGCCGATCTTCGTGTCGTAGCCGAGCGGCAGGCGCTCGATGAACTCGTGAGCGCTCGCCACCTGCGCTGCCCACGCGACGCGGTCCATGTCGGGCTCGTCCTCGCCGAAGGCGATGTTGCGCGCGATGGTGTCGGCGAACAGGTAGTTGTCCTGCAGCACGAACCCGATCTGCCGCCGGAGATCGCGGTAGTTGAGCGACTTGAGGTCCTGCCCGTCGAACAGGATGGTGCCGCCGGTCGGCTCGAGCAGTCCCGCCATGCACTTTGCGAGCGTCGTCTTGCCCGACCCGCTGCGCCCGACGATCGCCACGGTCTTCCCGGCGGGAATGTCAACCGTGATGTCCTGCAGGATGGGCGGCGCCTCCGGCCCGCCGTAGCGAAACCCCAGACCCCGGAAGGCGAGGTGCCCCTCGAGCGATCGCACCGGCTTGAGCGAGCCGCGATCGGTGCCCTGCTCCGGCTCGTGCTCGAACACGTCGTTCAGGCGATCGAGCAGCACCGTCGCCCGCTGAAGGCTGTCCCACAAGGCAAGCAGCGCGCGAATGGGGGCCGTGGCGAGCGCCACCAGCGAGTTGAACGCCACCAGGCTGCCGATGGTCAGCCGTCCATTCATGACCTCGTGGGCACCGGCCCACAGGAAGAGCCCGAGCCCCAGGAACGTCACCGCATCGATCGCGCCCTCGTACGACATCGCCGTGAAGTCCGCACGGAACAGCCGACGGGCGACGCCGTGGAACTGCTCGAGCATCAGCGTCCGGAACGCCGTCTCTCCGCCGAGCGCCTTCACGGTCTCGATGCCCTTGATCGCGTCGATCTGATACGAGTGGTACCGGCTGTACGCTTCCTCGAGCCGCTGCACCGTCGGCCGCAGCCACTTCACCGACGCCAGCATCATGAGCGCATAGAGCGGCACCGTCGCGAGGAAGACGAACGCGAGCCGCGGACTGTACGCGAACATCAGCACGAGCGTGGCCGCCAGCTGAACGATCGCGGTGATCCCCGCGATGCCGTACTGGACGAGGAAGTCGCGAACCTGCCGGATCCCATCCAGCCTGCGCTGGATATCGCCGGTGCGCCGGGTCGCGAAGTACGAGAGCGGCAGCGCGAGCAGGCGCCGCATGACGTAATCGAGTGCCCCCGTGTCGATGCGCACCGCCGCGAACGACAGCAGGTAGCGCTGTGCCGCGAGCGACGCGATCATGAACACGATCGTAAAGCCCATCGCGAGGATGAGCAGGTTGAGCAGTGAGACGTCCTGCTCGACCAGCACGCGATCCACGACGACCTGCGTGAATACCGGCAACGTCATCTGGAGCACGCTGACGATGGCGGCGAGGGCGAGCGCGCGCCAGAGCAGCGGCCGGTGCGGCCGCACGAACGGCCACATCCAGGTGATGTTCGACGCGGCCGTCGGTGCCGTCTCGAACTGCGGCGTGTACTCGAACAGCGCCGCATACCCCGACCAGCGCGCCGCGAACTCGTCACGCGGCACGCGCCGCAGCCCGAGCGCCGGGTCTGCGAGGCCGACGTGCGTGCGCGTGACGTCGTACACGACCAGCCAGTGGTCGGCGTCCCAGTGCGCAATGGCAGGCAGAGGCATGCGATCGAGGTTCCGCAGCGACGTCTTGACCGAGCGCGTCGCGAGGCCCAGCTCCTCGCCGGCCTGGCAGAGCGATCGCAGGCTGGTGCCGTCGAGCCCGGTGTTCACGAGCTGCCGAATCCGCGAGAGGCTCACCTGCCGTCCGAAATGGCGGCAGATGATCGCCAGACACGCGGCCCCGCAGTCCATCTCGTCGATCTGCCGCACGATCGGGACCCGGCGGATGCGGCCGCGCCGCTTGATGAACCGGCCCTCGGCCTCGAACGGTGCGGCTTCCGGAGACGCGGCCACCGGATCGTGTTGATCGACTTGCGCGGCGCCCACCTGTTCCTGCGCGGCCGCTCCTGCCGGCAGCAGCTCCTGGTCCACGCCCGCGGGCACCTGCGCCACATCCTTGTAGGAGTACTGCGCGATGCGCGCCTCCATCTCGGCGCGAAATTCCGGCACGGTCTCCAGCAGCCGGCGGAACGTCTCGGGGCTGAGCGAGAGGAGCGAGCAGGGCGTGATCGTCTCGGCGCCGAGCGCGCGGGGCACCCCGCGAAAGACCGACATCTCGCCGAAGTACTCGCCGCGTCCGAGCTGTGTCACGTGCTTGCGGCGGGCTCCGTCGGCCGCCCACAGCCGCACCCGACCCGATTCGATCAGGTACAGCGGCCCGGGCGGATCGCCCTGCTTGAAGATCGTCTGTCCGACGTCGAAGACGACCAGGTCGAGCTCGGCCAGGATGATGCCGACGATCGCTTCCGCCGGGACTTTCGAAAAGGCCGGGAAGTTCTTGAAGAACACCTGCAGCTTGCGGTGCTTGACCTGCAGCTCCAGGTACGTCCGGATTTCGGGGTTGACGTCGAGCAGCGCCTCGAACACCGGCCGATCCAGTCGCAGGGCGAGCACCTCCGCGCTGGCGCGAATCGTTGCGGGGTTCGGCGCGCCGTTCAGCATTTCGACGTCGCCGAAGCTGTCGCCGGCGCGCAGCATGCTGAGCGCGATCTCCACCCCGCCCTCGCCCCGCTTCACGATGCGGGCGCGGCCCGATACGATGACGTGTATCGCCTCGCTCGCCGCCCCTTCCTCGATGATCACGCTGCCGAACGGGTACGACGCCGGGACGAAGCTTCGTACCACGAGCGTGCGTGCATCGTCCGGCAGGAAGCGGAGGATGGGCAGGTCCTCGAGGATGCCGCGGTCGGCAGCCATGTCAGTACCGCACGCCCCAGCGCACGCGCGCCTTGCGTTCGCGATCCAGCAGCGACTCGCGGAGCGTGCGCTCGGCCAGCGCGCGCACCTCGGGATCCTCCAGCGCCGGCGCCTGCTTGCTGCGCACGACGAGCACGTGGTGGGTGTCGCCAAGCTGCAGGGGGCCGACGACCTGGCCCGGCGGTGCGCTCAGCACGGCGGCCTGCACGTCCGGATCGCACGTCTGAAGCAGCACGTCCTCCCGATCGAGGCGGCGGTTGATGTCGGCGGCAAGCTCGCCGAGCGTGAGGCCGTCCTGCCGGCAGCACAGCACGGCCTCGCGCGCCATCGACTCCTGTGAGAAGACGAGGCGCTCGATCGTGACGCGCATCCAATCGAGGCGGCTGCTCGTGACGCGCGCCCGCATGGCGGCTTCCGTGACCTCGCGGGCGGCTACCATCTCGAACACCGCGTCGATGGCGGCCAGGTGCGTCAGGCGGGGCAGACAGTCCGCCGCGGGATGCTCCCGCAGCACGTCCGCGTGATCGCCCAGCAGAGTGGAAAGGGCAGCCGCACGCGGAACCGGCATCTCGGCGGCATCGCCCTCGCTCACGGCGCTGGCGAACACGGCGGCGCGGCCAGCGAGGGCGAGCGCAAGCCGCGCGAACGCGCCCGAGCAGATGCCTTCGGCCGGCAGCGCGTCCGCGAAATCATCCGTCGAGACGGGATGGGCTGCCCGAATCGCAGGCAGGTCCGCTATCCATCGTGCGCGCAGCACGCAACGCTCGAAGTACGCGCTCAGCTCCTCGGCAGTCAGGCCCACGCCGCGTAGCCAGGCTTCCGCTTCCGCCGCGGTAATCAGGTCACGCGCGTACCGAAACTCGGTGAGCAGTTCGTCGGCAGCCTCGCCGGCCTCTTCGCCGGTCGCCTCGGCATAGGCAACGCAGGCGATCCCTTCCCGCAGGGCGACCTCGAACGGCTCCCAGTCTCCGCGCAGCATTGCAGCGAGCACGACGTCCAGCCAGAGGTACTCGCGAGCCCCTACGGTGAACGCGAGGCGTCCAAAGGGTTCGGCCAAGGAACGCCGGAGAATAGCACGGTGGGACAGCAATCCGGAGTTCCGACCTGCGGAGTCTGGCTCAGGTCGGAGCGCCGCGCGTCACGATGCCGGGAAGACGGGGCGCGCCGAGCGGATGGTTCATGCTGCTCCAGCAGCCTGCAGGTACTCAGCGCCAACGAGTTCAGATCTCGTAGATCGCCACCGGCGCCGATCTGCCCTTGACCTGCACCGAGCCGAGCGCACGTGCTTCGATCGCGCCACCGAGACGGTCGTACGTTTCCCCCGTAATCAGGATCTGTTCGGGCTCGCAGACCTGCCCCTGCACGCGAGCGGCGGTGTTGACGACGTCACCGAGCACCGTGAACTCCCGACGCATCGGGGCGCCGATGTCGCCCACGAGCGCGACGCCGGAGTTGATGGCCAGGCGCATCCTCAACGGCTGCGGCTGCGACTCATTCAGACGATGGAGCGCGTCGCGCATCGCGCGGGCCGCACCTACGGCCCGCACAGCATGATCCGGCTGATCGAGCGGCGCACCGAACACGGCCAGCACGGCGTCCCCGATGAACTTGTCGAGTGTGCCGTCGAATTGGAAGATCACCCTCGTCATGGCCGTAAAGAAGGCGTTCAACGTCGACGCCACCTCGGACGGTGGCATGCGCTCGGACCACGTCGTGAACCCCACCAGGTCCGCGAACAGCACCGTCACCTCCCGCTCCTGGGCCTCGAGCATCGCGTCGGCTTCGCCTTCCTGCTGCTTCACGATGCGTTCGGCCACCGCCGGCGAGTGGTAGCGCTGGAGCCGCTCGCGGCGGCGCGTCTCCTCCAGGAGGCGGGCGGCGAGACGGGCCTGCTCGATGGCGACCGCGGCGTAGTTGGAAACGGTGGTGAACAGGTCCAGATCGGATTCGGAGAAGCTCTTCTCTTCGGGCGCGTCCACGTACAGCACGCCGAATACTTCGTGCTCCGTCCAGAGCGGCGCGCACATGAACGACCGGACCCTCTGCCGCACCAGGCTCTCGGACGTGTCGACGCGGCGATCCTGCGGCACGTCGGTCGAGAGCATCGAGGTCTTGTCGCGCATGACGGCGCCCAGCACCGTGCGGCTGATGTTCACGTGCCCCGGGCTGTCGCCGCTGCGGGTGCGCGCG
Organism: Vicinamibacteria bacterium; assembly: GCA_963739995.1. GTDB lineage: Bacteria > Acidobacteriota > Vicinamibacteria > Vicinamibacterales > JAENWD01 > CAVUCH01. The sequence goes on along the minus strand of CAVUCH010000015.1, from coordinate 109,741 downwards.
AGACGGGGCACCAGCTCGCCCGAATGCTCGTCGACGAGCAGCAGGAACACGCGCTCACCCGCGATTGATTCGAATGTGAGCGCCACTACGCGATCCAGGATCTCCGACATCCGGCGCGTACGGGCGAGCACGCCGGTCGCGTCCGCGAGCAGCTGCAGCAGCCGGTTCGCGCGGGCCGACGCGCTGTCGGGTGACTCCCCCGCGATCGTCCGCCTCACACCCGCCTTCAGGTGGATGGTGGACGAGGACTCGTGGAGGCCATCGATGTTCTCGGTGAGGGCGACGCCTCCCGCGGACTCCTGCACCGTCACGCCGACCTGTCCGAGCGTCAGGACGTCGCCGTCCACGAGCTCCGTGCGATCGATCGCCACGCCGTTCCGGTAGGTGTGCAGCCGGCTGCCGACATCGGTGATTCGACAGGACCCGCGGTCGACTTCTATGACCGCGTGCCGCCGTGAGACGCTGCCGTGATGCAGTATCAGGTCGTTGCCCGGTGCACGCCCGACCGTCGTCGTCCCCTGCGCGAGCACATGGCGGTGGGGCTTGCCGCTGTCGTTGTAGAGGAGTGTGAACACTGGGCGGTTGGAAAGTTCACTCCGGGAGCGCGAAGGCGACGTAGGCGTCGCCTGACCTCGTCCCCATCTTGCCGCCGCCAGCCGCGATGACGACGAACTGTTTGCCGTTTACGGCGTAGGTGGCGGGCGTGGCGTAGCCGCCGGCGGGCAGCGAGGTCTCCCAGAGCACGCGGCCGGTCCTGCGATCGAACGCGCGGAACTTCTCGTCCTTCGTCGCGCCGATGAACAGCAGCCCTCCCGCCGTGGCGACCGGGCCGCCGTAGTTTTCGGTGCCCGTCGGAGGGATGCCTCGCCGGGTCAGTTCCGGCAGCTCGCCGAGCGTGACCGTCCAGGCGATCGCGCCCTTGTTCAGGTCGATTGCGTTCAGAGTGCCCCACGGCGGCTTGACGGCCGCGTTGCCGTCCGGATCCAGGAAGCGGTTGTAGCCCGTGTGCGAGTAGAGGGCCGTTTCCTCAGGTGTTTCGTCTGGAGTGTCGGGCTGACCGAGCGGCCGTTCCGCGTCGCCGAAGAGAAACGCGACGAGCGTCTTCCGCTCGGCGGTGCTGAGCGAGCCGAACGAGGGCATTACCCCCTTGCCGTGCTGGACGATTTGTTCGACCTGCTCGCGCGTGAGCTTCTTCGAGACATCGATGAGGGACGGAAAGACCTTCAGCGCATCGCCCTTGCGCTCGGAGCCGTGGCACACCGCGCAGCTCCGGTCGTAGGTGCGCCTGCCGGCGCTGGCGGGGCCGGTGCCCGTCTTCGTCAGCTCCACCATCGTGAGGATCCACGGCATCTCGTTCCCGTTCACGTACAGGAGGCCAGTCGCCTCGTCGAACGCGGAGCCGCCCCACTCACCACCGCCGTCGAATCCAGGAAAGATGACCGTGCCCTGTGTGCTCGGCGGCACGAACTGGCCGTTGGAGCGCACCTTGCGGAACTGCGCGAGTGCCGCCGCCTGCGCGGCCGGTGTGCTGGTCGTCAGGTCGGCTTCCGTGAGCCGCTGGCGGGAGAATGGCGGCGGCGCGAGGGGAAGCGGCTGAGTCGGCCATGCGGCTTCACCCTTCAGATCGGACGGCGGAACGGGCTGCTCTTCGATGGGGAACAGCGGCGTGCCCTTCTCGCGGTCGAAGAGGAAGATGTGACTGGACTTGGTGATCTGCGCCACCGCGTCCACGCGGCGGCCGTCCCGCTGCACCGTGACCAGCACGGGGGCGGCGGGCGGATCGCGATCCCAGAGGTCGTGATGTACCAGCTGGTAGTGCCACACGCGCTCGCCCGTGTCCGCCTTGAGCGCGAGCACGGTGTTGGCGAACAGGTTGGCCCCGTGACGATTGCCGCCCCAGAAATCGAACGCCGCCGACCCTACCGGCAGGAACACGAGGCCGCGCGCGGTGTCGACGCTGATCCCGCTCCACGCATTGGCGCCGCCCACCCGGGTCCAGGCGTCCTTGGGCCAGGTGTCGTAACCGAACTCGCCGGGCCACGGAATCGTCCGGAAGGTCCACCGGATCTTCCCGGTGCGCACGTCGTAGGCGCGGATGTGCCCCGGCGCCGAGGGGTCGGGGCCCTCCGACATGCGGCTGCCGACGATCAGCACGTCCTTGTAGATGGCACCTGGGGTGTTCGACAACACGTGCAGTTTGCTGACGTCGCGGCCGAGCCCCTCGAGCAGCGAGACGCTGCCGTTCGCACCGAACGAGGGGATGGGCTTTCCGGTGCGGGCGTCGAGCGCGTACAAGCGTGGTCCGGTCGCCACGAAGATGCGCCGATCGTCACCGCCCTCCCAGAACACCACGCCGCGGTTCACGCCGAGCGAGTGGGCGCGCCCGCCGCCGGCAAACGGGTTGAACACCCACAGCTCGCGTCCGGTCGCGGCGTCGAGCGCGAACGTCTTCGGCCCCGCCGACGTGCCGTAGAGCACCCCGTTGACGACGATCGGGTTGCACTGGATCTGCGACCGGTTGTCGGGCTGCGCGTCACGCGTGCGGTATGTCCACGCGACTTTGAGCGCGCCCACGTTCCCGGTGTTGATTTGATTGAGCGTGGAGAACTGGCGGTGGCCCGGATCGCCTCCGTGCGTGGGCCAGTCCACGGACGATTGCGCGCGCTCGGACGAGCGGCACGCGGCGGCCAGCATCACGCATCCGAGCACGAAGAGTGAAACCGCCAACGGGCGGCAGGGAATCGGCAGAAGCATAGGCAAAGTAGTCTAGCAGCGAGGAGCGGCGGCCACGACCTCCGCGGTTCGCGGGATGGCGTGACGCACCGGACGCGATGCACAATGCCCCGATGCGGCGGGCCCAGGAGCACTGAGCCCGCAGCGTGAAGCCCGACGCCGGAAGCCGAAGCCCGAGAACCTGGAGCCCGCCCATGTCCACGCGCATGCTTGCAGCCGTTCCTCTCGCCATTTTGACAATCGGCGCGACCCATGCCGAGCAGGCCCGCCCCGTGGTCGGGCGCTCCATGGTCGCAACGCGGTACGGCATTGTTGCGTCGAGTCAGCCGTTGGCAGCGCGGGCGGGCGTGGAGATCCTGGAGCGTGGCGGCAACGCGGTGGACGCTGCCATTGCGGCGAACGCGACGATCGGACTCATGGAGCCCACCGGCAACGGCATCGGCGGGGATCTCTTCGCGCTCGTCTACGAGGCGAAGACCGGCAAGCTGTATGGGCTGAACGCCAGCGGCTGGGCACCCTCGGGGCTGACACCCGAGTTCCTGCGGACGAAGGGCGCTGTCCGCACCCCTACGGCAGAGGCCGCCGCCGCGGGCGTGACGGAGATGCCGCAGAGCGGCGTCTTCAGCGTCACGGTGCCGGGGGCCGTCGCCGGCTGGGACGCGCTGCACGCCAGATTCGCGAAGCTGCCGTTCAAGGACTTGCTGGCGCCGGCCATCTTCTATGCCGACGAAGGATTCCCCGTTGCCGAGGTGACCGCCCGCGGGTGGGGCAGCCCCGCCGCGGTGCGCATGCTCTCCGCACACCCCAACGCGAGGAAGACGTTTCTCCGCGACGGACGCGCGCCGGCGGCGGGCGAAGTGCTCCGCAACCCGGATCTCGCCGCATCACTGCGGCTGATTGCCGCCGCCGGGCGTGACGGCTTCTACGCCGGCCCGACGGCAGCAGCCATCGTGAAGGTGCTGCGCGAGGCCGGCGGAACGATGACGGACGCCGATCTAGCGGAGTTCACGCCTGAGTGGGTCGACCCGATCGAGACGACCTATCGCGGATGGACGGTGAGCCAGATCCCGCCGCAGGGGCAGGGCATCGCGGTGCTGATGATGCTCAACCTGATGGAGCGTTTCCCGCTCGGCGAGTACGGCTTCCACAGCCCGCGGGCGCTGCACGTGATGATCGAGGCGAAGAAGCTGGCGTACGCGGACCTGCTCCGCTACATCGGCGATCCTCACTTCTCGCGGCTGCCGGTGAGCGACCTCCTCAGCAAGGAGCGCGCGGCGGAACGCGCGAAGCGGATCGACGCGGCCCGCGCGCAGTGTTCCGTGGAGCCGGCGCACCTCGAGGGCATCACCAGCGCCCAAGGGAACGACACCATCTACCTGACAACGATGGATCGCGAAGGGAACATGGTGTCGCTCATCCAGAGCAACTACTCCGGGTTCGGATCCGGCATCGTCCCGGATGGCGCCGGCTTCATGCTGCAGAACCGTGGTGCGCTGTTCACGCTCGAGCCCAACCATCCGAACACGCTGGCCCCGCGCAAGAGACCGCTCCACACGATTATCCCGGGGTTCATGGAGAAGGACGGCACGCGCATCGCCTTCGGGATCATGGGTGGTTGGAACCAGGCGCAGGCGCACGCGCAGTTCGTGGCCGACATCGCCGACTTCGGCCTGACACCGCAGGAGGCGCTGGAAGCCGGCCGGTTCACCAAGGGAACCTTCACCGGCTGCGACGTGCAGATCGAGGCGCTGGTGCCCGAAGCTGCCCGCAACGCGCTGACCGCTCTCGGTCACCAGCTGAAAGTGGAAGGCCCACGCACCAGCCAGTTCGGCTGGGGACAGGCGATTCTCGCGCGCCCCGACGGCGTCCACCTCGGCGCCTCGGAACCGCGGCACGACGGGATGGCAATTCCGGAGATGCCGGACGTCTTTCAGTAGCACTCGGACTCCTGGGCTACGGGCTCGCAGGCAACTGGCTCGCCGGGCGGCTCTGTCCGGCCCGCGAAGGCCCGGCCTGGAGCCAGACAGGCCTGCAGTCTGGCGCCTGCAGCCTGACTGAGCCTGAGCCCGAGCCCGGAGCCTCGGATGTCCTTGTCCTCGTATTTAGATTTCGCCACCGACGGCCGCGTGGGCAGCGGGCCAGAGCACGCTCGCACACTTCCAGACCGGCGTGGCCGTCGAGCACAAGGCGGATCGGTCGCCGGTCACGATCGCGGACCGGGGCGCCGAGCGCATACTGCGGGACCTGATCGTCGCGCGGTTTCCGGAGCACGTGGTCCTGGGCGAGGAGTACGGGCAGGACGACCGGCGCTCGTCCCACCGATGGGTGCTCGATCCGATTGATGGCACGCAGTCGTTCATCCGGGGTGTGCCGCTCTACGGTGTGCTCGTGGCGCTCGAGATCGATGGCGTGCCGCGCGTGGGTGTTTGCCACTTCCCGGCGCTCAAGGAGACGTTCGCGGCGGCGACCGGTCTCGGCTGCTGGTGGAACGGCCGGCGCGCAGGCGTGTCGCGCACGGCCCGGCTCGCCGATGCCGCGGTCGGCTATTCGGACTCCCGGATGCTCGCACAGCGGTTGGGCGCGCGCCTGCAGGCGCTGCACCAGTCAGTCAGCCTGCTGCGGGGCTGGGGTGACTGCTACGGTCACTGCCTCGTCGCGAGCGGACGTCTCGACGCGATGCTCGACGCTGCCATGAACCCGTGGGATTGCTGCGCGCTGCTCCCGATCCTGGAGGAAGCTGGTGGCGCGTTCACCGACTGGACGGGGGCGGCCCGCATCGACGGCGGCGATGCGTTCAGCACCAATGGGACGCTGCACGAGGAGTTGCGAGCGCTGCTCTCGGTGGACGAGCGGGACGAGGAGCGCTCTCCTTAGGCGGTGGGCGGTGGGCGGTGGGCGGTGGGCAGTGGCCCGCCTGCCGCCTCCCGTCGCCCGTCTCTCCCACCGCCTACCGCCCACCGCCTACCGCCTACCGCCTACCGCCCGGTCGGCCCCACTCGTGCGATGATAGTGGCCTGCCCAGCCCTTCGATGGTCCTGCGCCTGAACCGATCCGGACGAAGCTCCGACGCGATGCACTCCGCCAGGCGGAGCCGCTGTAACCGCGCCCCTGCGCTGGTCGTGTGCCTCGGCGTATGGCTGTTCCCGGTAGCGCCAGCGAACGCCAGAGGACAGGCGCCTGCCCCCGCGGCAGGGGTAGTCGGCCTCGGCGTGGACGGCGCGGCAACCTTTGACGCGGCATGGCAGGCCATCCACGACAGCTTCGTGGACGAAGGCCGTACCGAGGCGGACTGGGCGGTGCTGCGTGACGAGTTTCGGCCGCGGGCGGCCTCGGCGCCCAGCCCCGAGGCCTTGCGCGGCGTCCTGCGCGAGATGCTCGCGCGGCTCGGACGATCGCATTTCGACATCCTGCCGGCTGGCGCATCCCAGGCTGGCGCAAGCAGTCGTGACGTCGACGGTGATCTCGGGATCGAGATCACACCCATCGATGGGCAGCCGGTAGTGACGAAGGTGCTGCAGGCGGGCCCGGCGGATCGTGCCGGAGTGCGCCGCGGCTGGATCGTCGAGCAGGTGGGCGGCCACGACCCGAAGCTGGCGGTGCAGCCGGTTTCAGCGAGCGCTGCAGCCGAGCGCAGCGGCTTCCGGCTGTGGGCAGCCACCGTCGGCCTGCTGCGCGGTGCAACAGGATCCACGGTATCGGTCGGCTTCCGCGACACATCGGATGCCGCCGTTGCCTTGCCGTTGACCCGGGACGCCCAGCAGGGGCAGCAGGTGAAGCTCGGATACCTGCCCACGCTCGCGGCGCACCTCGACCAACGTCTGCTGACCGCGCCGGGCGGGCGCCAGGTGGGATACGTCCACTTCAACGTCTGGATGCCAGCGCTCGCGCCTGCCATCGATCGTGCGGTCGACGCCTCGCGCGGCGCCGCCGGTATCGTCATCGATCTGCGCCAGAACCCCGGTGGCGTGCTGACGATGCTCATGGGGGTGTCGGGTCATTTCTTCGACAGCCCGCGCAGCCTGGGTACGCTTCGCACGCGCGATTCCGAACTGCGCCTGATAGCCAACCCGCGCTTGGTCTCGGCGGACGGCACACGCGTGTCGCCGTATGCCGGGCGGGTGGCCATCCTCGTGGACGAAACGTCCTACAGCGCGTCGGAGGTGTTCGCCGGCGGGATGCAGGCGGCGGGTCGCGCGCGCGTGTTCGGCGCCCGGACACCGGGTGGGGCCCTGCCCGCGCTGATGCGCAAGCTGCCGAACGGCGACGTGCTCGAATACGCGATTGCTGACTTTGTCACGGTCTCCGGCGAGCGGATCGAGGGACGCGGCGTGGTCCCCGACGAGCCTGTGGCACGCTCGCGAGCATCCGTCGCCGCCGATGAAGATGCTGTCCTGGATGCGGCGGTCGGTTGGGCCGCTGGAGGAGTTCGATGAAGCCAGCGAGGTGTGCTCGCGCCGGTGTCCTCGCGGCTGTGGCGCTCGTCGCTGGCGGCAACCTGCTGGTGGAGGCACAGGCACCGAAGCCGCGGTCGCCGAAGCCACCCCAGGACGGGGCGGCACGGGCACCAGGCAAGCTGCCTGGTGCAGCGGAGATCCTGTCCCGCTACACGCGGGCGGTTGGCGGGGAGCGTGCGATTCGCCAGTACCGCTCGCGGCGTGCGGCTGGCCGGTTCGAGCTGCGTGCGCAGGGTATCGCAGGGCCAATCGAGATCCTCGCCGCGGCGCCCGATCGGACCCTCATCCGGATTACGCTCGAGGGCCTTGGGGAGCTGCTGCGGGGCTACGACGGCGCGATCGGCTGGTCGGTGGATCCGGCCGTCGGGCCACGGGTGCTGTCGGGCCGTGAGCTGGAGGAAGCGCGATACGCCGCGGACTTCTACTCGGATATCTACAGGCCCGCCGACTACGCGTCCATGACCGTCGTCGGGCGCGGGCCGTTCGAAGGGCGCGACTGCTTCACGGTCAAGCTGGTGCGGCCCTCGGGCTTCGAGTCGGTCGAGTACTTCGACGCGCAGAGCGGTCTGCGCATCGGCGGGCGTATGACGAGCACCTCGATGATGGGCAGCGTGCCGGACGTCGTCACGGCATTCGGCGAGTACCGGGAGTTTGGGGGGATTCTCATCCCCGTCACTGCCACGCAACGGGCGATGGGAGTCGAATCGCTGCTCACGCTCGAACGCATCGAGTACGACACGGTGCGCGATGACGAACTGAAGCCGCCGCCGGCGATCATGGCGCTCGCGGGGAAGTAAGGTCGGCGGGCGCAGCACGACGGGGTGTGCTCGCGTTGGCTACGGGTTATGGGCGACGGGCTACGGGTCACGGACTGCGGGCTTCGGGCTCGCCAAGCGGGGCCAGAAAGCCTAGGCCGGACACGCAAAGCGGAGAATTGGTGGACTCAAAACTGCGAAACGCGCGGGCAGCGCTCGCCGGGCTCGTGCCGCGCGCGTATGACGAGCAGGTCGGGCACGCGCGCCTGGTGGAGCGCGCGTCGGATCGCAAGATCCGTGAACGCAACAAGATCAGCTATCGCCTGAACCACTGGCCCATCTGGATCTGGACTTTCTTCATCGCCCCCGGGCCGCTCACCTTCGATCTGTTCGCGCACGGTTTCGACCGGCGCATGGCGGCGTGGCTGGGCATCGTGCTCGCCGGCACGGGCATCGCGGGCCTCTTCGGGAAGCTGCCGGGCGTCGAGCCCGCGCCGTACATCATCCGGTTCACCGAGGACAAGCCGAACCCGCTCTATCGCCGCATCTGCTACACGTTCGCGTGGAGCGCGGTCATCACGTTCGCGGTGCTGAACATCGCGGGCCTGGTGTGGGCGATCGTCACGGGCGCGTGGCAGCTGCGCCAGATTTACGACGCCGCCTACTTCCCCGTGGCGGGCACCATCTGGGCGCTCGGGTTGTTCGGCCTCCTGCCCCGCGTGAAGGCCTCGACGAAAAACGAAGGGCACGAGCGCCGGTACTTCTACGGCTCGGTCTGGGCGGTGTGTGTCGCCCAGCCGGTTCTCTGGGTGCTCTGGGCGGTGCTCCCGCGCAGCAGTGCGTGGGACGTGTTCAAGCTCACCGTGTTCATCGGGATCCTCGCCTACGTCGGCAACCTCGCACGTTGCGGTCTGTTGCCGCGCACACGGCCAATCGTGCCTGGAGAGATTGCGGTGTCGGACTGATTTCCGCAGGCGCCAAGAGCACTTCACGGGCGGTGGGCGGTGGGACGTAGGCGGTGGGCGGTGGGCGGTAGGCGGTTGGCCGGACGGCAAGCGGCGACGCAAGGCTCCAACGCGAGCTTGTGAACGGGTCACACCTACCGCCTACGGCCTACCGCCTACCGCCTACCGCCCACCGCCTACCGCCTACCGCCTACCGCCCACCGCCTACCGCCTACCGCCTACGTCCCACCGCCCACCGCCCACGTCCTACCGCCCAGCGACGCGCAGGCCCGTCACGTGACAATCGTAGACCGCGTGGCGTCCGGGTCATAGTTCTTCGTGTCCACGATCCGGGCGAGCTCCGCCATCAGCCGATCGACCTCGTCCTCCGTGTTGTAGAAGTGCGGGGACACGCGGATGCCGACCCCAGGCCGGTAATCGACCACGTAGTCGCGGGCGATGAGGGTGCGGGCCACCAGCAGCGCGTCGGGAACGTCCACGGCCACGGTGCCAGCCAGCTGCGCGGGATCGCGCGTGGCGATTGTCCGGAAGCGGTGGTGATCCACGTGCGCGAGCACGCGCGCGGTGAGTGCCTGCGAACGGGCGCGCACCACCGGGATGCCGATCTCGTCCAGAATTCGCAATCCAGGCAGCGCTGCGTACCAGGCTGGGATCGACGGCGTCCCGTTCGTCATCCGTCTCGCATCCGTGTGCGGCTCGAACGCATCGAGGCCGAATGCAAACGGCTCGCAGTGTGAGAACCAGCCCGTGAGCCGCGGCCGCACGGTTCGCAGAAGGTCCGGACGCGTGTAGAGGAACGCGTTTCCCGGCCCTCCGCACAGCCACTTGAGGCATCCACCGGTTGCGAAGTCCACACCGAGTGCGGTGACGTCGACCGGGATGATGCCCGCGGACTGATACGTGTCCAGCACCACCTGCGCACCAACGGCCTGTGCGCGCTCGATGATCGGGCGCGGATCCAGGATGAAGGAGCTGCGGAAGAGGACGTGCGAGATCGCGACGAGTGCCGTCGTTTCGTCGATCGCGGCGACGACCTTTGCCACGTCGACGGTGAAGTCCGCCTCGGCGGGAACGATCGTCAGCTCGAACCCGAGCGCCTCCTGTGCCCTCAGCAGGTAGATCGTCGACGGGAAATCGCCCGCGCAGCACACGAGGCGCCGCCGGCGTCCCGGCACTGGCAGACACGACAGCACCACCGCGTGCGCGGTCGTGACGTTCTCGTGCATGCTCACCGAATCGGCAGGCGCGCCGATGATGCGGCCGATCGCGTTGCCCACCTCCGTGCCCATGGTCCACCACCGCTCCGCCCAGGCGCGCACGCCGCGGCCCGCCCATGTTTCGGCGTAATCGGCGAGCGACGCCGCAACGCCTCGCGGCATCGCACCGAGGGAGTTGCTGATCATGTAGACCGAACGCGAGAGGATGGGGAACTCTGCGCGGTACGTCGACAGGTGTGACATGCCAGGATTGTAGGCGGTGGGCGGTGGGCGGTGGGCGGTGGGCGCGTGGGCGGTGGGCGGTGGGCGGTGGGCGGTCGGCGGTCGGCGGTGGGCGGTGGGCGGTGGGCAGGTCGGCTGTCGGCGGTTGGCCAGACGGCAAGCGGCCAACCAAGGCTCCAACGCGAGCTTGTGAATGGGTCAGCGACCGCGGTATCTCAGATCTGACGTACGATTCGCATCCTCTCCAGGCCACAAATAGAAGGGCCCGAGGAAGGAATTCCTCCCCGGGCCCAGCGTGTCGGGCGTGCCCGCCTACCGCCTACCGCCTACCGCCCACCGCCTACCGCCTACCGCCTACCGCCCACCGCCTACCGCCCACGTCCTACCGGCCACCGCCCACCGCCCACGTCCTACCGCCCACCGCCTACCGCCTACCGCCTACCGCCCACCGCCCCCTAGAACTGGAACCGCACGCTCAGCTGAATGTCGCGCTGCCCGCTCTTCGTGGTCACGCGGCCGAAGTTGCCGCTTGTCGGGTCCGCCACCGGTGAGCTGTTCACCTGTCCGGTCTGCGCCGACACGTTCCCCGACGGGTTCCCGAGGTTCGGATGATTCGGGAAGTTGAAAAACTCCGCGCGCAGCTGCACGAGACGCGTGCCGCCCATGCGGATGTTCTTGAACAGCGCAATGTCCCACTGCTGTTCGCCGGGATTGTAGATCAGGTTGCGGGGAGCGTTGCCGAACGTCCCGGGCGCGGGACGAGCGAACGCCGCGGGATTGAACCAGAAGTTCTGGTCGCTGCTGCCCGCCGAGAGCTTTTCGTTGGTGTTGGCCTTCGGGTCGCCGACGAGATCCCACGTCTGGCCGACAGACACGTCGCCGACGCCGGCGACGTCCTGGCTGGTCTGCAGGATCGAGAACGGTATGCCGGTGCGGAAGAACGACGCGCCCGACACCTGCCACCCACCGAGCAGATTGCTCATGAGTCCGGACTGCTCCTTGAAGAACGGCAGGTCGTAGATGTAGTAGACCGCCAGCACGTGGCGGCGGTCAAAGTTCGACGCTCCCCAGAACACCGTGTCGTCGTAGGTGTTCCAGAGCACGTTCCGCTTGTCGCTGGCGTTGTCTTCCGATTTGCCCAACGTGTACGCGAAGCCGACCTTGAGCCCGTTGGTGTAGCGCCGGTCGGCGCTGACCTGGAAGCTGTGGTAGGTCGAGCGCCCTGCGTTCTCGGAGAGCCGGATGACACCGTAGCCGGTGTAGGGCCGCAGGGCCGCGATGTTGACGCCGGGATTGTTCTGAATCGTCCCGGGCAGCAGCTGGTTGAGGTTCCGTTCCCGCTGTAGATACAACCCCTTGCGGCCGACATAGCTCGCGTCCACGGTGAAGCCGAACGGAAGCTCGCGCTGGATGCCCACCGAGTACATATAGGCCGTGGGGTGCTTGAACACGGCGTCCTGGCCGGTGACCGTGAACGGCAGGTCCTTGGAGCCTACCGTTCCACCTCCGGGGTTGTCGGCGCTGCCGTTCGAGATCGTCACTTGCGGCTGGAACGGCACGTTGCCGCCGAGCAGCGTCGAGTCGTTCAGCGTCACCCGGTTATGGAACACACCGGTGCTCAGACGGAGCACGGTCTTCTCGTTGAACTTGTACGCGGCTCCGAGTCGCGGCTCGAACGCGTTGGCGTGCGTTTGCGAAAAGCCACGCGGCTCGCCTCTGAAAAGCGCCAGCACGGCGGGGTCCTGCGCCACGACCGACTGCGTGGCATCGCCTTCGAAGCCGTCGCCGGGCAGCACCATCCCGTTGTACCTGGCGCCACCGACCAGGCGGCCGGTCGACGGGTTGATGATCGCGGCCTGTGCAGGGTCGAAGAACCGCGGGTCGAAGTTCGCGATGTTGTTGGTCGTGGAATACCACGGCGGCCAGTACACCCACCGAACGCCGCCCTCAACCGTCAGCGCGCTCGTCGGCTTCCACGAGTCCTGCACGAAGACGTCGGTCGCGAGCGACCGCCACTTGGTGAAGTTGCGCTGTCCAAGCTCCGCGTAGTTGGTGAACAGCCCCATCGCGGCGTTCGCGACCGAGAGCCCGGTCCCCCCGGCGCGGGCATCACGGAACTCGAACCGGCCATTCTGGTTGTTCGTGCCGCCCGGCGTCGCGTTGACGTTGATCTGGTCGAAATCGTCCTCGCCCGAGTACTCGAGCGCGAGGCCGCCCTTGAACGTGTGGCGCCCCTTGACCCACGTCGTTGCGTTCGACACCGTGTGGATCGGACCGGAGGAGGAGGCGGGGTACGGGCCGCCGTCGATCTCCTGGAAGCCGCTGATCGACACGGTCGGCACCTTGTCGAAAATTTCCTTCTCCTGGAACACGTATGGGTAGTCGATCCCGTACTTGCTGCGCTGGTACACCCCGCCTTCCTCGAAGACGTTGATGAACACGTCGTCTTTCGAATACGTGTACGTCGCCTCGTTGATAAGGTTGGAGCTGATCTGCGTGGTCCAGCTCGAGGTCATGGTTCGGTTCGGCCGTTCCCAGTCGGTGCGCGCGAACGTCATGCCGCCGCGGAACGCGTCAACCGCAACCCAGTTGTAGCGGGAGAACCTGTAGGTGAACTGGTTGCGATCGTTCAGCCGGTAATCGAAGCGGATGTTGTCCTTCCGCTGGTCCTGTGGGTTGGGGCTGGTGATGATCGCGTTGTTCGCACCCTCGCGGTACCCGGCTGTGGGCGAAGGGAAGGCCCGCAGGAACGCCATGCCAGTCGGAGACTGCTGCTCGACGGGGATGATGTTTCCGGGGAAGGGCAGCCCCGTCGCGGGGTTGGTGATGACGCGGGCGCCCGTGAAGTAGCCGTTGCTGGGATCGAGCAGCTCGCTGAAGTTCCCCTGGCGCATGAGCTCCGTGGGCACCGTGAGCACCTGCGTCTGCACCTGGAAGAAGTTCACCCATTCCTGCGCGGCGAAGAAGAACAGCTTGTCCTTCAGATTCGAGAGCGGGATGGGGCCGCCGAACGAGTACCCGTACTGCTTGTAGTCGAATGGCGCAGGGCCGCTGTTCTCGAGGGAGTTCGTGCTGCGATTGCGCGACCAGCTGTTGGCCTGCAGCGAGTCGTCGCGGTAGAAGAAGGAGCCGCTGCCCGAGTAGCGGTTGCTGCCGCTCTTGGTCACCATCCGGATCTGGCCGCCGCTCGCCCGGCCGAACTCCGGCAGGTAGTTGGCCGTCAGCACCTGCACTTCCTGGACGGCGTCCACGTTCTGGATGCCGATGATGTTGCCGGACGCCCGTGTCCGGATGGCCGTTGCACCGTCGATCGTGATGTTGTTATCGGTGTCGCGGCTGCCGTTGATGTTGTAGCCGCCGTTCCCGAGGTTGTTGAAACCGTAGTTGTTGAAGCTGCCGCCGATGACGCCAGCCTTGAGACCGGCCACGCCGATCGGGTTGCGGCCGTTCAACGCCATCTGCTCGATGTCCTTGGCTTCGACGGTCTTCCGGACCGCGACGTCGGACTGCAGCGGCGTTGATTCCGCCGTGACGGTGATCGCCTCGGTCACGTTGCCGGTTTCGAGCGTCAGCTCCTTTGTAAGGGAGCCGGCGGCATCGAGCTGCACGTTGCTCTCCACGTGCTTCTTGAACCCTTCGAGCTCTGCGGTCAAATCGTAGCGGCCAGGCTGCAGGCTCGGGAAGGTGTAGTAGCCGGAACCGTCGGTGACGGTGGTACGCGCCGCTTGCGTCTGCAGGTTCGTGGCGGTGACGGTCACGCCCGGCAGCACGGCGCCGGTCGAGTCCATCACAACGCCGGAGATCTGACTGCGCTCGAACTGCGCCTGAGCCGGCGGCGCGGCGAGCAGGAGCAAAACCACTGCGCAGGCCAGCGATCGTGCAGGCCTGGGCAGTGACTGGAACTGGGGCATGTCTTGACTCCTCGTTGAGGGGGCCGCGGACATGTCCTGCCGCCGCTCCCCCGGTAAGTCGCATCAGCGGAAATGGGACGCGCCGACACTATGCCCAGGTCGCTACGCTGTCAAGCACGTGTGCGCCCGTCTGCGCGTGTGCGTCCGCCTCCCGCCGTAGCCGCACCACAGGTATAATCCGGCCGCACATTCGCCGATGCTGCGTGCAGCCCGGCCGCCGTGCCGTCTGGGCGGGCGTGTCCGCTTCGACGCGGACGACGCGAAACGGACGAGCAGACCCTGATGCCGCGACACGTGGACGCCCTCACGGCCCCGACGCTCAAGCACCTGCGCGATCGGTGGTGGGACAGCGACTTTTCCGAGTTCCTCCGAGACACGCTCCGCCCTCGCCCGGGCACCCGCATCCTCGACGTCGGGTGCGGTGATGGGACGGCCGAGGTGATGCTCGGGCGCCTGCAGATCTCGCAGCTGGCGCTGTTTTCGGTAGACCGCGAGGTCGAGAACGCCAGGGACACTGCCCAGGCGGGATCGGCGCACAACATCAGGCTGAACGTCGCCGCGGCCGATGCGCTGCGCCTGCCGTTCGCGGACGCCTGCTTCGATTCCACCTTCTGTGTGGCCGTGCTGCAGCACGTGCCCGACCTGCAGGCGGCGGTCCGCGAGTTGTCACGCGTGACGGTGCCGGGCGGCCGCATCGTCCTGGTGGAACCGGACAACGCGGCCCGCTACTGGTTCAGTTCTGTGGAATCCGGGCGCGAAGCGTTCAACCTCTCGACGCGTTTCTTCACCGCGGTGATGGGTGCGCACGGGGAGGGCGGCGACCCGTCGGTGGGTCCGAAGCTGCCGTCTATCCTGCCCCCGCACGGCATCGAGCTGCTCTCGGTGACCCTGTTCCCGGTGTCGGTCACGCGCACCGGTGCACCACCCCCCGCGGTGTGGGAGGGTCGACGCGAGGCCCTGCGCCGCGCCATGGACCGCAGCACGGGCGATACGGTCGTGGCGGATCTGGGCCGCGCATACGCGGACGCACTGGAACGCTACGCTCGCGACGCGGCCGGCGCAGGACCGGGATTCGTGGAGATCCAGAACACGATGCTCTTCGCCACCGTCGGGCAGAAGGATCTGCCCTGACACGTTGCAGATTCTGCGTGCCCACTGCCCGCCGAAAACACCTCCCGATCTCAGTCTCATGTCAGTCTCATGGCCAAAGTTGCGGCGGTAGCGGAGGGGTGGGAGGGGTGGGATGACTACTCTTCCTTCTACGACTGGGAAAACGCGCGGACCATAGGGCGGCGGGACGTCCCGTTCTGGCGTGACCTGGGAACGCGTGTGGCGGCGCCCGTGCTCGAACTCGGATGCGGCACGGGACGCATCGCGGTGCCGCTCGGACGCGCGGGCGTGCCGGTCGTGGGGATCGATCGGTCGACGCCGATGCTCGCCCGCGCGCGGGAGCGGGTCCGCCGCGGACGCCTGCAGCGAAAGGTGCGGCTCGTGAGGGGCGACATCCGCGTGCTGCCGTTCCCGGCGGCGTCACCATTCGGCCTCGTGATGGCACCCTACGGGATGCTGCAATCGCTGCTGCGCGAACGTGATCTCTCGGCGACCCTCCAGGCTGTCGCGCGCGTCCTCCGGCCCGGCGCACTCTTCGGCATCGACCTCGTGGCGGACCTGCCGAACTGGAGTGAGTACCGCCGCGAGATCCGGCTGAGCGGCTGGCGGCCCGGTCGCCGGTCCCACATCACGCTGGTCGAATCCGTGCGGCAGGACCGCACGCGCGGCCTCACGATCTTCGAGCAGGAGTACACCGAGCGCCGCGGACGCGCGGTCGAGTCCAAGCGCTTCGACCTCGCCTTCCGGACCGTTTCGGTCCCTCAGATGGTCAGGCGTGTCGAACGGGCCGGGTTCCGCGTGCAGGCGGTCCTCGGTGACTACGACGGCGCCGCATGGGATCCGCGAGCGGACGTGTGGTTGATCGTTGCCGAGCGGCGGTAATAACTGGCTCCAGGCTCCAGGCCCCAGCCTCCTGGCCTTGTCAGGCTCCAGCCTCCGGCCCAGGCTGCTGCCTCCCTTTCCTCCTGGCGACGGCCCGGAGCCAGACGGTGCCCGGAGCCCGGAGCCTGGAGCCCGGAGCCCGCATCTGCTAGAATTTCCCGTCCTCTTCGCCCTGTCTGTCCTGGAGATCTGCCATGTCCGGCCATTCCAAGTGGCACACGATCAAGCACAAGAAGGGTGCCGCCGACGCGAAGCGCGGCAAGGTGTTCACCCGCGTCATCAAGGAGTTGACGGTCGCGGCGCGCAATGGCGGGGGAGACCCGGAGATGAACCCGCGGCTGCGCACGATCGTTGCCGAGGCGAAGGCGGTCAACATGCCCGCCGAGAACATCAAGCGCGCCATCCAGCGCGGCACCGGTGAGCTGCCGGGCGTCAACTACGACGAGATTACGTACGAGGGCTACGGTCCCGGAGGCGCGGCGCTCATCATCGAAGCATTGACCGACAACCGCAACCGCACGGTGGGCGAGCTCAGACATACCCTGACGAAGTTCAACGGCAACCTTGGTGAGAGCAACAGCGTTGCCTGGATGTTTGCCAAGAAGGGCTACATCGTCGTCGACAAGAGCGCGGCCGACGAGGAGAAGCTGCTGAATGTGGTGCTCGAGGCTGGCGGAGACGACCTGCGAGACGATGGCGACTCGTGGGAGATCATCTCGGAGCCCGCGGCGTTCGAGGCGGTGCGCGACGCCGTGAAGGCGCTGGGGATTGCGCCCGCCTCCGCCGAGATCGCGATGATCCCGCAGAACTACGTGAAGCTCGAAGGCAAGGCCGCCAGCCAGATGGTGAAGCTGATGGAGGTGCTCGACGATCACGAAGACGTCAAGCACGTCTGGTCGAACTTCGACATCGAGGAGAAGGAGATCGAGGCATCCCTGGCGTGAGGGTCTTCGGGATCGATCCCGGCTCGGAACGCACCGGGTACGGTTGCATCGAGACCGACAGCCGGCGCCACCACCTCGTCGCATGTGGGGCCATCACCAGCCCGGCTCACACGCCCTTCCCTGATCGTCTCCTGACCATTCACGTCGAACTGGGCCGGCTGCTCGCGGAGTGCCGGCCCGACTGCGTCGCAATCGAGAACCTCTTCTACGCTACGAACGTCCGCAGTGCGTTGAAGCTCGGACATGCACGCGGCGTCGCCATAGTGGCGGCGGCTGCGGCGGGTGTTGCGATCGCGGAATACACGCCCGCCGAGATCAAGCGCGCCGTCGTCGGCTACGGCCGGGCCGACAAGCACCAGGTGCAGGAGATGGTGAAGCTGCTGCTCGGCCTGACCGCCGCCCCGACCCCGCACGACGCCGCCGACGCGCTCGCCGCAGCGATCTGCCACGTCAACCGCGCCAATCACGCCCGGATCACGGGGGAGGCCTCCGGTGGCCGCCGAATCCGCAGCTGGCGCGATGTGAAGGCGGCGGACCTGGGATTATGAATCGGCTCCAGGCTCCAGGCTCCAGGCTCCGGGGCTCGTCAGGCCCCAGCCTCGGAGGCGGACACGGCCCGGAGCCCGGGGCCCGGAGCCCGGAGCCGGTCTCCTGATCGCCTTCCTCCGCGGCCGTCTCCTCGAGAAGCATCCGAACCGCGTCATCGTCGACGTGCAGGGCGTTGGTTACGAGGTGCAGGTGCCCGTCTCGTCGTTCTACGGGATGGCCGAGCCCGGAGGCGATATCGCGCTGCGGGTGCACACGCACGTGCGCGAAGACGCGATCGCGCTCTTCGGGTTCAGCACGGCGCTCGAGCTGCAGCTCTTCGAGCGGCTCATCGCCGTCAGCGGCATCGGGCCGAAGCTTGCCCTGGCGGTGTTGTCGGGGATCGAGCCTGATGATCTGATTCAAGCAATTCAGCGCGCCGACGTCGTGCGCCTCACGGCCATCCCCGGCGTTGGCAAGAAGACGGCAGAGCGGATTGTGCTCGAGCTCAAGGATCGCCTCGCCGCATTTGCGCAGACCGTCGAACCATCGCCGGGCAGTTCCCTCCGCGACGACCTCGTGTCGGCGCTGGTGAATCTGGGGTACCATCGCCCGGCGCTCGAGAAAGCCGTGGATGCGGCGCTGAACGAGGACGCCACCGCGGCGTTCGAGGTGGCGCTCCGGCGGACCCTGAAGCGCTTGTCGCGATAGTCGGGACTGGTGCTACTTTGTCGAACCGGCGGCGCAGCCAGGCACATGTCGCGCGGCAGCCTGTGGAGGACGCGCGCGACCGAGAAATTGAAAACGGCCGCTACAAAGCGCCAGAATTCGCCGCGGCCACGAATGGCAGAGGTGCCAAGAGCCGGCGCGTCGCGACAGCGGCGGTTACCCGCGCGCCCGATCGGGAGCGGAGCGATGTGTGACCGGGCCGATTCTCCCGAGCTGACAAAGTAGCACTGGGCCCGGGCCCCGGCGATATCAGAATGTCAGACCGCCTCGTCACCCCCGCGCGCGCCGACGACGATGTCCAGTACGAGGCGGGGCTGCGCCCGCGCCGGCTGGATGACTACATCGGGCAGGACAGGGTCCGCGCCAACCTGCAAGTCTCGATTGCCGCTGCGGCCGGCCGTAGCGAGGCGCTCGACCACGTGCTGCTGTATGGTCCTCCCGGCCTCGGCAAGACAACACTCGCCTATGTGATCGCCCACGAGCTCGGCGCCGCGATCCGCGCGACGGCGGGGCCCGTCCTCGAGCGCCCCGGCGACCTCGCGGCCATCCTCACGAACCTCGGAGAGCGTGAGGTGCTGTTCATCGACGAGATTCACCGCATGCCGCCGGCTATCGAGGAGATCCTCTATCCCGCGATGGAGGACTATGAGCTCGACATCATCATCGGGCAGGGGCCTGGTGCCCGTTCCGTGAAGGTGCCGGTACAGCCCTTCACCTTGGTCGGCGCGACCACCCGGGCCGGGCTGCTCACGTCGCCGCTGCGCGCGCGTTTCGGGATCGTGCATCGGCTCGACTTCTACGAGCAGCAGGACATCGAAGAGATCGTCCGCCGATCGGCGCGGATCCTCGGCGTGGCGCTCGAGCCGCCCGCGGCGTCCGAGCTGGCCAGGCGCGCCCGCGGGACACCACGGATCGCGAACCGGCTGCTGCGCCGCGTGCGCGATTATGCCCAGGTGCGCGCCGATGGCACGATCACACATGATGTCGCGCTTGCCGCCTTGAAGCTCCTCGAGGTCGACGAACACGGCTTCGATGACATCGATCGACGGCTGCTTCGAACGATCATCGACAAGTTCGGCGGCGGCCCGGTGGGGCTCGGCACGATCAGCGCGGCCATCAGCGAGGAGCGGGACGCGATCGAGGACATCTACGAGCCGTTCCTCATCCAGATTGGGTTTCTCGATCGCACGCCGCGCGGGCGTGTCGCAACGGCGAGAGCGTACGACTACTTCGGCCTGACGGCGCCGGGAAGGGATCAACGCCTGTGGTGATTGCAGGGCAGAGTACGGCGCCGTCGCCGGCTACGACACATGACCGCGGGCGCTTCAGGCGTGCGGGGCTGCGGCCCGTCTGCATCAGCGGGCTGGCCACCTACGTGCCGCCGCGGCTGCTGACCAACGATGATCTCGAACGGATGGTCGATACCAACCACGAGTGGATCCTGCAGCGCACGGGCATCAGCGAGCGCCACATCGTCGATCCGGGCGTCGCGACGTCGGACCTCGCGAAGGAGGCTGCGACCAGGGCAATCGAGCAGGCCGGCCTCACCTCCGCGGACATCGGCGTCATCATTGTCGGCACGACCACGCCCGACATGATGTTTCCGAGCACGGCGTGCCTGCTGCAGCACAAGATCGGCGCGACCAACGCGTGGGGCTTCGACCTCGGCGCCGCTTGCTCGGGGTTCACGTACGCGCTGACCACGGCCGCGCAGCTTGTGGCCAGCGGCGCCCACGATCACGCGCTGGCGGTCGGCGCCGACGTGATGTCGAGCATCATCGACTACACCGACCGTACTACGTGCGTGCTGTTCGGCGACGGCGCCGGCGCGGTGGTGGTGTCGCAGGCGGCGGACCGCGATCTCAGCATCGTGGACTTCGAGTGCGAGGTCGATGGCAGTGGTGGGCCTTCCCTCTGCATGCCGGCGGGCGGCAGTCTGAGGCCGGCCTCACACGAGACGGTGAACGAGCGGCTGCACTACGTGAAGCAGGACGGCGCAGCGGTGTTCAGGTTCGCCGTGCGAAAGACCGAAGAAATCTGCCGCCGGCTGCTGGAGCGCAACGGTCTGACGGGCGCCGACCTCGACCTCTTCGTCTCGCACCAGGCCAACAAACGGATCATCCTGTCCGCCGCCGAGCGCCTCGGCCTCGACGAGCAGAAGGTCGTCATCAACATCGGCGCCTACGGCAACACGACGGCTGCGACGATCCCGCTCGCGCTGAACGATGCGGTGGCCGATGGCCGCTTGAAGAAGGGCAGCCTCGTCCTGCTCACGTCCGTGGGCGCCGGGTTTACCGTCGGGTCGGTCCTCCTGCGCTGGGCTATTTGATCTGTTAGGGGCGGTCGCGACGCGCCCTACGCAGGTTTCGCGAACCGCTCCTACACACCCTCGCCCGTTGTTCTTGCATGTCTTCCACGCCCCGCCGTCTCCGAGCCCTCAGCCCCGCTATGCAGGCCCGGCTGGAACTGCTGCGGCGGTGGAGCACGCAGCTCGACAGCGCATTCGAGATTCCCGGTCTCGGCATCCGGTTCGGCTGGGATCCGATCCTCGGCCTGCTGCCCGGTCTGGGCGACATGATCACGCCGCTCTATTCGATTGCCATCGTCGTCACCGGCATGCAGCTCGGCATTCCTCGGGTCGTGCAGCTGCGGATGCTGCTCAACGTGGTCATCGACGCCGTGATCGGAGCAGTGCCTCTTCTAGGTGATGCGTTCGACGTGGCGTGGAAGGCCAACGACTGGAACATGAAGCTGCTCGAGCGGCACGCCTGGGAGGAGCGGCCCCCCTCACGCGGCGACTGGCTGTTCGTCATCGCGATCGCGTTCGCGATGCTGGCGGTGATCGCGATTCCGATCGTCATTTTGTGGTTCCTGGTGCGGTGGGTGGCGCGAGGGGGCCTCTGACTCGGCGGGATGATGCCGCGCCTCTTCGTGCTGTCGCCGGCGAACGCGGGCGGCGTCCGGGCCCAGCAGCTGCTGTCGCCACGCGCCGCTTTCGAGCTCGCCCACCGCGTGCAGTCCCCGCAAGGCGCGCAGATGGGCGAGGTGTTCGCCTTTGTCAGCGGGCTCTACTTTCGCGGCAAGCTGACCTACGCGCGGCGCTTTGCCAACGTCGGGGATCACCCGGCGACGACGGAGCTGGGTGGCGGGGTGCTCGTGATCACGCCGGGCGCGGGATTGCGCAGCGCCGACACGCACGTGAACGCCGACGCCCTGCGCCTGTTCGCCCAGATTGAAATCGACCTGGCGAATCCGGCGTATCGCACGCCGCTGGTTGCAAGCGCCCGCCGTGTCGCGCGCGCGATCGGCGAAGGAGGCGAAGTCGTGCTCCTGGGCTCGATTGCGTCACCGAAGTACGTCGACGTGCTGCTGGACATCTTCGGACTGCGTCTCCTGTTCCCGACCGCGTTCGTTGGCCGCGGTGACATGAGCCGTGGCGGCCTGCTGCTGCGCCAGGCGAGCGCCGGCGTGGAGCTGGAATACGCGCCCGTCATGGGGGCCGTCCGCCATGGCGTGCGGCCGCCGAAGCTGGGCAGGTTGTGACGCGGAGAAATGCACACTGCACGATGCACAATGCCAGCGAACTCGAGCCACGCATGTTCCGCGCGCGGTCGCCCCCGCTGCGCACGGGTGGGACGCCGCAGCATGGCTGCTGTCTCGGATTGTTGCACCACATCTCACCGTATGGCTCTTGAATTGGCATCGTGCATTTTGCATCGTGCATTCTGCATTGGGTCTGCGTGATGCCCCGGGCACGCCTTCTCATACCCCGCGATTCTCCTGACGCCTTCGTGCGGGTCGCGGGCAAGGACGTGCGCCTGACGAACCTCTCGAAGCCGTTCTGGCCCGAGCTCGCGATTACCAAGGGCGACCTGCTGCAGTACTACGCAGACGTCTCCGCCGCGCTGCTGCCGCACCTCCGCGATCGCGCGATGGTGATGAAGCGGTATCCGCACGGGGCTCATGGCGAGTTCTTCTTCATGAAACGCGCGCCATCTCCGCGCCCGCAGTGGATCGAGACCTGTGCGATCGCGCACGGGTCCGGCAGCATCATCGACTTCCCCCTGGTGCAGGACGTTGCCGCGCTGCTCTGGGTGATCAACCTCGGGTGCATCGACCTGAACCAGTGGTACGCACGCTGTGATGACGTGGACCGGCCGGACTACCTGCACTTCGACCTGGATCCGGGGGAGGGCGCAACCTTCGAGCGCGTGCGGGAAACCGGCTTGGTCGTGCGTGACGCGCTCGGCGCGCTGCGCATGCCCGTGCTCGTGAAAACCACCGGCTCCCGTGGGCTGCACGTGTATGTGCCGATCGTGCGCGGACCAGTGCAGAAGGAGGTGTGGCGGTTCGCGAAGGCGCTGGCCTTGGAGCTTGCTGCCCGGCACCCGGCGCTCATCACGGCGGAATACCGGGTTGCGAAGCGGCCGAAAGGGCGGGTGCTCGTGGACTACAACCAGAACGCGTGGGGCCGCACGCTCGCATCGATCTATTCCGTGCGCCCCCGCCCGCGTGCGCCGGTGTCGGCCCCGATCACGTGGACGGAGCTCGAAGGGGGTGTGACGATCGACGACTTCAGGATGGACACCATGCCGGCACGCCTCGCGGAAATCGGCGATCTCTGGAAGCCCCTGCTGCAGGCGCGAGGGCGGTTCAATCTCGGCACGTTCCTGTGAGGCTGGACACCAAGGACACTGAGGCCGCGAAGGACAAACTGACCTCGCGGAAAGGACAAATCAGGTAGAACCTCAGCTTCGAAGGCAATTCAGGTACGGAAGGAACAAACCCCTGATCCGTTCGCGGCCGCCATGTCCTTCCTGCCATCGAGGTCGTGGCGACCGGATGAGAGTGAGGCGTGTTCAATCACCGAGCAGCTCTCCCACCGACTTCAGATCCTCGATACGATCGCACACCGCTTTGATCACCATGAGCATCGGCACCGCGAGCAGTGTGCCCCACACACCCCAGAGCCAGCTCCAGAACAGCAGGCCCACGAAGATGGCAACCGCATTCATGCTGCTCGCGCGGCTCGTCAGCCACGGCGTGAGGAGAAAGCCTTCGAGGCTGGTGATAGCCAGCGCGATGGTTGCCACGAAGACTGCCATGCCGATCGTCCCGAACTGCAGGAAGGACACGATGGCGATGCCGCCGGTGACGACGACCGGGCCGAAGTAGGGGATCGAGTTGAACACGCCCGCCAAGATTGCCCAGACGCCCGCCTGCTCGAGGCCCACCCAGCGGAACGCAATCCAGCTGGCGAGCGCGACGAGAACGCTCGTGAATGCCTGCACGAAGAGGAAGCGCTCGATCTGCCCCGAGATCTCGTCCAGGATCTGCACGGTGATCTTCTTCTTGGTCAGCGTAGGTCCGGTCACCTGGACCAGCTTGCGCTTGAACAGATCGCCCGACATCAGCATGAAGTAGACGAGGAAGAGCAGCGATACCGTCTGGGCGGCAAACGCCATGATCCCCGCGGAGCTCCACCACAGGTAGTCGCTCACCTTCACCGCAGGCTCCTCGATCTGCACGCGCTGCACGCCCTTCGGCGGGGGCGTCGACGCGGCAACCTCATTCGCCGCCCGCGACAGCTCCGACGCGGCCTTCTGCACCTGTTCAATCGTACCGCCCCCGTTGGCCTGGAGGTCTTTACGGAGGGCAGTGCGGAGGCGCTGCGCCGCCTCGGGCAGTTGCTGCACGATCGTCGCGGCCTCCCCGCGCAAGCTGTAGGCAGCCGCGCTCACGCTGCCGACTACGGTCAGCAGCACGAGAGCCGCGGCGAGTGCCCGCGGCACGTGTCGCTTCGCAAACCACGACACGATCGGATCCAGCGCGTAGCTGACGAGCACGCTGATCACGAGCGGAATGAAGAACTGCTTGCCGTACTGCAGCGCGAAAATGGCGGCGACGATGGCGATGACGGTGAGGCTGAGGCTCCGGACGCCCATGGGCGCCGGAGCCGTGGTGATCGTCTCTTCGTCGTCTGCCTTCCGCGGCTCGAGCAGCGTCGTCTCGGCACCCATCATCGCTCCGTTCGCGTCAGGCGAGCGCCTGTCCGGCCTCGGACTGGAACTGCTTGTTGATCAGGACGGCGGCCTTCGCGCCCTCCGCGGCCGCCACGACCACGAACTGTACGTCGACCGAGGCGTCTCCCACGACAAAGACCCCCGGTACGCAGGTCTGCCCGTATCGATCGGTCCTGACCGTCCCCTTCCGCGTGAACTCGCACCCGAGCTGCGACGCGAACGACTCGCGCTGGTATTGCCCGGTCGTGAAGAACAGCGCGCTGCGCGGAACGGCATCCCCGTGCTGCAGCCGAACGGCGTTGAGCCTGCCGTCCTCGTGGTGGAGTGCGGCGACCGGGCCGTGGTGGACCGCGATGCCTTGCGCGCCCAGTTTCTGCCGCACCGGCGTCGGGAGCCGCGATGGCCCGTTGGTAAACAGGTGGACGTCGGCGCTCCACGTGAGCAGCGCAAGCGCGAGGGCCGCGCCGGCCTTGCCGCTGCCAAGCACTGCGAGGGGCGCGTCCCGCCACTCCCACCCATCGCAGTACGGACAATGGTGGACGCTGCGTCCGTAGCACGCCTCGAACCCCTCGATTGCCGGCAACCGATCGGCCACCCCGGTGGCGATCAGGAGCTTGCGGGCCTGCAGTCGATCGCCGGTCTCGACCTGCACTTCGAACGCGTCGGAGCGGCGCCACACGGAGGTCACGCGTTCGGATCGCCACTCGATTTCGTACCGGCGGATCTCGTCGCGGCCTGTGCGCAACAGTTCGGCCGGCGGGATGCCGTCTCGCGACAGGAAGCCGTGCAGCGCGTGCGACGTGCGGTTGCGCGGCATCCCAGCGTCGCAGACGACCGTACGGCGTCGGGCCCGGCCCAGCAGCAGCGCGGCGCTCAATCCTGCCGGGCCGCCTCCGACGATGATCACGTCATGCATCTGGACGAGCCAGTTGCAACTTCTCCGCCACGGCAGCTTTGTCATGAGCGACCGTGTCGGCCCCGTGCGTCGTTCGCTCGTGCCTGGCATCTTCAGCGACGCCGGCTCCGATCGTCCTTGCAGTCTTTGCCAGGATGGAAGGCTTCGTCCTCTGGCCGCCACCACCAAGGCTCCCGCAAAACCTTAGCAACGTGGAAGTTATCACCGTCAGCCACGGGTGTTTGTCTGCTGGCGGCCCGATTGCTGAGTGTGGGTGTGGCGGGTGGTCGCGCCTCACCACGCCGCCGTAAAGCCGCTCACGGAGCGCTCCCAAGGTTCGGTCCGCCATGCCACCTCCGGGCCGGGTGGGCGGCGCTCGCAGTCTGGCCGCGTGAAGAAGACGCGCAGCGATTCGGCCCCGTCAGGCCCTGAACCCTTCTATACAGCAGAGTCCGAGATGCCGATATGAACCTCCGGATGCTCCCATGAACACACGAACACAGCTGCTTCCTTCCTCCCTTTCGAGTGGGATCACACACCCGGCCCCGATTACGGCCCCGCCCTGTTCCTGGCGCGATGCCGTACCGGTGCTGACCGGTGAGCAATGCGTGCTGCGCGAGTTGCAGGAGGGCGACGCGCCACCGCTGGTGTCCATCCTGACGGCGCCGGACGTGGCCCGCTTCATGTCGCCGCCGCCAACAACGGTGGAGCGATTCGCGCGGTTCGTCGAGTGGAGCCACCGCGAGCGCGAAGCCGGCCGGTACCTGGCATTCGCGCTGGTGCCCCATGCGCACTCCTCACCGGTAGGCCTGCTGCAGCTCCATCAGCTCGAGCCCGAGTTCCGGACGGCCGAGTGGGGTGTGGCGATGGCCCCCGAGTACCGGGGCGCGGGGCTGTTTCTCGACGCCGCCCGCCTGCTGCTCGAATTTGCATTCGACGGCCTGGGCGTGCACCGCCTCGAAGCGCGGGCCGCTCTGGCCAATGGCCGCAGCCAGGCGGCGATGCGCAAGCTTGGCGCCGTGCAGGAAGGCGTGCTGCGCCAATCCCTCACAACGGCCGATGGACAACGGCTCGACCAGGTGCTCTGGTCGCTGCTCGACGAAGACTGGCGGCAGCTCGCCGCTCGGCCCGACGTCCTATTGGTGCACTGAGGTGGATGCGATGATTCGTGCTCCTCGTTTCCTCGTTGCAGCAGCCGCGCTCCTCATCCACTGCACGGTCCTGCCCACCGCGCTGGCGGCCGCGCAGGACCGCACCAAACTGGATCGGCCGCTGCAGTCGCGTGCAGCGCGCGGCGGCGACGCGAAGACTCGCGTCATCATCCGCCTGCGCGACGGCTCGAGCGACGGCGCCCTCGTCATCCGCCGGGTCGGCGGTCGCGCCGGGGCACATCTCGCATCGCTCAACGCGCGGGTTGCCGAGGTCTCCGACCGCGCACTCGATGCGCTCACCGCCGATCCTGGCGTGCGCAGCGTCCACCTGGATCGTCCGCTCGTATCCCTGCACTCGACGGTGACGGCCGCGCCGGCCCCTGCGGCCGCAGCGCGTGCGGCGAGAACCTCCGGGCGCTGGGACGGCAGCGGCGTTGGTGTCGCGCTGATCGACTCGGGCGTCGTCCCGCACCGCGATCTCGGGTTGGCCGGCGCCAATAACTCGCGCCCGCGGCTCGTCGGCTCCGTCGATTTCGTCAACGGACGCACGATGCCCTATGACGACTTCGGTCACGGCACGCACGTGGCGGGCATCATCGGGGGCGACGGCACCGATTCGGACGGCGCGTATGCCGGCGTTGCGCCGGGCACCAAGCTGCTTTCGCTCAAGGTGCTCGACGGTTCCGGCCGCGGCACGATCAGCACCGCCATTCAGGCGATCGACTTCGCCGTCGCAAACCGTAAGAAACACAACATCCGCGTCATCAACCTCTCGGTGGGCGCTGCGGCTACGGAGTCATTCTTCACGGATCCTTTCACGCTGGCGACATGGCGGGCCGTGCAGGCCGGGATCACCGTGGTCGCGGCGGCTGGCAACCTCGGACGCGACGCGAACGGCAACCGGCAATACGGAGGTGTGACGGCGCCCGGCAATGCACCGTGGGTCATCACCGTGGGTGCTTCGAACCACATGGGCACCGCCACTTGCGCCGACGACGTCGTTGCCGGCTACAGCTCGAGCGGACCCACGGCAGTCGACCTGCTCTCGAAGCCGGACCTCGTCGCTCCCGGCACGCGTATCGTCTCGCTGGCTGCCCGCGACAGCACACTGGTCCTCGCGCGCCCGCAAGACCTGGTACCAGGCACCTCCCGCCGCGCCGGGGATGGCCTATCTCACGCTCACCGGCACCAGCATGGCAGCACCCGCGGTCACCGGGACCGTCGCGATGATGATGCAGGCCAACCCGGCGCTCACGCCGAACGCGGTCAAGGCCATCCTGCAGTACACGGCGAGCACTGCTCCCGACACGAGCCCCCTCGAACAGGGCGCCGGCTTTCTCAACGTGCAGGGCGCCGTGCAACTCGCGCGCTTCTTCGTCACGGCGCGCGAGGGCGACGCCTACCCGGGTGATGCGACGTGGGGGCGACACCTGATCTGGGGCAACTACGTCGTGGATGGCGGTGTCTTGCGGCCGGATGCGAATGCATGGGCCACGAACATCGTCTGGGGCTCCAACATCGTCTGGGGCAGCGCGGTCCGGAACATCGTGTGGGGCTCGAACATTGTCTGGGGGTCCAGCCTGGCGGACGTCGCCGGGCTCTCGACGCTCAACATCGTCTGGGGCAGTTCATGTGAAGGTCAGTGCGCGGCCAACATCGTCTGGGGCAGCGCGCTCGACCGCAAGGCGGTGTGGGGCACAACCGGCGGGAACATCGTCTGGGGTTCGGGGGATGGTGCGGACATCGTGTGGGGCTCCAACATTGTCTGGGGCTCGAACATCGTCTGGGGGTCCAACATCGTCTGGGGCAGCGCGGCCCGGAACATCGTCTGGGGCAGCACCTGTGCGGGACGAGACTGCGACACGGCAACATCCGCCGCCAACATCGTGTGGGGCTCGAACATCGTGTGGGGTTCCAACATCGTCTGGGGTTCCAACATCGTCTGGGGGAGCGCCAGACGCAACATCGTGTGGGGCTCGAACATCGTCTGGGGTTCCAACATCGTCTGGGGCTCCAGCAGCGGCTTCTGCCCGGAAGATACGGGCGCGGGGCTCGGCATCAGCGCCGTGGTTGCATCGTGATCAACAGAAATCAGGCCACGGATCTCGACGACACCGGGGTGTTCTCGGCCGCTTCAGGGCTGGCCCTGGATTGCTGGCAGGACGTGCCTCCGGTACTGCAAGGCGCCAGCGTGACCGTCCGGGAAGTGCGACGGGCGGATGCGGCGGCGCTGCTCTCGGCGGTCTCGACATCGGAAGTTGCGCGGTTCATCTCGCCGCCACCCGACACCGTTGAGGGGTTCGAGGCGTTCATCGTGAGTGCGCGCCGTCGTCGGGCTGCCGGCGAGGCGATCTGCTTCGGCGTGCTACCCGCGGGATACGACACGCCCGTTGGCGTGTTCCAGGTTCGCGCCATAGAACTGCACCGCAAGAGTGCCGAATGGGGCTTCGCACTTGGAACGGAGTTCTGGGGCGAGGGGCTGTTCTACGCGGCGGCGCCGCTCGTCATCGACTGGGTGTTCGACACTCTGGGCGTGCTGCGCCTGGAGGCACGCTCGGCGACGAGCAATGGCCGCGGCAATGGTGCGCTCCGGAAGATGGGCGCGGTACAGGAAGCGGTGCTCCGGCAATCGCTGTGGCAGGACGACGACTATCTCGATCAGGTGTTGTGGACGCTCAACGCCGACCACTGGCACGCGCTGCGCCCGATATCCAGGGTGAAGGTGCACTGAGCGCGCGCCCATCCGCTACGATCGGGGCGTGCGCGTCGCGGATTTCGATTTTTACCTCCCTCCCGAGCTCATCGCTCAATACCCGGCACCCCAGCGCTCGTCGTCCCGCCTGATGATCGTCGACCGGACGAGCGGTGCGATCACGGGCGCGCACGCGGGCGATCTGCCAGACCTGCTCACGCCCGGCGACCTCGTGGTGGTGAACGACACGCGCGTGTTTCCCGCGCGGCTGCACGGGCGTCGCACACCGAGCGGGGGTCAGGTGGAGTGCCTGCTGCTCCGCCGCCTCGGCGAGGATCGTTGGGACGCGCTGGTCCATCCCGGTCAGAAGCTGCGCCCCGGCTGCGGCATGCGATTCGAGCGGAACGGCGTGGTGCTCGAGGCCGAAATCCTTGAACGGCGTACCTTCGGCCGGCGGACGCTCCGCCTGTGGCGTCCGGACGGGGGCGATGTTGAAGCGGCTGTCGACGCGATCGGCGAGGTGCCTCTCCCTCCCTACATCAAACGCGCGCCAGACGCCCTGGACCGCGAGCGGTACCAGACCGTCTACGCGAGGACCCGCGGCTCTGTTGCCGCACCGACCGCCGGCCTGCATCTCAGCGAGGCGACGTTCGCTCGGCTCGCTGCACGCGCAATCGAGCGCAGTGCCATCACGCTGCACGTGGGCTACGGAACGTTTCAGCCAATCCGGACCGAGGAGGTCGAGGCCCATCGGATCGATCCAGAGCCTTACGAGATCAGCGAAAGCGCGGCTGCTGCCATTGCGGCTGCACTCGAGACGCAGCGGAGGATCGTGGCCGTCGGCACGACCACGACGCGTACGCTGGAGGCGGTCGCCAGCATCAATGCCGGCCGGGTGCCCGCGGGCGCGGGATACGCCGATCTGTTCATCCACCCCGGCTTCCGGTTCCGCATCGTTGGCGCGCTGCTCACGAATTTTCACCTGCCCCAGTCGTCGCTGCTCATGCTGGTCTGCGCCTTCGGTGGGCGTGAGCTGGTGCTCGAGGCGTACCGGCGGGCCGTGATGGAGAAATACCGGTTCTACAGTTATGGTGACGCGATGCTGCTTGTGTGATGCCGGGCGCCCGCCTGGCACACCACCGACCACACTTCCTGTATCCTCCACCCAGCATGGCCGACGGGAAGCATCCGGACTACGAAGAGTTCGACCTCTCGGACATCCGCACCTACCCGCTCTCGTCTAGAGCCAGCAAGGCGCGGGCGGAGGACTTCGCCCGGCCGTTCACGCCAGGGAGCGGGGTCGCGGGACTCGTCGCGTCGCTACCGGGGATGCTTGCGGCGGCCGACTTCCGGGTCGTCGTACAGCGGATTGCGTTTGCGCGGCGCACCGGCGCGGGTGTCCTGTGGGGCTTCGGCGCACACGTGATCAAGACCGGTCTCGGGCCCGTGTTAGTCGATCTGATGGCGCGTGGGTACGTGACGGCGCTTGCCACCAACGGTGCGGGCATCATCCATGACTTCGAGATTGCGTTGAGTGGTGCCACCTCGGAGGATGTCGACGAGACGCTGGGGCCGGGCCGGTTCGGGATGGCCGAAGAGACCGGCACGCTGCTGAACGCCGCGATCAACGCTGGCGTGGCAACAGGCGCGGGAATCGGCGAGGCGCTGGCGACCTACCTGCACGCCGCCGCTCCGCCGTTCGCGCACCTGAGCGTCGTTGCGGCGGCAGGACGGCTGGGCATCCCTCTCACCGTGCACGTGGCGCTCGGCACCGACATCACGCACATGCACCCGAACGCGTCCGGCGCCGCACTCGGCGAGGGGAGCCTCCGCGACTTCCGGCGATTCGTGACCCACGTGGCACGGCTCGACGGCGGCGTGTACCTGAATTGCGGGTCTGCCGTGATTCTGCCGGAGGTGTTCCTGAAGGCCGTCGCACTTGCTCGCAACCGCGGCATCGCGCTCGCGAGGATGACGACGGTGAACCTGGATTTCGTGCGCCTCTACCGGGCGCAGACGAACGTGGTGTCGCGGCCAACGAAAGAGAGCGGGCGCGGCTACTCGCTGGTGGGGCACCACGAACTCATGATCCCGCTGCTGGCGGCGGCGCTGCTGGAACTGGACGAACCTTCCTGATGTCGACGGTCGCCCCCGCAGGCCGGCTGGATGCCGGCGCTGCAGGAAATGAGCCGCGTTATTGTTACAATCAAAGGTCCGCCGGTGTAGCTCAGCTGGTTAGAGCACGCGGCTCATATCCGCGGAGTCCGGGGTTCAAGTCCCTGCACCGGCACCATAACGCCCTGGAGCAAGCAGGACGCCGACGCGGCCTGCTCCTCCGCCCTGCTCCCACAGCACACGATGAGCCTGATCGAGGGCGTCTGGCGCACGATCCGGCGATATGACCTGTTGCCGCGGGGTACGCGCGTCGCGGTAGCGGTGTCCGGCGGCGCCGATTCGGTCGCGCTGCTCTCGGTCCTCCTGGAGCTCGCGCCCCGAGGCGAGTTCTCCGTTGTCGGCCTGGTGCACGTGAATCACCAGCTGCGGGGGCCGGAATCGGAGCGTGATCAGAAGTTCGCCGCGGCCCTGGCGCACCGGGTGCACGTTCCGGCCCATGTGGAGCGCGTGGAGGTCCGTCGTGTCGCGGCCGCGGAGCGCCGCTCGATCGAAGAGGCCGCGAGGAGGCTTCGATATGCCGCCCTGGAGCGTGGCAGGCGCGTGCTCGGGGCCGATCGCATGGCGGTGGGGCACACGCGGGACGATCAGGCGGAAACGGTGCTGCTGAGGCTGCTGCGGGGCGCCGGGCCGCGCGGGCTGGCAGGCATCTATCCCAGGAACGGCACGATCGTCCGGCCGCTGGTCGACGTCGGGCGGGAGCAGCTCCGGGCATGGTCCGCCGATAAGGGGATCACGTACGTGGAAGACGCGTCGAATCGGGACCTCGCCAATCCGCGCAATCGTGTGCGGCATGAGGTCCTCCCAGCCCTCCAGGCGTGGTTTGGTGCGTCAGTGCCGACGCGGCTCGCCCGTACCGCCGAGGTCGCCCGAGCGGATGAAGAGCTCCTGGCCGAGCTGACGCGTGGGCTCCTCCAGCAGCTCGTCAGGATCGACAGGGAGCAGGTCCGGGTGGACGTGGCCGGGGCGATGCTCGCGCCCGTGGCACTCCGGCGCCGTCTTCTGATGGAAGCGCTGCGCCGGGCCGGAGTGCGCGAGCCCGGGTTCGCCGAGATCGACGGCCTGGCCGCGATGCTCGAGAGCGAGGCCGCACCGGGTGTCGATCTACCAGGACACGTGCGGGCGGACCGAAACGGGTCGGCGGTTGTCTTAACAGGTAGAGGGCCGCGGCGTGACGCCGCGCCGCCCTTCCGTTATGCGCTCCCCGTGCCGGGCCGTGTCTGGATTGCGGAAGTGAGCGCCACCATGCATGCCGACGTGGGCCTGCTCGACGGGCAGCTCCCCAAGGGCACGCCCGATGCGCCGGTTGCCGTAGTTGGCTGTGCTCAGGTGACGGAAGGTTTGTTCGTTCGCAACTGGCGTCCGGGGGATGCACTGCGGCCGGTCGGGCTGAGCGGCACGAAGAAGCTGCAGGATCTGTTCGTCGACCGCAAAGTGTCCCGCGCCGAGCGGCACCGCCTGCCTCTGGTCGTGGACCGTCACGACAAAGTGGTGTGGGTGCCGGGACACGCACTGGACGAGGTGTACCGGGCCTCGGCAGGCGACAGCGGCGTGGTAGTCTTGAAACTTACCCGTCAGTGGGGAGGCCCCGAGTGAATTCGACTCTCAAAAGCCTGCTGTTCTGGATGGTGCTGGTGTTCATCGGCCTCCTCGTGTGGAACTTTTCCAGGACGTTCCAGTCGCGCGAGCAGGCCATGAGCTTCAGCACGTTCATGTCGCAGGTTGAAGCGGGCCAGGTCTCGAGCGTCACGATCACGGGCAACGACATCACCGGCGTGCTCAAGTCGAACGAGACGTTCCAGACGCACGCGCCGGCGCAGTTCGAAGGCCTGGCGAACAAGCTCTGGGACAAGGGCGTTCTCATGAATGCCAAGGAACCCACTGCCAGCCCGTGGGCCACGCTGCTGTACTCGTGGGCGCCGATCCTCCTTCTGATCGGGTTCTGGATCTTCTTCATGCGCCAGATGCAGAGCGGCGGCAACAAGGCGCTGTCGTTCGGCAAGAGCAAGGCGAAGCTCTCCTCGTCCGCTCAGAAGAAAGTGACGTTCAAGGACGTCGCCGGCGTCGACGAAGCGAAAGACGAGCTGCAGGAGATCATCGAGTTCCTCAAGGAACCGCAGAAGTTCCAGAAGCTCGGCGGACGCATCCCCAAGGGCGTCCTGCTCATGGGCTCCCCGGGTACCGGCAAGACGCTCCTCGCGCGCGCGGTCGCGGGCGAGGCGAACGTGCCGTTCTTCTCCATCAGCGGATCGGATTTCGTGGAGATGTTCGTGGGCGTGGGCGCGTCGCGCGTGCGCGACCTCTTCGAACAGGGGAAGAAGAACGCCCCTTGCATCGTGTTCATCGACGAGATTGACGCGGTCGGCCGTCATCGCGGCGCCGGCCTCGGCGGCGGGCACGACGAACGCGAGCAGACCCTCAACCAGCTGCTCGTCGAGATGGACGGGTTCGAGAGCAACGAAGGCGTCATCCTCGTCGCCGCTACCAACCGGCCGGATGTCCTCGATCCTGCCCTGCTGCGCCCAGGCCGCTTCGACCGCCGCATCGTCGTGAACCGTCCCGACGTGAAGGGCCGCGAAGGCATCCTCTCGGTGCACACGCGCAAGATCCCGCTGTCGGACGATGTGGACGTGAGCACGCTGGCGAGGGGAACGTCGGGCTTTTCGGGCGCGGACCTCGCGAATCTCGTGAACGAAGCGGCGCTGAACGCGGCGCGCTACAGCATGAAGGTCGTCCGGATGGTCGACTTCGAGTTCGCCAAGGACAAGGTACTCATGGGCGCCGAGCGCCGCTCGATGATCATCAGCGACGCCGAGAAGAAGATCACGGCGATCCACGAGGCTGGCCACGCGATCCTCACGGTGCTGCTGCCGCACGCGGACCCCATCCACAAGGTGACGATCATCCCGCGCGGAATGGCGCTCGGTCTCACGCAGCAGCTCCCGACCGACGAGAAGCACAACTACTCGCGCGACTACCTGAACGATCAGCTCGCCATCCTGCTGGGTGGCCGCATTGCCGAAGAGATTACTCTCGGCAGCATCACCACCGGGGCGGGTAACGACCTCGAGCGAGCGACCGAGCTCGGCCGCCGCATGGTGTGCGAGTGGGGCATGAGCGACTCGCTCGGGCCGCTCACCTTCGGGAAGAAGGAAGAGCAGATCTTCCTGGGCCGGGAGATTGCGCAGCGCTCGGACTACAGCGCGGACACGGCGATCCGTATCGATCACGAAATCAAGCGGTTCGTGACCGAGGCGTACAACCGGGCGCTGGCGATCCTGCAGGCGAACCGCGCGAGCATCGAGACGATGGCAGATGCCCTGTTGCTCCGCGAGGTGCTCGACGCCGACCAGGTCCGCCGCATCATCGCCGGGCAGCCGCTGGAGGAGTACGTCCCCGCGAAGCCGTCCGCACCGGTGCCACCGCCTCCGGAAGACGTCCGTTCTCGCCGCGAGCAGCGGCCATCCATCGTACCGCCGCTCAACAAACCGGTTCCTCAAGAGTAGCCGCGGTTCCGCGCGACCGGGTTGCAGAACCTGGGACGCGGAACCTCTGCCTGCCGCTACACTGTGGGGGTGTTCCCGCGCCCTTCCTTCGACGTTCCCCTCCCGACGGGCGGGACCCTGCACCTGGGTGACCGCACCCTGGTGATGGCCGTCCTCAACGTGACGCCCGATTCCTTTGCCGACGGCGGACAGCACGCGGACCCTGTGCGCGCCGTGGAGGATGCGCTCGCCATGGAAGGGGCGGGAGCGGACATCATCGACATCGGCGGTGAATCCACCAGGCCAGGCGCTCTTCCCGTGTCAGCGGAAGAGGAGCTGAGCAGGGTGGCGCCGGTTCTCCGGGGACTCGCCGGCCGGTTGCGGGTGCCCATCTCGATCGACACCTACAAGGCCGCTGTTGCCGAAGTCGCCCTGGACCTTGGTGCGGCCATCGTCAACGACATCAGCGGGCTGACGTATGACTCCGCGCTGCCCGCCGTCGTTGCCCGCACGCAGGCTGCCGTCAGCCTCATGCACACGCGCGGGCGGTCGCGGGCC
This sequence comes from Vicinamibacteria bacterium, assembly GCA_963739995.1. Lineage (GTDB taxonomy): Bacteria > Acidobacteriota > Vicinamibacteria > Vicinamibacterales > JAENWD01 > CAVUCH01. The sequence continues at coordinate 74,318 of CAVUCH010000015.1, read as the reverse complement.
ATGTACCACGACGCGCACTACGAGGACGTGGTGCGCGAGGTCTGCGCGGAGCTCAATGAGCGTGTCCAGCGCGCCGGTGACGCGGGCATCCCGATGTCGCACGTGCTCGTGGATCCCGGGATCGGTTTCGCGAAACGCTCGGAGCACAGCAGCACGGTCCTCGCACGTCTCGAGGAGCTGCACGCGCTTGGTCGTCCGCTCCTCGTCGGTCCCTCACGAAAGTCGTTCCTGCAGCGCGCCACCGGTGAGCGCGCGCCCGCCGCGCGTGACTGGGGGACGGCAGCGGCCGTTACGGCGGCCGTGCTGGCCGGTGCGCACGTGGTTCGGGTGCATGCGGTGCCCGAGATGGTAGACGTCGTGCGCCTGGCCGACATGCTCCGGCGCGACGCCGCGGTAGACCAGGCAGCAAGGGAGGCGCGGGCCACGTGAACTGGTTGGACGGACTCTTCACGCGTGCGCCGATCGGCTGGCGGGACGTCCTCGACATTGCGATTGTGACGGTCCTGATCTACGAGGTGTTCAAACTCATCCGTGGGACCCGCGCGGTGCAGATGGTGGCTGGCGCCGGCCTGATGGTGGGCCTGCTGTTTCTCTCGCAGGTGGCACACCTCGAGACGGTGAATTGGATCATTCGCAACGCGGTCGGCTACGTGGTGTTTGCGGCGATTGTGTTGTTCCAGTCGGATATCCGGCGGGCGCTCGCGCATTTCGGCCGGGCGCCATTCTTCCGGCTGCTGTCGAAAGGACGCGCCGCCGAGGAGGCGCTCGAGGAGATCGTCGTTGCGTCGGGCATGCTGTCGAAGGACCGGGTGGGGGCGATCATCGCCATCGAGCGGGAGATCGGGTTGCGCAACTACATCGAAGGCGGAATTCCCCTCGACGCGAAGGTGAGCTACGACCTCCTGGTGACGATCTTCAACACGGACTCGCCGCTGCACGATGGCGCCGTCATCGTGCAGGACGATCGGATAGCCGCGGCCGCCTGTTTCCTGCCGCTTACCGTGAACCCGCGGCTGAGTCGCGAGCTTGGGTCGCGGCACCGGGCGGCGATCGGCCTGACGGAGGAGAACGACTCCGTCGCAGTCGTGGTTTCGGAGGAAACCGGGAAAATCTCGCTGGTGCTGGACGGCACCATCGAGCGCGGCCTCACCCTGGACGAGCTGCGGGCTCGTTTGCGCCGGCTCGTCTCGTACGGCCGGAGCGGCACCCGCGCCCAACGATGGCTCTCGTTCGGCTGATGGCCACTCAAGTGCTCCGGCATGTCGGTCTGAAGCTGCTGTCGTTTGCGCTCGCCGTGCTGCTGTGGTCGCTCGTCGCGGGGCAGAAGGAGGCGGAGCGTTCGTTGCGGGTGCCGCTCGAATTCCAGAACATGCCCGCGTCGCTCGAGATGATCGGGGAGCCGCCCAGTTTTGTCGATGTGCGCGTCAAGGGACCGTCGACCACGCTTGGTCAGCTGCGTGGCACAGAGCTCATCGTTACGGTCGAGCTCTCCTCCGCACGCCCCGGCCGGCGCATGTTCCACCTGCTCCCGGACCATGTGACTTCACCCGTGGGCGTGCGCGCCCTCGGCGTCATCCCCCCAACCGTCCCCCTGATGTTCGAGGCATCCGTCACCAAGACGGTGCCGGTCGTGCCCGCGATTGATGGCGAGCCTGCGGAAGGCTACGTGCGCGGCCGCGTGACCGCTTCACCCGCCTCCGTCGAAGTCGTCGGACCGGAGAGTGTCATCAGCCAGCTCACCCAGGCGACGACCGAGCCGGTGAACCTGCATGGCGCGATGGGCCGCGTCCGCGACACCGTCACCATCGGTGTCGCGGAGTCGAGCGTGCGTCTCAAAATACCCAGAAATGCGGTTGTGGTCGTGGACGTCAACCCGGCCCCGGTGCATTACACCGTTCGCGGCGTGCCCATCATCCTGCGGCATCTCGGGCGCGGGCTGCGCGCCGCGGTCGTGCCGCCCGAGGTCGCCGTCAGGGCGCGAGGGGCCGCCGACGTGGTGAGGGGTGTGACGGCTGAGCACGTGCCCGCCTTCGTCGATCTCAGCGGACTGAAGCCGGGACGATACAATCTTCCGGTGCGTATCGACGCCACGGCAGGGTTCAGCATCGCTGCCACCGATCCGGCGGCAGTTCGGGTGACCATCAGGTAGCGCTTCCACATGTCCACACGTTTGTTTGGCACCGACGGTGTTCGCGGACGCGCGGGCACGTACCCTCTGGATCATGTCACGGTGCGACGCCTTGGCGCGGCGCTGGTGCGCGCGCTGCCGCCCGGCGCCGCGCGGGTGCTCATCGGCCGGGACACCCGGGAGTCTGGCCTGTGGCTCGAGCGTGAGCTGGCCCACGGCGCGCGTGCCTGCGGCGCGGAGGTGGTGAGCGCCGGCGTGATCCCGACGCCCGGAATCGCCTACCTCACGCGATCCAGTGACTTCACCGCCGGGGTCGTGATCTCCGCCTCACACAATCCATTCGAGGACAACGGAATCAAGGTGTTCTCCGGCGGCGGCGAGAAGTTCAGCGAAGATCTCGAGCGGCACGTCGAGAGCATCGTTGCCGACGCCTCGTGGGAAGTCCCCCCGGGCGAGGCCGATGCGGTTCCGGGAGAAGCGCTCGTCGAGCGGTATCTGGCGCACGTGCGTGAGGCGCTGCCCGAGCCCGGGACGCTGGCCGGGGCGCGCCTAGCCGTGGACTGTGCGAACGGCGCGACAACGAGCGTGGCGCCCCGGCTGTTTCGCGAGCTCGGACTGGATGTGACCCTCATCGGCGATGAGCCGGACGGCCGGAACATCAACCTGCACTCCGGATCGACCCATCCTGAGGCTCTGGCGGCGCTGGTCGTCGAAGGGGGACACCGGTTGGGGGTGGCATTCGACGGCGACGGAGACCGGGCGATCTTCGTGGACGAGCATGGGCGCATCGTGGATGGCGACGCCGTGATGCTGATGTGCGCGCGCCGCCTGCAGGCCGAGGGCCGGCTCAAGGGGCAGGCCGTCGTGGCCACGGTGATGAGCAACATCGGCCTCGAGCTCGCGCTGAAGGACAGCGGCATCGACCTCGTGCGCTGCCAGGTGGGTGACAAGTACGTGATGGAGGAACTGCTGAAGCGGGATCTCTCGCTCGGCGGTGAGCAGTCGGGACACGTCATCTTCACCGAGCACCTGTTCACCGGAGACGGCCTGGTCACGGCTCTGAACGTGTTGCGCGTCATGCGGGAGACCGGTCGCACTCTTGGTGAGCTCGCAGCCGACCTTACCAGCTTCCCGCAGGTGCTCGTGAACGTGCGGGTGCAGCGTAAGGCCGATCTGCGGGACGTCCCGCAGATCGCCGCGGTCGTCGATCGTGTGGAGGGCCAGCTTGCCGGTCATGGACGTCTGCTCGTTCGGTACTCGGGGACCGAGCCGCTGCTCCGAATCATGCTCGAGGGCCGCGATGCGGAAGAGATTCGCGTATGGGCCGGCGAGATCGCGGAGGCCGTCCGCGTACACCTCGCCTGATACACCGTATGGCCCGGCTGAGCGTCAACGTCAACAAGGTCGCGACGATTCGAAACTCGCGGGGCGGGCGTGTGCCCTCTGTCACCGATGCGGTGCGCGTCTGCGTCGCGGCTGGTGCTCCCGGGATCACGGTGCATCCGCGTGCGGACAACCGCCACATCACCCTCGCCGACGTTCGCGATGTGGCCGCGGAGCTCGCGCCGCTCGAGGGTCGAATCGAGTACAACATCGAGGGGGATCCCCGTGAGGACCTCGTCGCCCTCGTGTGCCAGGTGCGTCCCGATCAGGCCACGCTGGTGCCGGTCATGCCGGGGGAGCGCACCAGCCAGGCAGGCTGGCGTCCGGATACGCCGCCCGCGCACCTCCGCGGGGTCATCGACCGGCTGCACGACGCCGGGGTGCGTGTCAGCCTGTTCGTGGACCCGGAGCGACCCGCCATAGACTGGGCCGCTTCGCTGGGCGCCGACCGCGTCGAGCTCTACACCGAGCCGTACGCGCGAGCGTTCGAACAGGGGGGCGCCGCATGCGACGCCGCGCTGGCGCGGTACACCCGTGCGGCGATTCACGCGCATGAGCGCGATCTGGGCGTGAACGCCGGCCACGACCTCGACCTTGATAACCTGCCGCTGTTTTCCACGGTGCCGCACGTTCTGGAATTTTCGATCGGCCACGCGCTGATCAGCCATGCGCTGTTTGTAGGGCTCGACCGCGCGGTGCGCGAGTACCTCGACGCCGCCGCGGGGCCGGACTCGGCCGGGTGACCCGCACGGCCTGGTTTGCCGGTGGTCTTGTGGCATATCTGCTGTGGCCCGTGCCAGCAGAAGCAGCGCGCACGGTCAGCTTCCGCGCCGCTGACGGCACCCACCTCTCGGCATCGCTCTATGAGCCGGACCGCAGGCCCGCTCCCGCGGTGGTGCTGATCCACATGCTCACGCGTTCGCGGGGCGACTGGGACGACACGGCCCAGCGGCTGCGCGACGGCGGGTTCGTCACGCTGGCGCTCGACCTGCGCGGCCACGGCGAGTCCTCGGGTGCGCGACCGGCGGGCGCGACGCTCGGGCCCATGCTGCAGGACGTGCAGGCCGCCCTCGCCTTCCTCAAAGGCCAGGAGACGGTCGCGACCGGGCGCATCGGGCTCGCGGGGGCATCGGCGGGTGCCAACCTCGCCGCCATGGCAGCGGGGGCCGACAAATCAGTGCGATCGCTCGTGCTGCTCTCGGTGTCGACCGACTATCGAGGCCTGAAGAGCGAGCCGTCGCTCAAACGCTTTGACGGGTCTGTGCTGTTCCTGACCGGCAGCAATGATCCCTACGCTCTGCGCTCGGCGCGGGCCCTCGCCGGATCAACCGCGCTTCGCCAGGTCGAGACACTCGAGGACGCCGGGCACGGCACCGTCATGCTCCAGCGCCGGCCCGAGCTGGTGGAGCGCATCGTGAACTGGTTTCGCCAGACGCTGTTCTGAGGGCTAAAGGCCAAGGGCTAAAGGCGAAGGGCTGAAGGGCCAAGGGTTCTCTAAAGGCCAAGGGCTCTCTCTAAAGGCAAGGGCTAGCGGCCAAAAGCTAAAGAGGCCTTGAAACGTGGCCCTTAGCCCTTGGCCCTTAGCCCTTAGCCCTCTGTGAGTCCTGCGCGATATGATGACAGGTACTCTCGTCCAGAGCGCCTCGAGCTCACATGAAGTCCGAATCCCTCGTGTTTGGAGCCGCCGGCACCTTCTTCGGCCTGATCGCCGGGTGGCTGATCGGCAGCCAGCAGGGCACGTTCCGTCCACCGGCGCCGCAAGTCCAGGCAGCGGCCGCTCCGTCCGGCTCGGGCGCGAGTGCCCCCGCCGTGCCGCGGCTGGACGAGCAGGAGGCCAAACGCCTGGAAAGCATCGCCCGATCCGATCCCGCGAATGCCACGCCGCGCGCGCAGCTCGGCAATCTGTATTTCGACGCGGAGCGATACGATCGCGCCATCCACTGGTACGAAGAGGCCCTCAAGCTGGATCCCACGAACCCGGACGTCAGCACGGACCTGGGCGTGAGCTATTACTACTCGAACCAGCCTGACCGCGCCCTGGCGCAATTCAAGCACTCGCTCGAGATCGAGCCGAAGCACACGAAGACGATGCTGAATCAGGGCATCGTGCTCGCCTTCGGCAAGCAGGATCTGGAAGGCGCGACCAGGGCATGGCAGCGGGTCGTGGAGCTTGCGCCGAACACGCCGGAAGGCCAGGCCGCGGGCCGTGCGCTCGAGAGCATGAAGTCGGCCCACCCCGGCCTGAACGCCGGCTCACCCGGCACCGATTGAGGATCCGCTCCTGTGACCCGGCTGCTCCTCATATTTCTACTCGTACTGTTCGTCGCAAGGGCCCTGTGGCGTCTGCTGTCCGGGGTGGTCGAGGGAGCGACCGCGGCCGGACCGCGCCGCACCCGCACGCCCGAGCGTGGCACGCGCATGGTGCGTGACCCGATTTGCGGCACGTTCGTGGTACAGTCGCGCGCGCTGAGCGCCGACAGCCGCGGCGAGACCGCCTGGTTCTGCTCAGAGGACTGCCGGCGCAAGTGGCAGGTCGGCCGTCGGTCAGCGCGCGCAGACTGATTCATGCCTTTTCCCCGTGAACCCGAGCTCCGCGATGGCATCGTTGAAGTGGGCCGCCGGCTGTACGCCCGCGGGTACGTCGCCAGCAACGACGGCAACATCAGCGTGCGGCTCGACGACGGGCGGCTCCTGACGACCCCGAAGAGCGTCTCGAAGGGGTTCATGACCCCCGAGATGATGGTCGTGACCGACCTTGCCGGGAAGAAGGTGGCTGGCGAGCGCGATCCCTCGTCCGAGCTGCTGATGCACCTCGAGGTGTACCGCAACCGGCCGGACGTCAGAGCCGTGGTGCACGCGCATCCGCCACTCGCCACGGGGTTCGCGGTCGCCGGAATTCCGCTCGATCGCGCCGTGCTCGCCGAGGTGATCACCACGCTTGGCAGCATCCCCATCGCGCAGTACGGAACTCCGTCCACGCAGGAACTCCCCGATGCGGTGCGTCAGTACATCAAGGCGCACGACGGTCTGCTGCTGGCGAATCACGGCGCGCTGACCGTCGCGCACGAGCTCTTCGCGGCGTATTACAAGATGGAAACGATCGAGCACTTCGCGAGGATCAGCCTGGTCGCGCGCATGCTCGGGGGGGAGCGCCTCCTGTCCCAGGACGAAGTCCTGCGGCTGCAGTCCCTTCGCGGGCTGTATGGCATCGCGGCGCCCGCTCCCATTTGCCTCGACGACGCCCCGCCGGCCGGCGATGCCGCGTGCCAGTTCCTGCGGGCGCCGGACGTGCCGGGTGCGCGGGTCGTGAGCGAAGAGCGCGCCGAGATGCTGATGTCGGCCCGGACGCGCGTTTCGCGGCCCGGCGATGACGAGGAAATTCGGATAACATACCGCGAGCTGACGGCCCTCATCGAGGACGCCGTCCGGCAGCTGCGGTAGTCCTGGAGGCAGACGCGATGGGTGAAGCGCTGGGGATGGTCGAAACCAAGGGTCTCGTCGCCATGATCGAAGCGGCGGATGCCATGGTGAAAGCCGCAAAGGTCACGCTGGTCGGCTGGGAGAAAATCGGCGCCGGGTACGTGACCGCAATCGTTCGCGGCGATGTCGCGGCCGTGAAGGCCGCCACCGACGCGGGCGCCGCCGCGGCGCGTCGCGTGGGCGAGCTGGTATCGGTGCACGTCATCCCGAGGCCGCACGCGAACCTCGAAGACGCGCTGCCGATCGGCAAGGCACAGAAGTAGGTCTGGCCTCCTGACACTCGTCAGGCCCCATGCTCCTCGCCAAAGTCGTCGGGACGGTGGTTGCCACGCGGAAGGACCCGCGCCTCGAGAGCGCCAAGCTGCTTGTCGCCCGGGGCATGGACCCGCACGGGAAGCCGGAAGGCAATTATCTCGTTGCCGTCGATACCGTGGACGCCGGGGTGGGCGAGACCGTGCTCATCGTGAGCGGCAGCTCAGCGCGCATGGCATCAGGCCTGAAGGACTGTCCCGTCGACGCGGCCATCGTCGGCATCATCGACGAGATCGAAGTGCAGGGGAGCTGACGTGCAGCTGGCGCGCGTGATCGGGGATGTGGTCGCGACGCTGAAGGATCCGGAGCTGGCCACGTTGAAGCTGCTCATCCTCCAGCCGCTCGGTCCGGACAGGCAGGCGGCCGGCCGCACGCTCATCGCGGCCGACGCCGTGGGCGCCGGCGTCGGAGAAATCGTGTTCTTCGTTCGCGGACGCGAAGCGTCATTCCCGTTTCATCCCGCGGAGGCGCCGGTCGACGCCGGCATCGTAGGCATAGTCGACGATTGGCAGATGGTCTGAACCCACGGCGCTGATCCGCACCCGTGTCTGTACTCCATGCAACTCGCCCTCGTTGTCGGGACCATCGTGGCGACTCAGAAGCACCGCCGCTTCGACGGGGCGACGCTGCTGCTCGTGCAGCCGATCACGCCCGATGAGACACCCCGCGGACCGATGCTGCTGGCCGTGGACACGGTCGGAGCCGGAGTGCGGGAGAAGGTGCTGATCGTGCTCGATGGCAAGGCGGCGGGCGACGCCATGCAGCGCCGCGGTACGCCCGTCGATGCCGCCATCCTCGGTATCGTGGATCGTGTCGATTGCGATCCCGCGCTCATCGAGCCATGACCGACGAGGAGCTGCGATACATGGTTCGCCGCGTCGTTGCCGATCGCCTTGGCAGCGGTCCGCATGCGTCAGGTGCGCACGCGCTTCACGTCCCGGCGACCGTCCTGGATGTTCAGTCGCACGCGAGCCACGCGACGTTCCGCGTCCCCGATGGGTCCGAAACCGGCGGCCCGTGCGTGATCGAGCCTGCCGTGCCCTGCAATCATTGTGGGTACTGCAAGTCCATGGGGCATTGAGGCCGGCGACCTTGAGGTTGCCGATAGCGCCCGCGTCGCGATACAAGTCCTCCCGCGCCGTCGGTGACGCGCCCCCTGATCCATGAAACCCCTCAAGATCGGTATCGGCGGTGTCCGCGGTGTTGTGGGCGAGACATTCACGCCGGAGCTGGCGGTTGCGTTCGCGCAGGCGTTCGGCACCTACCTCGGCCCTGGAGCCATCCTGGTGGGGCGCGACACCAGGGCCTCGGGTCCGATGGTTGCAGCCGCTGTTCGCGCCGGGTTACTGGCCACGGGGTGCGGGGTCATCGACCTGGGCATCTGTCCGACGCCGAGCCTGCAGCTCGCGGTGCCGTGGCTCGAGGCGCGCGGCGGCATCTCCATCACGGCGGGGCACAACGACGCCGAGTGGAACGCCCTCAAGTTCGTGCGGCCGGATGGGCTCTACCTGAATGCCCTGCAGGCGGAGGAGCTGCTGGACGTCTACCATCAGGGCGAGTTCGAGAAGGCCCGGTCGGACGGCATCCACACCTCGATCGGGGACGCCGATGCCATCGGCCATCATCTGGAGGTGCTCGCCCGCGCGTTCGATACGGCCACAATCCGCCGGCGGCGTCCCAGGGTGGCACTCGACTGCTGCAACGGCGCGTGCGTGCGCCTCACCCCGCGGTGGCTGGATGCGATCGGCTGCGAGGTGCTGGCGATCAATGACGACGGTGATGCGCCGTTTCCGCACAGCCCTGAGCCCCGGCCCCGGACGATGGCGCAGGTGAGCGCGCTCGTGCGCGCGGGCCACGCCGACATCGGCTTCGTGCACGACGCGGACGGAGAGCGCGTCGGGATCGTGGATGATCGTGGGCGCCGGCTGTCGGAAGAGTTCACGCTGGTGCTCGCGGCTGATGCCGCGCTCGCGCGGCGGCGTGGGCCGATCGTCACCAATGTCTGCACGACCGGGCTCGTCGATCGCGTCGCGGAGGCGCATGGAGTGGCCGTGATCAGGACGCCCGTGGGTCAGCCGAACATCTCGGCCGCGATCGTCGAGCACGGCGCGATCATCGGGGGCGAGGGAAACGGCAGCGTGGCCGTCCCCGAGGTCCAGGTGTCACACGACGCGGCGGCCACGATGACACTGCTGCTGGAGCACTTCGCCCGGACGGGGGAATCCGTGTCGAGCCAGGTCGATCGATTACCGGCATTGTCGATCGTCAAGCAGGTCGTCCCCGTCGATCCCCGCCAGATCTACTCGACGCTGCAGGTCTTTCGTCAGCGCATCGCCGACGCGCCAGGCGCGGCGCTGGACGAGACCGACGGGGTGCGGCTCGATTGGCCCGACGGGTGGGTGCACGTGCGCGCGTCCGGCACGGAGTCCATGGTGCGCGTGATCGCGGAAGCGTCCACGCAGATGCGCGCACAGGACCTCGCCGACTGGGCCCGCGAGCGGCTGGGAGCGTAGGATCGTGCGATCGCGGGCGTCTGGCCTGCGGCGAGCGCCGTGCGACGGCAGGTGTCCTTTCTTGCGGTAAATCGCTGCGAAGCCCGGAGCCCGACGCCCGACGCCCGAGGCCGAGTGGACAAGCGGACAATGCGTGCCATTCCCACGCTGAAGATCTCGATTTCCGGCGTGCGCGGCGTCGTCGGCGAGTCCCTCACTCCGACGCTGCTCACGCGGTTCACGCAGGCATTCGGCACGTGCATGGGGTCCGGCCGCATCGTCGTCGGCCGGGACACGCGCACTTCCGGCGAGATGGTGCGCCAGGCCGTGATTGCCGGCCTCCTGTCAGCCGGTAATCGCATCGTCGATGTAGGCGTCTGCCCGACGCCGACGGTGCAGCTTGGGGTGCGGCACGTCGGCGCGCGTGGCGGAATCGCGATTACCGCGAGCCACAATCCGGCGGAGTGGAATGCGCTCAAGTTCATCGGGCCGAATGCGCTCTTCCTCGGAAGCGCACGCGGCCGCGAGCTGCTCGACATCTACCACCAGGGCGAGTACCGCCGGGTGCGTGGCAGCGGAATGCCACGAATCGAGAGCCGGCCTGACGTACTGGATCTGCACCTGAGGGCGGTCGTCGACACCCTTGGCATGCTGCCCATGGCCCGCGGCCGCCGGCTGCGGGTCGCCCTTGACTCGTGCAACGGCGCCGGATCGCTCGTGACGCCGAGGCTCATCGAGGCGCTCGGAGCGGACGTCGTGACGATCCACACCACCCCGGACGGATCCTTTCCTCGTGGTGCCGAGCCGACACCCGAGAACCTCTCGGCGCTGTGCGACCTCGTGAGATCGAGCGGCGCCGATGTCGGCTTCGCGCAGGACATGGACGCCGACCGGCTGGCGATCGTCTCCGACCGCGGCGAGCCGATTGGAGAGGAGTTGACGCTGGTGCTCGCGGTGCAGCGGGTGCTCGCGCGCACGCCCGGAACGGTTGTGACAAACCTGTCGACCACGCACCGGCTCGACATCGTGGCGCGGCGGGCCGGGTGTCGCGTCGTGCGCACGGCCGTCGGAGAGGCGAACGTCGCGGAAGGCATGCAGCGTGAGCACGCGGTCATCGGCGGTGAGGGTAACGGCGGGGTCATCTACCCGGCCATCAACTTCGGCCGCGACAGCCTGGTCGGCATCGGGCTCGTGCTGCACCTGCTGGCAGACGCCCGAGAACCGCTGTCGTCGCTGGTGGCCGGCCTCCCCCCGTCGGGCATGGTCAAAGCCCAGACCGCCTGTCCCTCGCAACGCGTCGCCGACGTCCTCCGCCGTGTGCGCCAGGTCTACGCGCAATACCCGCTGGATCTCCACGACGGCGTCAAGGTGACGCTTGGCGACGCGTGGTTCCACGTGCGGGGCTCCAATACCGAGCCCATTGTCCGGGTCGTGGCGGAGGCGCCGACCGTGGCGGCCGCGCGGGCCTTGGCAGACGAGGTGTTCGGGCTGGTGGGCGGGATGGTGTAACCAGCGCCAGCATCAGAAAGGCGAACCATGGCCCGCATCGCCGTTCGCTATTGCGCGTTTTGACTGAGCGGTCTGCACGCCGTCCGTGTGGCGGCGCGGCTTCGTCGCGACCTCGGTGTCGACGTGGACATGGTGCGAGGCCGCTACGGGGAGTTCAAAGTGCTGGTTGACGGGGAGACGCTCGTTGATGCAGGTGCGCTGGCCGCCCTGGGAGTGCTTCCTTCGGCACGCACGGTGGTCGACACGGTCCGCGCGAGACTCCTCGGCGCTCCGGAGCAGGATCCTTGACGGCTGGTCCAGGGTGAATGAGCACTACGGGCCGAGCCTCGTGCGTCGACGAGGCGGCCCGCTGCTGCTGGGGCAGATCAACCGCCGCGCTGGCAGGCCAGCATCCGAGGCACACGCACTATCGTCGGCCCCGTCGTCGCAGGAGCGTGTCAAGGCCGTACGCTACCGTCCCTCGTGTCGCCATATACAGGAACAGGAAGCTGTACAGCGCCGACAGCTCGCCGCGATTTAGGAGTGGCCAGAAGCCTTGCGGGGCGTGCGCCCGGAAGTACGCGACGGCCATCTCGCCGCTCGCCACGAACGCCGCGTAACCCGTGAACAAGCCAAGCGCGATGAGGGTGCCGCAGACCAATTCGATGATCCCTGCCGCGCCGCGCAGGGAGGCGATCGGTACTGCAGCGCCGCCAAGCACGCCGAACAGTTTCTGTGCCCCGTGGCAGGCGAACAGGAATCCCGCGACTATCCGCAGGAGCGCATAACACACCGGAGCCACACGTCCGAGCACTCGGTCCATGGTCTTCTCCTCTGACCGGATCGACCCCTGGATTATTCCATGGTCGACGGCCGCCGCCGTCGCCTGTGAAACCGGCCGATTCGTCCTAAGATGTGTGGGTGCGCCCCTCCGTGCTCGTGACCCGCAGGCTGCCGGCTGCTCCTCTGACGCTGCTCCAAGAGCGTTTCGAGGTGGATATGCACATGGGCGAGACGGGCCTCACACCAGGTGAGCTGCACGATCGGCTGCGCGGGAAGCAAGGCATTGTCGTGCTCCTCGGCGACCGGCTGGATCCCCCAGCGATCGACGCGGGTGCCGACCTGAAAGTGATCGCGAATGTGGCGGTCGGTTACGACAACCTGGACGTCCCCTACGCACGCTCGAAAGGGATCGTGTGCACCAACACGCCCGACGTGCTGACCGACGCGGTCGCTGACTACACGTGGGCCTTGATCCTGGCCATCACGCGGCGGCTGGGTGAGGGCGAGCGCATCGTTCGCCGGGGCGCGTGGAAGGGGTGGGCGTTCGATTTCATGCTGGGCACGAGCCTGCGCGGCAAGCAGCTGGGGCTGGTCGGTGCGGGCCGGATCGGCCGCGCGGTCGCCGATCGGGCGGCGGCCTTCGGGATGCGCGTGGCCGTCAGCAGCCGGCGGCCTGTGGACTGGCCCGCGGCCGAGCCGATGTCGTTCGATCGCCTGCTCGCCACATCCGACATCGTCAGCCTGCACGTGCCGTTGACCCCCGACACGCGTAAGCTGATCGACCAGCGGGCCCTCGCGCGCATGAAACGCACGGCGTATCTGGTGAACACGACGCGCGGAGCGGTCGTCGACGAGGCCGCGCTCGCGTGGGCGCTGCGTGAACGGCTGATCGCGGGGGCGGCACTCGACGTGTTCGAACGCGAACCAGCAGTGCACGCGGAACTGCTGCCGCTCGAGAATGCCGTGCTCGCGCCGCACCTCGGCAGCGCCACCCGCGAGACGCGGCTGGCCATGGCCGATCTCGCGGTGCGTAACGTCATCGCGGTGCTCACGGGAAACGCAGCGCTGACTCCCGTAGGATGATGGGTCAGGAACCCAGCCTTCCGCATTCTTGGAAGCGAGCCACGGTGGACATCCTGAAACCGCAATCGACCGCACCGCGCGCGTGGCGCCGCAGTTCTCGAACCCCGTCAGCCGCGCCAGTCGAGCCCGTCATGCGCGATCTGGCGCTCGCGATCACCGGGATGGCGTTGCCCGCCATCGAGAAGATCTCCGAGTCGCAGGCAGAGGATCCTTTCCACGTGCTGATCGCGACGCTCCTCTCCGCGCGGACGCAGGACGCCACGACCCACGCCGCGTCGGTGCGGTTGTTCAAGCGGGCGCGCACGGCGCGCACGATGGCGCGGCTCACGGTGGAAGAGATCGAGCGGCTGATTTATCCGGTGAGCTTCTACCGCAACAAGGCGCGGTTCGTGAAAGCAACGGCCGATACCCTTGCGACCAGGTTCGGAGGGCGCGTGCCGCGCACCATGGAGGAGTTGACGGCCCTCCCGGGTGTGGGCCGCAAGACCGCAAACCTCGTGTTGATTCTCGCTTTCAAGAGCCAGCACAACATCTGCGTGGATACGCACGTCCACCGCATCTCGAATCGCCTCGGCTGGGTCAGGACGGCAGACCCGGAGGAGACGGAGCAGGCGCTGTATGAATCCATCGAACAGCGATGGTGGCCCTACATCAACCTGTATCTCGTCACCTGGGGACAGAACATCTGCCGCCCCGTATTCCCGCGGTGCGGCGCCTGCGCCGTCCGCGAGCTGTGCCCGAGAGTTGGCGTCCACCGGGTGGGCAAGGAGAGGTGAATGCACACGTATCGAAGGACAGCGGTAGCGGTGCTCGCAGCGCTTGCGATCGTCGGAGCGACAGGGGCAGCCGCGCAGACGCCGCCACCGAAAGAGAGTCCTCCGCCCAAGACAGATCCGAAGTCGGGCACGGCGCCAGCAACCACGCGGCCCGCGGCCAACACGCCGGCTGGAGTCCAGGCGAAACCCGGTGCTGCCAAGCCGCCAGCCACGGCAGGCGCCGCCAAGGCGGCCCCCGCGGCTGCGGCGGCGAAGCCGAGTCCTGGCGCAGGTCCCGTCATCGTGGTTGAAACCTCCAAGGGGGCATTCGAGTTCGAGACGTACCCGGATGACGCGCCGAAGACGGTGGCCTACATCCTCGCCCTCACGAAGAAGGGCTTTTATAACGGACAGCGCTTCCACCGGGTGGTGCCCGGGTTCGTGATCCAGACCGGCGACCCGCAGACCCGCGACATGAGCAAACGGGATCAGTGGGGCCGCGGCGCCGCCGCCGGCAGCGGCAAGCCCGTGGGCGTGGCGGAGTTCTCGAAGAAGCACCTCCACACCACGGGGGCGGTTGCGATGGCGCACGCCGGCGATGCCGCGCAGGCCGACTCGCAGTTCTACGTCACGCTGGGCCCGAAGCCGGCGCTCAATGGCAAGTACGCCGTCTTCGGCCACGTGATCAGCGGGGCCGACGTGCCGGCGAAGATTGAGGTTGGCGACCTGATCAAGCGGATGTACGTGAAGGGCGCCCCCGTCAGGTAGCGCCGCACGGACGCGCGTGGGATGTCGCGCAGGGCGTCAGCCCTGCTGACGTTCATGACCGCGAGCGAGTCTTTCGGCGGGGTGCGGCTGAGACACGAGCGGGCTCCTTGCGTTGCTCACTGGACCACGAGTCTGTCGTCTGCACGAGCGGCGCGAGAACGTCGTAGCGATCGACCATCGCCCGGGGGTACTCCCCTTCAATCGTGTCGCCCGTGAGGTGCTTGACGATAACGGCGTTCGCGACGGACTTCGCCGCAAAGTGGTTGTTCATGAACAGGTACGCCTTCTTGACGATGGCCCGGGCTGCCGTGGCGGTTTCGGCGAGCGGCTGCAGTTCCTCCGTGGAGTAGAGGTAGTTGTACCGGTCTTCGGTGGCGTCGTGCTTCCACCACTGCGCCGCATTCCGTCCGTGCAGCCGCATGTAGTAGAACGTGCGCACGTTGGGCAGCTGGTTCTGGCGAATCGATGACCGGAACTTCGGCTCATCGATCTGAGTCCAGGCGGCGCCGAACCCGTTCAGCAGCTCCACCGTGTCGGCCACCCGGTCGCTCCAGCTGCTGTGCCGGAGTTCTACGGATACCGGATACTCGCGAAAAGCCTTGAGCAGCCACTCGAGATACGCGCGAGACTGAGGCGTGTCCTTGAAGCTCGGCGGAAACTGCGCCAGCAATGCGCCCAGCTTGCCGGTGGATGCCAGCGGCTCGATGCCCGCCTTGAATTCATCGATGTCAGCGCGGTTTACACGGGCAAGCGCGTCGAGCTCCTCCGGTGTGGCGGGCAGGTCGCCGAGCCGCGCAGCCTTGTACATGCCCGGATGCGTGAACTTCTGATACAGCTTGAGCGAGAACTCGAAGCCCGCCGGTGTGCGATCCGCCCAGCTGCGGCTCACCTGGGCTCGCGGCGTCCCGTAGAAGCTGGAGTTCACCTCCACGGTGTTGAAGTGCTCGGCGTAATACGAGAGCTCGTCGAACCCGGGTACGCTCGACCCGCGGCCCTTCCGGGGCGGATAGAACACGCCGTTCCAGGTGCCCTTCCCGGTCGGGTAATTCCAGCCGGAGGTTCCGATTCGGAGCTCGCCCATGGCCCTCAGCAGGGGCTGACGCCCTGTCCCACATGGATACCACGAAGCGGAAGCGGGCGATAGCCCCGGCGGTGGGCGGTGGGCGGTGGACGGTGGACGGTGGGCGGAGCGCCGGCACTGGAGTGCCGGCTCCACATCCCGCCGCCGGTCCGAATCTCGCGCGAGGCGGAACGATCCGTGGCCTTCAGCCGATACAGGCCACTAGAGCTCGTCGTACGCCTTCTTGTCGAATCCGAAGATCGCGCGACGACTCAAGACGAGGATTGGCCGCTTGATCAGGTTCGGCTGCTCGAGCATCAGCGTGATGGCCTCCCGCTTCGACGTGGGCAGCGGGCGCTCCCTGAACACCGGGCTGCGGCGGCTGACGTACTCGAGGAAGTTCGTCTCGTGGATGTGCTGCTCGAGAAAAGCGCGCGAGGGCGGCGTCCGGTTGATGTCACGCTCCTCGACCTCGATCCCGCGCTCTGCCAGATGACCTCTGGCATTCTTACAGGTCGTTCAGGTTGGCTTCCAGTAGAAGATCGGCTTCGGCATATTGGCATTCTAACGGTGGGCGGCTAACGGCTAACGGCCAACGGCCAATGGCTAACGGCTGGCGGCCGAGCGAGCGCGGCGTCCACCGCCCACCGCCCACCGCCCACCGCCCACCGCCCACCGCCCACCGCCCAACGACCGCCCACCGCCCACCGCCCACCGCCGCAGTCCGCGCCCCGACAGAACTCGCGTAGGATTTGACGCCCGATTCACCACTTGACGCCCAGCCGGCCAGCAACGAGACTCTCGTTCGTGACTCATCATTTCCGTAGCTACTTATGGCCCTGAACGTAGGTGCACGGGTCGGGGCGTACGAGATCGTCGCCCTGCTCGGCCGCGGCGGTATGGGGGATGTGTGGCGCGCGCGCGACCTCACGCTGCGCCGCGACGTCGCGCTGAAAGTCGTCGCGGGGGAGCTGGCGCGGACGGGTGACAGCCTCGCCCGCTTCGAACGGGAGGCGCAGCTGCTCGCGTCCCTGAATCACCCGCACATCGCGGCGATCTACGGCGTTGAGCAGAGCACCGCGGGCGTCGCCCTCGTCCTCGAGCTCGTTGAAGGGCCGACCCTCGCGGACCTCATTGCACGCGGTCGGGTCGCGGTTCCCGAGGCGCTCCGCATCGGACGGCAGATCGCGGAGGCCCTGGAAGCCGCGCACGACCGCGGCATCATCCATCGGGATCTGAAGCCAGCCAACGTGAAGTTCACCTCCGACAACGAGGTGAAAGTGCTCGACTTCGGTCTCGCCAAGGTCCTGGGTGAGTCGCACGGTCATCAGGATGCGACTCTCGTCACCAGTCCCGTGCTGGGTACGGAAGCGGGCGTCATCCTTGGCACGGCCGCCTACATGAGCCCCGAGCAGGCGAAGGGACAGGTGGTGGATCGGCGATCTGACATCTGGTCGTTCGGGTCCGTCCTCTACGAGATGCTGACCGGGCGACGTGCGTTCGAGGGGGACAGCCTTTCGGAGGTCATGGTTGCGGTCCTGACGGCCGATGTGGACTTCGCGCGGCTGCCCGACGCCACGCCGCCGGCCGTGTGTGAGCTCCTGCGGCGCTGCCTCGACAGGGATCCCAGGCAGCGGCTGCGCGATATCGGCGAGGCGCGGATCCTCCTGGAGCATCCGAACGCGCAGAAGGTCGTCCATGGCGTGCGTACTCTGGCGACGTCACGCGCGGCGCTTCTTGTGGCAGGCGGCGTGCTCGTCGGGGTCGTGGCAGCGTTAGCGGGCTTTGCCGTGTGGCCGCCCTCGCCGGAGCCGGAGGTCCGACCGGTCACGCAGGTGACACTGCCGCTCACACCGGCGGAGCGCCTGGCGCCGGCAGCACCCCAGGGTCGGCCCACCGACAATGCGCTGACGCTCTCACCCGACGGACGGACCGTGATCTTCGCGGGCGAACGCGGCAGCGGCGATTCAGCAGAACGCATGCTGTACAGGCGGTCGCTTGATGAGGCCGTCGCGACACCGATCGCGGGCTCCGAAGGTGCGTCCGGGGTCTTCCTCTCGCCCGACGGCGCATCG
This sequence comes from Vicinamibacteria bacterium, assembly GCA_963739995.1. Lineage (GTDB taxonomy): Bacteria > Acidobacteriota > Vicinamibacteria > Vicinamibacterales > JAENWD01 > CAVUCH01. The sequence goes on along the minus strand of CAVUCH010000015.1, from coordinate 56,511 downwards.
GTGGCGTTTGTTGCCCCAGACGCCACGTTGCGCCGGCTGCCGGTCGCTGGTGGTGCCGCCGTCGTGATCTGCGCGCTCAATCTGCGGGCCCTGGGCGGCAGCGTGGTGGGTGCGTCATGGGGCGATGACGGCACGATCGTCTTTGGGAGCTTCGCCGGTCCACTCTGGACCGTACGCGCGTCCGGCGGTACACCGGTCGTAGCCACCACCATCACAGACCGGACGAACGATTACGCGCATCGGCTGCCGCACCAGCTCCCCGGATCGCGCGGCATCATTTATATGGCCGTTGCTGATGGACTCGCGAACTACGGCCGCCTCGAACTCATGGTCCGGGGTCTCCCGGAGCCCCGTGTGCTCGTCGACTCCGCGGCGGACGCGCGATACCTGTCTTCCGGGCACCTGGCCTTCGTCCGGCGGGGGACGGTTATGCTGATGCCCTTCGACCTCGAGGCGCTTGCCGTCACCGGGGCAGCGGCGCCGGTGCACGCCGGCGTCCTGCAGGCCATCGGTAGCGACCTCGCCCTCCAGAATACAGGCGCTGCCCAGTACGCCGTCTCGAACACCGGTACGCTGGTGCATGCGCGAGGCGGACCGTTCCCGCTTGTGGCCACCCGTCTCCTGTGGCTCCACCGCGACGGCCGTACCGAACCGATAGGCGACGCAGGCAGCTCAATGCTTGGACCTCGGATGTCACCCGATGGGACGCAGATCATCGTGGCGCAGCCTACCCGGCCTGAGCAGCCGCTGCGTGTGTATGACATCGGGCGGAAGATGTGGACCGGTTTCCCGGGTGTCACGGGCCAGGCGGCATTCCCGGCGTGGACGCCCGATAGCCAGCGCGTCGTCTTCACCTGGTTCAACGACGGCCGCAGCGGTCTGTACATCAGCCCCATAGACGGCAGCACACCGCCGCGTCTCATCGTCTCCGGACCACGGCCGCGCGTCACCGGCGACGTGTCATCGGACGGACGCATGCTGGCCTATGGTGAAACCGATGCGGCGACCGGCTCCGACATCTGGGTTGTGCCGCTCGATCGATCGACACCACCCCGGGCTCTGATGCGCGATCCGGGATTCCAAGGACAGCCCATGTTCTCGCCGGATGGCCGGTGGCTGGCGTATGCGTCGGATGTCTCGGGACGCCGGGAGGTATTCATCCAGGCGTTTCCCGGCCCCGGTGCACGGTTGCAGGCCTCATCGGGAGGGGGCGCGGCGCCAGTCTGGTCGCGAGACGGCCATTCCGTCGTCTATGCCACGCTGCCTCCTGGTGCAGCGCTGACGGAGGTGGAGATCCAGACCGTTCCATCGCTGCGTGCAGGGCGGACGAGAACCATCGCCGTTTTGCCTACCCAGGTGTCCAGGTTTGCGCGATCGCACGACGTGACCGCGGACGGTCAGCGGTTCGTCGTCGCCACGTACGAGCCGGTCGCCGAGCGCCCCGTCACTGAACTGCAACTCATCGACGGATGGCTGGCCAGCGCGACCGCCTCAGGAAAGCGCTGACCCCGACATCGACGTAGGCGTCAGGCCACGCGCGGCGTCGATGGCGTAAGGGCACGCCCACCCACCGCCCACCGCCCACCGCCTTGCGCCTGTCTGTCCACCACCGCCCACCGCCCACCGCCTTGCGCCTGTCTGTCCACCGCCCACCGCCCACCGCCCACCGCCCACCGCCTTGTACAATGTCCTTTTCCGATGCTGACCGTGAACGAGATCTTCCACTCGATCCAGGGCGAGTCGACCCGCGCGGGGGAGCGGTGCGTGTTCGTGCGGCTCACGGCCTGCGACCTCCGCTGTTCCTGGTGTGACACGTCGTATGCGTTTCACGAGGGCCGGAAGATGGAGCTCAGCGCGGTGCTGGCTCAGGTTGAGCAGTTCGACTGCGGCATGGTGGAAGTGACCGGGGGCGAGCCGTTGCTGCAGAAGGAAGCACCGGCGCTGATGCGCGAGCTGCTGGCACGGGGCAAGACCGTGCTGATCGAGACGGGGGGGCACATCAACCTCGATCGGGTGCCGCCGGGCGTCATCCGCATCATGGACATCAAGTGTCCCGGCAGCGGCGAGGCACAGCGGATGGACTGGACGAACATCGAGCGGCTCCAGCCTCGCGACGAGGTGAAATTCGTGATCGGCGACCGCGCCGACTACGAGTACGCACGCGACGTGCTCGTGCGCCACGCGCTCGCGGATCGGGTGACCGCGGTGCTGTTCTCGCCGGTGCACGGCGTCCTCGATGCGCGCACACTCGCCGAATGGGTGCTGGCGGACTGCCTGCCCGTCCGCGTGCAGCTGCAGGTGCACAAGTACATCTGGGCGCCGGAGACGCGAGGGGTATGAGGACGCATTCGCGGCCTATCCACTGCAGGTGATCGAATGCCGAGAGCCGTCGTCCTGCTGAGCGGAGGTCTCGACTGGTACACGGCGGCGGCGGTTCTGCAGCGGGACGGCTTCGACGTCTGTGCGCTCAGCGTTCTGTACGGCCAGCGCCACGCGCGTGAGATCGAGTCGGCCCGGGGGGTCGCGCGTGCCCTGGGCGTGCGGCAGCACCTGGAGGTTCGAGTGGACCTGGCGGCGATCGGCGGGTCTGCCCTGACCGACGACACCCCCGTGCCGAAAGATCGCGCCATCGACACCGCCGTCATCCCGTCCACGTACGTCCCCGCGCGAAACACCGTCTTTCTGTCGCTCGCGCTGGCGTGGGCAGAAGTGCTCGACGCACGCGACATCGCCATCGGCGCGAACGCGCTCGATTACTCCGGCTATCCCGACTGCCGCCCCGAGTACCTCGAAGCATTCGAGCGCCTCGCCGCGCTGGCCACGCGTGCCGGCGTCGAAGGCGGCCGGTTCCGGATCCACGCTCCGCTGCTGCATATGAGCAAGGCCGAGATCATCCGCACCGGCCTCTCACTCGGCCTCGAGTACGGGCTCACGCACAGCTGCTATGATCCCGACCCCGCTGGCGGTCCGTGCGGCCGCTGCGACAGCTGCGTGCTGCGCGCAAAGGGCTTTGCGGAGGCGGGGGTTGCCGACCCGCTGGGTCGGAATGAAAAATGGAAAATGGAAAATGCGGAATGAAAACCAGAAGAGAAGGGTCAAGCTGAGAACGATGAACCGATGGCGCAGGCCGCTAATGCCCCTGCAGGTGCAGCGGTGGGGCGAACAGGGGTCGGTCGGGGACTCTGCATTCTGCATTTTTCATTCTTCATTTTTCATTTTTCATTTTTGCAGATGACCCTCCGTCTCTACTACACCGACGCCTACCTCACGACCTTCACCGGCACGGTCGCCGAGGTGTTCGGTCGTGACGGCCGCACAGCGGTCGTGCTCGATCGTACGGCGTTCTATCCGACCTCCGGCGGGCAGCCCTTCGACACCGGGATTCTCGGCGGCATACGGGTCGAAGACGTGATCGACCTCGACGATGGCCGCGTCGCGCACGTGGTTGCCGCGTCGCTCGCACCGGGAGTGGAGGTGAGCGGGCAGGTCGACTGGCCGCGGCGGTTCGATCACATGCAGCAGCACACGGGTCAGCACGTGCTGTCGGCCGCGTTCGAGCACGTGCATCGTGCACGCACCGAGAGCTTCCATCTCGGATCCGACACCTGCACGATCGACCTTGCCGTCACACTCTCGGCCGAAGCGGTTGCCGCCGCCGAGCAGGAAGCGAACCGCATCGTTTGGGAGGATCGACCCGTGCGCGTCCGCTTCGTGTCGGAGGCCGAAGCGGCGTCGCTCCCGCTCCGCAAGGAACCGGCGCGCAGCGGAACCTTGCGGCTGGTGGAAGTGGAAGCGTTCGACCTCTCCGCCTGCGGCGGCACGCACGTGGTCAGCACCGGTGCAGTAGGAATCATCGCGGCGACTGGCGCCGAGCGCTTCAAGGGCGGCACGCGGGTGGAGTTCGTGTGCGGCGGACGCGTGCTCGCGCGCTTCCGCCAGCAGCGGGAGGTGATCGCGAGCGCCGTGCGTCGCCTCTCCGTACTGCCGTCCGACCTGCCGGAGGCGATCGAGCGGCTTCAAGCCGAGCTGAAGGAGCAGAAGAGCGGGGGCCGTGTCCTGCAGGAGCGGCTCGTGGGCTACGAGGCGGCGGCGTGCGCGCAGCGTGCATCCGATGTCGCCGGCCTGCTTCTGGTGGCCGAACGGGTGGCAGGGTGGGATGCGCAGGGGCTGAAGGCGCTCGCGACGCGGATCGCGGCGCGGCCCCGGCATGCGGCCGCTCTTGTCAGCGACGGCACACCGCCGCTCATCGTCATCGCCCGGGCCGCCGACGTCGCACTCGACGCTGGCGCTGTGCTGAACGCCCTGACGAGCCGCTTTGGCGGCAAGGGCGGGGGCCGCCCCGAGCTTGCGCAGGGCGGTGGGTTCACGGCCAGCCATGCCGAGCTCCTGGAGGCGGTGAGAACCCGCCTCGCCCGGCAGTAGTCCTGGACGTCACGTGATCAGGAGGAGCCTGGGAGATGGACCTCACGCCGCTGCCGTTCCAGGCCACACTCCAGCAGTACCGGGAGCAGGCCGCTGCACTGTTCCAGGCCTGGCGTGCCGGAGATGCGTCCGTCATCCAGATCGTGAGGCACAAGCATCCCCGCTTCTTGAACCCGGCAATCCCGTGGCTTCCAAAGAAGCTGTCCGACGCGGAGGTTCGGAGCGAGGCCTTCGACCTGTCGGACGCGGAGCTCACCGTCGCGCGCGCGTACGACTTCGAGAACTGGAGCCGGCTCGCGGACCACGCCGCTGCCGTGACCGACGAAGGTTCCGCCGTCTGGGAATTCGAATCTGCGGTCGAAGCCGTGGTACAGGGCGATCTCGCCACGCTGGAGTCGTCGCTTCACGCGCATCCGGACTTGGTGCACGCGCGCTCCACGCGCGTGACTCACTTCGACCCGCCGGTGCACGGGGCCACGCTGCTGCACTATGTCGCAGCCAATGGCGTTGAGGGGCATCGCCAGAAGACACCCCCGAATGCAGTAGCGGTCGCGCGGATGCTCCTTGAAGCAGGAGCCGAGCCGGACGCACTCGCAGGCATGTACGGCGGCCAGCATGCGACGATGAGCCTGCTCGTGTCGAGCGACCACCCGGCTCGGGCCGGGCTTCAGGTTCCGCTCGTGGACACGCTGGTCGACTTCGGCGCCTCCGTCGAGGCGGCAGGGTCAGGCGACTGGGCGTCACCGCTGATGACCGCACTCGCCTTCGGGTTCGTAACGGCCGCCGAGGCACTGGTCCGGCGCGGTGCTCGCGTCCACACGCTCGCCGCGGCCGCGGGATTGGGCCGTGTGGCTGACACGCGCGTCATGCTCGACACCGCGAGCGCCGAGGATCGCCACCGAGCGCTGGTGCTGGCGGCGCAGCAGGGACATGCCGACATCGTCCGGATGCTTCTCGATGCCGGCGAAGATCCGAACCGCTACAACCCTGCGGGGAACCATGGTCACTCGACGCCACTCCACCAGGCCGTGGTAGCGGGACACGAGGAGGTCGTGCACCTGCTGGTTTCGCGCGGCGCGCGGCTGGACATGAAAGACAGAATCTATGAGAGCACCCCGCTCGGATGGGCCGTCTACGGCGGGCGCGACGGCATTGCGGAGTACCTGCGCACGGAAGGCGCCGCCCAGTAGTCAGCGCGTGAACGCGGCGAGCCTGAGCACGGCCGCATCCACGACCTTGTAGATTTGCTCGGACGTCGCGGTCACGTTGTTCACGATGATCGAGAACACCAGCTGCTCGCCGTTCGCCGCCGGAACGTACCCCGAGAGCGCGCGCACATTCGAGATCGCTCCGGTCTTGGCGCGAACCCGCCCCTCGCCCGGCGTGCCCACGAACCGTTTCTGAAGCGTCCCCGCCTGCCCGCCCACCGCGAGCGCCTCGAGCCACGGCTCGCGATGGCGTGGGTCGTCGTGCATCCGGCGCAGGATGGCCACCATCAGGTCAGCGGTTGCATAGTTGTAGCGCGACAGCCCGGAGCCGTCGGCCATGACGAGACTGGCCACAGGAGCGCCCCAGGCCTTCAACGCGCTGAACACGGCAGCTTTGCCGTCTGCGGCAGTTGCGGCACGTCCGTCGACGCGGCCGACGGCTCGGAGCAGCGTCTCCCCATACAGGTTCTGACTTGCTTTCATCAGGGGCTTGGCGATTTCCCGGAGCGGGGGCGAGCGGTACTGCACCAGCGGCGTGCCTTCGGGCGACACGCTGCCTGACGGGAGGTCGTCGATGTCTGCCACGCCACGAGCAATGGTGATCCCTCGACGCTCCAGCGCAGCCGCGAACAGCCTCAGCAGATACGTCGTCGGGTTGTCGACCGCCAATGCCCGCGTGATCACCGTGGACCCCGAAGGGATGCTGCCGGTGAGCGTCACGAGGAACGCGCCCGGAATTCGCCGGGCGGCTATGGTAACCGGTGTACCCGGTTCACCTGTGACCGCGCGATTGTCGATCGCCCATCCGCTGCCGGGCGTGGCGAATGCGGCGTCTGCTGGTGTACCGGGACTGGAGCCAGGGGCGATGCTGACGGTGACCGCGTCCTCATAGACCTGCAGCGCGCTGATGGGCGCCGAGTAGCCGTCGTGCAGGTCCTCCCAGGACCACCCGTGCCCGAAGCTCTGCTCGTCGAAGGCATTGTCATCGCCGACCAGCCGCCCGGCGATACGGCGGATGCCGTGGGCTGCGAGCAGGTCGGCCCAGCCATCCAGCACCCGTACCGGTTCTACCTGTCGCGCATTCAGGCTCGGATCGCCGCTCCCGCGCACCACCAGGTCACCGAGCAACGTGCCCTCCACGACCGGCCCGGTTGCGGCAAGCGTGGTGTGAAAGGTGTAGTCCCATCCCAGGCGCTCGGCCGCGGCGGCAAGCGTCGGAATCTTCATGTTCGACGCCGGCATGACCAGCCGGTCGGCGTTGTAACGGAACAGCACGTCGTGGCGATCGATCGAACCCACATGGACCGCCACAATCCCGTGCTCCAGCGCGGCGGCGGCGAAGATGCCCGCCAGGTCAGCCTGCAGGGTGCGTACGCGGCGTTCGCGAGCATCGATGACAGAGGGTCGAGCGAGAGGATCGCGCAGGCGGGCAGCGCAGGCCGGTGTACAAGAGAGAACGGCGGCCAGGCACGCCGCCGTTCTCCGATGGCTCCACGCTCTCACTTCAAGGCATCGAGCGACTTCACGGCTTCGTCGAAGGCGCTCGTCTCGAGGCGCGACGCGCCCGGTTCCTCACCCCGGCCTGCGAACACGTCGGTGCTCACCCGCCCAAAGCGCACGCGCTCTTCCTTGTTCGTCTCGTCGAACTTCGCAGTCACGGTTGCGACCGGTGTGGCCAGGCCCGTCGGCGTCTTCGCATCCGCGAACGACTGCGCCCGCAGCCCCGAGAGCTTCGAGAGGAACGTCTCCATCTTCGACTGATCGACGTCTCCCGGGTTTGGCGAGACGCGCCGCCACTTCTCCGTCGCGTCCGTGCCCGTGCCCTTGACCTTCTCGAATACGAGCGTCTCGGCACCGCGCGCCACTTCGATCCGCTTCGCGTTGAACGAGCGGAACTCGAAGATGTCCTTCCGGCGCAGGTCGGACACGTTCTTCTGGACATCCTTGAGCAGATCCGCGGCGACCGTCACCACGGCCGGGCGCGTCACGTCCTTCGCGTACACGTCGCCGCCCTCGGCCGCCTTGCCGAACGCAAGGGTCGCCCGCGTGCTCCCGAGGCCCACGGTGGCGGTCGCCACCGGCTTGTCGAGACCGTAGTTCTTCAGATCCGCTGCCTGCTCCGCGGGAAGCGACTTCATCTGAGCCGACTGCAGGCGCGTGACAACGGATTCGACGACGCTGAAATCCGCGCGCGCCTGCACCGGTGCGGTGATGTTCCAGTCCTGGCCCGCCTTGGTCAGTTCCAGCTTGACGTCGCCGTGAGCGATCTCCAGGCGATCCACCTTGTCGCGATCGAACGCCAGGATCTTCTTGTCGCGGAGGTCGAAGGGCTTGCGATCGAAGCTGCTCTCCACGAACGAGGGAATCACGAACACGCGCTTTTCGCCCGCCCGCTGCGCGTAGAGGTCTCCGCCTGCAGGTGCCTTGCCTCCGACCAGCAGGCGCCGGTATTCCTTGTCGCCAGCCGCCTTGAAGGCGACCTCGAACCGCGGCTTGTCGAGCCCGTATGGCTGCAGATCTTTCGGCGCCTCGTCCACAATGCTCTGGATCTCGGCAGAGGCGAGATTGCTCGTGATCCCCGTAACTTCACCGTCGTCGACCTTGGCGGTGATTGGCTCCACGAGCTGCCAGCCGTCTTTTGTTTTCTTGAGCGTCGACGTTTCGCCGGACGAGCTCCTCACCTTCAGCTCGTCGACCTTCTCCGCATCCACGGTGAACACCTTGTCACGCTTCTCGACCCCCTCCTCGGTCACCGGCTTCTTGGCGTCAACGAAGTACAAATACGCGAGAAGGCCCCCGAACGCGACGAACAGCACGAGCAGCGATCGGCCGCCCCTCATCCACGCCTCCTCGTCCAGGCGAAGATCCCGAGTGCGAAGATCGCGCCGGGGATGCCCAGCCACGCAAGCAGCGCCACGTTGCGCTGTGCCTGTGCGCTCAGCGTGAGCCGCCGATCCTCTGGATCCCGCGGACGGATGGAGATCAGGTTCTCCTGCTGCGCGAGCCAGCTCACCGTGTTCAGAAAGAGATCGCGATTGCCCTGCACACCGAGCCAGCCGTTCGAGGCGAAGTCGGAGTCGCCGATTGCCGCGACTCGGGTTTCCGGCTTCGGCGTGTCAGCAGCCGGCGTCTTGGAATCGCTCGCTGGCTTGATCTCCGGTGCGGCCGCGGCGGTCGGTTTCGGTGCAGCGATAGACACCGCGGCAGCCAGCGACACCGGCCCCTGGACGTCCTTGTCCTTGTCGAACCCGATCGGCTTCTGCGCGAAGAGGTCCGTCGTGTTGGTCTCGCCCCAGCTCTGAGGTGAGCTCTCCACGAACGTCTGCGCCGTCCGGCCGTTCGTGCCGCCCTCCACCGGCCGGATGGACCGGGCCAGAGGGTAGGCCGTGATGACTCGGAAGCGCTCGACGATCGGGTGTGCCGGGTAGCGCACCGCGACCGGCGTGACCTCGTTCGCCCCGAGCAGCTGGCCCACACCGCTCGTGTCCACGACGACGTCGGTGCCTGCCTGGATGCCCCAGTCCTTCAGAAGCGCCACCAGGTTCGTGAGCGGCGCCTGGCCCTCCTTGTCGGGTGGATCGAGCATGACGAGCAGCTTGCCGCCGCGATCGAGGTACTGGCGTATGGGATCCACCTCGCCCTGCAGAAGGTCCGTACGCGGACCCGCGATGACGAGCACGGTGGCGTCGGCGGGCACCTCGGGCTTCTGCGCGAGCGCGAGGGTGTCGGTCTTGTAGTTCTCCGTGCCGAGTGCCTGGTAGATGGTGCTGTAGCCCTCACGCTCGCTGCCGGCGGTATCGTGCTCGCCGTGGCCCTGCAGAAAGTACACGGTCCGCTGGTCGCCGCTCAGCACCTTGATCAAGGTGTTCGTGAGCTGCTGCTCGTCGGTGCCGACCACGGTCTCGGTCCGGTCCTTGTAGGTGAAGATCGCCGTGCCGAATGACTGGACCTTGTGCTGGTTGGCCCGTACCGGGTCCTTCACGGGATCCACGTACTCCGCCGTGAGCTTCCGGTTCGACAGGTACTGGTCCTCGTCCAGCCGATCACGGAACGTGTCGAAGTTGGTGGACTTGTCGAACACCAGCACCTTCACGGGAGCGTCGAGCTTCTGCAGGATGTTGCGCGTCTGGTCAGCCACGCTGAACTGCTTGCCCGCGGTGAGGTCCCACCGGTGGTTCCGCCGCGACGCCAGGTAGTTGAGCGCCACCAGGATGCCCAGCACCAGCACGACGCTGGTGGCCGCAATCGTGCCAAGCCGCGTCTGCTTGTGGCTGAACGTCTGCGAGACCTCACGCCACTGGGACGCCATGTAGAGCAGCACCAGCACCAGGCCCGCCATGGCGGCGTACCAGGAATACTGGATCCACTCGGGCTTGATCGTCTGGAACCGCAGCCCGAGCGCAATGACTACGGCGGCGGTCCCTACCCAGCCGAGAAGATTGATGGCTTTGTTCATCGGATTACCCGCGCCACCGCTCGGTGTCGACCGACCGTGCGGTCAGGAAGAGCCCGAAAGCGATGAAGCTGACGTAGTAGACAAGGTGCTTGGTATCGATGACGCCCTTGATGAAGTCATCGAGGTGTCCGGTCATCGACAGGTACTTGAAGACGGATTCGGCGGTCGGCCCGAACGCTGCGCCGATCCAGTCGACGATCCAGAACAGCAGGAACACCGCGAACGTCGCCGCGCCGGCGACGATCTGGTTCTTCGTCAAGCTGGAGATGAAGAGACCGATGGCGATGAACGACGCGCCGAAGAGCAGCAGTCCCAGATACGCGGTCGCCAGCGGCTTCCACTCGGGCCTGCCGAACCAGAAGAGCAGGCCGAAGTGGATGACCGTCACGGCGAGCATCACGGCGTACAACGCGAGCGCGCCGAAGAACTTGCCGAGGATGATCTCCAGGTCTGTGATCGGGGACGTCAGCAGCAGCTCAATCGTGCCCGAGCGCTTTTCCTCCGAGTACGTCCGCATCGTGATGAGCGGCAGGACGAACAGGAAGACCACCGTCATGTTGAGCAGCAGTGGCCGGATCATTTGCTGGTTCACGTTCAGGCTCTGTGGACCACCCATCCCCATGCCCATCTGGGTGCCCTGCTGCACGAACCACCCCATCACGCCGACGTACATCCAGCCGAACACGAGGGCGAAAAATCCGATTACCACGTAGGCAATCGGCGAGGCGAAGTAGGACCGCAGCTCGCGGCCGGCGATCGCCATCACGTTATGCATGCGCTTCCTCCACGGGACGTTCCTCGGTGGTGAGGGACAGGAACACTTCTTCGAGGCTCATGCGCACGGGCCGCAGCTCGAGCAGCCCGAAGCCGCTGCCGACGATGGCGCGCGCCACGTCGCGGCGCACGTCCCGTCCGCGCTCGCTGTCGATTTCGTAGGACGCGGTCTGTTCGTGGCTCTCCGTCGCCTGTACGCTGACCACGCCGGGCACGCGCTCCAGCGCTGCCGTTACTTGTGCGGGTTCACCGTCCACCTGGACAAGCAGCGCCGCCGATCCGCTGAGTCGCGCGGTAAGGTTGGCCGGAGTATCCACGGCCACGACCTTGCCCTTGTTGATGATCACGACACGCTGGCAGGTCTGCGCTACTTCGGGGAGGATGTGCGTGCTCAGCACGATCGTGTGGTTGCCGGCAAGCTCCTTCACGAGGCGGCGCGTCTCGATGATCTGTTTCGGGTCGAGACCAGCGGTCGGCTCGTCCAGGATCAGGACATCGGGGTTGTGGATGAGCGCCTGCGCGAGCCCGACGCGCTGGCGGTAACCCTTGGAGAGCTTCCCGCACGCGCGGTTGACCATGTCGGCGACGTAGGTCTTCCGCGTGACTTGCTCGATGCGCGCTTTCCGCTCTTTCGGCGGCACCCCCTTGATCTTCGCCACGAAGGTCAGGTACTCGCCGACGGTCATGTCTGGATAGAGCGGCGGCGTCTCGGGGAGGTAGCCTGTGCGCCGCTTGGCTTCGAGCGGCTTGTCGAACACATCATGTCCGGCCACGAGCGCGTGACCCGCTGTCGCGGGGATGTACCCCGTGAGCACGCGCATCGTAGTCGTTTTGCCGGCGCCGTTTGGGCCGAGAAAGCCGAGAATCTCACCGCGCTCCACCTTGAAGCTCACATCATCCACGGCGGTCAAGGTGCCGTAGCGCTTGGTGAGGTGCTGGACCTCAATCACTGGTAACTCCGATGTTTTGAAACTGGTAGACAAACACGCCCGCCGTCGGCCGGTGCCCCCGATTTGCCACGGTCCAGACGCACGCCTTGCCGAGCCGGGCTGACGGCCCGGCTGGACCAGCGCGCGTATGCTTCGGGGTGAGCCGCAGGCAGCGCCGCGGCGCGCAACGCAGCCTCCGATCCTAAACGAACGGACGAAAGGCGGGCAAGGGGCAACGTCTACGCAGGTTTGACGACCCGGGAGCGTTCGCGGTCTGCGGGCGCTGGGTTGTGGCAGTCACGTCCCGGGCTGCGCCGGCAGATACAATGTCAGCTCTGGAGGACTGATGCCCGTAGAAATTGGATCCAAGGCCCCTGATTTCACCCTGCCGAACCAGGACCGGGAGCCCGTAACACTCTCCGCCCTGCGCGGCAAGAACGTTGTGCTTGCGTTCTTCCCGGCGGCATTCACCAGCGTGTGCACGAAGGAGCTCTGCACGTTCCGCGACAGTCTGCCGCAGCTGAACGAGGCCAACGCCGTCGTGTTCGGCATCAGCGCCGATACGCCATTCGCGCTCAAGGAGTTCGCCACCCAGCAGCGGCTCAACTTCCCGCTGCTGAGCGATTTCAACCGCACGACGATCGAGGGGTACGATGTCGCCAACCCGGACATGGGCGGCCTGAAGGGCATCGCCAAGCGGGCGGTATTCGTCATCGACAGCTCCGGCACCGTCCGCCACCGGGAAGTCACCGCAAACCCAGGCGTCGAGCCTGATTACGCCCAGGTCCACGCGGCCCTGGCGCAGCTCTGACTCAAAGCGGCTTACGGGGCTTCCAGACTGCGGAGCCGGCCTTCACTGTGGGCGCGTGCGGCTTCCAGAACCTTGACCGGTAGGCTGGCAGCATGGAGAGCTGGTAAGGCTGCCAGCAACCGACATACCCCAGTCCAACTCCCAACAATTCTCTTGCGGCGGGGCGGCCCACGGAATAATATGAACATCTGAGCACTCGTTCAGATGTAGTCATGTCCCCGACGAATCTCCAATCTTCCACGGCTGCTCCGTCAACAGACGAGGCGTGCGACGTGTTCCACGGGAGCACGGAGCAGATGCGTGCGGTTCGGCAGGCCCTCATCCCGGCAGATTTGGCCGGCGCGCTGGCCGAAACCTTCCGGGCGCTCGGAGATCCCACGCGCGTTCGCATCCTTGACGCTCTGTCCAGGGCAGAGCTGTGTGTGTGCGACATCGCCACGCTTCTATCACTCGGCGAGTCGGCCGTTTCGCACCAGCTGCGTCTGCTCCGCAGCCTTCGGCTCGTCCGTTCGCGCCGTGCCGGCCGCATGGTGTTCTATGCCCTCGACGACGCGCACATCGTGCGGCTGTTTGCGCAGGGATTGGAGCACGTAGAGGAGGCCATGCCGGCATCGCGGCGAGCGGCGACGGGAGCGGAGCGATGACCGCCACCGTCCCAGGCGTGTGCCCTGTCTGCGAGGTCCACGCCGAATCCGTCTTCAAGATCGACGGGATGGACTGTCATGAGGAAGTCGCCATTCTCGAGCGCCGACTGAAGCACCTGACGGGGCTCGAAGCGATGTCGGCCGACGTGCTGGGCGGGCGGCTGCTCGTCACGTACGACGCCGCACGACTGTCGGCCTCTGCCATCTCCGACGCCGTCGCAGACACGGGCATGCGAGCGTGGCTCGAGCACGAGCATCCGCACGTCGTCGAACCTTCCTTCAAACGCCAGCGCCTGCTCTTCGCATCGGGCGCGTGCCTGACGACAGGGCTCGTCTTGAACTGGTTGCAGCTCGCACCAGCGGTGTCGATTGTCGCGTTCGTCGCCTCTGCGCTGACCGGCGGGGTGTATCCCGCTCGCCGTGCACTGCTGTCGCTCAAGGCCCGGACCCTCGACATCCACGTCCTGATGACGATTGCGGTGGCAGGTGCGGTCGCCCTCGGCGAGTGGTCCGAGGCGGCGACTGTGGTCTTTCTGTTCGCGGTCGCTCAGTACCTGGAATCACGCAGCATGGACCGCGCGCGCCACGCGGTTCGCGCCCTGATGGATCTCACGCCTCCGGACGCGCTCCTGGTGCGCGGCGGCTACGAGCGCCGCGTGCCAATGGACGATGTCGCTGTGGGTGATGTGCTGCGGATTCGACCGGGTGCCAAAGTGCCGCTCGACGGCACCGTCGTCGCGGGCAGCAGCGAGGTAAACCAGGCGCCAATCACCGGCGAGTCGATGCCAGTTGACAAGCATGAAGGCGCCGAGTTGTTTGCCGGCACGATCAACGGCCGCGGCGCGCTCGAGATGCGCGTGACGCGGCTGCGCCGTGACACGACGCTTGCGCGCATCATCCACCTCGTGGATCGGGCGCAAGCCCAGCGCGCCCCTGCGCAGGCGTTCGTCGAGCGGTTCGCGCGCTACTACACGCCCTTCGTGATCACGATTGCGGTGGCGGTTGCCCTGGTGCCGCCGCTGGTCTTCCAGGCCCCGGCGCTCGACTGGGTGTACCGCGCGCTCGTCCTGCTCGTGATCTCGTGTCCATGCGCGCTCGTGATTTCAACTCCCGTGTCGATTGTGTCCGCGCTCGCCGCCGCCGCCCGGCAGGGCGTGCTCGTCAAAGGCGGTGTCCATCTCGAGCGCCTGGCCGCGGTCCGCGTGATGGCGTTCGACAAGACGGGCACTCTCACGCACGGCCACCCGGCGGTCGTGGGCGTGACGGCGTTCGGCGGAACTACTGAGGCGCGCCTCCTCGCACTCGCCGCGGCCCTCGAGTCGCAATCGGAGCACCCGATCGCGGCGGCCATCGTGCACCATGCGCGGGCGCACGCGGCGGCCGCGCTTGCCGTGGAGCGCTTCCGCTCCCTGCCCGGTCTAGGCGCCGAGGCGGTGCTGCACGGCCGTCCGGCGCTGATCGGCAATCTGCGGCTCTTTCGCGAACGCGGGCTGCTTGCCCCGGAGATCGAGGCGGCGGTCCTGGAGAGGGCGGCGGACGGTTTCACCCCCGTACTCGTCGCGTGGGAGGGGGCGGTCATCGGGATGATCACCGTCGCCGATAGTTCCCGCGAGGCGGCCCGGGACGTGATCGACCTGCTCCGCGGCCAGGGTCTTCGCCGCGTCGTCATGCTGAGCGGCGATAACGCCGCAGCCGCGTCCACTGTGGCCCGCGAGCTGGGAATCACGGAGCACCGTGCGGAGCTGCTGCCTGAGGACAAGGTGGATGCCGTACACGCGCTGAAGACGCGTTACGGGACAATCGCCATGGTGGGCGACGGCGTGAACGACGCGCCGGCGCTGGCCGCCGCTGACGTCGGCATCGCCATGGGCGCTGCCGGCAGCGACGCTGCGCTCGAAACCGCCGACGTCGCGCTCATGGGCGACGACCTCTCCAAGATCCCCTTCGCGCTGCGTCTCAGTCGCGCGACGCTGCGGAACATCAAAACCAACATCGCCGCGTCGCTGCTGCTGAAGTTCGTGTTTCTGGTGCTGGCGCTGACCGGCCACGCCACGCTCTGGATGGCGATCGTGGCCGACACCGGGGCGTCGCTGCTCGTCATCGCGAACGGGCTCCGGCTGCTCAGGACGACCTGAGCGGAATTCGCCGGCCCGGCCGGAACGTTCCGACCGTCGCGGACCGGCTGAATCAGTAGTGCCTTTCGGGCGGGGCATCGCGGCTGGCGGCGTTGCTCCTCCCTCGAATACTCCCGGTCTGCTCGGTTGTCGCGCCTTGCCAGCCAGACGCCGCGCTCCGAAATCCACTACCGCTTCAGCCGATACAGGCCACTAGGCCTGCTCGGCGCGCCGCTTCGAGATGAAGACGCGGGCAACCCGCAGCCCGTCCAGCGCTTCGACGCGCATCGTCCGGCCCTCGACGTCGATTCGATCGCCCAATCGCGCCCGGCGGCCGAGACGGCCGAGAACGTACCCGCCGAGTGTGTTGTACACGGCCTCATCGATGTGCAGGCCGAACTGCGCGTTGATGTCGGTTACGAGTGCCAGCCCGTCCACGAGGGCCGATCCATCGGCGAGCACCGTGATGCGTCCCGCCGCCCCTTCCTTCCCCAGCGACCCGACGATGCGCTCCATCAGACCGGCGAAGGTCACCAGCCCTGCGGTGCCGCCGTACTCGTCGATAACGATCGCGAGCGGCGTGTTGCGCGCGCGCATCTCGCCGAGCAGCGTGTCTGCGGGCATCGTTTCGGGCACCGTGTACGCCTCGCGTGCGAGCGCGGCCACGTCGACCAGGCCGCCGCGGGCGAGTAACGGGACGAGATCGGCCAGGTGCAGCACGCCCACGATGTTGTCCAGGTTCTTGCGATAGACCGGATATCGGTCGTGCGCCCCTCGCGCGACGGCCTGCAGCACGGACTCCATAGGGGCATCGTCTGCGACCGCCACCATCTCGGTCCGCGGCACCATCACCTGCCCAGCGGTGAGATCGGCGAATCCGAACACGCGGTGCAGCATCTGCTCTTCGTCTTCTTCGATGACTCCTGCTTCCTGGCTGGCGGTCACGAGCATCTTCAGCTCTTCTTCGGAGTGCACCAGGGAGTGGCCGCTGGGTCCCCGGAGGCCGAACGCCTGCACCACGGTGCGTCCCATGCCGTTCAGCAGGCTGATGAACGGCCAGAACACGCGCATGAACAGCTCGGTCGGACGCGCCACGATGAGCGAGGTGCTCTCCGGATGCTGCAGCGCGACGGTTTTGGGGGCGAGTTCGCCGAGCACGATGTGGAGCGCGGTGATGATCGCGAACGCGATGGTGAAGGCGATCGAGTGTGCCGTCGCGGCGGCTATGCGGTCGCCGCCGAGCGCGGCCAATCCCGGTTCGAGCAGGACGGCCAGGGCTGGCTCGCCGATCCACCCCAGCCCGAGGCTCGTCATCGTGATCCCGAGCTGCGTGGCCGCGATATAGCTGTCCGGGTCACCGAGGGCACGCCGGACGACCCGGGCGGTGGCGCTGCCTTCGGCAATCAGCTGGTCGATGCGCGTCTTGCGTACGGTGACCAGCGAGAACTCGGCGGCCACGAAGAACCCGTTTGCGAGCACCAGCGTCATGATGGCGACCAGCCCGACCAACACCTGCCACACGTCCGGCATACGACCCCCGTGCCGGACTGTACCGGAGTGCCCCGGGACGGGCAAGCCGCTCAGGCCCTGCGATTGGTGAAGAAATGTGTGTCGATGAAGTCGTTGATGGCGTGCTGGTCGGGGGGCGCCACGCGCTCGAACTGCAGGCCCATGCCCACGCGGCGGTCGGTCCAGGCCACGCGGGCGTCGATGTCCATGTCGGTCTTGCCGCCCGGCAGCCGGAGCCGAAGACGCACTTTGGCGTCAGCCTGCAGCGGCGTGGTCGTCCGGACCGCCACGCCACCGCGGCTCAGGGTGAGAGTGAGCGCGGCGGCGATGGTATTGCCGAAGCGGTAGGAAATCGGGATTCCCAGGGTCACGCGCGGACTGCCGCGCCGGTTGAAACTGTCGGGGAAGAGGTGCGGCGCAAGCGAGGGGAGCACGTTCTGGGCCGCGCTGTACTCGTTCACGTAACCCGCAACGCCCAGCGCAGCCAGATCTCGCACCTCGGCGGCGTTCGCGATCGTTCCGCTGAACACGACGATCGGCAGCCGGCCCTCGTCGATCTTCCGCACGTCGCGCACGAGCTGGCCGCCGGAGGTGTGCGGCAGCCGCAAGTCCAGGAGGACCAGGTCGATTCGTTCGAGATCCGCCCGGACGCGTGCCAGCAATTCGGCGGCGGTGCGCACCGTGATGGCCCGGTGGCCCGCCTCCTCGAGCGCCGCCTTGAAGCGGTCGCGCACGAACGCGGTGTCGTCGGCGATGAGCACGGTCTTTGCCGCGCCCGCAGCGGGACTCATCGTGTCCTCTATCGGAGGGGCTGAGCGCAAGCGTTAGGCCGCGTTGCGCGTCTTTGGACCTTCTCGCTATAATTCAAAGGCTGTTGAGGGATTTTGTTCACGATTGTGTCCACATCGCTCTGCCGACCGACTGCTCCGGCCGGAGCGCCGCGGCCCTTCCCGAGGATTGTTCATGGCGACCTGTCCTGAGTGTGATGCCGACCTCGACGTAGACGAATACGACGTCGACAAGGGCGATCTGTTGAGTTGCCCGGAGTGCGGCTCGAACCTGGAAGTCGTCAGCGTCTCGCCGCTCGAGATCGAGGCCGCGCAGGAAGACGACGACGAGGATGACGACGACGAGGAAGAAGAAGACGACGCCGAGGATGAGGACGAGGACGTGGACGACGACGAGGAAGAGAAAGAGGACTGGGAGCAGTGACCGACGGGCTCAGGGCCAAACACGCGCACCTCGGCGAGCTGCTCGCCGGGATGCCGTCCATCCTGGTTGCCTACAGCGGGGGCGTGGACAGCGCCTATCTCGCGTACGCCGCCACGGCCGCTCGTAAGGATGCGGTCCTCTGCGTCACCGCCGACAGCCCCAGCTACCCCCGGCGGCACCGGGACCTTGCCGTCCGTATCGCGCGTGAGTTCAACCTGCGGCACGAGATCATCAACACCGCGGAGATGGAGCGCCCCGAGTACCGCGCCAATCCTGCCAATCGCTGTTACTTCTGCAAGCACGAGCTCTACACGCACCTGAGTGCGATCGCCGCCGAGCGCCACATCAGCGTGGTGGTGGATGGGAACAACGCCGACGATCGAGGCGACTACCGCCCGGGCCGCCAGGCCGCGCGGGAATTCGGGGTGCGAAGCCCGCTCGACGATGCCGGTCTGACGAAGACGGAGATTCGCGAGCTGTCGCGTGAGGCCGGCCTGCCGACGTGGGACGAGCCGGCATCGGCGTGTCTGTCGTCCCGCATCCCGTATCAGAGTGAGGTCACCGTGCCGAAGCTGCAGATGGTGGAGCGCGCCGAAGAAGCCCTGCGCGGGCTCGGATTCCGCGTCTGCCGCGTGCGCCACCACGACACCCTCGCGCGGCTCGAAATCAGCCGCGAGGAGATGCCGCGTGCGCTCGAACCCGAGACGAACGCCGCGATCGTGCGGGAGCTCAAGGCCGCGGGATACAAGTACGTCAGTCTCGATCTCCAGGGATACCGCACGGGCAGCCTGAACGAAGTGCTCGTGCTGACGCCTGCCTGACACTGCTCTTCCAGTCCAAGAGGCGTGCAACGCGGCCTAACGCTGGCGCTCAGTCCCTCCGATATAGGACACGATGAGTCCCGCTGCGGGCGCGGCACGACCGTGCTCATGACCGGCGACACCGTGTTATGAGTCACAGGGACGCCCTGACTGCGTTACTATGACGCCGCGCCCGCGCACACCGGGCAGGCTCGGACCGAATGGCCTCGGAGCACGCGGCCCTGAGGACTTCACGGCTGGTGTGCGCCTGCGTCGGCTCATTCCAACGGCTCTGTGACGATTGCCACGAACAGACGGACCTCCTCCGGGAGACCGTCGGACAGCCTCACCGGCGGTAGCCGCGGTGTGTGCCTGGGCCGGGCCATCGGTTGACCGTGCCTCGAACCGTACTTGGTGTCCTGCGAACGATGGAGGAGTGATTCAATGACCCGATTCGCGCGATTGTTCCCAATCGCAGCCGCGGCGCTCGTGATCAGCATCGGCGCCGCTGGCTGCGCGAAGAAGGCGCCGGCGGCTGCGCCCCCGCCGCCGCCACCGCCAGCCGCGACACCGGCGCCCCCACCGCCGCCTCCACCCCCACCGCCTCCCCCACCGCCGCCGCCCAAGCCGCTCACGGAGGAAGAGGTGTTCGCAGGCAAATCGGTCGACCAGCTGAATGCGGAGAAGCCGCTCGGCGATGTGTTCTTCGACTACGACTCCGCGAGCGTGTCCGACGAGGGGCGGAGCGCACTGCAGAAGAACGCCGATTGGCTGAAGCGCTGGTCGTCGGTGGCGTTCACGGTGGAAGGCCACTGCGACAATCGCGGGACACCGGAGTACAACCTGGCGCTCGGCGAACGGCGTGCGAACGCGGTGCGCGAGTATCTGGTGAGCCTCGGCTTGTCAGGGGCCCGCGTGCAGGCGGTGAGCAAGGGCGAGGAGCAGCCGTTCTGCCGTGATGACACGGAGAGCTGCTGGTCGCAGAACCGGCGCGGGCACTCCGTCATCACGGCGAAGTAGGCGGACGCGCACGGGACGGGAGGCTCGCGGGCGCGTGTGCGTCCCGCAGCCTCCTTCGATCTTCAACCTCGCGCGGCCGGAAGCGTGCGCGCGATGTCATCTGCCGCGGCCGAGGGATTCGCAGCCGCGATGATTGGCCGTCCCACGACGAGATAGCTCGCACCCGCGCTCACCGCGTCGGCGGCTGTCATCGTGCGGACCTGGTCGTCGCCGTCGCCGGGCGGACCGCTGCGAATCCCCGGCGTCACGATGAGAAAGCCGGGCCCGCAGCGCTCCCGCAGGCGCCCTGTCTCGAGGGGCGACGCGACGACCCCGTCGAGCCCGGCGTCCTGCGCGAGAAGCGCGAGGTGCTCGACATGCGTGAGCACCTGGCGTTCGATTCCGACCTCGGCGAGCCCATGACCATCGAAGCTCGTGAGCACCGTCACGGCAATCACGAGCGGCACGCGGTCGCTGTCGGCCTGTCGCGCGGCTTCCCGCGCCGCGCGCATCATGCCGCGGCCGCCGCTCGCGTGAACGTTCAGCATCCACACGCCGAGCCGCGCGGCTGCCCGTACCGCGCTCGCCACCGTGTTCGGGATGTCGTGGAACTTCAGATCCAGGAAGACACGATCCCCTCTGGAGGTCAGCTCGCGGACGAACCCCGGACCCTCGGCGGTGAAGAGGTGGCTGCCCACCTTGAACGCGCCGACGTGGCCGCGGAGGCTGCCGGCCAGTTCCGTCGCGGCGTGCGCTGTGTCTACGTCGAGCGCGGCGAGCAGCCGGTGCATCACCGGTCCACCGGCTGCGGGTGTGCGGCACCCACGAGGTCGGCCAGGCGCTCGATGCAATGGCGGGCGCCGTAGTCCGCGAACCCGTCCAGCAGCTTCGACCAGATGAACGGATCGACGAAGTTGGCGGTACCCACCTGGACGGCGCTGGCGCCCGCAACGATGAACTCCAGCGCATCGCGTGCGTCGGTGATCCCGCCCATGCCGATGATAGGAATCCTGACGTGCTCGCGGCACTCGTACACCATGCGCACGGCAATCGGTCGGATCGCCGGCCCGCTCAGGCCGCCCATCACGTTGCTCAGCACGGGGCGTCGTGTCTCCACGTCAATGGCCATCGCCAGAAACGTGTTCACCAGCGACACGGCATCGGCGCCCGCGTCTTCCGCGGCCCGGGCGAATGCCGGGACGCTCGTCACGTTCGGCGTGAGCTTGGGAATCAGCGGCAGGCGGGTCGCCTTTCGAACGGCGGTCACCACGTCGAAGGTGCCGTGCAGGCTGCAGCCGAACTGGATCCCGCCCTCCTTGATGTTGGGGCAGGAGATGTTCAGCTCGATCGCGGCGACGCCTTCGGCGTCCGAGAGGATGCGCGCCACTTCGACGTACTCGTCGAGGGTGACGCCGCACACGTTGACGATCACGACGGCGTGCCGATCGCGCAGCTTCGGCAGCCGCTCGCGCACGAACCGGTGCACGCCAATCCCCTGGAGCCCGATTGCGTTGAGCATCCCGGCGGGCGTCTCCACGATGCGCGGCGGCGGATGCCCGTCGCGCTCGGTGAGGAACAGGCCCTTCACCGCGACGGCCCCGAGTCGGGAAAGATCCACGACGCGGTCGTATTCGAGGCCGTAGCCAAAGCACCCGCTCGCCGCAATCAGGGGGTTCGCCAGGGTGAGTGAACCAATCCGCGTGGTCAGGTCCATTGTCAGTCCCAGATGAGCGCGGCGGCGTCGAACACGGGGCCGTCCACGCACGATCGGACGAAGTGCGGCCGTCCGTCGCCTCCGCGGAC
This sequence comes from Vicinamibacteria bacterium, assembly GCA_963739995.1. Lineage (GTDB taxonomy): Bacteria > Acidobacteriota > Vicinamibacteria > Vicinamibacterales > JAENWD01 > CAVUCH01. Next base: position 34,830 of record CAVUCH010000015.1, on the reverse strand, counting down.
GGGAACGACGCAGCTGTAGCAGCCGCCGAGGCCGCACCCCATGACCCGTTCGACCGAGACTTCGCATGGCACCCGGTGGCGCGCGGCGAGGTGCGCAACCGCTGCGAGCATCGGCTCGGGGCCGCACGCAAAGAGCGCCACCCGGCGGCTGCCGCGCGCCGCGAGCGCGCGATCGAGCGGCTGCGTGACACGACCGTGCTCCCCGCGAGTGCCATTTTCGGTCGCGAGCACGAGATCCGCGCCGGCTTCCTCGAACAGCTCGGTGAAGAAGAGGTCGTCGGCGCTGCGGCCTCCGTAGAACAGGGTCATCGGGACGCCCCTCGCGCCGAGCGCGGCAGCGAGCATCGCAAACGGTGCGAGGCCCACCCCTCCAGCCACCATCCATGCCTCTGTGCCGGGGGCGACGAGCGAGAACGGCCGTCCCAGTGGCCCCAGGCAGGCAATGTGCTGCCCTTCGTCCGCATCGAACAGCTGTCGTGTCGTGAGCCCCACCCGCTTGTTCAGCAGCGTGATGCCGACGACCGCACCGCCGGCGTCGCGCAGCACCTGGAATATCGAAAAGGGGCGACGCAGCAGCGGTTCGAAGCCGGGTGCAGGCTTCACCATCACGAAGTGGCCGGGCTCGGCGGCCGCGCCAACTGCCGACGCGCCCAGCGCAATCACGTTGTAGTGGGGAGAGAGACGCCGGTTGTACAGGACCGGCGCCGTCACATCGACGACCATCCCGGCGAGTATATCAACCGCCCTGAGGAAGCCCGGCTCCAGTGACGCCCGTATGATGTCTCGGTGCGCCACCTCCGGATGCTGCTGAACGCCGGGATTGCCGGCGGCATCTTCGCCGCGTACCTCGCGGTGCTCGTGCTGCAGCTCAACCCCTCCATCCCGCTGCGGCCCGGGACGGTTGGCGCGCTGGTTCTGCCGATCCTGCTGCTGCACGGCACCTTCGTGGCACTCCTGTTCTATGCGGCGCTGCTCGTGCGGCAGCTGCTCGCCGAGACGGTGCTGTCGCCGGGGTGGGTCAGTTTTCAGCTGCTGGTGTGGTTGTGCCTGATTGCGGCGGGCGTCGCCGCCGCGCTGATGTGGCTGAACTTGAGTGGGCTGCGCGTGACGCTCGAGGATGACGCCGCACGGCGCATGGCGCTGGGTGCCGTCGTCCTCACCCTGGGAGTTGCCCTGTTGCTGGGGCTGGGCGTGTTCCGGTTCTCGTTCGGGCGGGGCGGACGCGCGGGCCCGGCGGTGTTCGGGATGGTCGTGTTCGCATCGTTCGCCCTGCCGCTGTGGCTGCGTGGATTGCCGCAGGAGACGCCAGACGCGCCGCGCCCGGACGCTGGCGTGTCGTCGTTCGCCGCGTTCCCGCGAGGGCGCGTCACGATGCTGCTGCTGGATGGGGCGTCGCTCGACTTCATCTCTCCGGCGGTGGCCGGCGGCGGCCTGCCGAACGTCGCCCGCATCCTCGAGGACGGTGCGGTGATGCACCTGGCGACACTCCGGCCTACGCAGCCCGCGCCGGTGCTCACGGCAATCGCCACGGGCAAGCTTCCGCTGCGCACCGGCGTGCGATCCGCGGCGCTGTACCGAGCGCGCCCCGGCGGCCCTACCCTGGAATTGCTGCCTGACTATTGCTTTGCGCACGGCCTGGTGGCCGCCGGCCTGTTCGATGAACGCGCCCACACGTCTGCGTCGCTCCGCGCACGGCCACTCTGGGGGATCCTGAACTCGTCGGGGATTGCCGCAGCAGTCGTGCGCTGGCCGCTGACGTATCCGGCGCGGTCCGCTCAGGGTGACATGGTGACCGACCGCCTCCACCTCTCCCCTGCCGCGCTGCCAGTCGCGTCCCCCCCGGAACTGGCGGCCCGACTGCGCACCGTTCCCGAAACGCCTGATAGCGCCTCGGCCGCCGCATCGCTCGCCGTCCCGGGTGTCCACCCGTACGCGGGTGGTGCAGCTCTCGCGCTCGATCGCCTGTACAGCGGCGCCCTGGATGCGGTCCGGGAGGACCCGGAAGTCCGGCTGGTTGCGATGCGCTACGTCGGTCTCGACACAGTAGGCCACGACTACCTGCGGCAGGCGATGCCCCGTGCGTTTGGCGATGTTCCCGAGGAGGAGCGCCGCCGCTATGGGACGGTGCTGCAGCAGGTACTATCGGTACATCGACGGCGAGATTGGCCGCGCCATGGAGCGGCTCGGGCCGGAGGACTTGCTGCTCGTCGTCTCGCCGTTCGGGATGGAGCCGCTCAGCTTGCCGAAGCGCCTGCTCGAGCGGGCGCTGGGCAACCACGAGAGCGGCACCCACGAGCGGGCGCCCGACGGGTTTCTGATGGCATTCGGGCCCGCCGTCCGTCCGGGCCGGCTCCGGCGCGGGTCCGTGCTCGACGTGGCGCCGACCGTCCTCTACTACTTCGGCCTCCCGATCGGCCGCGACATGGACGGCTACGCGCGGACCGACCTGTTCACCCCCCGCTTCACCGCCACCCGCCCCCTTGCATTCATCCCGACCCACGACCGCTGATCGCAGTATCTGCCAATCGAGATCGGGAGGTGTTTCTCATATTGCGAATCGAGATCGGGAGGTGTTTTCTCATATGAGGAAACACCTCCCGATCTCATTCGCACTCTCGTGAGAAACACCTCCCGACCATTCATGTCATTCATGTATAATCCTGCGACTCTTTAACGTGGCCCGGCGAGGCCGCGAAGAGGTGAATCGTGCCTGTCCTGACTCCACTCGCAATCGCTCAACGCGCCCGCGCGTACTGCATTCAGATTCCGGATCGAACGGCACCGTGCGCCGGCGGCGGTGTGCCCCGATTTCCCGCGATCCTTCGCGCACCTGCGCAAAATCCGCTCACCCGCGTGGAGGACCCGCCATGCCGGTGGTGATGGACGCGGACCGGGTGGGCCGCACGCTGACGCGCATCGCGCACGAGATCGTGGAGCGCAACCGCACGCTGAACGACCTGGCGCTCGTCGGTATCCGCTCGCGGGGGGAGCATCTCGCGCGGCGCCTCGCCGAGCAATTGCAGCAGATCGCCGGGCGCGCCGTGCCGACCGGGGCGCTCGACATCACGCTGTATCGCGACGACCTGATGCGCCACGCCGTCGGGCCGCAGCCGCTCGTGCGGAGCACGGAGATTCCGTTCTCGATCGACGACCGGATCATCCTGCTCGTAGACGATGTGCTCTACACCGGCCGCACGGTGAGAGCTGCGCTCGACGCCCTCATCGACTTCGGCCGGCCACAGGCCATCCAGCTGGTGGTGCTGGTCGATCGCGGGCACCGGGAGCTTCCGATCAAGGCGGATTACGTGGGCAAGAACCTGCCGACCTCGCGCCGGGAGAGCGTGCAGGTGAGGCTGGAGGAGGTGGACGGCGATGACGGAGTCGTCATCAACGGCGAAGAGCCCTGAGGCCGCGGCGGAGCTCCGTGCCGGTGAGCCCAGGGCCGCGACGCGGCTGCGTCACAAGCACCTGCTCGGCATCGCGGACATGACGCCCGAAGAGATCGTGCTCGTCCTCGACACGGCCGAGGCGATGAAGGAGATCGCGCTGCGGCCGATCAAGAAGGTGCCGACCCTGCGCGGCCGCACGATCGTGAACCTGTTCTTCGAGCCGAGCACGCGAACCCGCACGTCGTTCGAGGTTGCCGAGAAACGGTTGAGCGCGGACACCCTCAGCATCGCCGTGGCCACCTCCAGCGTGGTGAAGGGCGAGACACTGGCGGACACCGCCCTCAACATCGAGGCGATGTCGCCCGACATGATCGTCATGCGCCACGGCGCGTCGGGCGCGTGCGACCTGCTCGCCCGCATCTGCCGCTCGCGCATCATCAACGCCGGTGACGGCATGCACGAGCACCCCACCCAGGCGCTGCTCGACGCGTTCACCATGCGCCAGCACAAGGGACGGATCCGGGGCCTGAAGGTCTCGATCATCGGGGACCTGCTGCACAGCCGAGTGCTGCGCTCGAACCTCCTGCTCCTGTCGAAAATGGGCGCGGAGGTCTGGGTGTGCGGCCCGCCGACGCTCGTGCCCCCCGGCATCGACCGGCTCGGTGCGCGCGTCACCACCTCGGTCGACGAAGCCGTGGAGGGTGCCGACGTCATCATGCTGCTGCGCATCCAGCTCGAACGCATGCAGGGCGGGTTCTTCCCGTCCGTCCGGGAGTATTTCTCCGTGTTCGGGATGACCGAGGCCCGCGTGCGCCGCGCAAAGCCGGATGTGATCGTCATGCACCCCGGGCCGATGAACCGCGGGGTCGAGATCGCGTCGGAAGTCGCCGACGGCCGGTACTCCGTGATCCTCGAGCAGGTGGCAAACGGGGTGGCGGTGCGGATGGCGGTGCTCTACCTGCTGGCGGGAGGCGTGGATGGCGAAGCGGCTGCTTAAGGGCGGGCGGGTCGTGGACCCGGCTGCGGGTCACGATGGCGACCTCGACGTGCTCATCGAGCACGACCACATCGTCACCGTGGGACGCGACCTGGCGGTGACCGACGGCGTGCAGGTGATCCACGTGCCCCGCAGCTTCATCATCGTGCCCGGGCTGATCGACATGCACGTGCACCTCCGCGAGCCGGGCCAGGAACACAAGGAGACCATTGCGACGGGCGTCGCGTCCGCGGTGGCCGGTGGATTCACCGCTGTCGCCTGCATGCCGAACACCTCACCGATCAATGACACCGCCGGCGTCACCGCTTTCATCCTCGAAAAGGCGCGCGAGGCCGGACTGGCCCGCGTCTACCCGATTGGCGCCGTCACGCGCGGCTCAGCGGGCGAGCAGCTGGCGGACATCGCGGAGCTCCATGCCGCCGGGTGTGTCGCCATCAGCGACGATGGCCACCCGGTCGCGACATCGCTGATCATGCGGCGCGCCCTCGAGTACACCCGCATGTTCGACCTGCCGGTCATCGATCACTGCGAGGATCCGTCGCTCAAGGGTGATGGCGTGGCGCACGAGGGCTTCCAGGCCGCCGCGCTGGGTCTGCGCGGTATTCCGGGTGCGGCCGAGGAGATCATGGTCGCGCGCGACGTGACGCTCGCGGGCATGACGGGCGGCCACGTCCACATCGCGCACGTGAGCGCCCGGGGCTCTCTCGATGCCGTGCGGGTAGGGAAGGATCGCGCCGCCCGCGTGACCTGCGAGGTGGCGCCGCACCACTTCACGCTCACGGATGAATCCCTGGAGCGTCCGATCAAGTACGACACGAACTGCAAGATGAACCCGCCGCTCAGGGAGGCGGCTGACCTCGAGGCGATGATCGGCGGGATCCGCGACGGCACCGTCGACGTCATCGCCACCGACCATGCCCCGCACCACGCCGATGAAAAGCATGTCGAATTCGATCGCGCCCCATTCGGCATCGTGGGGCTCGAAACGTGTGTGCCGCTGGTGTTCGACCGGCTGGTGCACCGCGGGATCATCACCATGCCGCGCTTGGTGGAGCTGCTGTCGCTGAATCCGGCCCGCATCCTGCGCCGCGAGGGCGGAACGCTCGACCCCGGCGCCGCCGCGGACATCACCGTGCTCGCACCGGACGCGCGCGTCACGATCAGGGCGGCCTCTTTGCGATCCAAATCGAAGAACACGCCGTTCGACGGCTGGGAACTGCGAGGAGCCACCGCGGCCACCATCATCAGCGGACGCACGGTCTTCGTGAACGACTCGGTCAACGGTGCGGATGTCTTCGCCTGATGCCGTGCCCGCCAGACCCGCGTCTGATTCGTCCCTCGACTGGAGCTGTCGTGAACCGCCCCGACGACATCCGCGCTCGCGCCCTTGAGGAGCTCGGCCGCTTCGGCGTGCTGATGCTCGAGGGCCACTTCGATTACGGCAACGGCTACCACGGTCGCACATATCTGAACCCGCACCAGTTGTTCCGCTATCCATCGACGATCTGGCGGCTGGCGCAGGACCTCCTCGATATCGTCCCGACACAGGTGACAACGGCCACCGAGGTGGTCGCCGGCCCGGTCACAGGCGGCGCGCTGCTGGCGCACACGCTAGCAGGGCTGCTCGACAGCCGTCGCAGCCTGACGCACCCGCCCAGTTCGTTCGCGCCGTTCGGGATGGACGCGGAGGACCGTCCGCGGCTTCGGAGCTTCTACCGGCAGCTCGTGGACGGCCGGCGGGTGCTGCTCGCGGATGACGTGCTGAACACGGGGCAGACGCTGCAGCGCTGTGCGGAGGTGGTGCGCGCCGCAGGGGGAACGGTGCTGGCCGCCGTCGTCATCTGCGATCGACTGGCCTCTATTGTCGACATCGGCGCCCCCGTAATCGCCTTGACGGAATATGCCATGCGGGAGAACTACCCGGCCGCCGATTGCCCGCTGTGTCAGGCTGGCACACCGGTAACGGCGTTCTGAGGCGAGCCACGTGCGTCGCTCGCAGCATCACGCGACATCCCCGGGCTGACCGCATGCCATCGTTCCAACGCCGCTCGAGGGCTGTCGAATCAGGGTCGCTCGGGCCACGGCTCGACGCGCTCTATCGCGACTTCAACCACGCCGACGCGATCGCCGACCCGGTGAACCTGGTGCGCAGATTCACGTCGCCCCCGGACCGCGAGGTCGCCGGGTTCTGCGCCGCGGCGCTCGCCTTCGGACGGGTCGCCAGCGTGAATGAGTCGATCGCGACGGTGTTCGGACTGATGGGGCCATCGCCCGCGGCGTTCATCAAGACGTTCGAGCCGCGGGTTCAGGGCGCGGCGTTCTCGTCGTTCGTACATCGCTGGATTCGTGGACCCGACATCGTCGCGCTGCTCTGGGTGCTGCGGCAGATGCTCGAGTCCGCAGGGTCCATTGAGGCGTTCTTTGCGGCGGGCGACGATCTGTCTGCACCGGACATAGGGCCGGCGCTGACCTCGTTTTCCGAGCGCGCGCTGGCATTCGACCTGCGGAGCGCGTACGGACGATTGCCGCAGCGGCCGGGTGTCTGCTACTTTTTCCCGCGGCCTGCGGCGGGCAGCGCCTGCAAGCGCCTGAATCTCTTCCTGCGGTGGATGGTGCGGCGGGATGCGGTCGACCTCGGCGTCTGGACACGCATCGCGCCGGCGCGCCTCGTCGTGCCTCTCGACACGCACGTGATTCGGCTGGGGCAGTGTCTGCGTTTGACGCGCTACCGCTCCGCGGGGTGGCGCATGGCCGCCGACATCACGGCCTCGCTGCGGGCCATCGATCCCGTCGATCCGGTCCGGTTCGACTTCTCCATCTGCCACGTCGGGATGATGGGAAGCTGCGGCTTCAGGACGAAGCAGGGCGACACCGAGTGCCCGCTTCGGGGCTTCTGCCGGGCGAAGAGGCGGTGACGCACCATGCACCATGCACGATGCACGATGCACGAGCATGATGCACAAGGGGCGCGCGACGGGCGGCGGGCACTGGAGCACGCGGACGGCTGTGCGGATGTGGAGACCGACCAGAATGTGGACCGGGACTTCAGTCCCGGCGTGACCGTCAGCCGGTCAACGGTCGACCGTCGCAGGTGAACCGGCGGCGTTGGTCAGCACGCTCTCGTACACCTCCAGCGTGTCTGCCACCATCCGATCGACCGTGAAGTGCTCGCGCACCCGCGCGAGTCCGGCGGCACCCAGTCGCGTTCGCAGAGCCTCGTCCTGCAGCAGCGTCGTGATGGCATGCGCGAGCGACTGCGGATCGCGCGGTTCGACCAGGAACCCGCTCACGCCGTCCTCCACCACCTCGGGGATGCCGCCGGTGTTCGTGCCCACCACCGGCTTGCCGCAGGCCATCGCGTCGAGAATCGATGTGCCGAGCCCTTCGGTCTCGGAGCACATCACGAACATATCGAAGCCTTTGAGGAGCGCGAGCACGTCCTCGCGGAACCCGGGGAGCAGCACGTGCTTCTCCAGGTGCAGCGCTTTGACCTGATGTTCCAGCGAGCTGCGCAGCTCACCCTCGCCGAGGATCACCACGCGCGCGTCGGGAACGTCGCGCAGGAGGATGGCGGCCGCATCTATCAGGTGCCGCTGCCCCTTATGCGCGACGAGCGCACCGATGTTGCCGATCACGGGGGCGTGGGTCGGCAGCCAGAACGCCGCGTGCACGCTCGCCGGTTCGATGTGCGCGATGCGCTCCGCATCGATTCCCTCGTGCACTGTGACGATCTGCGCCGCCGGCACACCGTCGGCGCGCAGGATGCGCGCGATTGCGCCGGACGCCGCCAGGAACATCCGCACCTGGCGGTACTTCCACTGCGAAAACGAGTTCTTCTTCAGGTGGTAGTCCACCCGTCGTGACGCCACCAGCGGCGGTACCGGTTGTGCCGTGGACATCGACAGGGCCAGGGCGGCCGTCGAGACCGCGTGGGGATCGTGCGCGTGGACGATGTCGGGCCGGAGCCGGTTGAACAGCCGCGAGAGCTTCCAGCCTGCCTTCAGATCCAGCTCGTGGCTCGGCGCGAGCGGGACGAAGTCGAGCCCTTCCGCCGCCCGCCGCCGCAGTTCGCCGGCGGGGTGCGCGATGAGCATGGCGCGGTGGCCGGCGGAGCGCAGGCCCATCACCGTGAGCAGCACCTGGTTCTGCCCGCCGCGCCACGTCGTTGCCGTGTCGATGTGAATCGAGAACATGCGTGTCAGGAGGGACGGTCGGCGCGCGAAAGGCGCTCGATCTCCAGCAGTTTCACATACTTGAGCAGCACGTAGTAGGAGTTCAGGAGCGACACGACCAGTCCGGCGCGGCCCTGCCGGAATCCGCGCCGCAGGATGTAGTTTCGCAGGAAGGCAGCGGCCGGGTGCAGGATCAAGGCGAGGGCACCCGCCGATCGCGCGCGCTCCCGCAGGTCGAGCGCAGCCAGCGTCGTGTACCGGTCGATGCGGTCCAGATGGTCGCTCACGTCGGCGTACGGGTAGTGCTCGATTTCGCCCGCGAGCAGGGCCGCTTCGCCGGTCACCCGCACCGACTCGTGCACACGCGCGGGCTGCCACGCCCCCGCACGCCGGTCGTAGAGCCGCAGCTGGTAGTCGGGGTACCAGTCGGTCGTGCGCATCCACGCACCGAGGTACCACGACGTCCGCGCCACGCGGTACCCCCGCGCATCCGGTTCGCCGCGGCGCCAGGCCTGGAGCGACTCCGCCAGCGGCCCGCTCACACGCTCGTCCGCATCGAGCGAAAGAATCCAGTCGTGCCGCGCGACCGACGCAGCGTAGTTCTTCTGAACCGCATACCCGGGCCACTCGCGCACCTCGACCCGACTTGCAAGCCGTCGTGCAATCTCCTGTGTGCCGTCCGTGCTGCCCGAATCGATGACGACGATCTCGTCGGCCCATGCGACCGAGCCGATCGCCGCCGCGAGATGGGCGGCCTCGTTGAATGTGATGATGGTGACCGAGAGCGGTGGCACGCCGCGAGTGTAGGGCGAACGGCGCAGAAAACAAAAAAGGGACGGCCGCGTCTCCGCTGCCGTCCCGTGCGCCGCCGCCCGGCGCGGGCTCCCGACTACTGCTGCGGGTTGGTTCCCGCGGTTCCCGTGTTTCCCGTGTTTCCCGTCGTACCCGAGGATGCCGCGCCCGCCGCGCTCACGCCCGTGGACTGGCCGAGCGCGGTCCCGACTGCGGCCGACGACGTGAACCCTGTGGCACCGGTGACGGGAGCGACCTGCACTGTCTCGTAGTCCACCTGCGACTTGGTGTAGTCGAGAATGGCCCTGAGCTCAGTGTTCCGGGCTTGCGCCAGGTCGCGCTGGGCCTGGAACACCAGGAAGCTCGTAGACATGCCCGCGGCGAACTTCTTCTCCTCGGCCTCGAGGCGGCGTTCGGCCAGTACCCGTGATGCGCGCGTCGAATCCACGCGCTTGCTGTTCGCCACCAGCTGGCGGCCGGCATCGCGTACCTGCGTGACGACCTGCAGCTCGAGATTGCGAAGGTTCGTCTGGGACTGCCGCGTTTCGAGGCGGGTACGCGCGAGCGAGGCATCGGCCGTGCTCTGCCCGATCGGGTACGTGACGTTCGCGGAGAAGCGCCACGTCGGGAAGGCGCTGCTGAAAATGTCGCCGAGCAGGTCGCTGTACGGGCGCTGCACCTCACCGATGACGGGCGGCGGGAACTCACCCTCGCCGCGCACGAGCTGCGTGCCGCCAAGGCCCGTCGAGTTGTAGTCGAGTCGCACGTCCACGCCCGGCAACGTCTGGTCCTTGTAGAACCGCTCCGCGTACGCGGTGCGCTCAATCGACTTCTTCGATTCGGCCAGGTCGGTGCGTTCGACGAGGGCCCGCTGGATCGCGGCGTTCACGTCCACCGCCTGCACCTGGAACGGCACCGGGTCGGTCAGCTCGAGACGCATGTTCCAGAATTCCGGCGTGTTGGGATCGAACACCAGCGAGCGAAGCTGATCCTCCGTCTGCCCGATGGACGCCTCGGCGAGAATGACCGCCTCCTCGCGCTGCGCGACCTCCGCCTCCGCCTCGATGACGTCGATCGGAGCGAGCGTGCCGATCTCGACGCGCGTGCGCGTGTTGCGGAGCGATTCGGCTGCGAGGTCGAACGACTGGCGAGCGACGTCGAGCGACGCCAGCGTGTACTTGTAGTCCCAGTACGCGTTCTTCACGTCGCGCTGCGTCAGTGCAATCGTCTGCTGCAGGTCCACGTCGGCGATCTCGCGGTTCTTCTGCGAGACGAGCAGCTGGTAGCGCGCATTGTCGATCCGGAGGCCGCGCAGCAGCGGCTGGACGACCGTCAAGTCGAGATTCGCCCCCAGCTGCGGGTTGAAGCTCGAGAAAACGTTGTTCGTTGTGAACCGGTTCGAGTCGTAGGCAACCGCGTAGCTCGTGCCCCAGGGCAGCAGCTGGCTCACGCCGAAGATCCCCCCGGTGCTCGTCGACGAGACCTTGTCGTTCGCACCCGACAGGAAGCTTGAGGGCGGGCTGTCCTGCGACTGGGCGGTCATGCCGGCCGTGAATTCGGGCCTCCACGCCGTACGGGCCTGCTCGATGGCGAGGTCCTGCAGCTGGGGGTTGATCCGCTGCACCTGCACCCCGAGGTTCTGCTCGAGCGCGAGCGTGACGGCTTCGTCCACCGACAGCGGACGCACCGGTCCGGTGGCGGCCGGCGCCGCTGGCTGCACAGACACCTGTGCGGGCGGTGCGACCGGAGATGGCTGTGCGGGTTGCGCGAAGGCGGACGCTGAGGTCAACAACAGCAGCGAGCACGCCGTGACGATGCGCGCACCCGGACGGGACTGAAGACGCATGAGTACCTGCTCCATCAACTGACAAAAAACGGCCACGCGAGGGCGCAGTCCGCTTTCCCTCTGAGAAACCATGTGGAGTAGACGGACGGCGGGGAACTCGAGTTTCCAGAAGACTTCCGGATTGTATACTACGGGCGTTTCCCGACCGTGCGCCCCGGGTCTCGGCCTCCCGAGCTGTGCCTGGGCCGGGGCACCACGTCATGCCCGACACCGATCGCGATTCGCTCCTCGCACTCTTCCGCCGCTCGGGCGCGCTGCTCGACGGGCACTTCCGCCTGTCCTCCGGACTGCACAGCAACGGCTACCTGCAGTGCGCGCTCGTCCTCCAGGACCCGAAGACAGCGGGCACGCTCGGCGCTCTGCTCGCAGATCGCGTGCGTCACGTGTCTCCGGCAACCGTGCTGTCACCAGCGCTCGGGGGCATGATCATCGGTCATGAGGTTGCGCGCGGACTCGGAGTCCGGGCCATATTCGCCGAACGGCAGGACGGCCGGCTCCTCCTGCGGCGCGGGTTCGGCCTCGCGCCGGGCGAGCGCGTCGTAGTGGTCGAGGACGTCGTCACGACCGGGCTGTCGACCAGGGAAACGATCGATGTTGCGCGCGCGGCCGGCGCAGAGGTCGTCGGTGCCGCGGCGCTCGTCGACCGCAGCAGCGGCGCCGCAAGCCTGGGCGTACCGTTCGCGGCGCTGCTCACGGTCGACCTGCCCGCGTGGGATCCCGGCATGTGTCCCCTCTGCGGGCGGGGCCTCGAGATCGTGAAGCCGGGCTCCCGGACGCCACCCCCATCGTAAGCGGGCGAGCGCACGTGGCGCCGCTGGCAGCCCTGCGCTCCAACAGTTCGTGCGAACGATCACACTGCTTCTGGCCTACGACGGCACCGCCTTCCTCGGCTGGCAGCGGCAGGCCTCGGGTCCGTCGGTTCAGGGCGCCGTGGAAGACGCGCTGTCGCGCATCGAGGGATCGCCGGTCTCGGTGGCGGGGGCCGGCCGCACCGATGCTGGCGTTCACGCCACGGGGCAGGTGGCGAGCGCGCAGGTCACGCTCGCCCTCGACGCGCCGACCTTGCGGCGCGCCCTGAACGCGATGCTGCCACGCGCGATCCGGGTGCTGCAGGTGGAGGAGCGCGAGGCCGGTTTCCACGCCCGCTTCAGCGCGCAGAGCAAGAGCTACGAGTACCGGATCGTCACCGGACCGGTGATGAACCCGTTCTGGCGGCGCTACGCCTGGCACATTCCATTCCAGCTCGATGGGGTGCGCATGCGCGAAGCCGCTGAGCTTCTCGAGGGCACCCACGACTTCGCGGCGTTTCGATCTGCCGGCACCGAGGTGCGGACGACCGTGCGCCGCGTGCTTGCCTCGTCGGTGGAGTGCAGTTCCCTCGGCGCAGCCGATCTCTCGCCGAAATGGACGCCTCACATGGCGGTGCCCGAAGGCACGCTGATCACCTATCACGTGACCGGCACCGGTTTCCTGCGTCACATGGTGCGTGCGATCGTGGGGACGCTCGTCGAGATTGGCGCCGGGCGGCTGCAGGTGACGCAGATCCCCGCGCTCCTCGAAGGACGTCAGCGGGACGCCGCGGGTCCGACAGCGCCGGCAGCCGGGCTCTGCCTGGTCCGCGTGGACTACGGCGAGGGGCGCACCGCGGTTGCGGCTCATCGTTAACACCTTGTACAATCACGGTTTGCTTCTGAACACCGGCCATGTCCGTTGACCAGCTGCTGTCCTGGCTGCCGCCCGAGTCGCCGGACACAATACTGGCCCGACAGCTCAATCCGGAGCAGCTGCCTGCCCATGTCGCCGTGATCATGGACGGGAACGGGCGTTGGGCAGCCCAGCGTCGCCTGCCGCGGGTCGAAGGGCACCGGGCCGGCATTACGGGCGTCCGCGAAATCGTGGAAGCCTCGGCTCGCCTCGGAATCCAGGCGCTGACGCTTTACGTGTTCTCAGTCGAGAACTGGAAGCGGCCGCGCGCGGAAGTCGCGACGCTGATGATGCTGCTCAAGCGGTACCTGCGGCTGGAGCTCGGGACGCTCATCGACAACAACCTGCGTTTTCTCGTCATCGGACGGCCGGACGACCTCGAGCCCGAGCTCCACACAGAGCTCGATGCCGCGGTGCGGCGAACGGCCGGGAACACAGGGATGCGGTTGAACGTCGCTCTGAACTACGGCGGCCGGGCGGAGATTGTTCATGCGGCGCGCCGCGCGATTCGCGAAGGGATCCCGGCCGACGATCTCGACGAGGAACGGTTCAGCCGCCTCCTCTACACGGCAGGCCAGCCGGATCCTGATCTGTTGATCCGCACGAGCGGCGAGCTGCGGGTGAGCAACTTCCTGCTCTGGCAGATTGCCTACGCGGAAATCTACGTGACCGAGACGTTCTGGCCGGACTTCCGCACGCGCCACCTGCTCGAGGCCATCCTGGCCTATCAGAAACGGGAGCGCCGCTACGGGGGCGTCACGCCGTCCGGCGTGGCCATCGGAAAGTGACGCGGTTCCTGAGCGGCGCGGTCCTCCTGGCGCTCATCGGCGGGGCGGCGTGGTGGGCGCCGCCGCCGCTGCTGCTCGTTGTGGCGATGGTGGTTGCGGTGCTCGCCGTAGTGGAGTACTGCACACTGGCCAGGCACCTCGGTGCGCCAGTGCCAGTTGTGCCGGCATCCGTCGCGACCGCGGCGATCTGCGCCGCCGTCGCGTGGCCAGCGGCTGCCGTCGCGCCGGTCGTCATGGCGCTCGTCATCACCGCCGGCGCGATCGCGGTCGGTCGTGGGCGGACGGATCGCGACGTGCTCTCCCGGGCTGCCGCAAGCGTGCTCGGTCCGCTGTACATCGGGCTGCCGCTCGGGGCCCTGATCGCCGTCCGGTGGGAGTTCGGCCGCGAAGCAGCCCTGCTGCTCATCATCGCCGTCGTGGCCAGCGACAGCGCGCAGTACTACGCGGGACGTGCGTTCGGGCGTCGTCCGCTGTCCCCGGCGCTCAGTCCGAAGAAGACCGTCGAGGGTGCCCTCGGAGGACTGATCGCGGGAGCGCTGACGCTGGCCCTGATTGGTCACTGGTGGTGGCCCGCCGCTCCGGTCGCCGTGCGCGCCGGGCTTGGTGCCCTCCTCGTGGTCCTGGGGATAACGGGCGACCTGTTCGAGTCGATGCTGAAACGGGCGGCCGGGGTGAAAGACAGCGCGGCGCTCATCCCGGGCCACGGTGGCGTGCTCGATCGCATCGACGCGCTGCTTTTTGCCGCGCCGGTGTACTACACGATGATGCGATACCTCGCGCGGCCGGCATGAAGCACGTTGCCATCCTCGGGTCCACCGGGTCGATCGGCACGAGCGCGCTGGCCGTCGTCGATGCGCACCCGGACCGGCTTCGAATCGTCGGTCTGGCGGCCGGGGCGAATGCCCCGGCGCTCGCGGCGCAGGTCGCACGGTACCGGCCGAAGGTCGTGGCCCTCGCCGAGGGGGGCGCCGGGGCGCTGGCCGCGGCGGGCGTTGCGCTGGCTGGCACAGAATTGCACAGCGGTCCCGGCGGGCTGTTGGCGGTGGCGACTCATCCCGATGTAGAAGTCGTGCTCTGTGCGTCGTCGGGCACGGCTGCGCTCGAGGCGGTGCTCGCGGCCATCGACGCCGGAAAGACGATCGCGCTGGCGAACAAGGAAGTGCTCGTCATGGCCGGCGAGGTCGTGATGGAGGCCGCCCGCCGGCGTGGGGTGTCGGTGCTGCCGGTCGACAGCGAGCACAACGCGATTCACCAGTGCCTGCACGGCCGTTCGCCGGCCGACGTGGCGCGGCTGGTGCTGACAGCGTCGGGTGGGCCGTTCCGGGAGTGGTCCGCGGGCGCGCTGCAGGGTGCGACGGCGGCCGACGCGCTGCGGCATCCAACGTGGCAGATGGGGCGCAAGATCACGATTGACTCCGCCACGCTGATGAACAAGGGCCTCGAAGTGATCGAAGCGCACTGGCTGTTCGGCGTCACACGTGATCAGATCGATGTCGTCGTGCACCCCCAGTCGGTCGTGCACTCGCTGGTGGAACTGCGCGATGGGTCGATGATCGCGCAGCTCGGGGTCACCGACATGCGGCTGCCGATTCAGTATGCGTTCTCATATCCCGAGCGCTGGGGCGCCGCCGCGGCGCGTCTCGATCTCGCCTCGTGCGGGCCGCTCGAGTTCCATGCGCCAGACCTCGAGCGATTCCCGTGCCTGGGTCTTGCCTATGAGGCGCTCGAGGCCGGAGGCACCATGCCGGTCGTGCTGAATGCGGCCAACGAAGTCGCGGTCGAGGCGTTCCTGCAGCAGCGCATTGGGTTTACGACGATCTCCGACGTGATTGCCGCCACCATGGGCGCCCACACCGCTGCGTCGGCCCCGACGCTCCCGACCGTGCGCGCCGTCGATCGGTGGGCGCGTGAGTACTCCCGTGCCCTGGTGGACACGCGCGCGGCTGAAGCTGTGAGGATCCCATCGTGATTACGATGCTTGCGTTTGCATTTGTCATCGGCGTGCTCGTATTCGTGCATGAGCTCGGACATTTTCTGGCGGCACGCCGCATCGGCGTCCGCGTCCTGAAGTTCTCGCTCGGCTTCGGGCCCCGTATCGTCGGCTTCACGCGCGGCGATACGGAGTATTGCGTCAGCGCCATTCCGCTCGGCGGCTACGTGAAGATGGCCGGCGAGAATGCCGACGACGCACGCGCGGGCGAGCCCGATGAGTTCCTGTCGAAGACGAAGTGGCAGCGGTTCCAGGTGCTCATCATGGGCCCGGTTATGAACCTGGCGCTCGCGGTGGTGCTGCTGGCGATCGTGCTGGCGCAGGGCGCGGACGTACCTGCCTTCCTCGATCAGCCGCCCGTGGTGGGTGGTGTCGAGAAGGGTTCGCCGGCCGAACGCGGCGGGCTCAAGCCTGGGGATCGCGTGCTCAGAGTGAGCGGCCAGGAGGTCAGTACCTGGGAGGATTTCGACATCGCGATCGGTACGCGTCCAGGGCGGGCAGTTCCCGTCAGCGTCGTGCGCGACAACGCCGAGCAGCTGCTGACCGTCACCCCGGATGCTGAGGGCAAGTACGAGGTCGGCCGCATCGGTGTGTTCCCGAACGTTCACCCGCGCATCCAGTCGGTGCGCAAGGGTGAACCGGCCGACGCTGCCGGCCTGAAGCCCGGCGACGTGGTAGTGGCCGTGAACGGCGAGGGCGTCCAGCTGGCGCGACACCTTTCCGAGGGGATTGGCAAGAATCCGGAGAAGCCGATCACGCTCTCGGTCATGCGAGCCGGCAAGCGGCTCGATGTCCAGGTCACGCCGCGGCGTGAGGGCAATGTTGGCCGGATCGGCATCAGCATCTCCAACGAGTTGAAGCGCATCCACCCCGGCCCCGTGAGCGCGGTATGGATGAGCGTGCAGCGCAACTGGGACTTCGCAGGGCTGATTCTCCGCACCCTCGGCGGCCTCATCAGCGGTGAGACCTCACCCAAGCAGTTGATGGGTCCCGTGGGCATCGCGCAACTCTCCGGCGAATCCGCACAGGAAGGCTGGATCTCGCTGTTTGCGTTGATGGCGTCGATCAGCTTGAACCTGGGCCTTCTGAACCTGCTGCCCGGTGCCCGTGCTGGACGGCGGCCACATCCTGATCATGGCGCTCGAGGGCGCCGCGCGGCGTGACTTCAGCATCCGGGTGAAGGAGCGCATGCTCTTTGCCGGGTTCGTCCTCCTGATGCTCCTGATGGTGACCGTCATCTACAACGACCTGACTCGCATCCGGTGGGTCGAGAACCTGATGTTCTGGAGATAGCCCGGCTCCGCTCTTGCATCGCCTCAATGCGGCCGCGTGACCGGCCCGGTACAGGCCTTGATGGGCCAGCCGTCTCAACCGCATTCGACAGGAGGACTCCCGATGCGAGCCATCGCAGGATGCGCGCTGTTCGTGCTGGCCCTCGTGGGCGCCCCGGCACATGCGACGGCGACGTCCGCACAATCAACGACGGCCACGGCGGCCGACGTCCAACGGCTGCAGGATCAGGTCTACGACCTCGATCGCGAGCTCTCGCGCCACCGCGGCTCCGACCCGCAGCGCGTCAGCCAGCTCCAGACCGAGCTCGATGACCTTCGGGACGAGGTCGTGTACCTTCGCGTGAAGCTGCGCCGGGAGGGAACCCTGTCCAGAAACGACTACACGGACGTGCGCTCCCGGCTGGACAATCTGCGGGGCCGCGTGCGTGACCTGGGTGGGAATGCGCCCGACACAATCGAACAGACGTCCACTGGTTCGCGGCGCACCCCGTCCGACACTCAGGGCGCAGACGCGCCGAGATCCTCCACGGCGGACCGCGATGTGGATCAGCGTCGCACGATGGGTGCGAGCGTGATACCCGTCGGAACGGAGCTGGACGTCCGCCTGCAGGACACGCTCAGCTCAGACCGGAACCAGGTCGAAGATCGCTTCACGGCGACAACGGTCGTCGATCTCGAAGTAGACGGCCGCGTCCTGATTCCCGCTGGCTCCGAGATGCGCGGTGTCGTCAGCTCGGTGCACCCGGCGGGACGCGTCGACCGCAAGGGCAGCATGACCTTGAGCTTCGATCAGATCACGATCGGCAACCGCAGCTACCCGATGCGCGGCACGGTGACCCAGGCGCTCGAGAGCGAGGGTGTACGCGGTGAGGCGGCGCGGATCGGTACGGCCGCCGGGGTTGGCGCCATCATCGGCGGCATTCTCGGGGGCTTCAAGGGGGCGATGGCAGGCATCCTGATCGGTGGCGGCGGAGTGATCGCGGCAACCGAAGGCAAGGATGTCGAATTGCCGGCAGGGACGATCCTCCGCGTCAGCCTGGATACGCCACCGGACCTGCGTTAGCCTGCGACGGCTGCAGGAACTCCTCCGCTCACCATGGTGAAGGGCGAGGACTGATGTCCCGAGCCCTCACTTGGCCGTGTCCACCCGTTCAGGCCGAAAGCGAATGCTGCACGATCGCCTCGACGAGCGAGGGGACCGTGTACTCTTCGGGCATGATCGTCGTCGTGATGCGGAGTTGCGCGGCGGCTTCGGCGGTGACAGGCCCGATGCAGGCCACGGTTGTCTGCTGCAGAAGGTCCGCTGCCTGGTCCTCGCCGATCACGCGGACGAAGGTGCGAACCGCTGACGCGCTCGTGAACGTGACCGTGTCGATCCGGCGGTCGAGCAGCAAGCGGTAGATATCCGGCTCGCCTTCGCGTTCGGGTTCCGTCACGATGGTGCGATACGCGGTCACGTCCGTGACCTCCGCACCCAGGCGCCGCAACTCGTGAGGGATCAGCTCCCGTCCGATATCCGCGCGCGGCACCAGCACCGCGCGCCCGCGCAGGGAGCCGGTGCCAGCCAGCGCCTGCGCGACCGCTTCGGGATGGCCGTCGGCCGGTACCAGATCGGGTTTCAATCGATACCGTCGCAGGCGGTCGTCGGTCGCCGGCCCCACAGCGCAGAGGCCAACGCCGTTCAGCGTGCGCAGGTCGCCGGATCCCGCCGCGAGACGGCCCAGGAAAGACTCCACCGCGTTCGCGGTGGTGAACACCACCCATGCGAACGAACCGATCCGCGAGACGGCATCATCGAGCGGCCCGTAGTCGTCGGGCGGCGCGAAGCGAAACATCGGCGCTTCTATCGCGTCCGCGCCGAGCGCCGTCAGCATGTCGCTCAGCTCCGCGGCATCTTCCCGGGGTGATGTCACCAGGATCCGCCGGCCGAACAGAGGGCGCGCGTCGAACCAGCGCAGGCGTTGCCGGAGAGCCGCCGCACGGCCGACCACGAGGATCGATGTCGCGGCGCGCGGCGTCGACGCAACCGCAGTGGCAATCTGCTCGAGCGTGCCTTCGATCGTGTGCTGGCTGGGCAGCGTGCCGTCGAAGATCACCGCCGCCGGCTCCGTCGAGTGACGGCCATGCGTGAGCAGAGCTTTCAGAATCGGGGCGAGCTGGCGCGCGCCCGCGTAACACACGACCGTACCGTCCAGCTTCGCGAGGCTGGTCCAGTCCACGTCAGGGGCCGTCTGGCGCGCGTCCTCGTGTCCCCGCACCAATGTCAGCGTGTCGCCCGCACCCGGGTACGTCACCGGCACCCCGGCATAACTGGGAACGCCGAGTGCGGCCGCGATCCCCGGGACGACTTCGAACGGGACACCGTGTTCGTGGAGGAACAGCGCCTCTTCGGCCCCACGATCGAAGATGAACGGGTCGCCCCACTTCAGTCGCGCGACCACCCGACCCTCGCGCGCCTTTTCGGCGAGCAGGTAACAGATGGCTTCCTGGGCCATCGCCTCCGGCGATGCGCCGCCAACGTCGATGCGCTCCGCGTCAGCGGACGCGTGCCGGAGCAGGCGTGGCGACACGAGGTGGTCGTGGAGAACGACGTCGGCGGCCCCGAGGCATTGCAGCCCGCGCATGGTGATCAAGCCGGGGTCGCCGGGCCCGGCACCGATGATGTAGACGAGCGGTCGGATTTGCATGGGAGCCTGCACGCAGCGAGTGCTGAAACGGCAGGCTGACGGTGACCTTCACGATCATCAGCCGGTTCGCTGCCGCCGCTGGCCGTCGCCCGGGCGCACGGTCCGGGATGGTTGTATGTCGACTGCCCTCAGATGGGCAAGCAGAAAGAGGAAACGCGCGGAACGATTCCCCGGGCAGGCGGGGGTCACGAGGTCGGAGCGTAGTACCCCTGCTTCGCCCGTGCCGAGGCGTTTGGTGCTGAGACACGCACCACGATGCGCCGCCAGGCGCCGTCCCGCTTGGGGTTGCGCGAGGTGTAGCCCAGCGTGTACTGGCTCGACAGCTCGTCGGCGATCTGCCCGTACACGGTGGCCAGCTCGGCGATCTCGCGTGTGAAGAACACGCGCCCGCCGGTCTGTTGGGTCAGCTGGCGCAACACGAACTCCGCATCGCTGAACCCGCGGCTCCGCTCGTCGCGTGAGCGCAGGCCGATCGCGTAGATGGCCGTCTCGGAGCGCTTGGCGAGATCCAGCACCTCGTCGAAGCTGACCAGGCTCGACGTGTCTTCGCCGTCGGAGAGCACGACGATTGCCTGCCGGCGAATCTCGTCGGTGCCGCGCGCCTGCGTCCGCTTCAGCTCTTTCAGCGCGATGTAGATCGCGTTGTGCAGTGACGTCGAGCCCCCCGCGTTCGTGCGCCGGATGGCACCCTCGAGGTCAGCCACGCTGCTCGTGAAGCCCTGCACGACCTGCACGCGGCTGTCGAAGTCGATCACCTGGGCCAGGTCCTGCGGCCGCAGGCGCCGCACGAACCCCGTCGCGGCTTCCTGCGCCGTCTCCAGCCTGCTCTCCATGCTGGCGCTCGTGTCGAGCAGGATGGAGAGCGCAATCGGGAGATTGGTGCGGTTGAAAAACGTGACCTGCTGCTGGGCGCCATCCTCGAACACCTGGAAGTCAGGCTGGTTCAACTCCGTGAGATAGCGTCCGCTCGGCTCTGTGACGGTGACGTTGATCGAGACGAGCTCGACGCCCGCACGGAACGACGGCCGCTGCGCGGGCGGCGCAGGCTGTGCAGCACCATCCTGAGGGGAGGGCGGGGGCACAGGCGTGGTGGGCGCAGGCGCTGGGGGCGACTGCTGTTGCGGGACGGGTTCCGCGGGCGTTTGTGCGGTCTGGCCGCCGACCCGCGCCGCGCCGGGCAGCGTGAGCAGGCTGGCCGCCACCAGCACTCCCGGCCACAGGAGGCCGCGCGACATCTTCATGCTCCCCCCACCGGTGCCTTCCGCACCGGCGCCAGTGTGCTACGCACCGTGAGCCCGGGCTCCTTCACCGTGACAACAATCTTCTCAGCAGGCAGCAGCGACGCCGGGCGGGCATAGACGACGTGGTACTGATTTTCGAGATCGGTAGCCACCTGGTCCAGTTCCCCCTTGAGCGCCATGCTCGAGAGCAGTTGCGTATAGCGGCCCCCGGACACACGCGGGCCCTGGTCGAGGACGAGCGCACGGCTGCGCGCTTCATCGGTGCTGAGGTCCTGCCCGCCGCGCCGCGTGATCACGAGCGCATTGAACGTTGCGCCGCTCGCCTCGATCGCCTCGATCGCCCGCTCATGATTCGGCGTGCTGAAATCGGTGCCCTCCGTGGTGATTACCACCGTCACGCGCCGATCACCGTCGCGCTTCTGCAGCCCGCGCGAGGTGTCGTTGATGGCATCGAGCAGCGTCGTGCCACTGCCGGGTTGCGCGAAGATGCGCCCCACCCCTTTCGCCGCCGCTGCCGGGTCGGTGGTGTAGTCGATCAGGACGGTGGGCCGGTCCGCAAGCCCGATCATGGCGATGCGATGCCCACCCTTGATCATGCGCTCGGCGAACACCTGGATCGCGGTCCGCAGGTCGGTGATGTACGGCGAAACTGCCTGGCTGTTGTCGACGAGGATGGCGAGGTCCATCGGCTGCGCGGCGCGGGACGCGCGAAGAACCTCCATCGCGCGCCCGTCTTCCCGAACGACGAACGCGTCCGGCCCGAGGCCGGGCACAGGGGCGCCTCCCTTGCCGAGCACGCTGACGAAAAGGGATCGCTCGGCGGTTTGTGCGGCTGACGGTCGCGGGCCGCCGGCGAGAGATATGACCACGAGGAGCACGACGACCGGAAGACGCATCCTACCTACCCCACAAGCCGTGGGCCCGGGCGCGGCATCGCGGGGGCATTCACGGGGCTTCACTTGAGTATGGGCGCTGACCATAGGCCGGTCAAGCTCGTTGGCGCCCCGAAACTGTTGTGGCGATGCTACTTGTGGCCACGATGCCAGCGCACTGCATCGCAGGCAGGGCTGGACGGCCGCACCGAACGCCCGAGCCCTTGGGCACTCGTTTGTTTGACACCCGCCGCCGGGTTTGAGATACAAGGTCTCCTGATGGCACCTGAACCTGCTTCTGCTCTGGATGTGCGCCGCCGGCGGCGCTGGCTGCCGCTGGCCCTGGTCGTGCTCGTGGTGCTCGTGGCGCTCGCGGCCTATGCGATGCGGCGCAATACAGGCTCCGCGGCGGCCGAAGACTGCGAGACCAAGCCTCCGCCGAACACCTTCGCGGTTGCCGAGTGTGACGACGGCGCGGCGCCGGGGACGCCCGCCGCCCCAGCGACAGCAGCAAAGCCCTGACGCATGCCGTCGCCGAAGCTCGGAAAGGAGAGGGGCCGGACGCTGCGCAGCCTCGGCGCGCTCAGCGCCGTGGGGTTGTCCTTCGTGGTTGCGGTCGTCATCGGCACCGCGCTCGGCTACATCCTCGATCGCTGGCTCGGCACGTCGCCCTGGCTGTTTCTGTTGTGCTTCTTCCTCGGGCTGGCGGCGGGGATGCGCACCGTCTTCCGCACGGTTGCGGCGGTATCGCGGCAGGACGACTGACGTGACCGAGCGCGACCCGTTTCTGCGTGCGCTCGAGCGTGACGCGATGATCGCGTGCGGGTGCTGTGCGGCGGCGGCGCTGGCATGCGGCACGGAGGGTCCGCGCGCCGCCCTCGGCGTCCTGGGCGGGGGCGGACTGGCGGCCGTCAGCTACCGGGCGATCAAGGGCGCCGTGGACGCCATGACGCTTCCGGACGGACGACCGGCGGCGCTCGTGAAGTTTGTCACAAGGCATGCTATACTGGCCGTCGCCGCGTACGTTATGCTGGTGCGTTTGCGGCTGCACCCCATCGGTCTCCTGGTGGGCGCATCCTCGCTGGTGCTGGCGGCCGCAGTCGCAATGGCCCGATCTTCCCGACGACCATCGTAGGGACTCGCACGTCGGGACTCCGGCCCTCGCGGCTTGCGCACGGTGCGGATCGGCCGCCGGCGATGTTCCACCACGTCGTTAGATTGCACGCGCGCTCGTCCGCATGGAAAAGCTGCACCACCCGCTCTGGATCGTCCACGCGATCAACGTCATCTTCGGTCCGATTGCCGCCGTGATCCTCAGGGCGCTCGGGCGAGAGGTGCCGGCCCACGGCGACGTCATCCCCGACTACCTCGCGATCATCATCTTTCTCACGCTGCTGCTGACCGCGTTCTGCCTCCTGGTGCGCTCGCGCCTCAGCGTGGAGAATCCGGGCAAGCTGCAGATTGTGCTCGAGGATGCCCTAACCGGCCTCTTCGGCATGCTCGATGACATCGTCGGCCCGAAAGGCCGGCGGTATCTACCGCTGGTAGGTACCCTCGGCATCCTGATCTGGACGTGCAATCTGAGCGGGATGGTCCCGGGCCTGATGGCGCCGACGAGCAACTACAACGTGACGCTCGGGTGCGCGATTACCGTGTTCGTCTATTACCACTTCCAGGGCATCAAGGAACAGGGGATCGGCCCGTACTTCAAGCACTTTGCGGCGCCCCCGGGCGCGCCCGTCTGGATTGCGCCGATCATGCTGCCGATCGAGCTGATCAGCCACTTCTCGCGCGTGCTGTCGCTCTCGCTGCGTCTGTTCGGGAACATCTTTGGCGAGGAGCTGGTCATCCTCATCCTCGCGAGCATCATCCCGTTTATCGTGCCGCTGCCGATGATGCTGCTGGGGTTGCTGACCTCCACCCTGCAAGCGGCCATCTTCGTGATGCTGACGATGATCTATCTCGGCGGGGCGGTGCAGAGCGAGGGGCATGGAGACGAGCACGAGCACGAGCCGCACGGCGTGACCGCCCAGCCGGCCGTGCAGCTCTGATACCGAGACTGCCGGATGTCCGGCGTGGGTAGGGCGGCCGGACTGTCCCGCCGCTGTAATTTGACAGACCTGATGGTTCTTTTCTGTAGGAGGCTTTCGTCGTGAGCACACGGTCCATTCTGACGGCAACTCTCGCTCTCGTGGCGCTCGGCCTGGTGTCGCCGGTGTACGCGCAGGAGACCGCGGCAACCGCAGGCGCCAGCGTGGCCCAGTGGTCGATCATCACCGCTGGCTTTGCGCTGGCGTTCGCGGCCGGCCTCGCGGCGCTCGCACAGGGACGCGCCGTGAGCGCGGCGGTCGAGTCGATCGCGCGCAACCCGAGCGCAGCGGGCGACGTCCGCGGCAACCTGCTGCTCGGCCTCGTGCTCATCGAGTCGCTGGCCATCTACGTGCTGCTGATCTCGCTGATTCTGTTCTTCCTCAAGCCGTTCGGCGAGGGCGTCGTCTGATCGATGGTCGCGTTCGGGGCGGGGTAACCACCGGGCAGCCGCGGCCCACCGATTGACCGGCACCCATTCTCCGCGAGCGGGCGCCGGTCTTTTCATTGATGCGCTTTTCGTTCTCCCGCCTCGACGCCGCGCTGCTGTTCATGACCCTGGTCTGGGGCAGCAACTTCAGCCTGATCAAGGCGGCTCTTCGCCAGATGCCCGAGCTCGGGTTCAACAGCCTGCGAATGGCGTTGGGCTCGATCCTGTTCGCGGCCATCATCCATCAGCGCCACGGACTCCGCACGATCGCCGCGCGCCTCGAACGGCGTGACTGGATCGGGCTCGTCACGTTGGGCGTCATCGGTCATTTCGTGTACCAGCTGCTGTTCTTGGCAGGCGTCGCCCGCACGTCGGTGGCCAACAGCTCCCTCGTCTTCGGCTGCACACCTGTCATTGTGGCTCTCCTCTCGTCTTCGCTCGGGCACGAGCGGATCACCCCGGTGCGATGGGCAGGCGTCATCCTGTCTCTCGCCGGCATCTACCTGGTGGTGGGGCGGGCGAATCAAATTGGGGCGTCCCTTGCCGGCGATCTGCTGATCCTCGGTGCCAT
This sequence comes from Vicinamibacteria bacterium, assembly GCA_963739995.1. Lineage (GTDB taxonomy): Bacteria > Acidobacteriota > Vicinamibacteria > Vicinamibacterales > JAENWD01 > CAVUCH01. The sequence goes on along the minus strand of CAVUCH010000015.1, from coordinate 9,971 downwards.
GCTCTGCTGGGCGGCGTACACGGTGGGATCGCGGTCGCTCCTGACCCGGCACTCGCCCCTCGTGGTCACCGGTTTCACGATGACGATCGGCAGCGCGCTCTATGCGCCCTTCGGCGTGCCGTCACTGCTACGACTCGATTGGACCGCCGTGACCTGGTGGGCCTGGGCCCTGCTGGTGTACTCCGCGGTGTTCGCCCTCGTGGTCGCCTACCTGATTTGGTACACGGCGGTGCAGCGCGTGGGTAACAATCGCACCTCGATCTACTCGAACGTCGTGCCGCTCGTCGCGATGGCGGTCGCCGCCGCCGTCCTTGGGGAGCCCATCACGGGTCGAAAGATCGCCGGCGCGGTCGCGATACTCGGCGGTGTAGCCCTCACGCGGATCGAGCTTCGATCAGCGGCGGACATCCCGTCGGAGGCATAGCCGCGCGTCCCGTTCCGCCATCCTGTACTCCGGGATCGACAGCGCGAGCTGCCATGGCCTAGAGTGAACAACTGTGCGCCTCTCTCTCCGGCTGCTCGTGCTGTGCACGCTCCCAGTCATTGGATCCGTTCCGGCCTGCAGCGGCGCAGGCGATAATCCGCCCTCGCCTTTGCCTGACCCCAATCCCCCGACCCGAAATCCCTGTCTGACCGCCGACATCGAGGGGGGCGCCGATGAACGGGAAGCCCCCGCTGTGAACGAGAGCGCCGCCGCAGCCCGCAAGCGCCGGGGCCGGGGTCTCGACGGAGATCCACGCGGCCGTGTGTTCGACAGCCTGTGGGCGCATGCGGCCGCATCGGCGACACGCACGCTGCTTTCGCCTCCCCAGCGTGCGGCCACCGAGGATGTTGGCGATGTGGCGGTGATCCAGGACGCCGGAGACCTGCTGACCCCACCGAATCCGTTCGATCTGACCGGGGTCGGGCTGCGATTCACGCGGAACGGCTCGAGCTACGACGTGAGCCATATCAGCGGCGCGTTCAGGTCCGGCATCGGCTCGCGCATCCAGCTCGAAGACGATGACAGCATGCCCTTTACGCTGCCGTTCAGCTTTCCCTTGTATGGCCAGGGGCAGCCTCGCGCGTTCGTCAACTCGGACGGCAACATCACGTTCGGAGAGGAAGATCGCGCGAGCACCGAGCGCAACGTCTCGCGCGTGATCACCGGCCCGCCACGGGCGGCGCCCTTCTTCGCGGATCTCGATCCGTCGACGGGCGACGGGCGCGTTTTCGTGCAGAACGCGGCGGACGCGTTTACCGTGACCTGGTGCACCGTGCGGGGGTTCGACAAGGAAGAGACCGTGACCGTGCAGGCCAGCCTGCTGCCGAACGGGAACGTCGAGTTCCAGTTCGGCCAGCGCATCGAGCTTGGCACGGCTGTCGTCGGGCTCTCGCCAGGACGTGCCGGTGGCTTTTCGACGCTCGATCTCAGTTCGCCCGGACCCCTTACCGGTGGCGCGGCGGCAATCGGCGAGCGTTTTTCACGAACGATCAGTCTCGACCTCGTCGCAACCGCCCGCAGGTTCTACGAAACGCACTCTGATGGCTACGATCAGCTGGTCCTGTGGACGGACGTCGCAGTGACGGAAGATGCGTTTGCCTTCGAAACCACGATTGCGAACGAGATCCGCGGCGTCGGCCTGGACGTCTTCGATCAGTCGCGTGCGTTCGGAAGCGCTGGCCGGCTGCGCAGCGTGGTGATGATGGATACGCTCGGGAAGTACCCGGCGGACCCGCACACCCGTTTCCTGGGCGAGAACAATACGGTCAGCCTGCTGGGTCAGGAGAGTGGTCATCGGTGGCTCGCGTTCCTGAAGTTCCTGGATCACAATGGACAGGAATCAGAGGAGCTCCTGGGGCGCGACGAGGCGCACTGGAGCTTCTTCATGGATTCCGACGCCTCAGTGATGGAGGGCAACGACATCGAGGATCTCGGTGGCGGCGCCTTCCGCACGGCCGCGACCGTTCAGCGCTACAGCAGGCTCGACCAGTACGCGATGGGTTACGTCACCGAGTCGCAGGTGCCGGCATTCTTCTACGTCGAGGGCCCGTCGAACGTCGTCCCCTCGCGAGAGCGTGAGGATGCACCCCGCACGGGAGTCACCTTCAACGGCACGAAGCGCACGGTGCTGATCCAGGACGTCGTCGCCGTCATGGGATCCCGCCAGCCGTCAGCCGGGCAGGCACCGCGTATCCACAGGCAGGCGTTCATCTTCGTGCTCTCGAACGGCCGCACGCTCGATCACGCCCAGACCGACAAGATCGACCTGTTTCGCCGCCAGTGGGGAACCTTCTTCGAGCGGGCGGTCGAGGGACGCGCGCGCATCGAGAGCCGGCTGCGGCCGCCGACGTGAGTCCGGTGCCGCACCTTCACCTGTGCACATGCTGATCCTGACGAGATCTCTCGGCATCGCCGGGGCCCTTGCGTTGCTGGCGGCAATTTCGGTGCCGGCCCAGGTTCGTACCAGTCGGCCGCGCGCGACCGAAAGTGCGGTGCAGCGCTTGTCGCGCCTCGAGCCGCTCATTGCGGGCGCGATGGCCGAGGAGCGGCTGCCCGGTGCGGTTGTGCTCGTCGGCGGGCCAGACCGCATCCTGTTTCAGAAGGCGTTCGGTCGCCGCGCCCTCGTCCCGTCGCCGGAGGTGATGACGACTGACACCATCTTCGACGTGGCCTCGCTCACCAAGGTCGTCGTGACGACGACGTCGGTGATGATGCTGCTCGAACAGGGTCGCATCGGGCTCGACGAGGCCGTCGCGACCTACATCCCGGAGTTCGGCCAGTACGGCAAACAGCGCATCACCATTCGACACCTGCTGACGCACGTCTCCGGATTGCGCGGGGACCTCGACCTGGCGCTGGAGTTCAAGGGCCCCGAAGCGGCGATCCGGCTCGCCGCCGAGGAGGTGCCCGTCGCCGCACCGGGCGCCCGGTTCATCTACAGCGACATCAACTTCTTCCTGCTCGGGGAACTGGTTGCGCGCATCAGCGGGCAGGGCCTCGACGCTTTTGCGCGGACGCACATCTTCGAGCCGCTCGGCATGCGTGAGACGACGTTCCTGCCTGCGGCGGCCCTGCGTCCGAGGATCGCGCCCACTGAATCGTGTGCGCCGCTGGCCTGGCCGTGCGGCGGGCCGCCGGAGCTGATGCTGCGCGGGGTCGTGCACGATCCGACGGCGAGACGCATGGGCGGCGTGGCCGGCCATGCCGGCCTGTTCAGCACGGCCGCCGACCTGTCGCGCTTCTGCCGCATGCTGCTGAGGGGTGGCACGCTGGACGGCGTGCGCGTGCTCTCCCCGCTCACCGTTGCGCTGATGACCAGGCCCGCCACGCCCCCGGCGCTGGGCCAGGTGCGCGGCCTCGGGTGGGACATCGACTCGCGCTACGCGGTGAACCGGGGTGCGCTCTTCCCGATCGGCTCCTTCGGGCACACCGGGTGGACCGGGCCGTCGCTGTGGATCGATCCGACCACGCGCATGTTCGTCGTGTTCCTTGCGAATCGCGTGCACCCAGACGGCAAGGGCGATGTCGTGGCCTTGCGCGGACGCGTTGCCACCATCGTGGCCGCGGCGCTCGCTGAGGCCGCCCCGCCGCGTGACATGCGCCTGGTCGGCGTCGACTTCGGCGCAGCTCCGGCGGCGGCGCCGCCGGTCAGAATGGCGGCGCCAGTGCTGAACGGGATCGACGTGCTCGCGGCCGATCAATTCGCCATCCTGCGCGGCAAGCGTGTGGGCCTCGTCACCAACCATACGGGCCGCTCGCGCGACGGCCGCAGCACGATCGACGTGCTGCGGGCCGCCCCCGGGGTCACGCTCGTGTCGCTCTTCAGCCCCGAGCACGGCATCCGAGGCATCGTCGATGCCGCGGTTCCCTCATCGCGCGATGAGAAGACGGGGCTGCCGATTCATTCGCTGTACGGCAGCACCCGCCGGCCCACGGCCGGGATGCTCGATGGTGTCGACACGATGGTGATCGACCTGCAGGACGTCGGCGTCCGGTTCTATACCTACATCGCGACGATGGCGTACGTGATGGAGGAAGCGGCCAAACGGAGCATGGCGGTGGTGGTGCTCGATCGACCCAATCCCGTCAACGGCTTCGACGTGGAGGGGCCGGCGCACGACGAGGCCGCCGCAGGATTCACGGCCTACTTCCCGATGCCGGTTCGTCACGGCATGACGCTCGGTGAGCTGGCCCGCCTGTTCAATGCGGAAAACAAGATTGGCGCGACACTGACCGTCGTGCCCATGAAGAACTGGTCCCGCGATCAGTGGTTCGACGCGACCGGGATGGAATGGGTGAACCCGTCCCCGAACATGCGGAACCTGAACGAGGCGACCCTGTACCCGGGCCTCGGGGCCATCGAGTGGGCAAACCTGTCGGTGGGCCGGGGCACCGATACGCCCTTCGAGCAGGTGGGTGCGCCGTGGATCGACGGCCCGCGGCTTGCGGAGGCGCTGAACGCGCGCCGCCTTCCAGGCGTGCGGGTGTATCCCACGGCCTTCACGCCCTCCTCGAGCAAGTATGCCGGCGAACTGTGCCGCGGCGTGTTCCTGATCGTCACCGACCGCGACGCCATTCGCCCTGTGCGTGTCGGGCTGGAGCTGATTGCCGCGATCGCGCGCCTGCACGGACCGAAGCTGGATACCGCGGAGACGTGGAAGCTATACGGTTCGCGCGAGCAGCTCGAGGCGGTGAAAAGCGGCAGTGATCCCGCCGCCGTCAGCGCCGCGTGGGCAGTCGCCGAGGCCCGGTGGCGGGAGCTCCGCGCCAGGTATCTGCTCTACGGCGCATCGCCGTAGGGTGCGGCTCCAAGGCTCCAGGCTACGCGGCCCCGGAGTTTCCGCCCCCGCCTACCGCCTACCGCCTACCGCCTACCGCCCACCGCCCACCGCCTACCGCCCACCGCCCACCGCCTACCGCCCACCGCCCACCGCCTACCGCCCACCGCCCACCGCCTACCGCCCACCGCCTACCGCCCACCGCCTACCGCCTACCGCCCACCGCCCAGCGCCCCGGCGTCCCGTCAGGAGTGGTAGAGCATCCAGTAGATCACGACCCCGGTCACCGACACGTACATCCACACCGGAAACGTCCATCGCGCGATCCGCCGATGCCGCGCGAAATCGCCGCTCAGCGCCCGCGCCAGCGTGACGAGTGCAAGTGGCACGATTGCCGCCGCGAGCAGCACGTGCGAGATGAGAATCGTGAAGTAGACGGCGCGCACGGGGCCGTACCCGGTGAATGGCCGCGAGCCGGCCTGTGCGTGGTACACGACGTACGACACCAGGAACAGCGACGATGCGGCGAACGCCGCCAGCATGCAGCGCCGATGCGCGGTGATCCGCCCCCGTCGGATCATCAGCCATCCGGCGAGCAGCAGTACGCCGGCGGTCGCGTTCAGACCCGCGTTCAGCGCGGGCAGGTCCGACACGCTCACCGTGATGGCCTCCGTCTCACCGTGTGGCCCGGTCCTGGTGCACCTGCCAGGCGCCCGCCGCGAGCACGGCGGCGCCGAAGGCGCAAATCACGATGAGGCTCACACTCGTAGATGGCTCACCTGGAGCCACGTTGCCGTAGATCGTGCTCCTCAAGGCTGACACGCCATACGTGAGCGGGTTGATCCACATCAACGACTGGATCCACCCCGTGGCGCCGCTGGCCGGGAACAACGCCCCGGACAGCATCCACATCGGCACCAGGAACAGGTTCATGATCGCGTGGAACCCCTGGGTCGAATCGAGCCGCCAGGCGATCAGGAAACCGAGCCCCGAGAGGCCGAACGCGATCACCGCCAGGATCGCAAGCAACGCCGCGATCGTGGAGGCGCCTAGCCCGCCGTACGTGAGCGGCGCGAGCAGGAGGAACAGGGCCGCCTGCATGAGGGCTAGCGTGGCGCTGCCCAGGATCTTGCCGAGCACGATGGCCACGCGCGGCACGGGAGCAACGAGCACCCCTTGCAGGAATCCCTCCTGCCGATCTTCAATCACCGAAATCGTGGAGAAGATCGCTGTGAACAGCACGATCAGCGCGAGCGTGCCCGGGTAGAAGTACTCGAGATATCCGCCTTGCAGGGAGCCTTCGGCCTTGAACGAACGTCCGAGGCCGGAGCCGATCAGGACCCAGAACAACAGCGGCGAGCCGAGTGCGCCCACAATCCGGCTCGGCTGCCGGTAGAACCGCACGATTTCCCGCGTCCACAGGGTGCCGGCGGCAAGCAGCATCAGTCGAACCGGTGCCCGGTGTGGTGCACGAACACGTCGTGCAGCGTCGGGCGGCTGAAACGCACGGACCGCACCTCGCCGGGAAACGTGTCGATCACCTGGCCGATGAACTCGTGCGCGCGATCGCGTTCGATGCGCACGACACCGTCCACGACCGCCGCCGGCAACGCGAGTCGCTCTCGGAGACCGGCCGCCAGCGCGTCCGGCCGATCGGTGTCGATCGTGAGAATGTCGCCGCCGAGCGCGGACGTGAGATCGCCAGGGCGACCCGAGACCACCACGCGACCACTGTCGAGGATGGCCACGCGGTCGCACGCCTCGGCTTCGTCCATCAGGTGGGTCGTCAGCACGATGGTGGTGCCCTGCGCCTCCCGCAGCCCGCGCAGATCGCGCCAGAGATCCGCGCGCACGCCGGGATCGAGCCCCGTCGTGGGCTCGTCGAGCAGCAGAAGCCGGGGTGCGGGCAGCAGCGCCTTCGCGATTTCGGCGCGGCGGGCGAGCCCACCCGACAGCGCGAGCACGCGGTCCTCGCCGCGCTCGGAGAGCCGCACGCGGGCGAGTGCCGCGTCGATCCGGTCGCGAAGTGGGCGTCCCCGCAATCCGTACAGATGCCCGTGGTAGCGGAGGTTTTCCCGGATGGTGAGGCGCTTGTCCAGCGCGGGCGTCTGGAAGACAACGCCGAGCAGGCGCCGGACGGCCGCCCCGTCGGCCCTCACATCGGCGCCGAACACGCGGACGCTGCCCGCCGCCGGATGCATCAGGGTTGCGATGATTCGGAACAGCGTCGTCTTGCCGCCGCCGTTCGGCCCGAGCAGCGCGAACATCTCTCGGGGGCCCACCGAGAGGCTCACGTCGTCGAGCGCCATCCGATCCCCGTACGCGTGGCTGACGTGCGCGATCTCGAGCGCCGGGCCGGTCTGCGGCGCGAGCGTCCTGATGGGTGTGCCAGTCTCAGGTGCGGTCGGCAAGCATCAGCACCCACAGCACGGGAAGGTAGAGCAGCGACGCGATGAACAGGCGCCGCGCGTGTGCCGAAGTGCGCTCCCGTGCAAAGGTGATCGCGAGCGCGAGGAGAGCCATGCCGAGGACCAGCGCACCGGCGAGGTAGCGACCGCCCGCCAGACCAACCGCCGTGGGCAGCAGCGTCACGGGGATGAGCACAGCCGCGTAGCTGACCGTCTGGCGCGACGTGCTTGCACCATCCGGTTCCTCGACGGGCAGCACGCGGATACCAGCCCGCTCGTAATCCTCGCGGTACATCCACGAGATCGCCAGCACGTGCGGCATCTGCCAGACGAACACAATTGCGAACAGCACCCAGGCTTCGATCGACAGGCTCCCAGTAGCCGCGGCCCAGCCAATCATCGGGGGCATCGCGCCGGGGACAGCGCCAATCACCGTGGCAAGCGATGTGCGTCGCTTGAGGGGCGTGTAGATCAGCGCGTAGCTGGCGATGGTGGCGAAGGCCACCATCGCCGCCACGAGATTGGTGCCGAGCGCGAGCTGCACCAGGCCGATCACCGCCAGCGCCAGGGCGAACGGTCCCGCCTCGCTCGTTCCGAGCCGCCCCGCCGGCAGTGGGCGGGCCTGTGTACGGCGCATCAGACGATCGCTGTCACGCTCGAGCACCTGGTTGAGGGCCGCCGCGCCTCCGGCGACGAACGCCGTCCCCATCACCGTATGGACCAGCAGGAGCATGTCGATTGGTCCGAACGTGCCGAGGTGAAACCCGATGAACGTCGTGATCAGGACGAGGAAGTTCACCCGCGGCTTGGTGAGCGCGATGAAGTCGACGTAGGCGCCGCGTCGCGTGTCGGGCACCGCGACCGGAGCGCTGCCCTCTACCGGTGCGGCCTTCATGAGGTGCGCTGTGGCAATCGAATGGGTTGGGACATCGATTACGCGGGTGCTCGAACCGGACGGCTGGTGCCGTCTCCGGATTATACCCTCCCCGCTCGTCGCCTCTGGCCGGCGGTTGTACCGGGCCCCGCCCGCCTCCTCAGCGGCCCACGCGTGCGCGCTCGCGCCGCCGCTCCGACCCTTGCGCCGGCTGGGCGGGCGCGCCGGAGCCTCCCTGGGTCAGGGCCGGTGAGGCGGGTACTCCGCCTGGCACCGCTTCCCGGATCTTGCGCAGCACACGGTCTTCAATCCAGTGCGAATCCCACCATTCGACCGAGTTCACCGGGTGGCCGTCGACGAGCATCGTGAAGTGCAGGTGATCGCCGCCGGCGAGCCCGGTCATGCCGCTGCGGCCGATCGGCCGCGCCTTCTGGACCATGTCGCCCGGTTTCACGTCCATGGAGGATAGGTGCCCGTAGAGCGACTGCACGCCATATCCATGATCGAGGATGACGCAGTTGCCGTAGATGCCGAGGTAGTCCGCGTACAGCACGCGCCCGTCGTTGGCGGCGAGCACGGGCACCGCCGCCGTGACGGCGAGGTCGAAGCCAAGGTGCACCTGCTGATCGATTTCCTTGCCTCCGTAGAGGTAGGTGCGATGATCCGCGAACAGCGCCTCCACCTGTGAGCTCCCGAGCTGCATGAAGGCGCCCTTCCATAGCATCTCCGGCGCAGACTTGCGGGCGTAGGCGGTGATGGTCTCGGCGTTCTGCTTGCGGAGGTCCCGGTTGATGGCGAGAAAAGAGCCGACGAGATCGTTCGGGTCCGGCACCTTGAACGACGGGGTGTTCTCGAGAATCGCCGGCACGACCCGCTGCAGGAACTGCGGGGAGACTTCGATCTTGCTCCGCCGGAAGCGCTTCGCGAACACCTTCGCGTCCAGCGGCGCCGTCGCCTGGTTTCCCGCATCGTCGGTCGCTATCACGCTGATTGGCGTGTTCAGATCCTGGTCGTAGAGCAGCGCAAAAAAAGCGGCGGAGAGCGCCGGGTCAGCCTTCACGCCAGCGCCAGCCAGAGGGTAGCTGCCATACGTGACGTCGCCGACGCGAACGCCTGACCGTACGCCGGCAGGCGTCGCGCGAAACACGACCATCTCCGCACCGCCATGGTTCACGAAGTGGTGCATCGATGCGACGGAGACCCGCGGCGGCTCGAGGCGCACCTGCACCTCGTGCGTGGCGGTGCTCACGAGATGGCGCAGCCCGAAGAGGGCGGTCCGCTCAGCCGTGACCCGAATCGTCGCCGCACCGCTCTTCAGGCCGGGGACCTCGGTGTTGCTGATGTCCCGGGTCAACCGCACGCGATCGGGGGCGTCCTGCTTCAGCGCCGGCGCGCCCGTCTGGCTCGTCGAGTAGAGCGCAGTGGACCGGCCACCCTGCTCGAGCGTGACGTCCAGCGTGTTGAGCGCGCCCTGGGGCGTGGCCACCGTCAGGTCGAGCACGCCGCGTCGCCCCATGAACTTTCCCGGCTTCTCAATCGCGATCACCGGCGCCCCGCCGCGCCCCGCGTAGACCCAGGCGCCGCCGGCCGCCAGCAGGAGCAGCAAGAGAAGACCAGCCAGGATTTTCATGCGGGACATCATAGCGGAACGGCGGCGGACCGCCGGCGGTGGGCGGTGGGGGTGGGCGGTAGGCGGTAGGCGGTGGGCGGTAGGCGGTAGGCGGTAGGCGGTAGGCGGTAGGCGGTAGGCGGTAGGCGGTGGGCGGTGGGCGGTGGGTGGGAGGCGCTGCCGGCACTATCTGGGCACGCGGCGCGCCGGGTTGACGACCGGAGAGGCCGTTCGTTAAAATTCTTGTTTCCTGAGGCGTGCCGGTATCGTCTAGGGGTCAGGACACGTGGTTCTCAGCCACGGGACCGGGGTTCGAATC
>CAVUCH010000014.1:0-63963 GCA_963739995.1 Vicinamibacteria bacterium | reverse complement strand
CGCCAGCTCCGGCTCAACAGCCGTCGCCAAGCTGAGACTAATTCGTCTCCGTGGGGGCCGAGAGTGGCAGCACTTCAATTCTCCTCGCTCGGACGGTGTGAACGTGACCATGTAGGACTGTCGCCGCTATACGGCGCCTCGATCCTGTTTTTGCGCGGAATCAGTTTGGTCCGGGTGATCGAGACCCTCGACGCCCGGCGATGGCGCGTATGGGCTGTCCAGCCGGCGACGAACCTCTTCACACTTGATCCGCCGCGATGGCGCCATGCTGCCGGCCGGCGTTCCCACCGCGTCCGGGGGCCCCGACCATGCGTGGCTCCCGCCGGCGCACCAGCGACGTTCGATCATACGCGACCTGAACGACATTTTTGGTCGGGGAACTCTGGGGCTGCCGAGGGCTTCTTTTCGAGCTGATACGCCGCGACATCCGCGTGCGGTACAAGCAGGCAGCCACGGGCTTTGCCTGGGCAGTGCTCGTGCCGACGTCGTCGTTGCCAGTGCACTTGTGCGGGTGTCGATGGCGTTTGTCGGCGGCCCGCACTCTTGCGCATGACGAAATTGCTGCGCATGGCCATGAAGGCGTTGCCCTGGTCGTTTGGCGTTGGAGCTCTGGGTTTCGGCACTCCAAGCTTGACAGGGAGCACCAATTTACGAAGATCACTTCCCTCGAGAAGTCTTGCCGTTGACGGCGACGCGGCACGGGGATTCGACTGCTCGACTCGAACCGCGATGGATCCATGGCAACGAAGGGATCGGCATGCGCCGCCGGTTCACGGGACGTTGAAATCGGAGCTCAAGACGATGACACGACGCGTCGCATCCTCGATTCCATTCGCAGCGATCTTGATGTTGCTGACCGTCGCATCGTCCCGATCGGCGTTTGCGCAGGCGCCAGCGCCGCCCCCTGAGCCACCGCCGCGCCTGGAAGCGTCGGCCCAGTTCACGTTTCTCGACACCAGCGGCAATGCGTCGGCGCAATCGCTCGGTGCCGGCGGGACCCTGGTGTGGCGTCCGGATCCATGGACGTACAGCGCCAAGGCCATCTTCGCGCAGGCCGAGACCGACGGCGAACTGAGCGCGCGCTCGTTTGCAGGACTGTTCAGATCGTCGCGGGCGCTCAACGAGCGGTTGTCGGTGTACGGGCAGTACGATTTCCTGCGGGACGTGTTCGCGGGGGTGGAACAGCGGCACGTGATCGAAGGTGGCGCCTCGTATCTGACCCTCGATACGCCGCCGCATCGACTTCGATTCGACGCGGGCCTTGGATACCTTTACGAGCGCAACCCGGACGACCACTTCGATTCAGTGACGCTGTCGCTGGCCTCCGCCTACCGGCTTGCGATCTCGCAGTCTACCGAGTTCACTTACCAGCCGCGGTTTCTCTTGCCGCTGGCGGAAACAGGAGCGTGGAAGTTCGATCAGGACATCGCGCTGACCGTTGCCATGAACACGATCCTGTCCCTGAAACTGGCGCACACATTGAGGTACTCGGCCGAGCCCCCTGAAGGTTTCGAGACAACCGACAGGATCGTAGCGATCTCGGTGGTGGCCAAGATGCGCCGGCCGAAATGATCGTTCGAGGTCGCCTACGAGATTGGCGACCACATGCAGATGCAACTGGAGCAACGTCGCGCGGGAGATGTCGTGACCGACCCACACTCAGCACAAGCCACCCAGCGGATGCGACTCTCTCCGGGCTCGACGCGGCAAGACGCGCGACAGCGGAGTGGATGTGTCGGTGCCTTGATCGAAGTGGCCGGCGGGTTTCACCAGGATCTGGCCCGGGGGGGAGAACATTTATCTGCAAGGCTCGCGCATGTCCGCGCTCGCGTCCGAGAACTCGCGGCGACGCGGACTCGAGGGGGCACCAAGCGCCGGATCGAACGCTCGGCTGGTGAGAGCCTGTCCACGCCCACGCGCGAAGCGACGGCTCACGGCGTTACCGGAGGCTTGTGGGCAATCACAACGTAGTTCTTCGGGTACCCGCCACTCGTAAACTTGTGCCTCAACTCCAGGCGGTGGAAGATCCGGCTGAGTACGGCCGACGTGGCCTTCAGTCCGAGTCCGGCTGCCCAACCCAATAGGCTGATAGCGCCGCCGCCGTAGTGCCTGGGATGTCGCGGCAACTCACGGCGCATTGTCTCGAGTTGGTAGCCCACCGTGCCGAAGTACCCTTCCAGCCAATCGAGACGGTCGATGACGAGTGCGGCCTGCGCGAATAGATGACGCACCCCGTACTGCGTGTACCGATAGAAATCGTATGGCTGCTGATGCTCTTCGTAGAACAGGGGCGCTGAATAAATCAGGCGTCCCGATGGTCTCAGGACCCGACGGATCTCCCGCAGCACGGCCACGGGATCGCGTACGTGTTCCAGCACCTGGTTGCACACGACGGCGTCGAACTGATCGTCCCCGACCGGGATTTGCGTGAGGTCGCAGACGTGGGTGGGAGAATACCGCGTATCGAAGTCCGCCGACTCGTACTGTGTGTGCGCGAACAGATCCCGGTATGGATGGCTCCCGGCCCCAGCGTCCAAGACTCTGGCGCCATGGGGAAGGGTCGCCGCAAACGCAACGTTCTCCTGCAAGAGCCGAACGCGCGAGGAGTTCATCGGTGCTGCCATCGGGCCCCAGTCTACATCGGCGTACCACCAGCCTGCTCGAGGCGCCGTTGACGCGAACAGGTTGGCCGCGCGCGTATCCCGCCCGACGCTGACGTTCGCACGAGAAACAGCAGTCAAGCTGGACCGCCGGACCGCTGACCTGCCCGTCGATTCTGAGCGCGCAATCTTACAAATTCTTGACGTCGTTTAACCGGTCCTTAACAACGCGTGACGCACACTGGATTACGCTGTGGTCGATGCAGGTCCGGGAGGCTGGAATGAAGTCGAAGAGCGTCGAAGGCGGCCGGTCGAGACGGTTCTGGGGCGGCCGCACGCGGATTCGACTCCCGTTGACGCTCGCGCTGGCGGTCATGCTGCCGGCGGCGGCGCTGATCTGCGTCAATCTGTACCACCTGAAATCGATCGAGCGCAACAAAGTGCTCGAGGCCGCGATCCATCGAGACTTCCAGCAGATGCTCGCCATCTCCGAGAAGCAGATCAATCACCGGGCTTACACGATCGTTGAAGAGCTCCGCGACTTCTTCCCGTCTCCGCGCGCTGACAAAGAAGCGAAGGTGCGCAAGCTCGATCTCCTCCTGTCAGAGCACCCCGCCGTGGCGCACGTGTTCCTGTTCGACGCAGACCGGGAATTCATCCTGCGTTCGCAGCCTGGGCAGATGAGCGAATCGTACTTCTACGATGAGCATCACCGGTTCGAGAGGACGTTCGCTGGCTGGCTCTCCTTCGAAGGCAAGACGATGCTGGACAGCGCCCGCAAGAAGAGCCGCCCGGTCATGTGGTACGGCGAGCGGACAAAGCGGAACGGCCGCTACACGTACATGACGACGGCCTTGTTCCCCTTGCCGCACGTCCCCAAGGACCGCGTTGTACTGGGCGGGGCGGCCTTCGAGCCCGGATACCTGAAGGAGACCTTCTTCCCGGAGATGCTCGAGTCGTTAATCGCCCACAAGCTGGCCGACGAAGGCGGGAACCGGCTGGCCATGGTCGTCTATCCGGCGGAATCGGACAGCGATGGGGCCGGGTCGGTTCTGAGCAGCGTGTACGGGATTGAGCCGTTTGCCGCGTCGGCGGGGTGGACCGATGGGAAGCCGGAGGTCTCGCGCAATCTCTCCGACGCGTTCGACGGGCTGGCGCTCGGCATCAAGTTCCAGGGGACGAGCGTGGCTGCTCTCGGTCGACGGTGGATCATGAACAGCTTCATCATCCTCGGCGTGCTGTCGCTGCTGCTGGTCGGCGGGCTGGTGCTGACGTATCGCAGCGTCAGCAAGGAAGTCGCTCTGGCGCGGTTGAAGTCCGACTTCGTGTCCAACGTGTCGCACGAACTGCGGACGCCCCTGTCGCTGATCCGCCTCTATGCGGAAACACTGGAGCTCCGTCGCATCAAGGGCGAGCAGAAGACGACGGAGTACTACGCCATCATCCGCAAGGAGAGCGAGCGGCTGACGGCGCTGATCAATAACATTCTCGACTTCTCGCGCATCGAGGCCGGGCGCAAGGAGTACGAGTTCAGGCAGACCGATCTCGCCGAACTCGTGACGAACACGCTGGACACCTATCGCGACCAGATCGACGAGCACGGCTTCACGTTCGAGCGGAGCATCGACCTGAGCCTCCCGCCGGTGCGCGTGGACCGGGAAGCGATCGCGCGCTCGCTCGTCAACCTGGTCAACAACGCACTCAAGTACTCGGATCGCGAGAAGTTCCTGGGCGTGAAGCTGTACCGCGCCGAGGGCGTCGTGAAGCTCGAGGTCGCCGACCGCGGCATCGGCATCGCACGGAACGAGCAATCGAAGATCTTCGAGAAGTTCTATCGGGCGGGCGACCCGCTCGTCCACAACACGAAGGGCAGTGGCCTTGGCCTGTCGCTCGTGCGCCACATCGCGCGCGCGCACGGCGGAGAGGTGGACGTGGAGAGCGCGCCGGGAAAAGGCAGCAGATTCACGTTGACGCTGCCGCTCGAATCGGCCACGCGGCAGCCCGCGGGTGACGTAGTGAGGATGGCGGGATGAAGAAGACGAACTCCGAAGGGACGCAGGACGGCCGCGCCCACGCCAATCGGGCGAACGCGACCCTGCGGGCTGAGCGCGGCGATCAGCGCGGAGAGATGACAGAAAGACGCGCATCCTGATCATCGAGGACGAACCGGCGATGGTGGCCGGCCTGCGCGACAATTTCGAGTACGAGGGCTACGACGTCATCAGCGCCGATGATGGCGTGTCGGGGCTCGAGCGGGTCGTCGCGGAAGATCCTGATCTCATCGTGCTGGACGTCATGATGCCGCGGATGAGCGGCCTCGAGGTCTGCAAGCAGGTGAAGGCCAGGCGGCCCTCAATCCCGATCATCATGCTGACCGCCCGCGGCCAGGAGATCGACAAGGTCCTGGGGCTGGAGCTGGGCGCCGACGACTACGTCACCAAACCGTTCTCCATCCGCGAGCTGATGGCGCGAATCAGGGCCGTGCTGCGGCGTGTCCCGCCGCAGGCCCCCTTACCCGACGTCTACCGGTTCGGTGACGTCGAGGTCAACGTTCGGGGCAACCAGGTACAACGCGCCGGCAGCGCCGTCGAGCTGTCGGCGAAGGAGTTCGCCTTGCTGGCGTACTTCATTTCGCATCCCGGGGAGACGCTCAGCCGCGACCGGCTCCTCGATGCGGTGTGGGGTTATCAGAATTACCCGAACACCCGCACCGTGGACACGCACATCGTTCACTTGAGACACAAAGTCGAACCGGATCCCGAGCAGCCGCGCTTCATCGTGACGGTGCACGGCACCGGCTACAAGTTCGTCGAGTGAGGTCACGTCCCATGGCCATATCTG
Source organism: Vicinamibacteria bacterium (assembly GCA_963739995.1). GTDB lineage: Bacteria > Acidobacteriota > Vicinamibacteria > Vicinamibacterales > JAENWD01 > CAVUCH01. The sequence continues at coordinate 58,522 of CAVUCH010000014.1, read as the reverse complement.
GGCCTTTCCTGTCGAGTGCGCGCGGCGTCCGGACCCTTCCGGCGGCGGCCGGAAGCCCGCCGCGCCGGGCGCACCACCGCGAGCTGAAGCTGAAGCTCGCGACACTCCAGAAGGACTACGCCGATCTCCACACGGCGCTTTTCGAGGCAGCGCAGGTGCATCGGCATCTGTGCGCCCCGCGCCGCGTGGAGTATGGCGACTTCGAGATCGCGAGCGAGGTGTTTGCCGTCCGCTATCTCCCCGGTGACTTCTTCGCCGTGGAGGAGGCAGGCGGCGGATTGATCCTCGCCCTGGGCGATGTCTGCGGCAAGGGCCTCGCCGCCGGGATGTGGACCCCGTGCCTGGTGGGGCTGGTGCGCGCGCACGCCGCTGCCGCATCCGAGCCGCACGCGATCGTGAGTGGCGTGAATCGTGAATTCTGCCGCATGCACGCACCGCTGAGCAGCCTGTTCATGGCGCGCGTCAATCCGGCCGGAGGCACGCTGGACTACTGCAGCGCCGGACATCCTCCCGCACTGCTCCTGCGCGCGGGCGGTCGGCTGGAACTGCTCTCGGAGGGAGGCATGTTGCTCGGCATGGCTGCCGACGCCTCCTTCAGCAGCGGGCGTGTAGAACTCGCGGCCGGTGACGTCCTGGTGGCTTACTCCGACGGCGTCGTCGAATCGCGCAACGAGGCAGACGAGGAGTTCGGGCCCGAACGCCTCGAGGCGCAACTGCGCCTGGCACGAGACGGTTCTGCCGACGCCGTGCTGTTTTCAGTCCTGGCCGCAGTCCAGGATTTCGCCGCGCCCCGTCCTCTGGCCGACGACACGTCACTCGCCGTCGTCCGTCTCACGCCAACGCTCGCCAGGCCTGAGACTCACGAGCCGATCCAGCGCCATCGCTCCTGTGAACCCGTACGCCTGCCGGCGCTCGTCCACCGTTTTTCGCCATAACCCGGAATGCCTTTCTGAGCCCCACACGCGTTTGCCCTCAGGTTGCTCGCGCTCTGTGCGCGGCCCTGTGCCACACGCGCCCACCATCCGGCGTCGGCCTCGTCGATGCCTTCCCCTTGCTTACCGAGCGGAGCGGCGCTATACTCGGCTCGGTTACCGAGGAGAGCCGATGAGCAAGCCGACCGACCTCGTGCAGGGCACGCTCGACCTTCTTGTTCTGAAGATTCTGGCGCTCGAGCCGATGAACGGGCACGCGATCAGCCGGCGCCTGACTCAGGTGTCGGGCGACGTGCTGCAGGTGAGCGACGGGTCGCTCTATCCGGCGCTCCACAAACTGGAGCAGCAGGGCTGGATTACCGCGACCTGGCGGACCACCGAGAACAACCGCCGTGCGAAGTTCTACGCCCTGAGCCGCCTGGGCCGCCGCCATCTCGAGCGCGAAGCCGCCAACTGGAGCCGCGTGTCGGCGGCCATCACCCACGTCGTCAGCCTGACCCGCGCCTGAGCGCGGAGACGGAGTCCGCGATGCGCTTCGAACACTGGTTCTACGTGGTGCCGTTGCGATGGCGATCGATCGTGCGGCGGCGCGCCGTGGATCGTGAGCTGGACGACGAGATCGAGTATCACCTGCAGCAGGAGATCGATGCGCTCGCCGCCCGCGGCGTAGACCACGGCGAGGCACGACGCCTCGTCGAGCGCCGCCTCGGGGGCCTCGACCTCGCCAAGGAGCGGTGCCGCGACGCGCGCGGCACCGCGTTCCTCGATGCGCTGGCGCAGGACCTGCGCTTCGGCGCGCGCATGCTTCGGCGCAGCCCGGCCTTCACGGTCGTCGCCGTGCTCACTCTGGCGCTCGGGATCGGCGCCAACACCGCCGTCTACAGCCTCGTGGACGGCATCCTCCTCTCACCGCTCCCGTATCCGGATCCGTCACGCCTCGTCAGCGTCACCGGCACGTACCCGAACGGCGGGCTCGCCGAGATGCGCGGCACGGTGCGCGCGCTCGACGTCGCCGCGTATGCGGAGGGCCATTGGCTCACGCTGACCGGCGACGGCGAGCCGATGCGCCTCGCCACCACCCGCGTGTCGGCCGAGCTCATGTCGGTGCTGGGCGCAAAGCCGGCGCTCGGCCGCTGGCTGCGGCCGGGAGAGGATGTTGCCGGGCGGGACCGCTCAGTCATCCTGAGCGACCGGATCTGGCAGGCCCGTTTCGCACGCGACCCACGCATCATCGGCCGGTTCATCGAGCTCGACGGGGTCCCGCGCGAGGTCGTCGCGGTCATGCCGCCCTCCTTCCGCTTCCCCTCCGCCCGCACCCAGTTGTGGGTCCCGCTCGGCCTCGATCCGCGCGATACGCCGCATTACTGGGCGGGCGACTACATGCCGATCGTCGGCCGCCTGCGTCCGGGCGCGACGGTGGCGCAGGCACACGAGGAGATCCGCCTGTTCCAGTCGCGCATCGGCGCGCACTTCCCGTGGCCGATGCCGGCGTCGTGGAACCGCGATGTCGCGGTCGTTCCTCTCGCGGAGTGGCTCGTGGGGGGCGTCCGGTCGCGCCTGCTCATCCTGATGGCCTCCGTCGCGCTGGTGCTCGTGATCGTGTGTGCAAACATCGCGAACCTGAGCCTGTCGCGCGCGGTGGCGCGCGAGCGCGAGCTCGGGATCCGGGCCGCGATCGGCGCCGGGCCAAGGCGCATCGCGCGGCAACTGCTCACCGAGAGCGTCCTGCTTTCAGCCATCGGCGCCGTCGCCGGCCTGTTCGTGGCCATGCAGGCGCTGGCGGTGCTGAAGCTCGTGCTGCCCCCCGACACGGCGCGCCTCGGCGACGCGCACCTGAACTGGCGGGTGCTCGGCTTCACCGGGGCGCTCGCGGTCGGCGCGGGATGCGCTTTCGGGCTCGCGCCCGTGGTTCAGGCCCTGCGGATTCGGCTTCGGGTCGCGATGAATGGCGGAGGACGTGAAGGCCGGCAGGCCCTCGCCTGGCCAATCCGGATCGGCCTGACGGTTGCGCAGGTCGCGTGCGCCGTCCTGCTCGTGATCGCGGCCGGCCTCCTCGTGCGCAGCCTGTGGATGCTGACCCGCATCGATCCCGGCTTCACGGCGCAGGGGGTCAGCACCGCCGTCGTTTCGCCAACCGGGCCAGTCTGCCGGACGCCGGACGGCTGTCTCGCCTTCTATCGGGCCTTCGAGGAGCGGGTGCAGGCCGCACCGGGCATCCGGAACGCGGCGCTGGTGAACACACTGCCGCTCACCGGCGCCGTGGCCAAGCGGTCGCTCGAACTCGAGGGCCTTGCGGCCGAGACTCCGCTCTTCTGGCTGCACACGATCACGCCCGACTACTTCCGCGTGATGGACATCCGCCTCGAGTCGGGACGGGCGTTTACTCGCGCCGATCTCTCGGGCAACGCCGCCGTGGCGATCGTTCCGTCGGCTACAGCGCGCAGGTTCTGGCCCGGGGAGAGTCCCCTCGGCAAGCACGTGCGCTTCGCCGGCGAGTCGCGCTGGCGTTCCATCGTGGGCGTGACGGCGGACGTGCGCGGCTTCGACCTGACGCGCAACGTGCCGAGCTGGATGGCCGGCGCCGTGTATGTGCCGTACGGTCTGGACGCCACCATGGAAGACGGCAGCATTCCGATGGACATGACGCTGGCGGTTCGCACGGTGATGGGCGAAGGGGAGGTGGCAGCGCTGCTGCGGCGGGTCGCCACGGGCCTGAGTGGACAGGTCGCGTTCTCCGAGGTCAGGCCCATGACCGCGATCGTTGCGGAAGCCGTCGCTGCGCCGGCCGCGACGACGTCGCTGCTGGTGACGATGGCGAGCCTCGCGCTCGTCCTCGGCTGTGTCGGCGTCTACGGAGTGCTCTCGTTCCTCGTGTCACGGCAGACACACGATCTCGGCATCCGCGTCGCGCTCGGCGCGCAGCGTCGCGACGTCTTCTGGCTGGTGATCAAGGAAGGCGCGGCGCTCTGCCTCGCGGGTGTCGCGCTCGGCGTACTCGGGGCCATGGCCCTCGCACGATGGCTGGCGAGCGAGCTGTACGGCGTGAGCCCGACGGACCCGGCAACCTACGGCTCGGTGGCGGTCGTGGTCTCCCTCGTCACCTTGCTCGCCTGTTACGTCCCAACGCGGCGGGCGATGGGCGTCGATCCGCTGATCGTCCTGCGGGAACAGTGACGGCCGCACACGCGCTCCGGGTGGTGCCTCAGAGTCGATGGGCGCGCCACTCCTCGCGCGTCTGTCCCCAGAGATCCACCCGTGCCTCGGCGAACGGCGGCGGCAGTTTGCCGGGACCACGGTTGCGCGAGCCAAGCTTCTGCGCGACGCGCTGCGATTGGTGGTTGTCCGGGGCAATCGAGTGGATCACGTCGGTCCAGCCCAGCTTCTCGAAGGCCCAGTCGGTCGCGGCGATTGCGCCCTCCACCGCGTAGCCCTTGCCCCAGCTCTCGCGGACGATGGCCCACGCGACTTCGGGGCCGGGCCAGCCGTCCGGCTGCCACGGACCGAGCCGGCCCACCCACTGCCCGCTCGCCTTGTCGATCGCCGAGAACATGCCGAACCCGTGTGCGTGCCACGCGCCTATGATCGTCATCAGCTGGCGCCAGCACAGGGGACGTTCAGCCGTGCCGCCGATGAACCGCGCGGTCGGCTCGTCGCGCATCATATCGCTCCAGGGCTCCAGGTCTTCGAGTCGGGGAGGCCTCAAGAGGAGGCGTGCAGTCTCGAGTCTGATGTCGTCGAAGGATGACATGGGCTCCGATCGTCGCACCGCCCGCTCTCGAGCGCAATCGCGTCCTTGCTCAGCGCCACCGGCGCCGCGCGATCAGTCGTCATGCGCGCTGCGCGCCTTCAGGAGATGCGCCCACCAGTCAGCGTTGGTCATCCTGCGGGCGCGTCGGTGGTATATTCCGGACCCACAGGAGGAAGCGCCCATGACCGCCGTAGTGATAGTCCTGCTCGCGGTGATACAGCAGCCGGCTGCGCAGACGCCGCTGTCTGGTACGGCGTGCTCCGGCCGCGAACTGGTTGGCACGTGGCAGCTCGTCGAGAGCCAGGGGCAAGCCGTCAAGTCCGATGGCCGGACTGCCTACAAGCACGTCACGCCCACTCACTTCTTCGTCCTCAACGTGGATTCGACAGGTCTCGCCGAGTACGCCCACGGAGGACCGTACACTCTGTCTGCCGGCACGTATGTCGAATCGATCCGCCAGGGAGTCGGGCGCCCCTTTGAGGCACTGCGAGGCCTCAAAGGCGAGTTTCAGTGCAGCACGGATGGCGACCGCTGGCACATCGTAGGGAAGGTATCTGGAGCGGCGGGAGAAGGCAACATCGACGAGACGTGGAGACGCGTGACGGAAGACAAGCAGTAGGTGGCTGCTTCGCTGCACTGTGCCGCTTGCGAACCCGTGCGCCTCGAGCAGCGGGTTCGGCCGGCGTGCTCTCCACGATCCACCAGCCGATCTTCAGCGCGGCCGACAGCACGTAACGCCCCTGGCGCTTTGCCGGTCACACGGTTCGGAGAGTTGAGCCACAGCATGCCGAACTGTCCTCCTCGAGCGTTGCCGGGAGCGCCCAGCCACCGGAGATCGGCACCGCGTTCGTCACGAGATTTTTGAGGGTAGCGGCGAGACATCTAGTATGACCAGCCGAGTGAGATCACGATGCCCACATCGTTGCGTGAAGCGTCAGGGCTGGGTGGACGGCTGTCGAACGTGTCGTAGATGTTGAGCGCCGCAAAAAAGTCCTTCCACAGTTCCCGCTTGACGGCAGCATTGACCTGGAGCCGGCGGCGTCCCCAATCGCTCAGGCCCGGGTAGTAGTTGACGCTCGCGTCGACATTCGTCCGCGGTCTGTCATAGGTGTAGTACGACGTTTTCAGGCCCAGCAATCCCTCGACGTTCTTCGTCGGCTCCGTGTCGATGCCGTCCTCGTGGTTGGCGACCGCGCCCCCGCCGACCTCCAGCCGCGCGCGGTTGCTGTCCACGAGGCGCAGGCCGACCCTGCCGCCGAGCTGTGATCGCAGGGTCAGCCCCAAGCTTTCGTTGCGTTCAACGCGTGCAGCGCCTGTTGCGAACCATCTCCGGCCGACGTACCGGACGGTACGAAAAGTCTACGCTGCCGCGATCGTCGCGTTCGCTCTCATCACCCTCCCGAATCAGCGTCGCTGAGGTGGTCAGCTGAAACAGAAAGGCGGGCCGGCGAAACACCGTGTCGGAGTTGAAATTCAGCTGTGCGATACCGCTCGATTGCGTATACGAGAAGCCCGCGTCGACAGATCCATCGAGCCTCTTCCAGAGGCTCGCCCCGATCGGCGTGATCCTGGTCACCTCGCCCATGGACAGGGTGACCGTACCGGTGCCAACGTCGATCAGGATCGATCGATCGCTGCTTGGGCCCAGGCTGCCCAGGAAGCGCCGCCCATCCGAGGTGCTTATCTCGAACTGGCGGGCGGCCTCGACTCTCGCGATCTTGTCCCACTCGAAGAAGATCGTGCCCGCATCGTCGGTCTTGAATTCCAGGCGGCCGCGATCGAGTTCGGCGATCTCCCCGGTGATCCGATCGCCGTTAGCCAGGGTGACCACGTCCGTTCGCCGCTGCGCCCACGCGGGCAGGCTGCAGGCAAGAGCGAGGGCAACGACGGCGGCGGTGCGCATGAAGGTCATCTCTGGCGTCCTTCATCGACTCGCTCTTCTTGCCGACCGGCGCCGCCCTGGAGTTCACCGTGTACTCCGGCAGAACGACGAAGAGGTAGGTGTAGGTGAACTGCCATCCTTGACATAGAGGCTGCTGAGACAATGAACCGCCACCTGCCACTCATCTCATCAATACTAACTGGCTCAGCCGTCCACAACGCATACTCCGCAAAGCAATCGGCGCCAGGGCGACGCACGAGCTTAGGGTTCTGCAGTACCAGGAGGCAGCCTGCCGGGTGACGTGAACTCCTCGAGTTCTGATGCCGGTGGTTTGTACAGGTGGTCACGATGAGACTGAAAGTCGGGCTGACAGCGCTGTTCCTGGGTGATGCTCGACGCACCGAACATGGGCGCCAGAAAAGCCGTAGCTGAAACTTCCACCCGTGCGGAGTGTTCGATTCCAGCCGGCATGAGGCCGCGGCCGGGCTCTCACCTCAAGGGCGCGGGCCGCTCACCAATTGAACGAGCGTTCTCCACGCAACTCGCGCGTCTCGCCGCTCCGCACCCTCGAGTGGCTCCGAATTGAGTTTGGCGCATCCCGAGACTCTAAAGTACCGGTCGGGTCGAGCACTTCGGTTTGTCTATCCGAACACTCCGGCCGCCGATGACGTGCCCGGCGCGCGCCCTCCGCTGCATGGCATCGCATGCCCGCAACGTGACTTTCCGGAACCGCCATCAGGAAGGCTGGTGGACGGGACCCGCGCTGTGTAATCATCCAGGCTGCGGACTCTGTTCCATACAGGAGGGACTTTCATGCGTAACGCTGTCTGGTTTGCCTTCGCCTTCGGCCTGCTCCCGGTATTGCCCGCGACAGCCCAGTCGGCTCCCGAGACGTTCACGGCGGCCGCAACGCTCAAGACGGCGGCTGGCGCGTCGGTCACGGCGCCAGTGGTCATCACCATCACGCGGTGGACGACCGACGCCGAGCGCAGCACCGCGATTGCGGCGCTGAAGTCTGGTGCAAGCGCGGCGCTCAAGAAGGCGCTCGACGCCACGCCCGAGTCGGGCATGATTCAAGTGGGCGATCAGAAGGCACCGCTCCGCTTCGCGCGGGCGGTCGATACCTCCGGCGGCCGGCTCGTGACCGTTGTCACGTCCCAGCCGATCCTGCACATCGGAGCCGGCGCTCCCGACGCGAAGCCGAAGGCCGGGTACGATCTCGCCTTCGCGACCTTCGAAGTGGACTCGTCGGGCAAGGGCAACGCCGGCGACCTGGCGCCCGCGGCGAAGCTGAAGGTCGATGCCAACGATGCCATCGTGGTCGACGACTACGGCACCGAGGCGGTCCGCTTGTCCGGCATAGCGAAGAAGTAAACCGCAGAACGGTCAAGCACCTGATCGACGAGCAGGGCAGCGCGAAGAACATCCGATTCCGCCCGACGCAGCACGTCCAGCTCGGATCGCTGGATCAGGCCAAACGACGCCGGGCTCCAGGACCCGAGCGTCGGTGTGCCCCCGGCTGTGCGCCGAGCGGCCAGACCTTGGCCGCTCAGCAGCGACACGAATGTGCGGCGAGAGGGTCACTGATTTACGAACGGGTGCGTCCGGTCACCGGAGGTTCCTCGACTGGGCCTTCGAGAAGCGCCTTGTGTGCGAAGCCCGCGATTGCGGCACCGATAACGGGAGCAAACCAGAACAGCCAGAGCTGCTGAAGTGCCCAGCCTCCGACGAACACTGCGGTCGCAGTGCTGCGCGCCGGATTGACCGAGGTGTTCGTTACCGGGATGCTCATCAGATGGATCAATGTGAGGACGAGGCCGATTGCGACGCCTGCGAAACCTACTGGAGCGCGTTTGTGTGTGGTGCCGAGAATGACGATCAGGAACATGAACGTCATCACGACTTCGCACACGAGCCCCGCCGCAAGCGAATACCCGCCCGGTGAGTGGGCGCCGTAGCCGTTGGAGGCGAACCCCCCGGCCAGGCTGAAATCCGCGCGGCCGCTCGCGATGAAGTACAGCACGCCTGCGCCGACGACGCCACCAACGACTTGCGCCACGATGTAGGGCAACAGCAAGGCAGCGGGAAAGCGACCTCCCGCGCACAAACCAACGGACACGGCCGGGTTGAAGTGACCGCCCGATATCGGGCCCAGCGCGTACGCGCCCGACAACACCGTGAGACCGAAAGCCAGTGACACCCCGAGCAATCCGATGCCTACGTCGGGAAAGGCAGCCGCGAGTACGGCGCTGCCGCATCCGCCGAGAACGAGCCAGAACGTACCGATCAGCTCCGCAGTGAGTTTAGAGACCACGGCGCACTCCTTTATGAATCGAAGTCATCACTCTGTCCGAGTCTGCTGGTATGTCGAGCCCGTGGGGTTTGTCGTCGGATGATCGGGAATGCGGACGTTCCGGGGCGATCACGGCGGACCGCCCCGGCTGTACCCAGGCGCCTACATGCCGCGCTCGAGCGACACCAGCATCGCTTCCGTCCAGATGATGTCGACCTTGTCGCCGACCTTCACCTTGGCGAGAGCCTCCGTGTCCTGCACTTTGGACGTGTACTTGTAGCCGTGCGGCCCGGTGAAGGTGATCGACGGCGTGGCCGGGTCGATGGCAGTGATCGTGGCGGTGATCGTCACCTGCTTGGCTTTGGTGCCGCCGGGCAGGGCCTGTTCGGAACCGGTCGTGCCCTGTGCCGCGCTGGCCACGTCCGACTCGCCCGGCTTCTTCACCCGGACGACGACGTTGTCGTAGTACCGAGCCGTGACCTTGTCGCCGACCTTGATCTCCGCGAATCGCTTCACGTCAGGCCCGGCGACGGTGGTCACGAAGGTGCCGTCCGGTTTTTTGAACGTGACCGAGCGGGTCGCGGCTTCGATCGCCTCGACGGTGCCCGTCTCCGTTCTCATTTCTGACGTGATCGTCTTGGACTGGGCCAGGGCCGTGTTCGGCACCGACCCCAGAATTCCCGTTGCAATGATTCCTACGACCAACCTTTTCATACGTCCTCCTAGTCGCGCCTTGGCGCTGGTTTCCGGCCTTCGCAGAGCGGTGACAGACAGGCAGGCCGCTCGAGCGCGACCCGCTTAACAGAGATTGTCTGGCGGGTGAGGCACCCGTTCGTCACGGCGGCCTACGTCGTGCCTCGATGGACTGCTCCGCCACCGAAGCGCCCTCGCCGATTGGAAGGTCCACGGCACATGCAGCCCACCGCCAGAGCGGGCACCCGCGCGAGGCTGCAGACTGCGTGCCGTGCGCGGAGACGGTAGACACAGGCATATTCATTGAGGATTTCACGACGTGCCGCCGTTTGCGCGCGAACGACCCCAACCTGACGGAGGGCGCCCGTATAACCGGGGCCCCCGAGTCAGGCTACTTGGGTGTGATCTTGGCGATCTTGTTGCCTTGTATTCCGAGGCCCGCCATCAGTCCCTTCTGTCCGAAGACGAAGGCGTAGATATCGTCCTTCAGCGTGGTGGTCGTGGTGGTCTTGGCCATTCCCTCGTCCACCAGGACGACGCTTGGGCCGACGCCGACTTCGAAACCCTTCTGGTTGTCCAGCTCCGCGAGCGCCTTTGCGTTCATGAAGAGCATCGCGTAGCCGTACTGCTGGCCGCCCGCCTGCAACCCGAACGAAGCGCCCGTCGTCTTGTAATAGCCAGCCGCGGTCCCACCCTTCAACAGGGCGCCTTCGCCATACTGCCCGCCGACCCCGAGGCCGGCCTTCGTGACCTTGGGGAACACCAGAATGGCATGCGCCTTCGGCCCGAGCTCCTTCGCCAGCGGCACGCTGGCGTACAGCTGCTTCAAGGCCGCCTGCGACGCGCTTGTGAGTTCGGCCGCCGCTGTCTTTCCCTCGTCCTGAGCGACTGACGGGGCGGCTGAACAAATGAGTGCGGCGCCTGCAAGAACGCCTGCCATCCATGTTTTTGTCATTTTTCTGCTCCCTTCGGCCCAATCATTGAAACGATTCACGGGTCCGTGTCTCGACCTCCCGCCGGTCCTCCAGGCTCGGCACCCCTGTTCGCATGGCTGCCACGAGGTCTTTCGACCCTGAGCCCCAGCGGGAGATGGTCCTCATGGCCTGGGTAAACGGGATCTCGAGGATGTGCACGCGTTCTCGTCGGAGTACGTAGACGGCCCCGGCGAGCGGTGTGGGCACCGACGGGACGAAGACCGTGAATCGGCCGTCGTCGAGCTCTTCGATAATGAACGCCGGGACCAGCGCGTCCTCGATCTCAACCAGTGCCGGCTTCCATGTCTGCTCCTCACTGTCTCCCGCCAAACGCTGTGTCAAGCTGCGCAGCAGGCCGTACCCAGGAAGCCTCTCGAAGAACACCCTCTCCATGCGCTCGCGAGCCGCGCGCCCCGACGGCGTACGCACGGCGACACCGACGAGGAAACACAGCGCCAGCAGCAGGACCAGCGACAAGAGGCCCTCAGCCGGGAGCCAGTCGGGGACCAATGCTGCGATTGGCCGCACCAGACCGCCGACCGACTTCATGCCCTTGAGCAGCAGCAGTACCGCCAGGTAGACGGGCACTACGATGAACAACCCCCCGACTACCGTGCTCGTGATGAATTCGCGCGCGTATTTCATGTGGGCCGTCCTTGGCCCTCTTCTCACGAGGATGTAGCGAGGCGCCCCTCTTCCGCTCAAAGAAGACGCGCCTCAATCTGGAACATCGCGCGGGCCCGGGCTATACATAGCACCGCGGCCCGGCGTCGAGTGGCGAACCGCCAGCAGCCGGCGGTGAAAGGCCGGCTGCATTCGGCCGCCGATGCATCCCCGCCGGCTGCGTTGCTTCTTCCTCAAATACTGCCCGGTATTCTCGGTCGTCGCGCCTTGCCGGCGGGCGCCTCCGCGCCCTCGGTGCGACGCCGGTCTTCACCACGGGCTGCTAGTGCGTCGCGCGACGACGCCTGACGGTGAGACCCAACCCCGCAAGGAGCGAGGCGAAGCCTGTTAGCGCAAGCACCGGCAGGGGGCTGGCGGTCGAGGGCAGCTTCCTCGGCGCAGCGCCCGAGGTTGCCGCCGTGTCAGACGACGCTGGTGCCGGTGGCGTCGCGGCCGCCGGCGGCGCTGCGGCGGCGGGCGTGCCGGCACCACCGCTTTGCGCGAGGGTCGCCTGCACGTCCTTCTCCGTCATGACCCGTGGCGGCTTCGTCGTGACGATGGTAGCCGTCAGCTTGTCGTTGGAACGAAAGTCCGAGATGTCCGCGGGCTGGCCACCGCGCATTATCTTGACACCGCGCTTGTCGATGTCGCTCTGCGTGAACATCTTGATGCCGTCGTCGGTGCGAACGATGATGCTGTTGCCTTGGGCCTGCAGCACGGTCCCGTTCTTCACCTCGGTCACGGTCACGGGAACCGTGGTCGTCTTCGTGGTGATGGTCGCGGTGCCTGCCATGCCAGGCTTCAGTTCTTGCACCGACAGCATCTTCCCGTCGACGTTGAACCGGAAGTCGGCGGGGACCGTCAGTTCCCTCGTGCCTTCGGGTAACTTGACAACGAGCCGGTTTCCCTCCACCGCAATGACCTCGAACTTCTTGGTCTCCGCTGTGGTTGACGTCTGCGCCAGGCTGACGGCGGCCGTCAGGCACACGAGCGCACCACATAACACAAGCCGAATCGCTGCACGCATCATAACGCCTCCTATTCCTCCCGTTTCCAAGTTCCCTCAGTTCCCCGGATCTCGAGTCCCGATCTCGCTTCCCTTGATTCGTCTGATCTTCCGCGTAGAGCACATGGGCCGCTCTGATCTGCTGCGGGCCCCGACCCAGAACCGCTGCTCAGCGGTGAACGGTCGCCGGCGTGTCGGTGCGCACCGCACGGACGATGTAGCGTTGCGGCGCTGGGCCGACGTGGTAGAACGGGTAGCACGTGACGAGCGTAAGCGACCGCGCAGGCGTTGGATTGAGCACAGATACGTCCTCCGGGTAGACGACCCAGATTCGTTCGACGCGGTAGACCTCCTTCCCTCGAAGCGTTTCGAGCTCGATGGCATGTTCGGGCCCGATGTCTTTCAAGCCGCGAAAGAACCCGTCGCGGTGCCCGGCGATTCCGGAGTTGCCATCCGTGCCTGGCTGTGCCGTGTCGTCGATGTGACCCACGGCGCGGTTGAGCGTGAAGTCGTCAGTGCCCCGCAGGACCGGCACCTCGAGGCGAATCTTCGGGATGCGCAGGACCGCAAGCGGCGGCGGTGCGGGTTCGCTCAATGCCCGCCGCCAGGCGCTGATGCGTTCCGGGTCCCAGAGGCGCAGGTCTGGTGCTGGGGGCTGATGGAGCGCCGCTGCCTGGAGGACCGCAAACCGCTCGAGTTCGTGCCGAGCGCCCGCTGCACCGTCGATGTACAGCGCGCCGCACGTCACCAGGCACACGATACCGAAGGTCCACGCGGTGCGTTCCACGAGCACACCGGGACGGCGCTGCCGTATCCGAGCCATGGGCTGTTGCACTCGCAAAGACCTCCCGGAAGCACCCTTCGCGGTGAGCGATAATACAACAGCCGCGACCGCATCACCGCAAGGCACGTCGTATGCCACAGCTGGCGGCCCGGAATCATGCCTGTTTTTGTCTGCACGGCTCCGGAGAGGCCTTCGCGCATCCGGTTTGACGGAGCCGCTCCGAAATCCCGTGCGCTCGTCCCTCGGCAAAGCAGGCCGTGACCAGGAGCGAGTAGTCGGGATGGTTGACGCTGGCGGTTGATCCAAGACCCGCGGATGGCACACACCGCCCGCTATGCCTGATCGCCCATTGCATTCCGGGCGTCCTCGGCCCGGACCTGCGGTGCTTCTCCCGTTGCTCGCGTCTGATTCCGCCTAATGGAATGAGAATTGCGAATCGCTCCAGGACCGTAGCCGTGTGAAGGTCGGCCGCCCGCCGCGGAAGCGACTGATCACCGCGGGTCTCCAACCACTAGCGGTCATACTCGCGCGTTCGACGTGTCGGCAGACCCACGTATCTCGCGATCTGCGTCACATCCCGTGGGCCGACGATCGAGCGGAGGTCAGAGGGACGTGCAGGATGCCAGCAGCAGTACGGGCAATCCGGTTCGAACACATAGAGTTCGGCTTCCGACAAGGATCACATCCCGTCGGCCGACGACAGCTTCCGGGTCGCGATGGTGCGGCAGCTATGAGACGCCTCCCCTGGTCGAAGAGACCAGCGCTCAGGGTCGGTCGAGAGCTCGACCCCGGTCGCCAGCCGAGCTGGCGTGTAGCGTTGATGCGCACGGCCGCATGCCTCGCCCTGTTCTCCCTTGTGGCATGCGCCGGCGTGGGTAAGAAAGGCACGCGGCCCGATCTGAAGCCCTGGCCCGAAATCCGGCCCGACTTCCGCGTGGAAGCGCTGCGGTTGCGCATGCACGAGTACTCGATCACGTTCGCCGCGGAAGTCGATCTCGCGTCCACGGCGATCGAGCAGCGGGCTGCCGATTCGACAGTCCGGCGCAACGCCTTGCTCTGGAGGATCCGCGCAATACCCGAGATGCGAAAGGCGTGCTTTCGGCTGGAGCCGATCGGTGCCCTCGTCGACGCGTGGATCTTCGCACGCCAGATGGATCAGCTCTTTAGCGACGGCGCGGGCGCAGGCGCCTTCGGCACGTTCCAACCCGAAGCCGTCGAAGTTTCGCGTCGACTCGTGGACCAGATGCGGGAGATCGGCGGTTCGATCGCCGTGTCTCCTGAAACCAGAGCCGAGTTCGAGCACAAATTCATCGATCCCTGGCTCGCCGAACATCCTCTCCATGACATCACATTCGTCCGCCAGTCCCCGATTGCACGCTTCGCTGAACAGTCCCGTGCGGGCGGCGACACGTTGGAGGCCGTCGGCACCATGGAGGAACTGGCGATCACCCTCTCCCAGCAGGCTGCGCATCTACCTGGCCGATCTGCCGCGGCAGGTTCGGGGAGAAGTCGACCTGATGCGCGCCGACGTGCTGCCTGCCGAGACTGTGGCGTCGATGCAGGGCGACCTGCACGTGAGCGCCGCTGCAGCGGATCGCATCGCTTCAACCGCCGAAGGCGTTTTGCCCCTCGTCCTGAACGAGCGACGGATCGTCCTCGACGAAATGAGTTTGCAGCGAGCCCTGGTGATGGAGGCCATTTCCGTCGAGCGGGAACAGGCGGTCGGCGCGATCGTCCGCGCGTTTGCCGCGGAACGTAGCGAACTGCTGCACAATTTCGAGGCGCAGCGGCTGGCCACGCTCGAGTGGGCGACCGCCGAGCGCCGTGAGGCGATCGCCCAGGTGCGCCGCGAGTTGGCCGGGTCGATGGAAGCCCTGCGTGGTGAGCGCGCCGTCGTCGTCGACGACCTGCGTCATATCGTCGATGTGGTCCTGCTGCGGGTGGCCATATTCCTCGTCGCAGCCGTGGTGCTGGCGCCGCTCGTCGCTCACGCCTACGCCCGTGTCTGGCCGCGGCGATGATGTGAGCCGCAGACATCGCGGACCCGGTAGCACGAACCTTCAGCGCATCGCTCGCTCTATTGATCCGGCGTTGGATCACGGCCGACGTTTTCGGTGATCGGCGCGGGTCTCGAAATGACGGACGATTGAGAAAGCCACGAGCCTGAGCCGAGTCGATCGACCGTGGGACAGACCTGTTCAGCGCACCGGCACGGGCGGTACGTACGACACTGCCGCGCCAGGGCCGACGGGGATTTCCAACGCCACCCAGATCGCGGTCAGGGCGGCGCCCCCGAGGAAAAACGCGATGCTCAGGGGCAGCAGCAGAGCGAGCAGCGAGCCCAGGCGGAAGTCCGGAATCCAGCGCCGGCAGAAGGTCAGCGTCAGCACAAAGTACGGATTGAGCGGTGAGATCAGATTGGTGACGGTGTCGCCGACCCGATAGGCCGCCGTGGTCATTTCAGGGGAGATGCCCAGCAGCATCATCATCGGCGCAGCCACCGGTGCCATCGCCGTCCACTTCGCCGAACCCGAAGCGATCAGGAAGTCGAGCCAGGCCGACATGGTCGTCAACATCGGCAGCAGCAGCGCCGGCGGCGCATGCATGGCGCGCAGCTGGTCCGCGCCGACGATCGCGATGATCGGCCCCAGGTTCGACCAACCGAACATGGCCACGAACTGGGCGGCGAAGAACACGAGCACCAGATAGGGCAGCATGCCTTCCAGGCCGTTGGCCATCATCGCGACGACATCGCGATGGGAACGGATCGTGCCCGCAATCGCGCCGTACGCCCAGCCGGTGGCGAGGAAGAGCAGAAAGAATCCGGGAATCAGACCGCGAAACAGCGGCGTCAGGCGCTGTCCCGGTGCGGCGGCCTCGTCGTACAGTGGCGTGAAGCCCGGGTAGAGCGACAGCGCGGCGAACAATGCGATGACACAGAGCGCGGCCAGCCCTGCTGCCCGGAGGCCACGTCGTTCCGCCGTGGTGAGCTTGGCGGAGTGCCATTCGGTCGCGGCCGGACGTTCACCGTGCCAGGCTCCGAGTCGCGGAGCGACAACGCGGGCCGTGACGATCCAACCCAGCCCGGTGAACAAGGCGGCGATTCCGAGGCTGAACCACCAGTTGCCCACCGGATTCATCGTCCAGCCGGGCTGAATCAGCCGAGCACCGGTTTCGGTGATGCTCAGAATCAGCACGTCGTATTGGCCCGGCAGGAGATTCCCCGCGAGGCCGACGCAGGCCCCAGCAAAGCCGACCGTGAGCCCCAGGACAGGATGCCGACCCGCAGCAGCGAACATCAGACCTGCCAGCGGTACAAAGACAATGTAGCCGGCATCGAACGCATGGCAAGTCAGCATGCCTGCCACCATCACCGCGGGGACGAGCGCCCACTCAGGTACGGCGCCGAGACCAATCCGTACAAGCGCGATGAACAGGCCGCTGCGATCGGCCACACCCGCGCCCAGCATGATCGTGAGCGCGAGGCCCAGCGGCGCGAAGGCCGCATAGGTGCGCGGGATCTCGGTAATGAGCAGCTGAAGTGACTGTTCCGACAGCAGGCTCTTCACGATCAGTGTCTCGCCGGTGACGGGATTGACCGCCGACCAGTCAGCAGCGGCACCGACCGCAGACAGCGCCATCAGGAGCGCGATCAAGCCGACGAAGATCAGCACCGGGTCGGGCAGGGCGTTGCCCAACCGCTCTACGCCATCCAGAAAGCGATTGCGCTCCTGCACCGGCTGCAGAGTCGAGCCGCTTGACAAAGATCGGGTCACTTGAGAGGGGTCGAACGTGATGCCGGACGTAAAGGCAAGTGTGGGCGATTATACTCGCGGGGGGCAGCGCAGGAGGTTCTCCCGATTGACGCCGTAGTCTACCCATCCTAAGGCGTGGTCTCGTCAGTTCGGCGAAGCGCCGGGTAGTTCAAACCGCGCGTTCCCCCGGAGTCGCGCCGTAAACGGGCCCACGAACTGGACACACCTGCCCGGACCATTCACTTTCCTGTGTCGAACGGCACCCGAATAGGGCCGGGTGCGGAGCCAGCCTGAACCTCGAGGCATGTGGTCCGTAATGCCGTGATGATCGTCTCACTCCGCGAGGCGCTGGACCGTTGAAGGGGGCCGGGGTGCACACAATGCTCACCGACGTTCGCCATGCATGGCGCGCCCTGGCGAAGCGCCCCGGGTTCAGCGTGGTCATCGTGCTGACGCTCGGGCTCGCCCTTGGCGCCAATGCCGCCATCTTCGCGATGATCGATGCGGTCGTGCTTCGTCCCTTCACCCTGCCAGACGTGGATCGCGTCGTGCTGCTCTCGCACACGCGTCAGGGCGACCTCGATCGGCAGGGGACCGTGTCGCCGGCCAACTTCCTCGAGCTCAAGGCACACAGTGCCGCCATCGAGCGGCTCTCGGCGTTCGAGTGGTGGGATGCGAACCTCGTCGGTCGCGACGAGCCTGAACTGGTGCAGGGCTTTCGTGTCTCCAGCGACTTCTTCCCCGCGATCGGCATTACCCCGGCGATGGGTCGCACGTTCGTTCCCGAGGAGGAGGTGGTTGGGCGGCACCGGCGAGTCGTGCTCGGACACGGACTCTGGCAGCGCCGGTTTGGTGGCGATCCAACCATCATCGGACGCGCCGTTCAGATCGACGGGGTTGCCCACGACATCGTTGGCATCGCGCCCGAAGGGTTCGAGTTCCCGCTGGGCGCCCAGGTGTGGGCGCCGCTCGCCTTCACGCCGGAGGCGGCGGATGAACGGGTGTCACGCTCGCTCACGGCGATCGGCCGGCTCGCCGCTGGCCGAACACTCGACGACGCGCGCGCCGAAATGACCGTGTTCGGCGAGCGCCTCGCCAAGCAGCACCCTGCCGCGAACAAGGGCTTGCACGTTCGCGTGTACACGCTCGCCGGCGGGATGATCGACATCGGCCTGGGCCCAATCCTCACGTTATGGCAAGCGGCGGCAGGGTTCGTCCTCTTGATTGCCTGCGCAAACGTGGCGGGCCTGCTGCTGGCGCGCGACGCGGAGCGCCAGCGGGAGATGGCGGTGCGTGTCGCGATGGGCGCAAGCCGCCTGCGCATCACAAGGGTGATAGGTACGGAGAGTGTGTTGCTCGCCGTGGCCGCGGTGCCGATCGGGCTTGCGACCGCATGGGCGGGCCTCAGCATCGTCCGCGGTTACATGCCCGCAAAGATCGCGCGGTTCGTGTCGGGCTGGGATTCGATGGACATCGACGGGCGGCTCGTGGTGTTTACGATTGGGCTGGCGCTCGTCACAGCTGCGATCTTCGGCCTCGTGCCCGCCGTCCAGGCCTCGCGGCCGCGACTCGCCGATTCGCTCAAGGACGGCAGCCGTGGTGCCACCGCTGGCGCGGGGCGAGTGCGATTCCGCCGTGGTCTGGTCGTCGCGGAAATCGCGCTGACGCTGCCGCTGCTGGTTGCGTCAGCGTTGAGCGCCCTGAGCGTCCATCGATTCCTGCATGGGCCCCAGGGCTACGACCCTGCCGGCGTGCTCTCGATGCAGCTGGTGTTGCCAGAATCGGAATACCCCGACGACGCGTCGCGGCACCGGTTTGCCGCCAGCGCGGTCGAACGGCTTCGCGCGCTTCCTGGCGTCGAAACCGCGGCCGCCGTGAACATCATGCCAGCGAGGGCCAGCAACAGCGCACGCCCGATCGAGATCGAGGGAGCGCCGACCCGCGATCCTGCAGACCGACCGACCGTCGACTATCGCGCGGCCATGCCGACGTTCTTCGATACGATCCGCATTCCGATCGTGGAGGGCCGCCCCTTCGACGCGCGCGACAGCGAGGACGGGCAGCCGGTCGTGATCGTCAGTCGTTCGCTGGCACGCAAGTACTGGGGAACCGCCAACCCGATCGGCCGCCGCATGAAGATGGGGACCAGTGACTGGCTGGTGGTGGTCGGTGTCGCCGGAGACCACATTCACGACTGGTTCGCCCGACGCAATTACCCGACGGCCTACCGTCCGTTTTCCCAGGCACCGACGGGCGAGATGTCGCTTCTGGTGCGGACGGCAGGGGATGGCACAACGCTGGCGCAATCCGCCCGACTGGCGCTCCATGCCATCGATCCCGACCAGGCGATCTTCGATGTGATGACGATGCGGGAGGCGCTCGCGGAGAGGACGCTCGGACTGCATTACGTCGCCGGGATCATGGCCGCATTCGGCCTGCTCGCCCTCGTGCTCGCGCTGGCGGGCATCTACGGCGTCATGTCGTATATCGTCACCTTGCAGACGCACGAGATCGGCGTGAGGATGGCGTTGGGTGCGAGCGCGCGCGACGTGCTCCGGTTGGCGGTCGGCCAAGCGGTACGGGTAACGGCTTTGGGGGCAGGACTGGGCGTCCTGCTGTCGCTCGCCCTGGGGCGCCTGATGGAAGCAGCCATGGTCGGCGCGGCCTCGAGCGACACGAGAATCGTTGCCGGTCTGGCCGCGCTGCTGGCGACCGCCACGCTCGGCGCCGGCTATCTGCCGGCCCGCCGGGCAGCCGCCGTCGATCCGATCGTTGCGCTCAGGGCCGAGTAGGCCGTCGGCACGGGAGGTATTCGACGCGTCAGCCGCATGGCGATGGGCAAACGACGGCGCCGGCGAAGCAGGCGTCGATGTGGGGCCACGCAAGATCTGCCGCGGGGCGCCCGGTCGCCGATCGAGCGCACTCGATAACTCGATCGCCGCTCGCGGCGCCTACTCGTCAGTGCCCGCGAGAACTGCTTTCGTCCGAGACGAGGGTTACCCCTCGCCCCCGCACAGATCCGTACGGGCAGTATTGCTGCATACGGCTCCTACCTTGGATGGGTGGCGTCGAAGCGCACGTTCGGGTGCGGATGCAGGATACGGGCGCTGGGAAGCCAGCGGCGAACGAGCCACAGGAACCGAGCCCAGGTCATCGGCCGACGCTGGCTTCGGCGCCGCAGCGCGCGAAACCAGAGTCGGAGCACCTGGCTGCGGAACGCGTTCAGACTGTCCATGTTGCCCGGCACCGCGTGGTAGTTGAACCAGCCGGCCACCACCGAGCGCAACCATTGCCCGAGGTGGGGGACTGGCACGTGCCACCGGTGCCGCAGCTCCGCCTTCAGCGCCTGGAGTTTGGCCGTCAGGCGTTTGCGGATCGTCTGGCGCTTGACGATGAACCGGCCGGTTTTCCGTGTGATTCCGCAGATATGCGTGAACCCCAGGAAGTCGAACGTGTCCGGCTTGCCCTCGCCTCGCTGCGTGCGTTGCTCGGCTGCGTGGCGCCCAAACTCAATCAGGCGCGTCTTGTCCGGGTGGAGTTCCAGCCCGAACGACCGCATGCGGTCCTGCCATTCGTGCAGGAACCGCTCTGCGTCTCCCCGATGCTCGAAACCCAGGACGATGTCATCGGCATAGCGAACGACGATCATGTCGCCCGTGGCCGAGTGACGCCGCCAGCGTCGGACCCAGAGGTCGAACACGTAGTGCAGGTACACGTTCGCGAGGAGCGGCGAAATGACCGCGCCCTGCGGCGTCCCCACCTCCGTCTTCGCCCAGGTCCCGTCCTCCGAGACTCCCGCCCTCAACCACTTGCGTATCAGGCGATGAATCCGTCGGTCGCCGATCCGGTGCTCGAGGAACCGTATCATCCATCCGTGGTCCATCGTGTCGAAGAACGCACGGATGTCGGCGTCGAGCACCCAGTTCACCTTTTTCCGCATGAGTCCCACCCACAGCGCATCCAGCGCGTCGTGCTGACTGCGCCCCGGTCGGAACCCATAGGAGAACCCCAGGAAGTCCGTCTCGTAGATCATCGCGAGAACGGCCCCGACGGCATGCTGGACAACTTTGTCTTCGAGAGCGGCGATGCCCAAGGGACGCTGTCGCCCGTCGGCCTTCGGGATGTAGGCTCTCTTAGACGGCTGCGCTCGATACGTGCCTGCATGCACACGGCGGTGGAGGTCGTCCACGCGCCCCAGCAAGCCCGTCTCATACTCGCGCCACGTCATGCCGTCCACCCCCGGTGCCGCTTCCCGCTTCAGCGCGTAGAAGCTGGCTCGCAGGCGTTCGGCGCTGACATGGTGCAGCAGCGCGGTGAACCGTGTTCGCTTCTCCTTTCGTGCCACTTCGCGCACGCCGGTCAGACCGCTCGACTCGCGGGTCCGGCTCTGTGTCCGGGGCGGGGTCGGCTGCTCGGCGTTCTCCTTGGTCGGTCGCCTTCCCTCCGAGCGCTCCGCCGACGGGTGCCCGTCGTTGTTCGCGCCCTTCATCGGGTACTATGCGGCCGTCCGACTCCCCATCAACGTGCGCGCTGGACTTCGGGCTCATGCCCTTCTCCCGCCGGCCCGCCGGATGATCGCCAGCGGGCGTCGATGGGGCCTCCCGGTTCTCGTGCGTGGAGTTTCCCTACATGCCTGGGGTCTCAGACTGCGCAGAGTCCGCTCAAGGCTTGCGCTGACGCCTTGTGCGATGTCGCCTTCCGCCTCGTGGTACGGCGTCGGCACTCCGGATGCGATTATTTCGCAGCTCAATGCCCTGCCTGCAGGGGCCCCTGTCAACGCTTCGATGGTCGCCTTGCGGCGGCCATGCATGACTCGGGGTCAGGATGGGTCGCTACTCCTTTCCTGTATGACTCTTGCATTCACGACTCCACGCCGGTTTATCCCGCGCCACCACGGGCTGCTAAAGACCAGAACCCCGCCGCCACGAGCGTGCTTGTCACAAAACAGCCCAACCAGAGCCACCGTGCGCCAGCGTGTGCAAGGATGTAACCCCCGAGCGCAGGGGCGGCGGCGAAGGCAGCGGTAAATGCGAGCGCAAAGGCCCCCTGGTATGCGCCGCGAAGATGCGTCGGCGCCAAATCGGCGACGAGCGCCTGGGAAGCCGGTGCGAACAGGATCTCACCAAGCGTCCAGATCGTGACGGAGACAGCATAGCCGCCGAACGATCCGATCCACGCGTTCATCCCGAGACCCGTGCCCAGCAGCAGCGACGCAGCCGCGAGCGTCAAGGGGCGCGAACGATACCGCGTGAGCTCTCCGGCGACAGGCTGCAGAAACACGATGAGAAGGCCATTAATCGCAATGAGCGTGCCGAAGGCCACCGCCGACAGGCCATGCGCGCGCACGTCGATCGGGAGTCCGACAAACGACTGAAAGAACACAATCGAGAAGGCGAACGTGAGGCCGCACACCGCGAGCAAGAACGGGTCGCCGAAGATGGCCCGGGCGGCCCCAGGCGCACCGTCCGGCCGGGCGTGTGCGGCGGGCCGCGTTTCCGGCAGGGCAGCCAGCACGATCACGCCGTACAGCGCCGTAGTTGCGGCGTCCGCAACGAACAACGCTCGATAACTGCTCGCCGCAATGAGGCCTCCCAGAATGGGCGCAATGGACGCGCCGAGATTCACGGCCCAATAGATCAACCCGTACGCGCGCGGCCGATCCTCGACAGCCACGACGTCTGCGATCGTTGCGGATACCACCGGCCGATACATTTCGTACAGGAGTCCCGTGAGCAGCGCGGTGGCGGTCATCGCCGGCCTTGTCGTCAGGAGGCCGAGCAGCAGCATGCTCGCCCCGCCGCCGATCAGCGACACGGTGAGTACGGGCCGGCGGCCGGCGCGATCCGATACCGCGCCCCCGAACGCGCCGCCCCCCATCGAGCCAACGCCATACGCGGAGATCACCGCTCCAGCCTGAGCGGCGTTGAGACCCCGCACCTCGGTGAGATAGATGGCGAGAAAGACAATCACGAACCCGCCCACACGGTTGACGAGTGTGCCGAAGAAGAGCACCCAGAACGGTGGCGGGAGGCCGCGGAAGTCGGGCACCAATCTACGGAGGGTGCGCAGCGCCGTAGCAATCGCCGGCACCTCGCGGGCGCCTTCGACTGGAACCATTCAGGGGATTGTACAGTGGCGTGTTTCCTTCCTTTCTTCTCTCTTCTTCCCCATTTGATTTGCCTTACCCGTTCTGCGCGTTTTCCTCCCTGTGCGCGTTCTTTCTGACGGCAGCGTCCACGCCGTGTGCGGCGGCCTGGTGTTCACGCCCGACTGATCTGGCCAGTGTCGAATGGCGCCGCCGCTGGTTTAGAACACCTCGAGTCGACAACGCGTCTCCGCCTCGCCGGCACTGTCGATCGATCAGCGACTTCACTCTCACCGAGGAGAAGAATGCTTCCATGACGGCGTTGTCGTAGCAGTTGCCGCGCCGGCTCATCGAACACGTGATGCCGCACGCATCGAGCCGCCGCTGGTAGTCCTCGCTGGCGTACGCCCCCCCTGATCCCAGTGATGCAGCAGGCCCAGCTCCGGGCCGCGCCGCTTCAACGCCATGTCGAGCGCCTTCGGGCGAGATGGCGGTCATTGGCCGCACTCAGCGCCCAGCCGACCACGAACCGGGAGAACAGATCGAGAATGGCCGCCAGATACAGCTTACCGCTCTCCCCATCACGAACTCGGTGGCGTCGCCGACCCGCGCCGATTCGGGGCCCGGCCGTAAACTGCCGATCGAGCAGATTCGCCGCGACGGGCTGGCCGTGATCGCTCTCGTGGTGCAGGTGAACCGCTTCCGCGGACGGGCCGCAGCCCGCCTCCTGCATCAAGCGAATCACCCGTTGCGGCTCACACGCGCGTGCTGCTCCCGCAGGTCTTCGTGAATGCGGCTGCCGTAGCGCTGTTTGCTCGCCTCGAACGACGTGCGCACGAGGACTTTCAGGCGTCGGTCCTCCCGGGATGCCGCGCTCGGGCGGCGGCACCAGGCGTAGTAGCCGCTCGCGCTGACCTGCAGACACCGACACAGGATCCGGACGCGGTGCACGGCCTTCTCCACAGCGATGAACCGGAACCTTACCGGCTCTGCTTCGCGAAGAAGGCCGCCGCCTTTTTTGTATCTCGCGCTCCTCCTGGAGCACACGTTTCCTTCCGCAGCGGCGAGCTCGTCGCGCTCGGCGGTCGTCAGCCCGGTCTTCCCGTGGGTCCATCTGCGCGGCGTGCTCGACCCAGTGCGCAACGCGACTCCGTCAGCCCGAGGTCGCGGCCGCGCGGCGACGGTCTGGCCTTCATCGAGTACCAGCCGGCGGCGCTGGCTTTGAACTCGTCGGTGAAACTGCGTCGCGACCGCTTCGGTGTGCGTTCTGCCATGGTGGACATCGTATTCCTCTCTCGGAAGATGTCCACGAAACCGGATCAATCGCAGCGTTTTCGGGTCTCATTCGTGCAGCTGGACGCTCATGACGTTGATCCCGTGCCCGGTGTGTGCGGTGTCCAACAACGCTGCGGAAGCTTGGGTTCGAAACGCGGACGCCGATAGGTGCTACCCCGCGAGTGGTTCTGCGACCCATCGTGCCCGGCTGTGGGAACGCAGTCATTCCAGATCTCATCTCACCACAACTGGCGCCTGCTGCTCGATGCGCTGCGAATCTGTCATCCCCGCCTGCTTCGTATCGAGTAACACAGTGAAGGCGTATTCGCCCGGCTTCGACGTCACCTCGCCGATGACGCTTGATCCGACAGGTTGGCTGCCCACCGGCACGGTTGCGCTTACGTCTGCTCCCTTCACCCCTCCTTGCATGAACGGCACCTGCACAACTCCCAGATAGCTCGTCTGGCGTGCAGCTGCATGGAGGTACACGCGCACGGTCACGAGCGTCCGTTCTCGTTCGGTGCTGGCAGTGAGGACGCACCCTTGTGCCGGTTGAGGCGACCCGCACACCAGGTCGGCGTCCCCGAGGTCACCGCCAGTTCGAATCTCCCAGGTAATGTGCGGCACCGATTCGTCAGGCGCGATGTGTGTTGGACGGTGGCCGGCGCAGGCCGAGAGCGGAACCACGAGCGCGAGGGTGAGAGTTGCTCGATAGAACCGGCCCATTGCTTCCTCCATCGCGACCGACGATTCGCCACAACGAGTGGTGAGGATACCCCGGGATGATGAAGGCCCTGCGGGATGAACAGAGGCAATGATGTGTCCGCTACGGACAAGGGATGGCGGAGAGAGAACCCGCGGCAAGAGACGCCGGCGGAGGACAGTGGGGAAGTCCAGCCCGCCGCTGGTGGAGCCCCTGCTGCGAACGGAATGATTCAGTTGTCGAACATCGCGTGGCGCACGGCCAGCTCAACGACGGGGGAGGCACGAGTGCATCTTCGAGCAGTGGGAGCTGCCGCCCCGCTACGCCCTCGACGCACAGCGGCGGGACACCAGCAGCGCAATGAGCGGCTGGTTACTGGTGGCGAGCGGGATACACCAGCGAATGACGCACCGGCTGGTGTCCGGGGTGACCCGCGGTCGAACGACTCACGCGCCCGTCGGGCCCGATGGACTACGACTTGTCGTACACCGCAGTGATGGAAACCTTCTCGCCCTTCGCGTCCGTCATGCTGATTGTGACCGTGCGCGTCTTGCCATCCGGCGACACGACGATGCTGCCGCTCTGGGTGACCTTGCCACCCTTCTTCCCGGTCAACTCCAGTGTCCGATCGTCCACCCTCTTGTACGACCGCATGTCAGACACGGCGTCCCCGGTCACGGGGTACTCGTTGCCGTCGAATTTTCCCGTCCACTCGTTGTGAACCGGCTTGCCGCTCGCGTCGACGCCATCGACGGTGATCTTGACGCTCTCTCCTGCAGCGGCGTAGACCACCGTGTGGTTCCTGGCCCCACTCGGGGGAAGCTTCGACTTCGCCTCATTCAGCTTCCAGGTCCCCAGGTTCGCGTCGGCAGCAAAACAGACGGCCACGGCGACCGCGCACGCGGCCAGTGTAGCGACGGGTGATCGCATTCTCGACATGTTTTCTCCTGCTTCGAGGGGGAGGCGCGGGGGACGGAACTTCCGCCCGAGCCGAAGCATACATCCTCCCACCCGAATCCGCCGACAGATCGCGGGCTTTTTATTGAGTGACGCGCCTGCCATGCCTTGGTGTCGGTCCCTTCATCCTTCAGCGGACCGGTCCGGAAGCGGGGGTCTTGGAGCGATCGCTTACAGGTTCCAGCGAGCCCACGTTGGGAGAAGGTGCACCCTGAGTTCTGCGCGTTTTCTCACTCAACGCTGACTGGTCAGGAGGGCGGGAGCGGCTGCACTGGTGCCAACCGTGAACCCGATTCGATTGAGTGGCGCAAGCCCTTCCAGTTCTGCCCGCCTAATTCCTGGCCGCGGTCACCACGAACGTCAGGATGCTGCTCACCAGCACCAGGAACATCGCGACCCAGAGCATCCGGCCGACAGTCCGCTCACTCATGTTTCGCTGTATCGGCCGGGCAGGAGCCGGACTGCACCGCGGCGTCGCCAACTGCCCGTGCGTCAGGGACGCTCACGCTGGATTCGCTTTTGACCGATAAACCTGTTGATGCCCCAGCTATCTCGTTGCCCGGTCGACGGGGATGGCCTTCCTCCGGGCCACCCCCGTCAACTTCTCGGTGAGACTGCCTCGCGGTAACCCGACCCTCCACGGCGCGTCGGATGCCGGCCGCCGGTGGTGAGAGTCTGCCTGCATTCGGGGCGCCCGGTTTCTAAGCCGCCCCGGCGCAGGGCTCGGCGATCCTGAACGCTTACAATTGATCAAGACTCCGCAGGACTGATCCTGGTCAAGCTGGATGGAAGTGCGCTTTCAGGAATCGTGCGGACGGCCGTGCGAGACTCGAGAGAGCAACGCCGACGGACGGCTCCGCCGCAGTGGACAAGTCCTGAGGCCTGATGAGCACCCAGCACGCCTTCTCCAAGCCGGTCATCGCCGCTCTCGCAGGTGCGAAGATCGTCGGAGTCCGCTCAGGCACGGAACACCGCCCGACCGGCGTGTGGGTGGTCGTCGTCAATACTCGGGTCTTTGTCAGGTCGTGGAGCGACAAGCCCGGCGGCTGGTTCCGGGCGTTCATCGAAGAGCCGCGAGGAGTGATTCAGATTCCCAGCGGGCGCGAGATTCGCGTCCGTGGAAAGAGAGTCCGCGGGGAGCGGCTACTCGATGCGATTGACGCCGCGTACGACACCAAGTACGACACACCCGCCTCGCAGAAATGGGTGCACGGATTCGCGGAGCCGTTGCGTCGAGCGACAACGCTCGAGTTCGTCCCACGCTAGTGCCGCGTCTTCACGGTCGGGAAGCCGACACGCACGGGCGCCCGTCACTCCGTGCCATCGGCCGGCGCCGCGCGGACGCGGATGGTGGGCGGGGCTTCAAGCGCAATCTGCGCTCCTGCGGTCGTGACCGGCACGACGGCGACGTCCCAGGGACCGCCGCCGGTGACCGAGGGTGGTGGGACGAGCGGCACCTCCACTCGCACCTCGTCTCCGGGATGGAGCACGCGCGGGAGCCGCAGGCGTTGCGTGCGATCCTCCGGCCCCGAAGGGACGCGACGCCAGCGTAGTTCCAGTGCGACATTGCCGGAGAGGTCGGGGTCGGCTGCCGCATCCGCCCAGACGGTCGATCCACGGTTCTGCACGTCGAGGACGAGCAGATCCGTGTGCGCCACCCTTTCGCGTGCGCCGCCGACGACGCGCACGGCTGCGCGGAGATCGAGCAAGCCTGCCGGCGGCGGCGGCCACGGGGCGGGAAACAGGTTCAGCGTCTCGAGCGGCACGCCCTCCGGCCGGTCGGCCATTCCCCCGATCACCCGAATGACAATCCGCGCCTCCCCGTGCGTTCGGAGCCCCGGACAAGGGGCGAGCGAGAACGTCCGGTACCACGGCGTTGATTCCACGGGTCCGTCGTAGAGCGCGCAGTCATTCACCGCCAGCCCCAAGCGCGCCCCGGAAGCTGGTGGTCGGGCGATCCCGATCCGTAGCGACCGGGGTGGCGGTACCGAGTCGAGCGGCACGATGATCGACGCCTCGCGGCCGGTCCAGCGGAAGGGCACGGGCGCGCTCTGGGGCGGCGATAAACCCGTCTGTCGAACCGACCAGAACCGTGCGGCCATGTCCGACGCGAGATCGAGCGTTGGCGGCCGCGGCCCCGCCGCATAGGCCAGCTGCAGCTGTGTGCCGTCCGGCGAAACCAGAAACAGTTTGATGTCGTTTGCGCCTGCCTGCAGCGCACCCGGCTCCAGCTGTGCCGACCACGTGCCCGGGGCCAGCCGATCGAGCGTTCTCGTGATCGCGCGGATGTGCCCGTTGACAGCCACGGCCAGC
The DNA here is from genome assembly GCA_963739995.1 of Vicinamibacteria bacterium. Lineage (GTDB taxonomy): Bacteria > Acidobacteriota > Vicinamibacteria > Vicinamibacterales > JAENWD01 > CAVUCH01. The sequence continues at coordinate 30,459 of CAVUCH010000014.1, read as the reverse complement.
ATCGAGGACGCAGGTCGGCCTTCTTGATCGAGCAGCCGCCCCTCGAGCGCGAGCGGGAGCACCGGTGCGGAGAGGTCCACGTTGCGCAGCAGCTGCGGGTCTCGGAGCAGCACCTGCATCGGTCCCTTCACCGCGTCCGCGGCAGTCGCCGGCGCGGGGAGCCCGAGCAGCCCGCGAGGCGCACCGGAGGGCACCGGCGAGACGCTCCCGTCGAACAGCTCCCAGCGCCGCGCCACGGACTCCATCCGCGCCCTGGCAAGCCTGCCGGCATCGAATTTCATTTCTCGCGCCGCACCCATGTGCCGCATCACTTTACGCGTGGGAAGAGTGGCGCCGTCGACGGCCGCCGTGCCGCCCACACCTGATCGAAGATGCACGCCGAGCATGCTGGCGAGCGTCGGCAGGACGTCGATCGCCTGCATATTGCGGTCGTCGATGCGTCCGCTGCGCTGGTTCGGCGCCTTGATGAAGAGCGGCACGGCCATGATATCGGGCGCCGTGAGCCGGTCGAGGCCCCTGAACGGGCGACCGGGCCTGAAGCTCGCGCCGTGATCGGCGGTGATCACGATGAGCGACCGATCGTAGAGTCCCTCGGTATTCAGCCGGTTCAGCAGGCGCTGAAGCAGGGCGTCGGCATACTCCACCTGGAGCAGGTGGCGCTGGTAGGCCTGAAGAACAGGCCACTCCTCCGATGTCCATCGGCCCACGCGGTTCAGTCCCGGCAGCGTTGTGTCACCGGTGAACTGCTGGCCCGTCCGCATGTAGAGAAACGGCTCGTGAGGCAGCAGCGCGTGCAGGTAGTACAGAGTCGGCTGCGCATCCGCCCGACGGATCGCGTCTATGAACCGCCTGGCCGGTTCGCGGCGGTCGTCGACTCGCGCCTGGACCCAGCGCCGCTGCCAGTCGTGCGCCGGGAGGAAGTCCTTCCAGTTGTTCGCCAGGGACGGCAGGCCGCCCCGCAAGTCACTCGGGGCCACGACATGCAGGAACACCACCAAGGCATCCAGGGTCATGGCCGTGAGCCGCTCGCGTCGAGGCTCGACGCCGGTGCGGCACAGGCGCTCAGGGCAGAGCTGTGTGATCGGCTCGATCGCCTCCATCCGGTAGGCCCCGCCGAGCACAGTGAACAGGTTCTGCGGATGGTGCGCGGCGATTGGCAGACGTGCACGACGCGGCAAGGTCCCTGAGAGCAGGGAAGGCACGGCAAATCCCGTAACCTCGGCGTTCGCAGTCGCGTTGCGAAACCAGGTGGTGGTCTCGGCGAGCGCACCGAAGCCCGGATAACGCTGTACATCGATCGCTCCGTCCGGCCGCATCAACGACGACAACGGCAGCTGGTCGAACACGACCACGACGATCGGGGGTGCGCCAGCCGGGATTCGCGCCGCCGCGTCGTGCGAGGCGTCCGATGGCCGCACGAAAGGCGCCATGTCCGGATGGAGCAGAAACGCCCCGGCCGACAGGGGTACGAGCAGCCCGAGCACCGCGGTCACCAGCCTCGCAGGCGACGCGCGCGCGTACGTCCAGCCGACCAGAACGGCGCCTGCGAGAGCAGCCGTGAGGTGCGCCGCCACACCGAGGGACGAGACCCTGGCGAGCACCTGCGAGACGAACATACCCCCGAGCCCACCCACGAGAACCAGGTGCAGGATGCGGCCGGCAGTGCTCGAGGCCCGCGCAACGCCGCGAACCAGCACCGCCAGTAACGCAGGCCACGCGATCGAGAGAGTGCCTGCGAGAAGCAGGAGGTCCAGCGGAGAGGCGCGATGCGCCACGAAGAACTCGCCGTTCTGCCGGAGCACGTCGTACACGGGCTGCGCCACGACGAGCGACCACAGGCCCACGAGGTGGGCCGGGCGGTAGGGGGACACTGTAGCGGCGCGAGTCAACAGGCTCAGGCTCGAGTAGCGGCCGCGGCGGGAGCGGCTGCCGGTCGCCGGCGGGGCACCGACGTTCGCAAGGACACAAAACGACGGGCAAGCTTCATGGGTGCCGGCACCGCGTGCAGGTTTATCCGTCTGCCCCGGCGGGCGCGAGCCCCAGCATGCCATGCAGAGGCGCTTTCGACACGCCCTTTTGCAGCAGCCTGGCAGCGTGAGGATCTCAGGGGATCTCCAGCGAGACAGTACGAGCTGCTCGACCCATCCCGACGCAGGTTCGGGGCCGGCCTCTAGTTCGAACCCGATTGGCGCAGTGCGAATGCCTGGCCTGCGATGTTCAGCGTTACCGAGCGCTTTGCACCGCTGTTCGATTCGACGAGCAGCCTCACCGTGCCTTTGCCTGAACCGGACCGGCCTTCGTCGACGGTCACCCACGAGACCGTGCTCGTGGCTGTCCACGAGCAGCCGTTGTCCGCGGTCACGGTAATGCTGATGTCGTCCGGCCCACGTCCGGCGTGGTACCACGTCGGCTTGATGCTGGCGGAGCACCCGTACTGCCGCAGCCGGAACGTGCTGCCCGCAATGGTCAGGTCAGTCCTCCGCTCGGGTCCGTCGTTCGCCTGGACGAGCAGCCGCACGGTGCCGTCGCCTGAACCGCTCCCGCCCGCCACAACCGTCACCCATCCAGCGGGACTCGTGGCCGTCCAGGCGCAGCCGCTCGGGGCGGTGACGCTGACGCGTATGTCATCAGGTCCGCGGCCCGCATCGTAATAGGTGGGTTTGATGTCGTACGTGCACGAAGTGCGAGACGCCTCCTGCTGGATAGTGACCGTCTTCCCGGCCACCGTCGCCGTGCCGGTCCTGACACTTCCGGCGTTCGGGCCGATCGCGAGAATGACCGAGCCGGATCCCGTGCCGCCGCCGCTCGCGGCGATCCAGCCGACACTGCTGCTCGCCGTCCACACGCATCCGTCCTGCGCGGTCACGTTGATGATCGCCTGTTCACCCGACGGCCTCGCGATGACTCGGTCCGGCGATACGGTGTAACTGCAGGTCGGCGGCACTGGCACGGGCCCCGGCGACGGTGTGGGAACGCCGGACCCCACCTGGCGCACCTGTACGCTCACGCCTGCGACGGTCACCGTGCCACGCCGGAGCTCGCCCGTATTCTGCGCCACGGTCAGACGAAGGGTTGCGCTCCCGTCACCTTCGGCGGGCGCGGTACGGCTCACCCAGGAGACGTCGCTGCGCGCGCGCCAGGCACATCCGCCGGGGGCCGTGAGGTTCACGCTCACCTCGCCACCCGAGGCACCCACCTCCAGGACAGAGGGCGCGACCACGTAGCGGCACGGCGCCGCCACCTGCACAATCTCGAGGTTCTGCTCCGAGACGGTGACCTGTCCCCGGCGAAGCGTACCGTTGGGGTTCGCCACAACCGTATAGGCCACCGCGGCCGTTCCCTGACCGCTTGTTCCGCTCAGCGTGATCCAGGCCGCGTCCGCGTGCGCCGACCACACGCATTCGCGCTGGGCAGTCACAGTGATGACCCCGGCGCCGCCGGCAGCCGGAACCTCCGGCGTGTTGTTCGACAGCGAAACGGCACATTTGCTGGGAGAAGGGCCGACAACGTTGGTGCTGCTGGACCTGCCACAGCCAGCAGGCGCGCAGATCAGCAATAACGCAAGCGTGATCAGTCCCGGCAGTGAGGGAGCGCAGCGACCGCTGAGAACACCCATGGTGATCGGAACCGTGCAGACGGCGCACTCGATGGGACAAGCGCCGGCGAACGGGCCGCCGTTCCACCTGCCTGCAAAGGACAGACCCCGGGAATCGCGCTGTCGTCGGGCGATCGACAGGGGCGGAGGTCGTTCCCGCCGGCCGCCGAACATCCGATTTCATTTCAGGCGAGGATGCTGACGGTCTCGACGGCACCGCCCCCGGCTCCGCACCCGGGAAAGCGTGCTCGAGCCGCAGCATCCTCGAGACCGGCGCGCTCCAGGAGCCTTCACGCGCGCGTTTCTCGAGGACCAGCAGTCGGGGTGTCCGATCAGCGCTGACGGGGAGGCGGCATCGCCTTCGGCAGGCGCGGCATCACGCCTGCACCGGGTCCTTGGAGAGTTTCGGTTCGCATGCGGTCGAGACCGTCCGGTGACGGGCAAGCCGTCACATCGGTCGACGCTGTACGACCGGTGGGATCCTCGCGCCGCGCGCGAGCACGAACAGCATCTCTGCCAGTGCAGCGAGATCCACGGGTTTCGGCAGGTGAGCCTGGTAGCCGGCCTCGAGCGCAGCCGTCCGGTCCCTCTGCGACGTATACGCTGTCACTGCGACGGCAGGGATGCGTGCCATCTCACGATCTCCGCTGCTTCGCAGCTCCCGCATCAACGCGTGCCCGTCTTTGGCGGGCATCCCGATATCGGCGACGACGACGTCGAACCGGGCCTGGCGCAGCATCGCCAGGGCCTCGTCCGCGCTCTCCACGGCGGTGACGAAGGCGCCGGTCTCTGCCAGTCCCGCTGCGGTCATGTCCCGCGCACCCGGGTCATCGTCCACCACCAGCACGCTGACCCCGTCGAGCGTCGGAAGCGGCGCCGGGTCGACCGAGGGTGACGCGGGCCATGCCCTGAGCGGGTCCTGCCGCGCGAGTGCTCGGCGGACGGGCAGTTCGACCACGAAGCGCGCCCCCTGCCCGGGTCCGTCGCTTTCCGCGTGAATAGTGCCGCCGTGCAACTCGACGAGGTGTCGTGTGATGGCGAGCCCGAGGCCGAGCCCGCCGTATTCACGCGTGCTGCTGCTGTCCGCCTGCTCGAAGGGGTCGAACACATGCGCGAGAAAGCTCTTCGGGATGCCTATCCCCGTGTCGGTGACCGTAAACTCTGTTCCGGCGGCGGTGCTGCGCTGTGTCAGGGACACACGCCCTCCCGCCGGGGTGAATTTGACGGCGTTCGACAACAGGTTCCAGAGCACCTGCTGCAATCGCTGCGGATCGCACCAGTACGCCTCGGCCGGCGAATCCATCCGTACATCGAGCGCGATTCCCTTGGCTTCGGCAGCCGGCCGCACGACATCCACAGCGCTCTCGATGATCAATGCGGGCGTTGACGCCGACATTCGCAACTGTGCCTTGCCCGCGACGATGCGTGACGTCTCCAGCAGCTGATCGATCAGGTCCGCCTGAATGCGTGCGCTCTTGGCGATGGTGTCGAGCCCCTGCCGCACGCGGCCTGGATCGAGCGCCGGCCGTCTGAGCATGTCGGCCCAGCCCAGAATCGAGTTCAGCGGCGTCCGTAACTCATGAGACACCGTGGCCAGAAATGCCTCACGGGCACGACCCGATTCCTCGGCGACCTGACGCGCCTTCCGCTCCGCTTCGTACGCTTCGGCTCGATCGAGCGCGGCAAGATACTGAGTGCCGAGCGCCTCCATGAACCGGACTTCGTCGGCGTCTGGCGTGAATTCGTCGTTCCAGGCGAACGTGAGCGTGCCCCTCAATGCCTTCCCCTGGATCAGCGGCACAGCCACGCACGACGTCAACCCAGCAGTCCTGGCATCCGCAGCCGACGTCGGGAACCGCCGCTCCCACTCATGGGGACTGCGAACGACAATAGCGATTCGCCGCCGAAGTGCCTCTGCCGACAAGGTCTGCTCGTCTCTGCGATCGCGGGTCGGATTCCGGTCGGTATCCTTGTTCGGCCAGACGGAGGCAACAATCTCCAGGTCACCACCGGGTCCGACGCGGGTGATTGTGGCCGTGACGGCTCCCATGGAGCGCAGGCCGGTCGTCATTACCGCCCCTGCGATGTCCGACGCCGTGAGGCTTCGCGACAACGCGGCGGTTGCGGCCTGCAGACGTTCGGCGTGGGTCAGCAGCTTCTCCGTCCGGAGCCGGTGCGCGCCTTCAGCCTCCCGGGCCCGAGCGGTCTGGTCGTACGCTTCGGCGCGCGAGAGCGCGATCGCGCACTGTGCCGCGATGGCGTCGAGAAAGCGGGCGTCATCGGCGTCGAATTCCAGCCGGCGCTTGGAGGCGAACCCGACGGCGCCGATTACACGATCTTCGAAGATCAGCGGGAGGGCCACGCACGACGTCGCGTCGATCTTGCGCAAACCCGCAACGAGTGCCGGGAATCGCCGCTTCATCTGCTCGAGGTCCTGCACTACGACGGAACACCGCGTGCGCGCAGCTTCGGTGCTTGGCGTCTCAGCCTCCAGGGGCACCCGTGCGTTTAGCCTTGCCACCGTGTCGGCGTACCGCGGCGACGCGACCAGTTCCAGAACACCCCACCCCGGAACCAGTTTGTACAAAGCCCCGGCCTTGCCATCGAACAATGCTTCCGCCGCTGAGACGAATGCCTCGGCGACTTCCGATGCGGTACCGCTCCGGGAGAACGCCGCCGTGACGTCTTGAAGGTGTTGCAGGTACGTCCGCAGTCTGTCCGAACGACCCCGCTCGGCCGCGTCGGCCGCTCTCGTCGCTTCGGCCGCCGCCGCAGCCTGGGCCGCACGGTCCCGCTGATCGGTTTCGTACAGCTCGGCCCGCGCCATCGCCAGGGCGCACTGTGTCTGGACCGCTTGGACGAACGCCCATTCGCCATGGGCGGCATTCGTGAGGGTCGGGCCGTTGAGCGCCAGCACCCCAACGACACGGCCATCGGCCACCAATGGCAGCGCGAGCGCACTTGCCAGGCGCGAGGCAACTGCTCGTGGAGCAGTCTCAGGGTAGCGGCGCGCCCAGTCCTCGCGATCGCGAATGAACACTGCCCGCCCGGTGCGGACGGCTTCACTGGTGGCGAACTTGGGGTCGAGCGCAATCCGCAGCCATCTCGCGTCCGTGTCGCGAGTCACACCAGCGGAGCACAACGGGATCAACGTGCCCGTTTCCGGATCGACACGGAGAACGGCCCCCGTGACACAGCCCAGGGCGGCACCCGCGGCGCCGAGCACGCGCTGCCCGGTGTCTCTGATCGTGGTGCCGGCCGAGAGCGTGGAGGCGATCTCCTGCAGCCGGCGTGCGTACTTCACCGAGGCGCGATGCGACGCGTGAAAATAGCCCCCGATCACCGCCATCGCGGCTCCGCCGATTGCGAGCGTGGCCAACCGGCCCGCGTGGGCCTCGTCGGCTCCCTCGGGCGGCACCTGCCAGGCGATGATCGTCAGGAGGGCGGCGGCGCCGATCGCGGGCCCGCGGCCGACCCAGAACGCCAGCAGGATGACCACGAGATTGCAGATGAGCTGGTCGAGCGACGCGCCGTACCACCGGGTCAACGCAGCACGGGCTGTCACAGCGGCGAGAACGGCGCCGAACGCGAGCGAGTACCGCGTCGCGGCACTGCCGCCGGCGCCGCTCGCGGTGCGGAGCCACGCCCTCAGAGATGTCATGTCAATGTTCAAGCGGCGTACAGCATCGGCCTCGGGTCCACGGACTGACCGGATTCGAAACCCGTCAGACTCAGGGAACTCGAGGCGACGGTCAGGAATGTATCATCCTGAGGCACCTACGGCCGAGATAATCTTTGGGAGAGGTGCCGAGGAGAAAGGCCCCAAGCGTTCCGCCAAACCGGGGTTCAAGGGTGTGTCAGCCCAACGCGAGCTGGTTTCTGGGCCGGTTATCGCTCGAACACCAGGTCGTCGACGATCACGGTCCGTCGTTGGCCGACGGTCGTCGCGGTAAACGGAGAGGCTGACCGCCGTCAGCTTCAGGACGTCCTGACTACGTCGTAGTGGCGATCTGGAGGGTGCAGGGGCGCGACGTCGGGGAAAGGGGCGCCGCACAGGGCGTGCATTTCGTCGCACTACTCGCGATCGTTCCCGCCACAGAATGCGAGTGCCCGACCCGGCTGGAGGAGAGCCGGGCAGGACACTCATGCTTTCACGAACACGGTGGCGTGGGGCCCGCGCAGAACGCTCGCCCGACCAGGAAGCACGCCGGCCAGCCATGGCTTATACGCCACCCGCGCGGCCCCACGGGGGCTCTCAACAGCACGTGCTGTGCCTGTGTCACCCTGCGCCTGGATGAACAGCAGTCGGCAGATCGGGCGGAATAGTCACGGAAGGGCCTGACTCTTGTCGGATGGGAAGCAGAGGCCGCCCAAACTCCTGTCGGGCGGGATCGGAGGCCCGCGCACCCTTGACGCAGGAGCGGGGTCGTCCTGAGAATTGCCGCAGATGCCTCGAACGATCGGACGCGAGAACCGCGTATCAGCGGTGGACATCGTGCGCGGAGCGGTCATGGTGCTCATGGCCCTCGACCACGTCCGGGACTACGTCACGAACCTGAGGATCCGCCCCGAGGATCTGAGCCGCGCGAGCGTGGCGCTGTTCACAACGCGCTGGGTCACACACTTTTGCGCTCCAGCCTTTTTCCTGCTTGCCGGCGTCGGGATCGGCATCGCGATGAGCCGCGGCCGGAGCCCCAGGCTCATGAGCCGCATTCTCCTCACGCGTGGTCTCTGGCTGGTGTTCCTCGACCTGACCGTCAGCGCCATCGGTTGGCAGTTCGGCTTCGATCTGGTTCCGGCGTTCGCGCTGGTCATCTGGGCGTTGGGTTGGTCGATGGTCGTCATGGCGGCTCTCGTGCACGTGCCGCGCGCGGCGGTCGCCACCGTGTCGCTGGCCACCCTTGCGTTGCACAACCTTCTCGATGGCGTGCGGCCGGACGCGCTCGGCGCATTCGCGCCTCTCTGGCAGTTCCTTCACGTCCCCGGTTTCGCGATCCCCGGAACGCTGTTCATCGCGTATCCACTCGTCCCGTGGTTCGCCGTGATGGCGCTCGGGTACGTGCTTGCGCCGATCTATGAATGGACGCCCGCACCCCGCCGCCGCCTCCTGATCTGGATCGGCGCCGCGGCCACTGCCGCGTTCGTCGCGCTTCGCATGGTGAACGGCTATGGGAACCCGGCGCCATGGTCGACGCAGAGCACACCCGCGCTCACGATCGCCGCGTTTCTCAATGTCTCGAAGTACCCGCCATCGCTGCTGTTCCTGCTGATGACGCTCGGGCCGATTTTCGCCGCGCTGGCATTCGCCGAGGGCATGCGCGGCCGGGCAGCGGCGTGGTTGTCCGTCTATGGGCGCGTGCCGCTCTTCTACTACATCGGTCACATCTACGTCGCTCACGCCCTGGCGATGCTCCTCGCGCTCGCGCAATCCGGCGGACTGCACCGGCTCCCGGTGGTCAGCGATCCCTCATCGGTTCCACCGTGGTTCGGCGTGCCCTTGTGGGGCGTCTACGTCTGCTGGATTCTGGTGGTCCTGCTCATGTACGCCCCCTGCCGCTGGTTCGCGCGCCTCAAGGACCGGCGGACCAATTGGTGGCTGGCATATGCCTAACTGGTCGATCGCCGAAGTGCAGCGCCGGCTCAGGCGCAGAGGGACGTGCGCCTCTGCAACCGCACCGGATTGGAGTAGAGTACAAGCTTCCGGGTAAGAGGCTCCACATGCGGGATTACCATGAGGCTCCCCGCCTCACCTCCTGACGGACCCGATCGCCGCGTGACGTTTCGGGAACTGTGGGCGTTCGTGCTGGTCGTGGTCGCCGGAACCGTTGCGGGGTACTGTGTGGAGTGCGTGGACGTCCTTCAGGCGCTCGCCGACACATTTCCCTGGAACCGCGACGTCTAACCACCGCCGGGTCGCTCGTGGCACTGTCGTCGTCCAGCTGTCGAGAGCTCCGCCGACGCGGACCAACCGCCATGCGGCTAGCCAGCCACTCGCGGCGTACGCCGCGCTGAACTTTTCGCGGTCCGGCTTTCGCCTCCCGAGCGGATGCTCTGGCCTCGCATGCGTTCGCTCCGGGTGCCAGAAATAGCCACACGAGAGGCAGCAGCAGTATCCGGGGCAGAAATGACCGTGCGCTCCTCGTTCCCTCGCAAGAGCTATCGAGACCGCTCCCATCGTTTCCAACAGAAAATGTGCCTGCCATCCGCGCGTGGCGACCGCGCTGCTCGCCCAATACCGGTGAACCTCGCCCGGCACTGCGGCCGAGTCAGGTCGAATCGCGGGCACGGATCGTGCGGAGCGTAATGCCTGAGTAGCGTATGACTCATCCGTGCGATGTATCGGTGGTCATGAGCACACATAATCGCGCCGACCTGATAGGCCCCACGTTCGGCGGCTTCCTTCTCGGGTTCGCGTTCTGGATCCCCTGGAGAACGGTGGCCGCCGCATTGCGGAGCGCCTGGCCGGCGCGCGGCCGCTATGCCATGCTCTACGACGGCAGTTGCGGGGTGTGCCGCCGCACGGTCGACATCGTGCAGCGCCTCGACGTGCTCGGCAGGGTCGACGTGCTCGATGCGGCAGACGACTGGGCGTCGGTCGAGCGGCGGTACCGCGCGCTGTCACAGGCCGCGTGCCTGGAGGAGATGCACGTTCTGAGGCCTGATGGCCGCATTGAGCGCGGGTTCGACGCCTACCGCGCACTCGCCCAGGCCCTGCCGGTCACCTGGGCAGTCGTGCCGGTCCTCTACCTGCCCGGCGTGCGACGAATCGGGCGAGCAGTGTACAGGTCTGTCGCACACCGGCGTCTGCGTCACGGCTGCGTGCTGTCGCCGGTTCCGCCAGCACCCGCGTCGGGCAATAGATCGCCGGCATCGTAGGGTGCGTCCACGTCCGCTCGCGCCTCAGTCCTCCAGGTCGCGGCGGGCTGTGCCCGCCTTCGACAGCACGATTATCGCGACGACCACCAGCAGTACCGCCAGAACGCCTCGAAGACCGAACCGCCACGCCGCCGCGACGACCATCAGCGTCAGCAGCAGCCGCAACAGGAGTAGAGCACTGGCAGGGACGCGCATTCGAGCCTCTCGTCGCGTCCGCACTCGTCACGGCGCTACAGCCTGAAGCGGCGGCGCCCGACGCGCCGCGACCCTCACGACTTCTGCTCCGGAGGGAGTCGGGTGCGGCCGCTCTGAAACACTCGTCGATCAGAAACGCGCACGGCAGTCAGCACTCCGTGGGCGATGGTGTCGAGACCGATCGTTTTCTCGGTAATGCGGGGGTGTGGCCAACCAGAGTCCGCGAGCACCGCGTTGTTGAAATGGCCGTAGACAATCGGCAGTTGACCATCGTATCGATCGGGGAAGCCCTGTGCCCCCCATGTAAACGTACCGGTCGACTGGTTTTCCATAGCGGGCACCTCGGGATCGACGCCCGCGTGGGTGCAGATCGCGTCGGCCGTCATGTGCATGGGTTGCAGCGAGCGGAAGAACGCGCGATGCGACTCGGGCATCGCGTCAACGAACAGATCATAGGGCAGCGACACCTGCTCCATGTACAGCGCCAGCCGTGAGCCCGCCATCGCGTCGACAATGGCCCGCTCCGCCTCTTCGGAGTAGCTCCGGATCGTGGTGAGCGCCTCCATGCCGAGCAGCCAGGAGTGCTTGGAGTAATCCGCCATGGTCTTCAGCAGCCAATCCTCGTGATTACCAAGGAGGCAAATCACCTCAGCGCGGGCGCGATCCCGGAACGCGAGCACCTCATCGACGCACGTCCTGCTGTCGGGTCCACGATCGATGTAGTCGCCGACGAACACGACCACGTCGCCGGCCGTAAGCTCGGGCTCCACCTGCCCGAGGAGATCCCGCAACGCGTCGAGGCGTCCATGAACGTCGCCGATGGCGAAGGTCGTCATGCGCGAAGTCTACCTCGCGTGTTCGGCATGCGCCATGTGTGCGGCCGCAGGTTCGCAGATGGTCCCGAACGCCAGCCCCTTGGCGCGCAGCCGCGGAATGAGCCGATCCACGGTTGCCACGGTGTACCGGCGATCGGCTGCCGGATCGACATGATGGCCGTCGTGCATGACGATGATGGATCCCGCCCCGGCATGCCGGGCCAGGCGGGGCACGAGGCGTTCCGGTGTGCGCTGGCGGAACAGTTCCGTGTCCCAGAGCCGGAAGCCCCACCCGACGAGACGAAAGCCGGCCCGTCCGAGTCCTCGCATCATCCTCCAGCTCCGCCAGCCCGCATGCGGCCGGAACACCGAGCAGGGACGGTGGCCCGTCAACCGCTGCATGCGATCGGCGGCGGCGGTTATCGTCGCTGCCAGCGTTCCGGGCTGCATCACCATCAGCCGGCGGGTGTGCGAGTGGACGCCCACGGCGTGGCCCTCTTCGAAGATCCGGCGGACGATCGGGGACGTGTCCTGTGTCAGGTGACGGTCGATCAGGAAGAAGGTGGCGTGCACGTCATGCCGACGGAGGACGTCGAGCAGTAGCGGCGTGGCGGTTGGATTGGGTCCGTCATCGAACGTCAGGTACACCGTGGGTATGCTGCGGCGCGGCATGCGCCAGACCGCGACGCCCGGGTGCGTCCAGTCCAGAATGAAGGGGAACGGCGCCGTGTACGCCAGCGTCACCGCTCCGACGAGGGCCACGATCAGCCACGGCACGGGTTACCTGCGCTTTCGCTGCGTGCAAACCGAGTTCCGCCGGGCGTGACGAGCTGCCACAATACCGACGGGCTCCTGACCGCGACCGGGAATGCCTGCACAGCAGTCCGGCGACTGCCGTTCGGAGCCAACGCCTGACACAGTGAGGACCGGACACATGAGTCTCTGCTTCGAGATCACCCTCGGCGGCACGCGACCAGTCCTGGCAGGTGGCGACGCGATCGCGGTTGTGACCGCGATGGCTGTCATGCGGTGGGAGGACGGCGAGCCGGTCATGGAACTGCAGGTGGGTGGGTTGGTCACATCTCCGGACATTCAGCACTGGTCGTGGCTGGAGCGGACGCTCGGTGTGGGCGATCGGATCACGATCACAGTCGTGCAGTCCAGTTCTCCGACGCCCCCGAACCGTGTCGACCGGGAGGACCCGAAGGCGCGAGAACGCCAGGAGCGCGACTACTATGAACGCCTCCGTCGCAAATTCGGAGTGGAGCCATGAAGGACCCAACCGAGTGGATGAACGACCTGACGTTCTACATGGACGACGACAGCGTGGCTGACACGGCCGCGACCATCGAGCCGACGCTGCTGTACGGAGGGTCGAAGGCAGCAGCGGGAGCGTGGATCGGACTGATGGGGATCGTCGGCGGCGCATTCGGCGGAATCACCCTGAGCCCCGCGATCCGGCAGCCGTTGGCGTTCATCGGGTATCTGGTGGCGGCGGCGCTGGTCGTACGCGGGGTGCACCTCCTGACGGTTCGGCTCCTGGGGAGGGCTGTCGGCTGGCTCGCGGGGCTCGCCATTTTCTGGACGGTGCTGCTCGGGTGCTCTGCGATGCTCGGTGCCCGGATGGATGCCGCTCTCTGGGCGTATGCGATCAGCCTCGTGTGCGGCGGATTCATCGGCCTGATGTACGGAGCGATCACTCCAGGCGTGACGAGGCGCGAGGACCTCTGGATGATGGCGGCGCTTCCGCTGGCCCCTCTGGGGTCGGGCGTTGCGACATATATGCTTCGCCGCACGCCGGGGCTGGCCGACAGCCTCGAGGGAGCGGCCGTGGCCGGCGCGATCGCGGGTGGCCTGCTGGCGGTGCCGATGGGAGCGCTGCTGGCACGGGTGTGGGACGAGGCCCAGGCCTTGGGCCAGATGGGCCTGCTCTACCTGCACAACCCGAACTTCGCCCCTAAAGCGATCGCCTACTTCGACCGGGCGATTGCCGTCGATCCGGATCACGCGCACTACTACACGCTGCGCGGTGTTGCCTGGTGCAGGATGAACGACCCACAGCGCGCCATCGCCGACTGGGACAAGGCGTCGACGCTCAACCCGGACGATCCGGAACCGCATTTGAATCGTGGCACGCACCTCCTGGAGCGTGGGGCGGTAACCGAGGCGATCGCGTCGTTCGAGGCGGCACTCGAACGGGCGCCGTCGTCGGGCAAGGTGCAACGCGCCCTCGGCTCGGCGTGTGAGCGGCAGGGCAACGTGGATCGTGCGATCGAGCATTACGACCGGGCGATCAAGCTCGACGCCGATGACTCCCGCGCCCACGTGCGTCGCGGATACGCGTTCTCGAAGAAGGGGGACTTCGCGCAGGCGCTTCGGGACTGCGAGCGGGCCGTCGCACTCGCACCGGACTTCGGCCTGGCACACGTGAGCCGGGGCGACGTGCTTGCCGCCATGGGTCACGCTGATGGAGCAGTAGAGGCATATCGTGACGCACTCGAACTGGACCTCGAGCCCTCCGTCCGGGAGCAGGCCCTGCGGGGCCTCGAAACGTTCACGCAAGTGAGGACGGAACGTGACGAGCCGGCCTGAGGTTCCGGAGGCGAACGCCGAGACGGGTTCGCTTGCAGGGTCACACGCGCGCCTCGTAACGCTGATCCTCGAGGGCTATCTCTATCTGGCACTGATCATCGGGGTCTTCTTCGGGGCCCTGGCGTTTCTCGCGTGGGGTCTGTTGACCCGGCGCCCGATAGTCGGGCTGCTGGCGGTGGCGATCGGAGCTCCGCTGGTTCTCACCACCGGGCGCGCGATCCGCGCGCTGTGCGTTGCGTTCCCCGAGCCGACGGGAGTCGCCGTTTCGCCGGCGCATGCAAGCACCTTGTACTCCGCTGTCGAAGATATCCGCGGGCGCCTCGGTGCTCCGCGCATGCACCGGCTGCTCGTGACGGATGCCTTCAACGCATCGGCGTTGCAACGCCCCCGATTCGGGCCGTTCTGGGCGAGCAACACGCTGCTGATTGGATACCCGCTGCTCGCGACACTGACGCCGGAACAGGTGCGTGCCGTGGTTGCGCACGAACTCGGCCACATCACGCACGCGCATGGATGGTTTGCCGCCTGGGTCCATCGGACGCGGGTGTCGTGGGTGCATCTGATCGACGCGCTCGACCGCGACGGCACCACCCCCGTCTATGCGCACCTGCTGTTCCGGTGGTACGTGCCGCGGCTCCAGGCGGCAGCGGCGGCCGTGTCGCGGCGGCAGGAGCTGCTCGCGGACCGGCTCGCCGCGGAGGTGACCGGCTCCGATACGGCCGCGCAGGCGCTCGTCGCCATCGAGATCGGCGGACACGTGCTGGACCGGATGTTCTGGCCGCGCGTGTTCGACCGCGTCCGGCACGACCCTCATCCGCCACGGCCCTACTCGGAGATGGGACCCGAAATCTGGGCGCATCTGGACGATCCTGCCGCCCTCCTGGCCGAGGTCCTACGACACGAGACGCAGCCATTCGACACGCATCCAAGCCTGCGGGAACGCCTTGCGGCGCTCCGTCAGCCGGCGCAGATTCCCGCGCCAGCCGCATTCGCCGCGGCAGACCAGCTTCTCGGTGCGGACAAGCGGAGGGTCGCGGCTGCACTCGATCAGGACTGGCACTCGGCCGGGGCCGGCGGGTGGAGCCGCCGGCACGAGGAGCTACGCGACCGCCACGAACGATTGGCACAGCTCGCCGCGGCGCCCGCGCCGAGTCCTGAACAGACGTTCGAACGGGCGGAGCTCACGGAACAGGAAGGGAACGAACAGGAGGCGCTGGACCTCTACACGTCCGCGCACGCCCGTGGGCACATAACCGCCGCGTTGTCAGCCGGCCGCCTGCTCCTGCTTCGCAACGACCCCACCGGTGTGGCGCTCATCGATGCGGCGATGTCGGCTGACCCGATGCACGTCGAGGACGGCTGCAGCGCGATCGTCGAATTTCTGCAACGCCAGGGCCGATTCGCGGACGCACACCCGTACCAGGTCCGGCAGAGCCGACAGGCGACGCACAACCGGATGGCTGCGGCGGAGCGGACGGAGGTCACCGGGATCGACAGGTTTTCGCCCGGCTCGCATCCGGAGCTCGATGTCGCCGCTCTCGCTCGCGCACTCGCCTCCGAGAGGGCGGTGCAGCGGGCGTGGCTGGCAGCCAAGGCCTTGCGGCATTCGGCAGGGACGCAGACGGTGTTGGCCGTTCTGACAAAGGGCACACCCCGACCCGACCTCGCGGAACATCTCCGGCGGGACGGCGTCCTGCCTGAAGACGTCGTGATGGTGGTGCTGGGCCGTCACGATCGGCAGCTCCAGGCTGCCCTCGACAGCGCAGGCGCAACGGTGATCTTTGGCCGCGCCGTGTAGTCGCCTGTGTCCCTGAGCGATAGGAGTATCGCGTGTGTCAGGACGTCCGGCGGCGTCCTGCGGTCAACCGCCCGTGGTCAGCGGCCGTCACCAGGGCCACCACGGCCGCGGACACGATCACGTCGCCCTCGTGATGATTGGTGAGTGGAGTCGTCATGCCCCTGCGGATCGTGCGGCTGGGGAGCCCTCGCGTGCCTGGCGAGGGACTGCGAATCGGCACCGTGCGGCGTCCGCCGCGCGGCGTGCCCAGAATTGAGTTCGCCGCGCGCGACTATTTCGACGTGTGGCTGCCGGACGTGGCTCCAAGTGATGCGCTCGTCAAGGCGGGGCAGAAAGCGCGGACCGACCGCGAGTGGCTCGCCTTTGCGCGCCGGTATCGCGCCGAAATGAGAGGGGCGGCCGCCGGCCGGCTGCTGGACTTGCTCGCCGCGCTCTCGCACAAGACGGATCTCTCGGTTGGGTGCTACTGCCCGGACGAGCGCCGCTGCCATCGATCGGTGCTGCGCGAGCTGCTGCGGGAACGCGGCGCCAAGATGGCTGACGACGCCTGACCGGCGCAAGTAACGCCTGTTGCACGGGCGTCCGAGCACGGGAGTTTCCCGCTCAGCGCTTCCTGACGCGCACCACCCGCGCGAGACGCACCAGGCCGTCCGCGTCGCCGGCCCACGCGAAGGTGCTCACGAACGGTCGCGCCGTGCGCATGCCGGTCGCTGTCGGTTCGTAACCGGCTGTCTCGAGGAGCGGGTTCAGCCAGATGATGGCAGCCACGCGCCGGTGGATCCGCGCCATCGCCTGGCGCAACACCTCGGGAGGACCGAGGTCCAGCCCGTCGCTGGCGACGATGACGACCGCGTCACGGCGCAGCAACTGCCAACCGTGTCGGTGCACGACCTCGCGCAGGCAAACGCCGATCCCTGTTCCGCCGCCCCACGCGTGGTGGAGCTCCGGCAGGCGCCGGTGCTCGCCTGCGACGGCGCGCCCCACGTCGCGTGTGATCTCGCGCAACGCCGTCGAGAAGACGAAGACCTGGACGTCAGGCACGACGGCCGCGATGGCGACGGCCGTGTCGACCGCCGGCCGGCGATGCGCCGCCATTGACCGGCTCCCGTCGATGATCACCACGAACCGTGCACGCAGGTGCGCGCGTGCCCGCCAGCGCGGGAGCACGGCCTCGCCGCCGGTGTGCAGACTGGCGCGCAACGTGCGGCGCAGGTCGAACCGGCGCCCGAGGAGCGCGGGCTTCCACCGCCGCGAGAGCGCCGTTTCGACACGCGCGACGAACACCGCGGCCGCCGCACGCCAGGATCCATTCACCGGGACGAGGTCGAGCGCCGATCCCTCGGCCTCCGCCGGGCTGTAGGCCGATTGCAGGATGCCGGCTGGCGGGGCGGCATCTGCATCGACGCCGCCGGATGTCGCTGCTATGGCACGGCCCGGGTGACCCGCCACATCATCCTGGCGGCCCTCGGTCTCGCCAGGCGCAAGGGCGGCGCGACTCTTGGGCGCTGCCCCCCCTGTTGCCTCTCCGGGACGCGCCTCCGCGCGCTGCAGCCCGCGGGCGAGATCCGCGCGAGGATGGAAAAACCGATCGAACGCCTGGTCGAAGCACCTGACGTCCTCGAGCCTCCGGCTCAGGACCGGACGGAGCACGTCCCGCACCGCGTGCTCGTCGGCGATCGCGGTCACCTGCAGCGCGCGCGCCGCGTCCTGCAGCTCGCGCGGCCCGATGCGGAAACCGTGGTCCCGGCGGAGCTCCGCGCAGAACGCCGCGAGATTCGCGGGCAGGCTGGCAAATGGATACATCACCCGCGCGGCCGGGAGATCGAGCCGTACCCGAAATCGGTGTCGAGGCTGTGCCCTCCGGGTGAGGGCGCGCTGGTTTCGCCCCCGAGGAGCGGGACGAGGCGGTCGCGATGCGCCTGCAGGACACCATGGTCTTCCCGGACCTTCAGCACGCAGCCGAGCGTTGCCTCCAGCGCCGGCGCGTCGAGGTGATCGCGGTGGAGGCTCAGGAGCGCCCGGGCCCAGTCGAGGCTCTCGGCGACACCCGGGGCCTTCTGGAGCGGCATGCCCCGCAATGCCTGCATCGCGCGCGCGATCTGTTCCGCGAGCCGTCGAGACACATCGGGGATGCGCGCGTGCAGGATCGCGATCTCCTCCTCGAGCGTGGGATAGGGGAGCCAGAAGAAGAGGCACCGCCGCCGCAGCGCATCCGACAGCTCGCGCGTCCGGTTGCTCGTGAGAATCACATGCGGGCGATGACTCGCGTGAATCGTCCCGATCTCGGGGATCGTGACCTGCCACTCGGCCAGCACCTCCAGCAGGAACGCCTCGAAGGCCTCGTCGGCGCGATCCACCTCGTCGATGAGCAGCACCGGCGGACGCTCCTGCGTGATCGCCTCGAGCAGCGGCCGTTTCAGCAGGAACGACTCGCCGAAGATCTGAGCCTCACGTTCCTCGAGCGAGGTGCCGTCGGCCTCGCTCATGCGGATGCGGAGCATCTGCCGCGGGTAGTTCCACTCGTAGAGCGCGGTCAGCGCGTCGAGCCCCTCGTAGCACTGCAGGCGGATGAGCCGGGCGCCGAGCACCTCGGCGAGCACCTTCGCGCTCTCGGTCTTGCCCACCCCGGCGGGTCCCTCCACCAGCAGCGGCTTCTCGAGCGCGAGCACGAGCTGCAGCGCCGTGGCGAAGGGCTCGGTGACGATGAAGCCGCGCGATTGAAAGCGCTCGCGAATCGCCGCAGACTCCATCATGAGCGTGCTTCGAGGTAGCTGGCTGGATCCTTCACGAACCGCGCCCTGCACTGCGGACAACAGAAGTAGTACATCGTCCCGCCAACCTCGGCGCTGTGCCGGGCCGTCGCGATGGTCACCTCCATCTGGCAGACGGGATCGTTCGCGACGTGGGGCAGCCCTTCAGGGCTGCTGCCGGCGCTCTCGCTCTCAGGGTTGACGCCCTGCGTCGCATCGGTCTGTGTCACAGCGTCCGCACGCGTCACCGACTGGCTCGGACGCGCCTTGACGATCTGCGCGAGGATCGAGAGGGCGACCTCGGGCGGTGTGCGCGCACCGAGATCGAGGCCCGCAGGGATGTGGAGGCGGTCGAGCCCCGCCGCCCCACGCTCTTCGAGGAACGCGCGCACGGCGGCGCCGCGCTTGCGCGACGCGACGAGCCCCACGTACCAGGCGCCGCATGTCAAGATCGTCTCGAGCGCCTCCTCGTCGTAGTGACCCTGCGACGCGACAATCGCGGCGACGTCGGCGCCCGCCTGCCTCAGCGCCGCCTCGAGCGAATCGAGAGGCGCCACATCGACGCCGAGCGCACCGGCGCCCGCCTCGAGGTCCCGCTGCTCGCCCGCTGCGACGACGCGCACGACGTCGTAGTCGAGGCTGCGCGCGGTGCGGGTCAGCGCGTCAGCCACTGGGGTTGAGCCGACGACGATGAGACGGCGTGCCTGGATGAAGGGCTCGACGTACACGTCCACGGCGCCCTCCGAGACGCACGTCATCGGAACGACGACGTGCTCGGGGTCGGACGCGCTGGCGGCGGCGGCATCCGGGCGAATGGACACGAGACAGGCATGGCGGGCCCGCAGCGAAGCCAGCGCCTGCTTCCGCACGATCTCGCGCGAGCACGCGCCGCCCACGAACCCCTCCATCCGTCCGTCCGCATACACGATGGCCTGGTCGCCGAGATGCGCCGACACGGGCGCACGCCGGGCCACGACGGTGGCCACCGCGAACGCCTCCCCGCGGCGCCGGAGCGTGGCGATCTTGTCGAAGAAGTCAGGCATGACAGATCAGGCCGTGGGCGGTGGCGTAGGCCGTGGGTTGGCTGGTAGGCCTGGCGAGGGCCGAACACTGAATTCATTGCGGCCGGAATCGCCCCACCGCCTACCGCCTACCGCCTACCGCCTACCGCCAAGGAAATCTTCTCCTTCACGTTTGCGAACGTCTGTGAGATGAGCTTTTGTGCCTGGGCGTCGAGCACACGGCCGCCGACGGCGGCGACGGGGCCGCGCATCACCGCCTCGCCGCTCCACTTGAGCAGCGTGCCCTCTTCGCCGGCCGGCGCGAGATCGGCGCCCGCCGTCAGATCCATCGCGCTGCCGAGGCCGCCGCCCACGATCTTCATGGTCATCCGCCGCGCCGCCGCGTCGGGCTGCAGCTCGAACTTGAACCTGAACGTCCCCCGGACCGGGCCGACGCCGACGCGCACGACCGCGTCGAAGTGCACCGGGTCGTGGACGCTGACCTCGATCACCTCCGGCAGGCAGCGGCCCACCTTCTCGGGATCGGTGATGAACGCCCACACGGTGTCACCGTCAGCCGGAATTCGCTCCTGGCCTGTGTACTGGAGCTTCATGCAAATCTCAAAGGGCTAAAAGGGCTAAGGGCTGAAGGCTGAAGCCGGGGAGGGGCCAGCTTTGGCCCGCCCAATTGCCGGAGCTGCATCATCGCTTCGTCCCTTAGCCTTTAGCCCTTAGCCTAACCCTAGCCCTTAGCCCTCCTTTAGCCTTTCGCCTTGCTGGATGGCACGCCACACCTTGTCGCGCGTGAGCGGCATCTCCAGGTGACGGACCCCGAGCGGCGAAAGCGCGTCGATCACGGCGTTGACGAAGGCCGCGGGACTGCCGACGTTCGGGCTCTCGCCGACGCCCTTCGCGCCGATCGGATGGTGCGGGCTCGGGGTGACGGTGTTGGCCGTTTCCCAGTGCGGCGTCTCGAGCGACGTCGGCAGCAGGTAATCGGTGAAGTTCGTGTTCAGGTTGTTGCCGTCCGCGTCGTACTGGATTTCCTGCATGAACGCGATCGCAAAGCCCTCGGTCAGGCCGCCGTGGATCTGCCCCTCGACGATGACCGGATTGATGACCGTGCCGCAGTCGTCCACGGCCAGGAAGCGCCGCACCTTCACCTCACCCGTGTCGCGATCGATGTCCACGACCGCGATGTAGGTGCCGTGGGGGAAGGTCATGTTCGGCGGGTCGTAGTAGTTCGTGGCCTCGAGGCCAGGCTCGTTCGGCCCCGGGTTCGTGTACGCGGCGAACGCGACCTCCTTCATCGTCACGCTCTTCGCCGGCACTCCCTTCACCTGGAACTTGTAATCGGTCCACTCGACGTCGTCCTCACCGACCTCGAGCAGGTGCGCCGCGATTTTTCGCCCCTTCTCGCGCACCCGGCGGGAGGCCGTCGCGATTGCCGCGCCGGCGACCGGCGTGCTGCGGCTCGCGTACGTGCCGAGCCCGTAGGGCGCGGTGTCGGTATCCCCCTCCTCGACCATGATGTTCTGCGGATCCAGGCCCAGCTCCTCCGCCACGATCTGCGCCCACGTCGTTTCGTGGCCCTGGCCCTGCGACTTCGTGCCGGCCCGCACGATGCCCGCGCCCGTCGGATGGATGCGGACTTCGGCGCCGTCGAACATCTTGATGCCGAGAATGTCGAAGTGCTTCGACGGGCCGGCGCCGACCACTTCGGTGAACGTGGAGAACCCGATCCCCATCAGCTCGCCGCGCGCGCGCTTCTCGACCTGCTCCTTCAGCAGAGCCTCATAGCCGATCAGGCCGAGGGCTTTCTCGAGGGTCTGGTGATAGTCGCCGCTGTCGTAGGTGAACCCGAGGGCCGACTTGTAAGGGAACTGCTCCTTCTTGACGAAGTTCCGCCTCCGCAGCTCCACTGCGTCGATGCCGAGATCGTCGGCGAGGATGTCCATCGCGCGCTCGATCGCGTAGCTGGCCTCGGTCACCCTGAAGGAGCAGCGATACGCGATCCCGCCGGGGGCCTTGTTGGTGAAGTAGGCATCCACCTCGGCGTGCGCCACCGGGACGTCGTAGCTGCCGGTCACGACGCCGAACATCCCCGCGGGGTACTTCGTGGGGTCCGCTGCGGCGTCGAAGGCGCCGTGGTCGGCGGTCGTGGAGACGCGCAGCGCGGTGAGCCGGCCGTCCGGCGCGGCGCCGAGCTCGACGTCCATGTGGTAATCGCGCGCGAACCCCGTTGACGTGAGGTTCTCGGTGCGCGACTCGATCCACTTGACCGGGCGGCCGATCTTCAGCGCGCCCACGATGGCGCACACGTACCCCGGATAGACCGGCACCTTGTTTCCGAAGCCCCCTCCGATGTCGGGCGCGATGACGTGGATCTTGTCTTCCGGGATGCCGGTGACGATCGCAAGCGCCGTCCGGTAGACGTGTGGGGCCTGCGATGTGACGTGGAACTGCAGGCGCCCCATCGCGTCGAAGTGCGCGACACACCCGCACGGCTCGAGCGGCGCCGGATGGCAGCGCTGGAACCAGATCCGCTGGCTCACGCGCTTCGCGCTGGCGTCCAGCGCCCGCGCCGCGCCCTCCCTGTCGCCGACCTCCCAGTGGTAGATGTGGTTGGTCTTGCTCTCGCGGTCGGGCCGCAGGAGCACCTCGTCCTTCTTGGCGGTGAACGGATCGGCAACGACAGGCAGCGCCTCGTACTCCACCTGCACGGCCTCGGCCCCGTCTTCGGCCGCGCCCCGCGTCTCGGCGAACACGGCCGCCACCTCCTGGTACTGGAACAGCACTTTGCCGATGGCGAGCACCATCTGCTTGTCGTAGCCGTGGAACGTCGGCAGCCACCCGAGGCCCGCGGCCTCCAGGTCCTTGCCGGTGACGACCGCGACGACGCCAGGGACCTTCATCGCGTCGCCGATATCGATCGCCTTGATCTCCGCGTGGGGATAGGTGCTGCGCACGAGAACCATGTGCAGCATGCGTGGCAGCATGACGTCTTCGACGAAATTGCCCTTTCCCTGGAGGAAGCGCGGATCCTCCTTACGCTTCATCCCGTGACCGAGGGCGTGTCTGGGCTTGGCTTCGACGCTCATCGTGTCCCCCCGATCACTGGCCCGCCGCGGCGGGCTGGCGCAGCGTGTCCGCCGCCTGCTGCACGGCCTTGACGATGTTCTGGTACCCCGTGCACCGGCAGAGATTGCCCGCGAGCCCCTCGCGGATGTCCGCTTCGCTCGGCTCGGGGTTCTGCTTCAGGAGCACGTACGACGCGAGCATCATGCCCGGCGTGCAGAAACCGCACTGCAGCCCGTGCTTGTCCCAGAAGGCCTGCTGGATCGGGTGCAGTGCGCCGGCGACCGCCAGCCCTTCGACGGTCATCACCTCGTGACCGTCGGCCTGCACCGCGAACATCGTGCACGCCTTCACCGCGCGCTCGCCGTCGAGGACGACGACGCAGCAGCCGCAGCTCGAGGTGTCGCAGCCGACGTGGGTGCCGGTCAGGCCGCATTGCTCACGGAGGAAGTAGGCGAGCAGCGTGCGCGCCTCGACGTCGCGCTCGTACGCGACGCCATTCACCGAAATCTTCACGTTCATGCCTGCCCCCCCAGACGCGCCAGGGCCTGGCGCAGCCCGCGCGCCACGAGGACGCCGGCCAGGTGTTTCTTGTAATCGACGCCGCCGCGGAGATCCGCTTGCGGTTCGCTGCGGCGCGACGCGGCATCGGCTGCCGCGCGGATGACGTCAGGGGTCGGCTGACGACCGGCCAGCAGCTGCTCCGCCTCCTCAACGCGCACCGCGTGCGGTCCGGCGGCCGAGAGGGCGATGCCGGCCTGGCGCACGGTGCCGTCCACGTTGAGCGAGACCTGCACCGCGGCCGCGGCTGTAGCGAAGTCGCCCACCTTGCGCTCGATCTTCTGGTACGACCCGGCGGTGCGATCGTCTGGCACCGGGAACCGCACCGCGACGGCGAGCTCGCCTTCACCGACAGCGGTCGTGAAGCTGTCCACGAGGAAATCGTCCATCGCGACGGTGCGGATGCCGCCCTTGCCGCGCACGTCGACGTCGGCGCGAGCGGCGAGCGCGACAGTTGTCCAGTCGCCGGCCGGGTCGTTGTGGCAGAGGCTCCCGACGACGGTGGCGGTCTGGCGAACGACAGGGTCGGCCACGACGCGCGAGACGTCGTGCAGCAGGCTCCATTGGCGATCGCGGATCCACGCGGCGCGTTCAATCGCGGCGTCGCGCGTGATCGCCCCGATGACGAGCGCGCCATCGAGGTGGATGTAGTCGAGATCCTTCGCCGGGTTGATGTCGACGAGGACCCCTGGGCGTGCCAGGCGGAACCGCATCGCAGGCACGAGGCTCTGCCCGCCCGCGAGCACGCGGGCCTCGGCTCCGTGCTGCGCGAGCAACGCGGCGGCCTCATCGGCTGAATGGGCACGGAAATACGCGAAGGCGGCTGGGATCACCTCACGAACCTCCTTTCACGAACGTCGCGGGGCCGCACTGCGCGTGCAGCATCGTCCGGTCGCGGGGGGACCCATTCTACTTCGAGCGGAGCGAGGATAACGGCACGGGGATGCAGGCTCAGGCTCCAGGCTCCAGGCTCCAGGCTCCAGGCTCCAGCTTCAGGCTCCAGCTTCAGGCTTCAGCTCCGGGCTCCGGGGTCCGGGCTGTGTCTGGCTTTCGCGCCCGCCAGCCGCCCGCCGACCGCCTACCACCCACCGCCGACCGCCGACCGCCCACCGCCCACGCCCGTCCGCGAGCGAAGCGAGAGACACCGAGCGTAGAATCCTCCCATGATCACCGGCGTGATCCTCGCGGCCGGGGCGGCCACGCGCATGGGGACGAACAAGCTGCTGCTGCCGCTCGGCGACGAGCCGATCGTCCGCCGCACCGTTCGCCAGGTGGCGGATTCCGGCGTTGACGACGTGCTCGTCGTCGTCGGGTGCGAGCACGACCGAATCCTGCCGGCACTCGAGGGGCTGCCGTGCCGTCACGCTCTCAATGGTGACTACGCGACGGGAATGGGGTCCTCGTTCCGGATCGCGATCGCGGAGCTCGGCGAGAGCGGCGCGGCGATGTTCGCGCTGGCGGACCAGCCCTTCGTCGCGGCGTCGGATTACCGGCGGCTGATCGAGGCGTTCCTCGAGCGCGGCCACGGGATCGTGTGTGCCCGCTACGGCAACGTCACGGCGCCGCCCCACGTCTTCGATCGGGAGTTCTTCCCTGAGCTGGCCGTTCTCGAGCACGGGGCACGGCCGGTCCTGCAGCGACACCGGGACCGCACCCGTGTCGTGGAGCTCCCGCCGGACCTGCTGCTGGACATCGATACGCCCGAGGACTACGAGCGCGCGAAACGGTTCGTGTCCGGGGCGCGGTGAAGACTGGCGTCGCGGCCGTCGAGGAAGCCGCCGTCGAACCCGCGGCGTATCGCGACGATCTCGCCGAGGATCGACAAGGCGATCTCGTCCGGCGTCTCGGCGCCGAGCGCGAGCCCGATCGGGCTGCGCACGCGCGCGAGCGCAGCGGCGTCCGGCGCCTGTCCCCGGTCCTTCAGCGCTGCCAGCAGCTTCCGGAACCGCAACCGCGGCCCGAGGACGCCGATGTAGAGCGCCTCCGAGCCGAGCCCGAAGCGCAGGCTCTCGCGGTCGCGCTCGAGGTGATGGTTCATGACCACCACGAAGCTGCGCGAGTCCAGCGCGACAGCGTCGGCGAAGCGGCTGAAGTGCGCCGGAATCAGCGTCGCGGATGGAAACCGATCGTGCGTGAGGAACGCCTCGCGCACGTCGACGACGGTGACCCCGAAGCCGAGGGACCATGCCTGTGCAGCCAACGGCACGGCATCGTGGCCCGCGCCGAACACAACGAGCCGAGGCGGCGGCACGCTGATCTCGAACAGCAGCTCTGCGCCGCCGGCCAACTCGGTTCCGGCGCTTGGATGCTGGGCGCTCAGCCGCGCGCGGGCGCTGGCGACAACGGACGCATCCAAGGCGTCGCTGCCGAGCGTGCCGACGACCGCGCCGGGCGAGACCAGCAGGCGGCCCGAGGCACCCGCAAGCGGCGTCACCAGCACGCCAGGGGCGCCGCGCTCCAGCATGTCCAGCCAGGCGGCGGTGATCGCGTCATCGTCCAGCCGTTCGATGCGGATGTCGACGGCGCCGCTGCACCCGATGCCCAGTCCCCAGAGTGAGTCGTCCTCCAGGTCGTAGCTGACGATGACGGGATCGCCCCCGGCGATGACGCGAGCGGCCGCATCGACGACGGCGGGCTCGAGGCACCCGCCCGAGAGCAGGCACTCGAAGGTGCCATCCTGGCGCACGAGAATGCGCGTGCCCACGCGTCGATAGGCGCTGCCCCTGACGCGGACGACCGTCGCGATCGCGGCTCGCTCACCGGCCGCGCGCACGTCGCGGATCGCCTGCACGATGCGTTCGGTCTCACGCCGATCCATTTGATCCCGTACGATGGCACAGGTATCCAGAGTGGGCAACCAGTGGATAGCGCCGCCTGACCGCGGGCCGAGCGCGAATCGATTACCATCTCATGGACGCCCTCCGCGCGGCTGCTGAAAGGAACTCCATGAGCGAACGTCAAGTGCTTGCCAACCAGACAAAGATCCTGCGCAACCAGACCAGGGTCCTCCTCAACCAGCGCAAGCTCGATCAGGTAATCAAGAATCAGAAAGTCATCACCACGAACCAGGCCGCCATTCTGCGCAACCAGCGCAAGCTCGATCAGGTGCTCGCCAACCAGAAGACGATTGAAGGGAACCAGACGAAGATCCTCGCGAACCAGGCCAAGATCCTCGGCCGGTGAGGCCGGCACGCCTGCGAGCTTGCGACCTTATGGCTCGGTGCGGCCGACCGCGATCTCGGCCGGCTTGATTTCGGACGGGATGAACGCCCGGTCGACGAGGTCGCGCACGTCGAGGCGACGGTCGAGGACGCCCGTCTCGAGCGCCATGTCGGCAATGCGCTGCATTTCCTGATCGGTCGGCGTGAGCATCCGATAGCTGACGCGGTCCGGCGGCTGCGTCAGCACGTACCGCAGGAGCCGCTCATCCTGCCGGAAGTACGGGCTGACGAGCGTGGCGGCCTCGCTGCGATGCTCCTCCGCCCACTCGCCGCTTTCCGCGATGCCCCGCACGAGGTCCTGCACGACGGCGGGCCTGTCCTCCACCAGGCGCTCGGTGACGACGAGCACGCAGGAGATGAAATGCGGCCAGATGTCTTTGGCGTGATAGAGGACGCGGCCCGTCTTATCGAGCTCCGCGCGCGCGGCGTGCGGCTCACCGATGAAGTAGGCGTCAATGGCCCGAGTGGCGAGCGCCCCGGGCATGTCGGGCGGTGGCATCTCGACGAACCGGAGATCGCCGGCCGCCATACCCTGATCTTTCATCAGCCTGCGGATGACCAGATTCTGGTTGCTGTACTTGCTCGGAATCGCGAACACGCGGCCTTTCAGATCGACGAGGCTCCGGGCGGGCAGATCGGAGCGCACCATGACCGTGGAGCCGTCCCGGTGACCGAGATACACGATCTTCACCTTCACGCCCTGCTCGCGCATCTTCATGGCGAGGGGCGCGATCATGAACGTCGCGTCCAGCCGTCCGCTCTTCATCGTTTCGACGACGGTGGGGAAGTCGGTGAAGCGCTGTGACTCGAACCGCGTGGACGGGCTCGTCTTGGACGCGAAGTCGGTGACCGGGCACGTCAAGTGGCAGGTGACCGGCAGGAAGCCGACCGTCAGCACTTCACGCCTGGATGACGACTTGGCGACGTGAGCGTCGTCCTCTGCGGGTTCGAACATGCGGTAACGGAGCACTCCGAGCACAGCCACGGCCACAATCGCGCCAAGGCCCCAGCGCAGGAACGGGGAACGGATCATGACAACTCCTCACGGATGGCCGTGGTCAGGGCTGGAACATCCGTTTCGAGCCCCAGGTCGGTCAGGATGCGGTGCACCGCGCGCACGACGTCAGGCTGCGTCGGGTCGCGGGGACGCGCCGCCGAGAGCCGCACCTGGTTGCGCACGCGCCCGGGACGATCGGACAGCACGAGCACACGGTCGGCGAGCTGCGCGGCCTCCTCGATGTCGTGCGTGACCAGCAGCACGGTGCGCGGCTGCAACTGCAGCAGGCGCGCGAGCTCGAGACGCATCCGCAGCCGCGAGAGGTAGTCGAGCGAGGAGAACGGCTCGTCCATCAACAGCAGGTCCGTGTCCCCGCCGAGGGCGCGGGCCAACTCGACGCGCTGACGCATGCCCCCGGAGAGCTGGTGAGGATAGTGCGACGCGAACGTGCCCAGGCGAACGAGGTCCAGGAGCGTCTCCCGGCGGCTCCGGCGTGCCGCCGCGTCGGCCAGGTGCCGCAGACCCAAATCGATGTTCTCGCCGACCGTCATCCACGGGAAGAGGCCGTCCTGCTGAAACACCATGCGCAGCCGCTCGGGTCGATCGACCTGGCCCGAGGTAGGCTGCAGCCATCCGGAGCACAGGTTGAGCAGCGTGGATTTCCCGCAGCCGGACGGTCCGACCAGGGCGACGAACTCGCCATGTGCCACAGAGAAGGACACGTCGGCCACGGCCTCGACGCCGCCGAAACGATGGCTGACCCCGGCCAACGACAGCAGCGGGCGTGCGCCCACCGGGCTCATCTCTCGTATCCCCAGCGGACGCTCGGCATCGCCATGAGGCGGACGAGCAGTCGATCGATCGCCACGCCAATGAGCCCGATGACGGTCATCGCCGCGCCGAGCAGGTCGATGCGCAGCCCGTTGCGCGCGTCCCACACCGCGAAGCCGAGGCCGTCGGTCCCCGCGAGCATCTCCGCCGCCACGACCACCAGCCACGACAGACCGGCCGTGACGCGCAGCGCCGTGATGACCTGCGGCGCGATGGCAGGCAGCGTCACCTGGCGCAGCAGGTCGAACCCGTCCAGCCCCAGATCGCGCCCCACCCGGAAGTACACGCTGGGGATGCTGGCGACGGCGGCGCTGGTCGACAGCACGATCGGGAACACGGCCGCCATGAAGATCAGGAAGATGGCGGGCGGGTCACCGATCCCGAGCCATAGAATCGCGAACGGGATCCATGCGAGGGGCGAAAGGCTGCGGAAGAAGTTCACGGTCGGCAGCAACGCCTCGCGCAAGCGCACGGAGTGACCCACCAGCAGGCCGAGCGGCACTCCCACCGCGACCGCCAGCAGGAACCCGACGGATACCCGGAACAGCGACGCGATCGCGTCCCTCACGAGACGGCCGCTCTGGAGTTCGCTGACCAGGCCGCGCCCCACGTCGAGCGGATGAGGGAAGAGCGACTCGGGAAAGACCTTCAGCGACGCGACGAGCGCCCAGACTCCGACGATCATCGCGGGTCCGACCAGCGCGATGAGATGAGAGGTCGGCCGGCGTGACAGTGCCTGCATTGTGTCGCGATGGTGCAGCTACCGAGAGCACAGGCTGCCGGCGGGCGTGGCGGGCGCACGCCGCCAGGGAGGTCGAGGCCGTCGTCCGTTCAGCTGATCGCCGAGTATGGCACGCGGCTGCTGGCCAATCCATAACGTGTCGGACAGGGGCCGTCTAACGCATTTGCACTAAAGAGTCTGAACGGGGTGCTGGATTAAGATCGCCTCATGCTGCAACACGTCGAGCGCGTGGTCGATCTGCTGGATCCTGCCCTGAACGCGATCGAAAACATGACGCTCGAGGAGGCTCGCCAACGGGTGCTCTCGGGCGACGCAGCATCGGTCGCGAGCATCGAGGGATCGTTCGCGATCGTCGCCAGGGACGGCATCACGGTGCGCCTGGCGCGCACGCTCGATCGTCCCATGCGCTACTTCCTGGCCAAGCGACAGGAAGGCCCGGCGTTGTTCGTCGCCGATCGCATCGACACGCTGCAGCGGGCACTCGCCGGCGAGGGGCTGGCCGACCAGTTCCATCCGAGCTACACGCGCATGGCCCCCGCGCATTACGTGGTCGAATTGCGGCTCGTGGGCTGCCCGGATCCCGATCCCGCGTACGCGCGGTTCTTCACCCCCGCCCGGGAGGTACTGCCGCCGGACCTCGACGAGATCGGCCGGCAGTATGTAGGTGCCCTCGCCCGAGAGGTGACGAACTGGCTCTCGCGAATCGAGCGGACCGGGCACGGCGAGCCGATTGGCGTCGCCTTTTCAGGCGGGATCGACAGCGGTGCGGTTTTCCTGGTCACGTATCACGCGATGCGTGCACTCGGGCTGTCGCCGGCACGGCTGAAGGCGTTCACGCTCAACCTCGGCGGCGGCCGCGACCTGGATCAGGCGCGCGCGTTTCTCGACGCGCTTGGATTGGCGATGTTCCTCGAGGAGATTTCGGCAGACCCGGCGGATCTCGATCTGGACGACACACTGCGCACGCTCGAGGACTACAAGCCGCTCGATGTCGAATGCGCCGCCATGGGCCTGCTGCTGGCGCGCGGCATCCGCGAGCGCTATCCGGACTGGCGCTTTGTGATCGACGGCGACGGCGGGGACGAGAACCTGAAGGATTACCCGATCGAAGAGAACAGCGAGCTGACGATTCGCAGCGTCGTCAACAACCTGATGCTGTACCACGAAGGGTGGGGCGTCGGGAAGATCAAGCACTCGCTGACCTACAGCGGCGGTCTGAGCCGTGGGTACGTGCGGACGTACGCCCCCGGCCGGCGGTATGGGTTGGACGAGTTCAGCCCGTTCACGCGGCGCAACGTCATTGCCGTGGCCGAGGGCATTCCGTTCGCCGGCTTGACAGGCTTCGATGTTGAGACTCTCTACGGCCTGAAGGGGGAGATCGTCAGCCGCGGAGTTCGTGCCGTCACC